>CAISYC010000001.1 GCA_903889565.1 uncultured beta proteobacterium
CGTCAAGCAGGTCGGCGCCGATCGCGTGGTGCTGGGCAGCGATCACCCCGCCGACATGAGCCTCGAGCGGCCGGTGGATTTTGTCGAGAGCATTCCGGAGCTGAGCCGCAGCGAACGCGAGCTCATCCTCGGCGGCAACGCCAAGCGCCTGCTGCGCATCTAGTGGTGTCGCGCGCCGTCATCCCGGATTTATCTGCGATGGCGGCGCGCCGGTCATGGCGCTAGGCGGGCGCGGCGCACAATTGCAGGCGCTGCTCGAACAATTCGAGCGCAGCGAACGCCTGCCCGCCGCGCAGCTTGAACAGCAGCAGTTCGAGCGTCTCGCGCAATTGGTGACGCAGGCCGCGCGGCATTCGCCGTTTTATGCGCAACGTCTGTCTGACGCCGGCATCGCCGCCGGCGTTGTCATCACACCGGAGTTGTGGCGCCGCCTGCCGCTGCTCACGCGCGCTGAGGTGCAGATACACGCCGCGTCTTTGCAGTGTCGCGTATTGCCGTCCGATTGCCGCGTTGCCGGCGAAGTTCATACCTCGGGCTCGACCGGCCGGCCGATCCGCGTCCTCAAAACCGAATATGAACAATTGCTGTGGGAGGCGCTGACCCTGCGCGACCATCGCTGGCACCGGCGCGACTTTGGCGGCACGCTCGCCGCCATTCGCTGGTATCCCGACGGTGTCGCCGCGCCGCCGGCCGGTCAGCGCTGGCCGCACTGGGGTGCGCCGGTCGTGCATCTCCATGCATCGGGGCCGAGCTGTGGTTTGTCGATCGCCGCCACCAGCGCGCAGCAGGCGCACTGGCTTCGCGCAGTGCAACCCGATTATCTCGTCGCCTATCCCTCGCTGCTGCCGGAACTGGCGCGCGAATGCCGTAAACAGGGCGTCGAACTCAAAAATCTAAAACACATCCGCACTGTCAGCGAATGCGTCGATGACGCCGTGCGCGCCGTTGCCCGCACGCAGTGGGGCGTGCCGTTGCACGATATCTATTCGGCCCAGGAGGCGGGTTACATCGCGCTGCAATGTCCGGACAGCGACAACTATCATCTGCAGGCCGAATCGGCGTATGTCGAAATCATCAACGAGCAAGGGGAGCCGTGCGCGGCAGGCGAGAGCGGCCGCGTGGTGGTGACGCCGCTGTATAATTTCGCCATGCCGCTGTTGCGTTACGCGATCGGCGATTACGCCGAGGCGGGCGACAATTGTGCCTGCGGGCGCGGACTGCCGGTGATCAAACGCATCCTTGGCCGCACGCGCAACATGCTCACCCTGCCGGATGGCGACAAAGTGTGGCCGCGCTTGAGCGAGCTGCGCTATGCGGAGATCCTGCCGGTCGAACAGTTTCAGATGGTGCAGAAAAGTCGCGGCCGCCTTGAAGTGCGGCTGGTCGCGCCGCGCCGCGCCAGCGCCGGGGAAGAGCGGCGGTTGCGCGAGTTCATCATTGCGCGCATTGGTCACGGCTTCGAGATCGACTTCAGTTATCCAGCACACATTGCGCGCGGCGCTGGTGGCAAGTTCGAGGACTTCCGCTCCGAACTCGGCGGTGCGGCGTAAAAGAAAGGCAGTTTTCAATGCAAGCGCAGCAACTGATCGAATTTTTCCAGCTCGCGCGCATGCCGCGCGTGCCGGTCGAAAATTATTATGACGTGCTGGCACAGATGGTGTGCGACCGCGCGGCCAACTGGGCCACGTTCGGTGTCGGCTGGAACCGCACTTTCCAGGAAATCACGCGCGTGCGTTCGCGCCACACGCACAACAACAAGCTCTACGCCTTCGACTGGTGGGAAGGCCTGCCCGAAGACTGGAGGCCCGGTTATCCGCGCGGCTTCTTCCGGCTGCCAAAGGAGCGCGTGGCGCGTTGGTATGCGCACGACCCGAGCGTGGTGTTCGTTGACGGCCTGTTTGGCGACAGCCTGTCGCCGGCGCGCATTGCCGAGATGGGCCGGCTCGCACTCATCCACATTGATTGTGATTTGTACGAGTCGGCGCGGCTGGTGTTGAGCCGGCTAGAACTCGCGCCGGGCACCATCTTGATTTTCGACGAGTTCTGGTCGCCGGCCGGCGAATGGGACTGGCATCTGCACGAGGCGCGCGCCTTTTATGAAGTTTGCGTCGAGCGCAATCTGCGCATCTGGCCGCTGGCGCGCCGCGATGTCGATACCGGGCCGTTGTCCGAACAGGCGGCGTTCCTGATTCAATAGAAAGTACACCGATGTCTTCCGTGCGCCTGTCCATCCTCGATCAATCGCCCATCATCAGCGGCCATACTGCCGCACAGGCGGTCGCCGAAACCATCAAGCTCGCGCGTGCAGCGGACGATCTGGGGTTTCATCGTTATTGGCTGGCCGAGCATCATTCGCTGATGGCGCTGGCGGATCCCTGCCCGGAAATCCTGGTTGCGCGCGTTGCGGCTGAAACCAAGCGCATCCGCGTCGGCACCGGCGGCGTGCTGTTGCCGCATTACAGTCCGTTCAAGGTCGCCGAACAGTTCCGCATGCTCGAAGCGCTGTATCCGCAGCGCATCGACCTCGGTATTGGCCGCGCGCCCGGCGGCGACCGCGCCACCGCGATGGCGATGGGGCAGGGCCAATATTCGAATGCCGAGGATTTTCCGGAGGAGGTGCAGTTCCTCGTCGCCTGGCTCGACGATACCGTGCCGGCGGGTCATCCCTTCGGCAAGGTCAAGGCGCAGCCGCTGGGGCCAACTGCGCCGGCGGTGTGGCTGCTGGGTTCCTCCGATTACAGCGGCGCGCTGGCGGCGAAACTCGGGCTCAACTTCGCCTTCGCCCATTTCATCAGCGCCGACGGCGGCGATGCGGTCATGCGCGATTACAAGCGCAGCTTTCAGTCGTCGGCGCGCGAGCCCAAGCCGCAGGCGATGCTGACCGTATTCGCGATCTGCGCCGACACCGATGCCGAGGCCGAGCGCCGCGCTGGCAGCATCGATCTCAGGCGCCTTAATATGGATTACGGTCTCAACCAGCCGGTGCCAACGCAGGCCGAGGCGGCGTCGCGCCAATACACCGCGGCGGAGCGTGAACGCATCGCCCACAACCGGCGCCGCCTGGTTTTCGGCGCGCCGGACACCGTGAAAGCGCGCCTGCTTGAATTGCAGGCGCAGTTTGATGCCGACGAGCTGATGGTGATCACCATTACCGGCGATTACGCCACGCGGCTCGAATCCTACCGCCTGCTGGCCCAGGCCTTCGATTTAACACCAACGGTGTAGTCGCCCGTCATACCGGCGCGTTATTGGTGGTGCGGGCGGCATGCGCGATAATGCGCGGGCCGTGCCAAAGAGTACGGAATCTCAACCCATACCAGAGAGGACTGACATGAACAAAATGATCGCGGCGCTGTGTTTTGCTTTGGCGATAGCGCCCGCCATGGCGCAGGACAAGACCAAGACCGATGACAAGAAGGCAGCGCCGGCCACTGAGAAAGCGAAGAAGGAACCGAGCGAGAAACAAAAGGCCCAGCAGGAGCGCATGAAGGATTGCAACGCCAAGGCCAGCGACAAAAAGGGCGACGAGCGCAAAGCGTTCATGAGCTCATGCCTCAAGGGCGAAACCGAAGGCGCGTCCGACAAGCAGAAATCCCAGCAGAACAAGATGACATCGTGCAACAAGGAGGCCGGCGACAAGAAAGGCGACGAGCGCAAGAAATTCATGAGCGAGTGCCTGAAGGGCTGATCTCGCACTCCCCGGACGGGGCGGCCACGGCGGTCGCCCCCCGCCGTTCCGGCGATTTTTGCAGTCGACAAACCGCCAAATTACAGTAAAATGCCGACTCTTTTCCGGGGCGTTAGCTCAGCTGGTAGAGCAGCGGACTCTTAATCCGTCGGTCGAGTGTTCGATCCACTCACGCCCCACCATTTCAAATAAGAGCTTGCAGAGATGCAGGCTCTTTTTTATTTGATCCGGCCGGCTCATGGCAGTCCAACGAGAGCAGGAATAAGCAGGGAACTTCATGCTCAGAACGGTATTTGCAGTTGGCTTAATGCGTCGCCAGCCACTTTACGACCTCCCGATCAGCGGAGTCGATGTGCAGGATGAGCCAGTGCCACAAAAATGCCACCAGCCCTGTCACCGTCAGATTGGCATTGCCTTCCTGCTGGATCTTGAGCCAATACTGCTCCAGTTCCGCAAGCAGCAAAGTGTGAAACTCGGAGTGGACCTCGGTATTCGGATAATTGGCCTGACGCATTATTCGTTCTTCGGCAGTGAAATGCTCCCGGGTAAATTCAATCAATTCTTGAAGGGCGCCAGCGAGGTGTCGAAGCTCTGTGGTTTCGGTGAGTGACCGCGCGACCGCCTCACTCAGGGCAAATAGTCGTTTGTGATGTGCGTCAAGTATTGGATTGCCCAATTCAACCTGGCTGTTCCATTCGAAATAGGCCATGGAAAACCTCAAAATTATGGGATTGGGCGAATCATAGCGACATTTCTTCGGAAATTCCCGGATCAGCATCCTGATTAATATACGGGATCGGCGGGCACGGCAATGAACAGCCGACAAACTGTGCCGGCCGAGATTCGCGAAGTCCTGCGGTGCAAAGTATTCTCAATCACGCCAGGCGTCCGCAACTGCAGAATGAAGGTGTTGTTTGATGACTCCTGAGCCATGCGTCAATAGAGCGCATAAAATGGCTTATCCGCGCAGCCTGAAGGAAATCCCATGAGTGACCTGTCATATCTAATTCTGTTCGCCGTTGTTGTCTTCGTCATGCTCGGCTTCAGGATCGCCAACCAGTATCAGCGAGCGGTGGTGTTCCGTCTGGGCAAGCTGCGCGGCATTCGGGGGCCCGGTCTCTACTGGATCATTCCGGCCATTGAGTGGCAGCGCACCGTGGATATCCGGACGGTTACTGCGTCCGTCGATCAGCAGGAAACCATTACCAAAGACAACGTGCCGGTGAAAGTCACGGTTGTCATCTGGTATTCGGTTATTGATCCGGTCAAGTCCGTCGTCGAGGTTCAGAACTACGATGGGTCGGTCATTCAGGTGGCGCTGACTTCGATGCGAAACATCATTGGCCGGCATACCCTTGATGACGTGCTCAAGGAGCAGGAGAAACTCGGTGCTTCCATGCGACAGACGATTGATACGGCGACAGAGCCCTGGGGAGTCAAGGTAACGCGGGTGGAGATGCGCAACGTCGAGATTCCGGAAACCATGCAGCGTGCCATGGCGCAGGAGGCCGAAGCGCTGCGGGAGAAGCGCGCGCGCATCATCAAGGCGGAAGCGGAGCTGGAGGCATCGGTGAAACTGAAAGAGGCCGCAGGGTTGATCATGGAAAACCCTGCCGGGCTTGAACTCCGCCGGATGCAGATGATTACCGAGGTCGGTGCAGAGCAGAACACGACGACGATTATCATGATGCCGAGCGAATTCGTTTCTGCGGCCGGTGCGGTTGCGGAGTGGGCGAAGATTGCAGCCGGCAGGAAAAGCGTGTGAGGACCCGAAGAAGCGGACCGGGCATAAAAAAGCCGCCTGGTTAAGGCGGCTTGCTTGGGCGATTGCCCGGTTTTACCGATGCCCGCGACCGCCTGAGCCAAAGCTGTGGCCACCCGAAGCGAAGTGATTCTGGTTGCCGTAGCTACGACCGCCACGTTCAAAACCACGATGCTCCCCGCGATCACCACGTTCGAAACCACGGTGTTCCCCGCGGTCACCGCGGTCATAGCGTTCATGCTGGAAGTCACGACGGTCATTGCGGTAGTCATGACCGTAGCCGTAGTTCTGCGCGAAAGCGCCGGACATTGAAAGACTCATTGCTGCGACGACTCCAATTGTAAGCAGGGTTTTCGTAAACATGATCGTCTCCTTTGATTGATGGTGAGGCAAATGCCATCACCGATGATCATCAGGCTACGCTTTGCCCTGTGCGCTACAACGACAATTACACCTGCTTTCAACCCTGTCACCAGACTGAACGAGTCAGCTTGCGGACAACATTGTTACGACCTGTAACCACCGGTAAATCCCTGTAAGTCTCCTTGGCCGTCCTGTTCCCGGCGAGTAGCTTGATGCTCACGGGCAACCAGGGAGACCATCATGAAAAACAGAACCGTAATTTCACTTGCGGTAGCGACTGCGTTGGTGCTTTTGATGTCGGGGGCCTACGCCGATTACGATCACCGGGGCGCCGCTGCTTCTACAAAGACCAATCACCTGACCAAGCCGGTCAGCGTGAAGACGGCGGCGAATTCGTCCCCGACTTCAAGTTCATTGGGCATGCTGCTCATGTGCCTGGTGGCTGCGCGGTAGCGCAATGGAGTTCATTGATGGTCCCCGCCCCGGCTTTGTAGTGGCTGGTGGCGGCGGCTGAGTCATGGCCGGACCGTCTGTCGCAGTGCCCTTGACCAGATTGCCAGAACACGCCTGTCGACGGCTGTCACTTATTTGACATCGGTCAACGTTCAACCACTGTCAGTGGACGTAGCTTTAACAGCACCAACCGCTGACAACAGGTGAACTCCATGAATGTGCGGTCGAACCGAGCAGGGTTTTGCCGGCTGTCCCGAATTGCGATTCCGGTCGTTGCAGCAGCAATGGCCGGGGAATTCCTTGCTGGCACCGCGGTTGGTGTATCGGTCGACCCCGCAAACGAGGAGATCATTCGTCAAATCGTCGCCAACGTACCGCAACCGCTTCCCGGCGCAAGTCTTGTGCGCCAGGAGTCTGCGAACGAAGTGCTGTATTTAATCGTGTCCAAAGGCCTGAGGCATATGCCCCAGTGCCGCGATTATCGCGTTGACAGCCGACAGATTGTAAAACCGAAAAATGTCGAGGGGGATTTCAAGGAGGTCTGGAAGATCGAGATGTGCAATAACGAAAGGCGTCTCGAAATAACCCGCAACGCTATCGGCCACCGGAAGCACTTATTCTCAGTGCAATTTCAACGATAGGCGTAGCGCTGTCCAAGCGTGATCTGACAACCTCAGCGATGCCCTTCGTGCATGATGTCCTGCCCGCGGGCTTCTCCGTGATGGTCAGACTCGCGGTGCTCGCGTTCCCAGGGGCGGCCTCCGCCGCTGTGGTAACCGATGCGACCACCCCACTGGCCATACCAGCACCCGGCGCAGTAGGTGGGTGAGAAGCGGTAAGGGTCATTAACACTTACGACCACCCCCGGGACCCTGACGGGCTCTACCACGCAGGCCGTCAACAGCAACGTCGTCGCGCTTACAATGACCCATTTCGCATTCATGGCATCCTCCGGTAATCGGGCTAATTGGAAGTAGGCTACACCAAACTTCGGGGCTACGGAATGCCGGCGTGCCGTGTGCGTGGCAAGGGTCGATCGGGGCGCGTATTCGGGATCCGTGAATTTCCGCAGGGATTTCGAGCGACGGATACACCTGCTTACAAAATATGCCAAATCTCCGCGTAGTCTTTGCATAGAATCCGACGTTGTAGGAACTGGGTAACCCCTGAACACCAATTTTCACAACTTTCACTTTGAGGGAGTCAACATGTTTAAGACCAAAGCCATATTGCTCGCTGTATCGTCAACATTTGTTTTTGCCGCTGCCGGCAGCGTATTTGCTGCAGACAAGGACTGGAAAGCCGACCATCCCCGTCGCGCCGAAGTGAACAAACGCCTGAACAACCAGGACAAGCGTATCAATCAGGAACGCAAAGAGGGGGAAATCACTAAAGGGCAGGCGCAGGCCCTGCACAAGGAAGACCGGCAGATTCGTGGCGAAGAACGCGCAATGGCCTCGCAAAACGGCGGGCACATTACCAAGCAGGAGCAGAAAACCCTGAATCAGCAGGAGAATGCCGTCAGCAAACAAATCGGCAAATAAATCCTCCGCGGCAGTCGAATATCCAGGGCCCCTCGTCGCGAGGGGCCTTTTTTGTCGGTTGATTGCAGGCCAATCAGGACGCTTATTGCAATCCCGTCATGAATTTATAAAACACGACACCACACCCGAGAAAGCCGCTGATTGCCAAAACCGTGACGATGATCCAGCCAGTTACCGCGTCTGCATTATCTGTGTCCTTGCCCGGCATGTGTGAAGTGGCCATGTTGCCTCCTCATAACCTGGATTTTTCCCTTGCCCCCGTTTCGTTGTTCAACGACGCCTGCTTATCGTGGACCGAATCGCGGCCGAAAACAACTGACAGCCTTGTCCAATGGGGTTTGAGTCTGAACGGGGAGCGTGATTCCAACGGGGTTTGAGTCTGAGCGGGTATCTGGGATCGATCATGATGCGAGGCATGGTGATCGATATGAACGACAAGCAGTTGCTTACGCTGGCTCAG
>CAISYC010000002.1 GCA_903889565.1 uncultured beta proteobacterium
ACAACCGCAGTCGCCGTCATTCCACGCTCGACTACCGTTCGCCGGTTCAGTTCCTGCAGGACTGGATCACAAAGCAGCATGGGCAGAAAATGGCGGCTTAAGACCACGACCTTGGAAGACGAAAAACCGAGGGAAGCTCAGTTTTCTGCAAATCAGCCGTACTCGAGGCAAAAATACTACTCGACAACTTTTCTGGTGCGAAACAATTGGGTCGACTGCTGATGATCATCGCGCGGATTCTCGGCATTAGCCTTTTTGTTTTTGGAGCCATTGCAACCCTAACCTCACTTGGTGCTATTGCATACTTTGGCAGTATGGGGGCTTTGATTGCCGCGAATCCTTGGATTGCGGGAATCTTAATTGGTGCGGGTTTCGTTGGTATTGGCGGGGCAGTATATAAACTTTACCAAGAACGAGAGATCGTGGACGTTGTCAAGGAGGTAATAGTTGACCGCTACAAGGGTGACTTTGAAATGCTCAAAAAGCAGATCAATCCCTCGACCCTCGACCTGCCGGAAAAACACATTATCGAAGTCGAGTCTCTAATTAAACGTGCCGCAGCTGATCTGATAAATGCACTACATAAAATAGGTAAGATCGACGAGGCGGCTTTTAAGAGTGCCGCAAGTCACTTCGACTAATTTCACAATTGTCGTGGTAACAAGAGAGGTGCGCAACGTGAGTAGGTGAGCCAAATGCAACTGTTGCCGGCTGTTGCTTGCGACGTTGGCGGCCGCTTCCCGCGAGGGCAACGGCGGCTTGAGTTTTTCTTCATGATGTCCGCAGATCGGTTTGCCGCCATAGAATTCGGTCGATCTAGCCGGCGCCATAGCCTACCACTCAATCATGTTCTTAACATCAATCCGGTCATGACTATGGTCGGCGGCAAAATCGCCTCCGAATCAAAGTGAAAAGACTCGTGATAGACGTGACCTGCCCTCTTTTTGTGTCAAGCTGCATGTAGTGTTTGGCCCATTTCAGGGAGCCACCAATCTTGCATAAACGACTGGTTTGGAGAAAACCGAATGACTGGAACGGGTCGAGGCTGTGTGAAAACGTAGTCGGCAGTCGTCTGGAACATTTCATTGTTGCGCGCATCGAATACTTCGTTAGCCCCGTGTTGCGAGGTAAATGCTCGATGAAGCGCTTTATTCAAAGTGAAGATCGGTCGCAGTGCACGCTGTTCCCGGATTGCCTTGATGACTATATTGCCGAGGACAACCCCGTTCGCGTCATCGATGTGTTCGTGAACGAGCTTGATCTGGTCAAGCTGGGGTTTGAAAGGTCTGAGCCGAAGGCAACGGGCCGGCCCGCTTATCATCCGTCGACGCTGCTCAAGATTTACATCTACGGCTACCTAAATCGGGTTCAGTCGAGCCGTCGCCTGGAGCGTGAGACCCAAAGGAACGTTGAACTGATGTGGCTTACTGGCCGCTTGACGCCGGACTTCAAGACCATCGCCGACTTCCGCAAAGACAACGGTGCCGCCATCCGTCGCGTGTGCCGGGAGTTTATCGTCTTGTGCCGGAACCTGAATCTGTTCGCGGAGACCATCGTTGCCATCGACGGCAGCAAGTTCAAGGCGGTCAACAATCGTGACAAGAACTTCACAGACCGCAAGCTGCAGGCACGCATGGAACAGCTGGAAGAAAGTGTTGGACGTTACCTGGCGGAACTGGATCGTGCGGATCGCGAACCCACCGCGGTGAATGAAGAGCGTGTGCCCCGACTCAAAGAGAAGATTATTCGCATCAAAGAGCAGATGCGGCGTATCGTCCAGATTGGTGCCCAGATGCAAGCGACGCCCGACCGGCAAATCTCGCTCACGGATCCGGATGCCCGTTCGATGGCCACTAGCGGTCGCGGCACCGGCATGGTGGGCTACAACGTGCAAACGGTCGTCGACGCCAAACATCATTTGATCATCGCCCATGAAGTAACCAATCGCGGACACGATCGACAGCAACTGGCGCCAATGGCCCAACAAGCCGGTCAGGCGATTGGCAATGAACACCTCACGGTGCTTGCGGACCGTGGCTACTTCAATAGTGAGCAAATCCGGAAATGCGAACAGGGCGGAATCGCGACGATAGGCCCGCACCTTCGTCAGTGGTTTGGGGCGAGCGAGGTATTGCGAGTTGGTAGCGTTCACCGGCGGAACACTTGGCGATCTACGAGGCGATCGCGGAGGCGCGGGAAATGCGGGAGAAACGGGAAACGCCATAACGGGGAAATTCCCGCGATTGAGAAATGCCCTGAAAGCCAGTGCCCATGCGGGTTAGCTGGCTTTTGCTTTTTTTGTAGACAGGAAATTTTCCCGGCAATGAAGTGGCATCACCCTGAATAATACGAAAGGTGATCACCATGAACGCAACGAAAGTCACTTTACCACCCGCACTGGCTGAGATTGCAGCCGGCCGTGACCACATCAAGACAGCTGAATTTGCGCGAGCAACAAGCAAAGCGCCACAGACAGTTCGGAAAAACTACTGCCTAACCGGCGAGTGCTTTGGCATTCGTCCGGTGAAAGTCGGCAATTCTTTGCTTTGGCCGGTGCAGCCTACTGCTGAACTGCTGTCAGGAAGTGCGGAATGACTCCCCCATTTCAACCCTGCGCTTTCTCGCCGCGATTCTGGTGCTGATGTGAACTACTGGCGTAAATATATCGGCGACTACCAGCGGGACACCGCGCACTTGTCCCTGATCGAACACGGGGCCTACCACATGCTGCTGACCACCCTGCGATAATTAGCAATGGCACGGCAACACTTCTAAGCTACCGCGGCACATTGTTGGCTGTCACTTGTCACCACGTCATTGAAGGCTACCAGTTGAGTGCGTGCCTGATAGCCGGAGCCAATGATGCCAATCTCAACCGGCCCTTTGATCGGCACTTTTCGTGCAACCACGCCGCTCGCCGCCCCGGTCCGCAGGTCCGTAATGGCCCGGCCATCGATGAGGGCGACGAGCGCACCATCTTTTAGCGTGTAGAGCGAGACGACGTAGCGAACTCCAACGTTCTGGATCATGTGATAAGACTTGGTCGCAAAATATCCACTGGCCTTGTCCACTGCGAAGAGAATACGCATCCAGCCAGTATCAAAGCCCGTATTCAGTCGCGGGGAAACCACCGTATCGCCGGCATCTTCATGCAGGGCGGCCATTTCGAGCAAATCGATCGCTGCGCGCATGGTGAGGACGCCTTCGAGGCGATCCATTTCAAGCAATAACACCGTATGTCCTCCTGTCGCAGGTGCATTTTCCATTATCAGCGCAAGTCGTACCACACACCGCGGCCTTTGCCGTGCTGGTTCAACGTGCCGCGTTCGACCAGCGCGCGGAAATGCTGTTTGAGTGTGTTGCGGCTGGCCCCGGTCAGCTTGGTGGCCTCGCCGATGGTGATTCGGCCATGCTCGCGGGCAAACTCGACGATCTGAAGCGACAACTCGGGCATGGCCGCCAGCACGATCTTCTCGCGCTCGACCTTCTTCTCCAATCGCCGAACCTGCTCGGCCAGGGACTGTAGGAAGAACACCAGCCACGGCTGCCAGTTCGGCGCCTCGGTGCGGATCGTCCCTTGCGTTTGTCGCAAAGCCAAATAGTAGGCTTCCTTGTTCTGCTCGATCACGTTTTCCAACGAGCTGTAGGGCACGTAAGCGTAGCCAGCCTGCAGGAGCAGGAGCGTGGTCAATACGCGGCTCAATCGGCCGTTGCCATCCTGGAAGGGATGGATCTCCAGAAACACAACGACGCACAGGGCGATGATTAGCAACGGATGCAGGCGTGCTGTTTTCCGTTCCTCAGCTACCCAACCCACCAACTCGGTCATCAGGTGGGGCGTGTCGAAGGGGGATGCCGTCTGCAACACGATACCGATTTGCACGCTGTGCTCATCGAAAGCCGCGACGCTGTTCGGGTTGGTCTTGTAATTGCCGCGATGCCAGCTGTCTTTCTCGCTGTGTTTCAGCAAAATCTGGTGCAATTGCTTGATATGGTTTTCAGTAAACGGGATGTCCGGCCAGGACGAAAACACCAGATCCATCAGCTCGGCATAGCCGGCCACTTCCTGCTCGTCGCGGGTGGCGAAGGACTTGATCTCAAGGTTCGACAGTAGTTGCTCAACTTCACGGTCGGAGAACTTGCTACCCTCGATGCGGGTCGATGAGCCGATGCTCTCGATGGTGGCTACCTGTCGCAAGGCCGACAGGCGATCGGGCGCAAGCGTGCCCAAGGCGCGCCACGCGCCTTTGAACTCGTCGATCCGGGCGATCAGGCTAAGGATCTCTGGCGTGATGTTGATTGTATTGGTTCGCAGCATGAACCAATACTACACCCAATTACACCCATTTACGAGAAATACCCATTCTTACGCCCATTTACACCCAATCTGGGATGATTTGGATGTGACGGAGAATGAAAGCCACAAGAGCGCAGACAATGCATATGCATTTACATGGCAATGCGAATGCATTACTATGTCGATGTCTATCCATTTCACGGAAGAGTGCCATGGGCGCGTCCCACGAAATCGAATCCACGCTTACCGACCGTTACCAGACCACGGTGCCGGAACCTGTTCGCCGCACGCTTAAACTGGGCAAGCGCGACAAGATCCACTACACCATTCGGGATGACGAAGTGGTGCTCACGCGCGCCGAAGTCACTGAAGACGATGACCCGGTGCTTGGGCAGTTCCTGGGATTTCTCGCTCGTGATATCGCCGGCCACCCGGAACGGCTTCAAGCGATCGATGCAGGCCTCGTGAAACGCATTCAGTCTCTGGTCAGCGGTGTCAAAGTCGATCTTGACGAAGCTCTCTCGGCAGACGATGAATGAGTAGTGGTAAGCCGGCGCCACTGGTCGTCAACGGCTGGACGATTTTTGCGCATCCGCTGTTCGTTAACCAGGTTGAAGCGCTGACCCATCAGGTCGAAGGGCTGAAGCGGAAAGACCCGAAAGGTTTCACCAGGAAAAACGCCACCAAGCGCCTCTCCGCAATTGCGAAGCTCGCGTTCGAGGTGATTCCACAGGACCCGGCGAGACCCGAATACCGGCAGGGCACCACGCTCGGGGACGATTACAAGCACTGGTTTCGTGCCAAGTTCTTCCAGCAATACCGCTTGTTCTTCAGGTATCACGCGGCGACCAAACTGATCGTTTACGCTTGGGTCAACGATGAGGACACCAAGCGCGCCTACGAGAGCGGCGATGACGCCTACCGGATTTTCCGCAAGATGCTGGAGGGTGGCCATCCCCCGGACGATTGGGATCGGCTTCTCGCCGAGGCACGAGCCGAAGCGGATCGATTGCAAAAACTCGTCGCGCAGACTACTGCCCCGCAGCACTGAATTTCAATGCTGACACTTGGAAGTTTTCGCAGGTTAATGAAGCTTAAGTAATTGAAATTAATTAATCGTTTCGTTGATTGGGGCGCGGGAATGGTGTGGTTGCGCGAGTGGTTGTTGTGGGGCCAGCGAGCTGGATTTTGAGATTCTGGGAGCCAAATCCTGTCCCCCCGCAACCAAACATTTCAACGGATTACCTTCGGGTAGGCCGTTGTTGTTTCAGGCTTCTGCTTTGTTTGTGCGAATCCGTAACCCGCGGCGCCTGCGAGCACTCTGCTGATGAAGTCAGACGGCGTATTCATGATCTAAATGCATTTCGAATGCAGCGTTCCGGCCAAAACAGCCTCAAAAGCGGCGCTCCTAAAATGCTGTTTGTTTTCAAAATTTTCTTGCTATGGCGCACCTTTCTTTATCCTTTTGGAACAGAACCATCGTCAACTCAATGGAGTGCCGCGTGAAAAAACCACTGATTGTTTTTGCGTTTCTGTCTTCTACTTTCATAGCGACCGGAAACCTCTGCGCGCAGTTGCCGGCCGATAGAGCGGATGTCGTGAAGCTGGATCCGGCCCTTGATGCGCTGGTTTCACCGGACGCCAGACTAACGGTGGTCAAATCCGGATTCGGCTTTACCGAGGGTATTACCTGGGTTGCAAAAGGCGGCTACTTGTTGCTGAGCGACATCCCGGCAAATCTGATTTACCGGATGACGCCGCGCGGTGACACCTCGATCCATCTTTATCGCGCCGGCTACACCAAGCCCGATATATGGCGCGCCGGGGCTGAACAAACCAATGGCAAGGACCCGGGCGATCCCCTGTTCGAAAAATTCCATATGACCGGATCGGACGGGCTTGCACTCGATCCTCAGGGGCGGCTGGTGATCGCAACCTACTCGGGACGTTCCATCGACCGTATCGAAAAGGACGGCCGGCGCACCGTGCTGGCTGACAGCTTTGACGGTCAGCCGTTGAACGGCCCCAACGACGTTATCGTCAAGAAAAACGGGACCATTTATTTTTCTGACACCTTCGGCGGGCTGCGCCTGCGCGACAAGGATCCGGGCAAAGGACTGCAGTTCCAGGGCATTTTCATGATCAAGGACCGCAAGGTCAGTCTTGTGGCGAAGGATATCGCTACACCCAACGGTCTTGCGTTGTCACCCGACGAAAAGTATCTCTACGCCAATGGCAGCGCGGCAAAATACGTGCGCCGCTATCGCGTGCAGGCTGACGATACGCTGACGGATAGCCAGATGTTCATCGACGTGAATGGCGACCCGGCGCCCGGTATCACCGACGGCATGAAGGTTGACCGCAAAGGCAACCTGTACGAATCCGGTCCCGGCGGCATCTGGATCATTTCGCCGGACGGCAAACACCTCGGCACTATTCTTGTGCCGGAACTGGTGGCAAATCTGGTGTTCGGCGACTCCGACCGTAAAACGCTCTATATTGCCGCCCGTACTAGCGTCTACAAGATTCGCGTCAATACGGCCGGCGTTCCCTGATCAACGGGATTTTCTGCGCGGCGGGAAATGATTCTGGCGAAAATCCGAAGCGCGGTAATTGTTGCGCCTGTATTCAGGCTGGGCTTGTAGACGGGGCAATCTGGCGACGCTCTGGCCGCTCCATGCCTGCTTTTCGGAGGGCGATTGAATGATTGGCCAATGCCAGCCAGTCAATCAATTGCTTCGCAGCATCCATCGCATTCGAGCCGTTGACGATCGCGGCCGAGAATACCGAGATGAACTGCAATTCCGCCGGCAGGGGGCCGACGCAGCACAAGCCAGGCACGCCGAGCAACTCGCTGGCAGGCCGGATTGCGATTTCCACTTCGCCACGGGCGACTGCCGCGGCGCCCTTGTTTGAACACTTGACCGCCATGGCGTCGGCGATGCCGAGCCGGGGAAAGAGTGTTTTGACGAGATAGAAGCCGGTCGTGCTGTCCGGAAAAGAGACCGACTTCGCGTTCAGGAGCATCTGTTTGAATGCATCGGTGCTGCTGATGTCCGGCGCCGCTGCGCCCGCGCGTATCGCGACTGCGGTCGGCGTGGTGGCGAGGTCGACGACCGATTGCGCGACCAGCCGGCCTTCTGCAATCAGTTCATCGATGCCTTCGCGCGACATCACGACAACATCGGCCGGTACACCGCGACGAAGCTGGGCGCCGATCGTATTGGGCGAACTGCCCTGGGAAGCGCCGGCGCCTGTCATCACCGTGATTCCCGTTACTCTCTGAAATTCCGGAACGATCATTTGATAGGCGGCGCGAAAGCCGCCGGAGGCGATGACTTTGAGCGTTGTCATGGACTGATTGGATGACATGAAGGGAAATCCTGATTTCTTCGCGCGCGTGCCCGGCGCGCGCCGTGTTTTGGACAGGTTGACACCGTCCGCCGTCGATGGCGGCCAATGCTCCGCTGGTTATGCGGGCGCCTTTTTGACGCTCAGTAGCCGATCGCCGAGGCAACGCAAAAACGCATCCCATTTTTTCTGAAATTCCGGGTCGGTCGGCGCATGTCCGGTGACGAGACGGGTCATTTGACCGAATGCCACCGGGTAGGTCGCCAGCGCAAGCACCGCGAGTTGAATCATCGTGTGATCCAGTTCCCGCGGCAAATTGCCGGCCGCCTGCATCTGACGAAGAGCTTCGCCGAAACTTGCAGTGCGTCGCTTTCTGGCCACGTGGCCGGGCAGCGCCGCGCGACGTCCGCTGGCGGCCTCCCAGGTCAGGAACCGGATGTAATCCACGTATCCGGACCGATTCTTGAACCGCTCCGCAAAAAGATCGGCGGGAACGCGTGATGGTGCGGGGCGTTGCTGTGCCTCGAGCATTGGCCGGAATTTGAGGTCCAGCACCTGCTCGAAAAGTCTTTCCTTGGTTCCGAAGTGATGTGTGGTGAGCTGCTTGCTGACCTTGGCCCGCCGTGAGATGCCGAGCATGGTGGTGCCGTCAAATCCCTTGCGCGAAAACTCCCTGGCTGCAGCGTCCAGTATTCGTTGCCTGGTGCGTTTTGCGTCTCTGATTTTGCCCACGGTCCGGACCTGAATTTTTCGATGATTATACCGGTGGCCAAGGCTCGCGCAGGCGGCACCATAATCTGTCTTTAACTTGACTGAGGTAAAGTTAAATCCTACCATGCAAAAAAAACACATAAATTCCCCGGAGGTGGAACTTGCGTCATTCCGCGCGTTTGCGAGCCATGCTTGCTGAGCAGGAGCCGATCGCTTCAATCGGCGTGTTCGACTGCTTTTCCGCGAAAATCGCCGAGCATGCAGGATTCCGGCTGGTCTCGATCAGCGGCAACACTCTGACGGCAAGTCTGGTCGGATTGCCGGACCTTGGTCTGATCACCATGACCGAAGTTGCACATCAGGCCCATAACATCGCCGATTCGGTGGGCATTCCGGTGCTCGCCGACGGCGACACCGGCTACGGCAATGCGCTGAACGCGATGCGTGCCGTGAGGGAATTCGAGGCGGCGGGTGTGGCCGGCATGTCGATCGAGGATCAGGTTTTCCCGAAACGCTCGAGTTCGATCGCCGCGGCGCGGGTGATACCGGTTACGGAGATGGTCACCAAAATCAAGGCTGCCTGTGAAGCGCGCCGGACTGAAGATTTCATCATCATCGGCCGCACCGACGCGATGTCGGGCGAAGGCATCGACGGCGCGATCGAACGCGCATTGCGCTACGCGGAAGCCGGTGCGGACATCATCTTCGTTAACTCGCTCAAGACCGAAGCGGACATGCGCAAGCTCACAAACGCGGTGCCGAGGCCGGTGAAAATCAATGTATCCGAAGGCACGCCGGCAGCGGGTTTCACGCGCGATCAATTGTTTGATTTCGGCTTCAGGATCGTGAGTTATTCCGGTTTCATGCAGCGCGCGGCCGGCAAAGCCATGTTGTCGGCGCTCGAGATTTTTCGTCGCGAAGGCGGCACCGAGCGCAGCATGAAGGAAATCCTGATGAGCAAGGCGGACCGCTACGCGGTGCTCGGCCTTGCCAGATACGGGGAGCTTGAGGCGAGGTTGTTCGGCGGCGGCGCGAGCGGTGGAAAATCATGATCGCGGCTGCCGCGCCAATCTGACGGAGCCCTTATGGGCATGACGGCCACGGAAAAGATCTTGGCCCGCGCGAGCGGGCGCGTCGCAGTGCGGGCAGGGGAAACGGTGTATCCGGATCCCGATCTTGTCATCGTCGATGACGGTTACATCGAATACAGCAAGAAAATGCTCGACGAGCGTCGCATTCACGGGCTGTTCGACCCGAAACGCGTGATGTTCGTCACCGATCACGCGGTCGTCTACACCACGTCGCAACTGGTTGCGCGCGGCGCTGCGATCCGCAGGGCGGTGAAGGATTGGGGCGTCGAGAATTTTTACGACGTCGGCGAGGGCGGCAATGCGCATATCCTTTCGCTCGAATCGGGGATGGTTTTGCCGGGCACGTTTCTGTTCGCCAACGACAGCCACACGTCGAACAACGGTGCGATCGGCGCGGTGGGCATGCGGACCGGCACCGAGATTGTGACGGTGCTGGCGACGGGCACCTTGTGGACCGAGGTGCCGTACTCTATTCGCGTGACGCTGTCGGGGCGGCTGCCGGACGGCGTATATGCGCGCGATCTCGGTTACCGCATGGCCCGCGATTTCACCAACGGCACTTATGGCGCGGAATGGGATTACCGCGTGCTCGAGTTCGCCGGCGGGGCACTTGATGATCTGACGCTGGCGCAGCGCGTGGCGATCTGCAACACGGTCACCGAGATCGGTGTCACCAATGTGTTTTTTCCGCCAAACGCCGCGATCCTCGACTATGCCAAGGCGCGCGCGCTACGCCCGTTTACGCCGGTCTACAGCGATGCCGATGCATGCTATGAGGCGGAAATCGCCATCGATCTCGACACGCTTGAACCGCAGGTGGTGTTGCCGGGTGCGCCCGATCGCGCAACCGATATCGGCGAAGCGGCCGGACGCCGGATCGATCACGCCTTCATCGGCTCCTGCGGTTCGGGCATGTATGAAGACCTGCAGGTGACGGCGAAAATGCTGGCAGGCAAACGGGTTGCGGCAGGCACGCGGCTCTTCATCGTGCCCGGCACGGTGGCCTCGGCAAAACGCATTGTAGATGACGGCCTGATGAAAATATTCCAGGACGCCGGTGCGATCGTGCTGCCCGCCGGTTGCGGGCCCTGCACCAAGGGCAATATGGCGCCATTGGCCGCGGGGGAAGTATCGATTTGCACCGCGGTGACCAATGTGCCGGGCCGCATGGGGGCGAAGGACGCGGAAATTTATCTCGCCAGTCCGGCGACGGTGGCGTGTTCGGCCGTGCAGGGACAGATCAGCGATCCGCGCGTGCACGCTTGATTTCCGTTATTCAACTGTCGCAATGTCAATGCCTGCTGCTGGCGCTGGCGTCGACATTGACGTTCGCGCAGGCGCCAAAGACCGCAATGCCGGCGCCGATAGATTTTCCGATCAAGCCGGTGCGCATTCTGGTCGGTGTGCCGCCGGGCAGCGGCGCGGATACCGTGACCCGCGCGGTCGCTGCACGCGTGACCGAACAGTGGGGGCGCAGCGTGATTGTCGATAACCGGCCGGGTGCGGGGGGCGCGATTGCGATGGACACGGTCGCGCGTGCAACCGCCGATGGCTACACCATCCTCAGCGCCAGCGTCGGACTCGTCGCCACCGCAACGCCGCTGCGCAAGGTATCGTTCGACACCAACGCGGCGTTTGATCCCGTGTTGCGCATGACCTCGCAGCCGTACGTCGTCGTCCTCAATCCGGCGGTGACGGTCAATTCGCTGCAGGAATTGATCACCTACGCAAAAGCCAATCCGGGCGCGCTCAATTACGCCTCGTCCGGCGCCGGCTCGGCGTCGCATCTCGGCGCCGAACTGTTCAAGGCGATGGCCGGGGTCAACATGGTGCACGTGCCCTACCGCGGACTGGCGCAGGCAATCACCGAGGTGGCGGCGGGGCAGGTGCAGGTGTTGTTCAGCACGGTGGTCAGCGCGGCTGCCTTTCTGCGCTTGAATCGTTTGAAGCCGATTGCCGTGACCACGCTGCGCCGCTTGCCGGCCTTTCCCAATTTGCCGACGGTCGCTGAATCGGGATTGCCCGGCTACGAACTCAATTCGTCCTATGGTCTGTACGTGCCTGCCGGAACGCCCGCGGCGATTGTCGCGGCGATCAACCGCGAAGCGGGGCTGGCGCTGCGCGCGCCGGATGTGCGCGCCAAACTGGCCGCTGACGGCGCCGAAGTGGCGGAGGGCAACACGCCTGCGGAATTCAGAAAAAGTTTCGGCGCCGAATTCGAGCGCTGGGGCCGATTGCTGAAGTCGACGGCGATCAGGATCGATTGAATGCATGTGACCGCGGGTGCGATGCGTATCCGGCGGTATTGTTAACGGAGGCGGCACTATGGGCATGACAGCAACGGAAAAAGTCCTTGCACGGGCGAGCGGCGCGGTGGCGGTGCGCGCGGGCGAAACGATCTATCCCGACCCGGAACTGGTGATCGTGCATGACGGTTATATCGCTTCATGCAAGACGCAGCTTGATGAACGCCGCATTCACCGGCTGTTCGATCCGAAGCGCGTGATGTTCGTCACCGATCACGCAGTGGTGTACACCAACGCCCAGTTCGTCGAACGCGGCGCGGCGATCCGCCGCGCGGTCAGTGATTGGGGCGTCGAGAAATTTTTTGATGTCGGTCAGGGCGGACACGGTCATGTTTTTCCCATGGAGATGGGCTACGTTTCGCCCGGAACCTTTCTGTTTGCGAACGACAGCCATTGCTCGAACAATGGCGCGATCGGTGCAGTGGCAACGCGCACCGGCACCGAGATCGTTACGGTGCTGGCTACCGGCACGCTGTGGATCGAAGTGCCGTTTACGATCCGCGTGACGCTGACGGGGCGCCTGCAGGAAGGGGTGTTCGGACGCGATCTGGGTTATCGCCTGGCGCGCGATTTTACCAACGGCACTTACGGCGTGGAATGGGATTACCGCGTCCTCGAATTTGCCGGCGACGCGCTCGATCACCTCACGTTGGCACAGCGTGTCGCGATCTGCAACACCGTGACAGAGATCGGCGTCGCCAATGTGTTTTTCCCGCCGAACGACGCGATCATCGCCTATGCGAAGGAGCGCGCGCGGCGGCCGTTCACGCCGGTTTACAGCGATGCAGATGCATCCTATGAAGCCGAGATCAAGGTCGATCTCGGCAAGCTCGGACCGCAGGTGGTATTGCCGGGCGCACCGGACCGCGCAACGGACATTGGCGAGGCGGTCGGTCGCAGGGTCGATCATGCCTTCATCGGCTCGTGCGGGTCAGGCATGTACGAGGACCTGCAGGTGACGGCAAAGATTTTGCAGGGAAAGAAAGTGGCGCCGGGAACGCGGCTTTTCATCGTTCCGGGTACGGTGGCGTCGGCGAAACGCATCGTCGATGAAGGTCTGATGAAAATATTTCAGGACGCCGGCGCGATCGTGTTGCCGTCGGGCTGCGGCCCCTGCACCAAGGGCACGATGGCGCCACTCGCTTCGGGCGAGGTTTCGATCTGCACTGCGGCCACCAATTCGGCGGGGCGCATGGGTGCGAAGGATGCGGAGATTTTTCTCGCCAGTCCGGCGACGGTGGCGTGCTCCGCGGTACAAGGCAAGATCAGCGATCCGCGCGCGTGCGGCTTGCGCCTGAATTAAATCGAGGAGAAAACCATGGCGAATCTAAATACCGTTCTGCGCGGCCGTTGCCATAAATTCGGCCATGACCTGTACACCGATGTGCAGGTCATGCCTTACAAGTACGGCGCGCTGTATCCGTTCGATACTGAAAAACTGACGCCGCATTTATTTGAGGAAGTGACGCCGGATTTTCACAAGAAGACACAACCGGGTGACTTTGTGGTGGCCGGACGCAATTTTGCGCAGGGCAAATCGCATATTCAGGGCTTCCTCGTCATGGCAGCGCTGAAGCTGAACCTGCTGTGCGAATCGATGCCCTACAAGAGCTATCGCGCCGTGATCAGCCGCGGCATTGCGGTGCACCGGCGCTGCGAGGGCATCAGCGCGCTGGTCAACGACGGAGACACCATCGAGATGGATTATGCGACAGGCCGCTTCCTCAACGTCACCACCGGCGCCACCGCTCAATATGCGCCGGTGCAGAAGGATTTGCTGGAGACCATGTTGCTGGGCGGCACCGGACCCATGCTTGAGCGCTGGCGCGATGCCCATCTGAATGAGACGGCACCGAGCGGTGCGTAATTCATCGTATTTCAAGCGTTGGATTGCGGGCGCGGCATTGGCAGCCGGTCTGGCGCTGCTACCGATTCAATGCGTCGCGCAGAGCTATCCGGGCAAGCCGGTAAAGATCGTGCTCAGTTCGCCCGGCGGCGGCACGGACGTCATCGCTCGCCTGTTTGCCGATCATTTCACGCGCGCTTTCGGCCTCCAATTCATCGTCGAGAGCCGGCAACCGAATGTCGCGGCGACAAACTATGTGGCGAAGGCCAAACCCGACGGTTATACGCTGCTGGTTGCAACGGCGAGTTACATTGTGAATACGCTTCTGCATCAAAACCCGCCATACGACGCGCTCAAGGATTTCTCCGCGGTGTCGCTGCTCGGCACCACTCCGATCATTGTCGCGATCCATCCGTCGCTGCCGGTGCGCAGCTTGCGGGAGGTGATCAGTCTGGCGCGCAGAAATCCCGACAGTTTGAGTTATGGCTCCGGCGGCATCGGCAGCCCGTTGCATCTGGCCGGCGAGTTGTTCTGCCAGACGGCTGGCATACGAATGCTGCATGTGCCGTTCAAGGGCACGGCGAACGCGGCGGTGGATCTGCAGGCCGGGCGCGTGCAATTGATGTTTCCAAGCTCGATCAGCGTGCTGCCGCAGGTGCAGGCGGGACGGCTGAGGGTGCTGGCAGTGATGAGCGCGAAACGCGTCGCTGAATTGCCGGACGTGCCGACCACGGCGGAAGCTGGTCTGCCGCAACTGGTGGTCAACATCTGGTACGGCATGCTGGTGCCACAGGCAACCCCCGCTGCGATCGTCGATCAACTGCATCGCGAGGTGGTCAACGGCCTGACCGGGCCGGACATCCGCGAACGCATGGTGAGCGCCGGCGTGGTGCCGGTGGGTAACAGTCCTGCTGAATTTGCCGCTTTCGCTGCGGCCGAGCGTGCACGGTGGGCAGCCGTCATCAAGGCCGCAAATATCGAAATCGCGCCCTAGCAACTTTTAGAGAACAATTGCCGACGGAGAATTAATGGAACGTGTCAACCAGACTTTAGACGATCCGGTCATGCTTGAAATCTTCTGGGAGCGCTGCATTTCGATCGTCGATGAGGCGGCAGACACTCTGGTACGCGCGGCGTTTTCCACGGTGGCGCGCGAGTCGAACGATTTCGGCTGCGCGGTATGCGACGGCGACGGTGTCGGCATCGGCTACACGACCAGGGGCACGCCGCGCATGAGCATCATTTTGCCGCGCACAATTCGCGCCATCCTCGAAAAGATTCCGCCGGCTTCTCTGCAGGACGGTGATGTCCTGTTTACCAACGATCCTTGGTACGGCTCGGGCCACCTGCCGGACTTTTACGTCACGATGCCGATTTTCAGGCGCGGGAAGATAGTCGGCTATGCCGGCGCATCGTCGCATGTTGCCGATGTCGGCGGCACCGTGTCCACCGGCGCGCGCCAGGTCTACGAAGAGGGCATCTGTTTTCCGCCGGTCAAACTGTTTCGTGCCGGCGCGCCGGATGCGACGATTTTTTCAATCATCGAAAAAAACGTGCGTGTGTCTGACCAGGTGCTTGGCGATCTCAACGCGTTGATTGCGTCCTGCCGCACCAGTTCGACAGAAATTGTCAAGCTGATGGATGAGACGGGTGTTGACGACCTGCGGCCGATTTCGCAGGCGCTTAACGCGCGCACTGAAAAGGTTTTTCGTCGGGCGATCGAAGCGATTCCCGACGGGACCTACAGCAGCAGCATACAAACGGACGGTTTTGACGGCCCGGTGAAATTGCAGTGCGCAATCACCGTGCTTGGCAGCGCAATTGACATTGATTGCGCCGGCACCTCGCCGCAGGTCAGCCCCGGCGGTATCAACGTCGTTTACAACTATACGTACTCGGCGTTCGTCTATGTTTTGAAGTGCGTGCTCGATCCGCACACGCCGTACAACGAAGGTATTACGCGGCCGGTCACGGTCACGGTTCCGCCGGGCACGGTCCTAAATGCGCAGTTCCCGGCGCCGGTGTTTGCGCGCAACCAGACCGCCCATTACATTCCGGCCATGGCCATGGATGCGCTGTCCAGGGCGATACCGGAGCGCGTCATGGCCGCCTGCGGCGCACCGACCAACCGCACCATGTTCGTCGGCGCGCGCGGACACGGCGGCCGGCCGTTTTCGTTCATGATGATCAGTAGCGGCGGCATGGGCGCCTGCGCCGGCAAGGATGGGTATTCATCGACGCCGTTTCCGTCAAACTCCGGCGCACCGCCGGTCGAAGTGATCGAGAGCGTGGTGCCGCTGACCATACGCCGCAAGGCGTTGCGGACCGATTCGGGCGGCGCCGGCGAGTTCCGCGGCGGTCTTGGCGTCGAACTGGTGGTGGAGAACAGCTCGGGCCAGACCATGCAGGTGTCGAGCCGCATGGATCGCGTCGATAACCCGCCGCGTGGTCTGGCCGGCGGCGGCGAGGGCGGGCTCGCCGGCATCTGGATGGACGACGCGGCTTTTCCGCCGAAGGGACGCGGCGAACTCGCGGCGGGTCATTGCATGCGGATTCATTCGCCGGGCGGCGGCGGTTACGGTCCGCCATCGCGGCGAGATGCCGAGAAACTCGCCGCCGATCTGCGCGAAGGACTGGTCAGCGCGGACAGCGCGGCAACGCATTACGGAAGCAAGCGGTCATGAGTGCGCATGCAGAAGCGGACGTCATCGTCGGCGTCGATATCGGCGGCACCTTCACCGACTTCGCGCTGTTGAAACGCGCCACCGGCGAGCTGTATATCGGAAAACGCCTCACCACGCCAGATGATCCGGGCCGCGCCTTTCTCGAAGGCATCGACGAGTTGTGCGCGCGCGCCGGGGTGGCCGTGCCCGCGCTCAGCCGCATTTCGCATGCGACCACGCTGGTGACCAACGCCATCATCGAGCGCAAGGGCTGCAAAACCGGTCTGCTGACGACCGCGGGATTTCGCGACGTGTTGCTGATGGGACGCGAGTCGCGCTACGACCATTACGATTTTCGCTTCGACCGTCCGGAGCCGGTGGTGCCGGCCAGCCTGACGCGCGAGGTCGCCGAGCGCACGCTGTGGAACGGCGAAGTTCGTTCGGCCCTGGACCTTGAGTCGGTGCGCCGTGCCGCGCGCGAACTGGTCGCGGAAAAAATCGAATCGCTTGCCGTGTGCCTGCTGCACTCATACCGCAATGCGAACCACGAGCGCGCGATCCGCGATCTGATCGAGCGAGAGTTTCCGCAGATCGACTGTACGATTTCAAGCGAAGTGGCCGCCGAGATTCGCGAATACGAACGGACCTCGACGACGGTGCTCAACGCCTACGTGCGACCCGGCGTCAAACAATACCTTGCGGTGCTGGATGAACAGCTCGGCGCGCGCGGCTTCGGCAAACACGTCCACGTCATGCTTTCCAACGGCGGCATCTCGAGTACGACGATCGCGCAGAAGATACCGATCCAGCTCATCGAGTCGGGGCCTGCGGCGGGCGCGCTCGCGGCGGCGCGTTATGCCGATCTGCTCGGTATCGACCGCGCTCTGGCCTTCGACATGGGCGGCACAACCGCAAAGCTCTGCTGCATCGAGAGCGGCCAGCCCTTACGCGCGAACACCTTTGAGACCGCGCGCGCGCGCCGGTTCCGGCGCGGCAGCGGACTGCCGTTGTTGATTCCGGTGATCGAGTTGATCGAAATCGGCGCCGGCGGCGGCAGCATTGCGCACATCGATCAGTTGGGCTTTCTGAAAGTGGGGCCGCAAAGCGCAGGCGCGCAGCCCGGACCGGCGGCGTACGGGCGCGGCGGCACCGAGCCGACGGTGACCGATGCCGACGTGCTGCTGGGCTACATTGATCCCGCGCGTTTTCTCGGCGGCGACATGAGGCTCGATCGCGCTGCGGCGGAGAATGCGGTGATGACGCATGTCGGCGCGCCGCTCGATAAATCCGCGGTCGATGCGGCCTGGGGCATATTCACCGTCGTCAATGAGGCGATGGTCGCCGCCGGCAAGCGTTACGTCGCCGAGCGCGCGCTGGATATCCGCAAATTCACGCTCATCACTTTTGGCGGCGCGGCGCCGCTGCACGCCTGGTACGTGGCGAAAATTCTCGGCATCAGGACCACGGTGTTTCCGCTGGGCGCCGGCGCCACTTCGGCGGTCGGGCTGTGCATCGCCGCGCCCGTGATTGATTTGTCGAACAGCTATATCGGCGCGCTCGACGGCATGGACTGGCAACGCGTCAACGGCATGCTCGCCGACATGGAGACGCGCGCCGTTGACATGCTGAAGGCGGCCGGTGCACCCGCGGCCGAGATTACGCTGGAGCGCAGCGTCGATGCGCGTTACAGCGGTCAGGGTTACGAAATCGCCGTACCCATTACCGGGCTCGATTTGATCGCGAGCGATACGGCCGCGGTGATTCGTGAGTTTACGCAGCGATTCGAACAGGCCTACACGCGCCGCTTCGGCCGCACCATGGAAAAGGGCGCCATCGAAGCCATCACCTGGCGGGTGCGCGCCGCCGGCCGCAATCTGCCGCTCAATCTCAAAACGCGCGCACCCGCCGGCGATCATGCAGCGGCCGCGCGCGGCAGCAGACGCGTCTACTTCGGCCCCGCGCACGGCTTCATGGATTGCACCGTTTATGATCGCTATGCGCTGGGCGCAGGTGCGCAGGGGCAGGGACCGGCGTTGATGGAGGAGCGCGAAACCACCGTGGTGATCGGCCCCGGCGGCACATGGAAGGTCGATGCGTACCATAATCTGCTGGTCGATTACTGAGTGCAGGGGGTGCGCGTCATGAAGTTGCGGTGGCTGGCGGCATTGATTTGCGCGGCGAGTCCGCTCGCCGCGGCCGAGGACCAGCCGGTGCAGGGTTACCCGAACCGGCTCATCCGCATCGTTACCGCGGAACCCGGCGGCGGCAACGAACTCGCGGCGCGTCTGGTCGCGCAGGGACTGACCGGATTGCTTGGGCAGCAGGTGATTGTCGAAAGCCGTGGCGGCGGCAGTGGCGCGATTTCACAGCAAACCGTGGCCAAGGCGCCCGCCGACGGTTATACCCTGTTGCTTTACAGCAGTTCCCTGTGGGTGCTGCCGCTGATGAAAGAAGTGCCATGGGACACGTTCCGGGATTTCGCGCCGGTTATCCTGGTGGCGAGCGCGCCGAATGTGCTGGTAGTGCATCCCGCACTGCCCGCCCGGTCGGTGCGTGAATTGATCGCGCTCGCGAAAGGCAGTCCGGGAAAGCTCGATTATGCGACCGGCGCTTCGGGGGCTGCCGCGCATCTTTCCGCCGAATTATTCAAATCGATGGCGCGTGTGGACATTGTGCGCATTGCTTACAAGGGCACCGGGCCCGGCCTGAATGCATTAATGGGCGGCGAGGTGCAATTGATGTTTCCGGCGGCCGGCGGGGTGGGGGCACACGTCAGGTCGGGTCGTCTGCGCGCGCTGGCAGTGACGAGCGCGCGCCCGACCGAGCTTGCGCCGGGATTGCCGACGATGGCCTCGGCCGGGCTTGCCGGTTATGAAGCGGTATCAAACTACGGCTTGTTCGCGCCTGCCAAAACGCCGGCTGGGATCATCAACCTGCTGAATCTGGAAACAGTCCGCGTGCTTGGTTCTTCGCTTACCAAAGAGCGTTTTTTCAACGCGGGCGTCGAAACTGTCGGCAGTACGCCGGAAGAATTCGCTGCCAGTATTAAAGCGGATGTTACCCGTTGGGGTAAAGTGATCAGGGATGCCGGCATACGTGAAGATTAGTTGCACACGCCGTTTCGTGAATTTCATTTCAGGGACAACAGGTCAAACATGATGATCGTCGATTCGCAGGTTCATATCTGGGCTGCCGATTCACCGGAGCGGCCGTGGCCGCCGATTACCGATCCGACGCAAAGCCGGCCGCACAGGCCGCAACCGATTACGACGGACGACATGCTGCGCGAAATGAAGACGGCCGGTGTCGATCGCGCCGTCATCGCGCCGCCGGTATGGGAAGGCGTGCGCAATGATCTTGCACTGGCGGCGGCGCGCAACTATCCAGATAAATTCGCGGTGATGGGGCGCGTCGATTTGAACAATCCGGCATCGCGCGACCTGCTGCCGAGATGGAAGCAGCAACCGGGCATGCTGGGCCTTCGCTATGCGCTGGGCCGGCCGCTGGTGCGCCCGTTGCTGATCGAGGGGCGCATCGAATGGTTGTGGCCCGCGGCGGAAGAGGCGGGCCTGCCGTTGATGCTGTTTCCACTGGCGTGCGACCTGCATCTGTTCGACCGCATTGCCGAGCGACACCCGAATCTCAGGATCACGATCGACCACCTCGCGCTCGGACGCGGCAAGGACGATGTCGCGTTCAAGGATTTCGATTTGCTGCTGCCGCTCGCCAAACGACCGAACATCTCGGTCAAGGTGAGTTGTCTGCCGCTCTACACCAACGATGCTTATCCGTACAAGCGGCTGCATCCTTATGTGCGCCGCATTTATGACGCGTTCGGGCCGCAACGGATGTTCTGGGGCAGTGACCTTTCGCGGCTCGAGTGCAGTTACCGGGAATCGGTCACCATGTTTACCGAGGAGATGCCGTGGCTATCCGCCAATGATCTCGAATGGATCATGGGGCGCGGCGTATGCGAGTGGATCGGCTGGAAGATTTAGCCTGACGCGATGAAGCACGGATTGGCGGAGCGGGCGCCGGTGCTCGCGGTAATCATTGCGGCGTGTTGGGCGCCCCTGGCGGCGGCTGCGCCGGCGGCGACCGGCAGTTATCCGTCGAAGCCGATCCGCCTGATCGTGCCGCAGCCGCCCGGCGGCACGGTGGACATGCTGGCGCGCATGATCGCGCAGAGGCTGGCCGAATCATTGCGCCAACAGGTGGTGGTCGATAACCGCGGCGGCGCCAGCGGAACCATCGGCAGCGACCTTGTTGCGAAGGCGCCGGCAGACGGCTACACCGTGTTGATGACGATGACCTCGCACACGACGACACCCAGCATGTTTGCAAGACTACCCTACGATGCGATCAGGGATTTTGCGCCGGTTACGATGGTGACCTCGGCGGCGCTGATTCTGGCGGTCAATCCGGCGCTGCCGGTACATTCGGTCAAGGAACTCGTTGGCTACGCCAAATCGAAATCAGGCCAACTCAACTTCACATCGGCGGCGATCGGCAGCGGCGGTCATCTGGCCGGCGAACTTCTGAAAAACATGACCGGCATCGCCGCTACGCACGTGCCTTACCGCGGCACCGGACCGGCCATCATCGCCTTGATGGCCAATGAGGTTCAATTCATGTTCGCCGGTCTTCTGCCTGCGCAGGCCCAGGTCAAGGTGAACCGCCTGCGCGCGGTTGCGGTGAGCAGCGGCAAGCGAAGCACCTTCATACCGGAATTGCCGACTGTGGCGGAATCGGGGTTGCCGGGATTCGAGGTGGTCGGTTGGTACGGCTTGCTGGCGCCGGCCGGAACGCCCGTGGCCATCATTAACCGATTGCAGTCGCAAATCGTGAGAATTCTCGCGCAGCCGGAAATCAGGGGACGCATCGCCGGCGAAGGTGCCGAGGTGGTGGGGGATACGCCGGCGCATTTTGGCGAATTTCTGCAAGCGGATATTGCGCGCTGGGCGCCGCTGATCAGACAGTCCGGTGCGAAGCTTGACTGAAACGGGCGCGCAAATATATCCGCTGGAGGCCATTGCTCCGGTCCGGCTTTTGGCGCGCCTCGGGTTTCTCGGTGACGGATGCTGATTAAACGATTGATCGATTCAAACCAGAACAACTGGAATTGTTAAAGGAGGAACGTCCGTGAAAAACAACTCGCCGCGCCTGCTTCGGCTGGCCGCGCTCGTGTTCGTAATGCTGTTGACCGGTTCGGTTCATGCGCAAGGCCGCTGGCTGAAACTTGCGCCGTTTCCGGAGCCTAACGAGGAACTGATCGGCGCCGCCGCCGGCGGCAAGATGTATGTCTTCGGCGGCTATGATGCCGGAAAGCCAAAAGGCATCGTCTATGAATACGACCCGGCAAGCGATGCGTGGACAAAGAAAAAGCCGATGGCATTACCGGCGCACCACATGGCCATTGTCGAACATGGCGGCAAGCTCTATGTTTTTGGCGGATTTGTTTTATCGACCCAGGGGCCGTCGGCGTGGGTGCCCATCGGCACTGTGTGGCAATACGACCCGGCAACCGATAATTGGAAGGCATTGGCGGCGATGCCGACACCCCGCGGCGCCAGCGCGGCCGGTGTTGTGGGTGACAAGATTTACGTCATAGGCGGCGCCGCAAACGCCCCCGGTGAATCGGGCCTGCGCGGCGGTGCCGCGCAGCAGGTTCTCGGCACGGTTGAAGAATACGACATCGCGAAGGATGAATGGCGATCGAGGAGCCCGATGCTGGTGCCGCGCAATCACGCGGGGGCCGGCGTGGTGAACAACAAGATCATCGTTGCCGGCGGTCGCATCGGTGCGGCGTGGATCACCATGGCGAGCAACACCGATGTTGTCGAGGAATATGATCCGGCTGCTGACCGATGGAGTGCCTTGCGCGCCCGTATGCCGACAGCAAGAAGCGGTGGAGCGGCGGTTGTCTGGAACGGGCGCCTCTTGTATGCGGGCGGCGAGTTTCAGGACTCCCGGATGATGGCGGCGTTCCGCGCATTGGAGGCGTACGATCCCGTGACCAATGCGTGGACGCTGATGCCTTCGATGCCGCTGCCTCGGCATGGCGTGGCCGGTGCTGTCATCGGCAATCGCCTGCATCTGGTTAGCGGCGATCTGCAATCCGCGGGAAGCGGCCACGATATGCATACCGATGCCCACGATGTATTTGAATTCGGTTCTGGCGGGAAGTGAATGATTGAAGGCGGAGCGGTGAAGCGGATCGCGCGATGCTGTCTGGCGGCGTGGATTGCCGGCAGCGCGGTGCTGGCCATCAGTGCTGCAGATTATCCGTCAAGGCCGCCAAGACTGATCGTTCCATTTCCGCCTGGAGGATCTACTCATCTGACCGCGACCATACTCAGTGAGGAACTGCAGAAGGTCACCGGGCAACCGAACCCGATTGAAGTCAAAATTGGAAACAACAGCATTGCTGCTCAGGAGGAGCTATTTAAGGCTCCTCCTGACGGTTATACCTTGCTGGTGGGGACGGTGATTACCAATTCTCTGGTTCCGGTCGTGCACCGGAAAAAGTTTTCCTTCGATTACGATGCCAATATTCTTCCTGTAACCCGGCTTGCCAATTTTCCGATCATGCTGGTTACTTCGCCGTCCAACCCAGCATCCACGCTGAAGCAACTCGTGGAGTTTCACCGCAACAGTGCGGTCCCGCTGCGTAACGGTACGGATTTCGCGGGCAGTACCTCCCATCTTGCCAGCGTGCTGCTGGGTGCCGACCATCGGATTCGGGTGAGCCAGGTGTTTATCAATGGCGCGAATGGTCTGCTCGATGCGGTATCTGCCGGCAAAATTGATACGGTATTTCTCAATTCCAGTACCGCGGGTCCTGCGGTCAAAGCGCGCCTGGTCAAGCCGCTGGCGGTGACGGGAGACCGACGCCTCGACAGTTTTCCAGACGTTCCTACGATGGACGAAGCAGGATTTGGCGGTTACGCTGTCGGCATGTGGCAGGGACTGTTTGCGCGACGCGGTACTCCGGAGCAGATGGTCCGATTGCTGTTCAGGGATGTCGTCAAGGCAATGAGGGCCGACGGCGCGCTGAATGCCTTGAAGAAAGCCGATGCTGCGGTGGTCTTGAGTGATTCGCCGGAACAGTTCGCCGCCGAACTCCGAATCGAGCGGGCACGCTGGGAGAAAGCGCTCGCTCAAGCCGGTTTGGTGACAGACTGACTGTCGGAACGCCTAAGTATTGCCGGAATGCAGGCAGCACCTGACATTGCGGCGCTTCAGTTATTGGCGTAATTGCATGGATCGGCTTTGATCCGTGTTCCGGCATTTGAACGGGCATCGCAAACCGGTCAAAGGCGAGCGTCGTAACGTCGCTTGGATTACCGGCAAAACAGGCAGAGAATGAGGTCGTCAGGCAACAGAAAAAATTGTCCGTATTGTTGCGCCGCCTTGTGCATAGAAGTACGGATCAGAAAACAGGAGTCGCCGATGAACGCAGTTTTCAAGCATGGTTTAGCCGGCATGGTTGCGCTGCTGTTTGCCTTCTTGTCGTGGTCCGTGCCGCAATCCGCGTTGGCGCAAGGCGGCGCCGCTTTTTCACAGCAGGAACTGGACCAGATGCTGGCGCCGATTGCGCTGTATCCGGACTCGCTGCTGTCGCAAATTCTGATGGCGGCAACCTATCCGCTCGAGGTGGTCGAGGCCGATCGCTGGTCGCGGTCCAATCCCGCCTTGAAGGGCGACGAGGCGGTGCGGGCTGTCGATCAATATCACTGGGACCCCAGCGTGCAATCGCTGGCTGCCTTTCCGCAGATTCTGGACATGATGGACGACAAGCTCGACTGGACGCAGCGATTGGGCGACGCCTTTCTCGATCAACAATCTCAAGTGATGGATACCGTGCAGACCTTGCGGCGACGCGCGTATGCCGCCGGCAATCTCAGATCCAACGAGGAGATTCGGGTCGATCCGGAGGGCCAGGATTACGGAATAGACTACGTGAATCCGCAGGATGTTTACGTGCCTTATTACGACGCCAACTACATCTACGGATCGTGGTGGTGGCCGACCTATCCGCCGGTTTATTGGGCCCCGTGGCCAGGTTATTCGGTGCGTGTTGGATACGGCTTTGCCTGGGGAGTTGGTATCAGGGTGAGCGCCGGATTTTTCTTTGCTGCCTTCGACTGGAGGCAACGCAATGTTAACGTGGTCAACGTCAACAACTACTATTACCGCAACGCCAGCGTCCGTTACCGCAGTACGGGCGCGTGGCAGCACGATCCCGATCACCGCCGCGGCGTGCCTTATCGAGTGGTATCGGTGCGCCAGCAGTTTGGCCGTGCCAGTTCGCAGCCCGAAACGCGAAGCGATTATCGCGGGCATGTTTCGACTGCGCCGGATACGCGCGGGGCGGTGGAAAATCGATCGCAAGGGCCCATGGCGCAGTCACCAGCCGGCGCTTTTCCGGAGAGTAGAAGCGCCCCCGAACGTCTGAATGCACCGGCTGAAAGCAGGGCCGAATCGTCCGGCGTGCCCAGCCGGCCGAAACTGCCTGCCGCGCCGAGTCGCGCGCAAGCCGAGCCGCGCCCGCACGCATTCGAAGGTGTTCCCCAGGGGGCACAGGTGCGAAATTACAGCGAACGCGGGCGCGCGAGCACGCAGAGCCCGCCTCCGAGCGTGACGCCAGCGGCCCGGCCGGCGGCGCAGAGCGCACCGGCCGCCCATGCGACGAGCAATGCGCCTCGCAGCAACGGCAACGAACGGCACTAGCGCGTTTGTTTGCCTGACCAGTTAACCAGTCATCGGCGTCGAGGAAAATATGATCAACAAACCCCTTGCATTGGAGCACACGCGGCGCTCGCTTGGCTGGTTTTATGCGGCGGTATGCGCGCTCGCGCTGATCGTTGCGACCGCCGCGACGGCGGCCGGCGTGCAAAAAACGTTCGCGTCGCCCGAAGCGGCAATCGCTGCCCTGGTCGATGCCGTCAAGCTGAACGATCAGCCGTTGCTGAATTTGATCCTCGGGTCTCGCAGCGGCAATCTCGTCAATTCCGGCGATCCGGTGGCCGATGCGCAGGGGCGTGCCGCTTTTATCAAGGCTTACAGTGACTCCAGCCAGCTGGCGATTGAAGGCGAAACCAAAGCGACGTTCGTGGTAGGCAAGGACGCGTGGCCGTTCCCGATCCCGCTGGTAAAAAGCGGCGGCGGTTGGCGGTTCGATGCCCGGCAGGGCGAGGAGGAGATTCTCAATCGCCGCATCGGGCGCAACGAGTTGGCGGCGATCGAAGTTTGCAAGGCGATCGTTGATGCCGAGCGCGAATACGCTGCGCAGGATCTGGATGGCAACGGCGTTCTGGAATACGCTGCGAAATTCATGAGCACGCCGGGCAGACGCGACGGCCTTTACTGGCCCACCAAATCGGGTGGCCCGCAGAGCCCGCTTGGTTCGTTGCTGGCGGCGGCAGCCAATGACGGCTACGCGCAATCAGGCATCAATTCGCTGGCACCCTATCACGGCTATTTTTACCGGATACTGACAAAGCAAGGTCAGGATGCGCCGGGCGGCGCTTACGATTACGTCGTCAAGGGTAAGATGATCGGCGGGTTTGCCGTGCTTGCGTACCCGGCGCGTTACGGCGCTTCGGGTGTCATGACGTTCATCGTCAGCCATGAAGGCGTCGTGTTTGAGAAAAATCTCGGCAAGAACACGACGGCCGTGGCAAGCAGGATGACGACTTTCAATCCAGATGCGGGCTGGAAGCGCCCTTAGTCAAATCGGCGCGGCAAGGCAAAACAAGGCGGAGCCGGCGCATCCATTCCGATCCGTCGTGATTGATCGGGAGCAAAAACGTCAGGCAACTGGGGCGCGCCCCAATGGCGTCGATAAGGCTTTGCTTTAAGCCATCACGTAGAAATATTGTTTCCATGCAGTTGCACATGAAAACGTGATATTTGTCACCTTTTTCTGGTGCTCGATTTCGAATTAATTGATCGAGCCCGCAATCACTTGACACAGTTCAATAAACCAGAAATATTCCGTACGTAATACCATGAGTCGAGGGGTATACTTTTTGCGATAAATATTGGTGTGACGGGCCGTGGAGCAAAGGAGCCGAACGTGAAGCCAATCATCAAGCATCCTTTTGCACGTGCGCAATGGCAAAGGCGTGTCATTCCATTGGCGGTTGCGGCCTGTTTCACATCGCCCAACCTGCTGCTCGCGAATCCAACCGGCAGCACGCTTGTTTCCGGAAGCGCGAGCTTTAGTCAACAAGGCAATCTGCTGTCGGTCATCAACACGCCGGGCGCCATTATCAATTGGCGCGCGTTTTCCATCGGCAGCAATGAAATAACCCGCTTCGTCCAGCAATCGGCCTCAAGCACGGTGCTCAACCGCGTGGTCGGCATCGATCCGTCGGTGATTTTGGGCACGCTGCAATCGAACGGCCGTGTATTCCTGATCAATCCGAACGGCGTGCTGTTCGGTGCAGGTGCCACGGTTAATGTGGCAGGTTTGGTGGCGTCGACACTCAATTTGTCGAATGCGGATTTTCTGGCCGGCCGGCTCAACTTCGCCGCCACGCCTGGCGCGGGGGCGGTAGTCAATCAGGGCACGATCACCACGCCGAGTGGCGGTCAGGTTTATCTCATTGCACCGAATGTGCAGAACAGCGGCATCATCAACAGCCCGCAAGGCGAGATCATCCTTGCCGCCGGCAACACGGTGCAGATCGTCGATTCGGGCACGCCCAATCTGCAGGTTGAAATCACCGCGCCCGACAATCAGGCGGTCAACGTCGGCCAGATCATCGCCAACAGCGGCAAGATCGGCGTCTACGCCGGCCTCATCCAGAACAGCGGCACGATCCAGGCCAACGGTGTCGTCGTCGGTGAGAACGGCGAAATTCTGCTCAAGGCCACACAGAACACCACGCTCGCCGCCGGCAGCACGCTGAGTGCGAGCGG
>CAISYC010000003.1 GCA_903889565.1 uncultured beta proteobacterium
ACAACCGCAGTCGCCGTCATTCCACGCTCGACTACCGTTCGCCGGTTCAGTTCCTGCAGGACTGGATCACAAAGCAGCATGGGCAGAAAATGGCGGCTTAAGACCACGACCTTGGAAGACGAAAAACCGAGGGAAGCTCAGGCTGAATGAATTGGTATCGCTACATTGGGAAAACATTAATCTCAACGAAAAGGTGGCGATACTTCAGGACACTAAAAATGGTGAACGAAGGACGGTTCCACTTTCCAGCTTAGCCGTTCGTTTACTCAATGCCCTGCCGCGAAACTTGAACGGAAGGGTGTTTATCTAGGCATTTTGGGGGGGGGCTCATGCCGTGAGCGACCACACTGACAAGCTTAGGGGTATGGACCACTACCCCCACTCAATACTCGACTCTATTGAAGCCAAACCGAGGGCAACAAAGCGCGAGTGATTTGCCGGGATTGATGTTTTTCCGGGGTAACAAGGGTAACAACTCTGAATATCTATATAAGTCATAGTCGCATAAGGGTTTTTTCCAAGAGCGACGGTGTTACCCCAAAAATAGATGGAGGGTAACAAGGGTAACAAGCCCGTCTAGGTAATTTGGTATGATCACCTCTGATCCTCAGCAAAAATCTTTGTCCATTTTGTGTCCAACTGCGGTGGACAGATTCGGCAATTTTTGAGACCCAGACCAAACGTAGGTGCTTGTTTTTAAAGAAACCGGGTAATTTATCCTGGCTGGTATACCGGACTCAAAATCCGGCGGTAGCGATATCGTGGGGGTTCGATTCCCCCTCCCGGCACCAGCAAATTCAAGCGTTTATTTCAGCGCAACGCTGATTGGTCACTTCAAAAATGCGTTTTGTCCATCGCCCGACCATTGGGAGCGTGATGTGACATCAATCCGCAGCCATGGTAACTGGTGGCACGCGCAAATTGCCCGCAAGGGCCAAGCGCGCATTTCGAAAACATATCCTCCGCGGAATGATGGGCCCGCCATTCCAAATCATATTCGCCGTCGGCAACGAAACATCTCGGCGCCGGCACCTTGCTCAGCCGGCCCCGGGCCCCGGCTCCCAATCTGCGTGCGCGAACAGCGATTGCAGCGCCAGCACCGGCAGTGCCAGGAGGCAGCGCATGACAATCACCGCGACAAACAGGAGAACCAGGGCCCGGTTCATGATGCAATCCGCGCAGCTTTTAGAAATTGAGCGGAACCACGATGTTCACGCCGCCCGACAGCACCGGCGGCGCATACACGACGGGCGGCGCCACATACACCGGCCGGGAAGCCACATAACCGTGGCCGCCGTAGTCGCGACGTACATATTCGCGATGTTCGTCGCGGCGATACTCGCGGCTGTCACGGTGCTCGTGGCGGTAATCGCGGCCGCGGTCGTGGTCGTAATCGGCGTAGGCCCCCGACATCGAAACCCCGAACGCGGTCGCCAGTGCAAGTGCAATTGCGGTTTTGGTTTTCATGATGCGTCTCCTGAGTGATGGGCAAGATCGAATGGCCCGCCCGTGAGCATCAAGTTACGCGCCGTAAACGCGACACCCAAGCAGACTTACAGGGATTTACCGCCCGTTACATGCGGTAACAATGCTGTCCCGAAACTGGCTGGCGCGCCCTGCCTGTCAGCCCCGTGTCAGGATTGCAAGCAGGTGTAATTGTCGTTGTGGCGCCCGGCGCAAAGCGTAGCCTTGGCATCACTGGTGACGGCACACGCCTCGCCACCAACCAAAGGAGACGATCATGCTGAAGAAAAACCTGCTTGCACTGGGCATCATCGCGGCAATGGGCCTGGCAATGTCCGGCGCCTATGCCCAGGGATTCGACCATCGTGAAGGCCACCACGCCGGGCATCATCAACGGCACGCTGGCGATCACGGTCACCGCGGTCACCAGCAGCACGGTGGCGGGCATCACCACGGGCGTCGTTAGGACAAGCCGCCTGAAACAGAGCCGCCCCGACCGGGCGGCTTTTTTGTACGCCGCCGCGCACTACGCCACAGTAACCTTTAACGCCGATCAGTCATACTGCAACCCGGTCACTCATCCCGACGGAGAACCAATCATGATCAAGACCTCGCAGATCGTCCTGTTGCTCGGTGCAATGACAACCGCCAGCGCATTTGCCCAAGACCTTTCGCCCGGCCTGTGGGAAATTTCCATGGAATCGCGGGTGCCGAACGATGCCGGCTGGGCGCCCTCGCCGTTCAACCTGACACAGTGCATTACCGCCAGTGATGCCAAGGACCCGTCAAAGCTGATCGGTTCGCTCTCGACGCCGGGCGCCACGGGCTGCAACTACACCGAAAAAAGCTATAGCGGCAACACCTTCCGCTTTGCGCTGCAATGTGCGGGCACATTCGGACTCAAGACCAGCGGCATCGTAAACTTCAGCGGCGACAGTTTTGACGGCAACATCACCGCAAACGCCGGCGCGGGCGGCAAGCCGATCGTCATGCAAAATCACGTTTCGGGCAAACGGGTCGGCGGGTGTTGAGCGCGAACTCCGTTTAATGTGGTTCAATGAAGGATGCCGGTATCGTCCTGAAGCGAAGCACCGCGGTCCGTCGACATCGACGGCGTTCGTGCCATCAAGTATATTCGGAGCACCATGCGCGCCATTCTCTATCTGTTCATCACCTTAACGCTGACCATGCTTGCGGGCTGCAAGTCTTGGGACGCCGCCTTTCACGCCGGCGACTCGGTGGACCTGATTGCCGCTTCGCCCACGGCGGTCAGCTACGAATACACGACGAAATTCGAATCCATTGAACTGCCCTACACGCGGGACGCCGCGAACAAGGAATGCATGCGGTATCAGCGCCGGGCAGGCCGTCGTACGGTTGCAATCGTCACCTTCGAGCGCAGTTCCGTAACCTATACCTGCGAGTAAGCGCCGCTGTTCCCGGCAATCCTCCGGTCCATGCGGTCCCGCTGCAGTTGCCGGCGGCGCTAGGCGAAATCACCAAATACCGCTTCTCCGCGATACCAGCGCGATTCCGCCGTCGCATCCGTCAGCGCAATCAATACCGCCAGCCCGAGATTGTGCGCCGAGGCGGCGAGCTTGCTCTGGCGATAGCCGTTTGCCGTGCCCTTGATCAGCACCTCCGACTGCAATGCAATGTCGAGCCTGGCGGGTATTTCGGGGCTGCGCGATTTGCATTTCTCGACATCGAACGAATGCGCCTTGCGGCAAACCGCCGGACGAACCTCGTAAATCGAACAAAGATTTTCTTTCAGAAAGGCGCACTCGATGCGATGATCCAGCGCGGATACGCCGCGCGCGCTCGCCGCATATTCTTTCAAACGCGTGGTCAATCGCTCGATGTCCGCTTGCGGCAGCGTGCGGATCCGCCGGACAATCTGAAAAATTTCCGGCTCGAGCGCCTCGACACGCACACTGCAGCAATGGCTGCAGCCGGCCTTGCAGTCGAACCGCACACCTTGATCGATGGCCGCCTGGACCACGCCGTCCACCCCGCGCTGCAGGGTTGAAACAAAGGTGACGGCAAAGCTCTGGTTTCGATTGCTGTCGAGTTGTTTGCCGACGACCTGCTGCACGTTTTCAACAGATCGCCTGACGTCCGCCTGTTCCTGCGGCGTCAGCATGATTGCGCACCAGCCCCGCAACAGGCTGCGGATTTGCACACAGCCTTACGCATTGCCGGGCGCGCCGCTTCGCTTACGCCGGCGCAGATTTTCGTTCGTCGCATTTTATTGTTCCCGTGATGATCACAAATATCCATACCGGTGGATGTAATCTCAGAGCCAGCCCTGCCGCCAGACCGCGTCGTCCTGAAGGTCGCGCCAGCGCATGACGCGGGCCTTCTTCGTGTAAACCGCCTCGATCTCGATCCACTCGATCTTTTCCGACGGCGGCTCCGGCAGAATCACTTTCGTCACCAGGAAGTGTTTTTGCCTGCCGACGGGCCGTCGCGCTGTCCACTTGGTGAGCAGCAGCTTTTTGGGGTGGATCGCGTTCATTATTCAGCGCGTTTTATCGGCAATAGTCGCAGCCTCGCGGTGCCCCGTGGCGGCGACCTCAGGTTTTTTTCACCGTCGCGCCGGCGGCAGCTGCCGCCCGCCGCAACCCCTGTCCCTTTTTCCATGCCGACGAAAGCGCGTTGGCCTCGGCGATTTCCGTCGCCGTCATTTTGTGCACGACAATGTCGCGCTCGGCCGCGCCCTGTTCGCGCCACGACGGGTCGGTGCTGGCGGCGACGATTTCGAACCACGCGCAGGCCAGCACCGAGTCGGCGCGAATGCCATCGCCATTAAGATAAATGACGCCGAGATTGAGCTGGGCATTTTCAACGCCCTGCGCCGCGGCCTTTTTGTACCATGCGACGGCGCTGGCGGGGTCCTTGTCCATGCCGCCCCCCGTCCGGTAACCGTAGGCGAGAAAATTCTGCGCTTCGGCGACACCCTGCACCGCGGCTTTTTCAAACCAGCGCATCGCTTCAGCGTCATCTTTCACTACACCCTCGCCTTTCCAGTACAGATTGCCGAGACTCGTCTGCGCCAGCGGATCGCCCTGAATCGCGGCAATCTGATACCACTCGACCGCCTTGGCAATATCCTTCGGCACGCCGACGCCGTCGGCGTACAAATTACCCAGATTGACTTGCGCGTAATGAAATCCCTGCGCGGCGGATTTTTGATACCACGCGACGGCCTCCGCAACATCGCGCGGCACGCCGGCGCCGTTCATGTAGCGGTTGCCAAGACCAAACTGCGCGCCGGGGTCGCCGTCCGTGGCCCGCTTTGCCAGTTCGGCGAGCGCTTTATCGGTTGCAGCGGCAACCGCGACGCCTTGAGACGCGACAGGCAACGCGGCGTTATTGCAAGCGGCGACGAAGACGCTCAGCGCAACGACGCCGACCAACCTGATGCAAAAAAACATGAAACTCCTCGTTCTGCCGCCGCGCCACGGGCGATCTTACGTCAGCGGGCGCCCATAGATGGTCATGCCGGCGGCGGGGCTTTCCGTAACGCCATCGCCTTCGCATAACAGTCGGGACAGACATGGCGCAGGCCGCCGCCCAGCCGCGTGCGTGAAAGCGGCCGCGCGGCGGCGGCATCAATCCACAATTTGCATTCCGGACAACGCTTGGTTTTCGACGGATTATTGCCCATGTCTCAGCGCGCGGCCTTCTTTTTCAAACGATAATAAAAAACGCAGGCGGCAAATGCCAGCGGGTGGGTGATCCACAGGCTGTAAACATGCCATTTGCTGTAAGCGAAAACGGCCTCGTTCACCTCGGTATACCGGCCATGACTCATCAGATAATAATGCCCGGCGGCGATTTTGCCGTTGACCGCATCACCGCCAAGATACAGGACGGCCACGAAGAACGCGAAGAAGTTGGCGAGGCCGATGCCCGCGATGCACAGGCAAAGGCGAATTTTCGTCTGGTCGGTCATGATATTGGCAAGCGCACATTCTGGCCCCGTTGCTCGGCCCATGCAAATCGCACAGCGCAGCCCGCCCCGGCGTTTGTAATCCGCCCGTCAGGGGCAACGCCGGAAAGACGGCATAGAATTGGCACGCCATCCATGATGCGCAGACTGAGATGAACCCAGATACAAATCCGCCAACGAATGCCACCCAACCGCCGGCGGGAACGGCGGGACTCTCCGCGGAGAAAATTTATTTTCGCTCGGGTGTGGTCATATTTGTCGCCGGCCTCGCTGCCGCCGCATTGATCTACGCTTTTTCGAGCGAGCAAACCTCCGCCCCGTTTCTCGATCCGCGGCTCACCGAATTCCAGATCGAGCGCATCGGCGGCAAAGCCATGGTCTACGTCGTTCGCTTCAACGAGTGGTTTGCCGGTTTCTGGCATGGCCGGCCGCTCGCATTCACCATCGCGGTATTGGCCTTGCTGGCGGCGCTGTTCTGTTTCTGGATGTCCGACCGCAGCGCCCTGCGTGCGCGCGCCGCGGGCAATGCGGCGCGCAAGGACTGACGACGCGCGAAGCCGGGTGACGGAAGCGCCAACAGCGGCGTTGCGTTTCGACCGCCTCGCCGAAATCGCGTAATATTCAACCGGCATTGTATTGATCGGGCAAATCCCGGCCATTTCAATGCACCGGCACCTCGAGTAAATTGATTCGAACGGGCAGACTCCCCCGCCTTCCCGTTCCCCCCGAGATGAACGCGGTTGACTGATGCGCCTGCATTCAAAAATCCGGCTCGCGCTGATTGTTCTCTCCGTCGGCACGGCCTCCTGTTCGACGCGCCCGGCCGTCTATGAGCGTCCGCTGCTCGATCTGCCGGCGGCGGCGGCCAATCCGCTGACCATCGAACGGCAATGGTGGAAGGCGTTCGGCAATCCGGCGCTCGACGATCTGATCGAAGAAGCCCTGGCGAACAATCTGGATCTGGCCAAGGCGGCGGCGAATCTGGCCGAAGCCCGCGCCAACGCCGGCGTTGCGCGCGCCTATCTGACGCCGCGCGTGGACAGCGTGGCCGGCGCCGCGGTCAAGCAGCGCGAACTCACGTTCGCGCTGACCGATCAGGATTTCAACCATGTCAGCTCGACGGCAACGGCGGGCGTGGCGGTGAACTGGGAAATCGATTTGTGGGGCCGCATCCGTCAAATGAACGATGCAGCCCTGGCCAGACTCGCCGCGTCCGCGCATGCGCGCCGCGCGGTTGCGCTGTCAATCTCGGCGGCCGTTGCGGAAACCTGGTTCCAACTGCGCAATCTGGACGCCAAACTCGCTATCACGCGCAATGCGGTCGCCAACCTCAAGGCGATCGCCGATCTCGAATACAAGCGCTGGCGCGCCGAAGCGGGCACCGAACTGAACTATCGCAAAAGCCTCGCCGAAGCGGCCGCCGCCGAGGCGCGCATCCCCGGCCTCGAAGCCGCGGTGAGCCGCACGGAACTGGCGATCAGGCAACTGGTCGGCCGCAGTCCGCGCGCGATGACATCGGCATTGCCGCGCGGCGGCGAACCGGCGTTGCCGCAGACGGCGCGGGAAGTCGATTCCACGCTGCTGCTGCGCCGCCCGGATGTGGCCTCCGCCGAACTGGTGCTGGCCGCCGCCCACGCCGACGTCAACAGCGTGCGCGCCGAGTATTACCCGCGCCTGACGCTGTCGCTGATGGCGGGCATCATCGCCACCAGCTCGAAGGCCATCTCGGGCATGCCCCTGTTCTGGGATACCAGCCTCGGCCTTGGCGCGCCGCTGTTCGACGGCGGCCTGCTCGACGCCAAAACGGCCGGCGCCGAGGCGCGCCGTCAGCTCGCACTGGCGAATTATCAATATGCCGTCACCGTCGCCTTTCGCGAAACCTACGAAGCGCTGGCGATGCTGGAAGCCAGCGACCGCCAGTTCAGCGCGACCGTGCAGGAAGTCTATACGCGGCGCAAATCGCTGGCGCTCACGCAGAAAAGCCTCGACGCCGGCCGCTCCAGCAAGTTTGACGTGTTCTCCGAAACGATCGTATTGCTGAACTCCGAAATGTCGATGTCCGACGCGCGTCTCAACCAACTGACCGCCCGCTGCCAGTATTACAAGGCCCTGGGGGGAGGATACTGATGCTGTTCCATGTCTTCGATGACCCCAAACCCGACGGCTATTACGTCAATGAACCAACCGGCATGTACCGCACCATGCTCGACGCCGACTGGCCGCTGTGGCTGTTGCTGCCGGGATTGCTGGTCGGCGTGATCGTGATTCTGGTGCTGGCGTGGCGATTGCACGAAATCCCGAAACATCGCGCCGACAGCAAAAAACTGCGCCAGGCCGAACTCGTCAGCGCATTGACGCTGTTCGGACTGTTCGAGCATTGGGTGTGGGCCGTCGCGCTGTTCATCGCCTACGTCGACTGGGATGAATTCGAGAATGCGGCGGTGCGCATACTGCGCCGCGCACGCACCGAACCGGCGCCGGAAAAACCAGCCGGAGACGGCGAGGCGCGTCCATGAAAATCATACTCGGCATCTACGCGCTGCTGTGCTGGCTGCTGCTCAAGTTCGGCATCGTCAAGAAGTCGCTCGGCAATCTGGTGGCGATGGGCTGCGGCGGCGCATTTCTGCTGTTCGTGATCCTGACCTTCACGCGCTATCTTGCGTTCGTCGATTTGACCGAATCCACCACGGTCAAGGCGCCGCACATCGTGCTCAACTCGCCGGCCGGCGGCGAGATCGACAAGATCTACGTCACGCACAACCAGAAGCTGAAAGCGGGCGATCCGGTCTACAGCTTCAAGACGGATCGTTATGAAATCCAGATGACGGCGAAGAAGGCGGAAAGGAACCGGCTCGCGCGGCAACTGGCCAAATTCGAGAACGATCTCAAGCGGCTGGAAAAGCTGCGCGGCGAGGTCGTGCCGCAGTCGGAGTACGACGCCAAGCTCGTCGAGGTTGAAACCCAGCGCGATCTCGTCAGCAAGGCCGAGCAGGACATCGCCGATCTGCAGTGGAAAATCGACCGCGCGCTGGTGGTGGCGCCGGTCGACGGCCAGGTCAACGTGCAGTATTCGAGCGAGGGGCAGTATTTCGGCGAGACACGACCCGCCTCGATCACGATGTTCACCAACAGCAAGTTCATCGAGCTACGCATTCCCGACCAGGTCTACGCCTACATCAAGCCCAAAGCGTTCGCCGAGTTTTACGTCAACGCCTATCCAGGCAAGATTTTCAGGGCGCGCGTGCACAGCATTACCGAATCGACCGGCGAAGCGCAGGGCAGCCTGATGCCGACGCCGCAAAGCGTCGCCCAGCACATCATGCGCAACAGCAACGACGTCGGCCGCACCGTCATACTCGAATTCGACGAGCCGCCGGGCGTCAACATTCCGGTCGGCGCAACCGGTCAGGCCTGGATCGCGGCCGAAAAGCCGATCCCCTTTCTCGGCTTTCTCGACATGGTAATCGGCTTTCTGCTGCGCTTTGCCGCCGCCAAGGCCTATCTGACTGCATTGTGATGATCAATTGTTCCTTCAGGGAGTATTGCGATGAAACCGTTTGTTAATGTGCTGTCCGCGTTTATTCTGGCGATGGCGATCCTGCCGGTCGCACATGCCGTCGAGGAAAAGCCTTCCCTGTTCACGCTGCCGCCGGAAGCCTTCAAGGTAAACCCCGACAACAAGAACCAGAAGCTTTATCTCAAACCCGGCGTCGAACTCAAAAACTATCATGCCGTAATTATCGAACCGCTGGTCTTCACACATCACCAGCCGGATGGCGAGTGGCAGATCGTCGTCATCGAGGAACAAAGCCGCATCGCGCAATATTTCCACCACAGCCTCGCCGCGGCACTGCTGGCCGAAAACATCGCGGTGGTGACCGAGCCCGGCCCGGGCATCGCGCGCCTGCGCGTCGCCGTCGCCGACATCATGCAGGAAAAGCCCGGTCTTTCCGTTACCGACTTCGTGCCGATCAAGGCCATTTTCAACATTGCGCGCAAGGCCGGCGGCGTCGATCCCTACCTGGTGAAAATGTCGACCATGGCGCAGCTCGAAGACTCCGAGAGCCATGAACTGCTCGCCGGCAGCGTCAACCTCGTCGACAGCAAAAAAACCAAGACCGCCAAACAGCAGGTGACCAAGGAATGGATCAAGGACGCGATCGACCGCTGGAACAAGGACGGCGCAACGCTGCTGGCGCGGCGCATGTCCCCGCCCTGAAATCATCGTGCAACCCGATCGCTGCGCGCAATGCCGCGCGCGGCACTAAGCGGCCTTGCGCGCGCTGCGGCTGCGCTCGATGAAACCGGTCACCGCGCGCGCGCATTCTTCGGCATGCGTGGCCGCCACATGGTACGAATTGCCGGCCAGCACCAGCAGAGTCGACTGCGGAATCAGCTGCTGCCAGGCGCGGGTGTTTTCAACCGAACCGAGACCGCTTTCCTCGGTGGTCACCACCAGCGTCGGGCATCGAATCCTTGCCAGTTCCGGCGTGACGTCGACGTAATTGATATGGCGGTTGAAGCCGATCAGCGTTGACACCGCCGTGCGGCCCATGAAATCCGTCCACCATTTCACGCCCGCGGGCGGAAAGCGGTCGCCCAAGCGGCCCGCCATCGTGCGCTCGGCCCAGTGCTGGGCGCCGAATTTTTCGAACTCCTCGATCAGCGCGGGGATTTTCTCCGCGCCCGGACGGCGCGCCAGCGGCGTGCCGATCAGCGTCAGCGTATCTACGCGATCGGGATGACGCGCGGCGAAGGCGCGCGCAATCGTGCCGCCGATTTTCGCCGCCACCAGATGAAAGCGCGCAATGCCGAGAGCATCCGTCAGCCGCAGATAATCGTCGATGATGACATCCAGCGACCACGCGAAATCGCGCGCCATCGGCGTCGAGCGCCCGAAACCGCGCATGTCCGGCCGCACCACGCGGTAGTTGCGCGCCATCTGCGGCATCCAGCCGTACCAGACCGCGCCGCTTTCCGCGCAGCCGTGCAGCAGCAGAATCGTTTCAGCCGGCGTCCACGGATCGCTGCAATCATCGACTTCGTAGTATTGGTCGAGGCCCGGACTTTTGAGAATCGGCATGATGGGAGTTCCTGTGATCGTTATTGAATGGTCAGCGACCCGCGCAATCCGAGTCTCCCGACGGTGCGTCTCCACTGCTCGAGATCCTGTTTGATGAGGGTGGCGAATTCGGCGGCGCTGCCGGTCGTCGCCTCGGCGCCCTGACTGGCGAGTCGCTGCCGGGTCTCCTCCTCCAAGAATACCGCAACCAGATCGGCATTGAGCCGGGCGACGATGGCCGCCGGCATTTTGGGCGGACCCAGCACGCCGAACCAGGGATTGATCTCGAAGCCGCGCACACCTGCTTCGGCAATGGTCGGCATTGCGGGCAGCAGCACGGCGCGTTTGACGCCGGTCACGGCGAGCCCGCGGATGCGGCCGTTCTGAATATGCGGCAGCGCCGCCGGCATGCTGACGAACATGCACTGCACCTCGCCGCTCATCAGCGCGGTGAAACCGGGGCCCGTGCCTTTGTACGGAATATGCGTCGTCCGGATGCCTGCGTTGAGAGAAAAAAGTTCCATCGCGAGATGCGTCTGCGAACCGGCGCCGCTCGACGCATAGTTGATCGCGCCGGGTTTGGCTTTGGCATAGGCGATCAGTTCGGCCACGTTACGCGGCACGATCGACAGCGCGCACACCAGCAGTTGCGGCGCATAGCCGGTGAGCGCCACCGGCGTGAAATCGCGCAGCGGATCATACGGTGGCACGTTGTTAAATACGGTAACCATCACGTGCGTCGTGTTGTTTGCCAGCACCAGGGTATAACCGTCGGGCGTTGCCTTCGCCACCATCCCGGCGCCGATCGCGCCGCCGGCGCCGCCGCGATTATCAACCACCACCGCGTAGCCGCGCTTCGCGGCAAGGCCCTGCGCAACAAGGCGCCCCATGAAATCCGCGCCGCCGCCGGGCGGGAAGGGCACCACCAGTCGCAACGGCCGCAGGGGGTAATCGGCGGCGGCAACGAGGCACGGCGCGCACACCAGCAACACGACGCCGGATGCCAATCGCAGCAGCATCGATGACTGGGCTCGATGGAGATTGAAATGTTTCATGCGCTCAGGGTGCGGGATGCCGCATCGGCGGCCGCCGGTCGCGCGGATGCGTCAGTGCGCCGCCGATCGCCATCAACAACGCGCTGATGCCGAATACCGAGAACAAACCGGACAGCGAGGCGATGAAGCCGAACACCGTCGGCGCGGTGACGCGCACGATGTTGTTGGTGGTTTGACGCAAGCCGAAGGTTTCGCCGGAGCGCCCCTCGGCGGAGCGGCTGAACAGCAGCATGGTGGTGATCGGCTGGCCGCAGCCCATGCCGCAGCCGAAGGTGAAGGCGACCGCGCCCAGCGCGATCTCGCTCTGGAAAAACGGCACCAGCATGAAGCCCGCCGCCGCCACGAAGAACGAATAGCCAAGCAGCTTTTCCTCGCCCAGCCAGCCGATCAGGCGCGGCATGATGATGCGGATGACGAAATAGGCCGCGGCAAAACTCGCCAGCACGGCACCGATCGCCGATGCGGACATGCCGATGCCATGGCCGTAAATCGGCAGGTAAAACTGGAACATGTCCTGCCCCATCTGCACGAGACTGCTGGTGAGCAGGATGCGCAGCATGCCCGGATCCCTGAACATCTCGCGCACGCTGCCGCGCGCAACGGCCTTGCGGTGGCCGCCGGGCAGGGCGCCGCCCCACAGCACCAGCAACATGAACGACGTCAGCGCGAGCCCTGCGCTGTAAAGGCAGGCGTTGGCGTGGCCGGAGTGGTCGATCGCAAAGCCGCCGATCAGCGGGCCGATGAACAGCGTGGTGGCGCCGAACATGCTGGAATTGCTGAAATTGCGCGTGCGGTTCTCGGGCGTGCTGAGCAGGCCGACCAGATTTTGCAACAGCACGTTGTAAAAGGTGAAGGACAGGCCGAGCGCAAAGCCCGCCGCATACAGCGCCGGCAACGCATGGAAGAAATACGGAATCAGCATGCCGCAGGCGCCGCTGGCGGTGCCGAACAGTAGCAGGCCGCGCGAACCCAGACGATCGGACAACACGCCTACCGGCCACGACAACACCAGCGGCAAGGCATAGAAGGTCGCCACCAGCATGCCAACCGCCGACGGCGTAGCGCCGAGATTGAGCGCGAACAGCGACAGCACGACACGGGCCGAACTGATGCTGCTGAAACAAAACAGCATCAGCGAAAATGTCAGGTAAAGAGGCGGCACGCGGCCTGTCACGGGAGAGTTGTTGGTGTAGCCCCCGATTGTAGGCCGGCACGCGGGAACGACCAAGCGCGCGGCAGGCTGCGGGTATGATGCCGGTGTCGATACGACCGCACGAAAGACATGAAACTGATTGCAGGCCTCACCGGCGCAATGCTGTTCGCGACACTGCTGGCGCCCTCATTTGCATTGGCCCGTCCGCCGCGCAGCGGCGGCAACTCCGGCAATCACAACAGCCATGCGCAATCGCGCCACGGCGCGCGCTCAAAGGCGCCGCCGGGCGTGCCGCGCGACGCCCGCGGCCGCATCGCGCGCAGTGCAAAAGCAAAACATGCGTTTCAGAAAGCGCACCCCTGTCCCGCCACCGGCAAAACCTCCGGCGCCTGCCCCGGCTACGTCATCGACCATGTCACCCCGCTCAAGCGCGGCGGCGCCGACAACTCCGGCAACATGCAGTGGCAGACGACGGAGGCGGCGAAGTTAAAGGATCGCACCGAGTAACCGCGAAAAAGCAACCGCGCGGTTCACGCGCTAGAATGAAATCAGTCACGGCACGGCAACATCCCCGCGTATAAAAATGGGAGGGGTTCACATGATCAGCCGCCGCATGTTTCTGCAACGGACCGCCGGTGCCGCGCTCGCCGCACAACTGCCGCGCGCCGCCATCGCGCAGGCCTCGATCGAAGAACGCAACAAGCAGATCGTGATCGGCTACAAGGCGGCGGCGAAAACGCGACCGATGGCGGCGGTTCAGGCGGAATTTTTCAGCGCCGATTACCGGCGCCTGCGCGGAGGTCTGCAGAATCTCGCCAACAACGCCACGGGCCAGGGCTTCGCCGACAACGGCGAATATCTGCGCGGCGCGATCCCCGACCGCGACGATGTGATCGAGGAGATCGTCGCCGAGGGCGACCGCGTCGGCATGTTGTGGCGCGTCACCGGCACGCACCGCGGGCCGCTGTTCGGCATTCCGCCGACCGGCAAGCGGGTGAATTTCTACGAGGCCGGCATTTTCAAACTGTCCGGCGGCAAGATCGTCGAAGCGTGGTTTCTCGCCGACGAGGCAGGGCTCCTGAAACAACTGGGCGCGAAGATTCCGGCACGCAAGGACGGCCGCCTGATCGTGCCGCCGGTGACCAACGCCGGCGAAGATCCGGATGCCGTTCTGAAACGCCTTGAAGCAGAAGATCTGTCGCGCCCTGAAAACCGCAATCGCCTGACCGTCGCGCGCTCGAAAGGCTCGACGCCGCCAACGGACGACCGCGCATCCGATTTCAAGCAACTGCGCTTCGGTTTCCAGCACATGCGTGATTACGGCATCGCCAACGGCACCGTCAAACAATCGATCACCGAGGCGCTGCCCGACCGTCGCGACCGCATCGACGGTTTTCTCGCCGAGGGCAACAAGGTGTGGATGCTGTTCAAGGTGTCGGGCACGCAGTCGGCACCGCTCTACGGTGTGGCGCCGACCAACCGGCGCGTCGAGCTGCCGGAGATCGGCATCATGACCTTTGCCGGCGGCAAATGGAAACAGGCCTGGTACTTCGGCGACGAACTGGGCATGATGCTGCAACTCGATGCGCTGCACATGCTGCAAGTCTAGGGAACGCGCGCACGGCAGCGCACTCCAACGGTGACCATGGATACGCGTCGCATGCGCGTGCTGCCGCTGGTGCTCGCGACTCTGCTGCTGGGCGCCTGCGCGCCAATGCGCTGGGAGCGCAACGGCTACGCGCTGGAAAACAGCGACAAGGACTGGAACGATTGCCGGCGCCAATCGGTCGCCGACGCCAACCGCTGGCTGTTCTACGACCCGTTTCCGCGGACCTATTTCGGCCGCGACGCCTACGGCCGGCCGTTCAGCTACTACCGCGCCCCGCCTTTCCCCAACCGCTTCATGCTCGAACAGGATTATCTCGACAACTGCCTGCGCGGACGCGGCTACCAACGGGTGCCGGTCGTGGCCGAGCCGGCCGCACCGGCAGCCACCAAGTGAAAAACGACCGCGGTAAGACTGCCGTAAGCACGCGGCAGCATGATGTCAGGCCGCCGTCGATTGCATCGAAGTCGGCGGGCGAGAGGGAGCACACCATGAAAACCGCGGCACGCCTTCCACTGCTGATTCTGTCCGCGCTGACGGTGTTTGCCTGCGCATCCGTGCTGGCCCGCGGTCACGGTCACAGCCATCACGTCGCCGGACATATCAACTCGCCGGTGTCGCGCATGCCGGCGACAACCACCCGCAACTGCAAATCAACCGGCCGCGCGGTCAGCGACCCGCGCGATTGCCCGGACAATAACGCGCCGACCCCGCCCGCAAAAGCGGCCGAAGAGATCCCGTACAACGGTCGGTAGAGCGCTCAGCCCTTGGCGGCTACGCGCAGGGCGAGACGTTTGTTTTTGGCGAGATTGCGCAGTTCGGTGCGCCTGCGCTCATAACAGGCCGCGCAAATCCAGCGCGTGGCGCCGATCTTGCGACCCTCGGTGGCAACCCAATGGCTGCCGGTGCTGCAGAAGCGCTTTTTAACTTCGGTGGTCATGGTGTTCCTGCTGTGGGGAGCCAGACGTTACCGCGTGTGGGCGTTCATTTTACTCGAAATGCCGCGCGCCGTGAGGGCTAATCTGCGGCAGGACCATCGCGCGCCCTGAGATAAGCAGGCGCCGCAGTCGATCGCATGGCATTGGCCGGCGATGAAACCGCCATCGTCGCCAGTCGGAACCGGCAGCAGCGAGACTATTACCCGGCATGAAACCTCATTCCGCCGACAGCTTCATCGCACGCACGATCCTGCCCAGGCGTTCGATTTCGCGCCGCAGATGCGCATCCAGTTCTTCAGGTTCGCCGGCCGTGGGTATGTACGCGAGTTCGTTGAGCCGCTTTTGTGTCGCCGCGCTCGACAGCACCGCGACCGCCGCCGCATGCAGCCTCATGACGACGTCTTTCGGCGTTTTCGCCGGCACCATCAGGCCGTACCAGTTACCCGACTGGTAATCCTTGAGCCCCGATTCCGCGATGGTCGGCACCTCCGGTGCCAGCGCGACGCGCTTGAGACTGGTGACGCCGAGGGGACGCAGGCGCCCGCTTTGCAAGTGGGGCATGGTGACGGCGATGGGGGCGAAGTACACGCCCACTTCGCCGGCGATCACCGCCGTCAGCGCGGGCCCGCCGCCCTTGTACGGCACGTGCAGCATGCGGATCCCGGCCTGTCCATTGAACAATTCGGCGGCAAGAAAGGTATAGGTGCCGGTGCCGCCCGAGGAATACAGCAGGCCGTCAGGATGCGCCTTCGCCAGCCGGATCAGCTCGGTCACCGATTTCACCGGCACCGAGGGATGCACCACCAGCACCGCCGGATCGGTGGCAATGCGGGTGACCGGCGCGAAGTCGCGCAGGATATCGTAGGCCAGGGTTTTGTAGAGCGTGACGTTGACCGCGAGGGCGATGGTCATTTGCAGCATCGTATAACCGTCGGGCGGCGACTTGGCGACCACCTCGGCGCCGAAATTGGAGCCGGTACGGTTTTCGACCACCACCTGGCGACCGAGCTGCTGGGTGAGCCCCTCCGCCATCAAGCGGCCGAGCGTGTCGGTCGAACTGCCGGGTGAGCCGGTGACGATATAACGCAGCGGTTTTACCGGATAGGTCTGCGCCGCGCAAACGCCCGCCATCAACAGGGCGATAACGGCAACCGGCCGCAAACTGTGCGTGAACTTCGTCATCGACAGCGACCCTCTTGCGCGGAGAATTGTTGAGCATGCCGTGAACGGCGCGCGCACGCGGGAATTATCGCATGCGTTCCGCGGCGAAGCGCGCGGCCGTCCGGTCGCGGTATGCTTGCGACTACGCGGCAGCAGTCCGCACAGGAGGAACGATGTTCTACAACGGCAACTGGATCCACAGCTTTCCGCAGAATTACCAATGGTCGAACGCCATTCTTGTCACCAAGGGCATGGCGCCGTACGGCGCGGTGGCGATGGGCGAAATCGATATCGTCACGCAGAAACTGCACGCGCGCAGCAATGAGCCGCAGGCGTGGTGGGAGGAATGGCAGGCAATGGCCGAATTCGTTGAGCGTGGCGGCGACAGCGCTGCCGCAGCCGGCAACCACGCCACCGCCGGCAACTACTATCTGCGCGCCGCCAACTACTATTACACCGGCGAGCGCATGATCGAGCCGGGCGACAAAAAAATCGGCATGTACAAAAAAAGCCTGCACTGCGCGCACGAAGGGCTGAAGCGCCGCTATCCGAACGTCGAGTTCGTCGAGGTTCCGTATGAAGGCGCCTCGCTGCCCGCCTACTTCATGAAATCGCCCTACGCCAAGGGTCCGGCGCCGACCATGGTGCTGTTCGACGGCCTCGACAATTGCAAGGAGATGAGCGTGCTGTTCGCCGGTGCGGAACTCGCGTTCCGCGGTTACCACACGCTGGCCATCGACGGCCCCGGTCAGGGCGAGGCGCTGCGGCTGCGCAACATTCCGGCGCGCTACGACTACGAAGCCGCCGGCACCGCCGCGTTTGAATATGTGGCAAGCCGCAACGACGTCGATGCCAAACGGGTGGCAATCATGGCCTACAGCGCCGGCGGTTATTACGCGCCGCGCGCCGCCGCCTTCGAGCCGCGCTACGCCGCCTGCATCGCATGGGGCCCGCATTACGATTACCACGCGGTGTGGCAGAAACGCTGGGACGCGATGAAGAAGGATCACAACAGTGTCGCCACCTCGCATTTTCAGCTGCCGTGGGTGCTGGGCGTGCAGGGCATGGAAGCGGCGATGGAAAAGCTGAAGAAGTTCACACTCGCCGGTGTTGCCGACAAGATCAAATGCCCGATGCTGATCTGCTGGGGCGAGGAAGACAAACTGACGCCGCGCGAAATCGCCCACCAGCTCTACGACAATGTCGGCTCGACGGACAAAACGCTGAAAATTTTCACCGCGGCAGAAGGCGGCGCCGAACACTGCCAGGTCGATAACCGGCAGGTCGGCACCGACTACATCTGCGACTGGTTGTCGGCGCGTTTGCATCCTTAGCCGCCATGCGCGCGCTCCTGTTGGCAACACTGCTCGCCGCGGGTACCGCGACGGCGCAGGATTTCCCGCAGCGGCCGATCCGCATGGTGATTCCCTTCCCGGCCGGCGGCTCGATCGATGTCATCGGTCGCGCCATCGCGCAGCCGTGGAGCGCCGCGCTTGGCCAGCAAATCGTGATCGACAATCGCGGCGGCGCCGGCGGCACGCTCGGCAGCGAGCTCGTCGCCAAAGCGCAACCCGACGGCTACACGATTCTTTACGGCAACTCGGGGCCGCTGTCGATCGGGCCGCTGCTCTACAAAAAACTCGGCTACGATCTCTTTCGCGATTTGGCGCCGGTGTCGCAGACGGTGAGTTCGCCCTTCGTCGTGTTCGCCACGCAATCGCTGCCGCCAAACAACACCGCCGAACTGATCGCTTACGCGAAAGAACGGCCGAACCAGATCAATTACGCCTCCAGCGGCGTCGGCAGCGGTCTGCATCTGGTGGGTGAATTATTCCAGAGCGTGACCGGAACCAAGCTCGTGCACGTGCCGTTCAAGGGCATCGGTCTGGCGCTCTCCGAACTCTTTACCGGACGCGTGCAACTGGCGATGAGCACCACCGCCGGACTCGCGCAGCATGTCCGCGCAGGGCGCATGAAGGGCATCGTCAGCAGCGGCCGCGAACGCTCGCCGCAACTGCCCGAGGTGCCGACCTGCATCGAGGCAGCGCTGCCCGGCTTCTGTGTGTCGTCATGGCACGCCATCGTCGCGCCCGCCGGCACGCCGCGCGCGATCGTCGACAAACTTCAGCAGACGCTGAAGGCAACGCTCGGCAATGCCGATCTCAGGGAACAACTGCTGGCGCGCGAAGATGCGTCTGCAGTGGCAAGCACACCCGAGGAACTCGGGAAATTTCTGCGCGCCGAATCCGCGCGCTGGGCGGGCATCATCAAGGCGGTCGGCGTCAAGGGCGAATAAACCGCCCGCGCGGTTTCAGCCCGGCGCGTGATCCTGCCGCCACGCCCAGGTAATTGACCACGCATTGCCCTCACCTTCGAGGCAAACCGCGGTACCGTTGCCCGGCTTGAAATCGAACACCTTGCGCTTTTCATCGCCGCAAACAATCTTCGCCACGGCGCGCAGCAGGTAGTCGATGTGGCCGCACATCATGAGGTCGCCATGGGTCGCCGCAATTTCGGCAAGAAAGGGAGCGACGGCATCGCCGGTATTGATCGGATAGGCGGCGATTGCGGTCTTGCCTGCCGCGCCCATTTTTTCTGCGATGCGCAACGCAGTGTCGGTAACCCACTGCGCTTCGCTGTGCAGAATGCGCACCGGCGCAAAACCCAGCGCCTTCAGGCGCGCGCCGAGGCGGTCGGCCTGGGCCTCACCCTTGGCGCTGATGTGACGCTGCGGATCCTGCTCGGCGGTCAAGGCATCGACGTGGTGTACGAGTATGACTTTCATGAATGCACCGCCCTTTTATAAATTAACTTCGACGTTATCGATCAGCCGCGTCCTGCCCAGCCGCGCGGCGGCGAGCACGACCAGTTTTTTATTTTCGGACTGCGGGTCCCTGAGGTCGCTCTGCCGGCGCACCGCGATGTAATCAGGTTTCCAGCCGTGATGCGCGAGGGCCGCCATCACGTCGAGTTCGATGGCCTGATATTCGCGCGAACCGCCGACGATCTCGTTGCGCGCCTTGTCCAGCAGTTGGAACAGGCGCGGCGCCTCCTTGCGCTCGTCCGGCGTCAGATAAGCGTTGCGCGACGACAGCGCGAGGCCATCCTTGGCGCGCACCGTCTCGGCCAGAATAATCTCGATCGGCAATGCAAGCTGGCGCACCATGTTGGAGAGCACCAGGCACTGCTGGTAATCCTTCTTGCCGAATATCGCCGAGTGCGGCGACACCATGTTGAAAAGCTTCAACACGACGGTGGCAACCCCGCGGAAATGGCCCGGGCGCACCGCGCCGTCGAGCACGTGCTGCAGATCCGAGGGTTCGACAACGAAAGTCTGCGGCTCGGGATAAATTTCGCGCTCGTCGGGCGCGAACACCACGTCAACGCCGGCGTCGCGCAGTTTGGCGCAATCCGCCTCGAAGGTGCGCGGATAGCGGTCGAAGTCTTCCTTGGGGCCGAACTGCAGGCGGTTGACGAAAATGCTGACCACCGTGCAGGCCGCGCGCGGCTTGGCGATGTTGATGAGCTCGATATGGCCGCGGTGCAGATTGCCCATGGTCGGCACGAACACATTGTTCGGCTCGCGCTGCAGGCGCGCGCGCAGGTCGGCGACGGAGTGAATAATGTCCATGTCAATTGGCGGCGTATGCCGACCGGTCATCAAACTGCAACAGGAAAGGCCAGCTTTTTACCACAAGACGCGTTTATGCGCCCCGTCCTCCTAAAATGTGCCCCTTTGGAACCCCTGAATAGCCGTAGCGAGCAGCGGGAGTGCAAAGCGCACGGCGCGCAGGAGCCGAGACCTATCGAATCAGATAGGCGAGGTTCCGGGCACCGCGCAACGAAGCAATCGCGCTGCGCAGCAGCTTATGCAGGGGTTCCTAAAACGAGTGTTCGGGCCCGGGGTAGGTCCCGACCTTCACTTCTTTGACGTAGGCGGCGATAGCGCCATCAATGCTGCCGGTGCCGCGCATGAAATTTTTGACGAACTTCGCCTTCTTGCCCGGAAACACGTCGAGCAGATCGTAGAGCACCAGCACCTGACCGGAACAATGCACACCGGCGCCGATGCCGATGGTCGGCATCGTCAACTGGGCGGTCATCTCCTTGGCCAGCGGCGCCGGAATCAACTCCAGCACCACCATGCCGGCGCCGGCCTCTTCGATGATTTTCGCTTCATGGATCAGGCGCTCGGCCGCGGATTCGGTTTTGCCCTGCACGCGGTAGCCGCCCAGCGCATGCACCGACTGCGGCGTGAGGCCCAGATGACCGCACACCGGAATGCCGCGCGAGGTCAGGAACTCGATCGTTTCGGCCATGCACGTGCCGCCCTCGAGCTTGACCATCTGCGCGCCGGCGGCCATCAGTTCGGCGGCGTTGGCGAAGGCCTGCGCCGGACTGGTCTGATACGTGCCCCAGGGCATGTCGGCGATGATGAAGGCGCGCTTCGAGCCGCGCGCCACGCAGGCGGTGTGATACACCGCATCGCGCTGGGTCACCGGCAGCGTGGTGTCGTGGCCCTGCACCACCATGCCAAGCGAATCGCCGACGAGTATTGTGTCGACGCCGGCCGCATCGACCACTGCGGCGAAACTCGCATCGTAGGCGGTGAGCATGGCAATACGCTCGCCTTCCTGCTTCATTTTTTGCAGCGCCGTGAGAGAAATCCGCATCGTCATTCACCCATGCTGAAGAATTCGCGTGTGCCGCGCATCGCAATAATACGCTCAATCAGCAATTCGAAATCCGCCGGCGTATCGACGAAGTTGAGGTGCTCGGAATTGACGATCAGCACCGGCGCATCGTCATACTGGTAGAAGAAGCGCGCATAGTTCTCGGCCAGCCGCAGCAAATAGTCCTCGGAAATGGTCTGCTCGTAGGCAAAGCCGCGGCGCTTGACGCGCTCGACCAGCACCTCGGTGGGCGCCTGCAGATAGATCACCAGATCGGGGGTGGCCGACTGCGGTTTGATCGAGTTGTAAATCTGCTGGTAGAGATTCAGCTCGTCATCGTTCAGCGTCAGCCGCGCGAACAGCGGATCCTTGTCGAGTATGAAATCAGCGACGGTGGCCTGACGAAACATGTCGGCCTGACCAAGATCGCACACCTGATTGACGCGCTGGAACAGAAAGAACAACTGTGTCGGCAGCGCGTAACGCGCATTGTCCTGATAGAACTTCTGCAGAAAAGGATTCGCCCCCGGATCCTCCAGCAGCGTGGCGGCTTCGGCAACTGCGGCGAGTTTGCGCGCAAGACTGGTCTTGCCGGCGCCGATCGGCCCCTCGACCACGATGTAACGGTATTTTTCCGGCAACCGGCTCATGAGGCATTCACGGCGGCCGAGCCGTCGCGTTGCACGCCGCGTACATCGACCGCTCGCAACAGCGCGCTGACGCGACCGCGTCCCGGCACCACCAGGTCCGGCGCGATCTCGGCCAGCGGCGCCAGCACGAAGGCGCGCTCGTGCAGTCGCGGATGCGGAATCGAAAGGCCCGGCTCCTCGATCAGTTGATCGCCATAGAGCAGCACATCGAGATCGAGCGTGCGCGGCGCGTTCTGGAAGGTGCGCGCGCGGCCGCGCGCCTTTTCGAGTGCGAGCAATGCATCCAGCAATGCACGCGGCGCCAGCGTCGTCTCGATCGCGGCAACGGCATTGATGAAATCGGGCTGGTCGGCGTAACCGACCGGCGTCGTGCGATAGAGCGAGGAGCGCGCGACGACGCGCGATTGCGGCAGGGTATCGAGCGCGGCAAACGCCGCCTCGACCTGTGCCGCCGGATCCTGCAGATTGCTGCCGAGGGCGATGTAGGCGGTGACGCCGTTCATTCGGCGTCGCTCTCCAGTGCGGCACCGCCCTCGGCGGGTTTGCGCCGGCGACGCCGGCGGCGGCGCTTGGCCGGCGCCGCAGCGGGGCTGTCCTTGACCAGCATCTGCGTGCGTGCGGCCTCGTCGGTGTGCGAAAACTTTTTCCACCACTCGCCGATCTCCGCGTCGAGTTCGCCGCTTTCGCAGCGCAGCAGCAGAAAGTCGAAGGCGGCGCGGAACTTGAGATGCTCGAGCAACTGAAACGGCCGGCGGCCGTTGCGGTTGGCAAAGCGTGCCTGCAGCGCCCAGATTTCTTTCATGTCGCCGCCGAAGCGGCGCGGGATCGCGAGCTGTTCCGATTGCACCTGCAGTACCTGGTCCATCGCCTCGAACAGCGCCGGCATCAGATGCATGCCGCGCGCCTGCGCCTGCTTCCACGCCGCCAGCACCTCATGCCACAGGAGTGCTGCGAACAAAAAGCCGGGCGACACCGTCTTGCCGGCGTTGATGCGGGTGTCGGTATTGGCAAGTGCGAGCATGACAAAGCGTTCGCCCTGCGGCTGTTCGAGAATGACGTCGAGCAGCGGCAGCACGCCGTGATGCAGGCCTTCCTTGCGCAGGCGCCGCACGCCGTCGGCAGCACTGCCGGAGAGCAGCAGCTTCATGATTTCGTCGAACACGCGCGCCTTCGGCACGTTCTGCAACAAGCCCGCCAGCGTGCGGATCGGTTTTCTGGCGCGCGGCTCGATCTCGAAGCCGCAGGCGGCGGCGAAACGGATCGCGCGCACCATGCGGATCGGATCTTCGCGATAACGTTGCAGCGGGTCGCCGATCATGCGCAGGCGTTTGGCCTTGATGTCGGCCACGCCGTCGTGATAATCGAGCACCTCGCGGCGCACCGGGTCGTAGAACATCGCATTGATGGTGAAGTCGCGGCGGCGCGCGTCTTCCTCGACGGTCCCGAACACGTTGTCGCGCAGAATGCGGCCGTGTTCGTCGGTAGTCTGCGCGGCGTCATCGCCGTCGGCGGCGGTGCCGCGGAAGGTCGAGACCTCGATGGTTTCGGCGCCGAACATCACATGCACGAGGCGGAAGCGGCGGCCGATGATGCGCGAGCGGCGGAAAATCGCGCGCACCTGCTCGGGCCGCGCGCCGGTGGCGACATCGAAATCCTTCGGCTCGCGGCCGAGCAGCAGGTCGCGCACCGCGCCGCCGACGACATAGGCGGCAAAGCCGTGCTGCTGCAGGGTTTCGCAGACTTTCTGCGCGCCATTGCTGATGCGCTCGGGCGGAATGCGGTGGATTCTGGCTGCAATGACCTTCGGCCGGGCCGCGCTGCCGAATAACCGGCCCGAAAACACCTTGCCGAAAAATTTTCTGATCATCGATTCATTTATCCAGGGAAAACAAATTGAGCGGCACGCCAACGGCGCGTCCGCTCCAATTTGTGCCGGGGCAGATTATATAACGGGCATGACATGGGCAGCGTCGCCGCTGCCGCAAACGGCGAGGCGGCAGCCGAAAAGCCTTTCAAGGCGTTTCTGTTCGAGCATCTCCGCCGCCGCGCCCTGCGCATGACCGCCGTTGCCGTCGAGCAGCAGCACGCGGTCGCAATGCGCGGCATAGGTCAGATCATGCAGCACCACCACCAGCGCGCAACCGCCGCTTGCGGCCGCGCGCATCAACTGCATGGTCTGCACCTGATGGCGCAAATCGAGATGCTGCAGCGGTTCGTCGAGCAAGAGAAGTTGCGGCGCCTGCGCCCACAACTGGGCGAGCCGCGCGCGCTGGCGCTCGCCGCCGGACAGCGTCGCATAGGGCTGCAGCGCGCGAGCCGCCAGATCGAATTCGGCGAGCACGCGCGCGACCAGCGCGTCGCCCGCAGGATCGCCGCCAAACGGCGAGCGCGCGTGCGGATAGCGGCCGAGCGTGACGTAATCGGCGAGCGTGCCCCAGTATTCCTGATCCTCGCGCTGCAGCAGCATGCCGACACTGCGCGCGAGTTCGCGTCTCGGATAATCAGCCAGCACGCGGCCCTCGAACTCGACGAGGCCGGAGGCCGCGTCGGCAAGTCCGGCGAGCGCGTGCAGCAGCGTGGTCTTGCCGCTGCCGTTGCAACCGAGGACTGCCCACAGTTCGCCGGCGCCGACCGCGAAATCAAGCTCGCGGCACAGCGTGCGCCCGCCCGCCGCAATCGCCAGTCCGTGAGCGCGCAGCATCAGGTTTTCCTCGACAGCAGCAGCAACAACACCGGCACGCCGACCAGCGCAGTAAATACGCCGACCGGCAACTGTTGCGGCGCCCACAGGGTGCGCGCCATTACATCAGCCAGCAACACAAAGATACCGCCGGCGAGCGCCGCCGCCGGCAACAGCAGGCGATGCGAATGCACACCGAGCAGGCGCAGCGCATGCGGCGCCATCATGCCGACGAAGCCAATGCTGCCGCCCAGCATCACTGCGGCCACGGTGGCCGCCGCCGCGCCGGCATAGATCGCCGCCTGCAGGGGCGTCACCGCAACACCCAGCGCGCGCGCTTTCAACGCACCGAGCGACAGCGCATCGAGACTGCTGGCGCACCAGCTGAACACGGCGATCAGCAGCACCAGCACGATCCAGGCGCCGCCGCTGGCGCCGGCATCCGACAGGTCGCCCAGCAACCAGAACAGCATGCCCTTTAACTGCGCCTGCGGCGCCACTGCCAATATCAGGCTCAGCAACGCGGCAAATCCCGCCGACAGCACCACGCCGGTCAACAGCAGGCGATGCGGATTCCAGTCGCCCGCACGGAACGACAGCACAAACACGATGGCGATCGCCGCCAGCGCACCGGCAAATGCGGCCAGATGCATGACGGTCAACGCAGTGCCGGCGAGCATGGCGCCGAGCGCGCCCAACGCGGCACCGCCGGAAATGCCCAGCACATAAGGGTCGGCCAGCGGATTGCGCAGCAACACCTGCAGCAGGACGCCGGAGGCGGCGAGCAGGGCGCCGCAGACAAACGCCGCCAGCGCGCGCGGCAAACGCAGCTCCCAGATGATATCGCGCGCGATTTTTTGCGCCTCACTCGCCGGCGGCGACAGCAATGCATCGAGCACATCACGCAGAGTCAGCGGCACGCTGCCGGCGAACAGCGCGACGATCAAACCGGCCAGTGCGCAGACCGCCAGTATTGCCAGCACAGGCAGATGGCGCGTCACGCGTTCGAGAGTGACAGGATCGGCCAGCCGTGCTTGACGGCGTGGGCGCGCAGCGTGTCGTCAGGATCGACCGCAACCGGGTCGCTGACACGCTGCAGCAGCGGCAGATCGTTCAGCGAATCGCTGTAGAACCAGCTGTGCTCGAACTCGTCGAGGCGCTGGCCGCGCGTCGCGAGCCAAGCTTCCAGCCGCGCGACCTTGCCCTCGCGGAAACTTGGCGTGCCGTCAACCGCGCCGGTGAATTCGCCATTCGATATCGCGGGCTCTGTCGCAATCAAATGCGGGATGCCGAACTCGCACGCAATCGGCGCGGTGACGAAGCTGTTGGTAGCCGTCACAACTGCGCAGAGATCCGCGCCGTGTTTCGCCACCAGCGCGCGGGCGCTGGCGCGGATCATCGGCAGGATCTTGCGCCGCATGTAGAGCCGGTGCCATTCGTCGAGCACGCGGCGCGGATGGCGCGACAGCGGCTTCAACTGGAAATCGAGAAACTCGTGAATGTCAAGCGTGCCGGCCTTGTACTGGTCGTAGAACTGCTGGTTGCGCGCCTCGTAGACTTCGCGGTCGAGCACGCCCTGTTCGATCAGAAACTGCGCCCACTCGAAATCGCTGTCGCCGGCAAGCAACGTGTTGTCGAGATCGAACAGCGCAAGATTCGTCGCCGCCGCCATTTCAATCCTTCAGCAATTCGCGCAACAGCGGCACCGTGATGGCGCGGCGGTTGGCCAGCGAATAGCGATCGAGCGCGTCGAGCAGCGCGAGCAGCGACGGCATATCGCGGGCGGCGTGACGCAGCAGATAATCCGTGACTTCCTTGGACAGGCGGAAGCCGCGCGCGTCGGCGTGGCCGCGCAGCGCGGCGGCCTTTTCGCCATCGTCCAGACCGTGCACCTGATAAACAAGGCCGGAGGCCAGCCGCGTTTTCAGATCCGCGCGCAGCTTCAGCTGCGCGGGCGCCGCGGCGCCGCTGGCGAGCAGCGCGCCGCCGCCGGCGCGCAGCCGGTTATGCAGGTTGAACAACGCGATCTGGGCGGAGGCATCGAGCCGCTCGACGTCATCGGCCACCACCAGCACATCATCGGCGGCGGCGGCGCCGGTTTCATCGAACCAGACGGCGGTACGGCCCTCGCGCTGGGCCGCCGCCACCACCGACTTCAACAAATGGCTGCGACCGCAGCCGGGCTCGCCCCAAAGGTATACAAACTGCTCCTGATTCGAGCCGTTGGCGAGCGCGTAGAGCGCGACCAGCAGTTCGGCGTTGCGCCCCGGCACGAAGCCGTCGAGCGTCGGCGCCGGCGTCGGCGCGATGTCGAGGATCATTTGCTTCATGCGGAAAGGCAGCCGGCGCAGCAGGCGGATGATTTCGGGTAAAATTCGAGACGCCACAGGTGTCAAGCGCTTCGTTTGGCGCATGGGAAACGTATATTAAACCACTCCCGTCCTTCCGGCCGCCTCCTTCCTCCGAAAGTCCGCCTTGAGCACATCCAAGAACTCACTGACCTATCGCGATGCCGGCGTCGATATCGATGCGGGCGATGCGCTGGTCGAAAACATCAAACCGTTCGCCAAACGCACTACGCGTCCCGAAGTGCTGGCCGGCATCGGCGGCTTCGGCGCGCTGTGCGGGCTCCCCGCAAAATATCGGGAGCCGGTGCTGGTGTCGGGCACCGACGGCGTGGGCACCAAGCTCAAACTTGCGTTCGAGCTCAAGCGCCACGACACGATCGGCATCGATCTCGTTGCGATGAGCGTCAACGACATCCTGACGCAGGGCGCGGAGCCGCTGTTTTTTCTCGACTACTTCGCCTGCGGCAAACTCGATGTCGCCACCGCCACCGCCGTGGTCAAAGGCATCGCCGCGGGCTGCGAGCAATCGGGCTGCGCGCTGATCGGCGGCGAGACCGCCGAGATGCCGGGCATGTATCCGTCGGGCGAATACGATCTGGCCGGCTTCGCCGTCGGCGTAGTGGAAAAAAGCAAAATCATCACCGGTTCCACGATCAAGTCCGGCGACGCGGTGCTGGGACTGGCCTCGAGCGGCGCGCATTCCAATGGCTATTCACTGGTCCGCCGCATCATCGTCGAAAAAAAGGTCGATCTCAATTCGCAACTCGACGGCAAACCGCTCGCCGACCTGATCCTTGCGCCGACGCGCATCTACGTGAAGCCCGTGCTCGCGCTGATGCAGAACATTGCCGTCAAAGGCCTCGCCCACATCACCGGCGGCGGCATCGTCGATAACCTGCCGCGCGTGCTGGCGAAAAACCTCACCGCGCACATCGACGGCAAGAGCTGGCCGCGGCCGCCGCTGTTCGAGTGGCTGCAGGAACAGGGCAACGTTGCCGAGGCCGAGATGCTGCGCGTATTCAACTGCGGCATCGGCATGGTCGTGATCGTCGCTGAAGACGATGCCAAAGCCGCCGCAGACAGCCTGCGCGCCGCCGGCGAAACGGTATGGCAGATCGGCCGCATCGCCGCGCGCGGCGACGGCAAAGCGCAGACAGTCGTCGCCTGAACTCGCCGGAAAATTCAGCCGGGCGCAGGCGGGACGGTGCGGCTGCAGGGCCTCGACGGGAAATGACGGATCGGCGGCACGGCAAGTCGCACCGCGACGCGCAACGAAAGAGCGAAAGGCGCCGGCAATTTTGAGATGGGCTCATGAAAAAAATCGTCATCCTGATCTCCGGGCGCGGCAGCAACATGCAGGCGATCCTCGAAGCGCAGCTGCCGCTGACGGTGGCCGCGGTGATCAGCAATGACGCCGCGGCCGGCGGCCTTGTCACCGCGCAGAAGCACGGCGTTGCGACGGCGGTGATCGATCACCGCGCCTACCCCGACCGCGCCGCCTTCGATCGCGCCCTGTCGCAGGCCATCGATGCGCACGCGCCCGACCTCGTGGTGCTGGCCGGATTCATGCGCATCCTCACCGCCGGATTCGTCGAGCATTACGGCGGCCGCATCATCAACATTCATCCCTCGCTGCTGCCGTCTTTCACAGGTTTGCACACGCACCGGCGCGCGCTCGAAGCCGGCGTCAAGGTGCACGGCTGCAGCGTGCATTTCGTGACGCCCGAACTCGATCACGGCCCGATCATCGCGCAGGCGGTGGTGCCGGTGCTTGACGGCGACGACGAGGATGCGCTGGCGGCGCGCGTGCTGGCGCAGGAACACCGGCTCTATCCGCAGGCGGTGGCATGGTTTTGCGCCGGCCGCCTGACCATTACCGCGGCAGGCACGGTCGAATTGAATGCGCCGCCCGATCAACACGGCGCGCTGGTGTCGCCGGCGCTCGAATCATGATGCTGCAACGGCTGTGGCCGGCGGCATTGCTGGCCTTCGCATCGGCGGCGCTCGCCGCGCCGCCGACGAACGTCAAAGCAGTCTACGACGTCTACAAGGACGGCCTGCATGTATTCACGGCAAATGAAACCTTTGAGCGCAGCGAGAGCAAATACAAGGCTGTCAGCGAACAGACGCCGGTAGGATTGGTCGCGCTATTCTTGCGCACGCGCGCACGCGTCAGCAGCAGCGGCACGGTGACCGCGATCGGTCTGCGCCCGGATCAGTTCGACTACGGCCGGCTCGATGATGCGAGCAAGAGCGTAAGCGCCCGCTTCGACTGGGATGCACGCCTGCTCAGAATGAGTTTCGACGGGCGCACGGAGACCGCGGCGCTGGCGGCGGGTACGCAGGACCGCCTGTCGGTGATGTACCAGTTCATGTTCACGCCGGTCGAGCGCCTGCGCGATCTGGCGTTTCCAATGACCAGCAACGGCAAGAAGATCGAAAACTACCGCTATCAACTGGCGGGCGAAGAAACGCTGGACACGCCGCTCGGCAAACTGAAAACGCTGCATCTCGTCAAACAGCGCGAAAACGGCGACAACGGCGTCGAAATCTGGCTGTCGACCGAAAACAACCTGTTCCCGGTCAAGCTGCTGATCAGCGAAAACGACGGCTCCAGATTCGAGCAGTTGATTACGCGGCTGGAAACGCGCTAGTGCAGGCGGCCGGCTTCGCTTCCGTGCGCAAGCTTGCGATCTTCGCCGCCCTCTCGCTGATTGCGCATCTGCTGATCGTCGGCGACATCCGCCTGCCCGCCTGGCCGACGGCGGATGAGGCGCCGCCGCTGCGCGTGCGTCTGCAGGCAGCGCCCGCGTTACCGCCGGTGCTGCCGCGACCGGCCAGAGTCGCGCATTCCGCACCGGCGCCGGCAGTCGTGCGCACGCTACCAACGCCCGAAATCGCCTCGACGACGGCCTATGATGCGCCGACCATGGCGCCGGGCAGGCCGCGCACCGATGAGAGCGCACCGGCGGCAGCCGCGACGGCGCCTGAAGCCCCGGCGGTCGCCGTGCCGCCAGTCGAAACCAGGCCGGCGCTAGCGCGACGCCTGCCGCGCAACGGCGAAATCACCTATCAGCTGTACCTGGGCAACAACCGCTTCAACGTCGGCCGCACGCGGCAATCGTGGTCGATCAGCGACGGCCTCTACCGCCTGAGCAGCGCCTCCGAAACCACCGGTGTCGCCGCGCTGTTCGTGCGCCAGTCGATCGAATACACCAGCAACGGTCTGCTCACTACCGATGGACTGCGTCCGGAAACATTCAGCAACGAGCGCGTGCGCGGCGGCAAAAAAGACTCAGCCAATGCGCGCTTCGACTGGGCCGCGCAAACGCTCACCTACGGCGAGCCCCCGCACAGCGCTGCGCTTGCCGCCAATGCGCAGGATCTGGTCAGCTTCATGTATCAATTGGGCCTCGTGCCGCTGACACCGGGACGCATCGAACTGCCGATCACCAACGGCTGGAAGTTCGAGCGCTACGAGCTCGAGATCGGCAACGAACAGCCGCTCGATACGCCCTTCGGCGAGCTGCGCGCGGTGCCGGTCAAACAAGTGCGCCGCGCCAACGAAGAATCAATCGAGTTGTGGCTGGCACCGGCCTATCGCTGGCTGCCCGTGCGCATTCGTTTTTTCGGCCGCGACGGCGAACCCTCCGGCGAGCAAATCGTCAGCGACATCAAAGTGAGTGAAGAATGAAAATAACGCCAGCGCAATTCAGGGCGGTCGCGGATGCGCTCGCGCAAATCCTGCCGATGACACAGCCTGCAGACGCGGTGCTGTCGCAATACTTCCGGTTGAACAAACAGCTCGGCCAGCAGGAGCGCGCCTTCATCGCCGAGACGCTGTTCGCGCTGCTGCGGCATCGGTACGGGCTCGAATACCATACCGGCGCCGACAACGCGCGGCGCCTGCTGCTCGCGTATTTAAACCGGGTCGAGGGCGTGAGCCTGCGCCAGCTGGAACCGCTGTTCGGCGCCGACGAAGAATGGGCGGTGGCGCTGAAGACGCCGCGCACAAGCGGCGAAACGCCGCTCGCGGTGAGCGCCGAGTTGCCAATGTGGCTGGTCGACATGCTCGCGCCGCAAATGACGGCCGAAGAGATACTGGCGCTCGGCCGTTCGCTGCAACAACCGGCGCCGCTTGATCTGCGCATCAACCCGCTGCTGACCAATCGCGAGGAGGTTTTAACAATTCTCGCCGCCGAAAACATCGGCGCCGCGGCGACACCGTATTCCCCGCTCGGCGTGCGGCTGGCCGGCAAACCGGCATTGAACCACCACCCCTTGTTCACCTCGGGCAAGGTCGAGGTGCAGGACGAGGGCAGCCAGCTGCTGTGCTATCTGGTTGCGCCGAAACGGCGCGAGATGGTGGTTGATTTCTGCGCCGGCGCCGGCGGCAAGACGCTGGCACTCGGCGCTTTGATGCAATCGGCGGGCCGCCTCTACGCCTTCGATGTCGCCGAACACCGCCTGAACAAACTGACGCCGCGGCTGCGCCGTTCGCAGTTGTCGAATGTGCATCCGCAACTGCTCGACAGCGAACACGACCAGCGCGTGCGGCGGCTGGCGCGCAAGATCGACCGCGTGCTGGTTGATGCGCCCTGCAGCGGCTTCGGCACGCTGCGGCGCAATCCGGATCTCAAATGGCGGCAGAGTGCGCGGGGCATCGCCGAACTCTCGGTCAAGCAGAGTTCCATCCTTACCGCCGCCTCGACGCTGGTCAAACCCGGCGGCCGGCTGGTCTACGCAACCTGCAGTTTTCTGCGCACGGAAAATCATGCGGTGGTGACCAACTTTCTGGCCGCGCATCCGTCGTTCCGGCTAATCCCTGCGGCGGAGGTGCTGCGCCAGCAGCAGATCGCGCTCGATACCGGCGAGTATCTGGAATTGTCGCCGCAGCGCCACGGCTGCGACGGCTTTTTCGCCGCGGTGATGGAGCGCAACGCACAATAAGCGGCGGGTCAACGGCGCGCCTGCGGCAGCCGTTGGATGTCGCATGATCAAACCATTTCTGATCGGCGTCCTGTTCGCCCCGCTCGCGGCGTTCGCGCAAACCGCGGCACCGCTCGCCGCGAGCGGCACGGTGCAATACGCCTTTGCACCGAACCAGCATGCCGACAGCATGATCATCGCGGCGATCGATGAAGAGCGTTTGCAGGTGCTGGTGCAGGCCTACAGCTTCACCCACCGGCGCATCGCCGACGCGCTGGTGCGCGCGCGCCGGCGCGGTGTCGAGGTCGCGGTCGTCATCGATGGCGAACAGGCGCCGGGCGAGCCGGGCATTCTGCGCGAGCTTGCGCGCGGCGGTGTGCCGCTGCGATACGATGCCCGTCACGCCGCCGCGCACAACAAGATCATGGTCATCGACGCGGCCGACGACCATTGCGCGGTGGTCACCGGCAGCTTCAATTTCACCTACGCCGCGCAGCAGCGCAATGCCGAAAACGCCCTGGTCCTGCGCGGCAATCCGGCGTTATGCGCGGCCTATTACGACAACTGGCGCCACCACTACACGCACGCCGCAGCGCGCCGCTAGGCTGCAATGTACGCATGCTAGAATCGTTGCACTCCGACTGAGGCCAGTTCTATCGTGCCGACCAATCTCGAATTGCTGCCGCTGACCGTGTGGCTGGAACTGCACGATGCGCAAGTCGTGTGGCAGATCGCGGCGCTGGCCGTGAGCCTGTTGCTGGCCGGCGGTTTTTCAATGTTTGCGCGCAGGCGGCTGACCGCAACGGATGCCGGCGACATCGAGCGCGGCATTGCCGGCATGGTGCGCCGGCTGGCCTTTCCGCTGTGCGGCCTGGCGCTGGTGCTCACCGCGCGCTGGGCATTGACCGATCATCACAGCGTCAGTCTGCTCAAGGTCGCAGTGCCCCTGCTCACCGCGCTGGCGATCATTCGCGCCTGCGCCTACATGCTCAAACTCGTGCTGCCGGCCGGCGGCACGCTGGCAGTTTTTGAACGCACAATCAGCTGGCTGGTGTGGACCGGGTTTGCGCTGCATGTGCTGGGCTTCGCGCCGGCGATCATCGATTTTTTCGACGACATCAACATTCATGTCGGCAAGCAGAAGATCTCGCTGCTGACCGTCGGCGAGGCCGCCGTCTGGATCGTCATCACACTGCTGCTGACGCTGTGGATCAGCCGGCTCGCCGAGGAGCGCTTGATGGCGGCGCAGCGCATGGAGATCACGCTGCGCGTCACGCTGGCGAAGCTGCTGCGCCCGCTGCTTGTGCTGTTCGCCCTGCTGATGGTGCTGCCGGCGGTGGGCATCGATCTTACCGCGCTGTCGGTGTTCGGCGGCGCGCTTGGTGTCGGCATCGGCTTCGGTCTGCAAAAGATCGCCAGCAACTACATCAGCGGCTTCATCATCCTGCTCGATCATTCGGTGAAGATCGGCGACATCGTGACGATCGAAAAAAACAACGGTCGCCTCAGCAAGATGACGGCACGCTATGTGGTGGTGCGCAGCGCCGACGGCACCGAAGCGCTGATTCCGAACGAAACCGTGATCACCTCGACCGTTGTCAACCACTCCTACAGTGACACCCGCGTGTGCATCACGCTGCCGGTGCAGATCGGTTACAACAGCGATCTCGATGTGGCGACGCGGCTGCTGATCGAGGCTGCGCGCGCGCAACCGCGCGTTCTGGAGACGCCCGAACCGCGGGTGCTCATCACCGCCTTCGGTGACAACGGGATCAATCTCGAACTCGGCGTCTGGATCGGCGATCCCGAGTTCGGCGGCGGCACCTTGCGCTCGGACATCTATTACGCGATCTGGCGCAGCTTCAAGGCCAACGGCATCGAAATCCCCTTCCCGCAACGCGAAGTCCGCCTGCTCGGCACGCCGCCCGCCGGCGCGCCGGCGGTCTGACAATCCGGCCCGAATACAACAACTTGCGCGACGGTTGGCCTACCGCCTGGGGGACGCTTGAAAACGGCCAAATAAGGCTTTGCAGGGTCTGTATACTTCGGTAGACTGCCGCCCAATATTCCCCCTCATAACAAACAAAACTTCCATGTATTCAGGCCTATTCGTTCTTCCCTGGTGGGGCTACATCGCCGTCACCCTGGCGCTGACCCACGTCACCATTGCCGCCGTGACCATCTATTTGCACCGGTATTCGGCGCATCGCGCGCTCGATTTGCATCCGGTCGTCAGCCATTTTTTCCGCTTCTGGCTGTGGATGACCACCGGCATGGAAACGAAGGAATGGACCGCGGTCCATCGCAAGCACCACGCGCGCTGCGAAACCGCGGATGATCCGCACAGCCCGCAGATCTTCGGCATCAACAAAGTCATGTGGGAGGGTGCCGACCTCTACAAACTCGAGGCGAAGAACGCCGAGACGCTGGAAAAATTCGGCCAGGGCACGCCAGACGACTGGATGGAACGCAATGTGTATTCGGCGCATTCGGTGGCCGGTATCGCGCTCATGATGATCATCGACTTCGCGCTGTTCGGCTTCATCGGCCTGACGATCTGGGCGGTGCAGATGATGTGGATTCCGGTGTTCGCCGCGGGCGTCATCAACGGCATCGGCCATTACTGGGGCTACCGCAACTTTCAGGCCGAGGATGCGAGTCGCAACATCGTGCCCTGGGGCATCCTGATCGGCGGCGAGGAACTGCACAACAACCACCATGCCTATCCGTCGTCGGCCCAGCTGTCGAACAAATGGTGGGAATTCGATATCGGCTGGATGTACATCCGGATCATGGAAACCGCGGGGCTTGCCCGCGTCAAGAAGGTGGCGCCGAAGCTGACTCTCGCCGGCAGCAAGGCGCTGTGCGATCAGGACACGCTGCAGGCCATCGTGCTGAGCCGCTACGAGGTGCTGACCAAGTATGCGCGCTCGCTCAAACAAACCTGCACCGAGGAACTTGTCCGGCTGCGCAGCGCGCACGACCTGCGCGTGGACCGCAAGTCGGTGCGCCGGCTGCTCGACAGCGATGCGCGCAAGCTCTCGGCATTCGACCGCGAACGCGTCGCCGAGATGCTCTCCAGCAGCAAGAAGCTGGAGACCGTCTATTCGATGCGCGAGGAATTGACCGCGCTGTGGCAGCGTTCGTCGGCGACCAAGGAACAGCTGGTGCGCGAACTCGAGGACTGGTGCCGCCGCGCCGAGGCCAGCGGCATCGTCGCTCTGCAGGATTTTTCGCTGCGCCTGCGCCGCTTCCGTCTCGCCCGCAACTGAGCGGGTAAACGGAAAAACCGTCCACCATAAAAAAGCCCGCTCGCGCGGGCTTTTTTATGGTGGACGGTTGTCGTCCTACTTGATCTTCGTTTCCTTGTAGAGCACATGCTTGCGCGCGACCGGATCGAATTTCTTCACTTCCATCTTGTCGGGCGTGGTGCGCTTGTTCTTGGTCGTGGTGTAGAAATGACCGGTGCCGGCGCTGGATTCAAGTTTGATTTTTTCACGCATGATCGGATCCCTTAGATCTTTTCGCCGCGCGCGCGCATTTCGGCGATCACGACATCGATGCCCTTCTTGTCGATGGTGCGCAGACCGGCTCCGGACACGCGCATGCGCACCCAGCGGTTCTCGCTCTCGACCCAGAAACGGCGCGACTGCAGATTCGGCAGAAAGCGACGATGCGTTTTGTTATTGGCGTGGGAAACGTGGTTCCCGTACTGCGGCTTCTTGCCGGTGATCTCACATACGCGCGACATGATGCAACTCCGGAAAATCAAAAGAGGCGCGATTCTACACCATTTTTCCGATTTTCCCAACCCAATTCAATTGGCGGCAGCTATATAAATCAATTACTTGCGAACGGAATCCGCTCCGCAGCGCGTGCCACCCCAGGCCGGACGAACGATTGCCACCGCGCTTGCCGAGGTTTTAGGACTCGGCTACCCTCATTCCGTCACGCAGTTCAACCCCAATAAAGTCCCCCGCATCCATGGCGCGAGGCGGATTACAGGCGAGGAGATTCACATGGAAAAATCCGCTCGGGCGGCCATCGCCCCGGTTCTGTTTGCCGTCCTGTTTACGACGGCAATTACCGCGACCAATGCCGGCGCCCAGGGTGCCGGCGGTCGCTCCGTCACGCAGGGCCTGGCCACCAAGACCATCGACAATCTCTACGTCTGTCCGGCCAAGGTCGCCAATTACCGCATCAGCGCGGTCGGCACCATCAGCTCACAGGACGGCAAGGTGTGGACGGTGCCGGCAGAGACGGCGTTTCAAACCGGCCCGAAGGGACCCGACCTCTACAATGAGTGCACCGGCGTCACGCCGTCGAAGACCGCCGAAGTATCCGACGCCAGGGTGCCGGTAACCGTGATCGATCCCGACGGCGAGGTCATCACCGGCTATATCGTCGCCGACAATTATTTCGAGTTCTACGTCAACGGCAAACTGGTCGCGGTCGATCCGGTGACCTATACGCCGTTCAATTCGGTCATCGTCAAATTCAAGGCGAAACGCCCTATCACCTACGCCTTCAAGCTGGTCGACTGGGAGGAAGACCTCGGCCTCGGCACCGAAATCAACTTCGGCCAGAAATTCAAGTTCTACCAGGGAGACGGCGGCCTCATCGCCCGTTTCAGCGACGGCACCGTGACCGACAGTTCGTGGAAGGCGCAGTCTTTCTATATAGCGCCGCTGAAAAACCCCGACGACGTGATCGAAAAAGGCAACGAGCACGACACCACCAAGCTCGGTCGCATCCACCCGCATGCGCCGGCGCCCGGCTGCGAAGACAAATGCTTTGCCGTGCACTACCCGATCCCGGCCAACTGGGCAGCACCGTCGTTCGACGATTCGAAATGGCCGCGCGCCTACGAATACACCGATGAAGACATCGGCGTGACCTCGGTCAAGGGCTACACGAATTTTCCGGAACTGTTCGACGGTTCGCGCTGGATCTGGTCGCTTAATCTGGTGTTCGACAATCTGGTGCTGGCGCGCAAGACCGTGCGCTAGCGAGCGCTTTGGCACACGCCGCCCCGGGAAATCAGCTGCCGAGAACCTGCGCGCGGTACCAGGCAACGTAGTCATCGAGCAATCGCGGCATCGGATACTGCGGCTCGTAGCCGAGGATTTTGCGCGCACGGCTGATGTCGGCCGGCTTCCAGTCGCCGCCGCTCCAGGTCGAGCCCGGCGGCTGCGCCTCGATGCGGGTTTGCACGCCGGGAATCGCGCGCGCCAGTTCAGCAGCGAGTTCCGCCGGTTCGAATATGCGCCCCATCGTGATGTTGAAGACGCCGCTGCCGAGCGAGGCCACACGCAGCGCCTGCACCGTCGCCATTGCAGCGTCCTTCGAATACACCCATTCCATCGCCGTGCCGGGCACCACCGCCTCGCGGCCGTTGACGGCGTTCTCGACCATCGCGCGGAAAATGCCGCTGGGGCCGCCACCGCCGGGGCCGCTCCACGGGCCCGCCACCGGGCAGTAACGCAATGCCGCGAACTCGATGCCGAAACTTTTCGTGTAATTGAGACCGATGCTTTCGACCGCCTGCTTGGTCGAGGCGTAGAACGTATTGGGTCGCGGCACCGCTTCTTCCCTCGACAAATCCCCGCCGTCGCCGCCACCGCTCTGATAGCGGTTAAGCACGCTCGAGCTCGATGCGACCACGCGCCCGATGCCGTGAATACGCGCCGTCTCCATCACATTGGCAAGACCCATGATGTTCAATTCGATTGCCGCATAGGGGTTCTTCTGCGCGCCCAGCGTCAGCAGCGGGTAGGCGGCGGTATGCACGATTGCGGTGATGTTGCCGCGCGCCAGCGCCGCGCTCAGGGTCAGCGGCCGCAGCACGTCGCCTTCGATCAAATCGATTTTGCCGAGATCGACGATTTTCGCCAGCACCTCGCGCTGCAAGCGCTGATCCATCACCAGCGGACGCTCGCCCGCATCGGTGAGTATCCTTGCCACCTGAGAACCGACGAGGCCCGCGCCGATAATCAAAACCGTCATGCCATCTCCCCGGACTGCGCCGTTCGCGGCAGTTCGCCGCGATGCGCGCGACCGTCAGTATAATGCCGCGCACTGCATTGCTGCCTTCGAGCAACGACGGCAAACCGGTCCGGAGGAAATATCGAATGTCCTGCACGCGCCTGTCCCGATGGCTTGGACTCGTCATCGCCGCGCTCGCAACGCTCACCTCGGCACAAAACTATCCATCGCGCCCGATCCGGCTGATGGTGCCCTACGGCGCCGGCAGCATCGGCGACATCACCGCGCGCATCGTCACCCAGAAAATGTCGGAGAACATGGGCCAGGGCATCGTCGTCGATAACCGGCCGAGCGCCGGATTGATCGTCGCCTCGGTGGCCGCCGCCAAGTCCGAGCCCGACGGCTACACGCTGCTGCACACCGGTAACGGCGCTGCGCTGACCGTATCGATGTTCAAAGAGCTGCCCTACGACATCGTCAAGGACTTCGCCCCGTTGTCAACGCTGGGCTTTTTCGACATCGTCGTCATCGCCGCGCCGGACTCGAAATTCAACTCGTTTGCCGAAGCGATTGCCTACGCCAAAAGCAATCCGAACAAACTCGACATCGGTTCGCTCAACATCGGCAGCACGCAGTATCTGGCGATCGAATTATTCAAGACCATGGGCAGCCTGCGCGCGCAAACCATCCCCTACAAAGCACCGGCAGCGGCCATCGCAGGGCTGCGCGGCGGGGAAGTCCAGATCGTGTTCGAAAGCCTCGGCGCGGTGATCGGCCAGCTTCGCGCCAATACCGTGAAGGCGCTCGCGGTCGCCGCCAACAAACGCTCGGCCCTGCTGCCTACAGTGCCGACCATCGCCGAGAGCGGCGTCGCCGGCTACCACGCTGCGTCGTGGGCGGCCTTCGTCGCGCCGGCCCATACGCCGCAGCCGATCATCCTGCGCCTCAATCGCGAAATTAACGCCGCGCTCGCCACACCCGAAGTCAAACAGCGCATGCTAGATGTCGGCGTCGAGGCGCGCGGCAGCACACCGGAACAATTGCGCGACCTGATGGCATCCGAAATCGCCAAATGGAAGGAAGTAATCGACCGCGCGGGCATTCCGAAGCAGTAGGCAGAATCCCGGAACCTCACTTCCAGGCGGTCGCCAGTCGTGCCGCGCCTGCCACCAGGCCCAAGCCATCCGTTCGCCCGGAAAAATACCGCCGGTTCAGCGCCCCGGCATCCAGAAACTCCCAGCGTTCAAACCCCGCCCGCCTGCATTCTCCGGCGATCTCTTCTTCGGTAAAGAAGAGCGTTAACGGCTCCCCCGCGGCGGCGACCCGCTTCGCCAAACCATCCAGCGCGATTTGTTCGGTTGCTGCCAATGATTCACGCGGCAACGAGAAATCAAAACTCACCGCGCTGCCACCTGAACCGCCGCCGATCGCTTGCATGGTTTTGCGGAATCCCGCGATAGTCAGATACATCGTTACGCCCAGCCAACTGAAAAATCCCGGCCGGCTCCGATCAAATCCGGCCGCCATCAACTCATCCGCCAAATTCATCGTGTCGAAGTCCACCGGCACAAAATGCAGGTTTTCCGGCGCTGCAATTCCCGCTTGCCGCAGCAATTCCCGCTTCCACGCCTGCGTCGCAGGGAAGTCAACCTCATACACATTCAAATCTGCATTCGCATTTCTGCAACCAAAGGTATCCAGCCCGGCACCGAGCACCACATACTGTCGCAAACCGCTCTTCACCGACCGCGCCAGCTCATCCTCGGCATACCGGCTGCGCCCGACCATGTAAGAGCGAAACGCCTTCGACACCGCATGCTTCGAGCGTTTGATCTCATAGTTATGTCCGCCAATGGCCAGCAAGGGCTCCACAATCTTCACTGCCAGCGCATCATCAAAGACCAGCGGACGATCAATCATCTGGTGTGCCGCGCGACGCATTGCCACCCGCATTGCTGTCTTGCTCGCCTGCCCGTTCTCCATAGTCCTGCTTTACTCAATCAAAACTGTGAAACGAACAGGAAATTCAAACCACCTTGCCCCCGCCAGACTCTATCTGTGCACCGTTACGCGGTCAATCGCGGGGGGGGGGGGGGGGGGGGGGG
>CAISYC010000004.1 GCA_903889565.1 uncultured beta proteobacterium
CACCACAAGGTCAACACCTCGAGCTGGCAATACCGTCTACGGCTTGATGCCCGACGTCTGAAAAAACTTCTCCAACCGCGCAAATTCGCGCTCGAAAATCGCGCGGCATTCCGCCGGCGTGTTCGGCGCCGCCGGCTCGACGCCGTCGGCGGCGAGTTTCTTCTGCACCTCGGGCAACAACGCAATCGCACCGACTTCGCGATTGAGCTTCGCCACGATTTCCGCCGGCACCGCCGCCGGCGCGAACAACGCGTACGAATTGCTCCACTCGAAGCCCGGCAGACCCGATTCGGCAACCGTTGGTATGTCCGGATACGCGAGCGAGCGTTTCGCGCCGCCGGTGGCGAGCGCGCGCAGGCGGCCGCTCCTCACATTCGGCGTCACAATAATTGCGGCGCCGAACACCAGCTGGATTTGGCCCGCGATCACATCGACCATCGCCGGCCCGAGGCCGCGGTAGGGCACGTGCACGATCTGGATGCCCGCCATCGATTTGAAAAACTCCATGCCCAGATGCGAAGCCGAGCCGATACCGGTCGAGGCGTAGTTGAGTGCATTCGGTTTCGCCTTCGCATAGGCAATCAGCTCGCGCAGCGACTTCACCGGCAGCGACGGCTCGGCCGCCAGCACATAGGGCTGCGTATACATCTGCAGCACTGGCGCATAGGCGCGGCGCGTGTCGAACGAAACTTTTTTCAGCAGCGTCGCGGTCGCCACCGTGCCGGTGCTGCCGCCCAGCAGCGTGTAGCCGTCGGGCGCGGCCTGTGCGGCGACCTCCATCGCAATCGCGCCGCCGGCGCCGGTGCGGTTGTCGATAATCACGGGCTGGCTCCAGCGCTCCGCCAGCGACTGTCCGATCGCGCGCGCCACCGTGTCGATGCCGCCGCCGGGCGGAATGCCGACAAGCACGCGGATCGACTTGCGCGGATAATCGTCAGTCATTGCCGCGTGCGCGGACATTGCTGCGCAGGCGAGCACGATAAAACCAATGCGATGCATGATGTGAGGAGGCGTGAACGAAATGCGGTGGCGTTTGAAAAACGGATTGTGGCACAGCACTGCGCTAATGTTGTGCGTCAGCATGACCGCCTTCGCGCAGACCTACCCAAGCAAGCCGGTGCGCCTAATCGTGCCGCAGCCACCCGGCGGCGGCGCCGACATCGTCGCGCGGCTGATCGGGCAAAAACTCGGCGAAGGTTTGCACCAACAAGTGGTGGTGGACAATCGCGCCGGCGCCGGCGGCATCGTCGGCACCGAACTCGTTACACACGCCCAGCCCGACGGCTATACGCTGCTGATCGGCATCACCGGCAGCCTCACCATCACGCCCAATCTCCACAAAGATCTGCCCTATCGCCCGGTCGAGGATTTCGATCCGATCAGCCTCGCGGTGGTGAGCCCCTTTTTGCTCGTCGTGCATTCATCCGTGAACGCCAACAGCGTGGCCGAACTGATCGCGCTCGCCAAATCGAAAGCCGGCCCGCTCAACTACAGCACGCCGGGCAACGGCTCGCTCGCGCATCTGTCGATGGAATGGTTTCGCACAATCACCGGCGCGCCGCTGACGCATGTGCCGTACAAGGGCTCGGCGGCCTTCGGCGCGGTAGTCGCCGGCGAAGTGCCGGTAACGCTGGTCAGCGTAGTGAGCGGCATGCCGCAGATCAAAAGCGGCCGCGTCAAGGCGCTCGCCATCACCAGCAAAACGCGTTCGCGCGCCATGCCCGAGTTGCCGACGGTCGCCGAATCCGGCGTGCCGGGATTCGAAGCCAGCAACTGGTTCGGCGTGCTGGCGCCGCGCGGCACGCCGCCAGCGATCATTCAACAAATCTACAAACTAATGGCGAGTTCCGCGCGTAGCAATGATGTAAAAGAACGCCTGCTGCGCGACGGCGCCGACGCCGTCGGCGGCACGCCACAGGAATTTGCAACGTTGATTAAAACCGAATTGAAGCGCTGGGGTGAAGTGGTGAAGTTGTCGGGCGCGAGGGTCGATTGAAAAATATTCCCGCTGCGCTGTTCGCCTGCGCTGCGCTGTCCTGCGCGCACGCTGCAGAACCCTACCCCACCAAACCCATTCGCCTCATCACTCCCGCCCCGCCCGGCGGCGCCACCGACATCATGGCGCGCTCGCTCGCGCAGAAACTTTCCGAAGCGCTCGGCCAGCAGGTTGTCGTCGACAACCGCGGCGGCGGCGGCACCATCATCGCCACGCAACTCACCGCGCGCGCCCTGCCCGACGGCCACACGCTGCTGCTCGCCAACGCCGCCTTCGGCACCAACCCCGCGCTGATCAAAGATCTGCCCTACGACACGCTGCGCGATTTCGCGCCCATCACGCTGGTCGCCGATTCGCCGCTGGTGTTCGTCGCGCATCCATCGCTCAACGTCGGCAGCATCAAGGAACTGATCGCCGCCGCCAAGGCCCGCCCGGGGCAGATCAACTACGGCTCATCGACGCCGGGCACCGGCGGCCATCTCTCGGTGGAAATGCTGAATTGGATGGCGGGCATCGACCTCGTGCACATTCCCTATAAGGGCGCAGGCCCCGCGCTGACCGCGCTGCTCGCCGGCGAAGTGCCGCTGATGTGCACCAGCCCCTTGCCGACGCTGCCGCATATCAAAAGCGGAAAGTTGAAAGCGCTCGCCATGACCGGCCGCGCGCGTTCGCGTGCGTTGCCCGAGGTGCCGACAGTGGCCGAATCGGGGCTCACGGGTTTTCAGTCGTCGCTGTGGTACGCGCTAATGGCGCCCGCCGGCACGCCGACCGCGGTGATTCAGCGCCTCAACACAGAGACCGCGCGTATCGTGCGCCTGCCCGCGGTCAGCGAACAACTGCTGGCGCAGGGCGCCGACCCGATCGGCAACAGCCCGCAGGAGCTGACGGCGTTTTTACGCGCGGATATCGAGCGGTGGAAGAAGGTGGTGCGGGAGGCGAAGATCACTTCGCATTAACCCCCGTAGCGCAGCCCGTAGGGTGGGTTAGGCGCGCAGCGCCGTAACCCACCGTCCAGCGTCATTACACCGCGCACGATTGCGTATTTGTATCTATTTGGATACACTGCAAACGGTGAATATCTTTGAGCGCTCCGATGAATTCGACGCTTGGCTTGCGGGCCTGAGAGACAAAACGGGCCGTGCCCGCATCATCCATCGCATCCGCTCGGCCGAGCACGGCAATTTCGGCGACTGCAAACCAGTGGGTGAAGGTGTTTCCGAAATGCGCGTCCATGTCGGGCCGGGCTATCGCGTCTATTTCACGCGGCGCGCCAAAGTGATTTATTTGCTTCTGGTCGGCGGCGACAAGTCGTCACAGAAGCGTGACATCAAACGTGCCATCGAAATGGCACGGATTCTGAAAAAGGATTGAATCATGACCAAATTTGCCCGCTTCGACGCTGCTGATTACCTCGACGATGAGGACACCATCGCGGAATATATTACCGCCGCGCTCGAAGATCCCAATCCCGCGGTCTTCCTCGCTGCCGTGCGCGATGTTGCGCGCGCGCGCGGCATGGCACAACTGGCCAAGGATGCCGGTCTCGGGCGTGAAAGTCTTTATAAAGCACTTACTCCAGGCGCAAAGCCGCGCTATGACACAATGCTCAAGCTGCTGCATGCGCTTGGCGTCAAGCTTTCGGCCTCACCTGTTCATTCCTGAGTTACGAGAATTTCATGCTGATGCACTACCCTCCGCATCCCGGCGAAGTGCTGCGCCAACTCTGTCTTGAGCCGCTTGGCTTAAATATCACCGACGCCGCCGAAGGACTCGGCATCAGTCGCAAGACCTTGTCGGCGATCTTGAATGGTCGCGCCGGCATCAGCCCGGAAATGGCGGCGCGCCTTTCGATGGCTTTCGGCACCACCTCCGAAAGCTGGCTCAATCATCAAGTGCAGTACGATTTGTGGCAGGCGGAGAAACGGCGCAAAAGCATGCGGGTGATGAAGCTTGCAGCGTAATGAAAAAAAAACGGTGGTCCGTCCCCTCGTGCTTTCTATTAAGGCGGGATGCTACTTTAGTCGTAGAAAGAGTGAACAGGCTTGGGGCTTATTGCATTTAGGCGGATAATTTTAAGCATCTATTCCCCAGCCATACCTTACCGCATTTGGAGAACGTAATGGGTTGCGGAGTCGCTGCGCTTGCAGGTTTGAATCCATCTGAATTCGTCGTCAGCGGTAACGAAATAACGTTTTATCTATATGGAAAAAAGAAGCGGGTCGGAAAGTATTCCGATCAAAACAATGAGGGGCACTACTCGACGCGCTACGCGTATCGCGTTCAAATTCCTAACACCCCATAGAAGCGTATTAAGGGGGCCAGGCTCAACATCTTCTTGCGCGTTAATGTTGCCCGCTCACTAATCTGCCACGCCAAACCAGCAAAGAAACAATCCCTGGCGCCACTCAAGAGAGGTTTACCGTTGAATCCGCGGAAAATCATTGCGGTGCTTTGCCCGTGCTGTCGCAAGCCCTTGTATCGCACAACGCCGATAGCTGGCATTCATGGCAAGGCCATGAATTCGGGAGACGCCACCAATCCGTCCATCGACCACGACAGCAATGGCGAATTTGTGAAATGCCTTCACTGTCATCTGCGCATTTCGATGATTCGCCTTTCTGACGAGGACCACGGCGCGAGGTGGGCCATCAACAAGATCCAGAAATGCGATTGCAGGCTTCCGTAATTTTGAACGTCAATGCCCCGCAGCCGGCGTGATATCGATAAACGCGTACCTGTCGGTTTGCCCGACGATAGTCAGCGGATCGTGGTGGTGCGTCAGTTCTTCGTCATGCGAATGGCCGTGGGCTTCGATCGACAGCGCCAGCGCGAAGGCGGCGATGCCTTCCGCCGTGCCGACCGTGCGGAAGTAGCGCTTGTTGCAGGGAAAACAGCGCAGGTAGCCGACGCCGTCAACGCCACGCGGCACGTGGGACAGTTTCTCCGTCTTCAGGCGGGTGCGCTTGCCGCAGCTCGGGCAGGCGGAAATGGTCGGAAAAAGCGGTTCGGGTTTGATGGCCATTGGGTTTTCTCAATTCAACAATAAAAAGTTTTGATAGTGCAGCAGCGTTAAAGGCGTTTAAAGGAGCCGGCTCGATATAACAGACGCAACTACTCCTCGCGTATTCCAGCGTCTTTTATGACCTTCCCCCACTTCACCGTCTCCGCCTTCATCGTCGCCGCCAGTTCCGTCGGCGTGCCGGCGACAACTTCGACGCCGCTGCCGAACAGGCGCTCGGCGACATCGGGCCGCCGTAACGCGGCGACCATTTCGCGGTTGAGACGCTCGATGATTGAAGGTGGCGTGCCCGCGGGTGCGAGCAGCGCGAACTGCGAGGCCGATTCGTAACCGCGCACGCCCGAGGCCGAGAGCGTCGGCAGGCCCGGCGCCAGCGCCGAGGGTGCGAGCGTGGTGACGGCGAGCGCGCGCACGCGCGTGGATTTCAGATGCGGCGCCACCGTGCCGGCGTTCGGAAACATGATGTGGACCTGGCCGCCGATCAACGCGACCAGCGCCTGGCCGCTGCCCTTGTAGGCGACGCGCACGATGTTGATGCCCGCCATGCTCTTCAAAAGTTCCGCAGCAAGATGCGGCGAGGCGCCGGTGGAGCTCGACGAGTAATTGAGTTCGCCGGGCCGCTTCTTCGCCAGCGCTATCAGCTCGGGCACCGTCTTCGCCGGCACCGAGGGATGGATGGCGAGGATGTTCGGCGAGCTGCCGGCGAGCGTGATCGGCGCGAAATCGTGCAGCGGATCGTACGAAACCTGACGCAGCAAGGGGGTCAGCCACAGCGGCGGACCGTACGACAGCAGCGTGTAACCATCGGGCGCCGACTTCGCCACCATGTCGACGGCAACGAGGCCGCGGTTGTCGACAACGAATTGCTGGCCGAAGGCGTTGCTCAGGTGCGAAATGATCAGGCGCGCGATAAGGTCGTTGCCGGTGCCGGGTTCGGCGGTGACGATGCGGACGGGTTTGGCCGGCCAGGGTTGGGCGTGGGCATAACCGGCGAACAAGACCGCAATCGAAAAAAATAATGCGCTGAGTTTTGCCATGACGGGCGGTGGGTTACGGCGCGTTGCGCCTAACCCACCCTACGGACCTAGGTAATTAACTTCGTCACCGACCGCACATGCCCCGACATCGGAATGTAAACCGAATGCGTACCGGTGCCGCCGGCGACGAGGATGCCGATTTCTTCAGGCTTCTGCGTGATCGGCAACAAAACGTCGCGAGTGATTTCGCCGAGCTCGGCCTTGCGGCCGCTTTGCGTGCGGCCGAAGTCTTTTGCCGACAGGCGCTGGCATGACAGACGCGCCTGCTCCCACAACAACCGTTTGACATCGGCCTTGCTCAAGCCCTCGCCGTGCAGCACGTCGGCGTGTTCGGGCGAAAGGATCAGCCACGGCTCACCCGCATAGATGAAATCGCTGCTCGCCGGAAAAGTCATGGTGTCGGCGATGATGCGCAGCAGGTCTTTCGAATCCTTGGCATGCGAATTCATGTTCCAGGTGCCGAGCGCGCCAACGGTGGTAACGGTGCTTTGTTCCTTTTTGAAACCGCGCTCGACGTGCAGCGGCTCCCACGGGCTGGCGTCTTCGTTTTCCGCGCAGCAGAAGGTGTACTTGCCGGGCTGGCCCTGCGTCGATCGATCCATTTCGCCGGCCTGCGCGCCGCCGATGTTCTGTTGAATGAGGCGCATGGCGCGGCCGAGCGTGGCATTCGCCCACGCGCCGGGCCCGAGGCAGTTGCCGCCGCCGTTCACACACAGCTGTTTGGCCATCGGGCCGTTGACGATCAAAAACACCGCAGCCGGATTGGTCGTCGCCTGAATGCCGCGCAGATTGAAGCGCGGATCGGAAATCGCTTCGGTCGCCGCGATCAGCACCGGCAGGTATTCGGGGTAACAGCCCGCCATCACCGCATTGATTGCGATGCGCTCAACGGTGGCCACGCCGAAAGCCGGCGCCACCGCACCGACCACTTCGTCGGGTTTGCGCGTGGTGTGCTTCAGCATGGCTTCGACGCGCTCGCGCGTCGGCGGAATCGCCGGCAGGCCGTCGCTCCAGTGACGTTCGAGCAGCATGCGGTTGAAGGCATCGATGTCGTCGGCAACTTCAATTTCGTTCGCACGCGCGCCGGCGGCGCTTTTCGTCGCAGCCGTGGCAGCCGGCGCTTCGCATAGCAAGCGCGCGATGTCGTCGATAACGTCGACGGCGATCTGCTTGATCTCGGCGCGCGTGCGCGTGCCGAACGGATGCGGAATCAGCGCGACGGGCAACGTCGGAAATCCGAGCGCGCGCGACTGGCCGTGGCCAAGCCCCTTGAATGCCGTCGAGCAGATGGTGACGGCGGCAAGCCCCCGCTTGGCGGCTTCAACACTGTCGTGGACACTCCACGACGTGCAGGACCCTCAGTCGCCGGAGCCGGTGATGACGGCGTCGCAGCGTTCCTCGTAGTCTTTCAGCACCGCTTCGTCGACCGGCACCTGACCGGACTTGCGGTGCTTGATCACCGCGGCGACCTTGTATTTGCTTACCAGCAGCTCGGCGAGTTCATCGACGAGGTACTGGAAATTCGGTTTGGCGTTGTCGATGAAGCCGACTGTTTTGCCGGCGAGACCGTCGAGCACCGTCTGCGTGCGCGCGGCATGCTGCAGCGGCGCGACCGGATCGAGAACCATCATTGTTGAAGCCATGCGAAATCCTCTCTGAAAACTTGCCGAAAATATTCTTCGCCACCGAAAACACGGGAGACCGGATCGTTGGTATCGAACACAGCGGAAAACCCCGGTATTCCTGCAGGGGCGGGAACGACGTTTCTCAGAACGCTTTGGAATATCGTGCCGGTTTTCAATACGGATCGTACTCGGAGGCGCGCCGTCTGTCCATGCCGGCGGTCGAGGCGCGGGATGGTTCGCGTAAAATCCAGCGCATGATGAAATTCATCTCGGCGCTGCGGCGTGGCTTCAAAACCGGCCTGCTGTGCGCAAGCGCTGCATGCACCTGCGCGCATGCGCAAACGCCGCCGCCGGGTTATCCCGCGCGACCGATCCGCATCATCGTCGGCTCCGCGCCGGGCGGCGGCGCCGATATCATGGCGCGCGCGGTCGGCACGCAACTCACCGAACGCTGGGGCCGCGCCGTGGTGGTGGACAACCGCGCCGGCGGCGGCGGCGTGATCGCGATGGAACTGCTCGCGCAGGCGCCGCCCGACGGTTACACGCTGTTCGGCGGCGCGTCGCTTATCATCACTGCCACGCCGATGAGAAAAGTGCGCTTCGACACGCGCGTGGCACTCGCGCCGATCGTGCAGCTGACGACCTCGCCATACCTCGTGCTGGTACCGCCGGCGCTGCCGGTCAATTCGGTGCGCGAACTGATTGCCTATGCCAAGGCGAGGCCGAATGCGCTGAGCTATGGCTCGGCGGGTATAGGTTCCTTCGCGCATCTGGGCACCGAGCTCTTCAAGTTCATGGCCGGCGGCATCGACATGGTGCATGTGCCGTACAAAGGCTACGGTCAGGCACTCACCGATCTGATGGGCGGCCAGATCCAGTTTCTGCTCACCAGCGGGCTTGGCGGCGCACCTTATCTGAAGAGCGGACGGTTGAAGGCGCTTGCCGCGACCAGCGCGCGGCGGCTCGCCGCGTTTCCAGAGGTGCCGACCGTGATGGAAGCCGGCATCGCTGATTTCCAGCTCGAGAACATGCATGCGCTCTATGCGCCGGCCGGCGTGCCGGCGGCGATACTCAATGCAGTAAATGTCGAAGCGCACCGCCTGATGCATTCGCCGGAGATGACCTCACGGCTGGCCGCCGAAGGCGCCGAAGCGGCGCCGGCGAATACACCCGAGGAATTCCGGCGGACCTTCGTCAAGCAGGTGAATTTGTGGGAGCACTTTATTCAGCGCTCGGGGATCAAGATCGAGAATTGAGCCTGATTGATCGTCAGGCGCAGATCACGAAGTGCCGGTGTTGTGGCGCAGGTGCCTCGCCTGCGAACAATGCATGCACCCGCGAAAAGGCTAGGTTTATTGCGACCAGATCGATCGCCATTGGCGAATCTGGAAAGCTCCGCAGGCGGGGCACCTGCGCCACAAAAGCGGTGCGCCCAAACTGCGTCAGGCGATCACGAACCCCGGCGGAATCGCCGACACATCCTTCATCTCGTCGAGCTTCCACAACTGCGCGAGCAGCGCGTTGCACTGCTTCACGCCCAGCGGCTCTTCGCACAGCATGCGGAATTTGTCTTCGATCTCCTGATCGGTCTTCGGCGCCGACAACTCGTCTTTCGCGCCGCCGGCCTTGCCGACCAGCTTTTCGCCGTTGGCGAGCGTGACGGTGACGCGCGTGTGGTGTTCAACCGGCAGCTTGATGTAAGCCCTGGTGAATTCCTCGTTCTCGACGACCTCGATCTTGTGGATCAGCGCGCGCAGCGCCGGGTTCCACAGGTGCTGGTCGTTGAACGAGCGCGGCGTCACGGTGCCGTCCATCAGGGTGGCGGCGACGACATACGGAATACTGTAATCGGCGGTTTCGCGCGTATCCGGATTCCAGCGGTGTTCGCCGGTGCCGACGCGTTCCTTCGCTTTCTTGTAAACCTCGACGGTGATTTTTTCGACCGCATCGAGATCGCGAAACGGTGCGATATGTTCAGCGGCGAGCACGCTCGAGATCGTAGTGCCGCAGCAGGCGCGCGGCTTGATCAGCGAATGCTCGATCTTGAACGGCGCGCCGTAGCCGCCGAGCGCGATATCGATCTTGTCGCGCGCGACATGGTCGCACCAGCCGCCCTTGCCCTCGAACGGCAGATGCGGGCCTTCCATGCCGGCGCGTGCAAGGATCGCCGCGAATACGCCGGCGCGCCCGGCATGGCCCGACGCCACCGCCTTGTACATCGAGTAATGGCCCATGCGCACCTGGCGCAGGATCACGTTCGGCACCGCCGCCATCGAAATGCACTGCGACAGCTGGTCGGCCGGCAGATCGAACAGGCGGCCGGAGGCGACTGCGCTGCCGAGCGTGCAGAAGTTGGTGTGGTCGAAACCCATGCCGACGTTCTTGAACACATCGGAAAAACTCTGATAGACCTCGTAGGCGAGCACGACCGCGGTGATGAAATCGCGGCCATTGGTTTTGACATGCTCGGCCGCCGCGAGTGTAGGTGTCAGCACGTCGCTCGGGTGGCCGCCGAAGGCGCCGGGCCAGTGATAGATGTCGTTCATCTCGACGTAACGCGCAGTGGCGGCGTTGACGTAGGCGGCCATCTCCGGCGTGGTCTTCATGCGCGTGCCAATGACGGTGGCGCCGTTGTCGTTCGGCATCGCCGCCGCGACGTCGCGCGCGATACGGCAGGGATCAGCGAAAAATCCGCCGATGAGAGAACCCAGGGTGTCGATCACGCGCACCTTGGCGGTGTGCACGGTCTCCGCGGGCAGATCTTCGTAACGGAGCTTTTGGGCGTATTCGGTCAGCTTCAGTTGAATGCCATCGACTGCGCGTGCCAACATTTTTTCCACCGGCTTGTTCATGCCTTGCTCCCCGCTGCGTTAGAATTGTTCAAAACAAGACCGAAAATTATAGCCTCGGCAACCCGACCCGCCAAACGCTTTCCGGAACCGCCATGACCATCGCACGCGAATTTGCCAAACGCATCGTTGCCATGCGCGCCGACGATCTGCCCGCCCAAGCCATGGCGTGGAGCAGGGTCGGCCTGCTCGACACGGTCGGCGTGACGCTTGCCGGCGCGCGCGAAGACGCCACCCGCATCGTCGAGGAAGTGCTGGCCTCGCCGTCCTCGGGACCGAGCCTGGTATTCGGCGGCCGGCGCCGCGTCGGCGCGCTCGACGCCGCGCTGATCAACGGCACCGCCGCGCATGTGCTCGATTACGACAATGCGACCAACACCATGTTCGGCCACGCTTCGGCGACCATGATGCCGGCCTTGATTGCGGCGGGCGAAGCGTTCGGCGGCAGCGGCCGCGATCTGCTCGCCGCGCATGTCGTCGGCTTCGAAGCCGGCGCGCGCCTCGGCCGCGGCGTCAACATGCATCACTACGAAAAGGGCTGGCACCCGACCTCGACGCTCGGCGTATTTGCGGTGGCGGCGGCCTGCGCACATTTTCTCAAGCTCGACGAAGAACAGACGGCTACCGCGATGGCGATGGCAACTTCGCTCGCTGCAGGCATCAAGGCCAATTTCGGAACCATGACCAAGCCGCTGCATGTCGGCCAGTGCGCGCGCGGCGGCCTGATGGCGGCGCTGCTGGCGAAAAAGGGCTTCACCGCCAACCACAGCGCGTTCGAACACAAGCAGGGCTTCTTCAACGTGTTCAATGGCGCCGGAACGTTTGATGCCGCCAAAATTTTCGACGGCTGGGGCGAACCGCTCGACATCGTCGCACCGGGCGCCTGCTACAAACAATATCCCTGTTGCGCGAGCACGCATGCGGCCGTCGATGCCGCGCTCGACATCCGCAAGCAAATAACCGAAATGAGCGGCCCCATCGACGCCGCGCAGATCATGCGCGTCGAATCGTGGACCTCGGCACAGCGCCTCGCGCACACCAACCGGCCGCTGCCGGCAAGCGCACTCGACGCCAAATTCAGCGTGCAGTATTGCGTGGCGCGCGCGCTGCTCGACGGCCGCGTGCAGTTCAAGGATCTCGAAGGCGATGCCTATCGCGAACCGCGCGTCGTCGACCTGTTGCAACGCACGCATGCGACGCCGTTTGCCGACGGTGCGTTTTCGTCGGGCAATCACGTCGGCGCCGAGCTGAAGGTAACGCTGGCCGACGGCCGCGCATTCACGTCGAAGGTCGCCAAACCGCTCGGCCGCACCTCGGCGAACCCGGTGTCCGACGCCGGCATGCGAGCTAAATTCGAAAGCTGCGCCGCGCGCGCCCTGCCGGCGGCGCAGATCAAAACCGTGCTGCAGGCGATCGATAACATCGAGCAATGCCGCGCCATCCGCGACTTCACAGCACAAATCGAAATCGCCGCGCCGCTGCGGGCGGCTTCAGCAAACTGAGATTCGAATGACGAAGACGCGCCGATTCTCCCCCCTGAGAGCCGCCGAGCAGCACAGCCGCGCCGGGGACAGTTGGCGAGGACTGTCTGAGCCCTCGCAGGTTCATCGCGAGGGCGAGTTCCGCAGCCGCCCGGCGTGGCGAGCAGCGCAGGGAAGTCCGCAGGACCGGCGAACCGGGGGCAGCTGTGCCCCGTTAGCCGCAGGCCCGTTCGCGGGAACAGCTGCAATGCGCCCCGTTAAATTTTTGTATTCACAGCTGCTGCGCCCCTCCCGCACCGGCGCTTCGCGATTCCGCGTCGGGGCGCTCCTTCTTTTGGTTACTTTTCTTGGCGAAGCAAGAAAAGTAACCAGCCGCCGGGCTGCCCCCGGCGAATTTGATCTTGGTCGTTTGATAAAAAATATCTACCTTACGATTGGCGCAACTGCGCTACTCACCGCATTCACTGCCAACGCACAACCCTACCCGTCGAAGCCAATACGCATACTCACCAGCGCGCCCGGCAACAGCGACGATCTCGCCGCGCGCCTGATCGCAGTTGGCGTCACCAGCGGTCTCGGCCAGCAGGCCATCGTCGACAACCGCGGCGTGGTTGCTGTCGAAATTGCCGCCAAGTCGCCGCCCGACGGCTACACGCTGCTGTTGTACGGCAGCCCGATGTGGCTGGCGCCCTTCATGCGCGACAACCTGCCCTACGATCCGGTCAAGGATTTCACGCCGGTGACCTGGGCCACCAGTTCGCCGAATCTGCTGGTGGTGCATCCGTCGCTGCCGGTGCGTTCGGTGCGCGAGCTGATCGCCCTCGCCCGGGCGCGGCCCGACGAACTCAATTACGGTTCAGGCTCCGCAGGTTCGACACCGCATCTCGCCGGCGAATTATTCCGCGCCATGGCCGGCGTGCGCATCGTGCGCGTCGCCTACAAGGGCAGCGGCCCGGCGCTGACCGCGCTGCTGGGCGGCGAAGTGCAGTTCATGTTCCCCTCGACCGGTTCGGCCAATGCGCTGCTGAAATCCGGCAAGTTGCGGCCATTGGCGGTGACTGCACTGAAGCCGACCGCGCTGGCGCCCGGCCTGCCGACGGTCTCCGAGTCCGGGCTGCCCGGCTACGAATCGGCGTCGCTGCTGGCGGTGTTCGCGCCGGCCGGCACGCCCAACGCCATCGTGCAGCGACTCAATCAGGAAATGGCCAAAGCTTTGCAGCGCGCCGATGCGAGGGAACGCCTCTTCAATGCCGGTGTCGAAGCCGTGGGCAGTACGCCGGAGCAATTTGCGGCAACGCTGAAAGCGGAAATGGGCAAATGGGGCAAGGTCATCAGGGATGCAGGTATCCGCAGTGAATAGGCTTGCGGCCGGCTTGGCCGGCACCGTGGCACTGCAATTCACGGTCGCTGCGGCAGCGCCCTATCCCGACCGCCCGATCCGCATGATCGTGCCGCTCGCCGCCAATGGCGCCATGGACACCGTGGCGCGCGGACTCGCCATCAAGTTGAGCGACAGCCTCGGCCAGACCGTGGTGGTGGACAATCGCGGCGGCGGCGGCGGCAGCGTCGGCGCCGAACTCGCGCGCTTCGCCGCGCCTGACGGCTACACCCTGCTGATGATCAGCGCGAGCTCGGTGATCCATCCGTTGATGTACAAGGCCGAGTACAACGCCGTGCGCGATTTCGCGCCGGTGACGCAGATCACCAGCCAGCCCTATCTGGTGGTGGTCAATCCGTCGGTGCCGGTAAAAACGCTGCCCGAGTTGATTGCGTATGCGAAAGCGAATCCGAACAAACTCAATTACGCCTCGGCCGGCAACGGCAGCCTGATTCATCTCACCGGCGAACTGTTCAAATTCGTCACCGGCACCGAGATGACGCATATCCCGTACAAGGGCATCGGCGCCGCCTATCCGGATCTGATCGGCGGCCAGGTTCAACTGACCTTCGGCAGCATCATTTCCGCGCTGCCGCAGGTGCGTGCAGGCCGCCTGCGCGCGCTGGCGGTCACCGGCCCCAAACGCGCCAAGCCACTGCCCGATGTGCCGTCGGCCGCCGAAGCCGGCGTGAAGGATTTCGTGATGACACAGTGGTACGGCATGCTGGTGCCGGCAAAGACGCCGCAACCGGTGATCGACCGTCTCAATGCTGACATCAAAAAAGCGCTCGACAATCCGGCGGTGCTGGCGCGCCTCACCGATGACGGCGCCGAAGCCATGCCCGGCACGCCGCAGCAGTTCCGCGATCACCTGATCGCGGAACGCAACAAGTGGGCGGGCGTGATCAGGCAGGCGAAGATCAGGGGTGATTGAACATTTCCCAGACCACCCGCTTGCAGGCGCAGTCATCATGATGCACATGACGACGCCTTGCGATTGCGCTCGATGAAGACATTGCTGATCGAGGGCTGGCGCGGCATCAATCATTCATTCGCGCTGGTCAATCAGCACCAGTTGCTGCAGCTCGCGGAACAAGCGGATTTCAAAATCTATCATCGCGACATGCCGTTCCCCGATCCGGCATGGAAAAATACCATGTCCGGATTCGATGCCGACGACGAAGCGACGATCAATGCCTTCGGCCCGCCGGGCAATGCCGCGATCGACGTGATTTACCGGCTGGATTTTCCATTCCGGCTTTACGGCGGGGCGGCAAAACGGATTTTCGTCTTTGCGACCTCGGAATTGGGCAGCATTCCGGCCAATTTCATCGATCGCGAACCGGCATCGAATTACGCGCTGGCGAACAACAACTTCGAAATCATCGCGCCCTCGCGCTGGTCCGCTGAGGGCATCCGCAGCACCGGCTACGACTGTCCGATCCACGTGGTTCCGCACGGCGTGGATCCCGATTTGTACTGGCCGGCCGCCGCGGACGAAAAACGCGCGCTGCGGCGCCGGTTCGCACTGCCGGAGCATGCCTTCGTCTTTCTCAATATCGGCGCCATGATGTGGAACAAGGGCGCGGTCGAATTGCTGTGCGCATTCGCCGCGCACAAGGCGGCGTTTCCGGATTCGCACCTGGTTCTGAAAAGCACGGATTTTTTGTACGGCGGGCATGTCGATCAGGCCGTGCGTTCTGCGATCGGCCGCCACGGCAGCGAAGTCACCGCCGCGCTTTCATCCGTGCACATCCTCAGAGACAATCTCTCGCACGACGAACTGGCCTGCCTCTACCGCGCCTGCGATGCTTATGTCTCGCCCTATCTTGCCGAGGGCTTCAACCTGCCGGTGCTTGAAGCCATTGCCAGCGGATTGCCGGTGCTCGTCACCGCCGGCGGGCCGACCGACGACTTTTGCGACGAGAGCTTTACGCTGAAGATTGCGAGCACGATCGTGGATACCGGCAACAAACATTATCTCAAGCCCGACCTCGACAGCGCCGTCGCGCAAATGGCGCGGGTCGTCAACGACAGGGCATGGCGCGAAGCGGCGGCGGTCGCGGGCCCGGAGCGGGTCAGGGAACGTTACTCGTGGCGGGCGGTGACCGCGACCCTTTCCGGGGTGCTGCGCGCCTAATCGACGCGCATGCCCGATTTCTTCACGACCTCCGTCCACAGCGTAATTTCATTGCGGATGCGCTGCGCGAGTTCCTCCGGCGTGCTGCCGGCGGGGTTCGCCCCCTGGCTAAGAATGTAGTCCTTGACCTCCGCGCTGCCGAGTATGTTGTTGATCTCGGCATTGAGCCGCGCAATCACCGCTGCAGGCGTGTTTGCCGGCGCGATGATGCCCTCCCAATCATAGAGTTCGAAGCCCGGGTAGCCGCTCTCGGCGATGGTCGGCACCGCGGGCAGCAGCGACACCCGCGCGGCGCTGGTCACGCCCAGCGCGTGAATGCGGCCCGATTTGATGTGTTGCAGGGCCGGCGGCCCCGGAATGAACATGATGGCGAGCTGGCCGCCCAGCACGTCGCTCAACGCGGGCGCCGCGCCTTTGTACGGAACATGCAGGATATCGACGCCGGCCACCGCCTTGAAGCGCTCCATGGTCAGATGCAGCAGGCTGCCGTTGCCCGCCGAGGCATAACTCAACTGGCCCGGTCGCGCCTTCGCCAGCGCGACAAGTTCGCGCACGGAATGCACCGGCAGCGACGGATGAACGACCAGAAAGCTCGGCAGCAAGGCGACCAGGCTCACCGGCGCAAAGTCCTTTACGGTGTCATAGGACAGACGCGCAACCAGCGCAGGATTGGCGCCGAACGCGATGTTGGCCATCAGCAGCGTGTAACCGTCAGGCGCCGACCGCGCGACGAGTTCGCTGCCGATGACGGTGCCGCCGCCGGGCCGGTTATCGACGATCACCTGCTGTTTAAAAATTTCAGAGAGCTTGCTGGAGACGATGCGCGCCATGAAATCAACTGTGCCGCCGGGCGGGTAACCGACGACGATGCGCACCGGACGGGCGGGATAACTCTGCGCGCAGCACAACGCGGAAGCAGCGCACACGCACAGTGTTGCGAAAACAAGCACGGACTGGCGGAATGCCTTCAGCATGAACTCCCCCCGTAAATTCTCGTTGTCGGCGGGCCGGTCCAGCGGACAGTCGTGTGCCGGCCGGCTTTGCCGCCATTATAGGTGAAACGCCGCGCGCCGCCGTTTAAGCCGGTTTCGCTTTCAGTTCGACATCGAACTCCTCGCGGATGACGTCGCGAATGCGCTCGAAACAAACGCCCTCGCGCACGATGCTCATGTCGCGAAAATCGATCATGGTGCTCGAACGACCATGCGGATTGTGATAACGCGATTGCCCGTAATCGATCACGATATCGGCGGCGGCGATCATTTCCGGCTCGATGTCCTCGACCCGGTATTTGCTGCCGGTCAGCGAAACATTGGCCGACGAACCAACCAGCGGCGTCATCGCGTCAAAACTGATCCGCGAAATCCGGTTGCGCAGCCGTCCCGCGTTGAGCAGCAGATTGAGCGTGTCGTCTTTGACGGCATTGCCGAGCACGAATGGCGACAGATTGCCGAGAAAGGGATGTTCGCGACGAAACGGCGCGATCACCGCCAGCGGCAGATCGTGCTTCACCGTGACCGCGCGCACGATGGCTTTGCCGCGCGCATCCATGCGGTGGATTTCATCGTGCAGTTCGAGGCAGCCGACGATGCCGGTCGGGCGACCGAAACTGCGCGCCTTCGCCGCATAAATGCGGAGCACCGAGGCCTCGGAGCGGCCGAGGATGGCATAGGCGACATCGAGATAAATGATGGCGGTGCCGCCGCCGGCGACGACATCGAACACGCGCTGCGCATCGCGCTCGATGGTTTCCTGCGCCAGCGCGCTTTCCGGGCTTTGCATCAGTGCCGATTCACATCGAAATTATTGCGGACAGGGTGCGCCCGCGTTCATCCATGTTTTGAACGCCGCGACGGTTTGCGCGCGCGTCGCCGGCGGCGCTTTGCGCAGCCCGCCCGGCGCCCAGCCCCAGGCCACCTGCCGGTTGTCGCGAATATGCGCCATCATCGCGGCGAGATTGCGGCCCCGGGTCAGGCGCGGGTCCTTGATCGACACGCAGAGTTCGCGCGGCGTCAGGCCGTAAAAAACCATTTTCAATGCGGGCGGCGGCAGATGCCAGTCGGGCGAACCCGGCGGCGCCTGCGGCCCGTAACTGAGCGGCAGGTTGCGATCGAGGTGGCAGGACGAGCATTCGTTGGCCGGCGCGCCATGCCCGTCAGCGCCGCGCACGATGCCCTGATCGTGCGGGACACTGTCGTCGCCCTGCAGCGGCGCATCGCCGGGCACGTGGCAGTTGCGGCAGCGCGGATGCTGCAGCACCGAGCGCACGGTCTCGAACGCGCGCAGGCCGTCGTCCGCGGAGAGTGCGGCTTGCGCCGCCGCATTGGCGCTCACCAGCGATGCCGCGATGCCCGTCGCAATCATCAGGCACGCGAAACAACCGGCAGCGCGTTTCGTTTTCAGTTTCATCATTTCCCGATCGACGTGGTTTACATCCAGGAACTAGCTGGCAATTCGCCGTCTGTCAGCGTCAAGATATCACTTGCGCAAAATGCGGTGCAATGCTTTCTTCCGGTAGGTAACGTCGTAATAGCTGCCGCCCTGCGGGCGTTCGGCGAATTTCTTGCGCGCGACCTCGCGATAACCGTGCTTTCGCATGAAGGCCTGAATATCGGCAAGCCGGCAGCAACCGGCGTAGGCTTCGAAATCGGACACCTCGGTCTTGATGTATTCAAACGCGTGCAACAACGGAACGCAGCCCTCCAGCACCATCAACTCCGAGCCCTGCGTATCCATGACCAGCGCGCCGTAGTCCGCCGGGTCGATCGCTGCCTGTTCGAACAGCGCCGTCAGCGTAGTGCTCTTCAGCGTGATCGTTTCGACATAATCGACCTCGGGCCAGATATCCCGGTGATCCTTGAGATCGAGGATCGAGGACGAACGCCCTTCGTTGTTGGCAATATTAAAACGGTATTCCGCGCCGTTGCGATCGGTGATGAGCGCGCACAATGCGCGCTGCCGCGCAAACGGTTTGATATTCGCCGCCAGCGTTTCGAATATTGCAGGAATCGGCTCGATCCAGAGTACCTGCAAGCCGAGCTGGTCATAGATTTCACGCTCCTGGCCGGTATTGGCGCCAATGTGCACCACGCCGCGCACGCATTCGAGAAAATGCCGGTTCTCCGCACCGGGTTGCTTGAGGAAATTCCGCGCCAGATTGCCGAGCATGCTCATCCCGCCCTGTCCTCGCAGTTCCCGCCGGCGCGCAACGCGGCATCCATGCGCATGATCTAGACCACAAGCAAATCGACAAATTCATTGACCGGCGTCGCCGCCAGTCGCGCCTTGTCGGCGCAAAGGTCAAGGATCGCCTGCTGCTGTTTCGCCGGAAAGCGCCGCGCCAGATTGGTTTTGAATTTCTCCAGCAACAATGGAATGCCGTCTTTGCGCCGGCGCGGATGGCCGAGCGGGTATTCGATTTCGACCTTGGCGGTTTTGCTGCCGTCCTTGTACGTCACCCGGATGGCGGCACCGTTGGAGCGGCGTTTCGGATCAAACAGGCTTTCGGTCAGCTTCTTGTCCATGGTCACCGTCATTTTCGCGCGCAGAACATCGATGCGCGGATCGGCGGCGGCGGCGTCTTCGTAGTCCTGCGCGGTCAGGCGGCCGAAGATCAGGCCGATTGCCGCGATGTACTGGATGCAGTGATCGCGGTCGGCCGGATTGTGCAGCGGGCCCTCTTTGATCAGATGAAAGGATTTGTCGTGCGTCCACAACTCGACTTTCGCGATGTCGCCAAGCCGGTCTTTGATCTGCGGATGCAGTTTGATCGCGCACTCGGCCATGCTCTGGCCGTGAAAGCCCGCCGGATAGGCGATTTTGAACAGCACGTTTTCCATCACATAGGAACCGAAGGGCCGCGTGTATTTGAACGGCTTGCCCTCGAACAGCACGTCGTAGAAGCCCCACTGCTTAGCGCTGAGCGCCGACGGGTAACCCATCTCGCCTTTGAGCGCCATCATGGCCAGGCGCACCGCGCGGCTGGTCGCATCGCCCGCCGCCCATGATTTCCGAGAGCCAGTGTTGGGTGCGTGACGGTAAGTACGGATGGCCTGACCGTCGATCCACGCATTCGACACCGCGTTCAAAATCTCGTCGCGCGTGCCGCCCATCAACTGCGCCACCACCGCGGTCGAGGCGATTTTGACGAGGATAACGTGGTCGATGCCGAGGCCGTTGAAATTGTTTTCGAGCGCGGTGATGCCCTGGATTTCGTGCGCCTTGATCATCGCGGTGAGCACATCGCGGATTTTCAGCGGTGCCTTGCCGGCGGCGACATTGCAGCGCGAAATGTAATCGGCGGTGGCCAATATGCCGCCGAGATTGTCCGAGGGATGCGCGCCGTTGCGGCCGAACCATGCGTCGTTGTAATCGAGCCAGCGGTTCATGCTGCCGATGTTGAACGCCGCCGTCACCGGATCGAGCACGTATGACGTGCCCGGAACGCGCGCGCCGTTGGGCACGATGGTGCCGGACACGGCGGGCCCCAACAGCTTGGTGCAGGCCGGATAAGACAGGGCTTCGAGGCCGCAGCCCAGCGTGTCCATCAGGCAGTAATGCGCGGTCTTGTAGGCAAGCGCGCTTTTGATTTTGTAGTTGGCCGCGTAATCGGCAATAGCGACGATTTCGCGGTCGAAGGGCGGGCGTTTGCCGGCTTTGGTTTTGGCTGTCATCAATCCACCTTGATATTGGCTGCGCGCGCGACGCGGGTCCAGCGCGCGATCTCGGCTTTGAGAAAAGCCGCGTATTGCTCGGGCGTGCTGCCGACGGCCTCGGTCGCGTCGGCAGCCAAACGCGTGCGGACCTCGGGCATCTGCACGATGCGCGCGACTTCGCGTGACAGTTTGACCACGATGTCGTTCGGCGTGCGCGCCGGCAACAGCGCGCCGATCCAGCCGGTGAATTCATAACCGGGCACGCCCGATTCGGCGATGGTCGGAACGTCGGGCAGCGCCGGCGAACGCTTCGGCGTGGTGACGGCGAGCAAACGAAGCCGGCCGTCGCGCGCCGCCGGCAGTGTCGAAGACGGGCTGCCGAACACGATCTGCACGCGGCCGCCGAGGAGATCGGTCACCGCCTGCGGCAGGCCTTTGTACGGCACATGCACGATGTTCACCTTCGCCAGCAGCTTGAACAGCTCGCCGGCCAGATGGTTCGAACTTGCGTTGCCGCTGGAGCCGTAGTTGAGTTCGCCCGGATGCGCCTTCGCGTAGGCGATCAGGTCCTGCACCGATTTGACCGGCACGCCCGGATGGGCGACGAGAATATTCGACTGCGACACCACCTGCCCCACTGGAACGAAATCGCGCAGCGTGCTGAACGGCAGCTTGTTGTAAACGCTTTCGCGGATCGACAGCGCCGAGGTGGCGAACATGATGGTGTAACCGTCGGGCGCCGAGTGCGCGGCGATTTCGGCGCCGACAATGCCGTTGCGGTTATCGACGATCACGGGTTGGCCCCAGGCATCGGTCAGTTTCTGGCCGACCGCGCGCGCGACAAGGTCGCCGGCGCCGCCGGCGGCCGACGGCACGATGATGCGCAGCGGATGCAGCGGCCAGTCCTGCGCGGCGACGGCGCTTGCTGCAGCAAGCGCCGTCAGCAATGCAACGAAGCGCATCAGATAAATTCCAGCGCGCCGATGTCCTTCACGGTTTCCAGCGCCGAGAACTGTTCGAACAGGCGCGCCGCGGTTGCCGGCGCGATACCGCTGACCACGCGATCGAATTTTTCACGCAGCTCGGCGTCGGTCAGCGGTCGCCGCGGCATCCCCGGAAACACCTCCGCAAGATGTTCGATGACCTGTCCGTTCTTCAACGTCACGGTCATGCGCGTGGCGAACTGGTTGTCGCGCGTGAGTTCGTTGTCCGACTGGAGCCTGACCTTGCGGCAGAGCGCACGGATTTCCGCATCGGCGATAGCCGCGTCGGAAAACTGCGCCGGATCCCGCGGATCGCGATAAAAGGCGAGTGCGACGCAGAACGGCGTGCTGTATTGCGCCATCGTGATGTCCTGCGGCTCGGTGATGTTGTGATGGCTGACCATCTTCTCGCTGCTTGCCACCGTGATCGACTCGATGTCGCCGCCCTTGAGGCCGTGCGCCGCTTTCAGCTCCAGCACCGCCGTCACCGGCACGTGCGCGGTGATGTGGCAGGAATAGCGTTTCATCATGATTTTCATGGTGTGCCAGGTGCTACCGAAACCAGCGGTCAGGCGCGGCGCATCGAATTCGTCGCAGAACACCTTAAAGACGCCGAACTTGCCCTCGAACACCTCGGACGGACCGGTGAAGCCGTCGCGCGCAAACGATGCAGCCATCACTGCACCCTCGGCGGCGCGGCCCAGATGCATGCGCTTGACCATGCCACCGCCCGATTTCGAAAACTCGAGCAGGCCGGAACACAGCGAACCGCCGATGCCCAGCGCCTGCGCCATGCGCGCGGTGTCGAGCTTCATCAAGAGACCCGCGGTGATGGCGCCGCCGAACACGCCGGTGATGCCGGGCGCATGAAAGCCGACTTTCTCCGGCGAATGGCGTGTCGAGTCGCCAACGCGGTAGGTAATTTCGGAGCCGGCGACGAAGGCGGTCAGCAGATCGCGCCCGCTGGCGCCGACCTCCTGTGCGATCGCCAGTCCCGGTGCCAGCAGCGCGGTGCCGATATGCGCGCCGACGCCGGGCTGCACCAGGCTGTCCATTTCAAAGGCGTGACCGGCCGCACCGTTGGCGAGCGCGGCGTAGGGCGCGGCAAGTTTGAGTTTGGTGCCGAGCACGCTGGCCTTGCCGGCGGCACCGTTGCGCAATGCGTATTCATTGATGATGCGGCACCACGGCATCGATGCGCCGAAGCTGGCCACCGCGATGGTGTCGATGATGCAGGCCTTGGCACGCGCAATCACCTCGGCGGGAATGTCTTCGTATTTGAGCGACGTGGCGTAGGCTGCCAGCGTGTGGGCGGCCGACGCGCTGCCTGCGGTTGCGGTATCCATTGCGATCTCCGGAGTTTTCGTGGGGTCGGCCGATTTTAGCGCGCCTCGACGCGGCTATCGGCGGAATCGCTGTTGTAAAATAACACTCAAACGCGCAGGTCCGTCAAAAGCGCGCAGCCATTTCTGATTTGCGGGGAGCAGCGTGCAACAAACGGATGTGATCGTCGTCGGCAAGGGCAACGCCGCCCTCTGCGCGGCACTGGAGGCGCGTGCCAACGGCGCCCGCGTCGTCATTCTCGAAGCAGCCCCCGAAGAAGAGTCCGGCGGCAACAGCCGTTTCGCCGGCGGCATGCTGCGCTTCGCCTACAACTCGGTCGAAGACCTGCGCACGCTGCTCGAAATCACCGACGAAGAAGCCGGCATGACCGACTGGGACAGCAACACGGTCGATGAGTTTTACGACGATCTCTATCAGGTCACCAATTACCGCACCGATCCGCAGTTGAGCGAGCGCCTCGTCACGCAGAGCTTCGCAGCGATGCAGTGGCTGCGCAAACAGGGCGTGCGCTTCGTGCTGAATTACCGCGCCTCGGCGGTGGTCGAGGGACGGCGGCGATTTTTCGGCCGCGTGCCGGTCGAGGTTTCGGGCGGCGGACCGGGCCTGGTGCAGTTTCTCGATCAGGCGGCGCTGAAGGCCGGCATCGATATTCAATACGACACGCGCGCAGTCGAACTGATCTACGACGGCGAAAAAGTGTCCGGCGTCAAAGCCAAGCGCAAAGGCCGCCTGCTCGAATTTCACGCGCCTTCAGTGATCCTCGCCTGCGGCGGCTTTGAGGCGAATCCGGAATGGCGCACGAAATATCTGGGACCCGGCTGGGAACTGGCCAAGGTGCGCGGCACCCGCTTCAATGTCGGTGAGGGTCTGCAGATGGCGCTCGACATCGGCGCCTGCCCCAATGGCAACTGGTCGGGGCGGCACACCACCTCGTGGGAGCGCCATGCGCCGGAGTTCGGCGATCTCGCGCTCGATCACGCCTGCCACCGCCACAGCTATCCGCTGTCGCTGATGATCAATGCCGACGGCAAACGCTTCGTCGATGAAGGCGCCGAGTTCTACAGCTATACTTACGCGAAGTACGGCGAACAGGTGTTCAAACAACCAGAGCAGTTCGCGTGGCAGGTGTTCGATGCGAAGACGCGCCACCTGCTGCGCGCCGAATATCTCGGCAAGGTCGCCACCCGCGTCAGCGCCGACACGCTCGAAGCGCTGGCAGAAAAACTCGAAGGCGTGAACACGCGGGGCTTTCTCAAAACCGTGCGCGAGTACAACGCGGCGGTGCGCCGCGACCTGCCGTTCAATCCGGGCATCAAGGACGGCAAATGCACGACCGGCATCGAGCCGCCGAAATCGAACTGGGCCAATGTGCTCGATACGCCGCCCTACGAGGCATGGCACGTCACCGCCGGCATCACGTTTACCTTCGGCGGACTGCGCATCGATCCGGATTCTGCCCAGGTGCTCGATGTCAGTCTGCAGCCGATCCCCGGCCTGTATACCGCCGGCGAAATGGTCGGCGGCGTGTTCTACTTCAACTATCCGCTCGGCTCGGGTCTCGTTTCGGGCACGGTATTCGGCCGCATTGCCGGCCGCGCTGCTGCCACCGCCGCGCTCACGCAAGCCTGAAAGGACAAGGTCCGATGATTCATCGCCATCTGTTCGCCGCACCGGCTGCACTGCTGATTGCAGCGGCCGCCTGCGCGCAGTCGTACCCGAGCAAACCGATCCGCTACATCGTGCCCTTCCCGCCCGGCGGCGGCACCGATATCGTCGCGCGCGCGCTGGCGCCGCGCCTGCTTGAAACCAGCGGCATTACGCTGATCATCGACAACCGCGGCGGCGGCGGCACCGTGGTCGGCGCCGATCTCGCCGCACATGCGCCGCCCGACGGCTATACCGTGTTCATGGGCACCAATACCTCGCACGCGATCAATCCCAATCTGCCGACCAAATTGCCGTACGACGCGATACACGATTTCCAGCCGGTGACCAGGCTCGCGCTGATTCCTTATATGGTGACAGTGCATCCGTCGCTGCCGGTGCACAACATACGGGAACTGGTCGCGCTGGCGAAAGCGAAGCCGGGGCAATTGAATTTCGCCTCGTCGGGCAGCGGCACGCCGGGTCACCTCGCAGGGCTCATGCTCAACGAAGCCGCCGGCATCGACATGACGCACATCCCGTACAAGGGCAGCGCGCCGGCGCTGACGGCGATGGTCAGCGGCGAGACGCAGTTGATCGTCAGCAGCCTGACCTCGACGCTGCCGCTGGTGAAAACCGGCCGCCTGCGCGCGATCGCGATGTCGAGCCTCAAGCGCTCGCCGCTGATGCCGTCGTTGCCGACGGTCGCCGAGTCGGGTTATCCGGGCTTCGAAGCGATCACCTGGTTCGGCGTGTTCCTGCCGGCCGGCGCGGCACCGGCGATCACAGCGAAACTCAATACCGAGTTCGTGAAAGTGCTGAATCTTGCGGAGTTCAGGGCGCGGCTGGCCGAACAGGGCGCCGAGGCGGCGCCGACGACACCGGAGGAATTCGGCGCCTTCGTCAAAGCGGAGATCGCGCGCTATGCGCCGCTGGTGAAAAAATCCGGCATGAAGCCGGATTAGTCTCGCGGCGAAATAGTTTTGCAGCGCAGGCGACTCGCCTGCAGGGTTTGGATCGCAGGCGAGCCGCCTGCGCCACCACTCCGCGATCAGTGGAAGTAAACGCCGCCGTTGACCAGATAACACTGGCCGGTGATGAAGCCGGCGTCTTCGCTCGCCAGATACAGCATCATCGACACCACTTCCTGCGGCTTGCCCATGCGGCGGATCGGCTGCTGCGCGCGCAGGCCCTTCGGTTTCTGAAAGGCGTCGCGCTCGACTTCGATGGTGCCGGGGCCGATGCAGTTGGCGGTGATTTCAAACTCGGCGAATTCGCGCGCAAGGCCGCGCGTAAAGCCGACGATGCCGAGCTTGGCCATGCCCTTGCCGGTGCTGCCGCCGAGAAACGGCGAAATGCCCGAGAAATTAATGATGCGGCCCCAGCGCTGTTTGATCATGATCGGCAGCACCGCCTTGCAGATGTTGCGCGGGCCGCCGAGGTTGACCTTGAAATTTTTTTCCCAGGCCTCGTCGCTCTCTTCAAGGAAGGCGCCCTCGCCGCCGCGGTAGACCGCGTTGTTGAGAACGACATGCACGCCGCCGAGTTCTTTCTCGACCTTGGCAACGAAGGCCGCCACCGACACCGGCTCCGCGACGTCACACTGTTCGGCCATGACCTTGACGCCGAAGGCGCGCGCCTCGTCGGCGACCGCGTTCAGCTCTTTCATTTTCGCGCTGGTGCACAGCGCCAGATTGGCGCCTTCCTTCGCAAACGCGATGGCGGCGAGCCGGCCCATGTTGCGGCTGGCACCGGTGATCAACACGGTTTTACCCTTGAGTCCTGTTTCCATGAATGTTCTTTGCGTATCGAGGGACGGGGGAATACGGCACGGCAGCGGCAGGCGTTGCCCTGCTTGCGATTATAGCAGCGGCCAATAACGGCCCGCGCTTGACCGTCACTTAACACGGCCGTACGCTTCGCGCCTTGCTGCGCATTGTCAGGGGAGAGTGTTGTGAGCGAACCGCTGTATCCGCGTTTTTCCGAAGTAGAGTTTGCGCGCCGTCATCGCGCCGCGCGCGCCATGATGGCCGCCGAGCGCGTCGATGTCATCGCGGTGTTCGGCGACTCGGGCATCTCGCGCCACAACCACGCTGATGTGCATTACCTGTCGGGTTTTCTAGGCAACCGCAACAATTATGTGGTGCTGCCGGCGACGGGCGAGCCGGTGCTGTTCGTGCAGTCGCACAATCATGTGCCGAATGCGCGCGAAGCGGCCTCGGTGCGCACCGAATCGGGCCGCCTCGATTCGGCGGTGACGATTGCGAAACACCTGACCGATCTCGGCTTGAAGAACGCGACGCTCGGTTATGCCGGCAACGTGCCGGTGCAGAATTACCTGACGTGGCAAAAAGAACTGCCGGGCTGGCAATTGAAGGATGTCTCGGCCGCGTTCCGCGCGCTGCGCCTGGTCAAAAGCGGCGAGGAAATCGACTGGCTGAAAAAAGGCGCCGCGCTGACCGACGCCGCGCTGCAGGCACTGATCGACAACATCAAGCCGGGCTTGCGCGAATATGAACTGGGCGCGATCGTCGAAGCGGCGGCGCTGAATGCCGGCGGCCTGCCGCATCTCTGTTATCTGTCGTCGGGCCCGCAGGACGGCGCCGGCGCCTGCGTGCCGCGGCAGAATCTGTCGAACCGCGTCGTTGCGCGCGGCGATGTCGTCAACACCGAGATCAGCGTTAGCTGGTGGGGTTACTCGGGCCAGATGCACCGGCCGATTTTTTTGGGCGCCCCGCCCAACGATCTGTACAAAAAACTGTTGGACACCGCGCTCGACGCCTACACACGCTGCGTCGAGGTGCTCAAACCCGGTGCCACCAGCGAGGACATCCTCGATGCCGCCGAGGTCATCGCCGCGCGCGGCTTCACCATCAACGACGGTTTTCTGCACGGCTTCGGTATCGGTCTGCTGCCGCCGTCGATCGGCACGCGCGAAGCGAAACGCGGCATTCCGAAACCGCCCTTCGTATTGCAGGAAAACATGTGCGTGGTGGTGCAGCCCAATGTCGTCACGCGCGACGAGTCCGCCGGCGTGCAACTGGGCAATCTGTTCCGCATCACCAAAGACGGCGCCGAATGCCTGCACCGGCTGCCGCTTGAATACTGCATCAAAAACTGAGCCGCAACGGTAACGCCACCAACTGCGCGGCGAGGAATATAATGCGGGCCATGTTCATTTGCACGCGCACGCCGCGCCTCCCTGCGGCGACAGCATCCGCCGCGCCCGGGCTGATCCCGTGAGAAGAGCGGATTCCACCCATCAGTCGCTGGCCGCACTGACGGTCGGCGCGCTCGGCATCGTTTACGGCGATATCGGCACCAGCCCGCTGTACGCGGCAAAAGAGGTTTTCAATCCCGCGCACGGCATCGCATTCAACGCCATGAACATCATCGGCGGCATCTCCGCCATATTCTGGGCGTTGATGATCGTGGTCTCGATCAAATACGTGATCCTGATCATGCGCGCCGACAACAAGCACGAAGGCGGCATCATGGCGCTGCTCGCGCTGGCCTCAGCGTCTGTCAGGGAGCACGCCGGCTGGGGCCGCGGCCTGGCGATACTCGGCGTGTTCGGCGCTGCGCTGTTTTACGGCGACGGCGTGATCACGCCGGCGATCTCGGTGCTCTCCGCGGTCGAGGGTCTCGAAATCGCCACTCCGCTGTTCAAACCCTATGTGGTGCCGATCACCGTGGTAGTGCTGATCGCGCTGTTCTGGTTCCAGCGCAATGGCACCTCCACGGTGGGCGCGCTGTTCGGGCCGGTCATGGTGGCGTGGTTTGCGATACTCGCGCTGGCCGGCCTCACCAACATCGCCGGCAATCCGGAAATTCTCGCCGCCATCAATCCGGTTCACGCAATCCTGTTTCTCAGCCAGCACGGCTGGTCTTCCTTCATCGTGCTGGGTGCAGTGTTCCTCGCCGTCACCGGCGCCGAGGCGCTCTATGCCGACATGGGCCATTTCGGCAAGCAGTCGATCCGGCTGGCGTGGTTCTGGCTGGTGTTCCCCGCGCTGACGCTGAATTATCTCGGCCAGGGAGCGCTGCTACTGCGCGACCCCAAGGCGGTGGAAAATCCGTTTTACCTGATGTTTCCCGACTGGGCGCTGTACCCGATGGTCGGCCTCGCGACCGCCGCCACCGTGATCGCCTCGCAAGCGGTGATCTCCGGTGCCTACTCGATGACCAAGCAGGCGGTGCAGCTGGGCTTTCTGCCGCGCACGCAAATCATCCAGACTTCTGCGCGGGAAATCGGCCAGATCTACATCCCGGGCATCAACTGGCTGCTGCTGATCGCGATTGTCGCCGCCGTCATCGGCTTCGGTTCCTCGACCAGCCTTGCGTCGGCCTATGGGCTCGCGGTGTCGGGCACCATGATGATCACGACACTGATCACGTTCTTCGTCGTCCGCTATGCGTGGCGCTTGAATCTTTCGCTGTGCCTGGTATCGACGCTGTTCTTCCTCGTCGTTGACGGCGCATTTTTCCTCGCCAACCTGACCAAGCTGGAGGAAGGCGGCTGGTTCCCGCTCAGCATGGGCGCGATCATTTTCACCTTCATGGTAACCTGGCGCCGCGGGCGCGAAATCCTGGTCGAACGCATGCGCAGCGATTCGATTCCGCTGACGCCCTTCCTGGTATCGCTGTTCGAGGATCCGCCGCCGCGCGTCGCCGGCACCGCCATCTTTCTGGTCGGCGATCCCGATTCGGTGCCGCACGCGCTGCTGCACAATCTCGCCCACAACAAGATTCTGCACGAGCGCATCATTTTTCTAACGGTCGTCTACCGCGACGTGCCGTGGGTGCCGCCGGAGGAACGCGTGCACATCGAAAAACTCGGTCACGAGTGCTACCGCATCAAGCTTTATTTCGGCTTCATGAACGTGCCCGATGTGCCCAAGGCGCTGGAACTGTGCGCGCCCCACGGGCTCGAATTCAACACGCTCGAAACCTCGTTCTTCGTCAGTCGCGAAAAAGTGATTCCGACGCCGGGCGACGGCATGGCGTTGTGGCGGGAACGGCTGTTTGCGACGATGGCACGCAACGCAGGCAGCATCGTCGATTACTTCAATATTCCGTCGAACCGCGTGATAGAACTCGGTACGCAGGTCGAGATTTGACCGGCTTTCGTTCCGCGATGCAGTGATGCTTTTTACCTTCCCCATTAAGTGGGAAGGCCGGGATGAAGGGATATTTCCCCCCACCTCAATCCTCCCCCTCAAGGTCGGAGGAGGTTCGTGCAGATTATTTCTCTGCACTACACCTCACTAAAACTCAATGCGTTATTTGCACCACTGCGCGACGAGCTGCTGCTGACGCTCGGCCTCGACCGCGCGGTCTTCATCGCCGAGGTTGATGCGCTCGCCGGTATCCGGATCGATGCGCTGCATGCGCTGGCCTTCAAGCAGGCCGCGCAACTGGGTGCGCGCGATGGTGCAGTTGCGCTCCGCCTCTTCCGCCTTGATGCGGTCCTCGTTGGCCTTTGCCTCGGCGTCCTGTCGCTCCTGCTGGCGTTTGCGGAATTCAGCATCCTCCTGCGCCGTCGATTTGGCCTCGACGGGCGGTGGCGGCACGTCGTCGGTGCGCGTGAGCGCGCGCTGCCTGACAGTGCCGGGCGGGCAGACATTGGAATATTCACGCGCGCCACGCGCATCGGTGCATTCGAACACCTGCGCCGACACCGCAGCGCTCGCCAGCAATAGCGTCGCCAGCAGCAGTCCGCCAGGCGCACGCGCGCTCATTCGGCGCGGATCCCCGCAGCCTTGATCACCTTGCCCCATTTTTCGATTTCCCTGTTGAGAAAAAGGCCGAATTCCTCCGGCGTCATCGGCGCGGCCTCGGCGCCCTGCGACAGCAACGCCTCGCGCGCCTCCGGCGTGGTCAGCGCGGCGACGACATCGCGATTGAGTTTGGCGATGATCGCCTTTGGCGTGCCGGCCGGCGCAAAGAGGCCGAACCACACGTTCGATTCGATGCCGGGCAGTCCGGACTCCGCGGCGCTCGGCACATCGGGCGCAGCCGAAAACCGCTTCGGACTCAGCACGGCGAGCGCCTTGATGCGTCCGGTCTTGACCTGCGAACTCGCCGTGGTCGTCGACAGAAACGCCGCCTGCACTTCGCCGGCGATCAACGCCGCCAGCGCGAAGCCCGCGCCCTTGTACGGGATGTGCGTGAGTTTGGCGCCGGTCATCTGGTTGAACAATTCACCTGACAACTGGCTGCTGGTGCCGCCACCGGCGGAACCGTAGTTGACGCCGCCGGGCTTGGCCTTGGCGTAGGCGATGAAGTCATTCAGATTGTTCGCCGGCACCGAAGCGTTCACCGCCAGTGCGATGCCCGAAACCGACAGCAGCGTGACCGGCGCGAAATCCCTGACCGGATCGTAGTTGAGTTTTTTGAACAAAAACTGTGGCGCGGCATGCGTGCCGATATGGCCGACCGTCAACGTGTAGCCGTCGGGCGCGGCCTTGGCGCCGATTTCGGTACCGATGATGCCGCCGGCGCCGGGCCGGTTGTCGACGACGATCTGCTGGCCCCAGATGCCGGCCAGCTTGTAGGCGACGAAACGCGGCACGATATCCGAAGTGCTGCCGGGGGAACCGGTGATGATGCGCACCGGATGATTCGGATAATCGCGCGCCGGGTCGGCGGCACCGGCTGCTGCTGCAGCGAGCGCCGCGAGCAGCAGCGACGGCAGTACGACAACTTGTTTGCGAAATCGCATGAACGGAACCCGTGCCGGACTGATGGCGCCAATTATGGCATTTTTCAGGCGCGCGCCGGCGATCGGCCGGCGACCTGCCGCGTTATGCCGCCTTGACCGCCGGCACGCGCGCGAGCAGGCCGCAGCATTCGAGATCGGCGCGCAGCTTCGCGCGCTCTTCATCGGTCACCTGCAACAAGGGCGCGCGCACCGGGCCCGCGGCGAGCCCCATCAACTCGGTCCACGCCTTGAGATAGGCGATCGGAATCAATTGCTCCTTCAGCCACGGTTCGCGCATCCAGCGCTCGTGCAAGGTGCGCACCGGCTCGAGCGAATCGCGCACCGTCAGCGCCTCGTCGAAGCGGCCGGCGAGTGCGAGTTCCGAATACTGGTGGATCAGCTTCCACGACGCGGTCTGCATCAGAAACGGCGCTGCCGAGGACATGTGCACGCGCATGCCGTGATCGCGCATCAACGTCAGGTATTCGGTTTCCGACGGATGACTCAACACGATCTTGTCGCTGCACAGGCGTTTGACTTCGGCGTAATGCGGCAGCGGGCGCGATACCTTGATGCCGCAGACGTTCTCGAATTCGGCGATGCGCGCGGTGAGCTTTGCTGACAGGCTCGCGCCGGAAAACGGTGTGTCGAACATCCAGACGCCGATCTCGACCTTCGACACCACGGCCTTGAACCATTCGTAGACGGCCTGCTCGCCTGCAACCGGGTAGTAGGGGTTGATCACCACCGCGAAGTCAGCGCCGACCTCCTGCGCATGCCGCGTCAGATCAACCGTCTCGTTCGGCGAATGATGGCCGGTATGCGCGATCACCTTGCACTTGCCGCGCGCCTCTTCGACCACGATCTCGACCACGCGCTTGCGCTCTTCCTTGGTCAGCGCCCAGAACTCGCCCATGGTGCCGGTGCAGAAAATGCCGGCGATGCCGAGGCCGTCGGTGAAGTGGCGCATGTTGCGGCGCAGGCCCGGTTCGTCGAGTGCGCCGTCCGGCGTGAACGGCGTGGCGATCGCCGCCCACACGCCGCGGAACTGCGTGCGCGCGGCATCCTTGGCTTCCGATTTGCGGTAATTCATGGCACTGCTCCTCCGGTGTTTTTTGTCAGTGTACGCGGAGGGCACATTACTGTCGATCCGCGCACCACAATTTGATCTCAATCAGCGCGCGTCATTTTGCCGGCAATGCCGCTTTCACAGCAGCGAAATCAACGTCAAGCGCCGGCGCCAGGCGCGCCGCTTCCGGCAGCACTTTCACCGCGCGTTCGATCGCCTCGAAGCGCTCTTCGCTTGCCGGATGCGTCGATAAAAACGCCGGCACGCCGCCGCCCTGCGCCGCCATCTTGCGGAAGAATGCCGCCGTTGCCTGCGGCTGCAGGCCCGCCTTCACCAGCAAGCGCAGGCCTTCGCTGTCGGCTTCGCGTTCGTGATCGCGTGAAAATTTCAGATTGAGCAGATCCGCGCCGGCACTCGCCAGCCGGCCGAAATCACCGAGCAGAATGGCTACCGTCGCATAGAGGCCCGCCGACTGCGCCATCGCATTGAGGCTGTGACGCTTTTCGACGTGCGAGACCTCGTGCGCCAGCACGCCGGCGACCTCGTCGGCCGAATCGGCGAGTGCCATGAGGCCGCTGTGCACGACGATGAAACCGCCGGGCATCGCGTAAGCGTTGACCGTTGGATCGGCAGCGACATAAAACTCGTACTGATGCGCCGAGCCTTTGGTCAGGCGCGCGCCGATTTCGCGTACCATCGCCAGCGGCGGCCCTTCGATCAACTTGAGGCCCGCCTTGTGGCTTTCGAACATGCGGGCGCCGAACTGATGTTCCTGTTCGATCGAAATGCGATCGACGATCCAGCCAGCCACGCGCTCGTGCTGTGCGATCAACGCCGCCAGCAGCAAAAGCGGCAACACGACCGTGACAAGGATCAGGCCCCACATCCACGCATGCGTCGCACCGCTGCGGCCGGCTGCACGGACCGCGCGGCTGCCGGCCAGCGCATCCAGCGCCTGCACGGCGGCTGCATCGGCGACGCTTAAGGCATAGACACCTGTAGCGCACGTCCATTCCAGACGCAGTTGCGCGCCGTCCCAGCCCGACTTCGCGAGCGTGATTGCAGACCAACGTTGAATGCCGTCGGCCGCTTCATGGGTTATCAACCGGATGCCGCCCGCGTCCGCTTCGAACGCGAGCGGCGTACCACGCTCGTTGAAGCCGGGACCGAAGGCGACGCCGTTGAATTGCGGCATAGGCTTAGTTCCGCTGTCGCGGATCAATCATCGTCACCACCGAGGCCGCCAATAATGCTGCCCAGCCCGCCCAGCACGCTGCCCTCTTCGCGACTGGCGCCGCCACCGCCCTGCGAACGCGGTGCCGCGGCAAAGATGCGCGAGGCAAGCCGCGAGAACGGCAGCGATTGCAGAATCACCGCGCCAGGTCCGCGCAGCGTGGCGAAGAACAAGCCTTCGCCGCCGAACAGCGCGGTCTTGATGCCACCGACGTATTCGATATCGTAATCGACCGAATTCTGCAGCCCGACCAAACAGCCGGTATCGACGCGCAACGTCTCACCGGGTTTCAGATTGCGCTGGTGCATGGTGCCGCCCGCATGCAGAAAAGCCATGCCGTCGCCGTCAAGCTTCTGCATGATGAACCCTTCGCCGCCGAAGAAGCCGGCGCCGAGTTTTTTCTGGAAGGCGATGCCGAGCTGCACCCCCTTGGCCGCGCACAGGAAGGCGTCTTTCTGGCAGATGAAGCTGCCGCCGACCTTGTCGAGATTGATCGGCACGATCTTGCCCGGATAGGGCGCGCCGAACGCGACCTTGCGCTTTTCGCGCCCGCTGTTGGTGTAAACCGTGGTGAACAGCGATTCACCGGTCAGCAAACGCTTGCCGGCGCCCAGCACCTTGTCGAGAAAACCGCTTTGCTGCGCCGAGCCGTCACCGAAGATGGTTTCCATGGTGATGTTGTCTTCCATGTAAAACATGCTGCCAGCCTCGCCGACCGCCGCCTCTGCCGGATCGAGTTCGATCTCGACAAATTGCATTTCGGCGCCGTACACCTTGTAATCGACGACATCCATTCCCATGCTTGTTCTCCCGCAAATATTTTGGTGTAGCCCGGAATACGCGTTGCTCCTGCCGGGCTACAGGCTCACTCTCAGGTCGTGGCGTCGCCGCCATCCACCATCACCTGCTCAACTTCGCCGACGCCCGGCGCGCGGCGGTAGGCCGCGGCGGCCTGATACTCGGGGGAGCTGTTGCATTTCACCGCCTGCTCCAGCGTCGGGAACTCGATGACGACGAAGCGGTGGAACCGGTCGGTGCCTTCCATGATCTGGTACTTGCCGCCGCGCGCGAGCACCTTGCCGCCGTACTTGGCGATGATGCCGGGCACGAGGTCGGTGTATTTCTTGTATTCGACGGGGTCGTAGATTTTGCAACGCGACAACCAGTATGCAGCCACAGCAGTCTCCTTGAGGTAATGGTGAAACAGGAACTTTACGGTTTTGCGAAACGCAAAAAATAATTCTGCTTCATGAAGCGCTTTTCCTCGATCAGCTTGAAACCCTCGCCCTCGGCCTCCCTGATCAGCGTGGCCTTGTCCTCGCGCACATGCTCGAGTATCCGCGGGCTGCTCACGCCCTCGATGCGGTCGAACTCGACCACCGCCAGCGTGCCACCGGGCTTCAGTGCCTTGAGCATGGCGTGCAGCATCGCCTGCGGATATTCGAAGTGGTGATAGACGTCCGACAGAAAACAGATATCGACCGAACCCGCCGGCAGCGGCACGTCTTTCGGCGTATTGACCACGCCGGTGATATTGGCAAAACCTTCCTTGCGCACGTTGGCCATCGTGTTATCGACAAAGCTTCTCGTGATATCGACGGCATACACCTTGCCGCCGGCACCGACCGCATTGGCGAACAGGCGCGAAAACAGCCCGGTGCCGGCGCCGATATCGGCGACCGTCATGCCGGGCTTGACCTGGGAGGCGGCGACGATCTCGTTGCGCTTGTCGAAGACTTCGCGGCCCTCCTTGTGGAAGGACTCCGCCCACGCCTCGAACGGCCGGTCGAGAAAGGGCTGGTTGATGCCCGGAGCGACGCTTTTTTCCTGCGCAGATGCGTTGTACGAGAATGAGCTGACGCAAACCGCAAGCGACCACAGCAACCCCGCATTTCGAAAACGTTTCGCTGCACTCATGTTGCTCTCCCCCCTTGACGATTTTTTTCGTGTCGTTCCCGCGCAGGCGGGAATCCGGTTTGTTACATATTAAACAGCAAGGGCCTCTGGACTCGCGCCTGCGCGGGAGTGCCGGAAACCTTATACGCCGTATTTCTTCAGCGCCGCCTGATCGAACTTCAAACCGAGGCCGGGCTTGTCCGGCACTGTGAGCATGCCATCGACCGGCTGCGGCACTTCTTCGTAGAGTCCCGACGACCACGGCATGTATTCGACCGTGAGGCCGTGCGGAATGGCGGCGACCAGATGCACCGAAATTTCCGGATAGAGATGGTTGACCACCGGCACATTGAAGGCCTCGGCCATGCCGGCGATTTTCATCCAGCCGGTGATGCCGCCGGCGCGCAACACGTCGATCATCGCGATATCCACCGAGCGCGCTTCGAGCATGTGGCGGAAGGGCGCGAGCCCGTAGACGTATTCGCCGCCGGCAATCGGTGTCGCCAGCGCCGCGGCCACGCGCGCGAGGCCCGGGTAATCGTCGTGCGCCGTGACGTCCTCGAGCCAGAACAGATTGAATTCCTCGACGCGGCTGCCGATCGAGATGGCCTGCCGCACATCCCAGCGCTGGTTGATGTCGCACATCAGATCGATGTCCGGACCGATCGCCTCGCGCAGCAGGCGAATGCGCTCGACCTCCTTGCCGGGATTGGTGTCGCCGGGCAGCGCCAATTGCGTCTTCATCTGCTTGAAGCCGCGCTGCACCAGCGTCGGCCCCGCCTTCAACAGATGATCGAGCGGAAAATGCCGCATCAGCGCGCCGCTGGCATAGGTCGGCACTTTTTCGCGATGGCCGCCGAGCATTTTCGACAGCGGCAGATTGAGTGCCTTGCCCTTGATGTCCCACAACGCGATGTCGATCGCGGAGAGCGCCAGCGTGAAAATACCGCCGGGACCGCTCTGCCCCGCCGCCGCGCGCAACCTGGTCACCAGCGCTTCGATCTTCAACGGGTCCAGACCGATTGTGAGTTCGCCGAGTGCCTGCAGCGCCACGCGCAAGGCACCGGTCAATGCGCCGCCGAAAAACGTCGCGCCGATACCTTCAATACCGGCGTCGGTGCCGATGGCGAGCGTGACGAAGTCGCGGGTCGCGCCCTTTGCCGCCGGGCCGCCGGCCAGCGGTTCGTCGTCCGGCAGGCGTACGATCTGCGTGTGTATATGCGTAATCTTCATGGTATTCCCGAGTGATGATTGGAATGCCGCATTTTTCGGGCGGCTGCGCTGCCGTCGCCGCATTCACGACGCGACAGCGCTGGTGGCAATCCACGCATGGTAAATTATCGACCAGCCCCGCACAATCACCGCGTCACTGCACACGGAGAATCCTATGGCCGTCACCCTCAACGAAGACACCGTCGCCGCCGAAGCCGTCAGCGCGGGTGTGAACCGCCAGCGCCTGATGACAACGGCAAGCAACAAAAACACCAGCGTGCTGCTCGACCGCATAACGCTGGCCGCCGGCGCCGTGCACGCCTTGCACATTGCCGCAGGCAACCTCGCGTGGTTTCAGGTGCTCGACGGCGCCGCCACCCTCACGCATGCCGGCGGCACGCTCAAACTCACTACCGCGCACGTCGCCTTCGTGCCGCCGGGCTTCAACGGCACATTGAAATCAAGGGACGGGGCAGCGCTGCTGTTTGCGGAAGTGCCGGACGCCGCGCGCTTCGACGCCACCTTCACGACCAGTCCGCCGCAGATGCGCATCGTCGACTGGACGCAGGAACCGGTGCTTGATTCAGCACACGATGCGCGTAAACGCATCTACATGGTCACGCCCAAACTCTTTGGCACCAAGGCGATCAAGGGCGAAATGATCATCTACCCCGCCGGCACGCAGGCGGCCAATCATCATCACGAAGGCGCCGAGCATTTCATGTACGTGCTGACCGGCGCCGGCACCGCGTGGGCGAACGAACAACCGTTTGCGGTGCGCAAGGGCGATCTCATCTGGTACGCCGACCGCGAGCGGCATTACCTCAGAAGCGATGACGCCGCCGAAATGCGTTTCGTCGAATTCTTCGTGCCCGGCGTGTTCAAAACCACCTGGGCGCCGGGCGCCTCTGTCTGCACCTGGACGCCAACCGGCCGCAATATCGGCGGCGGCGCGGCGGCGCGCGAGATTTCGCATCACCGCTCGGATGCGGGGACGCCGCAGGATGTCTAAAAAGATAATTTTGCTAGCGTCTTCGGCAATCGCAATTTTTGATTAACGATAAGCCAAACCGAGGCCACGTTGTCTCATATCCTCGATCTCGATGGAGTAATTGAAAATCTGGTTTTGCTCCAGCATCTATCACATGGAAGCTAACAATACTGTCGCGACCGACTTGCAGGCTCGAAATCAGACACTGGGGACCGCGAGTTTGACGAATCATGGGGATGGATAAAGGGCATCGCAAGGACTTATGCCCTTGAATGCGCCATTAGAATTCGCGTGCTACTCGACATTTTAGAAAGCGGGGATCAGGCCTCAGGCATTAAGGAAATGGATAAGGCAGCGCTATCTGGACTTGTAATCGGGAAAATTCTTGAGGGAAATTTCGAACTCACAATGCGCGAAACATGCAATAAGATCATTCACGCACGCAACGTAGTGCCCATATGGAAATGGGCAACTTTAGGACGTTCAAGATTCCGTTATTGGACCGGAGACCTATCTCTAGCAGGAGAGAAATCTCGAAAGAAATGGCGGTTACTCTTGCATGTCGCCCCTTGGGCTCAAAGCGTACAGCGATTTATTGCTTCGGCCGAAGCCAATCAGCTTACGATTTATGTAGGACAAGATTGGTACTAGCGGATTTATCATTTATTCACAACAAGCTTACATTTTGTCATTTATAAATAGCCTTAAAAAAAATGGGGGCGCTTTTTTTTGCGCCGTCGCCGTCACTGCCGCCATCGCGTATGTGGCGTTGTTCGGCAACCACCAGCCCGCCGTCATTCAACTGGTGCATTCCTGCAGCGAGCGCGCCTGCGGCGAATACAAACTGCTCGACTGCGATTCCGCGACCGGCGGCTCGCTCTACGTGTACGCGCGCGGCGACGGGCGCTTTCTCGCCGACTGCGATACGTCGAACGCAATGCAATTCACCAGTCAGCCGCTGTGTTCGACAGTATTTTCGACGCTGAAGTCCTGCGCGGCGAACAACAAACCGTAGCTAAAACCCAGCCTTGCGTCCACCGGTTATTGTATATACAATAACCTCATGCGTATTACGTTCGATGCGGTCAAGCGGCAGAAAACGCTCGCCGAACGCGGACTCGATTTCGCCGATGCAGCGATCGTGTTTGCCGGAGTCACGCTGGAGATCGAGGACAGGCGCCGCCCGGGGGGCGCCGCGACTACGGCGAGACGCGCGTGATCTGCTACGGGCTGCTGCAGGGCCGGATGGTGGTCGTCGGATACACACCGCGTGGCGCGGTTCGCCACATTTTCAGCATGAGAAAAGCCAATGAACGCGAACAAGCCCGCATCGCGCCGTTCCTTGAAATCTGATCTGGCCCGCGTCGATGCTCACAAGGTAAAAGCATCGGAATACGAGGAACTGCCCGAACTCACCGAAGAAATGCTCGGCCGCGCGAAGATCAACAAGGGCGGCAGACCGTTCTCGAAAAATCCGCGCAAGCTGATTTCGCTGCGCCTGCCCGCCGATGTCATCGAACGCTGGAAGGCGTCCGGCCCTGGCTGGCAAACCCGCATGGCCGATCGCCTCAGCAAGCTGCGCTGAGTATCAGACGCTCTTGAACTTGCTCACCCGCGCGAATAGGATCGCCGCGAACGGCAGCACCAATCCGATTACCATGCTGGCGATGAACAGCGAACCCAGCTGGCTGTAATCGGCCGGCGTCTGCACGGCGCCGGCGGCATCCTTGACTTCGCGGGTAACGACGAAAATCTCGTTCAGATATTTGGTGCCGAGTTGTGAGAGCGACAACGCTAGATTGGTAAACGACGCCATGATCGCGAAATAGGTCGCCTTCAGATCGGCCGGCGCCGAGCGTGCGATCCACGCCAGCATCGGGATCATCGCGATCTGGCCGAGCGGCGATTCGAGCGCGGTGTCGATGAGGGCGATAAAACGCGCATCGACCACGCCACCCGTCATGGCCGCCGTCCAGTGATGCAGGCCGTAGAACATGCCGAGCGTGGGCAACGAGAGCAGAAAACCGCACAGCGTCAAAAAGCCGATCACATACGCAATCGAACGCTCGGCCATGAAGCGGCGGAACAGGAACATGCCCGCCAGCGTCAACGCGCTCGAAATGAGCGACAGCACCGACAGAAACTGGCCGTCGAAATTCAATTCATCGATCATCCACCAGGTCGAGCCCGACCCCGGCGACGGCGTGGCGCGGAACATGAATATCACGATGGCGGTGCCGATCAGTGTCGCGCGCGCCTCGGTGGCCAGCGCGCGGGTCAGTTTGCCGATCAGGAACACGATGATGGCGAAGGAGCCGGCGAAGATGACTTCTTCGCTGTAGGCAAAATCGCTGAGTCCCACCGCCAGCGTGAAAACGACGAAGGCGAAACCGCCGCCGAGGATCCACCAGTTGGGCTGCGTTTTTTCGCCGTGGGATGCGAGCGCCGCAGCGGCCTCTTGTGCGCTCATGCCGCCGGCGACGAGACGCCGCCGCGCATTGCGCTGCAACCATGCAGCACTGATCACACCCAGCACCGAGATCAGCGGGATCACCAGCGACATTTCATACACGCTGCTGTAGACGCGCGCCTTCTCGGCGTCGGGCAGCGCCGGCACCCCGGCGAACATGTAGAGATTGATCATCGCAACAATCACGCTGCCGCCAATGATGGCCACCCGCCCCAGCGTTTGCATTGTCGTGTGCATCAGCTTGATCGTGTCCGGGTCGATCGCGCGGCCAGCGTCATCGATCAGCGGCACCGCCTCGACCGTCATCGCGTCGGCCACCGCGTCCTGAATTACGAAGCCGACGGGGGACAGCAGCGTGGAAATCACGAACCAGGTTTCCGCCGGCAAAATGGCAACCATTGCTTCGCGATCCCCGAGCAGCCCGACCATGATCAGCAGGCTCGCCGCGATCAGCCCCGCGCCGAAAAACACCAGCGCGCCCTTCCAGCGCCACACCAGATCGACAAAATGCCCGATCGGCATTTTCAGCGCCCACGGAATGCCGGCCCAGAATCCCAGCGACGCGAGCAGCGCCGCCGACAAACCGAGTTGTTCCTTGACGAAGAAGGTGCCGACAATGCCGGTGAGGCCAGACACGCCGGCGGCGACGTACACCATCAGCGGCGGCAGATACGACAGCCGCATCTCGCGGCCGAGTTCAAGGATGTTGCGGTCGATCCAGTGCCATAACGATTGCATGATTCAAACTTTCAATTCATGTCCTCATGCCGCGAAGTCTACTGCATCACCAGGTTTCCCCTTGCGAGCCGCCGAGCAGCACAGCGACGCGGGGGGATGTCGGCGAGGACTGTCTGAGCCCTCGCTTGCGAGGGCGCGCGAACTCGTTACCGGCGAAGCCGGTCGCTTGCGGGAAGCGCGCCCAGCACTCGCTCCCGCCCCGGATCGCTACGCGAACGCCGTGTCGCGAGTGTAGTTCCGCAGCCGCCCCGCGTCGCGAGCAGCGCAGGGAAGCCCGAAGGGCCGGCGAACCAGGGGTCGCCTTCTTTTAGGGCGTGTTCACACAAGTGGATAGCGAAGGCTTTCAACGATCAGGGCGAAATGGATAAAAGCCAAGAACATTATGTCGAGTTTCTCGAATCGCGAGAAGATGCGACGAAAGCCTTTGAGTCGGCGAAACAATCGTTCG
>CAISYC010000005.1 GCA_903889565.1 uncultured beta proteobacterium
AACGATTGTTTCGCCGACTCAAAGGCTTTCGTCGCATCTTCTCGCGATTCGAGAAACTCGACATAATGTTCTTGGCTTTTATCCATTTCGCCCTGATCGTTGAAAGCCTTCGCTATCCACTTGTGTGAACACGCCCTAGTTGTTTGCTGTTGAAAGGATGATGGGTTTTGTAGCGCAAGCCTCATTTGAGAAATCGGCCTGCATGCGTGCACCGCCGCAGGCGAGACGCCTGCGCCACAAGGGCAAAACCGGTCCATGAGGAGAAAGCATGAAGCGATTTGTGAAGCATTCCGTGGTGGTCATGTCCGTGCTTCCAGCAACGGCGTTTGCCGCCGATGCGCCATACCCCGTCAAACCCATCCGCCTGATCGTGCCCTTCGCCACCGGCGGCGGCACCGATATCGTGTCTCGCGTGATGGCGCAGAAAATCGGCGACATCCTGAAGCAGCCGGTGGTAGTCGATAACCGCGGCGGCGCCGGCGGCGTGATCGGCATGGAGATGACGGTGCGCGCCGCGCCCGACGGCTACACCATGGGCATCATTTCCGGCAGCATCGCCACCACCGCGGCCTGCTGCGCGCTGCCCTACGATCCGGTGCGCGATATCGCGCCCGTCAGCATGATCGCCGAGACCGGTTATCTGCTGACGGTGAATCCGTCGCTGCCGGCGAAAACCGTGCGCGAACTGATTGCCTATGCAAAGGCCAATCCTGGCCGCATCAACTACGGCTCGTCGGGCACCGGCAGCACCTCGCATCTGGCCGGCGAACAATTCGATGTGCTGGCCGGCACGAAGATGACCCACGTGCCCTACAAGAGTTCGGGCCCCGCGCTGACCGATCTGCTGGGCGGGCAGATCCAGCTGGTCTACGGCAGCATGCCGCTGGTGGTGCCGCAGATGAATTCGAATCGCCTGCGCGTGATCGCCATTACCACGCTGAAGCGCAACCGCGCGCTGCCCGAGGTGCCGACGATCGCCGAATCGGGACTGCCCGAATACGAAACCGTCACCTGGTATGGATTGATGGGCCCGAAGGGATTGCCGCGTTCGATCGTCGCGCGCTGGCAGAACGCGCTCGCCGACGCGGTGCAAAGCCGCGAGATGAAAGATCGCCTCGATCTCGACGGCCTCGAAGTGCCCGAGGCGGGCAGCGCGCATTTGCTGAAAACCATCGAGCGCGACATCGTCAAATGGACACGCGTGGTGAAGGCGGGGAATTTGAAGTTGGGGAATTGAGACGGAGGCTTGCCCGCATCCGGTTCGAGCCCGATAATTGCCGCAATTGCATCGACAGTCCCAGTGGAAATTGAATGAATCGCGCGCGCGCCCTCGAGTTACTAACCCAAAGCAAATCCGACCTTGCATCCAGTTTCGGGGTGACCCAACTCGCCCTGTTTGGCTCGACGGCACGCGACAAAGCCAGCGAGAATAGCGACGTTGATGTCCTCGTCAGTTTCGATGGCCCCGCGACTTCGGCCCGCTATTTCGGCACACAGTTTTATCTTGAAGATCTTTTCGCCTGCAAGATCGACATGGTGACGGAAAAAGCGTTGCGCGCCGAGCTGCGCCCTTTCATCGAAAAAGAGGCGGTTCGTGTCTGAAGACACGGCACGTGAATGGCGGTTTTATCTGGATGACATGATCGGCTTTGCCGAGAAGGTCATTGCGTACACTCATGGGCTCGACCAGGCAGCATTCGTCGCCAGCGGATTGAACGACGATGCAACCCTGCGCAATCTTGAACTCATCGGCGAAGCAGCCAATCACATTCCCGCCGAATTACGTGCAAATAATCCGCAAATTCCGTGGCGCCTGATCATTGCCACGCGCAACCGGCTGATTCACAGCTATCTGGGCATCGACAATGACACACTTTGGAGCATCATTCGTAGTGACGTTTCTGACTTGCTGCCAAAAATGCTGGCGCTCAGAAAAAGCGCTGGCAGCCAGCGCCCTCGCACTCCTCTCGTTAACAAGCGTCAACACCTTCGCCGCCGAGCCCTGGCCGGCCAAGCCGGTGCGCGTGATCGTGCCGTTTCCGCCGGGCGGTTATGTCGATCTCGGCACGCGTCTGGTGGCGGGGCCGCTGGCGGCGGCGATCGGGCAGCAGGTGGTGGTTGAAAACCGCGGCGGCGCCGGCGGCTCGCTCGGCAGCGATATCGCTGCACATGCGCCGGCCGACGGCTATACGCTGGTGGTCGGCAGCGTCGGCACGCATGCGGTGAATCAAAGCCTCTATCCGAAACTGCCGTACAACGTGCTGCGCGATTTCGTAGCGATCGCGCGGCTGTCGGATTCGCCCAATGTGCTGGCGGTACATCCGTCGCTGCCGGCGCGCAACACGCAGCAGTTGATCGCGCTGGCGCGTGCGCAACCGGGGCAAATCGCTTACGCGTCGGCGGGCTCCGGCACTTCAACGCATCTCGCCGCGGTGCTGTTCGAAACGCTCGCCAACGTCAAGCTGGTGCACGTCGCCTACAAGGGCGGCGGGCCGGCGATGATCGATGTGGTGTCGGGACAGGTGCCGGTGTCGTTCGGCACTGCGGCTTCAGTTACGCCGCACATCAAAAGCGGCCGCGTGCGCGGGCTCGGCGTCACCGGCAGTCAGCGCTCGGCGCTGCTGCCCGAGCTGCCGACCATCGCCGAGGGCGGACTCAAGGGCTATGAAATGCTGAACTGGCTCGGCATGTTCGCGCCCGCCGGCACGCCGCGCGCGATCACCGACAAACTCGCGGTTGAAGTTATGCGCATCGTGCGCCTGCCCGAGGTGCGCGAACGTCTGCAGGCGCAGGGCGCAGAGCCCTCGCCGCTTGCCGGCGATGAATTCGCTGCGTTCGTCAAACGCGAAGTCGAGAAATGGGCGAAGGTGGTGGCGGTGACGAAAATGACGGCGGATTGAGCGTCAACGAAAATCGGTAGCCGGGATGGAATGAAATGCAATCCGGGACGCACCACCCCGTAATGCGCTGCGCTCCTTCCGGGCTACGTGGGTTTTGTAGCGCAGGCCGCTTTTACAAAAAACGGCCTGCATAAAACGCACGAAGCAGGCGGGTCGCCTGCGCTACAAGACCATACGGCGGAAGGCGCTGCGCTTTTCCGCCCTACAAAGGCTTCCGATCAATGCGCTGCGATCCGCTTCGACTTCGCCGCCTTCTTCGGTTTTGGCAATTGCTTCGAACGCGCGACTTTGATTGCGGCGAGTACACGCTCGGGCGTGGCGGGGAGCGAATACACGCGCGCGCCGGTGGCGTTGTAGATCGCGTTCATGATCGCGGCGGCGGTCGGCACCGCGGTCGGCTCGCCCACACCCTTGGCGCCGAAAGGGCCGGTCGGGTCGTAGTTTTTGACGATATCGACTTCGATCTCGGGCATGTCGAGACTGGTCGGCATGATGTAGTTGGTGAGATTAGGGTTGAGTTGCTTGCCCTTGTTGTCGAACAGCATCTCTTCCTGCAACGCGAAACCCACACCCATCGAAATGCCGCCCTCGATCTGGCCTTCGACGAGCATCGGGTTGATCGCGGTGCCGCAGTCGTGCGAAGCGACGATCTTCAGCACTTCGACCTCACCGGTTTCGTCATCGACATCGACTTCGGCGATCTGCGTCGCATACACATAGGTCGCAAAGGGCTTGCCCTGCCCGGTGGCCGGATCGAGCGCAACGGTCGGCGGATTGAACGATGCGCTGCCCAAAGCGGGCTGCCCCATGACGAACTGCGCCTGGTTGGCGACTTCGCCGATGCCGATGCAGCGCTGCGGATAATTCTTGACTTGGATCTTGCGGTCGCGCGCTTCGAGCTGCTCGGGCTTCACGCCGAGCATCGGTGCCGCAACCTGAAACAGAATCTCTTTCGCCTTCTCGGCGGCGAGCCGGATCGCGTTGCCGGTCACATAGGTGGTGCGGCTGGCGATGGCGCCGGTGTCCATCGGCGTGGTGTCGGTATCGGCCGAGACGACATGCACGTCGTCGGTGGCGATGCCGAGTTCTTCGGCGGCGATCTGGCCGAGCACCGTGAGCGAGCCCTGCCCCGTCTCGACAGTGCCGGTCAACACTGTCGCGGTGCCGTCTTCATTCACTTTGACCACTGCCGCGCTCGGGTTGGCCGCGACCGTAAATCCGATCGGGTACCACATGCAGGCGATACCGCGTCCGCGCTTTTTCATTATCGTGCCTCCTTCCAGCCGTAACGTTCCGCCGCCTGCAGCAGCGAATCCTTTACCACCACGCTGTGCAGCACCTGCCCGGTCGGGCTCGACGAACCCTCGTGGAAGGCGTTGCGCAATCTGATCTCAAGCGGATCGATACCGAGTTCGCAGGCGATCTCGTCCATTTGCGATTCATAGGCAAAACACACCTGCGGCGCGCCGAAGCCGCGCATCGCGCCGGTCATCGTCTTGTTGGTATAGACGACGAAGGCTTCCGAATGCACGTTCTCGATGTTGTACGGTCCGGGCGAAAGAATGCAGGCCTTGCCCAGCGTGGTTTCGCTCCATGAGCAGTAGGCGCCGCCGTCGAGCACGAGGCGCACTTTGCGTGCAAGAATCCTGCCGTCTTTGGACACGCCGGTCTTGTAATTCATGATGATCGGGTGGCGCGTCGTGGTGGCGATGAATTCCTCGGTGCGCGTGAACGTGCCCTTGACCGGCCGGCCGGTTTTTTTGGAGAGCACGGCGAGCGCGGGTTCCTGCGTGATTTCATTTTTGCCGCCGAAATTGCCGCCGACGATGGTCGCGACCATGCGGACGCGCGACAGCGGCAGTTGCAGCGTGCGTGCCATGTCGGTGCGGCCGAGCGTGATGCGGCCCAGCGTTGAATGGATGGTGAGACGGCCGTTGGCATCCCATGACGCGATCGAGCAATGCGGCTCGAGCGGCACGTGTTCAACCATCTGCGTCGAGTAGGTGGCTTCGAAAATCTTGTACGACTCGCGGAAACCTTTTTCGACATCGCCCTTTTTGATCAGCTTGGTCGCGTAGATATTACTGACCGGCGGATGCACTTTCGGCGCGCTGTCTTTCATCGCCTCGACCGGATCGAAAATCGGCGTCAGCGGTTCGTATTCGACTTTGATTTTGTCGAGCGCTTCGAGCGCGATCTGTTCGGTGACGGCAGCGACCGCGGCGACACCGTCGCCGGCGTGGAACACGCGATCATCGGCGAGCACCGGCTGGTCCTTGATCGAGGGGCCGAAGGAGTTCACCGGAATATCCTTGCCGGTAATCACGGCCATGACACCGGGCATGGCCTCGGCTTCGCGCGTATCGATTTTCTTGATCAGCGCAGAGGCGATGCCGGCGCGCTTGATCTTGCAATAGAGCATGCCGGGGAAGGCCATGTCGTCGATGTATTTGGTTTGACCGAGTCCGTGCAGACGACCGTCGGGGCGCGTGGCGCGCTGGCCGACCGCCGGCGTTTGCTGACGCACCTTCGGCGACAGGGCCTCGATCGGAAACGGCACCTGTTTGACGACGGCCGGCAGGCGCAGCGTGCCCGACATTTCGACGGGCTGGCCGATACCGGCGGATTTCGCCTTTGCAGTGCGGGCAGGTTTGGCTTTTTTGGTCATGGCTGTGTCCTTTTCTTCAATTCGAGGTTCAAGCCGCACGCTTCGACTTCGCGCTGCGCATGACCTGGGCCGCCTGCTGCACCGCCTCGATCATTTTGGTGTAGCCGGTGCAGCGGCACAGATTGCCGGCGAGCGCGTCACGGATTTCGGCGACGCTCGGGTTCGGATTCGCGTCGAGCAGCGCTTTCGACGACATGATCACACCGGGCCCGCAGAAGCCGCATTGCAGCGAGGCGCAGTCTTCGAAGGTTTTCTGGATCGGATGCAGGTGATCCGGTGTGGCAAGGCCCTCGATGGTCAGCACTTCGCGACCGTCGGCCTGCCCTGCCAGCATCAGACAGGAATTCACCGGCAAGCCGTCGACGATGACGGTGCAGGCGCCGCAGTCGCCGACATCGCAGCCGAGCTTGGCGCCGGTAAGACTGAAACTCTCGCGCAGCATTTTCAGCAGCGTGGTTTCCGGCGGCACCGCGGCGCTGCGCGTTTCGCCGTTGATTTTGAGTGTGACGTCGGTCATTTGCGTGCTCCTTTTTGTTTCGCCGCCTTCGACTGCGCGCAGGCCGCTTCGAGCGTGCGCTTGGCGAGAACGGCGACAAGATCCTTGCGATAGTCGGCCGAGGCGCGCATGTCGCTGATGGGTTTGGCATCGGCGACGGCGAGGCGGCCGGCTTCCGCGAAATTTTCCGCAGTGGCCGCGCGACCTTCAAGGAATTTCTCCGCGGTCTTCGCGCGCACCACCGTCGGCGCCACCGCCCCCAGCGCAATACGCACGTCCTTGCAGGTGTTCTTTTTCGCGTCGATGCGCAAACTCGACGCCGCATTGACGAGCGCCAGCGCCTGACCTTTGCGCAGGCCCATTTTCAGAAAATGCGCCGGCTTGCCGAGATTCTCTGCGGGAATGACGATTTCAACCAGCAGCTCGTCGGGTTTGAGCGCGGTTCTGCGCGGCGCGACGAAAAATTCCGACAACGGCATGGTGCGATGGCCGGCGGGGCCGGCGATCGTCACCTGCGCATCGAGCGCCACCAGCGTCGGGCCGCTGTCGACCGACGGCACCGCAGTGACCAGATTGCCGCCGAGGGTGCCGAGGTTGCGCGTCTGCACCGCGCCAATCGTGTGTGCGGCATCAGCGAGCGCCGGGAACAGATCGCGAATCACCGTCGAGGCCATGATCTCGCTGTGCGTCACCAGCGCGCCGATGCACAGACCGCGCGCGTTGACCTCGATGCCGCGCATGTCGGCGGCGCGCGAAATATCGACCACCGTCTTTGGCGCGTGCGACGGCGACGATTTCAGATCGGCCAGCAGATCGGTACCGCCCGCCAGCACGCGCGCCGGCGCGTGTTCGGCGAGTAAAGCCACTGCGTGTTTCGAGTCGGTGGCGGTGAAATATTCAAACGCTCTCATCTTCAATCTCCGCTATTAACTGTGCTGCAATTTATTCACTATACGCCGGCTATTCGGCTTTGATATTGGATTCCCGTATCAGCCTGGTCCAGCGTGCGGTTTCGCTCTGCACGAATTTCGCGTATTCCGCCGGCGTGTTGGGCGGCGCCAGCTCGCCGCCGATATCGGCGACCTTTTTCTGCACCTCGGGCGACTTCAGGAAGCCGTTGATGTCGTCGGACAGCTTGGCCACGATCTCCGGCGGCGTGCCGGTCGGCGCAAACACGCCGAACCACGACGCCGCGGTGAAACCCGGCAAACCCGACTCGATGATGGTCGGCACCTCCGGAATCAGCGCGACGCGACGCGCGGTGGCAACACCGAGCACCTTGAGTTTACCGTTGCGCACGAACTGCAATGACGAACCGACACCGTCGAAATTGAGATCGACCTGGCCGGAAATCAGATCCACCGCGGCCTGCATGCTGCCTTTGTACGGAATATGAATCATTTTCGTGCCGGTCATCTGCATGAACAGCTCGGCGGCGAGATGCTGCGAACTGCCATTGCCGCTGGAAGCGAAACGCAGCGGCTCGGCGCGGCTTTTCGCCAGCGCGATAAAACTCTTCACGTCGTTCGCCGGCAGCGCCGGATTGACCACCAGCATCAGCGACACGAAGGCGACGTTGGTCACCGCAATAAAATCCTTCGCCGGGTCGTAACCGAGCTTCGGAAACAGCGCGGGGGCGACGGCGTTCGAATTCATGTGACCGAACAGCAGGGTGTAACCGTCGGCGCGCGACTTCGACACGATGTCGGCGGCAATGGTCGAGGCGGCGCCGGGCTTGTTATCGACCACCACTTGCTGGCCGTAGAGATTGCCCAGATGATCGGCCAGCATGCGTGCCATGACATCAGTGAAGGCGCCTGGCGGAAAGCCGATCACGAGGCGCAGCGGCTTGTTCGGGTACGGCTGCGCATGCGCGGCCAGCGCGAACAGCAGGGCAAGGGAGAACAGGCAGCGGACAACGGTTTTGAACACGAAAATAGCGGCCTCGAAGACGCGATCCATGAAGGTCGAGCCGAAAACAGTCCGGTCGGCCCCGAAAAACACGCTGATATTCCAGTTTTGGAGACTTGAAGTCAATAGACGCCGCTCGCTGTATTTTTATCATCTAATTATCAATTACTTGAATTCATTAGCTGCGGCCTGAAAACGCCTGTGATATTCTAGACATCGACAATTGTTAGCTATTCCACGAATTCAGGCCGTCTAAATGCCGCCGGACACCGCCAGTTTGGAAACACTCACATCGACCGCAACCCGCGCCCCGCAACGGCTGGTGCGGATCGACGTCTACGAGCGTATCCGTGGCGAAATCCTCTCCTGCGCGCTGCGACCCGGCACCCAGCTGCAGGAAAAAGACCTCGCCGAAAAATACGGTGTAAGCAAATCGCCGGTGCGTGACGCCCTGCTGCGACTGCAAGAGCAGCATCTGATCGAGGTGCTGCCGCGCAAGGGTTACCGCGTGACGCCGATCTCGATGGGCGAAATCGGCGAGATGTATGAAATGCGCTCGATCCTCGAGTGCGCCTGCGTGCGCCGCCTGATCGACCATGCCGGTGACGCCGAACTGGCCGCGCTCGAAGGCGTCGCCGCCGCGCCGCAGGACAGCGGAGTCGCGCCGTGGATTCAATACAACCGCAATTTCCACCTCGCCCTCGCGCGCGCCTCGGGCAACAGCCGCCTGACGCGCGCGACCATCGAGGTGATCGAACAATTCGACCGGCTGATCTACATGAACATGAGCAACGTGCTGCGCGAGGCCGGCAACCTGCAGCAGTTCGTCGATGAACACACGGCCATCGTCGCCGCCATCCGCCGCCGCGACAAACGCGCCGCGGTGGCGCTGACGCGCGCGCATGTCGAATCGTCGCGCGAGCTGCTGCTCGAACAAATCGGCGAACTCGCCGTCGTACCCTGATACAGGGACAATAACCAAAAACGAATTTCAGAGGAGATCGCATGAATATTTACCCGAATCACACCAAACAGCAGCTCGACGCCGGCAGGATCGCGATCGGCATGGGCCTGCACGTGTCGCGCACCACCGACATCGGCGCCATCGCCAAGACCTGCGGCTACGACTGGCTGTTCATCGACATGGAGCATTCGGCGCTTGATATCGGCACCGCCGCGCAGATCGCCTCGGCCGCATTGCCGATCGGCATTTCGCCGCTGGTGCGCGTGCCCGGCAAGGAACACCACCACGCTTCGCGCCTGCTCGATTCGGGCGCGCAGGGCATCGTGGTGCCGCACGTCGATTCGGTGCAGGAAGCGAAGAACGCGGTGTCGTACTGCAAATATCCGCCGATCGGCCATCGCTCGATCTACGGCCAGCTGCCGCAGTTCGGCTTCAAGTCGCTGCCGCTGACCGAGGCGACCACGCTCGCCAACAATGAAACGCTGGTCATCATCATGCTCGAAACGCCGGCGGCGATCGGACTCGCCGACGAGATCGCGGCCCTGCCCGGCGTCGATGTCGTCATGATCGGCACCAACGATCTCTGCGCCGAGATGGGCATCCCCGGCCAGTACGGCGACCCGAAGGTCGCTGCCGCCTACAAAACCGTGATCGAGGCCTGCCGCAGGCACGGCAAGCATCCGGGCATGGGCGGCGTGGTCGATCACAAGCTGATGGACCAGTACATCAATATGGGCATGCGCTTTATCCTCTCCGGCAACGACACCGGCTTTCTGATGGCCGGCGCGCGCGCGCGGTCGGAGTTTCTGCACGGACTGAAGTACTAAAATAAAACTCCCTCGCCCCGCCACGACGGGGAGAGGGCAGGGGTGAGGGGCAGGCGATTGCGACAACACAACACCCCCTCACCCTGCCCTCTCCCCCTTTGCAGGGGGCGAGGGAAATTTGAGAATTAAACGGAGCGAACCATGAGCATGGGCAAAAAACTGCGTGCACTGATGCACGACGGCAAACACCATTTCACGCCGGGCATCACGACGCCGCTGCACGCGATGATCTGCGAAAAGGCCGGCTTCGAATTCATCTACATGGGCGGCTACGACGTTTCGCTCACGCTGCTGGGGCTGCCCGACGTCGGCCTGATCAACGGCCAGGAGATGGCTGCCAACGCCGGCAACATCGCGCGCGCGGTGGGCATCCCGGTGATTGCCGATGCCGACACCGGCTACGGCAATGCCATCAATGTCATGCGCACGGTGCGCGATTTCGAAAACGCCGGGGTTGCCGCCATTCACATCGAGGACCAGATCAGCCCCAAGCGCTGCGGTCACGTTGCCGGCAAACAGGTCATCGCGCTCGACGAGGCTGCCGGCAAGATCCGCGCCGCCTGCGATGCGCGCAGCAATCCCGACTTCGTCATCATCGCGCGCACCGATGCGGTGGCCGCAATCGGCGGCGGCCTCGATGAAGCGATCCGCCGCGCCAAGGCCTATGCGAAGGCCGGCGCCGACATGATCTTCCCCGAGTTCCCGAATTCGGACCTCGCGATGCCAAAGCGTTTCGCGGAGGAAGTGCACAAGGAATTCCCGAACCTGCCGCTTTACTTCAACTATTCGTCGAATCTCAAGTGGCACGAATCGGGCGCCACCTTCGACGACGTCGCGGCCATCGGCTTCAAGATGATGCATGTTTCGCTGGCGGGCCTGCGCACCTCGATGCAGGGCATGTTCGATTACGCCGCCGACCTCAAGGCGCGCGGCGCGGTAGCCGAAATCGAATACGAAAAACGCCTGCTCAACCATCCGATGGGGCCGTGCAACGCGTTCGCCGGTTTCCCGAAGATCATGGCGCTGGAGGAAAAGTACCTGCCGGCCGACGAGCTGAAAAAGAAGTATCAGGCGGGCGGGCACTAAAACTTCATCGTCATCGCCGTGCGCTTCGCGCTGCTGATCGCGGTTGCCGTGCTCGCACCGGCGGCGGCAGCGGATTTTCCAACCAAACCGGTACGCCTGATCGTGCCGCTGTCGGCCGGCGGCGGCACCGACCTGTTCGCGCGCATGCTGGCGCGGCAGCTCGGCGAACGCTGGGGGCAGCAGGTCGTGGTCGATAACCGCGCGGGCGCCAGCGGCATGCTCGGCACCGACCTCGCAGCCAAGGCCGCGCCCGACGGCTACACGCTGGTCATGGTATCGAGCACGCACACGATGCTGCCGAGCCTGGAACCCGCGATGCCGTTCGACCCGCTGCGCGATTTCGCCGCGATCACGCAGGCCACCGCGCAACCCTATGTGCTCGGCGTGCATCCGGCGCTTGAAGCGGCGAGCGTGCGCGAATTCATCGCATTGGCAAAAGCGAGACCCGGCCGCCTCAATTATTCCTCGGGCGGCAACGGCAGCGCCCCGCATATCGGCACCGAACTGCTGAAGAGCATGGCCGGCATCGACCTCGTGCACGTCGCCTACAAGGGCGGCGCGCCGGCGATCCTCGCGCTGGCCGCCGGCGAAGTCGCACTCTCGTTCGGCAGCCTGCCCACGACGCTGCCGCTGGTGCATGCGGGAAAAATCCGCGCGCTGGCGGTGAGCAGCCTGAAACGCACAGCGGCGGCGGCCGGGTTGCCGACGATCGCGGAAGCGGGCGTGCCGGAATTCGAGATCATCAACTGGTACGGCCTGCTGGCGCCGGCAAAAACGCCTGCCGTGGTGGTGCAAACGATTTACGCGGCGAGCGCGCGGACGCTGCAGAACCCTGAGATTCGCGAGCGCCTGCTGAAAGACGGCAGCGACGTGGTGGCGAGCACGCCGGTCGCATTCAACGAATACATCAGGCGCGATATCGCGAAGTGGATCGGCGTTGTGAAAGCCGCCAATATCCGCTCCGAATAAGAGCCGCCGCGTTGCCTCGACAATTGATTCTCGCTACACTCGAAGCGCTTACTCCTTGCCTGCAGAAAAAATAAAATGAATTTCCGTCACGCGCAAAACATCGAGGATCTGCGCGCAATCGCGAGGTCGCGCCTGCCGAAGATCGCGCGGGACTTTCTCGACGGCGGCGCCGAAGACAATCTGACGCTGGACAACAACCGCGATGTCTTCCGGCGCATCCGCTTCCGGCCGCACACCCTGATCGACGTCTCGAAGCGTTCGGCGAAAACGGAAATTTTCGGCAAGACCTTCAGCGCGCCCTTCGGCATCGCGCCGACCGGCGCGGCCGGCCTCTATGGTTTCAAGGCCGACACGGCAATGGCGCGCGCGGCGCGCGACGCGGGGCTACCGTTCATTTTGAGCACCGCCTCGTTCGAACCGCTCGAAGAAGTCGCGCAGGCGGCCAATGGCGGCACGCTGTGGTTCCAACTCTACATGGCGAAGAACCGGGCGCCGGTGGAAAAACTCGTTACGCGCGCGCTCAATGCGGGATTCGAAGCACTGATCCTCACCAGCGACGTCGCCGCGATGGGCAACCGCGAAGACAACCGCCGCAACGGTTTTACCACGCCGCTGAAACTCAACATGCGCAATCTGATCGACGGCGCGCTGCATCCGCGCTGGTCGGTCGATGTTTTTCTGCGCACCCTGCTCGACTCCGGCGTGCCGCGCTATCAAAACGTCAGCCGCGACGGCAATGAACGCATCATCGACAGCAAGGTGGCCGAATTTCAGGAGCGGCGCGAAGAGGTCAACTGGGAGGATTTCCGCTGGCTGCGCGAATTCTGGCCGCGCAAGCTTTTCATCAAGGGCGTGGTGCGCGGCGACGATGCCGCCAAAGCGCAGCAGCTCGGCGCCGACGGCGTGTTAATTTCCAACCACGGCGGACGCCAGCTCGACGGCATCATCTCGCCGCTCGAGGCGATCCCCGAAATCCGCGCTGCCACCGGCGACAATTTCATGGTGATGGCCGACGGCGGTTTCCGCCGCGGTGCCGACATCATCAAGGCGGTCGCCCTCGGCGCCGACATGGCCTTCGTCGGCCGGCCGCTGCTCTACGGCATCTCCGCCGGCGGCGAAGCCGGGGCAAAACATGCGCTGACAATTCTGCAGTCGGAGATTGACCGCGTGCTCGCACTCACCGGCATTTGCTCGATCGACGAACTCGGTCCAGATCTGTTGTGGCATCCGGATTTTGTGCCGGTGCCCGCGCGGCAGTAATTTCGCAGGGCGGATGAGCGAAGCGTTATCCGCCGGATGCGCTTTTATTGATCACTTATACATACGGCGGAAGGCGCTGCGCTTTTCCGCCCTGCCACTAAACTTAAAATGCACCAACGCTCGCCGAGATTGTTTGCAGGCGAGGCGCCTGCGCCACAAAATCAAGGCTTCGCGTCGACCAATACCCTGCCCGCCGCATTGCGCTCGCGCGCATGCGTGAAGCCGGCCTTCACCGCCTCGCCGAGATCGAAGCGAAAGCCTTTATCTTCTGACAGTTTGCGAGCGCGCGCCGCGAACTGCTCTTCGCTCAATTCAATCTTTCGCGGCAGCGAGATAAACATCTTGTTGCCGGCACCGGCGACGCCAAGAATGTAGACATCGTCGAACACGTCCTGATAAGTGCGCAGCATCGAATCGTAGAGCCGGTTGGCGTAGCGGTCCCACACATTGCCGATGACCACGCCGCCGGGGGTCAGGGCGTGGCGCACCGCCTGCAGGAATTCGCGCGTGGTGAGATGCGCGGGCACTTCGCTCGACGAAAACGCATCGAGAAAAATCACGTCATAGGGTTCGCGCACCGCCTCGATAAATGCGCGGCCGTCGGCGGCATGCGCATGCAGGGCAGCATCTTCGCGGAAATCGAGAAATTCGCGCGCAACTTCGATGACCTGCGGGTCGATATCGACGGCGTCGATCGCTGCCTCTGGATAATGTTTGCGCAAAAACATCGGCAACGTGCCGCCGCCGACGCCGATCACCAGCAGGCGGCGCGGATTGTCGGCGAGCGCAAGACCGGCGAACGCCGACTGCGTGTATTTAAGCACCAGGTAATCGGGGTCGCCCGGTTTGACCACGCTCTGGCGCGGACCGCTGCGGCCGAAGCGCAGCGTGCGCACGCCGTCGTCGCTTTCGGTGACGACGATCGAGCCGAACATCGATGGCTGTTCATAGAGCAGGTTGTCCGCGGCGCAAACCGCCGGCGCCGCCAGCCATACCAGCAGAACAATCAGGTGATGCATCCGGTTTAATGTCATGTCGAGCCTCATTCCGCGCGCAGGCCGGCGTCGCGAATCACCTTGCCCCACTTGGCCATTTCAGATTTCATCAATGCAGCGAGTTGTTCGGGCGGCCCTCCGACCGGCTCGACGCCGGCGTTGAGAAAACGCGCGCGCGTCTCCGCCGTCTTCAGCACCGCCTGCGTTTCCTGGTTGAGGCGTTGAATGATGGCGGCGGGCGTTTTCGCTGGTGCGAATATCGCGAACACCGAAATCGATTCATAACCCGGCAATCCGGTCGCCGCAATCGTCGGCAGTCCCGGCAGCAGTGCCGAGGGCTGCGCGCTGGTCACCGCCAGCGCGCGCAGGCGGCCGTTCTTCACGTGCTGCGTCACCGACCCCGGGGTCGGAAACATCAGTTGCACGCGGCCGGCGATCAGATCGTTGAGCGCCAGCGACACGCCTTTGTACGGCACGTGCACGATGTCGGTTTTCGCCATCGCCTTGAACAGTTCGGCCGACAGGTGAAGGGTGGTGCCGGCGGGGCCGGTCGAATAATTGAGTTCGCCCGGATGCGCCTTTGCCAGCGCAATCAAATCGCGCACCGACTTCACCGGCAGCGAGGGATGCACCACCAGCAGATTGGGCGCGCTGGCGAGCCAGATCACCGGCGCGAAATCGCGCTGCGGATCGAACGATACCTGCTCGCGCAGAAACGGCAGCAGCCAGATCGTGCTGCCGTAACACAGGAGATTGTAACCGTCGGCGGGCGCCCTCGCCGCCGCTTCGGCAATGACGCCGCCGCCGGCGCGGTTTTCGACCACCACCTGCTGGCCGAGTGCGGCCGACAGGCCCTGCGCGACGAGGCACGCCGCGAAATCGCTGCCGCCGCCGACTTCCGCGGTCAGCATGCGCACCGGCTTCGCCGGATAATTCTGCGCGGCGGCGATGCCGGCGCCGGCGAGCACGGCGAACAGCGCGGCGCGGCGCATCAATTCAGCGTGATGCCGGTATCCTTGATCGCGCGCGACCAGCGCGCGATGTCGGATTTCATGAACTCGGCGAATTCGCGCGGCGAGGTGATCTGCGTTTCGATGCCGAGCGCGGCGATCTGCTCGCGGAACTCGGCGGCATTTGCAACCGCCTCCATTTCCGCGTGCAGTCGGTTGACGATCGCTGCCGGCAGATTGCGCGGCGCCGATAATCCGTACCAGGTCACCACATCGAGACCGGGCACGCCGGCCTCGGCGATGGTCGGAATATCGGGCGCCAATGCCGAACGGCGCGCACTCGACACGCCGAGCGCGCGCAGCTTGCCCGCGCGCGCATACGGCAGCGAACTGCCGATGGTGACCATGGTGAGGTTCACTTCGCCGGCGAGTGCGGCGGTCAACGCCGGCCCGGTGCCCTTGTACGGCACGACATTGAGATTGATGCCGGCCATGCTGGCAAAGGTCGCGGTGCCGAGGTGGCCGATGCCGCCGGCACCGGTGGTGCTGACGTTGAGCTGCCCCGGTTTGGCCCTGGCCAGCGCGATGAATTCCTTCACCGTGCTCACCGGCAGCGTCGGATGCACCGTCAGCATGAACGGCGTGTAGGCGAGCATGCCGATCGCGGTGAAATCGCGAATTGCGTCGTACGGCAGCTTGCGATCCCATGCCGAGGTCATGGCGAACGAGGCGGTGGCGAACAACAGCGTGTAACCGTCCGCCGGACTTTTCGCGACGATGTCGGCGCCGATCACGCCGGCCGCGCCCGGCCGGTTGTCAATCACGAAGGGCTGGCCGAGGCGCTCGGCCGCGCGCTGGCCGAACATGCGCGCCACGGTGTCGGAGCCGCCGGGCGGAAACAGCACGACGAGACGGATGGGGCGCCGGGGGTAAGCGGCGGGGGTGTCGGCGGCGCATGCGGCGGCACCGGACAAGCATTGTGCAATAACAATCAGCAACGCACACAGATTACGCATATGCCCCTCCAACTCCGCGGTTTGCTCCTTCCCCCCTTGAGGGGGAAGGCAGGGATGGGGGGTGAATTTCACCAGAGCAAACTCCGGTGACAATTACAACACCGCCTACTCCCCACCTCTATCCTCCCCCTCAAGGGGGGAGGAAGCCTGCTAACAAGACTGGTCGCGTTACATTATTTTTCGACCGTCGCCGCCTCAACCTTGTAGTGCTCGTCAAGGCCGATCAGGTCTTCGCATTCCTTGCGCCACTTGATCATGTTGTCAGGATCAAGGCCGCTGCGGCCGGTTTCCACGAACGACTTGACGACCGCTTTCATCGCCTGCACCGCGGGGCACAGCAGCTGGGTCGGATAGGTGCCCATCTTGTAACCCATGTCCTCGTATTCCTGGCGCGAGCGCACCGGACGCTTGATGCGGTTGCCTTCGCTCACCACGTAGACGACCGGGCCGTTGATCTCTTTCGGCGCGAGTTTCATTTCCTCTTCGTTGTTCGGAAAGCACATGATCATTTCCGCACCCGCCTCGAGATAGGCATTGGCGCGCCGGACGCCCTCGGCAAAGCCGCTGGTGGCCATGCAATCGGTGCGGCCCATGATGACGAAATCCGGATTGGTCTTGGCGGCGACCGCGTATTTGATCTTGTCGACCATTTCCTCGCACGACACGGTGTGCTCGACATACTTGTGATAGTGCGCGCGCTTCGGAAAGATCTGGTCTTCGATGTGCATGCCCGCGATGCCCGTGCGCTCGAGTTCTTTCACCGAACGCATGACATGCAAGGGCTCGCCGAAGCCGGTGCCGGCATCGACGAACACCGGGATTTTCACCGCCGCCGTGATGTAGTGGCAGAGTGTCGCCAGTTCGGTCAGTGTCATCAGCGGCTCGCTGATCGCCGTGCCCACACCCGCCTGATAGCCGCCGACGTGCACGCACTCGACACCGCCGGCTTCGCACACGCGCGCCGACATCGGATCGAACACACCCAGCGCCTGAATGAAACCGGGCTTGGCGAGCAATTGGCGGAAACGGGCTGGACCACTTAGCTGACTCATCTTGATTCTCCTTTTTTGGTAATGCGTTCAAATAACCGCCCGCCACCGCGCATCGCGCGGAGCGGGAAAACCTATTCAACCTTGATGCCGGCTTCCTTGATGACCCTGTCCCACTTGGCGTATTCCGCTTTCAGAAACGCAGTGAACTGTTCGGGCGCGGCGCTGACGGCGACTTCGTCGCCGAGCTCGGCGAGCCGCGTTTTCATCGCCGGCGCCTGCATGATTTTGCCGATTTCGCCATGCATGCGGGCGACGATCTCGCGCGGCACAGCCGCCGGCGCCACCATCGCGATGAACAGCCCCGCCTCGTAACCGGGCAGCGTTTCGCTGATCGCCGGCACCTCGGGCAGCAGCGGCGAGCGCTTCAGACTCGACAGACCGAGCGCACGCAGGCGGCTGGTATGAACATAGGGCAGCATCGGCCCGATCGCGCCGAAGAACATCTGCACCTGGCCGCCCACCGTGTCGATCAGCGCCGGCGCATTGCCCTTGTACGGAATCGCATTGGTGCGGATGCCGGCGCGGCGGTTGAACAGTTCGGTGGCCAGATCGCCGACCGATGCCGTGCCGGCCGAGGCGTAATTGATTTCGGCCGGGCGCGCTTTGGCCAGCGCGATGAAGTCCTTCACCGTTTTCACCGGCAGCGAAGGATGCACCACCATCAGCTGCGGCAGCCACGCCAGCAGCGTAACGCCGGTGAAATCGCGCAGCGGATCATAAGGCACGTTGCGCGTCAGCAGCGGCGTGGTGAGATAAGTGCTCGACATCATGAGAAAGGTGTAGCCGTCAGCCGGCGATTTCGCGACGTATTCGGTGCCGACCACGCTGTTCACGCCCGGGCGGTTCTCGACGATCACCTGCTGGCCAAAAACCTCGGTGAGTTTCTGCGCGATCGAACGGGTGACGATGTCGAGATTGCCGCCGGCGGCAAGCGGTATGATCAGACGCAGCGGTTTTGCCGGCCAGTTCTGCGCGCAGGCGGCACCCGCCGCGATTGCCAGCCACAGCGTCAGCGCTGCGCGTACCGGACTCATGACAAAACCACGCCTCTCTCACCTTGACGCCGCGTTTTTTGATTATGTGCGCCCGCACGACAGCATCGGAGCCTGCGCTGCAGACTGGTTGCGGATGCGGACGGATCGGCGCTCTCGCGTTTGACATTCGCGCACTGCTTATTCATCATCGCGCCTGTCTTGCTGCAACCGCCGCCGGCCATTATAACCGCATCCCGGTGCGAGATCGCGCCGCGCCGGGAACCATGCGCAATCCGCCGCCGTCCGAGGAATCATTTTGAAACGCATCACCCGCGAACTCGCGCGTTATGTACACACCTCGCGCTTTGACGCCCTGCCGCCGGCGGTGCGCCGCGAAGGCGTGCGCGCCTTCGTCAACTGGGTCGGTTGCGCCGCCGGCGGTTCGCGCGAAGCCAATGTCGCGCACGTGCTGGCGATTCTTGACGAATTCAACGGCGCGCGCGACAGCAGTCTCGTCGGCCGCCGCGTCAGGCTCGACATGCTCAATGCGTCGTTCATCAACGCAATGAGCTCGGCGGCAGTCGCCTTCAACGACACGCACTTTGCGACGGTCGCGCATCCGACCAGCCCGGTTGCCGCCGCGCTGCTGGCACTGGCCGAACACCAGCCGATGAGCGGCACCGACTTTCTGCACGCGCTGATCCTCGGCATCGAAATCCAGTGCCGCATCGGCAACATCCTGTTTGCGAAGCCGGCCGAATGCAACATAGGACTGTCGATGGCGGGCCTGGTCGGCGGCATCGGCGCCGCGGTGGCGGCGGCGAAAGCCATGGGGCTCGGTGAAACCGGCATCGCCACGGCACTCGGCCACGCCGCCAACCAGGCGGGGGGCCTGCGCGAATCGCACACCACCATGGGCAGCCAGTTCACGCCCGGCCACACCGCGCGCTGCGGCCTGATGTCGGCGCTGCTGGCGGCGCGCGGCTTCACCTGTTCGGACACCATGATCGAGGGCGAAAAAGGTTTCGGCGTATCGTTCGCCAGCAATCCCAATATGAATGTCGCGGTCGAACACCTCGGCAAACGTTTCGAAATCACCACACTGGCCTACAAGCCCTATCCCTGCGGCTTCGTCGTGCATCCGGTGATCGACGCCTGCCTCGATCTCGCGCGGGCCAACGACTTCATTGCCGAGGACATCGCACGCGTCGACCTCACCGTCTGCGCGCTCGCCGCCAAACTCGCCGACCGCGCCGAACTCACCGACCGCAACCAGTCGCTGGTCAGCCTGCAGCACTGGGCGGCGGCTTCGATCATTTGCAAAATCTCCGGTCTCGCGCAGATGGACGACGCCGTGGTGCACGACCCGGCAGTCGCGCGGCTGCGGCGCAAGGTCGGCGTCGGCGTCGATGCCGCATTCGCCGCCGAAACCGCGGTCGCGAAAATCGTGCTGAAAAACGGCCAGAGTTTCGAAACAAAGGTCGGGCACTGCCGCGGCAGCATCGGTCGACCGCTGACCGACGACGAAGTCAGCGAAAAAGCCCGCGCGCAGTGCCTGCTCGTCTTCGACGAGGACAAAACCGCGCAGCTCATCGACGGCGCCTGGCGTATCGAGCAATCTGCGGCGGTCGGCGCCTACGCCGCATCGCTCGCACTTCAGGACTGAACCATGACCAAAAAAACCGCCGTCATCGCCGGCGCCTCGGGATTGATCGGGCGACGTATCGCCGAGCAGCTGCTGACCGATCCGCAATGGGCCGTGACCGGTCTGGCGCGGCGCACGCAGACCCGCCCCGGCATGCAATGGATCGCTGTCGATCTCGCCGATCAGGCGGACGTTGAAAAGAAACTCGCCGGCATTTCGGCAACGCATATTTTCTATGCGGCGCGCTACGATCATCCGGTTGAGGGCAAGACCGAGGACGTCGAAACCAATACCCGCATGCTGAAGAATCTGCTCGACGCGATCGAAACCGGCGGCAGTCTCGAACACGTGCACGCCCTGCACGGCAGCAAGTGGTACGGCCACCAGTTGGGCCCGGTGAGGCTGCCGCTCGAAGAAGACGGCAGCGCGCGCTCGCCGAACGAAAATTATTACTTCGAGCAGGACGCCTTGCTGCGCGCGCGCAGCGCCGGCAAGGCGTGGGCGTACTCGTCTTCGCGCCCGCACGCATTCTGCGATCCGTCGGTCGATCTGCCGCGCTCGATCGGACTCGTCATCGCGGTATACGCCGCGGTCCAGCGCGAGCTCGGCCTGGCGCTCGATTTTCCGGGCAACGCCAAAGGCTATCAGGCGCGCACCCAGTTCACCGATCTTGGTTTGCTCGCGCGCGCCATCGTCTGGATGGCGACCGAGCCGCGCTGCCGCAACGAAGCGTTCAACGTCGTCAACGGCGACAATCCCCGCTGGTGCGAAATCTGGCGCCGCTTCGCCGCGGAGCTGGGCATGCCGGAAGGCCAACCGCGCGCGATCAAGCTCGCCGATTACATGAAGGACAAAGGACCGGTGTGGGACGCTATCGTGAAAAAACACGCTCTGCGCGCACCGCCGCTCGACAAGGTTGCATTGTGGGCCTATGGCGACTATCAGTTCCGCCCCGACTGGGATGTGTTTTCGTCGATGAAAAAAGCGCGTGTGCGCGGCTTTGCCGAAACGCTCGATTCGGCGGAGATGTTCGCGCGGCAGTTCGAGAATTACCGCAAGGTAAAAATCATTCCCTGATCAATGCCGTCAGCCCCGCGATAGCGGGTATCCGGCCATTCAAAAAAACGGACTCCCGCCTGCGCGGGAGCAACGAAGTTGTTTAACTGAGTCCCGAGGAGCACGCCATGTTCGCACCGCCCGCCATCATTCAGACTGAAGTCTTCGCCCGCGTGCCGGACAAACTGCATTGCAGCCGGCCCTCGGCGTGGGTGGCGGCGCGGCAATACGACAAACTCGGCTCCTTCCTCGAAGGTCCGTCGTTCGACCGCGCCGGAAATCTGTATTGCACCGATATTCCTTACGGACGCATATTCCGCGTCTCGCCCGCGGGCGAATTCGAGGTGGTCGCCGAATACGACGGCGAACCCAACGGCCTGAAGATCCACAAGGACGGGCGCATATTCATCGCCGACCATCGCAAAGGGCTGCTGCTGTGCGATCCGCGATCGGGCAAGGTCGAAACCCTGCTGGAGTCGGCGCACTCCGAGGGTTTCCGCGGCCTCAACGACATGATCTTCGCGAAAAACGGCGATCTTTATTTCACCGATCAGGGCCAGACCGGCCTGCAGGATCCGAGCGGGCGCGTCTACCGCCTGCGCGCCGACGGCACTCTCAACTGCCTGATCCGCAACATTCCGAGTCCGAACGGCATTGCGCTCGACAAGGATGAACGCAATCTCTACGTCAACGTGACGCGCGCCAACCAGGTGTGGCGGCTGCCGTTGTTGAGCTCCGGTGAAGTGACCAAGGTCGGCGTGTTCCTGCAGCTCTCGGGCGGCACCGGCGGCCCCGACGGCCTCGCCGTCGATGAGACCGGCGGCCTCACCGTCGCCCACGCCGGCTTCGGCTGCGTGTGGATGTTCGACAAGCTGGGCGAGCCGCTCTACCGCATCAAATCCTGCGCGGGCCACGCCACCACCAACATCGCCTTCGGCGGCGCCGACCGCAAGACCCTCTACATCACCGAATCCTCCTCGGGCCAGATCCTGATCGCCAAGGTGCCGGTGGCGGGCGGCGTGCTTTACGCCCACCAATAGACACGCCAGGCCGCGAAAATCCTGCGGTGTTCTGATTTTGTAGGGCGGAAAGGCGCAGCGCATTCCGCCGGATGAAGCGCCGCGACCAAACCCCGTGCGGCGGATTACGCTGCGCCCATCCGGCCTAGGCAATGCCCGGCCGTAAACGGGCGTGTAAGGAATCCCCCGCCGCGCCGACTACCCATCGTCCGGCGCCCTGCGTACGCAGGCGGCGGACGCTGCAACGGGCGGGCGCGCGCACACAATCGGGCCCGCCGAATTCAACCTTTCGAAAGGATTTTTAAATGAAGAAGCTGATCACGTTGGTGTTTGCCGGTTGCATGGCCGTTTCGATGTCGGGCGCTTTTGCCGCGGACGATATGAAGAAGGACACCATGGCCAAGGACGGCATGATGAAGAAGGACGAAATGAAGAAAGACGGCATGATGAAAAAGGACGAAATGAAGAAGGACGGCATGGCCAAGGACGCCATGAAAAAAGACGAAATGAAGAAGTAGCAGCAGGCAGTACGGCTGCGCCCTCCGCGACGGTCGGCAGCCCGCCGCGGTCTCTCCGGGCGCAGCCGGTTTTTCCTCTCCCGCACCCTGCACGCGAGCAGTAGCGCCGCGTGCCATAATCTTCCCCGGCCCGATCGCTTCGAATCGGCGCATCACAATAACGGGGGAGTTCATGAGCACACGCAGGGATTTCATCAAGACCGCCGCCGGCGCCGCCGCGGGCGTCATCTTCACCGGCTGCAATATGCCCGGCGTGGCGCATGCGCAGGCTGCGCGCAAGCAGACGATCGTCAACGGCCGCCGCATCAAGACCATCGACATCCACTCGCATTGCGCGATTCCGGAGGCGGTGGCGCTGACCGGCCGCGACCCGCAGTCGATCCTGCAGCCGATGGTCCGCGGCAATGACGAAACCTTCCTCCTGTTCGAACAGCGCCTCAAGGCAATGGACAGCCGCGGCATCGACATCGAAGCGCTCAGCATCAACCCGTTCTGGTACGCGCTCGAGCGCGACGTCGCCGCCAGGGTCATACAGACACAGAATGAAAAGCTCGCCGAGCTGTGCGCCGCGCATCCGGATCGCTTCGTCGCCTTTGCCACGCTCGCGCTGCAGCATCCGGACCTCGCCGTCGAGCAGCTCGAAACGGCGGTGAAGAAATACAACATGCGCGGCGTCGCCATCGGCGGCCATGTCGCCGGTGTCGAATTTTCGAATGCGAAATTCCATCCGGTTTGGGCCAAAGCCGAAGAATTGGGCGTGCTGCTGTTCATCCATCCGGCAACCCAGCCGGAACTCGCCAGCCGCTACAAGGGCAACGGCTGGCTGACCAACGCGATCGGCAACCCGCTCGACACCACGATCGCCCTCTCGCATCTGATTTTCGAGGGCACGCTCGACCGCTTCCCCGGCCTCAAGATCTGCTCGGCGCACGGCGGCGGCTTCCTGCCCTCGTATGCGGCGCGCTCGGATTACTCCTGTCTGACCGCACCGACCGCCTGTGACCCGAATATAAAGCTGAAGAAAAAACCGACCGAATACCTGCGCCAGATGTATTTCGACACGCTGGTGTTCACGCCCGAGGCGCTGCGCCACCTTGCCGCCGAAGTCGGTGTGGACAAACTGATGCTCGGCACCGACTATCCCTACCGCTGGCAGGACGCGGGCGTCGAGCACATCCTGAATTCGCCCGGCTTCAGCGACGAAGAACGCATCGCGATGCTGAGCACCACGGCGGCGAAATTGATGGGTATCAAGCTCTGAACGTCACGCCGGCGTAATGCCGGCGGCGCGGATCATCCGCGCGCTTGCCACGCGGCGCGCACTGCGTTAGCGTTCGGATGAGAATCAGACCGGCGGGCGCTACATTCAGCGCACCGCCGGCAATCCGAAAGAGGAGTTTTTCCGTTGGTCCGTTCGGCCGTTATCAAGGGCGCTGCGCTGCTGTCGCTGCTCGGCGCCGCCGCCGCCGGCGCGCAGGCGCCGCAGGCTTACCCGTCGAAGCTGCTGCGCATCGTCACCGCCGCCACCGGCAGTGCCAACGACTGGGGTTCGCGCGTGCTCGCGCAGGAACTCACCGCCGCACTGGGCCAGCAGGTGATCGTCGAAAACCGCGGCGGGCTCAGCATGGAATACGTCGCCAAGGCGCCGGCGGACGGTTACACCATCCTCGGCTACGGCAGCGCGGCGTGGCTGACGCAGTTTCTGCGCGACGGCGTGACCTGGGACGCGGCGCGCGATTTCATTCCTGTTTCGCTCGCCATGAGTTCGCCCAACATCCTCGTTGTGCATCCGTCGCTGCCGGTGAAATCGACACGCGAGTTGATCGCGCTGGCGAAGGCGCGGCCGGGCGAACTGAATTACGCCGCCGGCACCATCGGCGCCGCGCCGCATCTGGCCAGCGAACTCTTCAATGCGATGGCCGGAACCAATATCGTGCGCGTCGCCTACAAGGGCACCGGGCCGTCGGTGATCGCGCTGCTTGGCGGCGAAGTGCATTTGATGATCGCCGGCCTCGGTTCGGTGGCGCCGCACATGAAATCCGGCCGGCTGCGCGCGCTCGCCGTCACCAGCGCTAAACCATCGGCACTGGCGCCGGAACTGCCGACGATTGCTTCGGTGCTTCCCGGCTACGAATCGACTTCGGTGCTCGGCATTTTCGTGCCGGCAAAAACGCCGGCCGCCATCGTCACCCGGCTGCAGCAGGAGATTGCGCGCGCGGTGCACAAACCGGAGGTCAAGGAAGTGCTGTTTAACGCCGGCGTCGATGCCAACGGCAGCACCTCCGAGGAATTTGCAGCGTATGTAAAAAACGAGACGCTGCGCATGGGCAAGGTCATCCGCGACGCCAACATCCGCGAATGAACTGCGAAAACAATGGTTCAGCCACAGAGGGCACGGAGTTCACGGGGAAGCCCCCCGCAGCAATATATTTTTGCCCGATCGGGTCCGATCAATTTTTTTGAATCTCTCTGTGTTCTCTGTGCCCTCTGTGGCAAAACTTTATTGATTCACAAAACAAGAAGGAAAAGCAATGTCAGACCAGGAATATCACTACGATGTGCTGATCGTCGGCGGCGGCAACGCCGCCTGCTGCGCAGCGCACGCCGCGCTGGAAAAAACACCGAGTGTCGCGATCATCGAGAAATCGACGCTGCGCGACCGCGGCGGCAACAGCGCGATGACCGGCCACATCCGCTTCGTCTTCAACGGCATCGAGGATCTGCGCCCGCTGGTGCGCGGCATGTCGGATGAAGAGTTGCTCAAACTCCTCGACTGCGGACTGCCGCACCGCACCGAGGCCGAGGTGTGGGATGAACTGATGCGCGTCACCAACAACCAGAGCGATCAGGAACTGCTGCAGGTGCACGTCACCGAATCGCTGAAAACCGTGCAGTGGCTCGCCTCCAAGGGCCACGACTGGGTGCCGGCGAGCATGACCAACGACAACGTGCTGACCATGAACGGCGGCGGCGCCGGATTGCAGAAGCGCAACTTCGCGATTCTCGAAAAGGCGAAAGTCGCGTTTCACTACGAAACCGCCGCGGTCGAACTGATTCAGGATGCGAAGGGCCGCGTCACCGGCGTGGTCGCGCTCACGCCGCAGGGCTTCATCAAGTTCCACGCCAAATCGGTGGTGCTCGCCTGCGGCAGCTTTGAAGCCAATGCCGAAATGCGCGCGCGCTACCTCGGCCCCGGCTGGGACATGGTGCATGTGCGCGGCGTGCCCTTCAACACCGGCGACGGGCTCAAGATGGCGATGGACATCGGCGCCATGCCGCACGGCAGCTGGAGCACCTGCCACGCCTCGCCGCAGGACATCGCGCTGCCGAAATTCACCGTGCCCAGCGTGCACGTGCACGGCGACAGTCTCAATCGCTACATGTATCCGTACGGCATCATGGTCAACCAGGACGGCTGCCGCTTCATCGACGAAGTCTGGGAAACGCGCGGTAGAACGTACGCGAGCATGGGCCGCGCGATCCTGTCGCAGCCGGGCGGGGTGGCTTACCAGATACTCGACGCGAAAATCCGCGACATGAATCTCTATACCTCGAACTATCGCAAGGCGACGCACGCGCAGGCCGATACGCTGGAGAAACTCGGCGAGGAACTCGGCATCAACGTGCCGAACTTCGTGAGGACCGTGCGCGAATTCAACGCCGCGGTGCAGCCCGGCAAATACAACCCCGACCGTCACACGCTCGACGGCAAGGGCACCAGCGGCATTTACCCGCCGAAATCGAACTACGCGCTCGAAATCGACAAAGGCCCGTTCGAAGCATGGCCGGTGCGTTGCGGCATTACCTTCGCCTTCGGCGGACTCAAGATCGAGGCGAAAACCGGTCAGGTCCAGCACGTCGCGGGACGGCCGATCCCCGGCCTTTACGCCGCGGGCGAAATGGTCGGCGGTCTGTTCGTCGTCGGCTACGGGTCGGGCTCGGGCATGATGTCGGGCGCGACCTTCGGGCGCGTTGCCGGCACTGCGGCGGGGCTGGCCGCCGCCGCGCGCTGATCATGGGCAGCCACGCGCGCGCGTTGCTGCTGTCGTTCGCGGCCATGCTCGCGTTGCCCGCGTACGCGCAGAACTACCCGAACAAGCTGATCCGCATCGTCACCTCCTCGCCCGGCAGCACCGACGACTGGGGCGCGCGCCTGATCGCGCAGGAAATGACCAAAAGCCTCGGTCAGCCGGTGATCGTCGAAAACCGCGGCGGGCTGGCGGTCGATTACACGGTGAAGTCGCCGGGCGACGGCTACACGCTGATGTTTTACGGCAACACCGTGTGGCTGCTGCCGTTCCTGCGCGACAACGTCGGTTACGATCCGCTGCGCGACCTTATTCCGGTGACGCTGGCAATCACTTCGCCGATCATCGTCGTCGCGCATCCTTCGCTGCCGGTACGCTCGATCGGCGAACTGATCGCGTTTGCCAAGGCAAAGCCGGGGCAGCTCAATTACGCCTCGGGCACCATAGGCGCCTCGCCGCATCTGGCCACCGAGCTGTTCAAGGCGATGACGCAAACCAACATCGTGCGCATCCCGTACAAGGGCACCGGCCCGTCGGTGATTGCGCTGGTAGCCGGCGAGGCCGACCTGATGTTCACCGCGCTCGGCTCGGTGGCCCCGCACATGAAAAGCGGGCGGCTGCGTGCGCTTGCAGTGGCAACCTTGAAGCCGTCGGCACTGGTGCCGGAACTGCCGACGGTCGCAGCCACCGTGCCGGGTTACGAAGCGCGCTCGATCATCGGCATCTTTGCGCCGGCAAAAACGCCCGCCGCGATCGTCAATCAGCTGCAGCAGGAAATCGCGCGCGGCATCAACCGTCCGGAAGTGAAGGAAATGTTCACCAATGCCGGCGTCGAAGTCGTCGCCGGCACGCCTGAAGAATTCACCGCGGTGATCAAAGCGGACATGGCGCGGCTCGGCAAGGTCATCAGGGACGCCGGCATCCACGAATGAATCCGTGGCGCAGGCGACCCGCCTCCAAGTGACCCGGCGTGCGCTACACTTGCGGATCGTTGCCCAGGGAATTCTCCGCATGAAATTGCCGCTTATTATCGCCGCGTTCGCCGCCGCATCCGCACTGCCCGCCCTCGCCCAGAAAAACGACCCGGCCGCGGATTTTCCGAAACATCCGATCCGCATCGTCGTCGGCTTCACGCCGGGCGGCCAGCCGGATATCTATGCGCGCCTGATTTCGATCAAGCTCGGCGAAGCGCTCGGCCAGCAGGTGGTGATCGACAACCGCCCCGGCGCCGGCGGCATCATCGGCGCGCAGATCGTCGTCGGCGCCCTCGCCGACGGCCACACCCTGCTGTCGGTTTCGTCTGCCCACGTCACCGCGCCGGCGGTGCGCGCGAAGATGCCGTACGACACGGTGAAAGACCTCGCCGGCATCACGCGCACCGCCAACGCCACCTACGTGCTGGTGGTACCGCCGTCGCTCGCCGTCAAATCGGTGCAGGATCTGATCGCGCTGGCGCGCGCGAAGCCCGGCCAGATCAATTTCTCCTCGGCCGGCAACGGCAGCGGCACGCATTTCGCGGGCGAGATGTTCAAGCAAAGCGCCGGCATCGACGTCGTGCATATTCCGTTCAAGGGCATCCCGGAATCGCTCACCGACACCATCAGCGGCCGCGTGCAGTTCACCATGTCGCCGATCGGCAGTTCGGTATCGCTGTTGAAGGATGGTCGCCTGCGCGCGCTCGCGGTGACGTCGCTGAAGCGCTCGTCGCTCTACCCCGAACTGCCGACCATCGCCGAGGCGGCGCTGCCCGGCTTCGAGTGGGACTCGTGGGGCGGCATTCTGGCACCGGCGAAGACGCCGCGCGCGGTCATCAACAGGCTCAACCGCGAAATGGTGAAAATCCTCGCCATGCCCGACATCATTGAACGCCTGCACGGGCTCGGCGCAGAAGCGACGCCATCGACACCGGCCGAACTCGACGCCTACGTCGCCAGACAGTTGCAAATCGCGACGCAAATCGCGAAGAAGGCGGGCATCGAGCCGCAGTAAATTGCGGCCAGACCCGGTGACGGTCGGGATTTCTCCCCGGCGGCAGACCGCTGTCCGGAACTGCGAACTGCCGCAATCGAGCCTAACCAGCCGGTCGCATTTTTACGAAGCCGACATTCACTCAAGCCTAAACCGCAGCGCTGCTCGGCAGCCTCTATTTCCTATGGTCAGACGGATTCTCCAACCGTAAAAAATACCGTGGTGCCGACATTAACCGCGCTTTCGATCCAGATCTTTCCACCATGTCGCTCGATGATTTTCTTGACCGTCGCCAATCCGATCCCGGTCCCTTCGAACTCGTCACGATGATGCAGGCGCTGAAACGGCGCAAACAATTTGTGCACGTACCGCATGTCGAAGCCGGCGCCATTATCGCGGACATAGTAAACAGTGTTACCGTCGCGCCACTCATTGCCAACTTCAATTCTCGCCGCGCTGGTCTTTGCCGTATATTTCCATGCATTCCCGATTAAATTGTCTAGCGTAGCGCGCATTAAACCGGGATCGCCACTGAAAGTCATGCCCGCCTGTATCTTGATTATCACTTTACGTTCGGGGTGCGCCGTAGCCAGTGCCGCGCAGGCCGTCGCAGCCAATTGGCTCATGTCGCAGTTCTGCACCCGCATCTCCTGGCGGGAAAGCCGCGCCAGATTGAGCAGATCATCGATAAGATTGGCCATGTGGCGGCCACCGGCCACAACCCGCTTGAGATTGCCAACCGTTTTCTGGTCAAGCGTTCCTTCAGCGGATTCCAGTGCCATCTGACTAAAAGCATTGATTGCGCGCACCGGTGCCCGCATGTCATGTGCAATGGTGTAGCTGAAGGAGTCCAATTCCTTGTTAGCGGCCTCGAGCTCGGCAGTCCGTTGGGTAACGCGCAATTCCAGTTCGGCGTTTAACTTGGCAAGCTCCGCCGCCGCCTTTTTGCGTTCGGAGATGTCACGGGAAGAGGCATAGACGAATCGTTGACCGTCAATTTCAATGCCGCACGCACTGATTTCAACATCCAATATTGTCCCGTCTTGGCGCCGATGCTTAGCTTCAAAAACAATCGACTCCCTCAAATCAATCAAGGTTTTGATGCTATCAAGCAATACGTTCCGGTCACTTCCCGAATGCCAATCTTCCACTCGCAGATGACCAATTGCGTCCCGGCCGTATCCAATTAATTTAAGAAATGAATCGTTAGCCTCCACCAGCAAACCTTCATCGTTGAGGATATGGATGCCGTCACTCGCCGTCCTAAGGATGGTTTCAAGCCGAATACGGTCGCGTGCGATTGCTAACGACGCCTCTCTGATATTGGTAATATCTTCGATGATGGACCAAATGTACTTTTTGCCGTCTTTCCCTGTAATCAGCATACCGTTAAGCCGAACGGGGACCAGATGGCCATCCTTGTGGATGTATTCTTTTTCATATGGGCCGTATAAACCGGATCGTTCCAATATCTCCAGTTGTTGCGCCTCGTCGGCCCCGTATTTCCTGGGCGTCAGCGTCCAGTAATCCATTGATCTCAATTCGTCCGCTGAATATCCGCAGATCCTTTGAAACGCCTCGTTAAACTCAAAAAACCGTCCATTCGAATCATTCAACGCGATTCCCAAAGGGGACAGTTCGTATAGTCCGCGAAGTTTTTCCTCGCTTTCGCTTATCCGCCTAGATTGCGCCGTGATCGCAATCGCATGACGTGCGATCTGCCGGTTTTTGCGTATCAGGATGAAGCTAAATGTAGCGAGCGAGAGCCCTAGAAGCAGTGCGAATACATAGAGCGAACGCACAATGAGCGGTAAGTAGCGTTCGTAAATGGTTGGCAATGGGTTCAGGATGGTCGCGCCAGAGGAAAGGTCGGCCGGCAGCTTTATGCCCAATTTGGCAAGTTCAGCACCGTCAAATATGTATTCATTTGGACTTTTTTCGATGGGTTTTATCGCGGCGATAGCGGTTCCCGAAAGATAGCGTGCACTCATCTCGGCGGCAGCCGCACCTTGCTTGTGGCCGCTGGTGACGTAACCACCAAGCACCCCGGGGAAGAGGTAGACATCCTCCATACTGATGACAATGAACCGCCCGGCGTTGACGATAGCCGCGACGACCTCCGGCAAAGTTAGCGTTCGCCCAGTGGCATCCGTTATCGCGCCTAATGTCGTCAGAAAGACAAATTTCTCGCTCCGCACCTTCAGATCCGCAATCAATTGTTCGATGCGGCCGTCGGAGATGAAATGCGCCCGAACATCCGGTTGCCGTGCGATATCGGCGATAACATCGTGCTTGATAGCCTGAAATGTCTCCGATTCGTCGCCAACCACCAGAATATCCTGGACTCCCGGCGCGATACGTCTCATTAATTCCAGGTTTGGCGCGATCTCTTTGTTTTCGAACACGCCGGTGACGTAATTCGGATCGATCCGTTGCTTCATGCCGTAGTCGTTAATCCCCGAGAAGATGATCGGCACCTTCGGAAAAACCCGGTTGAGATGAGCAATAGCAAATACAAGCGCATTGTCGTCGGTGACGTAAATCAGCTTCGGCGCGAACCCGGCATACTTCCGTGCCAGATAACCGGCGAAATAAGTGCCGTAGGCGGCGGTATAAGGCACTCGTTTGCCATCGAGGTATTCGACGCTGGCATCGACTGCTCCGGGAAGTGTTGCTACCAGTGACTGCATAAACGCTTCATGCTGCCGTTTGGTCCACGGATATTCCTGGCTATAGGAATGCAGAACAAATATTGGCGTGGCGCTGCCGGCACGCCCGGATGCCGGTAGGATGATTGAGAGCACAACCATAAGTGCCAGCGCAAGGCGCAGCAGTCCCGCATTCACGCAAGAAAACTGCCCGGGATAGGGCATACGCGAAAGTCGGACCAGCGAATTTTCCTGTTGCGCGACTGAACGCATGTTTAATGCCGTTTATCAAATAGGCAATCAGCCCAAAGGCATGTTAGTGACGAACGGGGTGAAACACAATTCTGCAATTGGATTTGGATGAACACTGGGCGCGCGTATTTTGCAACAATGGCCCCGTCCAATTACCCGAATCGTGTCAAAACCGTAAATCATCGGCTACAGTTTGAATTTCCCGACCGACTCATTTAACTGGACAGCCAGTTGCTCCAGGTGTTCAGCCGCAGAAGACACCTCCTTGATGACCGAGCTGTTTTTTTCGGTCATTTCCGCAATGCCTTCGACACTTCTGGCTATCAGATTGCTGGCGGCATTTTGCTCCCTCAACGCCGATGATATTTGCTCCACGGAGGCCAGCACCTTTTGAACGCCCCCCTGTATTCTTTCCATTGATTCGTTGGCGTGCCCCACGAGCGCAACGCCTTGATTGACACGCACACTCTCGTGCGACATTCCTTTTACCACTTCACTCGTGCCATCCTGAATCAACTGAATCATTGAAGCAACTTCCTGCGTGGAAGTCATCGTCCGCTCCGCAAGTTTTCTCACTTCGTCCGCCACAACTGCGAATCCCCTTCCCTGTTCGCCGGCTCGCGCCGCCTCAATGGCTGCATTCAATGCGAGCAAATTAGTCTGTTCTGCAATTTCGTTGATCACCTTCACGATATTGGATATCTGCTGCGACTTTTCACCGAGCAGTGTAACGGACTGCGAAGAACCCATGACGGCCTCGGATATACGCCCCATTTCAACGATCACCTCACTAACGGCCTGCGATCCACCTTTGGCCAACAATCCAGCCTCCGAGCCGTCTTTCTGGGCATGTGCCGCGCTGTCGGAAATCTCGCTGATGCAGACCGTCATCTCTTCCACAGAAGCTGCAACCGATGCGGACGCGTCACTTTGAGCGTCGGATGCACCGGAAACCTGGTGAGCGGAGGCCACCAACTGCCGTGCGGATTGAGCTAACTGTTCCGCAGTTCGGAGTGTGTGACCGACAATTGTTCGGAGGCCGCTCTGCATCTGCGTCATCGCGGCGAGTAGACTGTTATCGTCACCAGGCTGGGTAACAATCACTCCCGAAAGATTGCCTTGTGCGATTCGTTTGACGATCTCGATGACGTAAGAGGGCTCGCCTCCCAATTGACGCAGCAACCTGCGAACGATCAGGCGAATTACGAAGAAGAGCACAATCTGCACAACACCCTGACCGGCCCATAGCCACATCTTGATCTTCGTGCTGGTCTCGATATCGTTCTTGATGTCAACGATAACGCTTGCGGCCCCGAGGACCTCACCCTCATTCACCCCATGGCATTTAAGGCAGTTCGTCGTCCGAAAGTTTGTCATTGCGATAAACGGCATTACCGTTCGAATGGATGCATCGCCTTCACCGTTTATGCTGATCCGGGATTCGGTCTTTCCGCTCGCGAGTACGCTTCGGTCAATCTCGTCGAGCGGCTGTTCCTGCGGAAGCCCCCGATCAAACTCTTTTTCCACAGCCTTGCCGCGGATAACGCGCAGTTCCTTGACCTTCTCGGACACGCCCATTTTCTGGATAAAAAGGGCCCTGCTCGACTGGTCACTTATCACGTCATCCTTGCCAATTTTTGTAACCATCAACGTGTTCAGCCCGTTGATTGCACCATCTGCGATGGCTTTTGCGCGTTCCTCGGCGGCGCTGATGATCTGGTGTTCGAACTGAGTCGAGACCCATTGTTGTGCAATTATCAAGATAACGATCAATCCACCCTGAATCAGCAATTGCAACTTTAGCTGCAAGCCGCGCCGGCTCCACCAATCGGTTAGCGGGGTCACCATTGTCGGCCTGGTGCGCTGTAAATCGGTCCGGTCGAGTGCTACTGCTTCGGATAAGTTTGTGTTCATGGGTCTCGCCACTCGCCTCAAAAGGACATCAGTTCAATGGTGTTCAAAATAGTCATAGCCAATCAAAATCCATGGCTCATACATGGGTATTATCGACGGACCGCAATAGATCTTTAATCCACTGAAAACAATAAAGAACTTGATTGAAATTAAGAAATGCACAGGATCGCCGTTCGCCACCGGGCACATCGACCTAAGGTGGAAAATTAATCCACGATGCAGATCAACCGATAAATTGATATGACCGGGGCTGACCGGTTTTTGCGTCAATTTGCGTCCATCAACCAAGCGCCGAAAACCGACCCGTTACGAACGATCGATGTTCTCGATCGCCGACTGTTAGTCGAACGAATATTTGTGATGAAGGCCCGGTCAGGCAGGACGGAGGTATTGCGCCTCTATCCCGGCCGCTGCGCCAGCCGCGCAGATGTTACGGAATTCTCGGATTCGGCACGTCGCCGACCATGACCTCGACCAGCGCCGGCTGGCGTTTGGTCGCCGCCTGCGCCTGACGCAGTGCGGGTTCGACGTCCTTCGGATCGCTGACGCGGATGCCCTCGGCGCCGCAGGCGCGCGCGATCTCGGCAAAATTCGGACTGTCGAAGGTGGTGCCGAAGGTGTGACCGTAGATGCTGGTCTGCTGCATGAAGGTCTGGCCGAAAGTGCCGTTGTTGTGCACCACCATCATGATGTTGGCGCCGTATTCCGCCGCGGTCGGCAGATCGCCGATGGTCATAAGGAAGGCGCCGTCACCGGCGAGCGAGACGACGTCGCGTTCCGGAAACTCCATCTTGGCCACAATCGCGGTCGGCAGCGCGAAGCTCATCGCGTTCCACACGCCGGACTGCATGAACGATTCCGGCGTCGCGATGCGCCGGTAGATCCGCGCCCACATCTGGCAGTTGCCGACGTCGCTTGCCACCACTGCGCGGTCGTCGAGCACCTTGTTCATCGCCTCCATCACGAGCCCCGGATAGATCGGCGTGTCGCTGCGGTGCGCGTCGTTCAGCTTGATCAGCCCCGCGCGCGATGCCGCTTTCTTTTCCGCCATGCGGTTCAGTATTGCAGCGTTGGCCGGCTTCTGAAACGCGCCCAGTTCGGCGAGCATTGCAGTCAGAAACAGCTTCGGGTCGGCGACACGCTGGTCGTCGCCGCGATAGCGCGATTCGGCGACATCGTCAAAACCGATCAGGATCTGGTTTTTCGGCGACACCGTGTTGAGTTCGGTCATCTCGGCGGCACCGGCGCGCAGACCGATGCCGATCACGAGATCGGCCTCATTCATCGCATCGACGCACAGCGGATGACTGCGCCCGGGTTTGAAAAAGCCCGCGAACAACGGGTGTGGTTCGGCGATGACGCCGATGGCATCCTGCGCAAACACCACGGGTGCCTGCAGTTTCTCCGCGAGCGCCACCAGTTCATTGAGTGCGCCCTGCCGGATCACGCCCTTGCCGGCGGCGATCACCGGTGATTTCGCGTCCTTCAGTCGTTGCGCGAAGCGCGACACATCCGCGGCTTGCGGCTGGTGGACCACGGCCGGCATGCGTTTGTATTCGGGCAGCACGACCTTTTCCTTTTGCAGAATGTATTCGCTCTCATCGGTTTCGCGCGGCAACTCGACGTGCACCGGCCCGGGCCGGCCGCTGCGCGCGATGTGAAAGGCTTTCGCCATCACTTCGGGAATGTCCTCGATTTTTTCGACGCGCGCGCTCCACTTCGTGATGTGCTTGAACATTTCGTTGACGAAAGCCGGATTGTCAACGCCGTGAAAAGCCTCCATGTCGGCTTTCAGCGGCACCGCGCCGCCGATATGCACGAGCGGCGAGGCTGCCCCATAGGCCTGCGCCACGCCGGCCATTGAATTAAGTCCGCCGGGGCCTGCGGTCACCAGACAGACGCCGGGCTTGCCGGTGAGCCGCCCGTAGGCATCGGCCATCAGCGAACAATTCGGCTCCATCTTGCAGGTGACGAAACGCATCGGCTTGATGCGGCTGATGCCATCGTAGATCGGATGAATGTGCGAACCCGGCACACTGTAAACGCGCTCGACACCTTCCGCGCCTAACGCCTCTGCAACCGCCTCGCCTGCGTGCACCGCTTTTTGTGATTGTGACACTGAAGCTCCCCTGTTATTTGGTCACGGCAACGACCGCCATCACCGTCGATTATTGAGGTTCGAGTCCGATCTGTTTGGTGATCTCGGCCTGGCGCACCACGTCCTTCAGCAAAAACTCGGCGAACTCTTCGGGCGAACTGCCGACCGGAATGAGGCCGCCCTCTGCAAGCATGCGCTTGGTCTCCGGCAGCGCAACCGCTTTCACGACTTCGCCGTAGATCTTGCGCACGATCATCTGCGGCGTGCCAGCGGGAAGCCAGATGCCGTGATAACAGGTGAGATCGAAACCGGTGAGCCCCGCCTCGTTGAAGGTCGGCACCTCGGGCACCTGCGGCTGACGGCGCGGACCGCCGATGCCAAGCGCGCGCAAACGCCCGGCATGCACATAGGGCACCGCGGTGGTCGGGCTCGCCACCATCGCTTCGATGTGGCCGCCCAGCACGTCGTTGAAAGCGACTGCGGTGCCTTTGTACGGCACATGAATGAGGTCGATGCCGGTCATCGCCGCAAATAACGCCGCGCTGACATGCGGCGGGCTGCCGATGCCGGCCGAGGCATAGTGCAATTGGCCCGGCCGCGCCCGCGCGAGCGCGATGAATTCCTTCACGTTATGCGCCGGCACCGACGGATGTATCACTAGCAGGTTGCCGTAGGTGACGTTGATCTGCGACACCGGCTGGAAATCATTGATTGCGTCGTACGGCAGCTTTTTGAAATAGGCGGGGTTCGCCGAGTGCGAGCAGTTGGTGATCAGCATGGTGTAGCCGTCCTTCGGCGCGCGCGCCACCGCCTCGGTGCCGATGGTGCCGCTGGCGCCGGTGCGGTAGTCAAATACGAAGGACTGGCCGAAAGTCTCCATCATGCGTTGCGTGACCGCACGCGCCGGCAACTCGATCGGGCTGCCGGGACTGAACGGCACGACGATACGCACGGGCTTCGACGGATAGTTGTCCGCCTGCGCAAAGACCGCGGCCGGCGTCAGTAGAAGCGCAGCGCTCAAGCCATGACGGATGAAAAGACGTGCTGCGACGTTCGCCCGCATTTTGTTCTCCTCCAAGACCAAAACGTGACTATTTCCTGACCGGTTCTTCTTTTTCGACCCAGACGAGGGAACTGGGCCCCATGCCGTAGAAGTAAAGCACCGCACCTTCCTCCTTCGTGATGCCGAAGTGCGCAGTGTCCGCGGGTTCGGTGAAAAACGAGCCGGCCGGATGCGCATGCAACTTCGCCTCGTCGAACGCGTCACCGTAGCCGATGTAATGCACGCCCGACATCACCATGCAATAACGCGCGTCCGGATGCTTGTGGGCGAGCACCTTGCTGTGTGGCGGCCATTTGACCAGGTGCAAATAGGGTCCCGGCTTATTCGGATGCCCCAGCAGGTAAAGCTGATCGCGACCCGATGGCGAGGGCTCCCAATTCCTCTCTTCCGGTTTAATCAGCGTGACGCCCAGCGGCAATACGTCCGTGGCAGCGATGCGATTCATGACTCCTCCCCTTTATGAACGGGCACTGTGCGAAAAGCGCCAGCCGCCTCATTGTATTCCTGCACCTGCGTAACGGTGCCGAAACTGCTTGCTTGCCATATCCCGTGCAGTTCCCGCGCACACCTTGAGCCTTACGGCTTCATCAACAGCTTCCCCATGACCGTGCCCGATTCGAATACACGGTGCGCACGCGGTGCTTCGGCGAGCGGAAAGCGATCGTAAATCGGCACGCGGATTTTGCCTTCGTGCAGCAGGCGAATCAGATCGAGCGTGGCGCGCGCGCGCAGCTCCGGCCAATCGTCGAGCGTGTGCATGGTGAAGTAGCGAAACGCCGCGCTGCGCCACGGCGGCCGGTGGATGGAGCCGATGATGTTGCCGCTGGCCATGCCTTCGAGCTGGCCGTAGAGCATCAACAGGCCAAAGCGTTCGACGCATTTGAACAGCTCGGTCACATTCGGGCCGCCGACGCAATCCATGATGAGATCGACGCCGCGGCCGCCGGTGAGCCGCAGCGTTTCATCGATCACATTCGATTGCCTGCGGTCGATGATCTCGTCGGCGCCCTGTGCGCGCGCGAAAGCCGCGCGCTCGGCGGAACTGGTGACGGCGATGACGCGTTTGCCGTAGACGCGTGCCAGTTGCACCAGCGCCGAGCCGACGCCGCCGGCCGCCGCCAGCACCAGCACGGATTCGTATTGAAAGCCCTTCAGCGCGGAATTGAGCAGATGCCAAGCCACCTGATAATTGGCGAGCCCGGCGACCTCATCGAGATCGACGCCATCGGGCACCGCATAGATGCGGTTCTCCGGACCGGCGATATATTCGGCATAACAGTTGGCACGCTCCTTGAATTCGCGCGCGCAGACAAATACTTTCTGCCCCACGCGCAATTGAGTGCAGCCGCTGCCGGTCTCCACCACCGTGCCGCTCATTTCGATGCCGGGGATCAGCGGCAGCGGCGGCATCCACGCATAGACGCCCTGGCGCACCAGCGTTTCCGGCAAACAAACGCCGATCGCATGCGCCTTCACCAGCACTTCGCCGGGGCCGGGCTTGGGGGTCGGCAGCTCGACGTATTTCAAAACGTCGGGGCCGCCGGGCTCGAACATCTGCACCGCTTTCATGAAGCGGCCTTCATTTCAAAGCGCACTGCAATCGCCGCACTGGCGATCACCGCCAGATCGTGATTGCCCTCTGCCGGCACATTGAGTCCGCCCTTGACCACCTTCACCGTGACCTGCCCGTGCGGCAGGCTCGCCTTGACCGCCGCGGCATCGACCTTGGCCGGCTCCTGCACGCCGATGGTCACCTCGACCTGCATCTCTTTCGCGCTGAGCCCGAGCGAACGGATGAAAGCGAGCGAGGAATGATGCAAGGCATCCTGCACCGCGCGCAACGCCGCCTTGGTGTAATCCCCGCCGTGCAAATCATTGCCGGCGCCCATTTCCAGTATGAATCGTTTGAGCGGCATGGCGGCGCTAGATGTCGAGGCGGACGATTGCCGCCGCGTGCGCGAGCACCGTCGAAGCGGTACCGGCATCGTTGAAAATCTCCAGTCCGCCCGCGCAGACCTCGACCGTGCCGCTGCCGTGCGGCAATACCTTCAGCACCTCGGCCTTATCGACGAGTTCGGGCTTCGGCACGCCGATCAGCACTTCCACCACCATCGAATCGACGTCTTTGCCGACAGCGTCGGCGACATTGAGCGAGTTGTGCCACAGCGCATCGCGTAACGCGCGCACCGCCGCCTTGGTGTAATCCGCGCCGCGGATATCCGTGCCCATGCCGATTTCGATCGCCATCCGTTTCATGGTCATGCTGCGTTCCCTCTGATTTCGATATTCAACAAAACGTCAGGTGTTGCCGAGAAACGGCGCCACCTTGCGTTTGTATCCGGCCAGTGCCTCGGTGATTTTATAGCGCGACGGAAACACGAACGAAATGTGCTTCTGCACGATCGCATCGCGCACGTATTTTTCGATCGGCATGCCCTGCACCACGCCCATGCCGCCAAACAATTCCAGCCCCTGCTCGGTGAGGCGCTGCACCGCGGTGCCGGTAAATGCGGTCGCCATCATCTCGTAGGGTTTGGCTTCGACGGTGCCGTCGGCAAACGCTTCCGGGTGATCCTTCGCCCACGCCGCCGTCCAGATCAAACGCCGCGCCGCTTCGAGGTTCATCGCCATGTCGGCGATATAAAGCCCGACCGCCTGATGCTGGATGATGGGCTTGCCGCCCGACACCCGCTCCGACGTGTATTTGATGGTTTCTTCCAGCGCGGCGCGGCCGAGGCCGAGGGTGATCGCGGCGATGGTGACATGCGTGCCGATGTCCGTGCGGCCCGGCGGATTGGGCGCCAGGATGAAGCCCTTCGGCACCCGCACGTTATCGAAAAAGATTTCCGCGTTGTCGCCGATGCGGCGGCCGATCTTCGACATCGGATGGCGCACCAGACCCGGCGTATCGCCCTCAACAAGAAAAGCACGCGCGCCGGCCGGTGTCTGCGCCATCACCACCAGCAGCTTGGCCAGATAACCGACGGTCTGGAAATTCTTCGCGCCATTGAGCAGCCACGAACCGTCGGGTTGTTCGGTGGCGCGCGTTTTGAAACGCGCCGTCTCCGGCGTCTCGGTAAAGTAGTCGAAACCGAGATCGGTGTCCGGCTCATGGATGGCGACCGTGGTGAAAAAAAGATCGTCGTTAAGGAACTTCGGCAGGAAGTACGCGCGCTGCTCCGGCGTCATGCGCAGCTCGAACCAGTCGCGCGCGCGGCGCGCCGTCAGCATATAGTAATAGGCTGTGCCGATGTCGCCGGCGGCAAGCTCTTCGGCGATCAGACAGGCCGTCAGGTGATCGGACGCGCCGGCGCCGCCGTTTTCTTCACTCAGCGCAAAAGTGCGAAAGCCGAGCTTGGAGCCTTTTTTCAGCACTTCCCAGGGAATGCGGTCTTCCCAGTTCGGCTTCTTGTCGAGCTCCAGCGCGATCGGCCTGATCTCGTTCTCGGCAAACTCGCGGGCCAGATCACGATAAGCCCGCTGCTCGTCACTCAGCCTGATGTCAAACATTCCGCCCTCCCTTTTCCCTGATGTGTTGGTTGAATGAGTTTTATCGCGTTTGCCGCGACCGGCAATAAAACCGCGGCCCCGCCGCGAATCCGCAATCGGGTCACTGCATTGAGTCAATCGAATCAGTCGGCGCGGATATTCGCCTCGTGAATGAAGGCGCCGAACTTTTCGCGGTCGCGCTGCTGGATAGCGGCAAATTCGTCGGGGGGCATGGTCACCACTTCCGCCGCAAAGGTCGCCAGCACCGCGCGCGCTTCGGGCGCCTGCATGATGCGGCCGATTTCGCGATTGAGCCGCAGCACGATGTCACGCGACACGCCGGCGGGCGCGTAAACGCCGAACAGCGCATCGCCTTCGACATCGATGCCCGCCTCGGCCAGCGTCGGCGTATCGGGAAACTGTGGTGAGCGCTGCGCGGCGACCACACCGATGATGCGCAGCTTTTCGCTCTTGACGTAGGGCACCGTCAAGCCCGAATCAAACGCGAAATCGATCTGATAACCGAGCAGCGAGGTCAGCAGCTCTGCCGCGCCCTTGTACGGGATATGCGTCGCCTGAGTATTGGTGGCGCGCAGCAGCCGCTCGGCATGAATGTGCAGAGTGCTGCCGCTGCCGACCGAGCCGTAATTGAGCTTGCCGGGATTGGCGCGCATATAGCTGATGAGTTCCTGCGTGGTCTTTACCGGCAAGGTCGGCCGCACGACGAGTATGGTGATGATGCGCCCCATCGGCGCGACCGGCACGAGGTCGCGACCGACGTCGAAATTGAGCTTATAGAGATGCGGCCCGACCACGACCGGGCTGCCCGAGGATGCCAGCAGCGTATAACCGTCAGGCGCGGCGCGCGCCACCACTTCCATGCCGACATTGCCGCCGGCGCCGCCGCGGTTTTCGATCACCACCGGCTGGCCGAGCACTTCGGAGAGTTTCGGCGTCCACGCGCGCGCCATCATGTCGGTGGTGCCGCCGGCCGGAAAATTGACGACGACACGGATGGCTTTCGCCGGCCACTGCTGCGCCTGCGCGCACAACACAAATGCGGAAAAGCACAACAGCACGGGCAGTCGCACGATAGCCAGCATGATTCCCCCCCCCCCGGAATGCAGCACTGTGATCAGACGCCCGCTTCATCGCGTCGGGCTGTCCGGATACATTAAATCCGTGGTTAGCTTCCACTGTCACACGGCGTGAGTCAAGTACGCGAGAATTCCGCCCGGTGAAGCTTGGGTCTCTGAATGGCGAGCCATTTTCAAATCCCCGCCCGCTGGACATGCAACTGCAAAATTGCAAGAATTCCGCATCGCGCAGCGACGATGTATTGGTCCTGAAACGGGCCGCACATTTCACTCGGTTGGAATGCACAATGCAAAAAATGCACCGATGGAAATGCCTGATCGCCCTGCTGGCGACGTTTGCCGTGCATGCGCAAACTTCACCCAACAGCACGTCTCCGGCGCAATCAACCTCACCGCAATCGACAATGGCTTCGGCGCCAAACCAAGCCGGAACCATCGTGCTCGTCGAAGGCGACGCGCGCATCGCCATCGCGGGAGCAGCGCCGCGGTCCGCCAAAGTCGGCGATGTGGTCAGCGAGGGCGACAGACTGATCACCGGTAAAGACGGTGAAGTGCACATCACCATGCAAGACACGGGTTTCATCGCGCTGCGGCCGAACACGCGCTTTTGGGTTGTCAATTACAAAGCCGAGGGCGCCCCCGACGACAAAGGTATTTTTCGGCTTTTGGCCGGCGGTTTTCGCTCGGTGACCGGATGGATCGGCAAATTCAATCCCCGCGGCTATCGTGTGCAGACGCCGACCGCCACCATCGGCATTCGCGGCACCGATCACGAACCGCGCTACATTCCGGAAGGTTCCAGTGAAGGCGAACCGGGGACTTACGACCGGGTGTTCGTCGGTCAGAGCTATATTGAAACAGCGGCAGGGCAGGCCGCGATCGCGCCGGATCAGGCGGGATTCGTCTCGACCCGCCAAATGGATCGGCCACGGTTGCTGGCCGGAGTACCCGTATTCTTCCGGCCCAGCCCTCACGAAGCCGAAATCGCGGCGAAGCACGCCGAAATCCAGCGGCTGATCGATCAACGGCGTGAGGAACGGCGCAAGGCCATTCAGGAAAAGCGCGCCGAATTGGACGCGGAACGGGCACAGATGAAAGCCCTGCGGGAACAAAATGAAAAAACACTGGAACAGCAGAAAAGCGCCGTGCAGGAGCAAATGCGCGCGCTGCAACAGAAACGCGAAGCACTGAAAGCCGACACCAAGGCGGCAATGGAATCCATGAAGGCAGTTCAGGACAAGCGCAAGTCGTTGCTGAACGATGTTAATGCCGAAAACGTATCAAACAAGGATTTGCAGGAAAGGCGAAAGGCGCTGCGCGAGGAGGGCGAAGCCGCGCAACGCGCGCTGCAGGATGTGCGCGATCGACAAAAAGCCCTCGAGAACGAGGTTGACGCGCAAGCAGACGCGAGAACCGATACCGCCGTGCAGAGGCTGAAAGCGACGCAGGAGCAACGAAAAAATGTCAGGGAAAAGCGAAATGCCCTCGAAACCGAACGCGATACTGCGGGCGAAGAGTTGAAGAACATGCAGCAGCAGGAAAACAAGCGGTTTCTTGAAGAACTCAAATCAGATCGCAACGCGGGCCCGAATCCGTCCGGCAGCACGGATGATTCGAAATCACGCTGAGTTCCGCCGGCGATCCGTCCAGCCCGACGCAATCTACAGTTGCCGCGGGCGAAGCTACCCCTGCCCCGTCGCCTCGCCGATACGCTGGCGCAGCGCATCGATATCCTTGCGCTCGCCGCGCACACGGAAATGCGCGCCCTCGCCGTCGGCGCGTTCCTCCAGCACCTGACACACCGCGAACAGTTCGCCGCGCAACTGCTGCGCCGTCCACGGCAGGAACAATTCGGCCCTGACCAGGCGCTTGCCGAAAAACGCGCGGATCGCCTTGCGCAGTTTGGCCACGTCATCGGTATCAACAGCGCTGACGACGATGCACTTCGGATATTGCGCGCGCAGCACCTTCGCGCGTTCTTTTTGCGCCTTGGCGTCGCCGACGCGGTCGATCTTGTTGAACACGCGCAGGCGCGGCACCGTGTCGGCACCGATTTCCGCGAGCACCTCGTCGGTGACTTCGATCTGGCGTTCGAATCCGGGGTCGCTGGCGTCGATCACGTGCAGCAGCAGCGAGGCCTCGGCGGCCTCTTCAAGCGTTGACTTGAACGAGGCCACCAGATCGTGCGGCAGGTTCTTGATGAAGCCGACGGTGTCGCTCACCAGCACGCGCGGCACGCCCTCGGGCAGCAGGGTGCGCACGGTGGTGTCGAGGGTGGCGAACAGCTTGTTGGCGACCAGCACCTCGCTGCCCGTCAGCGCGCGCATCAGGGTGGACTTGCCGGCATTGGTGTAACCGATCAGCGCCACGCGAGCGAGGCCCTCGCTTTGCTGGCGGCGCGCACGCTGGGTCTGGCGTTCGAAATCGAAGGCAATGATCTCCTGCTTCAGCTCGGCGATGCGGTCGCGGATCTTGGTGCGTTCCGCTTCGCCGGCGCCTTCGCCGGCGCCGCGACCGCCGACGCCGCTCCTTTGCCGCCCCTGCGGCCCGGCCAGCTTGGCGGCTTCGCGCAGGCGCGGCGCCAGGTAACGCAAACGCGCGATCTCGACCTGCGCGCGCGCGGCATTCGAGCGCGCGTGGCGGTGAAAGATTTCGAGTATCACCATGGTGCGGTCGAGCACGTCGCAGCCGATTTCGTTTTCGAGGTTGCGCGCCTGCGACGGCGAGATGTCGTGATCGACCAGCACGAAGGCGGCGCGGCGTTTGTCGCTGCCGGCCAGTGCCTTGGCCGCTTCACGCGCTTCAGCGAGGCCATGGCGCGCGATGCGACGCTCCTCATTCTTCTCCGCGCGCGTGGTGGCGGCGGCAGCTTCGTGATTTTCCTCGTCAGCAGGTTCTGTTTCTTCCTCGCCCTGCACAAAGCGCCGCAGTTCTTCGCATTTGCCGGTGCCCAGATAGGCTGTCGCATCAAAACTGCCGCGCTTCTGCGTGAACGTGGCGACCACTTCGAAGCCCAGCGTCTTGGCCAGTTCACGCAGTTCGTTCAACGACGATTCAAGCTCCGCGTCACTGACGGTCGGCAGCTGAACGGCCGCGACGACTGCGCGCTGCGAAATGACTTTGACTTGCTTCAACATGCGGGGCCGGCCTTTTTGTGAACGGGGGCGAATAGTACGCTAATGCGGCGGCGCGGTCTTTAACCGTAAAACGGCCGGCGCCCGCAGGCGCGAGTCATCGAACGCCAGTAGATGGGAAATCTAGTTACGCGCGTGGGACAGACTGAATTTTTCGACACCATCGACACGCGCCAGTTCCGTCGCCAGTTCCGACAATGGCGCGGCGAGCCCCTTGCCGAGCGACACGGCAACGAAACGCCATTCCGGCTGGCCGTCGTTATATTCGATGGCGATGCTGCCGCCGGCCAACTCGTAGCCGCGTTCGAGTGCGACGCGGCGCATTTCGTCCTCGCGCGGGCGGTAGTCCTTGCGGAAGCGCATGAACACGGCAATCGCCTGGCGCGACGGCAGCCAGGCTTCGAGACGCGAGATCCACATCATGCTGGCAGCGGACAGCAGCGTCAGCAGTATCGCCGCGGCATAGAAACCGACGCCGACGAGGATACCGATCGCCGACGACGCCCAGATCGACGCCGCGGTGGTCAACCCGCTGATGGTGAAACCCTCCTTCATGATGACGCCGGCGCCAAGAAAGCCGACGCCGGTCACGACGCCCTGAATGATCCGCGTCGGATCGCTGGCGGTGATCATGTCCGGATGACCGCCGTACCAATAGGCAGGATAGCCGGCGATGACGGTCAACGCGGCCGACGCCATGCAGACGAGCCCGTAGGTGCGCATGCCGGCCGCGCGGCCGTGATACGAGCGTTCGTAACCCACCACCAGTCCAAGCAGCATCGCGCCCAGCAGGTTGAGGAAAACAACCACGTTGGTTGCCACCTCCGGCGCGGACCAGTACGCGGAAAGCGCGTCGAACGATAATGTCGTCACGATTGCGGCACAGTCGATGTGAATGGCGTTGGCATTTGCGCTGACCGCAGATCATACGCCGGCATTGCATGGCCCGTCGCCGCAAGGCCGGAGCGGTCGCCCTGACGATCGCGCTGCCATGTCGCTTTGCCGGCGGCGGCGATTATTCGCCCTTGATCCCCGCGTCGCGTATCAACCTGCCCCACTTTTTCATTTCCGCATCGATGAATGCCGCCGTTTCCTGCGGCGTCATGCTGCCGGCATCGAAGCCGCCGGCGAACAGGCGTTCGGCAACGTCAGGCTGCCGGTAAACCGCGGTGAATTCCTTTTGCAACTGTTCGACGATGCGCGGCGGCGTCTTCGCCGGCGCCAGCGCGGCAAACCAGCCATCGACGATATAGTCTTTCAATCCGGATTCGACGGCGGTCGGAATCTCCGGCGCAACCGGCGTGCGCTTCGCGCCCAACACGGCGATTGCGCGCAGGCGGCCGCCCTTGAGAAAGGGCAGCGCGGCGCCCAGCGCGGTGGACAGCACCTGCACCTGGCCCGCAACGACCGCGGCATTCGACGCACCCGCGCCCTTGTACGGCACCTGGATCATGTCCACACCGGCCATGCGCTTGAACAACTCCATGGCCAGATGGCCGCTGGTGCCGATGCCCGAGGTGCCGTAGGCGAGGCCGCCGCCTTTGGCTTTGGCCAGCGCAATCAACTCGCGCAGGCTGGTCGCCGCCACCGATGGATGCACCACCAGCACATTGGGCTGCGAGGCGAGCACCGTGATCGGGGCAAAATCCTGCGGCGTGCGGTAAGGCAGCTTTTCGTAGAGGAAGGGATTGGCCGCGTAGCCCAGCGCCACCACCAGCAGCGTGTGGCCGTCGGGATCGGACTTGGCGACGATCTCGCTGCCGATGATGCCGCCGGCGCCGGAACGGTTGTCGATCACCAGCGGCTGGCCCCATCGTTCGGGCATCTTCTGCGCAAGCAGGCGCGACAGAATGTCGAGCGCGCCGCCCGGGGTCGAGGGCACGACGATGCGTACCGGGCGCGTCGGAAAATCCGCGGCCGTCGCGACAACAGAAACAAATGCACACAGCACGGCAAACGCCAGCACAACCGATTTCTTCACAGCCCGATCCTTGTTACACAACGGGCGCTATTGTAGCGCGCAGCGCATCGCCCATCGGCGGTTGCCGCTCGCCGCGATTTCGATTAAGTTCGACCGCTCACGCATCGTGAACCGGAGAACCGCATGTCCGCCACCACCTTCATTTACGATCCTACCGCCCCGGCCGGCGATCTGCCGCAACTCGCGCGCCGCACACTGGCCGGCCTGGCCGGAAAAACGGTCGGCTTCATCGACAACGCGAAGCCGAATTTCAATTTTCTGGTCGAGGATCTCGGCGCGGAATTTACGACGAATCACGGCGTCAAGGCAGTGATCGTGCGCAGGAAACGCGGCGCCTCGATTCCGGCTGAAGAAGCGATGATCCGCGAGATCGCCGCCGCCTGCGATGTGGTGATCACCGGCTCCGGCGACTGAGGGGCATGCACGTCGTGGAGTATCCACGACAACGCAGAAGTCACGAAGCTGGGCCCGCTCGCCGTCACCGTATGTTCGAGCGCCTTCGTCAAGCTGGGCCGCGCCCAGGCCGCCGCCTGCGGTTATGCGGAGCTGCCGATTGCGGTGGTGCCGCATCCGTTCAGCAACCGCTCGCGCGACGAAGTACGCGCGCTGGCGGCGCAATGCGCTGCCGATATCGCGCGGCTCGTCAGCCATGCCGATGATGCCGCGTTTGCCGCACCGCGCAGCGCCGCCGCGCGCGCAGCGACCCTTGAAGTTGCCGACGATCTCACCGCGATCAATGCGCTGTTCATGGAGAAACGCTGGGGCGACGGACTGCCGCTGATTCCGCCGACACGCGAACGCGTCGCCGGCATGCTGCGCGGCACGGTGCGACCGGCGGACGAGGTCATTGCGCGCATCGCGCCGGGCTTCGGCGCGGCCACGGTCGAACGCATCGCGATCAATGCGGTGATGGCGGGCTGCGAGCCGGCGCACATGCCGGTGCTGATTGCCGCCAGCGGCGCCGTCACCGGCCGCGAATTCAATCTGCAGGGCGTGCAGACCACCACCGATCCGGTCGCTGTGTGGCTGATCGTCAACGGGCCGGTCGCGCGTGAACTCAACATGAACAGCGGTGCGAACTGTCTCGGTCAGGGTAACCGCGCCAACACCACGCTCGGTCGCGCGCTGCGGCTGATTCTGCAGAACATCGGCGGCGCGCTGCCCGGTGAGATGGACCGCGCGACCCAGGGCCAGCCGGGCAAGATCGCCTTTTGCTGCGCCGAAAATGAAGCGGAAAATCCGTGGCAGCCGCTGCATGTCGAGCGCGGCTTCAAACCGGAACAGAGCACGGTGACCGTGGTCGGCGCCGAAGGCACCATGAACATGCACAGCTACGGCAAGAACGCCGATGACATCCTGCGCGTGTTCGCCGACACCATGGCGCACGGGCCGTCCAACGAATACGTGCACGGTGGCGAGCCGTGGATCGTGCTTTCACCGGAACATGCCGAGATTCTGCACGCCGCAGGTTACAACAAGGCCGGCGTGCAGGCAAAGCTGTGGGAGCTGTCGAAAATGAAGGCCGGCCGCATGACGCCCGAGGATCGCGGCCGCGCGCAGGCCTCGCGCGGCGGCGTGCTCGGCACCATCGGCGAAGAAACGCTGCTGACCATCGCGCACACGCCGGCCGACATCGCGATCATCGTCGCCGGCGGCCCCGGCGCGCATACCGTCTACATTCCCTGCTTCGGCAATACGCGTTCAGTCACGCGCGAAATCGCCTGAACGCGCAGCAAGCTTGACCTGCGTCAAACGCCCGAGCGACGCTGGCGTTAGCATTAATTTGACGCCGGCAAGGCTGCCGCGGCGCAAGGAACGCTGGACGGTCCTGTCGTGCGCCATAACGCACGCGAGGAGGCTGTCATGACACCCGAACGCATTGTGCTGATCAGGGCATCGTTCACCACGCTGCAACCGCGCATGGAGGAATTCAGCGGCCGTTTCTACGCGCGGCTGTTCGAACGCAATCCGGAACTGCGCCCGCTGTTCCGCGGCGATCTCGAAAAGCAGTCGCGCGCACTGGCGGGGATGATCGAATTGATCGTCAAAATGCTCGACATGCAGGACAAGCTGGTGCCGCTGATCCACTATCTGGGCGACCGCCACGCAGCGGCCAAGGTCAGGCCCGAACACTATGCGATGTTTGGCGATGCGCTGATGTGGACGCTGGAACAGATGCTTGAGGGCGAATTCACGCCCGATGTGCGTCGCGCCTGGCAACAGGCCTACAGCTTCATGGCCGACAACATGTCGTGAGGCGCCGGCGCGGTTAAAATAGCCGCGTCATGGGCATACGGCAACTCAACGGCACCTACATTCCGGCGGAAGACCGCATCGTCCTGCGCGTCAGCACCGACGCCGGCGAGGAATTCCGCTTCTGGCTGACGCGGCCGGTGACGACTCAACTGCTTGGTTCCATCCGCACGCTGGCCGCGCGCAGTACCGCGCAGAAATTTCCGCCGCAGGTGGCGCAGACTGTAACCGAATTCGAACAACAGGCGCTGCAGCAGCAGACCCGCCTCGACGACGAATTCGTGCCCGGCGCGACTTTCCCGCTCGGCGAAATGCCCGCGCTGGTAATAAAGCAGGGCTTGACGCAGGTTGAAGGCGGCGTTTCGCTGGATCTCGGGCTGCCCAACGGCGCCAATGTCAATCTGCGCTTCGCGCAGCAACTCTGCCAGCAGGTCGGTGTGCTGCTCGACCGTCTGCAACAAAATGCGCACTGGCTGATCGCGCCGGCAGCAGCAGCCGAAACGCCGCCGGCGGAAAGCGGCGACATCAAACACATTCATTGATTGCGCGGCAGCAGCTGCGCAATCAATGTGCGCAAAAACCTATTCGGGCTTGATCCCCGCGCGGTCGATCACCTCCTTCCACATCGGCACTTCGCGCGCGATACGCACGCGCAAGGTCTCGGCGTCGCCGCCGATCACCGAAAATCCGGTCTGGCGCAGCATTTCGCGCACGTCGGCGCGTTTGACAATCGCGATCACTTCCTTCGACATGCGATCCACGATGTCCTGCGGCGTGCCGGCCGGTGCAACCAGCACCTGGAAGGTTTCCGAATCCGAATTTGGAAACCCAGCCTCCGTCATGTTGGGCACCGCCGGAAAATCATTCATGCGCCCGGCGCCGGTATGCACCAGCGCGCGCATGGTGCCGGCGCTCATGTGCGTCGCCGCGCTGCCGAGACTGAAGGCGCCGAGCTGGGTTGCGCCGCCCAGCACCGCCTGCAGCGCGGGCCCGGCACCGCCGTACGGAATGTGCGTGAGATTGATTTTGGCGCGGAACTTGAAAAGCTCCGTCGCCAGATGCGGCGAGGTGCCGCTGCCGGGGCTCGAATAATTGAGCATCTCCGGATTCTTCTTCGCCAGCGCGATCAGTTCGCCGACCGTTTTGATCGCCGAATCGGCGCGCGTCACGATCACGTTCGGCGAAGCGCCGATATCCACCACCGGCGCGAAATCCTTGTACGGATCGAACGGCTGCTTGTAGAGACTCGGGTTCACCACCAGCACGCTCGACACCACCATGAAGGTGTAGCCGTCGGGTTTGGACCGCGCGGTTGCGACAATGCCGATGTTGCCGCCGGCACCGGGCTTGTTGTCAACCAGCACCGCGCGGCCGAGCGACTCGGTCAGATATTTCGCGACGATGCGCGCAACGATGTCGCTGCCGCCGCCGGCGGCAAACGGCACGATGATGGTGAGCGGCCGCTCGGGCCAGATTGCCGCGCCGGCAACCGACGACAGCAGCAGCGCCGCCGCCGCAAACAATGTTTTCATTCCGGACTCCCCGCGAGATTATTTTTTATCAAATCGAACGCCACGCAATGTGCCAGCCGCGACTGTCGTTGTCAAAACCTGCGTCTGTGCAATTCTTAGTGCAAGGTGTAAACATTTGTACCGTCACCGGCACCGACGTTAAGCATGGTCACGCGATGTCCGCGCAGGGTGATGCCGCCCTTGAGACGGTTGTTGCCGGTGTCGCTGTATTCGAAATCGTAGCTGCGCTCGAGCGTGATGCGGCCGGCTTCAGTGCGCGCGCTGCGCAGCGCGGCGATCGCCACCGTGTCATCGAGCAGCAGCAGGCCGTCGGCGGCGCAGGCCGCGCGCGCCGTGCGCACCGCGATCTCGCGCGCGCGCAGGCTGTCGAGCCACAACCAGCCCAGCGCAAGACCGGCCAGCAGGAAGAGGATTTCGAGGATTGTCATCGGCGCGGCCATTCTAGCGCAGCGCCGGTTTGGCGCCGGAGTGCAGTGCAGACTAGAATGCAGCGGACGGCGCGCCTGCGCCGCGTATTCGACCAAAACACAAAACCGAAGGGGGAGAATCATGAAACGCTGCATGCCCGTTGCTGCCGCATTGCTTTGTCTCGCCGCATTCACCGCACGCGCCGCCGAGGAGTTGCCGCCCGGCGTCACGCTGGTCAAACCCGAACAGATGAAATGGGAGAAATCCGAAAGCGGGCGCGAGAACGCCTATCTGCTCGGCGACCCGCGCAAGGCGGGCCCCTACCTCTATCTGGTCAAATGGCCGCCGAACACGAAGGCGCTCGCGCACAAGCACCCCGACCAGCGTTACGGCATGGTGGTGTCGGGCGTGCATTACATCGGCTACGGCGACAAATACGACGAAAAGAAACTGCACGCGCATCCGGCCGGCACTTTCTTCACCGAGCCGGCGAACCAGCCGCATTTCGGCAAGACCATGGGGGAGGGTGCGGTGCTGTACTTCTATGCGATCGGCCCCAGCGGCAACACGCCGCTGGAAAAGTAACAAGCCGGCGTCAAAGCGCCTTCGCCGCGAGCGCGCGCCGACGCAGGCGCGCGAGCGCGACGCTCAGCACAACACCGAGCGCGCAGGTCGCGCCGACCGCGCTGAAGCCCCAGGTAAACGAACCGGAATGGTCCTTGATTGCGCCGAGCGTATAGGCAAAGCCGAGCGAACCGGCGTTGGCAAAGAGATTGCTGAAGCCGGTTGAGAGGCCCGCGGTACGCGTGCCGAGCACCTCGACCGGCACCATGAACAGCGGGCCGAAATAAAATTGTGCGAACACCGAGTTGACCGCGATCACCAGCAGCAGCAGCGGCATCGAATGCACATGCACCAGCAGCAGCGAGGTGCAGGCCAGCACAGTGAGCGAACCGCCGATCACCAGCGGCGGATTGCGCAGGCGGTCCGACACATAGCCGCCGAGTGCGTTTGACGGCGCGCTCAGCGCCGCCCCCATCGCGGTCACGAGGCCCGCCGCCTGTATCGTCAGACCGCGGTCGGCGACCAGAAAAGACGGCAGCCAGAAATTGAAGCCGACTACCGGCCCCATGCGGATGAACTGCACGGCGGCGCACAGCCACATGAAACGGTGACGCAACAACTCCGCCGCGTGCGCCAGCCCCGGCGGATGACGCGGCTCGGTGCGCGGCTTTTCGCGGCCGAACGCAAGGTAGAGAAAGGATGCGCCCATGCCCATCACGGAAAACATGATGAACGGAAAACGCCAGCCGTAGTGATTGACCATCAGCGGCCCGGCCAGCGACAGAAAAATGTTGCCGGAAAAACCGCCCGCGACATATAGCCCCATCGCGGTGGCGCGACGCTCAGGCGGAAACCACGAGGAAATCAGCGCCAGCCCCGGCGCGAACAGCAGCGCGCGGAAGACACCGGACACCAGCTGGTTGGCGACGGCAAACTCGAATGTCTCGATGAATGCGAAATTCAGCGCCAGCGCGGTCGAGCCGAACACGCCAAAGAAAAAAAGCCGCTTCGGGCCGAAGCGGTCGGCCAGATAACCCGAGGGCACCTGACCCAGCATGTAGGTGAAAGTCGAGGCCGCCGACAGCATGCCGGCCTGCGAAAACGTCATGTGCAGATCGGCGCGTATGAGCGGCAGAAACAGCGCGATGCCGCCGTAAGTCAGCGCCTGAAAGCTCTGACAGAAAATGACCAGCCCGATGGTGGTAAAGGCGGCACGTTTCGACGCGGCAATTGCGGGCCGCGCGGCGGGCGACGCGCTCAAAACGGATTCCGGACGGCAGGATGGGCAGTTGACATGGGTGAAGGCAATTTTAGCAAACTGCGTTGCGCGGATTTTGATACAGGTCATGACGATGGACTGGCCGCCGCCGCGCATTGACTTGCGACGCGGTTGACGTAATCTGCGCCCTGAAGCCGCACTCAAGCCGGCCCGGGGAGAAAACATGCTGCAATTCATACGGGCGCGATTCTGCGCCGCAATCGCTTTTGCATCGACAGCGCTGATTATCGGATGCGCGCCGCTGCCGGCGCAGGCCGCGGCGTGGCCCGAGCGCGCGATCACCATCGTCGTGCCCTTTCAACCCGGCGGCGCCAGCGATTCGCTCGGCCGCGTGCTGATCAAACCATTGACCGAGGCATTCGGCAAATCGGTGGTCATCGAAAACCGGCCCGGCGCCGGCGGCAATATCGGCATCGCGGCGGTGGCGCGCGCCAAGCCCGACGGTTACACGTTATTGCTGACCTCAAGCGTGGTGGTGGTCAACAGCAGCCTCTACAAGGCGGCGGGTTTCGATCCGATCAGGGACTTCGCGCCAATTTCCGATTCGGGCGCCTCGCCGAACGTAATCGCGACACGCGCCGACTCCGGCATCAACAGCCTCAACGAGATGCTGGCGATCGCGCGCGCGAAACCGGATTACCTCAATTATTCGAGCGGCGGCATCGGCGTGACACCCCACCTCGGCATGGAATTGTTCAAATCGCGCGCCAAAATCAACATAACCCACGTGCCTTATCCCGGCGGCGGGCCGGCGATCCTCGCGATCTTGGGCAATGCGACCCACGTCGGTTCGGTGAACATCCTCGGCCTCATGCAGCACGTCAATTCAGGCGCGATCCGTGTGCTGGTGCAAACCGGCACCGAGCGCTGGTCGGAACTGCCCAACGTGCCGACGGTGGCCGAAGCGGGTTTCCCCGGCACCGAATCCGAAACCTTCGTCGCCATGCTCGCGCCCGCCGGCACACCGCAGGAAATCGTCGATCGTCTCGCCGCGGAGACGACGACAATACTGAAACGTCAGGAAGTGCGCGATCTCCTGAAGACCATGGGCTTCGGCGTGATCGCAGGCGGCCCCGCCTCGCTGCGCGCGCGCATCGCGCGCGAAGTGCCGATGTGGAAGGACGTGATCGAGAAGGCGAACATCAAGGTGGAATAATCGCCAACGCGCAGCGAAGTGCTGCGCGCTGCGGTCACTGTCGGCGTTAAAGGTTGGCGAGTTCTTTATAAAACTGCATAACCGCCGAACTGTCCCACTCGCCGCGCCCCTTCGCCATCTGCGACGCCAGCGCCTGCGCGTTGATCGCCAGCAGCGGCAGCGGACAGTCGAGGCTGGCGCCGAGGGCGAGCATCGCGCGCACATCCTTGTAGTGAATGCCGAGATGACCGATCGGCGGCAGGTAGTTCTCCTCGACCATGTACTTGCCCTTCTGGTCCATGCACTTCGAGCCGGCCGCCGATTTCTTCAGCACTTCGAGCGTCTGCGCCGCATCCAGCCCCGCCTTCTTCGCCAGCGTCAACCCTTCGGCCAGCGCCATGCGATTGAGCGCCAGCACCAGATTCACTACAAGTTTGATCGTTGCGCCATTGCCATGCGCCCCCATGTAAACCCACTCGCGTCCCATCGCCTGGAACAGCGGTATGCATTGCTCGTAAATTTCTTTTTTGCCGCCGAACATGAAGACGGTGTCGCGCACCCGCGCCATTTCACTGGTGCCGCTGATGGTGCAATCCGACATCTCGATGCCCTTTTCCGCGAGTTCGGCAGCCAGCGCCTTCGACAGTACGGGGTCGGCGGTGGAAGCGTCGAGCACGATAAGTCCGGGGCGGCCGGTCTCGAACAGCTTGAGCGAATTTTTGACCACATCGGCGACGATGTGCGAATTGGGCAGCGACAGGATGATCACATCCACCTGCGGCGCGATCAGATCGGGCGAGGCGACCTTGCTGCCGCCGGCGGCGACGATCGCATCGACCTTGGTGGGATCGAGATCGTGCGCGATCACCGGATAACCGGCCGCCAGCAGATGCCGCGACAACCAGCCGCCCATCAATCCGACGCCGATGAAACCTATACGCTGCTTCATGTGTTGCTCCCCCGGAAATAATTTATATGGCTGGGGATATTCTAATCGCAGACGCCATTGCGCGGCCCGTTTGCGTCAGCGCAAATCGTGCGACGCTCAGGCCGAAATCACCGCCTCGCCCTTGATCACCGTGCGATAAAGCACGCGCGGCTGCGCCGGATCGACTTCCGAGCGGTAATGCATGCAGCAGCGGTTGTCCCACAACACGAGGTCGCCGATGCGCCATTGGTGACCCCAGGCGTACTTCGGCTGCGTCGCGTGCGCCCACAGTTTATCGAGCAGCGCCTCGCTTTCCTCGTTCGACAAACCGAGGATGTAATTGGACGGCCATTCGCGGCGGCGACCGAGATAGAGCGCCGGCTTTTTCGTCACCGGATGTATGCGTACCAGCGGATGCGCGGGCCCCGGCACCTCTGCGGGAATGGTCGGCAGCTTAACTGTCGGGCGCAGCACGCCGGCGCTGTTGCGCGACGAGTCGTGAATCTGCGATTTGCCGGCGATCGCGCGCTTCAGCTCGTCCGGCAACTCTTCATACGCCCGGTACTGGTTGTTGAACCAGGTGTCGCCGCCGCCGTTGACCGGCAGCACCACAGCGTACAGCATGCTGCCCGCCGGCGGCACCTCGACGTACGAGTTGTCGCTGTGCCACACCACTTCGTAACTGCCGAGCGCGCCGTTGTCTTTCACCGGCACGCCTTCTTCATTGAGGTTCGAGATCAGGCTGACGTGCGGATGCAGCGGCACGATCTTGCCGCCGATCTTGTAGCCGCCGGCGAGCTGGTATTTGCGCGCCGCCGGCTCCTTGGTGACACCGAAAATTCCGGCCGCCTCGAGAAAGGAAATATCCGGCAGCTTCTGGTCGCGCCATAAGAGCACGCCGTGATCTGCCCACGCCTTGCGCATCAATTCCTTCGTCGCCTCGGGCAGCGGCCGCGACAAATCGACGCCACGGATTTCGGCGCCGACCGCGGCGCCGCTCGGAACCACCTGCACGTTTTCAGGCGAATTGCTTTTCAGTTGAGCCGACATGCTGTTCTCCTCCGCAAATTTTTGTCAGATGCTGCGCAAGCCGCCGCCATCGACCGCGATGCACTGGCCGGTCACATAGCCGGACAGCGGCGAGGCCAGAAAATAAATCGTCTGCGCGACTTCTTCGACGCTGCCGAGTCGCTGCAACGGGATGTTGGCCACGCGCGGCGCGAGAAACGCTTCGAGCGTTTTTTCCGGTGCCCACTTCTGCCTGCCCGCCTCCATCTGCTCCGTCATGATACCGCCGACGCTGACCACGTTCACGCGAATGTTGTCGCCGGCCAATTCGAGCGACAATCCCTTCGACAGATTCATCGCCGCCGCCCACGCCACACCTGAAGTCACCACCCGCGGCGGCGGCTGGCGCCCCTTGATCGAGGTCACGTTGACAATGCTGCCGCCGCCGGCCACGCGCAGCAGCGGCAGCGCAGCGCGGATGACGCGGATCATGCCGAGCACCTTCTGCTCCAGCGCGCCGCGCCATTCCTCGTCGCTGATGTTTTCGAAGCGCCCCTTCGGCAGCGGCTGACCAACCGCATCGACCGCATTCACCGGCCAGTTCAAGCCGTTGACCTCGCGCTGCGACGACTCGCCGGCATTGTTGACGAGCATGTCAATGCGGCCGGTTTCGGCACCGACCTTGGCGATGAAATTTTTTACCGACGTATCATCCATTATATCGGCGCACTGCCACAGCACCTTCACGCCATGCGCAGCCTTTAATTCGTCCGCTGCGGCCTTAAGTGTTTTTTCGGTGCGCCCGCACAGCGCGATTGCAGCACCCTCGCGCGCAAACAATTCCGCCGCACAGCGGCCGATGCCGCGACTGCCGCCAGTGATGACCGCCACCTTGCCCGTCAGGATTCCCATGCTTGCAAACGCTCCGCCGTCAATTGTTCAATGATCAAGACTGATGTTCGCCGTCTGGATGACCTTCGCCCACATGGCACTTTCCTTTTTCACCCGCTGCGCAAACTCGGCCGGCGTGGTGCCAACCGCCTCGGCGCCGAGTTCGCGCAGCCTCGCGCGCACTTCAGGCATGGCGAGCACCGTTGCCAGATCGCGCTGCGTGCGCGCAATCACCTCCGGCGGCGCGCCCGCCGGCACCGCGACGCCGAACCAGACATCGGTGTCGAACCCCTTCACGCCGCCCTCGGCGATTGTCGGCACGTCGGGCAGCAGTGCTGAGCGCCGAGCCGTGCTGACGCCAAGCGCGCGCACGCGGCCCGATTTCACATAAGGCATCGCCGCCGGCGTGTTGAAAAACAGCATGGCGATCTGGCCGGCGATCAAATCCGCCGCCGCCGGCGGACCGCCCTTGTAGGGCACGTGCACGATGTCGATGCCGGTCATCGATTTGAACAGTTCCATCGCCAGATGCAGCGAACCGCCGGCGCCGCTGGAGCCGTAGTTGACCTGGCCCGGCCGCGCCTTGCACAGCGCGATCAATTCGCGCACGTTGCGCACCGGCAGCGCCGGATTGCTGACCAGCAGCTGCGAGGTCGATGCGATGATCGATACCGGCGCAAATGATTTGTCCGGATCGTAGGGCAGATTGTGAAACAGGCTGCGATCGACTGTCAGCGTCGTGCTCAGGGTCAGCAGCTGCGTGTAACCGTCGGGCGCGGCCAGCGCCGCCGCCTGCACGCCGAGGCGTCCGCCGGCGCCGCCGCGATTGTCGAGCACCACCTGCTGCGCCCAGAGCTCCGAGAGTTTTTGCGACACCACCCGGCCGACCAGATCGATGCTGCCGCCGGGCACGAAGGGCACGATCCAGCGCACCGGCCGCTGCGGAAACGGGCCCGCCTCGGCGGCACAGGCGGCGCCGGCAATGATCGCCGGCAGCAGTGCGAGCCACGGCGCAATGCGCGCGCGCCAATGGCGGGCGCGCCGCACCGCCGTCTGCGACCGCATCGTTACCTGGGGGGTAAACACGCCTCACTATAACTTCGCGGTGAGAGACTGACAATCGGCGACGCAACGTCGAAGCACGGCTGCGCTAGAATCCGCACTCCACCGCCCCGCGCGGTCGCACAAGGACAGGCAATGCCCAAATTACTGATCATTCACGGCGCCGGCATGCAGATGCGCGGCAAATCGCAGATCGAGGTGTTCGGCAAGATGACGCTGCCCGAGTACGACGAGCACATCCGCGGCTACGCGAAAGAACACGGCTTCGAAGTTGAAATCTTCCTCTCCAATGTCGAGGGCGAAGTCATCAACAAACTCTACGCCGCGTTTGATGCCGGCGACGTCAGCGCGGCCATCATCAATCCGGCCGGCTACACCACGGGTTATCCGGCGCTGGTGGCGGCGATCGCGCAGGTGAAATTTCCGGTGATCGAACTGCACATTTCAAATCCCGCCAGACGCGGCCGCGATTCCGAAGTCGCGCGCGCGGCGCGCGGTGTGGTCACCGGCTTCGGCGTCTATGGTTATTCGCTGGCGATGCGCGGGCTCAAGGAAATCCTTGCTGCCGGCTAACGCCGCGCCGCCGGCCCGTGACTGCAGCAGCATGATTCGCCACTTTATCGCCGCACTGGTGTTGGCCGTCAACACCGCCGCGTTTGCGGCCGACAACACGCCGCAGCCGCCGATCATCGACGCGCATTTTCATGTCATGCCCTACATGAATTTCGACGAACTGCGGCAGGCGATGGACCGCAACGGCATCCGCGCCGCCGGCGGCGCCGGCGCGATCGGCACGGCCCAGCGCAACAGCGACGTCGCCGCCGCCCTCGGCGCCCGCTACATCCGCGCCACCGGACAAGCGCAGTGGATTTCGCTCAAACAGGAAGGCGGTGTCGCCGCGCTCGAAAACGCCGACAGTCCCGCCTTCAAGGCGCGGCTCGCCGCGATGGAAACCGATTTGCGCGACAACGACGCGCGCGTGATCGGCGAAATCCATGTCAGCACGCTCAACAGCGCCGCCAACGAGCGTGTCTATCACAAGATCCGCGGCGACGCGCCCACATTGAAGGCGATGTTCGACCTTGCCGGCAAGTACAAACGCGCGCTCAACGTGCACGCGGAATGGACGGGCGACACCGCGCGCGAACTGCTCGCTCTGGCCGCCGGCAACCGCGAGGCGCGGCTGGTGCTGGCGCACTGCGGTGTGGTCGCCGACGCCGACACCATGCGCGCGGCGCTGGAACAAAACCCGAACATCTACTGCGACCTCTCGTACCGCAGTCCGCCGCAACTGAAAGCCCGCGCGCTGTCGCGCATGATCTACGACAACAGCCGTCTGCGCGGCGAATGGAAAAAATTGATCGAGGATTTTCCCGACCGTTTCGTGGTCGGCATCGACGACGTCTACAACTGGCCGGACTACGAAGAAACCGCGCGCAATATCCGCAGCGGCCTGCTCGCCAACCTGAAGCCCGATGTCGCAGAGAAGGTCGCGTTCAGGAACGCGCAGTTGTTGTTCGGGCTAGAATGACCGGCCGCCGTCATCACGGCGCGCTCCCGGAATAGAAAAATCATGCCCACGCAAATCGTCATGGGCGGCTACGGACCGCCCACCACCACGCACAGCCGCGCGCTGAAAATCATCGGCGAACGCCTGCTGGCGCAATTCGGCGACGCGCTCGACGTCAAGTACGTGTGGAACGTCATGGATTTCGGCTACAAGGGCGAGGAGGTGCTGTGGATGAGCGAGCGCGGGCTGCTCACGCTGGCCTACCAGTCAACCAGCTATCTCACCGAACGCGTGCCCGAACTTGAATTCGCCGACCTGCCGTTTCTGTTTGCCAGTCTTGATGAAGCACGCGCGGCGATGGACGGCGCGCTCGGCGCGTGGATGACGCGCGCGATCGAACAGAATGTGCCGGGCTACAAGATGCTCGGCTATTTCGAAAACGGCTACCGTCACGTCTCGAACCGCCTGCGCGCGGTGCATCTGCCGGACGACATGCGCGGCCTGTCGATCCGCTCGCTGCCGAGCCGCATGCATGCGCGCACCTACGAACTGCTGGGTGCCAAACCGTTCATCATGGATCTCAAACCGGCGATCGCGCAGATCAGCGACGGCACGCTCGACGCGCAGGAAAACCCGCTCGCCAACACCGTCGATTACGGCGTGCACAAGGTGCACCGGTTTCACACGCTGACCGGCCACAGCTATCTGTCGCGCGGCATCTACTGCCACCGCGCCTCGTTCGAAAGCTGGCCGCCGGCGCTGCAGGCCGCGATGCTGGAGGCCGTAAGTGTAGCGGTGCTGGCGCAGCGCGAGCTTGCGGTGCGCGAAGAAGCGATTGCCGAGCAGGCAATACTCGACGCCGGCGGCGAAATCGTCCGCCTGTCGGAAGCCGAACGCGCCGCCTTCGTTGCCGCGGTCAAACCCCTTCACGACGAAGCGCGGGCGCGCTTTCCCGAAGGATACGCCGCGCTGAAAGCGGCGACGGCGTGAACCGCCGTTGATGCGGATCGCGCCGCCCGGCAACGCCGCCTTCACGCGCTACTGGCTGGCCGAAGTCCTGCTCGCGCTCGGGCAGGAGATTTTTCTGGTCGCCGTCGGCTGGCAGATTTACGATCTCACCAACAGCGCCTTGAGCCTCGGCTTCGTCGGCCTCGCGCAGTTCCTGCCGCAATTCCTGCTCGCGCTCGTCGCCGGCCACGTGGCCGACAGTTTCGATCGCCGCCGCATCACGTTCTTCTGCCAGCTCGTGAAGTTCAGTGCCATCGCGCTGATCGCCGCCTGCAGTCTGGGCGGCGTGCTCACCAGCACAATCATTTACGCCTGCACCGCTGCCTTTGGCGCCTCGCATGCCTTCCAGCAACCGGCACTGCGCGCGCTGATGCCGACACTGGTGGCGCGCAACGTGCTCGCGCAATGCATCGCCTGGAATTCCGGCGTGCGCAAGGCGGCGATCATCGCCGGCCCCGCGTTGGGCGGCGTGATTTATCTGATCGGACCGGTGCCGGCCTACGCGGCGGGCGCGCTGTGCTTTCTCGGCGCCGGCCTGCTGCTCGCCGGCATTCCGCTCGCGCAGGGCGCGCTGCCGGCGCGCGAACCGCTGACGCTCGATTCGCTGTTCGGCGGCATCGCCTTCATCCGCAGCAAGCCGGCGATCCTCGGCGCGATCTCGCTTGATCTGTTCGCAATTCTGCTGGGCGGCGCCACCGCGCTGCTGCCGGTGTATGCGCGCGACATCCTGCATGCCGGTCCCGGCGGTCTGGGCCTGTTGCGCGCAGCGCCCGCGCTCGGCGCCGTGCTGGTTTCACTGGTGATGGTGCGCCTGCCGCTCAATCGCCATGTCGGCCGCGTCATGTTCGCCTCGGTGGCCGCCTTCGGCGCCGCGACCATTGTGTTCGGCGTTTCAACCGTGTTTCCGCTGTCCTTCGCTGCGTTGATGGTGCTGGGCGCCGCGGACATGGTGAGCGTGGTGATTCGCACTTCACTCGTGCAGTTGCAGACACCCGACGGCATGCGCGGGCGCGTTGCCGCGGTCAATTCGATTTTCACCGGCACCTCGAACCATCTCGGCCAGTTCGAATCGGGCGTGGTCGCGGCCTGGCTCGGCAGTGTGGCCTCGGTTGTCATCGGCGGCGCCGGCACGCTGCTCGTCGCCGCGTTGTGGATCCGCTGGTTTCCGTCGCTATGGAAGGCCGACCGGCTGGCGGCGCCCGAGGACAAACGCGACTGAGCGGTTTTGCGCCGGCGGCGCGATTGTTCGTTACAATGCTGTTCCTGCCCAGCGAGAACCCGTCATGACGCAAAATCAGCACCACACATACTGCAACCGCCTGTTCGTGCTCGGCGCAATCATCGCCGGCCTGCTTTCGGGTATCGGTGCGGCCTGTGCGCAAACCGCCGCGACCGAAGAATTTCCGATGCGCATCCAGGGTGACTTGGGCGTCGGCGCCTATTACACGCGCAGCATCGTGCGCGGCAAAACCGAACCGGCCGATGTGCTGCCCTACGGTTATTTCGATTACGGCCGCGCCTTCCTGCGGATTGACACCTTCGGCATCAAGACCGCCAAACTGGGCTACGGCTATCTGGAACTGGTTGGCCGCGTCACGCTCGACGGCTTCAAGGCGGATACCACCAGCCTGCAGGGGCTGAACGAACGCAAAACCTCGGTTCCGCTGGGTATCGGCACGTTTCAGGAAACGCCGATCGGCGGCTTTTTTCTCAACGCCTTTCACGACGTCAACCAGTCGAACGGTAATTTGTTCGAAGCGATGTACGTCGGCGAGCTGACGACCTCGCGTGTCAGTTTCTATCCGCAGTTCGGCGCCGAATACCTGTCGAAGCAATACGTCGGCTATTTCTACGGCGTGTCGCCGACGGAATCCGCCGCCAGCGGGTATGCAGCCTATCAGGGCGGTGGCGCCTTCAATCCCTTCGCCGGGGTGCTGATTGATGCGCGGCTGACCGGCGACGTGCATCTGAATTTCTATCTGCGCCACAAATGGCTCGCCAGTTCCATCACGGACAGCCCGATCGTCGGCCGCAGCGGCATGGACACCGCGTTCATCGCGCTGAGCTACCGCTTCCAGTAGCGCCGCCCCCGGTTGATTGAGCCGGTGCGCACGCTGTGATAGCGTCGCAATCCGTCTTATTACAACAGGAGGAAACCAAAATGAAATCGACGCAAATGCTGGCCCTGGGCGGGGCCGCTGCACTGGCCATCGGCGCCATCGCCGGTTGCGCCACGACGTCCGAAAACAAAATGACGTTCTTCGTCACCAGCGTGAGCAGCGGCAAGGGTGCCGATCTCGGCGGACTCGCCGGCGCCGATGCGCACTGCCAGAAACTGGCCGCCGCCGTCGGCGCGGGCAACCGCAGCTGGCACGCCTACCTCAGCCAGCAGCCGGTCGGCGGCGCTGCGGCAATCAACGCGCGCGACCGCATCGGCGGCGGCCCGTGGACCAATGCCAAGGGCGTGATCATCGCCTACAACGTGGGCGAACTGCACGACCCCACCGCCAACCTGACCAAACAAACGCTGCTGACCGAAAAAGGCGAGATGGTCAACGGCCGCACCGAAACGCCGAACACGCATGACGCACTGACCGGTTCGGACTGGTACGGCCGCGCCTATCCGGCGGGCGCCGACATGACCTGCGGCAATTACACCAAAAGCGGCAGCGAAGGCGCGATCCAGATGGGTCACACTGATCGCACGGGTCTGACGGAAGACAATCTCGCGCGCTCGTGGAATTCGTCGCATGCATCGCGCGGCGGTTGCAGTCAGGATGCGCTGAAGGGCACCGGCGGCGCCGGGCTCTTCTACTGTTTCGCCGCCAAATAACCGCAGATCAGGCGGTCGCTCTGCGAAAGCGCGCGCCGCAGGGCGCGCGCTTTTTTTCGCCTACTGCGCCGCCTTGATATGCGCGCGGCAATTGAACGGCAGAAACGTGTCCGGAATATTGGTGTTGTTCACGCCCTGCACCGTCATCTGATTGGGCGCCTCGGCGGTGCCGCAGACCCAGGTCACCGGCACCACCGGCGCATCGAGCACCACCGCCGGCCGCAGCGTCAGCACCTTGCCCTTGATGATGCCGTTGGCGTTGTTGCCGAAGGTGATGTTGATTGCGCCATTGGCGATCGCGACCGAGCTGATCTGGTTATTGACGATTTTTTCCGGCGGCGGCAGCAGCGCCTCGGTGTTGTCCTTGGGAAAAGCCTGCGCCACCGCCCACATCGCCGCCACCGGTTGTTTGGCAATGTCCGCCAGCGGCAGCGTCGCCTTGATTTCATTGCGCACGATGGAATCCTGGAAATTCGGCGCCGCCAGCAGCGCGAGAATAGCAATGATGGCGACCACCACCATCAGTTCCAGCATCGAAAAACCGCCGCTGCGCGCTTGCATTGCCTGACTCCGCATCATCATCACGCCGCGATCATAGCCGAAGCGTGGCAGTATCGCGAAATCGTGCAAAATCACCGTTTCGAAAACAGCATTCCGAACTGACGATGAAACTTTCGCTCCGGACAAACGCCGGCCACGCGCTGCTGGCCGTCACGCTCGCTGCGGCGACACCGTCGATCGCGCAGCAGGACGCCGCGTCGTTTCCGCAACGTCCGCTGCGCATGGTGGTCGGCTTCACGCCGGGCGGACAACCCGACATCACCGCGCGCATGCTGGCGCCGAAATTGTACGAGGCGCTGCACCAGCAGGTGATCGTCGATAATCGCCCCGGCGCCGGCGGCGTGCTCGCGGCGAAAATTGTCGCCGACGCCGGCGCCGACGGCCATACACTCCTGTTCGTCTCGTCCTCGCACGTGGCGATTCCGGCGGTGCACGCGAAGCTCCCGTACGACACGATCCGCGACTTCGCCGGCATCACGCTGACTTCGACCGCCTGTTATGTGCTGGTGGTGCCGGCAACCGCCGGTGTCAAAACAGCGCAGGAACTGATCGCGCTGGCGAAGGCAAAACCGGGCCAGCTCAACTACGGTTCCGGCGGCACCGGCAGCGGCGCGCACTTCGCCGCCGAAATGTTCCGCTACAGCGCCGGCATTGATGCCGTGCACGTGCCCTATCGCGGCATCCCGGAGGCACTGACCGATCTGATCAGCGGCCGCCTGCAGTTTTTCCTGTCGCCGCTGGCGAGCGCGGTATCCCTGGTGCACGACAGCAAGCTGCGCGCGCTTGCGGTCACCGCGAAAAAGCGCGTTGCCGTTTACGCCGACGTGCCCACGCTCGCCGAGTCGGCGCTGCCGGGTTACGAATGGAATTCGTGGTCGGGCTTGCTGGCGCCGGCGAAAACGCCGCGCCCGGTGATCGATAAACTGAACCGCGAAATCACGCAAGTACTCGCGCAGCCGGCAATTCAACAACGCCTGTTGGCGATGGGCGCCGAAGCGGCGCCGACAACGCCGGCGGAATTCGACAAATTGATCGCCGAACAGGTCGCGCTTACCATGAAGCTCGCGCGCGCAGCCGGTATCAAACCTGAATAGCAGCTACAGCATTTCCAGCGACCGCGGCCCCTGCGGCGGCGCAAACAGACGATCAAGTTCTGCGCGCTGTGCCGCGGTCAGCCGGATTTCGCGCGCAGCGGCGTTTTCGCGCACGCGCGCGCGGTCGCCGCTTTTCGGAATCACCATCACGTCCTTGTTTTCGAGCAGCCAGGCCAGCGCGACCTGCGCCGGCGTCATGCCGTGATTTTTGGCGAAGTCCTTCAGCGCCGAGTTCCTGAGCAGGCGCGCCTGCTCGAGCGGCGAGTAAGCCATCAGCGGAATTTTTTTCTCGCGCAACCACGGCAGCAGATCCCATTCGATGCCGCGACGCGTCAGGTTGTAGAGCAGCTGATTGGTCGCGGTCGCCGCGCCGCCCGCGCCGTGCCACCATTCCTGCAGATCGGATAAATCGAGATTGCTGACGCCGTAGTGGCGGATTTTGCCGGCGCGCCTGAGCGCGACGAAGGCTTCGAGCGTTTCCGCGAACGGCACGCTGCCGCGCCAGTGCAGCAGGTAGAGATCGATGCGGTCGGTCTTGAGGCGCCGCAGACTCGCCTCGCAGGCCGCCAGCGTGCCGCGCTTCGAGGCGTTGTTCGGCAGCACCTTGCTGACGATGAAAACGCCGTCGCGCCGCCCGGCGATCGCTTCGCCGACCACTGTTTCGGCCCGCCCGTCGCCGTACATCTCCGCGGTGTCGATCAGCGTGAGGCCGAGGTCGATGCCGTACCTCAACGCGTCGATTTCGGCGGCGCGATTCGCTGCGTCATCGCCGATGTTCCAGGTGCCCTGCCCCAGCGCCGGCACGCCTTCGCCGTCTGGCAATTCAACCATTGCGCCTCCGTCTGCTCAGACCGACAGCGGGCGCAGCACAATCGCGCCGCGGTGGCCCTATTATGCCCGCCGCCGTCGCCGCTGCCATAACCCGCCATCACCGGCGGATAAATACCTTTGCATACAACGGCAGAAATCTTATTTCGGGCCGACGGCGCAGGCGGCTCGACCATTGCTTACTGTATACCGGCACGGGCGCGCATTCAGCGCAACATGACGCCCGCTACAACTATTAGGAGATTCGGATGAAGCGTATCCAACGGGGCTTTACCCTGATCGAATTGATGATCGTGGTGGCGATCATCGGCATTCTGGCAGCAGTCGCGCTGCCGGCATATCAGGACCATTCGTGCACGCGTATCTGAACTGGTGCTGGCGGCGAGCGGATTCAAAACCACCGTCGCTGAAAAGTCGACCACCGATGCCACGCTTGGCAGCGCAGGCGTTGGCCTGACGGTCACCACGGCGGGTCGTATTACCGGGGGCAGCGTATCCAACCAGGGCGTGATCACGATCTCGGGATCGAGCACCTCGATCGGCACCGCAGTTTCCATCGTGCTGACGCCTTCTCTCGGCGGCGGTCGCGTCGGCTGGGCCTGCAGCACCAACGGCGACACGACGCAGTGGAAATACGTGCCGGCTGAATGCCGTCACTGATTTTTCGCCGGCTCCGGCTGGCGCAAGCTCGATCAAAAGCCCCTCGCAAGAGTGGCTTTTTTTGTTCACACCGGCTAAGTCATGGCGTCTTCGTCAGCCGGATCATAGACGCGCATTTCAACGTTGACGTTGCCGGGCGATCTGGCGCGCATGACCAGCCTGCCGCAATACGCCATGGCGTCATCCGCGGTGACCGCCGGCGTCAGAAAAATTCCGGCGCCGATGGATACCGCGATCGGCCAGTCCTGTTTGTTGATCAGACGGTCGAGATTTTTTTCCAGCCGGTCGAGCGCCGCCTTCACGTCGGCGGTGGGAAACTGCGAATAGACGATGCAGAACTGACTGCCCCAGGGACGGGCAGCGAGATCCGTCAGTGAAGCTGCGCCGCGGACGACGGCGGCAATGCTCTTGATCACCAGATCACCGGCCTCCCGACCCAACGCCTCGTTGACGACCCGCACATGCAGGCAGCGGATGCAGACGAGGGCGAACGGCAGGCCGTCGCGCCTTTGCCGCGCGATTTCATAGCCGACTCTTTCGTAGAGCGATTCTTCGTTGGCGAGCCCGGTCAGCAAATCGATGCGCGCGATCGCGCGTTCGCGCAGATAGGCCGCGCGGCATTTCGCGATGATGGCCCCGACGCACAGATATCCGAACAGGATGTTGGCGTCCGCAAAATAAAAATAGAAGGATTCCTTGTAAACGCTGCCCATCAGCAGGCTGACCGTGATCTGCGCCGCGCTGCACAGGATCGCATAGCCCACGCCCCAGGCCTGCCCGCCGGTCCAGCCGGCAAGCAAAATCACCATCAGGTAAAAGGCGCTCAGATTGAGCTGATAGGGCGTCACGTAATCGGCGGTTACGACCAGGCCGAGCGCCAGCGGCAGCACCACGAGCTCAAGCAGCAGCAAACGCCTTCTGTCGGCGGCCACGCCGATTAAATCAAACATGCCAACCCCTCCCGAATGCGAGCCGCGTTGCGTCAGCAATACGCAATCTTTTTATGCCACGCGGCAATTTATAACACCGCGTTTGCCGTTTTGCATGCCTTTTCGCGCGCGCGATTCGGCGCCGGCGTTCTCGCAGTGCCGGTTGGCGACGTATACTGTTACGCAAACGGCCGGACCACCGGCGCGCGACGGAGGAACCCGATGAATCGCATCATTTGTATTGGCGCGGCAGCGCTGCTGCTGGCCGGCCGCGCGGCCGGCGTGTCAGCGCAGGAGTATCCATCGCGGCCGATCCGCATGCTGTGCCCGATCGCGGCCGGCGGCGGGCTCGACGTCATTGCGCGCGCCATCGCGCCGGGCATGTCGGACAATCTCAAAACCTCGGTGGTGGTCGATAACCGTCCGGGCGCCAGCGGCGCCATCGCGATGGAAGTGACCGCGCATGCGGCGCCCGACGGCTACACGCTCGTCATCATGAGCGTGACGGCGCTGATCTACCCTGAACTCAACAAGACCCCGTATGACCTCACGCGTGATTTCGCGCCGGTGACGCAGATTTCGGCCTCGCCCTATGTGCTGGCGGTGTATCCGTCCTTGCCGGTCAACAGCGTGGCCGAATTCATCGCCTATGCAAAAGCCAACCCGGGAAAGCTTGCTTACGCCTCGTCGGGCATCGCATCGCTGCAACAACTGGCCAGCGAATTGTTTTCCTCGATGACCGGCGTCAAGCTCGTGCACGTCCCCTACAAGGGCGTGGGCAGCGCATTTCCCGATCTGATCGCCGGCCGCACGCAACTGACGATTTCAAGCACCGCCTCGCTGGCCGGCCTGTTCCGCTCGAAATATCTGCGCCCGCTCGCCGTCACCACCGCGCAACGCACGCCGATGATGCCGGAGGTGCCGACCATGATCGAATCCGGCGTGCCCGGCTTCGTCGTCACCCAGTGGCACGGCCTGCTGGCGCCGGCCGGCACGCCGAAGCCGGTGATCGAACGCATTCAGCGCAGCGTTGCCACGGTGCTCAAGGGCGGCGACGTGCTCGCCCGGCTCGCCGCCGACGGCACCGACGCGGTGGGCAGCACGCCGGCGCAATTCGCCGCGCACATGCAGGCCGAACGCGCGAAGTGGATCAAGGCGATCAGGGACGCCGGCATCACCATTCAATAGAACGCGCCCGCGTCGGGCCGGCAGTTTACCGAGCCTTAAGCCGGCTCCATACCGGATTGTTTGATCACCGCGTGCCCCTGCTTCGCCGTCAGATGTTTGACCAGCGCGCGCGCCGCCTCGGCGTGCGGCGCATTGACATGCACCCCTGCCGAGAACACCGTGATGCGCTGGATGTCGGCCGAGAGCGGACCGACGATATCGATGCCCGCCACCGGCAGCAACTCACTCATCTGCTGAAAACCGAGTTCGGCCTCACCGCGCGCAACCACCGCGCCGGCCGGTTCGCCTTTGACTACCACCAGCTTGGATTTGATTTGATCGGCAATGCCCATTTTTTCGAACAGGCCGGCGAGATAAATGCCACTGGGGCCGGTCGAGTAGCACACTGATTTCGCTGCCAGCAATGCACGCTTCAAGGCTTCGGCCGAACTGATGTCGGGTTTTGGCGCGCCCGCGCGCACGCCGACGGCAACGCCGGATTTGGCGAGATCGGTGCGGCCGGCGAGTTTGCCGGATTTGATCAGTTCATCGATCGCCGCCGCCGACATGATGACGAGATCGACCACCTCGCCGCCCTTCAGGCGGCTCATCATGTCCACACTCGGCGTCCATAAGGTGGTGACCTTGTGTCCGCTCGCGCGCTCGAATGCGGGCAACAGCGCTTCGTAGGCTTCCTTGAATGCCGCCGATTGCATGACCTTGAGTTCCATCCGGACTTACTCCATTTGAAATTGTGCAAGTGTAGCACCGGCCCGCCGCCGCTCTACTCGCCAGCACTCCGGGCGCTGGCGTAAACTCGCAGCCTCCAATCTCGGAAACGCCATGACCACACTCGCCGCAAACCTCGCCGCCTGGACGGCCTCGCTGCAATACGAAGACCTGCCGCCCGAGGTCATACATCAGGCCAAACGCTTGATGGTCGATACGCTGGGCTGCGCGCTCGGCGGCTACCACAGCGAACCGGTGCGCATCGCCTGCGAATACGCCGCCACGGTCACCAGCACGCAGCCGGCGACCATCCTGTGCAGCGGCGAAAAAACGAGCGCCGATCTGGCGGCATTCGCCAACGGCTCGATGATCCGTTATCTCGATTTCAACGACGGCTATACCGGCCGCGAAGCGGGTCACCCGTCCGACAGCATCGCCGCGTTATTGTCGGCGGCGGAAATCGGCGGCGCGAACGGGCGCGAATTGATTGTCGCCATCGTCATCGCATACGAAATGTTCTGCCGCATGTGCGACACCATCAACTTCAAACCGATGGGTTTCGACCACGTCACCATTGGCGCGATGGCGAGCGTGCTCGGTGTGGCGCGCCTCTTAAAACTGCCGGTGGAGAAAACTGCCCATGCGTTGAATCTCACGGTGGCGGCCAACGTCGCGCTGTATCAGACACGCATCGGCAACGTCTCGATGTGGAAAGGCTGCGCCTATGCCAATTCAAGCCGCAATGCCCTGTTCGCGGCGCAAATGGCCCAGCGCGGCATGACCGGTCCCTCGCCGGTGTTCGAAGGCCGCGGCGGTTATTTCAAAGCCGTCACGCACGGACCGGTCGAACTCGCGCCCTTCGGCGGCAAAGGGCAATCGTTCCGCATCATGGATTGCCTGATCAAGCGTTATCCGCTCGGCCAGTATTCGCAGTCGGTGGTGCAGGCGGCACTCGAAGCGCGCGCCGTCGTCAGGGATGTCAGCGAGATCGAATCGATCGACGTGCGCACGCTGCATACCGCGATCGAAATGATGGCCGGCGACCCCGACAAATGGCGCCCCGCCAACCGCGAAACGGCCGATCACAGCATGCCCTACACCGCGGGCGTCGCCCTCAAGTACGGCCGCATCGACGTCAAATACTTCGACGATCCTTATCTGCATGACCCCGTATTGCTGGAGCTGGTGAGCCGGATCAAATGCGGCGAATCGGATGAGGCGAACAAACGCGAACCCGAAGCGATGCTGTGCGACCTGACGATGACATTGCGCAACGGCGAGCGCAAAGACATCCGGGTCGAACACCACCGCGGACACCCGCGCAATCCGATGCCGGACGCCGAACTCGAAGAAAAATTCCGCGAGTTGGCGGGCGATCAACTGCCCACGGCACAATGCGATGCGCTGCTCTCGCGGCTGTGGCAGCTCGACGCATTGAAGAACATGGGCGAGTTGTTTGCGCTGACGAAATTCAAGTAGTCGAGCAAGCGCTCCACATCGCGCTATCTCTCGGGTGATATTGGACGGTTCGCTCGCCCCTCGCCGGAGAGGGACAGGGTGAGGGATAATGAGATATCGGTTACCTCCCGCCTCAATCCCCCCTCAGGGGGAGGAAGCAAAATGATGCTGCTATACTAGCGCAGCACTTTCCTGATGGTCTTGATCCTCGACAGCGAATCGCCGGCAAGGTGGGTCCAGATGAAGGCATCGCGTTCGAGTTTGTCGGCCGACGCGTTCATCGCGCCGCGCGCGCTGTCGCCGTTCAATGCGTGGAGGTCGCGATTGAGAGCCGTCACGCGCTGAATCACCTCCTGCGAATACACCATGATGAGCCCTGCGTTGGCGGAAGCCGCCTGCACCTTGTCGCCAGCGCAGGCGAGGTCGCGCTCCCACGCCGTGCGCATGATGTAGGCACGCAATGATTCGGTCAGCATGTGCATTTCGGCGAGCTTCAGCTGTACGCGCTGCTGGTCGGCCAGCGGCCGCCCGCCCGCCCGCCGCAGTTTCACCCATGCCATCGCCTCTTCGACCGTCGTATCGCAGACGCCGACCGCGTTGGCGGCAAGTTCCAGATCGTTGAACTGCGAGGGATCGCTGGTGCGTGCCTTCCAGCCGCCATTGACCTCGCCGACGATATTTGAGTGCGGCACGCGCGCGTTTTCGAAAATGAGCTCGGCGTTCTGATAAAAACGCCAGCCCGCCTTGTTGAATTTCTTGCCGATGCGGAATCCCGGCGTATCCGTCGGCACGATGAACTCGGTCGAACCTTCGGTCACCGGCACCTTGAAATCGGTGCGCGCGCTGACGAAAAACAGCTTGCCGACGCTGCCGTTGGCGATGAACGTTTTTTCGCCGTTCAATATCCAGTGATCGCCGTCGCGCTCGGCCTTCAGCCGAAAACCGGTTTTCGGATCGCTGTTCGGCGTCATGCGGTGATCGGAACCGACATTCGGCTCGGTGCGCGCGCCGCCCAGCATATAGGTATCGTCGGCGATGAACGGCTTGAGAAAGCGCGCCTGCTGATCCTTCGTACAGACCACCGCCATCAACTGGCTCCACTTCCAGTTCTGGCTGAAGGCCTTGGAGATCGCGCTGTCGCCGCGCGCGAGTTCCGCCATCACCAGGCATTGCGTGACGAGATCGGCGCCGGGTCCGCCCCATGCTTTCGGCACGCCGAGCGTGCGAAAGCCGAGCTTCGAACCCTTTTTGATAATGTCCCAGTCCCAGGTCGCGACCGCATCGGCAATCTGGTCGCGCGCCAGCGAGATCGGGCGGATTTCCTGTTCCGCGAATTTGCGCGCCTTCAACTGCCACGACCGCTGTTCCTCGTTCAACGCAAAATCCATTACGCCCCCCTCATATTATCGAGCCGCGATGATGATCTGCGCGCAGCGCCATGTCAAAGGCGGACACAGGGCGTAAAATCGGCGCGAGGAGGAATCATGTCGTTGAAGAAATCGATTTGCTGCGCGCTGTTTGCGCTCGCGGCACTGCCGCTTGCCGCGGCAGCGCAGAAATATCCGGACAAAAGCATACGTCTGGTGGTGGCGTTTCCGACCGGCGCGCCCTATGTGCTGGCGCTGATGATCGCCGACCGCCTGCGCGATCCGCTCGGCCAGTCTATCGTGCCCGATTTCAAATCCGGCGCTGGCGGCAACGTCGCCTCGGAACTGGTGGCCAAGTCGCCGAACGACGGCTACACCCTGCTGCTGACGAGTCCGACCATCGCCATCAGCCCCAGCCTCTATTCAAAACTCGGCTACGACACGTTCAGGGATTTCACGCCGATCACGCTGCTGGCAACGGTGCCCAACGTGCTGGTGGTGCACCCGTCGGTGCCGGCGAAGTCACTTAGCGAGCTCATCAAACTCGCGCGCGCGAAACCCGGCACGCTTAATTTCGGTTCCGGCGGCCTCGGTTCCGGCAGCCAGCTCGGCAGCGAACTGTTCAAGACGCTGTCGAAAATCAACATCCTGCACGTGCCGTACAAGGGCGCGGCAATCGCGATGAATGCCATGCTGGCGGGCGAAGTCGATATGGTGACCTCGACGGTGCCTTCAACGATCCCGCTGGTCAATTCGGGCCGCATCCGCGCGCTGGCGGTGATGGCGCCCGAACGCGCGGCGACACTGCCCAACGTGCCGACCACCGCCGAGGCGGGCATGCCGGAACTCGTGGTCATCACCTGGTACGGCCTGTTCGCCCCCGCGGGTATCAAGCCGGAAATCGTCGATCGCCTGCACGGCGAATTCGCGAAAATGATGAGGTCGCCCGAAGTGAAGGCCAAGCTCGCGCAGGTCGAGCTCGATCCGACCACCAATTCACCGGCGGAGTTCGCCAAATTCGTGCGCGCCGAACACGACAAGTGGGCACGCGTGATCAAGGAAGCGGGGATCCAGGTTCAGCAGCAGTAGATCAAAAACAATTGCCTTGGCCACAGAGGGCACAGAGATCACAACGAATACGGATTACTTAAAGCGTTCGGGGCGCGGCATTGGATTGTTTGACGGGGTAACTGCAAGTTTGATTTGCCGCTGTTGATTTTTCTCTGTGATCTCTGTGTCCTCTGTGGCTGATTTTTATATTCGATTCACGCGTGACGCTTGAGGAACGCGCCGACCGCGTCGATAAATCCCGCCGGATTGTCGAGCATCACATGGTGATCGCTGCCCGGCACCTCCGCGAGCTCGACCTGCGGCGCGACCGCCCTCACCTCGGCAAATATTTCCGCTGAAATGCGCGGGCTGGTTTCACCCTTGACCAGTAGCGTCGGCACGCGGATTTTTTCGAAGCAGGGAATGCCGTCAATGCTGGCGCGTTGCGTATACACATTGCGGTCGAATTTATGACGCCAGCGGCCGTCTTCGGACCGGCGGCCGGCATTGCGCGCGATATGGTTGATGACCTCGGGACCGGCAGTCGAGCCGGAGGGCATCAGCTTGTAGCGCGCCGCCAGATCTTCGAGCGTGCCATAACTCGACTGGCGCGCGCCGCGCTCGCGCATCATCGCCGCGCGATCATCGGTCAGGCGCAGCGTCGAATCGACGATCACCAGCCGCGACATGCGTCCCGGAAATTTCGCCGCGTAATTGAGCGAAACCATGCCGCCCATCGAATGCGCGATCAACACGAAGTCGCGAAGATCGAGTTGTTCGGTGACTTCGTGCAGGTCTTCCGCCAGCCGCATCGTCGAATACTCGGGCGGATCGGACCACGCGCTGTCGCCGTGGCCGCGGTGATCGAGTGCGCGCACATGAAAGTCGGCGGTGAAGCCGGCGGCGACGAAATCGTACCAGTGCGCATGCGCGGCGCCGCCGTGCACGAACAGCAGCGGCGGACGTCCGGCGCTGCCGTAATCGAGGTAATGCAGTTTGAGTCCGCCGGCCTGGACGTAGGCGCTGGTGGCCGGTGCCGGTGTCGCTGCGACTTTCTGTGTATTCATGTCCGCCTGATCGTGTTTGAGTTCCCGGCCGAATATAAGCGACCCGTATGCACGGCGCAATGGCAGTGGCCGCCTCGACGCCCGCGCCGCCGCGGGATAGACTCGCGACATTCACACGCAAAGGAAATCGCATGAGCGACCAACCGAAACTGCTGATCGAAATCGTCTCCGACGTCGTCTGACCCTGGTGCTTCATCGGCAAGCGCCGCCTCGAAACCGCCCTGCGGATGTACGAGGAACGCGCCACCGATGGGGAAAAGCCGGCCGTGCGCTGGTTGCCGTTTCAGTTGAATCCGGATCTGCCGGCAGAGGGCATTTCGCGGCAGGAATACATCGAACGGAAATTCGGCCCCGGCGGCGGGCGCAAGTACGATCACGTCGCGCAGGTCGGCAAATCGGTCGGCATCGATTTCGCCTTCGACAATATCAAGGTGCAGCCGAACACCGTCAATGCGCACCGCCTGATGCACTACGCCACCAACCACGGGCTTGAAGACGCCGTCGCCGAAAGCCTGTTTGCCGCTTATTTCATCGAAGGCGCCAATCTCACGGATCTGAAAACGCTTACCGATGTCGGCGCGCGTGGTGGACTCGAACGCGCCGCACTCGAAGCCTACATTGACTCCGACGAAGACCGCGATCTCATCGAAAAGAAAGACCTCGAAATCCGCAAGGCCGGCGTCAGCGGCGTGCCCTTCTTCATTTTCAACCGCAAGCTCGCGGTATCCGGCGCGCATGAACCGGAGACGCTGTTGAAGGCGATGCTCGAATCGCTCGCGCCAGTGACGGGCGCGGACGCGGCAACCTGAGGTATTGTCCGGACGGCGCAGTGCGCCGCCCGGAGCATGGCGCTAAATCGCCGCCAGCCGCGGCAGCAGATCCGCGCTTTCAGGGATGGTGCCCTGCTGGTAGAGATGCGAATGGCGGATCACGCCCGCCGCATCGAGCAGGAACACCGATCGCGCATCGATGCCGCGCTCGTCGTTGAATATGCCGTAGGACTGGCCCACGGCACCGTGCGGCCAGTAATCGGACAGCAGAGGAAACGGCAGACCGCCCAGTTGCTCTGCCCAGGTCTTCAGACTGGGTATGGTGTCGGCGCTGATTTGCAGGATTTCCACATTCATCGCCTTGAATTTTTCGTAGTTCTCACGGAACCCGAGGACTTGATTCTTTCAGCCGCCGGTAAATGCGAACGGCAGAAAACACACCACGGTCTTGCGGCCGCGGAAGCTTGCCAGCTTCTGCGGGTCGCCGGCGTGGGCGGCGAGTGAAAAATCCGGCGCCTGGGTGCCGGGTTGCAGTATGGCCATGTTGGTTCTCCTTGAGTGATTGACGACCTATCTATCATCGCATGTTCCGCGGAAATCGGGCGCAATGCCCCTGATGCCGCCATGGTCTGGTGATGCGATTAAAATTCCGCCGATGAACGAACGCTATCTCGAAGACTATGCGGTCGGCCAGACCTTCGGCTCCGGCCGTCTGCGCGTCGATGCCGAGGCCATCCGTGCATTTGCCGCCGCCTATGATCCGCAGCCTTTCCATCTGGATGACACAGCCGCACGCAACACGCTGTTTAAAGGGCTGGCGGCGAGCGGCTGGCACACCGCAGCGCTCTCGATGCGCCTGCTGGTCGAGGGCGATCTCAATCCTGCGGGTGGCTTGATCGGTGCCGGTCTCGACGAAATACTCTGGCCGCTGCCGGTGCGGCCCGGTGACGAATTGCATGTCGTCTGCGAAATTCTCGCGTTGCGTCGCTCGAAGTCGCGCCCCATGCAGGGCATCGTCAAGGTTCGCACCACCACCTACAACCAGCACGACCAGCCGGTGCAGGTTTCCGTCGCCAATCTGCTGGTGCCGGCACGCAACCAGGCAGACTGAACCCGCCGCGACAAAACACCCGCAGCCAAATGTGCAATGTCGATCACGCGGGCCGCATCAACGCCGCGTAAAATGGCGGCCTGCAATACCCCGCCCCGAATAATCGAAAGCAGCCCAATTGAATCCATCGCAACTGTCCCCGCTGCAGGAACTCGATGTTGCAGGTGTGAAGTTTCGTTTTGCCAGCCTGCGCGCGGCCGAACAGCAATCCGCACTGTTCGGTCTCGCGCAACTGCCTTTCTCGCTGCGCATACTCGCCGAGAATCTGCTGCGCCACGCCGACGCGCCTGAAGTGACGGCAGATATGCTGCCCGCACTGGCGCGCGGCGAACGCGGTCTCGAAATACCGTTCTGGCCGGCGCGCGTGCTGCTGCAGGATATGCTGGGCGTGCCGGTAATGGTCGATCTCGCCGCGCTGCGCGACGCGGTCGCCAAGGCCGGCGGCGATCCGCAGGCGGTCAATCCGCGCATCCCGGTCGATTTCGTGATCGATCATTCGCTGGTAGCCGATATCGCCGGCAGCAGCGACGCGGCCCAACGCAACGTGAAAATCGAATACGCGCGCAACCGCGAGCGTTTCGCTTTTCTCGCGTGGTGCCAGGGCGCCTTCCGCAATCTGCGCGTGGTGCCGCCCGACAGCGGCATCGTGCATCAGATCAACGTCGAGCGGCTTGCGCGTGTGGCATGGACGCACGAGGAAGGCGAACACACGCTGGTCTATTCCGACACGCTGGTCTGCAACGACAGTCACACGCCCATGGTCAACGGCATCGGCGTATTGGGCTGGGGTGTCGGCGGCATCGAAGCCGAAGCGGCCATGCTCGGCCGCGCACTGACGCTGCGCGTGCCGGAAGTCGTCGGCGTGCGCATCACCGGCGCGCTCGCCGCCGGCACCACCGCCACCGATCTCGTGCTCACCATCACGGAAAAACTGCGGCGCTTCGGCGTGGTCGGCAAATTCGTCGAGTTCTACGGCGCAGGCCTCGACGCGCTGCCGGTCAGCGAGCGCGCCACCATCGCCAACATGGCGCCCGAATACGGCGCGACCTGCGTCTACTTTCCGGTCGATCAGGCCTGCATCGATTTCATGGCCTTCACCGGCCGCGACGCGGCAACGCTCGCGCTGGCCAAAGCGTACGCGCAGGCGCAGGGCTTGTGGCGCGATACGCATACCACGGCGCCGCGTTTCGACGCCGAAATCGAACTGGAATTGTCCGCGGTCGAAACCTGCCTCGCCGGCCCGCGCAAACCGCAGGAACGCGTCGCCCTCGGCGCTGTCGCCGCCGGTTTTGCGTGCGAAATGAAAACGCTGGCGCGCGACAGCCGTGCGGCACCGGACAAACGCGTCGGCATCGAAGGCTGCGATTTCACGCTCGGCGACGGCGACATCGTGATCGCCGCCATCACCAGTTGCACCAATACCTCCAACCCCGCCAACATGATCACGGCCGGACTCGTCGCGCGCAATTCAGTGGCGCGCGGACTGACGACGAAACCGTGGATCAAGACCTCGTTTGCACCGGGCTCCAAAGTCGTGCTCGATTATCTGCAGCGCGCCGGCCTCTACGCGCCGCTGGCACAAATGGGTTTTCAGCTGGTCGGTTTCGGCTGCACCACCTGCAACGGCAATTCGGGACCGCTGGCGCCCGAAATCGAAGCGGCGATCAAGCAACACGAACTGGTCTCCGTTGCCGTGCTCTCCGGCAACCGCAATTTCGAGGGCCGCGTGCATCCGTTCGCGCGCGCTGCCTATCTGGCCTCGCCGCCGCTGGTGGTGGCCTATGCGATCGCCGGCAGCATCAACTGCGATCTCGCCACGCAAGCGCTGGGCCGCGATAAAGACGGCCGGCCGGTGTACCTGCGCGACCTGTGGCCGCCGGCCGACGAAGTCGCACGCCTGGTGGCTGCCAATCTGACGCCGGACCTGTATCGCGCGAGTTACGCGCAGTTGTTCGAGGGCACGGCGGAATGGCGTGCGTTGCGCGCGGCCGACAGCGCCCTGTTCCCGTGGGATGAAAAAAGCACCGTGTTGCGCCGGCCGACCTATTTCGACGAATTGCCGGCAACGCCGCCGGCGATCGGCGATTTCCACGGCCTGCGGCCGCTGGCGATTCTCGGCGACATGATTTCAACCGATCATCTCGCCCCCGCCGGCCGCATCGCGCCGGACAGCCCGGCCGGACGTTATCTCGCCGTGCGCAACACGCCGCCGACGGAATTTCACAGCTATGGGATTCGCCGCGGCAATCATGAAGTGGCGATGCGCGCCACACTCGCCGCACCGCGCCTCAAAAACGAGATGCTGCGGGGTGACGAAGGCGGCAACACGAAGTTGCAACCCGACGGCACGACACTGGCGATCTTCGACGCCGCCGAGGTCTATCGCAGCCGCGGCGAAGGTTCAATCATCATTGCCGGGCGCGAATACGGCGCCGGTTCCTCGCGCGACTGGGCGGCCAAGGGGCCGGCGATGATCGGCGTGCGCGCGGTGGTTGCCGAGAGTTTCGAAAAAATCCACCGCGCCAATCTGGTCGGCATGGGCGTGCTGCCGCTGCTGTTTCAATCCACCGACCGCAAGCAGCTCAAACTCGACGGTAGCGAAACTTTCGACATTCTCGGCATCGCCGCCGGGCTCGCTCCGCATGCCGGCTTGACGCTGCGCGTGCATCGCGTCAACGGCGCAACCGTCGATGTGCCGGTGGAGGCCGGCATCGACACGCGTGAAGAACTCGCAGCCTGGCGCCACGGTGGCATACTGCCGCAGGTGTATCGCGAGTTTGTCGCGAACATTCAATAAAAAACAAACCGGTGGAGACTCACATGAACAGACGATTGCTTGCCGTGGCGGCACTGTCGCTCGCCGGCGCACTGTCAGCGACGGCGGCGTGGGCGCAGACGCCGCCGATGCAGACCTGCCAGCTCGGCGATCTGAAACTGGAAAGCGGCGAGGTCATCCGCAATTTCCGCATGACCTTCATTACCTACGGTGCTCTCAATGCGGCAAAGAGCAACGCCATCCTGTCGATCCACGGCCTGCAGGGCAACCGCGGGAGCCAGAGCTACTGGGTCGGCCCCGGCCGCGCCTTCGACAGCAAAAAATATTTCATCGTGCAGCCCGACACGCTGGGTGTCGCCTCGGTCGACCCCGACGCGACGACCTCGCCGACGCGCTCCGGTCTCAACATGGCGTTCCCGCGCTTCAATATCCGCGACATGGTCAACGCCGAGCACCGGATGCTGACCGAATGCCTCGGCATCCGCCATTTGGTTACGGTCGCCGGCAGTTCGATGGGCGGCATCGAAACCTTTCAATGGGCGGTCAGCCATCCCGACTTCATGGACGCGGCGATCCCGGTGACGCCGATGGCGCGCGCCAACCGTCAAGGCAATTTCATCTGGGAAAACGTGCGCCAGGTCGTGATGGTCGATCCGAAGTGGCGCGACGGCAATTATCCGAACGACGATCCGCCGCGCGCCGGCATCGGCGTCGGCCTGCAGATTCAAAGCGTGGTCGGTTCGTCGGCCGCCGGATACGAAGAGGAATACGCGACGCGCGAGCAGGTGCACGCGGCATTGGCCGCCGACGCCAAAACCGTCGGCGACACGGTGCAGGCGCGCGACTGGATCTATCGCAGCTGGGCGATCCAGAGCCACAACATCGGCGACACGCCCGGCTTCAACGGCGATTTTGCGGCAGCAGCGCGTTCGATCAAGGCGCGCGTGCTGCTGTTCCCGAACTGCCACGACCAGCTGCATGCGGCGCGCGAAGGCGGCGTGCTCGAAGCGGCGGCGCTGATACCGGTGGCAAAGGTCGTCGATATCGACGACATCGGCGGCCACCGCGGCTCGCGCAGCGCTAAAGCGCTCGCGCAATTCGATACCGAGGTGCGTGATCTCTTGAAACGCATCGAAGACAAACGCGCCGGCATCGGCGGCCCGCGCTTTCCGCGCAACTGGATACGCACGGACTACTGCCGGGCGTGATTTAAGACGAACGACAGGGCAAGCTCTGCCCATTGGGTTTATGGCGCCGGCGCCTCGACTGCGAACAATGCCGGCTGCCGTCGCCTGCGTTGACTGCGGTGCGCCGCCTGTCGCTTTGCAGAATGCCGTTCGGAGCAAGCACCGGCGCAGGCGGCCCGCCTGCGCCGCGATTTCTAGCCGACGCGGCGCCCGGCAGCGAGCTGTTTGGCGATAAACGCCTTCACCATCTCCTGCGCCCGCGTGGTCTGCGGGCCGGGGTCGGCAGTCCATTCGTGGACGCTGCCTTCGAACACCGTGAACGATACATCGCCGCCGGCCGCACGATAACTGTTGACGAATTTCTCCTGCACCGGCGGCAGCACGTTGTCGTCGAGCGCGCCCTGCATGACCAGCAGCGGCAACAGGGTCACCTGCTCGTGGCGGTCGAGAATTTCCTGCGGGTTCGCCTCGTGGATCGACTCAATGGGGTTGAAAAAATTGGTATTGTTCTTGATCATGCTGTCGCGCTTCTTGTCCAGCGCATTCTGATAGCGCGCAAAGGTGTTGCTGATCGGCGAACGCGTAGCGACATACGCAATCGTCGCATCGAGATTCGGCGCCTCCGGCAGCGGGATTGCGCCGTAGCGCGGATCTTTCGGCCGCATGCCGAGCAACTCCGCAACATGGCCGCCGCTCGAACTGCCGTAGATGCCGATGGTCGTCGGATCGCCGTTGAGCGAAGGCGCCTTCCACTTCAGCCAGCGCACGCCGTAATTGGCGTCCTGCACGCAGGCCGGATACGGCGCTTCGGCCGCCAGCGTGAGATCGATTGCAACCACCAATATGCCGCTGGCCGCCAGCGCGCGGTTCATCGGCTGCTCGGCCATGCGGTTCTTTGCGTTCCACGCGCCGCCGTGCAGATCAAGCACCACCGGAAACGGTCCCGCACCCTGGGGCTGGTAGATGCGCGCCATCAACTGGCGCCCCTTGGCGGTGCGACGGAATTCGACTTCAGAAACGTTGACTTCGAATTTCGCCGACGGGTTGTAAGCGGTTTTCATCGTTGCGCCCCCCGGGCTGGTTCCCGTCTGCGCGCAGCCCGCGGCGCCAACGGCGCCGAGCACCGAAACGGTTTTGAGAAAATTGCGGCGCGTATGCGAATGGTGGTTCATGCTTCCTCCTGTGCGGTGTGATGCGGCCGTGGCCCGGCCGTCTTTCGCTGCAACGCGGACTCTACGCCGAAATACGCGCGGCCGCCATTGCCTGCGCGCCGCCGTTTCCGATTCCGCGACAGAGGTGCACAATTGCGGCCACAACAATCGACACGGGGGAGCCATGGACGAACAAAACGCCGGGGGCGCGGCGAATGCGCGCCGCAAATTTCTCACGCAGGTTGCCGGCACGGGCGCGGCCGCCGGCGCCGCCGTCGCGCTGCCGGCGCTGGCGCAAAACACCATCGAGGAACCGCGCATGAGCAAGGCCGTCGCCAACCAGCCGTCGCTGTCGCAAACCATCGCCGACTACGCGGTCAATCTCAAATACGAAGACATTCCGCCCGAGACCGCACGCACCGCGAAACGCATCATTCTCGACACCATTGGCTGCGCAATCGGCGGCCACACCGCGGGGCCGGCGCGTATCGCGCAGCAACTCGCCGCCAACGTCAGCGCGAAGCAGGCGGCGACCGTCATGTGCACCGGCCAGAAGACGACGCCGGAAATGGCGGTGTTCGCCAACGGCGTGATGATCCGTTATCTCGATTTCAACGATGGCTTCATCAGCAGCGGCGGCAGCGGCCACCCCAGCGATTCGCTCGCTGCGCTGCTGACGCCGGCCGAACTCAACGGCAAGAGCGGCCGCGATCTTGTCACCGCGCTGGTACTCACCTACGAAGTCTTTGGCAAGATCATCGACGCGCTTAACACACGCCTGATGGGTCTCGACCAGTCGACCGTACTGGGCCTCGCCTCGGTGGTTGGCGCCGGCAAGCTGATGCGTCTGACCAGGGAACAGCTCACCAACGCCATCGGCATCACCGTCGGCGGCAACACCGCGCTCAATCAGGGCCGCGTCGGCACGCTGTCGAATTTCAAGTCCTATGCCTGCGCCGACGCCAGCCGCAAGGCGATCTTCTCGGCGCAACTGGCGCAGGCCGGCATGACCGGGCCCGCCGAAGTATTCGAAGGCCGCGACGGTTTTTTCAATGTCATCAACAACAAGAAAGCGTTCAAGATCGCACCGCTCGGCAGTGCGCCCTTGAGCATCACGCTCGCCTTCACCAAGCGCTTCGCGCTCGGCCAGTACTCGCAAACGGTGGCGCAGGCGGCCATGGAGGCGCGCGCCTTCTACAAGGACCCCGCGGAAATCGCCGAAATCAAGCTCAACGTGTCGCGCGGCGCGATACACGTCATGGCGGCGAGCCCCGACAAATGGCGGCCGCAGACGCACGAAACCGCCGACCACAGCATGCCCTACTCGACGGGCGTGATTTTCATGTACGGCTCGCTCGACGAAACGTATTACGAAGATCCGTATCTGCACGATGCCAAACTGCTCGCTCTGGTGGCGAAGGTCAAAGTCATTCCGTCCGACGAAGCCGACCGCCGCGAAGCCGAAATCAACCTGTGCGACCTCGAACTCGTGCTCAAATCGGGTGCGCGCCACAAAGTGCGCGTCGAATATCACCGCGGCCACTGGAAAAACCCGATGACCGATGCCGAGATGGAAGAAAAATTCCGCGGCCTCGCCAGAAAGCACCTGAAGACCGATCGCATCGATGCGCTGTTGAAACAACTGTGGTCGCTCGAAAATCAGCCGAAGATCGACAACATCCTCGAACTCACTCGCGTCTGAAATTCTTCACATCAAAGATGGTAAAAAATGAACAAATCCTTCGCCACCCGCATCACTGCCATGAACGCGATGTACAAACTGCCCGCCCGCGAGAAACCGACGCTGCCCGCCGACACCGCCCAACGCCTCGGCAAATTCAAAGTCACCCTGATGGATGAAGTGCACGAAATCGACGACATCGTCGCGCTGGCCAACAGCGGCGGCAATCCGGCCGACGTGGCGGTGGCGATCGCCGACGTGCTGGGCGACATCATCGTCTACTGCCGCTCCGAGGCGCTCAAGTACGGGCTGCCGCTCGAAGAAGTGCTCGATATCATCATGGACAGCAACGAGAGCAAACTCGGCGCCGACGGCAAACCGATCTACGACGCCAACGGCAAATTCCTCAAGGGCCCGAACTACTGGAAGCCGGAACCGAAAATCAAGGCCCTGCTGGAAGCGCGGGGCATCGCCGCGGCCTGACCGCGCGCCATTTGACACGCGATGGCGGCCACGCCGGGCCCGCCATCCGTTTCCGGCCGGACCACCGAAACCGCCGGCGCTCAGCGGCGACAATATCGATGACCCGCGTTCAAGGATCGGCGGTAATCGACGCTTGTTTGCCGAGCAGGGCGATGCGGGCACGCTCGGCCTTCATGAATGCGGTGAATTGTGCCGGCGTTTCAGGCCGCGCCGTTGCCCCCTGCCTGGCGATGAGATCGCGCACCTCCGGTGCCTGCAGCGCATTGACGGTTTCCATGTGCAACCGGGCCGCAATGACAGGCGGCGTGCGCGCCGGCAGCACCACGCCCCACCACTGCGTGATCTCAAATCCGGGCAGCGTTTCCGCCACCGTCGGCAACTGCGGCAGCAGCGGATCGCGCTGCGCGCCGGTGCTCGCTATCACACGCACACGGCCACCGCCGGCGTGCGGCATGGCAACCAGCGGCGAGGTGATCATAAACTGCAACTGCCCGCCCATCATATCGGTCAGCGCCTGAGCCGCGCCTTTGTACGGCACGTGATTGGTCGCAATACCGGCCAGCGCATTGAGCATTGCGCCGCCCAGATGCGCGGGGGTCGCATTGCCGGCGGAACCGAAATTCAGTTGCCCCGGTCTTGCTTTTGCCAGTTTGACCAGATCGGCCACGGATGCAATGCCAAGGCCGGCATTCACGACCAATACGTTCGACACGCCGGCCATGCGTGAGAGCGGGACAAAATCGCGATCCGGATCAAAACTCAGCTTCGTTGCCAGTGCCGGCAGCGTTGCGAACAGGGTCGATGTTGCGGCGATCAGCGTGTAGCCGTCGGGCGCAGCCGCTTTACCGATATCGATGCCGATCATGCCGCTGGCGCCGGCACGGTCATCGACGACAACCTGCTGCTTCAACTGCTCGGCCAGTTTGTTGGCGAGTATGCGCGACAGCACATCCTGGGAACTGCCGCTCGCACCCGGCACGATAAATCGCAGCGGCCGGTTCGGATAAGGCTGCGCAGCGGCGGCGCCTGCCGCCAGCAACAGTAAAACGGCGAAACACAGGCGCGTGATCATGGCGCCGCAATACCCGCTAGAAATACGACGCTTTGACGCCGGGCGGCGGCGAAAAACGAAAGGTGCCGCGCTTGAGGATCGCGTCCTTGCCGCCCACCGCGGCGATCTTCACCGCCTGGTCGGCTTTTGCCATGCGGTCGGCCGCTTCGGGACCCACCACCTTGCGCAGCGCCATCTCGCACTCGCGGCGCACCGCCTCGAATTGCGGATCGCGTCCGAGATCGGCTTTTTCCTGCGGATCGGCTTCGAGATCAAACAGCATCGGGGGCAGACCGACGTAGTAAATGAATTTATACTTGCCGTGGCGAATCATGTACGAACCGCAGACCGCGCCGGCCGCATGATATTCTGAAAGTATCGTGCGCGCAGGGACGCGGCCTTGCGCGATATCGAGCAGTGAATGACCTGGCAGCGCGGCATCCTGCGCATCACGCCGGGCACCAACCGAATCGACGATGGTCTGGAACGCGTCAACCAGCGTCACCGGCACATCGCACACCTTCCCGGCTGGAATATCGGGCCCCGCCATGAGCAGCGGGATGCCGGCGGACTCTTCATACATCGTCGACTTGCCCCACATGCCGCGCGTGCCGAGATTGTCGCCGTGATCGGACGAATAAATCACGCGCGTATTCTCCAACTGCCCCGCGCTCTCGAGCGCGGCGAGGATTTTTCCGACGTTGTCGTCCATGAACGTGGTAAGCCCGAAATAGGCCGCGATCGCGCGGCGCACCATCGCGTTGTCGAATTCGTCGTCGAAACACAGGCATTTGCGCATGGCGTCGGTAAACGGATGGCGCGGACGCTCGCTTTTTTCATACATCAGCGGCCAGGGCACGCTGCCCTCAGGATACATTTCATAGAACTGCGGCGGCGCGATCAGCGGAAAGTGCGGCGAAACAAAACCGACGTAGAGCATCCACGGTTTGTCCTTGTGCTTCGGCGCTTCCTCCTGCAGCCACTTCACGGTGTGTGCGGCAATATCGCGATCGTATTTCGTGTATTCCGATTCGCCGGGACCTGCCTCCGGCCCGAGGCGTTTGGAACCCGGACGCACCGGCAGTTCGTCGCGAATCAAACCCAGCAGATCGCCGACACCGTCAACGATATGCAAAGGCAGTATCTCCTCGTCGAAGCCGTTACGCCGCGGATCCGCATCCTGATAATGCAGCTTGCCGATCGACACCACGCGATGCCCCTGAGCGATCAGGCGGTGGCCCCAGCTTGGCGGATTACCCTCGTAGGCGATGGCGTTGTCCCAGCAACGCACCTTATGCACATACTGGCCGGTGGCGAATGAGGCGCGCGCCGGCACGCAGATCGGGCAATTCGTATACGCCGAAGTAAAACGCGTGCCGCGTGCCGCCAGTTTGTCGAGGTTGGGCGTTTTGATCATCGGATGACCGTAGCAGCCGGTGACGCGCTTATTGTGTTCGTCGGACAGAATGACGATGGTATTGGCGGGTTTCAAGAGTTAACGCTCCTGCAGACAGGGCGCCCGACCGGGCGGCGCATTGTTATTGGAACGGCAATTCTAATGCGACAGCCGTTATTGCGGTTGAATGCCGGCCCGTTTGGCGACGTCGGTCCACTTGACGATTTCGCGCTGAAAGTAGGCCGCAAAATCCTCCGGCGTACTGCCGACGACGTCGGCGCCTTCGGCGGCAAGCCGTGACTTCAATTCCGGTCGCGCCAATGCCTTGACGACCGCGCCATACAGGGCTTTTAAAACCGCTTCCGGCGTTGCTGCCGGCGCGAAGAAGCCATGCCATTGCAATGCCTCGTAGCCCTGCACGCCCTGCTCCTGCAGAGTGGCCACATCGGGCAGCACCGCAGAACGTTTTAGACTTGACACGCCGAGCACACGCAGCTTGTTGTTCGGCAAATGCTGCATGATCAGCGGCGGCACCAGAAAAGCCATTTGCACCTCGCCCGAAATCACGGCGGTCAGCGCCGGCGCCGCGCCGCGATAAGGCACATGCCGCGTGTCAATCGAGGTCTTTGCATTCAGCAGTTCCATCGTGAAATGTCCGCTCGCACCGACGCCCGAAGAACTGTAGGTGAGCGTGCCAGGCCGCGCTTTGGCGAGCGCAATCAATTCCCTGACGTTTTTCACCGGCAGCGACGGATGCACCACCAGAAAGAGCGGAATCGAAATAGCCATCGACAGCGGGCGCAGGTCGCGTTGGGCGTCGAAATGAAGATCCTTCGACAACACCTTGCTTACGGCGATGGGAGACGCCGTATAAAGCAGCGTGTAACCGTCGGGCGCCGCCCTGGCGACCGCTTCGGCGCCGATATTCCCGCTGGCGCCGCTGCGGTTATCGATGACGAATTGCTTTTCGAACTGGCGCCCCATGTCCTGCGCAATTGCGCGCGCAAAAAGATCGGTGCCGCCACCGGCCGGGTAGGGCACGACGAGCGTGATGTTTTTGACCGGATAGTTCTGCGCCCACGTTGCGGCACCTGAACTCACGGTTGCGACCGCGACAATTCCCGCCACGTAAACCGGGGCAATCGACCGTTTCTGCATTTTTTCCATTGATGTTCTTCAGGATTGAGCGGCGCAAAATTCAGCGAGGGTTTTGGCGAAATTGCCGTCAGGCAAACGCACCGCCTCGAAAACCGGATCGCTGTGCAGCGCCCACGGCAAAATGATTGCCGAGTGACCGCCCTTGCCGCCACCGACCACGATTATGACGTCTTCGGGCCCACGCGTCACACGCTGGTATGCGGCCGCCGGCTCCCGCGGACTGATGCCGCCCAGCCCGCGCCCGGCCAGTCGGGCCGTGGCGACGCGCGCCCCGTCATGAATTTCGACGCGCAACCGCTGCTTGTCATAACCGCCCGCGACCAGCACGCGCGCATGGTCCGGATTGAGCACGACAACGAGGCTGCCGGGCAGATAGGCGTTGTTGCTGCCCAGCGTCGTGCAGCAGTCGATAATGGTTTCGAGCAAATGCGCAGCACTGCCGCTGACCAGATCGAGCACGCTGTGCGGCGACTCGGCCTTCATCACCATCACGCAGGTGGCGCTTTTGTCATATTGCTCGACGTTCATCGGCAGCCACGACGTCAGTGCCGCATCTTCGGCCATGCAGTACGAATATTCGGCAGGCGACGACAGGCAGGCAAGATCGGCGTGCCCGGGCACGGCGCGGCAGACATTAAGCAGCAACAGATTGATCGCGCGTCCGATCGTGGCATTGGCGCGAAAACCCGGCCCCAGGCAGCCCTGGCCACCATGCATGCCGGCTTCGGCGGCCAGCGGCCCGCTAGCCAGCACAAAATGGCCGCCCGCAAACGATGTGGTCACTGCCTGCGACAGGCCGTATTGCGGTTTCGCGATCGCCCGCAGCGCGGCGAGAACGATCGGCACAAATTCTGGTTTGCAGCCGGCCATCAGCGCCGCAACCAGCGCATCGCGTACTGTTGCGGCCGCGCCGCTCGGACCAATGTCCCGCAGGATGACTTCCGAGGGATCGAACGGGCAATAGGCACTCATGGCTTCATATCGTGAAACCGTCGGCGGGACGCAGGGCAGCCCGTCGCCGATATGCAGGCGTTCGAAACACGCGTAGACACGATTAAATTCTTCCCCGTCGGCGCAATCTGCCAGCGGCACCAGTCCGTCCGCGGCGACCGCTTCGTCATCCACCGCGTAGTCGATGCGCGCAAGCGCTGCAAGCGCACCGCCGTTTCGGGTCAGCATTGCCAGAACACGATCGACGCAGGCGTCAGCCAACGCGGTCACCGCGTGCGCACCGGTCGCCTGATATATATCGAACGGCACGAGGCATAACGCGCCGGCTCGATAGTGCGCGTAGGCAACAGCGAGTTTCGAGCCCGGCCCCGCCGTCAGGCAGACCGTTGGAATGCCCGCCGCTTCCAGCGCAATGGTCAGCGCAACCATTGCCGGACAGATGCCCATGTCGGCAAGGCCGATGATGGCACCGGCGACCGGGAAATCACGGAATTTTTTTGCCAGCGCCTTGATATCGGAATCGGATTTGCCGCGGATGGTTTCGCGATAATCATGGAAGCGTGCAATGCCGCGCGATTGCAGCCCCGCTTTCAGGCGCGGAAAAATCAGGCCGTAGCTGCCGACATCCATTTTGGTGTTGTCGTAGAACAGCACACCTCCGGCCGCCAGCGCGAGGCCATCCGGTCGCGGTGCCAGCGACAGCCGGACAGTGGGCGGCTGCCCGCGCGGATCCAGCAGGCGTACTGCATCAGGCAACGGATTCATGCCGCGATGATAAGTCAAGAAAACCGCGGCGGTACGGCATATCCCGCGAGTGTTCGCAAAAGCCGGAATAGCCGGTGCTTTAACGGGCATTTCAGCGCATCGCAGCAGCCTGCCTGCCACTAGAATCCTGATGAGCCGCAAACTCCGTGCGGCATACCATGGCCTGCAGATGACCGTCGCCGAAAAAAAACCATCCGAGATCGCCCGCGATACGCTGAAGCTGCTGCTGACGCGCAAGCTGGTGCCGAACCCGGCCAATTACCGCACCGTCTACCATGAAGTGTCGGGTACGCCCGAGGTGCCGCCGTTTCCGGCTGATCCGCTGCGCCACATGATCCAGGCGCTGCCGCTGCGCACGCCGGCGCAGCAACGTCACCGCGCCCAGCTTGACCATGCAATTGCCCAGCAGAACTGGACCGAACTGCAGACGGCGCTGATTGCCTACACCAATGCGGCCGCCCCGCCGGTCGCGGTAGTAACGGGCAAGGCTGATCCGGGCCACAATGACTTTCTCGAACAACTGGCGCGGCTGATCGAAAATGCGCTGCCCGCCCTCGGCAACGACGACGCGCGTTTCGCCGACCAGGCGCGGCAGTTGATCGCCGCCATCCGCGACCCGGCCAGCGGCACCGCAACCATCAAATCGCTGCTCGGCAATTTCACGCTGCGCCTGTCGTTCGCCGCCGAAGACCAGGCCGAGATCCGCAATACCCTGCTCAAGCTGCTGAAGCTGATCATCGAGAACATCGGCGAGCTTTCGCGCGACGACCAGTGGATGAAAAAGCAGATCGACGCGCTGATGGAAGCCGCCGCGCCGCCGCTGTCGCTGCGCCGGCTGGACGACGTCGAGCGCCGCATCAAGGAAGTCATGTTCAAGCAGGCGATGGCCAAGGGCCGCGCGATCGAGGCACAGGAGGAAATGCGCCGCATGCTGGCGACCTTCGTCGATCGGCTTGCGCAGATGACCGAGTCGACCAGCGCGCACAGCCAGAAGATGGAGGCCAGCGCACGCCAGATCGAACAGGCGAAAAGTTTCGAGGATCTCGGTCCGGTGATGAAAGACGTGGTATCGGCCACCCGCAGCATCGCCTACGAGATCAAGAACACCCACGACGAGTTGCGCGCGATGCGCGAAAAGGTCGCCGTAACCGAGGCCGAAATCGTCAAATTGCAGGAGGAACTCGACACCGCGAGTTCGCAGGCGCGTCACGATACGCTGACCGGCGCGCTCAACCGCAAGGGACTCGACGAAGCGCTGGTGCGCGAAATTGCCGACGTCAAGCGCAAGGATACGCCGCTGTGTGCCGCGCTGCTCGACATCGACAACTTCAAGAAATTGAATGACAGCAAGGGCCACGACGCCGGCGATGCAGCGCTCACCCATCTGGTTGCCGTCACGCGCGAGAGCATGCGCCCGCAGGACACGCTGGCGCGCTACGGCGGCGAGGAATTCGTGATCGTGATGCCGGATACGCAGATCGAGCAGGGCATCGAGGCGATGACGCGACTGCAACGCGCGCTGACCAAGCGTTTTTTTCTGGCCGACAACGAAAAAATCGTCATTACCTTCAGCGCCGGTGTCGCCCAGCTCGCACCCGGAGAAACGCCGCAGGACGCGATCAAGCGCGCCGATCAGGCGATGTATCTGGCCAAGCGCGCAGGCAAGAACCGCGTCGTCGGCGCCTGAGCGCAAACGGCTGCGGCGCGGCAGTTCAGGTTTGCGGCTGCGCCTCGTCGCAGATTTCTCCGGCCCGCTCGAGCGCGTACTTGATCGGATTGAAACTGAAAAAATCCGCGGTATCGTCGTTGTCGCGCAGGATCACCGGCACCGCGCCGAATTCGCGAAAGCGGCTGTAGAGGGTCTTCGCCGGCATGCCCGGCTTGTATTCGCGTAGCAGAAATTCGTCGATGCTGCGACGAGAGGCGGCAAACGCCTCCTCGCGCGTGCGAAATTCGCCGATGCGGGTGGCCGCGGCGCCGATGTCGTTGACGCGAATCAGTGCATCCACGAAGAAGCTCATCTCGATGTCCAAACGTGACCGGAGCGATAGTAGGGCACTACTTTATGACAAAACTTTTACGACAGCGCCAACAACATTCTTTAATTTTGCGACGGCGTGACTTTTGTCACGCATAATCGCCTCCGCCAGCCGCGCTCTTCACCGGCGCGTATGATTGGCGTGCATTTCGCCGGGAGGAGAACCGATGAAATTTCGCACCGCATGGCTGTCAGCCGCGTTGACGGCAGCCGCCAATACTGCCTGCGCGCAAGTTACGGTTTGGCCGGCGAAACCGATACGCGTCATCGTGCCATTCGAGACCGGAAGCACTACGGACACGCTGGCGCGCATAATCGCCGGCGGATTGACCGAGCTCTGGCGGCAGCAAATTGTCGTCGATAACCGCGGCGGCGCCGGCGGTAACATCGCCACGGAGATGGTCGCCAAGGCGGCGGCAGACGGTTACACGTTGTTGATGGCAGCGGCCAGTCACGCCATCAATCCGAGCCTGTACCACAATCCCGGCTACGACGTAACGAGGGACTTTGCGCCCGTCACACTGGTCGGTTCGGCGCCGCAGTTGCTGGTCGCCAACCCCGCGCTGCAGGCGGCATCGATAGGCGAACTCATCGCACTCGCCAGAAGCAGGCCGGGACGGATCAATTTTGCGTCGGCCGGCAGCGGCAGTCCCAGCCACCTGACGATGGAACGCTTCAAGAGCATGGCCGGCATCGATCTCGTGCATATTCCGTACAAGGGTGGCGGTCCGGTGCTCACCGCATTGTTGAGCGACGAAGTGCAACTTTATGCGGGCAACATCCGCGCCATGATGCCGCAGGTCAAAGCCGGCAAACTGCGCGCGCTGGCGGTGACGGGCGCGGCGCGCTCGCCGGCCGCGCCCGAAGTACCCACGGTCGCCGAATCGGGCCTGCCCGGATTCAGCGTCTTGGCGTGGTGGGGATTGCTGGCGCCGGCACGCACACCGGCCTACATCGTCGACAAATTGCAACGCGAAGTGGCGCGGCAGTTGCAGGCGCCCGCATTGCGCGAACGGCTCGCGCTCGACGCCATCGAGGCGATCGGCAGCACGCCGCAGGCATTCGACGCCTTCATCCGCAAGGAACTCGCGACCTGGGCAAAAGTGGTAAAAGACTCCGGTGCGCGCGCCGAATAAACAAACCAACATTTCGCGAAAGCAGCCTGCCATGAGCAAAATGCAAATCACCGACGACAAAGCCGCACCCGGCGCAACGCGCGAACTGTCGCGCTTTCTCGCCAACACTACGCTCGCCGACATGCCGCAGGAAGTGCAGGTCAGGGCCAAGCACCTCATCCTCGACGGCTTCGGCTGCGGTCTGCTGTCGGCCAAGCTCGACTGGTCGAAACGCGCCGTCGAAACGCTGCACGCGCTCGACGGCGACGGCGCTGCAAGCGTGTGGGGCTGGAAGGTCAAGGTGCCGCCGATGGCCGCCGCGCTCCTCAACGGCACCTTCATTCAGGGCTTCGAGCTCGACGACTATCATCCGTACGGGCCGCTGCACTCCGAAGCCTGCGCACTGCCGGCGGTCTTCGGCACCGCCGAACATCTCTGTAAAGTCGATGGCAAACGACTGCTCGAGTCATCCGTGCTCGGGCTTGAAGTCGGCCCGCGCATCGGCATGGCGATGGGCGGATTGCAGCTCGTCAGCCGCGGCTGGCACTGCGGCTCGGTCTACGGCGTGCTGTCGGGCGTGGCCGGTGCGGGAAAAATCAGGCGCCTCAACGAAAGTCAGTTCGAAGACGCGATTGGCACCGCCGCAACCCAGGCCTGCGGCCTGATGTCGGCGCAGTTCGAAGCGATGGTCAAACGCATGCACAGTGGCATGTCGGCGCGCAGCGGCGTGCTGGCAGCGGCTCTCGCCGACGCCGGATTCACCGGCATCAAGCGCGTGCTCGAGCGTGACTTCGGCGGCTTCGCCGCTACTTTCTGCGGCGTCGATCCGTTCGATCTCACGCGCCTGACCGACGGCCTCGGCGAACAGTGGGAAGTCATGCGCATCGCCGTCAAACCGGCGTACTCGGCGATGGCCGGCACGCATTCCGCCATCGAGAACGCTTTGAAACTGCGCGCACTGCCCGGCTTCAACGTCGACAAGGTGAAGGAAATCCGCATCGGCGTGACCGAAGCAATGCTCCATCATGGCGGCTTCAAACTTGAACGTCCGGCGACGGCGATCGGCGCGCAGATGAGCCATTGTTATGTCGTCGCGGTAACGCTGCTCGACGGTTCGCCCACGGTGCCGCAGTTTGCGCCCGCGCGCATCAATCGCGACGACGTGTGGCAACTGATCGGACGCATCCATGCTTTTCAGGACAAGGACATCGACAGCCGCGGCGAGGAAGGCCGCTGGGGCACGCGCCTCATCGTCACCTATAACGACGGCAGAACCGAGGAAATCGAAACGCCCTTCCCCAAGGGCGGCCCGAAATTTCCGTTCAGCAACGAAGACATTGTCGAAAAATACGACCGCCTCGCTGCGCTTGTGATGGAAACCGGGCATGCGCGCGAGTTAAAAGACATGGTCCTCGGCCTCGAGCATTGCCGCGACATCGGTGAATTTACGCGTCTCCTGTCGGTCGACGTGCGCTCGCCGTTCGCGGACTGACCGCCGCGCAGCGAGGCGCACGATTGCTCGGCGCCCTTATTCGAGCGGTTCCAGCCTGACGATGGACGCGGTGTGCGTTGCCCCGACCCAGAATGAAGCGGGCATGGTCGCATTGTCGCCGTACGAACGGCGCATGTTGGTAGGGCCCGGCAGCAGATAGGCTGTGACCTCGCCGGATTTCGGATTCACCCGCACCACGCGGTCGGCGTACTCCGTCGATGCCCAGGCCTCGCCGCTTTTGTCCACCCACACATCGTAGGCGTAATACTCGGGAATACCCGTCGCCCAGCTCTGGAACTTCTTCGTCTTCGGATCGAACATCGTGATCTGGTCGGTGCGGTTGAGCGCCGTCCATACCCGGTCCTGCGCATCGACCGAGCCGCGGCGCGGTCCGGAGTCATCCTGATCGGTCTTGAAAATATCGATCGCACCCGTCGCGGCATCGATGCGACCGATGTGCGCGCGTTCGATCACCGTGAACCACGCGTTGTTCTGCGAATCGGACAACACCGTGTAATGCCGCGGACGCGGCACTGGAAACGCCGAGAATTTCTCCCACTTCCCGGTCACGACATCGACGCGCAAAATCGCCCATTCGCCGTTGTTCATCACCCAGACCTTGTTGTCCGCCTTGTGGTTCTGCGGCGCGATGAACAACAGTTCGGCCTGATCCCCGTCGAATTCGGGCGCCAGCGGGTAGGTGCGGAAGGTTTCTTTTTTACGGTCGAACATCTGCACCGCGCCCTGGAAACCGTTGGCGATCCAGACGTTTTCGTCGGCATCGAATTCGATATCGAGCGCGCCCTTGTTGCGGGTCGGCTTGACCACCGGGATCGGCCATTCCCTGACCGCGCCCGTTTTCGGATCGAGGCGGCCGAGTATCTGCTCGCCGAAACTGGCGTACCAGGCATAACCCTTGGAATCGACGATCACATCATGCGGTTGGCGGGTGATCGACGGCAGGTCGTACTCGGTATAAATCACCCTGGTCGCCTTGCCGGCGGGGCGCGGCAACAGTCTGAGCGGATACGCCCAGTTTTCACCCCTGCTCAGATTGATGCTGCTGATGTACTCGGCCATCTTCTGGCGCGTTTGCTGCAACCGCTGGCGCGCCTCCGGCGTCATTGCGCCGCCGCCGATGCGACCGGGCGGATTGGGCTGGATCAGATTCGGAAACGAATTGGGCGTGTGACCCGCCATGCGTTCGATCGTCGCCAGCGCAGTGGCCGGGTCGAACTTCGAGCGCATGATGCGCTCATAGGTGTGGCAATGATTGCAGCCGCGGATCGAATCTTTCTGCGCGCGCGTGCCCGGCATGCTCATCAACCATTCGGAATCGGAAAGCTGCGCGGCCACTTCATCGACGTTCGCCTTGCGCAAGCGAATGTCGGCAACGGCAGCTTTCGCTTCGCCGATCACCACGCCGGCGTCGCTGTCGAGCGCGTAGCCCCCGGCCCGCACGCGCAGGACATGGCGCCCCGGTTCGAGCCGGTTGGCAGGAAAGCTGTAGCGTCCCTGCCGGTCGCTCACCACCGACACCGTGACGGTGGATCCGGCCCGTTTCGCGCCGACCACCACACCCTCCATCGCGCCCTCCTCCTGCGAGGTCACGCGGCCCGACAGCGCAGCCTGCGGCGTCTGCGCCTGGGCGGCAATACAACCTGCGACAAACACCATTACCGCTGCCGAAGCGCGCAAAACGCCGCGCATATCCGCTGCAATCATCGCCCCCCCGTGAAACAGATTTTTTTATTTTCGCCGGCAAACGCGACCGGCGACCCTGCGTTTGCGCGGTTCGCCAGCGCTATTGCTGCTGCCCTTCAAGCAAAAGCTTCACCACCTGCGGCGTAATCTCGGCGGCGCGCGCGTCGAGCTGCGCCGGCGTCAGATTGGCGATTGGATGCGGCATTTCGAGAAAGCGAAAATTTTTAAGCCCCCATGAACGCGCCATCGCGTCGCCGGTTTTATGAAAGACGTCGGTGATGATGGACGCCGTCGGCACACCCTGCTGTTCGAATACGATGCTGTCGAGCACACTGCCCGAGCTGCATGACCCTCAGTCGCCGACGCCGGCGACGACAAAGTCGCAATTGGCCTTGAACTCGGCAATGATTTCCGGCGACGCGGGAATGCCGGCGCTGCGCTTGCGCCGCATGCGGTGCGCGATCACGCCGTAATCCTGCTCAAGAATTTTGGCGATGCGTTCGAGCACCTGGTCGGAATTGAATTTCGAATTATCGACCAGACCAACCCTGAGGCCGGCCAGCGATTGGGGCCGCGGCACGAAATCGATGCGCCGGCTTTTGGTTTCAATGGTGGGATCGTAGATTTGTATCGTCATCATGACGCTCCTTTGTTTAAACGCCAAAGTCAAAAGCATTTGCCACCGACAGCACAGAGTTCACAGAGAGAAACAAAATCCAATTAATCTGAATTCCCCTGCGCTTGCTCTGTGTCCTCTATGGCGTCTGCGGCTGCGGTCAAGGTTTTCTGATTTCCTTCGTCACCGACTGCGAACCGGCCTTGCCGCCCCAGCCCGGGATGTAGCACGACTGCACGCCAGCCTTGCCACCGGCGGCGGCGACCAGAATGTCATCTGGCGTTTCGACCAGATCCATCCATGCCTGCTCGTCTGCCGGCTTCACTGCGCCGTCTTTCAGATTCATGCGTTTGAGTTCGGCGATTGATACCTTCGTATGCTCGAACACGAAACGCTGCACGTCTGAACGCGAAAAGCCCGCCTTCTTCATGATCAACTGGTGTTCGCCGGCGAACACCATCGCGTAGCAGGGCTGGCGCGCGGTGCCGGCCGACACCCGCATCTGCGCGCAGGCGGTGATCAGCACGCCCTCGGGGGTCGCCGACATGCCGTTCGAATACTGATGCACGCCAAGTGCCGCCATGATGGTCACCGCATTCTGCTCCGCCTTGAAGCCGCGGCTCGTGTGCAGCGGTGGCCACGGGCTGTCCGTTTCATTTTCAGCGATGCAGTAGGTGTACTTGCCGGGATGGCCGAGACTCGACTGGTCGAGCGTGCCGGGCATGGTGCCGATGGTGTTGCGCATGATCAGGCGCACCGCGCGACCCATCGTCGCATTGGCGCGCCAGCCGGGACCGAACAGATTGTGATCGTTGTTGATGCCAAGCTCGTGTGCGATCGGACCGTTGACGATCATCAGCACCGCCGCGCCGCCGGTACTGGTGCCGGGGCCGTGATAGCCGTAGAGCGGATCGGCCAGCGCTTCGACGGTGGCGACGATCACCGGCATGTATTCGGGTTTGCAGCCGGCCAGCACCGCGTTGATCGCGATTTTTTCGGCGCTCACCGAGACCTGGCGGTTTTCGATGAAGGCGACCTGTTTGTCGGGCTCCAGCCCGCAGGCCTCGAGCATCGCGTCTATGCGCGCCGCGGTCGGCGGCACCACCGGCAGCCCGTCGCTCCAGCCTTTTTCGATACACAATTCCATCGCCGCATCCATGTCGGGTGCGTCGTAATGGCGTGACTTCAACTGCATCGGGATTCTCCTCGTGGCCGCCCGCTGCGGCGCTACAGTATGCGCGCTGCCGGGGCGGCGCGACAAGCCGCGCGCACGCCGCCATCGACACGAACTTGCGTTTACAATGCCGACTCCGACCCCGAGAATAAAAAACATCCGGGCTCGCCACTGACGGGAGGAGTCATGAACATTCATCGTATGCGCATGCTGGCCGCGACAGCGCTGCTCGCATTCGCCGGCGTCACGGCCGCGGCCGCGCCGGCCAATCCGCCGCGCAATCTTGAAATGATCTGGATCGATACCGAAGGCGGCGCAGCGACACTGATCATCACGCCCGCGGGTGAATCGATGCTGATCGACACCGGCTATCCGGACCACGACCGCGACGCTACGCGCATCAATGAGGCAGCGCGCGCCGCCGGCCTCACCAGAATCGACCATCTGATGATCAGCCACTATCACCGCGATCACGTCGGCGGACTCGCCGCGCTGACCAAGCTGATCCCGATCGGCCGTTTCTACGGCCCCAACGACAAGGTCGAACTGGCCAATCGCGAGTGGTATGAAAGTTACGCCGCCGCCTCGGCGGGCAAGCGCAGCATCGTCCAGCCCGGCGATCGCATCCCGTTGAAGGGCGTCGAGGTGCGGGTGGTCAGCGCCAACGAGAAAATGCTGGCCACACCGCTTAACGGCGGCCGCGCCAATCCGCTGTGCGACAACCCGGCCGACATGTCACCGGCCGGCTTTGAAAACTCGCGCATGGTCGGCGTGCTGCTCACCTTCGGCAAATTCACCTATCTCAATCTGCTCGATCTCGACTGGCACGCCGAGCTGCAACTGGTTTGTCCGGTAAACAAGCTCGGCCATATCACGCTGTATCAGGCCAGCCGCCACGGCGGTCTCGACGGCGCCGGTTCGCCGGCATTGCTGGGCGCGATCCAGCCGCAGGTCATCGTCATCAGCAACGGCCCGAAAAAAGGCCTCGGCCAGCCGGACAAGCGCATCCAGCCTATCGTCAACATGGCCAAACCGGCGGAACCCTACGAAGCCAATTCGTACCTGCGCATGGCCAGGCTCCCGCCGATCGAAGGCATCTGGCAGGATCACCTGTCGCTGCTCGACAAGGACCCGGCGCACAATACGGTCGAAGACATGATCGCGAACCTTGACGACAGCGCCGAATGCAAGGGCAACGTGATCAAAGCCTCGATCTCGCGAGACGGCCGCTACACCGTCACCAACGGCCGCAACGGCTACAGCAAGACGTACGCCGTTCGGAAATGAGCCGCGGCTTTCGTCATCTGATCGCGGCCGGCGCGCTGTTCGCCTGCGCATCCGCCGGCGCGGCCGACGGGCTGCGCTCGGTGTGGGACGGCGCCTACAACGCCGCACAGGTCAAACGCGGCAACGCGGCCTACGTTCAACTCTGCGAGACCTGCCATGGACCGAAACTCGAAGGCAGCGAAGCGCCGCCGCTGGCTGGCGAAAGTTTTCTCGCCAACTGGACAGGCTACACGACCGCCGACCTGCTCGAAAAAATGCGCGGCACCATGCCGCAGACCGATCCGGGTTCGCTCAGCATCCAGCAATACGTCGATCTGCTGGCGTTTATTCTCAGCGCGAATAAATTTCCGGCGGGTAATGCGGAGTTGCCGATCATAGCCGAGCGCCTGAAACAAATTCGTTTTGAGGCGGCCAGGTAGAAGCGGCTTTGTGATGCGGGCGCCTCGCCTGCGTCAGTACCGCCACAGGCGAGTCGCCTGCGCCACATTCGTGATTCTGTAATGCAAGGGGGGAACAACCATGACGGTAACCGGTAAAAACGGTTTTGTATTTCGCATCTGCCTGCTGGCGATTTCGCTGGCGGCATCGCCGGCTTTGCGCGCGCAGGACGCCAGCTATCCGCCGGCTCCGCAATTGAAAACGAACGGCACGACACTGCTGCTCGAAGACTACGCGACGATGCCGCTGTCGGGCCGCAAGAACGACGGCCCCTACCCCGCGCCCGTCGATATGACCGATCAGTTGGGCCGCGCCAATTCGCTGCGCTCGGAACCGGCCGCCGCGCCGCAATCGGAAAAGCGTTTCTTCGTGCCGGGACAAAACGGCGTTGTCTACATCCTCGACAAGGCGACACGGCAGTTCACGCCTTATCTCGATGTCGGTAAAATTTTTCCGAAGTTCACCACCGAGCCGGTCTACGGCATGGGCCTCATTTCGATTGTGTTCGATCCGGACTATGCGAAAAACGGCCGCTTCTACACCGTGCATTCGGAACGCCCCAACATCGCCGGCTCCGCCAACGGCAGGAGCGATGCAATTCCGAATCTGACCATCGACGGCGACGTCACCCCGGCGATCAATTCGCCGGCCGGCGAAGTCGGTTTCCAGTCGATCATTTACGAATGGACCGATACCAACATCAACAACAATACCTTCGAGGGTACGGCGCGCGAAATTCTGCGCGCGGGTTTGAACTTCCCGCTGCACCCGATGGCCGACCTGCTGTTCAATCCGCTCGCCAGGCTGGGCGACGCCGACTACGGCAATCTCTATATTTCGGTCGGCGACGGCACCGCAGGCGAACGCGCCGGCCCCACCCATGCGGTGCCGCAACGACTCGACGCATTGCCGGGCAAGATCCTGCGCATCACGCCCGATCTCAACTTGCGACCGCAGGACATGCTGAGTTCGAACGGGCGCTATCGCCTGCCGTCCACCGGCAGCGATCCGAATCCCTTCGTCAACATCAAGACCGCGCGCCCCGAAGTGTTCGCCTACGGCCTGCGCAACCCGCACCGCATCAGCTGGGATACGGTCACCAATACGCTGATCGCTGCCGATATCGGCGACCATTCGTGGGAGGAAATCAACATCATCGTCAAGGGCGGCAACTACGGCTGGGCCGAACGCGAAGGTCCGGAGCTGCGTTTCACCGGCGGACCCAACGGCGGCAAGACGGCGACGCAGCTTGAAACGCCGGTGGCCTATCCAACGGACGATACGCTGATGGTGGACGGGCTCGACAAACCAGTGCCGCTGATCCCGCCGGTGGCTTACTACAGCCATCAGGACGGTCTGGCGATCGGCAGCGGTTATGTCTACCGCGGCAAACTGATGCCGGCGATGGTCGGCAAATACATCTTCACCGAAATGACCACCGGGCGTCTGTTCTATACTGATCTCGCCGCACTGCTGGCCAACCGCGGCAAGCGCGTGAAAAGCACGGCGATTCATGAAATCGACATCGCTTATAAGAATGCGGATGCGCCGACCGCGGCGCCGGTGAAACGCCGCATGTACGACATCGTCGCCGAGCGCTTCAAGCGCCGCGGCGGCGTGCCGCTGAAGGAAACCGTGCTGCCCGGCGCCTCGACCATCACTGGCGGTTTTCGCGGCGGCAATCTGACCACCGGCAAGGTCGATCCCTACGGCGTGCCCTACGGCGGCGGCCGCGCCGACGTGCGCCTCGCCCGCGGCGGCAACGATGAAATTTATCTGATCAGCAAAAGCGACGGCATGATCCGCAAACTCACCGCGGTCGTCACGCCACCGCCGGCGCGATAACAACGCAGTTGTAGCGCAGGCGACTCGCCTGCCTTTTACAACCGCAGGCAGGGCGCCTGCGCCACATCAATGCTGCTGCGTTTTCCGGGAAAATTTCGATGACCGCACCGCGAAAAACAAACTGCTTTGGATTTTCCGCATGCGTGTGGGCCGCTGCCCTTGCATGCGGTGCCGTCGCGCCGCTCGCCGCACAGCCATGGCCGAACAAACCGCTGCGTCTCATCATTCCGTTTCCGGGTCAGGGCGGCGGCGCCGATTACGTCGGCCGCGTCGCTGCGCAAAAATTGTCCGAAGCGCTCGGCCAGCCGGTGGTGATCGAAAACCGTCCGGGCGCGGCCGGCAACATCGGCCTCGAACTCACGGCCAAGGCCGCGCCCGACGGCTACACGCTGGTGGTCAGCCCGCCCTCGCTCACCATCAGTCCCGCTCTCTACCGCAAGCTCGCATATGATCCGGTCAAGGATTTCGCCCCCGTCTCGCTGCTGGCGGAGATTCCGAATCTGCTGACGGTGCGGCCGGGACTGCCGGTCGGCACGCTCAGGGAATTCATCGATTACGCGCGCGCCAATCCGGGCAAACTCAACTACGGAACGAGTGGAATCGGCACCTCGACGAACATGGCCACTGTTCTCTTCCTTCGTCAGGCTGGACTGAATCTGGTCGGCGTTTACTACAAGGGCTCGGCCGCAGCAGCCATTGCGATGATGGGCAACGAAGTCGATCTCGTGGTGCTCGGCCCGACATCGGTGTTGCCGCACGTGCAGGCCGGCCGCGTGAAAGTGCTCGCCGCCATGCGTGAAACACGCCTGCCTTCGTTGCCGCAGGTGCCGACGCTCAAAGAATCCGGTATCGAACACGCCGAAGTCATCACCTGGTACGGCCTGCTCGCGCCGGCGGGCACGCCGCGCGACGTCGTGCGCCGTCTCAATGCCGAGTGGGTGAAAGCCGCCGCCCTGCCCGACACGCGCGAAAAAATGCAAAACGGCGGCGTTGAAACCCTCGCCGGCACGCCGGAACAATTTGCCGCGATGATCCGCGACGAAATCCCGCGCTGGCGCAAACTGGTTACCGATCTGAACATCAAGATCGAATAGACAGGCGCCTGCCGCCGCCGCGCAGCACCCTACGGCAGGGCTCAAAAGTGCTTCCCGCCACACCCAATATCCATACACCCGGACGTCAAATGTTTTGCTCCCTTCCCCCGCCTGCAGGGGAAGGTTAGGATGGGACTACGCTCCTCGCTTATCTGCCGATGAATATTCCCGCGCTGCAACTCACGCAATTCGCTACCGACGTCCTTACAGCCTGCGGCATGCCCGCCGCCGATGCCGCGACCACCGCCGGCTGCATCCTCGAAGCCGATCTCACCGGTGCTGACGCGCACGGCATTTTCAGACTGCCGCAATACGTCGATGCCTTCGACAAAAAAAACATCAATCCGCGCGCCGATATCCGAACGCTTGAACAGGGCCCGGCCACGGCGCTGATCGACGGCGACAACGGCATGGGGCATCTGGCGGTAACGCGCGCAATGCAGCGTGCGATCGAACTGGCGAAGAATGCCGGCCTCGCCTGGGTCGGCGTGCGCCATTCGAATCACGCCGGCGCCGGCGGCGTCTACGCGGCGATGGCGGCGGAACAGCGCATGGTCGGCATCTACGGCGCCGTATCCGGTTTCAACCAGATGGCGCCGTGGGGCGGCGCCGAGCCGTTGCTCGGCACCAACCCGCTGGCAATCGGCATTCCCGCCGGCCGGCAAGCGCCGGTCATCATCGACACCGCCACCTCCATTGCGTCCGCGGGCATGATCAAGGCGGCGGCCCTGCGCGGCGAAACCATTCCCGCGGGCTGGATGATCGATCCCGCCACCGGCGATGCCGTCACCGACCCGGCAAAAATGATGCACAGCCTGCTCGCCCCCATCGGCGAACACAAGGGCAGCGGGCTCGCACTGGCGATCGGCCTGCTCGCGGGCTCGCTCAATGGCGCCAGCTTCGGCCGCGAGATTCCGCGCAGCGGCAGCGGCTTTGGTGTCAACAGCGGGCAGTTCATCATCGTGCTCGATGTTGCGCGCTTTGCACCGAACCGGGATTTCGGCGGCGCAATCGACCGCCATATCGACGATTTGGCGCAATCCACACCATTGCCCGGCGTCGATCGCGTGCGCGTGCCCGGACAGGCGCGCGCCGCGCGCAAGCAAGAGCGCCTCGCCAACGGCATCGCAATCAGCGCGCCGTTGAAGCAGCAGCTTGATGCGCTCGCCGCGCGCTTCGGCATGGCGCCGGTATCCGCGTAAACGCCGCGCCACATTTATCAGCAGTCACCGCCGCGGGCTGCCAGCTATCAAGTTGGCGCGGCCTGCTGCCGATATTTACTCACGCCTATTGCATCGCGGCAAAAATCTGATTTAATGAGTGGCGTGTTCATGACTCACGAGGAGTGAATATGCAGCAGGAGACGCCCTCCCCCATCGTCGTCGCCGTTTCAAACCTGACTGAATTTTTTCGTGACGCCCTGCGCGGCGCGCTCGCCGAACAGCATCTCGACGTCGATGATCACACCGAACATTACGTCGTCCACATGCTGGCGGATTTCGCGCGCAGCGAACGGCTCCCGCCATCGCCGCCGCGCGACCGCGGTGCGCAATCGCTGGTCCAGCTGCTTGCAGCCGCCGTCGAAGCCGGCAGCGCCGCCGAGCGCGATCTCGCGCTGCAACGGCTCGGCGACGTTTCACTCTTCATGGCGGGATTCTTTGCCCGCCACTTCGCGCGCCGCACCGTCGATATCGACTACCACATCGCGATGGGCGGCCGTGCCTACGGCAATCTCGCGCAATCGCTCGAACGCGGCCGCCAGCGCGCGCTCGCCGAAGTGTTCGCCGAGCTGGCGGCAAAATTCCAGCCACTGGTCGATGCACTGGGTGAAATCAGCGATGCCGCCCACGTCTACACGCAGCGCGACATCCTGCGCCTCTACGAGATCTGGCTGAAAACCGGCAGCGCGCGGGCGCGCCGCCTGCTGCACGGTCTTGGCATCGCCGCCACGCCGGTCACGCTGCAGGCGCACTGAGCCCGCCATGCTGCAGGCGCTGCAAAAGTTGCTGGCCGACATTTACGATGTGCCGTTGCGGCACGACGTCGGCGAATTTCTGCTGACCGACCGCGCCGAACTGCCGCAGGCAGCGCGCGACAGCGGCACCGACGAGCAGGTGCTGGTCGCCGAGGATGACGACACGCTGTGGGTGCACGTTTATCTGGAACCCGCGCTGCTCGCGCGCCTCGAATCGGCCAACCCCTTCGAGGCGCTTAACGGCGGCAATATCGCCGACTACTGGACCGCGCTCGAAGGTGTCAGTCACTTTCTGTATCTGGCGTGGAACGCCAGCCACGATCGCGCGGTCACGCTGATGGAACTCGAGTTGCAGGCCGAGATCGACAAATACGTCAGCACGCTGTGGCTGCTGCGCGAACAGAACCCGCGACGCTTTCCGGCCGAATTGCATCACCTGCTGTTCGAGCGCGCCCGCGTCGATGCCACGCTCGCCGGCGATCGCCTGGGACTCTATCGCAGCGCCGATCATTACGCCTCGCGCTACTGCCGGCGACTCGCCCGCACGCTGCTGCCGACCAGCGCCAGCGCGCAGGCCGACGCCAGCGCCGAGCTGCGCCGCTTCTACCGCCTCACCCGCGAACGCAAAATCCGCCATATCGAGCGCGTCGCCGCCTAGCGCGCTGCCGGGCGTATGATTGCTCCGCACACCCGCGCCATGACGCGGCGTGGCGACAACCATGGGGAGAAGACATCATGCAAGGACTCATCCGTTTGCTGTTTGCCGGCGTGCTCGTCATCGTTGCGGGCTGCGCCACCACGCCGCCGCCGGGCACGCTCGATCTCGCCGCAGTCAGACCAATCCCGCTCGACAAGATCGAGTGGAAGGACAGTCCGACCGGCACCTCGGCGACCGCGCCGCTCTATGGCGATCCGAACAAGCCGGGCCCCTACGCCTATTTCAATAAATGGAAAGCCGGCAACATGAGCCGGCCGCATTACCATCCGAACGACCGCTACATCGTCGTGCTGGCAGGCACCTGGTGGGTCGGCAGCGGCAAAAAATTCGATCCCGACAGCACACTGCCGCTGACCGCCGGCACCGTGGTCGTGCACGCCGGCAAGCAGATACACTACGACGGCGCCAAACAGGGCGACGCCATCCTGCTGATACACGGCATGGGGCCGGCAACCTCTACGCTGGCCGAAGAAAAGTAAACGCCGCAATGCCGCGCTTAACGGCGCGGCGTTTTCGGCTGACTCAACACCCCGCCGCCGACCATGATGGCGGCGTTGATCCAGAACATCGGCAGCAGCCCGAATGCGGTGGCAATCGCGCCGAAGATGACAGGACTGACCAGCTTGGTCAGCTGGTTGACGGCGAATTTCAGACCGAGCGCCTCGCCCGAACGGCCGTCCTGCGAATTGCTGAACATCAGCATGATCACCACCGGCTGCCCGCAACCCATGCCAAGACCGAAGATGAACGAGATCAGGCCGAGGATAAGCACGTCGTGAAAAAACGGGATCAAGGCGAGATTCACCGCGCCAACGAAGAAGGCGCAGGCGAGCAGGCGCGCCTCGCCCAGCCTGTCGATCAGGCGCGGCAGCCAGAACCGTGAGATGAACGCCGCGGCGGAATTCATCGCCAGCACGATACCGATCGCGGACGCGGAAAACCCGATCGAGTGCGCATAGACCGGCAGATAAACCTGATAAAGGTTGATGCCCGCATTGAACAGGCTGCCGGTGATCAGCAGCCGCCGCACCACCGGATCGACCAGCAGTTCGCGCATACCGCCGCCGGACTTGGCGGCATGCCGCGTGCCGCCGGGCAGGGCGCCGCCCTTCACCGCGAGCATGATCAGCGGCACCAGCGGCAGCATCGCCAGCATCAGGCAGGTGGTAGGGTAATCGCTGTGATCGATCGCAAAACCGCCGATGACGGGCCCGAGCAGACTGGAGGCCGACATCGTCAACGTGTAGTTGCTGAAGTTGCGCGTGCGGTTCTTCGGCGTGCTGATGAGGCCGACCAGATTCTGCGTGGCAAGATTGAAAAAAATCATCGCCAGACCGCACATGGTGCCGGCGATGTAGAGGGCGGTCAGACCGGGCACGAAATACGGCAGCAGCGTGCCGAGTCCGCCGCCGACGGCGCCGAACATCATCGGCCAGCGCGCGCCGAAGCGATCCACCAGCCGGCCGGCCGCCACCGCCAGCAGCATCGGCAAAATCGAGAATGTCGCCGCTACCATGCCGACCGCGAGCGTGCTCGCACCGAGCTTGAGCGCGTAGAGCGAAAAAACGATCTGCGCCGCGGCAATGGTCACGCTGTTGAACATGCTTAGCGTGTATATGAAATAGACGGACACGGTGTTTATCGACCAACCATCGGCAAGAGCGCTGTATTCAACAAAGGGGGCGATGGCGGATCAGCAGGGCCGCCAACGGCAAATCATACCGCCGCAACGCAGACGCGCCGGTTATGCATCGGTTGAAACGGGAAAGTGCGGCGGCGGCGACTGCAAACATCCGCACGCACACGCGCGCAGCACGACTAGAAAACGGAGGGGGGATGTAAGCGCAGGCCGTGAATCCGGCGGCAACGCATTACGCTGGGGGCGCGTAGGCAGTTCATATTATTACACCCGTAGTGTAGCACAGCGCTTGCGCCAGCCCCCGGCACCCGTGTAAACAGCAATCCGCAGAGTGGCAATCGCGCGCAGTCCGTCGCTTGCCGTCGGGTAGCATCTGGCTGCGGCTACCGAACCTTTTTTACCGGAGACAACCATGAACCGTATCGTGCATCTGGCGCTCAAAGTGGACGACCTCGAAAAGACCTCGCAGTTCTACGAAAAAGTGTTCGGCTTCTGGGAGGCGGAAACGCGCAAGACGCGCGACCACCTGTCGCGCCACCTCACCGACGGCGAAATCGATTTCACGCTGATCAAATACGACGAAGGCACCGAGTCGGCCGAATCGAAGGCCTCGGGCAGCGGCCCCTGCATCCACCACTTTGCGGTGGAAGTCGAAGACCTCGAGAAATCGACCGCCGAGATCCTGTCGTATGGCTGCGAGATCATCAGCGATCCGGGCGTCATCCCGGTCAAGTTCCGCGCGCCCGGCGGCACCGTCGCCGAGCTGGTGCCGATCGGCCGCTACAAGAAACCGGTGCGCCCGGCCGCGAAGTAAGCAATAGAAACTCCCTCGCCCCGCTGTCGTGGGGCGGGGGAACAATTTTTTAGGCGACGTTATTTACCAATGAATGCGATGGTAAAGCGGCGCGCCGCGCGTGCGTCTACAATCCCTGCGCGATCATTTCCCGGATAAACCATTTGCCATGCGAGCCCTCCCCTTACTGCTGTGCGCATTCATCGCCGGCGCACCGCTGTTTGCTGTTGCGCAAACCGAAGGTTATCCGTCGCGGCCGATCCATTTCGTCGTCGCCAATGCGGCCGGCGGGGGCGAGGACAGTACCGCGCGCACTCTAGCGGCCAAGCTCTCGATCGGACTCGGCCAGCAGATTGTGATCGACAACCGCGCCGGCGCGGCAGGCACCATCGCCGCCGAGATCACGGCGAAAGCGCCCGCCGACGGCTACACCATGATGATGGGTTCGGTTGGCGCACTCGCCGTCAACCAGAGCATCAACAAACTGCTCGGCTACAACCCGCAGCGCGACTTCGCGCCGGTCGGCCTGGCGGTCACCCAAAGCAATATTCTGGTGGTGAATCCGGCGGTGCCCGCGCGCAGCGTGCGCGAACTGATCGCCCTGGAGAAAGCGCACCCCGGCAAATTGACCTTCGGCTCATCGGGCAGCGGCAACACCGGCCACCTCGCCGGCGAGTTGTTCAAGAGTCTGGCGAAAGTGGATATGGTGCACGTGCCATACAAGGGCGGCGCCGCAGCCATACTCGATCTGATCGGCGGCCGCATCGACCTCGTGTTCTCGTCCGCCGCGCCGGCACTGCCTCAAATCGCCGCCGAAAAAATCCGCGCGCTTGCCGTCACCACGCTCAAGCGCTCTTCACTGCTGCCCGATTTGCCGACGATCGCCGAAAGCGGCCTGCCCGGCTACGAGGCCATCAACTGGTACGGCATCGTCGTGCCGATCAAAACGCCGCCGGCGGCGATCCAGCGGTTGAACGCCGAACTGGTGCGCGCACTCAACGCGGCCGATGTTAAAGCCGCCCTGTTCAAGCAGGGACTCGACGCCGCACCCGGCAGCAGCCAGGAATTCGGCGCGCTGATGCGCAACGAAGCAATCAAATGGGCCAAGGTGGTCAAGGACGCGGGCATTACCGCGGACTGATTCCCGGGGCCACGCGCCCCCACCTGCGCGCGGAGGTAAATAGCCGCGACAGGGCGGTCGCGAAATGATTCGTGCCGCAGGCCGATGCCAACGCGCACGCGATTGCTGCATTGCGGCACCCTGCCGAATTACCCGTCATCGGCAAACACGTTGATTTTTGCCAGCGCCTGCATGGACAAATGCATTTGCCCGCCGTAGCCTATGCCGGACTCGACGTCCCCCCCATTGTCGCGGGCCATGCGTGGTCCGCCGACGCGGTTGATTCGGTTTCGAGAGGAGATCAGATGAAGAACAAGACCCCCAATTCCACGCGTCGCCGTCTGCTCGCCGGCGCCGTCGCCACGGCGGGACTCGGCGCATTCGGCCGCAGCGCTTTCGCACAAACCACGTTCGAACACCCGTTCGTAAACGGCAAACGCAACCTCGTCGCGTTTCCGGAAAAGCGGCCGATGATCGTGCTGACCACGCGGCCGCCGCAACTCGAAACACCGTTCGAGTTGTTCAACGACGGCATCGTCACGCCGAACGACGCATTCTTCGTGCGCTATCACAACGCCGGCATCCCGACCTCAATCGACGGCGACAGGCATGTGATCAAAATCGGCGGCGCCGCCTGCGGCAAGCCGTTCGAAATTTCGGTTGCCGATCTGCGCACGCAGTTCAAAGCGGTTGAGTATCTCGCGGTCAACCAGTGCTCCGGCAACAGCCGCGCGTTCTTCACGCCGCGCGTCACCGGCGGCCAGCTCGGCAACGGCGCGATGGGCAATGCACGCTGGACCGGCGTGCCGCTAAAGGATGTGCTGGCGCGGGCCGAGATCAAAAGCACCGCGCGCCAGATTACCTTCAACGGCCTCGACACCGGCATCTACGGCGGTGGCGATTTTGTCAAAGCGCTGGAGGTCAATCACGCAATGGACGGCGAAGTCATGCTGGCCTACCAGATGAACGGCGCCGACATCCCGATGCTCAATGGTTATCCGGTCAAGCTGATCGTGCCCGGTTACTACGGCACTTACTGGGTCAAGCATCTTTCCGAGATCGAAATCATCGACCGCGTTTATGACGGTTTCTGGATGACGCCGGCGTACCGTGTTCCGGACAACGATTGCGCCTGCATCGAACCGGGCACCGCGCCGGCCTCGACGCGGCCGATCACGCGCTTCAATGTGCGTTCCTTCATCACCTCGCTCGCCGACGGCGCACGCCTGCGCGCGGGCCAGCAAACCAGTGTGCGCGGCATCGCCTTCGATGGTGGTCAGGGCATCCGCGAAGTGGCCTACTCAGTCGATGGCGGCCAGAGCTGGCGCGGCGCCAAGCTCGGCGCCGACGCCGGACGTTACTCGTTCCGGGAATTCACCTTCGGCTTCACGCCGGACAAAGGCAGCTACGACCTGCGGGTACGCGCATGGAACCGCTCGGGCCAGAGCCAGCCGATGGAAGCGCTGTGGCAACCCGCCGGCTATATGCGCAACGTGGTCGAATCCGTCAAAGTCACCGCCGCCTGAGGTTGCCGACATGAAAATCAAAACATTCCTCGCCAGCAGCCTCGCCTGCGCCGCGCTGGGCCTCGTCACACCGGCGAGCGCCGACGGCGTGCAGCTGAAAACCAGTGATTTACCGGGATACGAAAAAGCCCAGACGAACTGCACGGCCTGTCACTCCGCCGAGTATATGCAGTATCAACCGCCGACGGCGCCGCGACCGTACTGGGATGCCATGGTCAAGCGCATGAAAGCCGTGTTCAAGGCGCCGCTCGACGATGCCGACATTCCGGCGATCGTCGATTACCTCGCCAGGACCTACGGCAACGAACAGCCGAAGTAAAACGTCGTGCTGCCTGTCCCGCACGCATGCGAAGGCCGGACCGCGGGCAAAAGCATGGATCATCGCGCAATCCCCCGGCCGCCCCGCACGGCCCCGCGCAGAACAGTTCTGACATCGCTTTCATTGCATGGCCTGTTCGCTGCACTGATTACATTGAATATCTGCGGCTGCGCGACGACTGACACGCAACCATCGCCCGCGGCGCGCGGCGCACTCGCTCCAACCGGCACATTGCGCGGCGCGGTGCTGCTCAACACCGCGCTGCAGGTCACGGGCAGCGACGCATCCGGAGAATTGCAGGGCGTGTCGGTGGATCTCGGCAAGGCACTCGCGCACCGGCTCGGCGTTGCCTATACGCCGGTACCGTACAAAACGATCGACCTCTTGATGGACGGCGCGAAAACCGGACAATGGGACATCGCCTTCATGGCGATCGACCGCTCGCGTGACAAGGACATCGATTACGCCGGGCCGTTCATGGATGTGGAAATGGGCTATCTGGTGCCTGCCGGCTCAGCGCTGAAGACGATCGCCGAAGTCGACCAGCCCGGCGTGCGCGTCGTCGTCTCCGGCAGCGGCGGCACCGACATCATGCTGTCGCGTCTGTTGAAGCAGGCACAACTGGTGCGCGCCGCCGGCGTGTCGGGCCTCGTCGAAGCGCTCAAAGCCGGTAAAGCCGACGCCGCATCCGCCAACAAGCCGACGCTCTTCGCCGATTCGGTGAATCTCCCCGGCTCACGCGTACTCGACGGCCGCGTCGCCGCTGCGCAATATGCGATCGTCACGCGCAAAGGGCAGAATCCCGGCAATGCCTACGTGCGCAGATTCATCGAAGAAGCGAAGGCTGACGGCTTGATCAAAGGCGCGATCGACAAGGCGGGGCTACGCGGGGTAATCGTCGCGGCACCGCAGTAAGCCGACAATCGAAACCGTGGTCTTCCCTTACTTAGCTGATGAATCGACACTTTTCCCCTGGCTGCCGGTAAATATCCGGCACGCGCTGACATTAAGCGTCCTCGGCTTATACTACCAACAGAGATTGGCGCCCGCTTTGGAGGAGAAAATTCATGAAACGATTGTTCTATGTCATGGCGTTCGCGCTGTTATGCGACCTGGCTTGGGCTGGCTCAGGTCCGATCATTGACACGGAATTCGTCGCCGATGCGGCAAAGCGCGGGGCCGTCATCTGGGATGTGCGCAACGCCCAGGAATACAGCAAGGGGCACTTGCCCGGCGCGGTTAGCATCGGCGATGCCGCTCAAGTGCTGCGCGACCCGAATACCGAGGATTTTCTCGCGACCGACAAGATCGAAAAAATTCTCGGGGCGGCCGGCATCGATCCTGCGCGGGAAATCGTGGTCTACGGGACGCGTGGCACCTGGAACCCGTATCTCATTCTGTACGCGATGCAGTATTTCGGCGGGACGCGTGCTTATGTCTATCATGGCGGGATCGATGACTGGCGGGCCGCCGGCAAGGCCGTCAGCACTGAGGCGGCCAGACTGCCGCCGATATTGCTCAAGTTGAATGCCAACGGGGCGGTCGCGGTCAGCACCGCGCAAATGATCGCGCAATTGAAAAACCCCAACGTGCAAATCATCGACGCGCGCACGGCGGGTGAATTCCGCGGCGAAGACATCCGCGCGATCCGCGGCGGCCACATTCCCGGTGCGATCAATATTCCGTACGAGATGAACTGGGTTGATCCCGAAACCCCGGCGAAGCTGGCGAAAAAGCTGGCCGCCGACAACAGCGGCATGTCGCTCAAGCCGGCCGATCAATTGCAAGCGCTGTATGCCAATCTCGACCCGGGCAAGGAAACGATCGTCTACTGCCAAAGCGGCGCGCGCGCATCCGAGACCGCCGGCGTGCTGCAACAGCTCGGCTTTACGCGCGTCAAGGTCTACGATTCGTCCTGGCTCGGTTACGGCAATACGCTCGACGCACCGGCGGAGAACGTCACGTTCTTTAATGTTGGACTGCTCAACTCCAGGTTGTCGACGCTGCAATCGCGCATCGACCAACTGGAAAAGGAACTCGCCGAGGCAAGGAAAAAATAGTCCGCTGCATGCGGCGGACTGCACCCGATCGGAAGTCTATCAGGTCCCTGGCGCCTTGAAGAAAAGCAAACAAACCGTAATCGTCGCCTTTGCAAGTCTTCTTGCAATTGGGTTTACTTTTGCGATTGGTGATAGATCAGTGTTGTCGAGGACACAATCAGGCGGTATTGAATTGGTCAACAGCATCTGCTCAGCTGTTTTTCCGGGAACGGGTTTTACCGGGAAACCCGTCACACCGGGCGACGGCTGGAAGACGCTGGCGAACTGGAAAAAGCTGGCCAGGGACATGAGGCTCAGCGATGTGCAAAAAATACTGGGCGACCCCGAACAGGTGGACGGCGGCACCATCGCATTTTGGCGTTACCCGAATGGCGGCACGGTCACTTTTTTTATCGGCAAAGCGGATAGCTGGAGCGAGCCGAAATGATCGAAGGGGCCAGCGCTCGATAATTTGGCAATCCAAATTAATCGAGCGCTGGCCCCTGCGGGTTGGCGTAAGCCCCTGGCGGCTAGTAGGGGTAACCCTCAAGCCTTGGCGTGTTGAGTTTGAACTCAGGCGGCGGCTTGCCGTATTCATCGCCGATCGGCATCTTGACCTTGGGCAGATTTTTCTGGTCGAGCACCATGTCTTCCGGGATAACCTTGTTGAGGAAAAGCAGGTAGGCCGTCACCGAATAGACTTCATCAGGCGTCAGCGTACCTTCCAGTCCGAGCGGCATGCCGCGATGGATGAAATCCCACACGATCGTTGCATAGGGCGCGCGCAACGGCAGGACGCGATCCTGTTTCCAGACGTTATCGCCGGATTTTTTCGATACCAGATTGGGTGCCAGTCCCCCCACGCCGCCTGCGCCATGGCAACCGATACACGCTTTTTGTATGAAGACCTGTGCGCCTTCCTTGACGGTGCCGCGGCCGGGCGGGAGTTCATGTCCGTCAGGACTGATCGAGATATCCATGCGGCGGAGTTCATCCGGGGTCGGCGTGCGCCCTACGCCGTAGGTCGGCGACTGCGCGAACGCAGTGCCCGCCAGAAGACTGCCGAGGAGTACGGATGCCGCGACAAATTTAAGCGAGTCCATTGGTCACACTCCCGTCTTTGGAAATTTTCCAGGGCATCACGCTGTTGTCAAGTCCGGGTACGCGGTAGTCCCGCTCGAAGGGCACTTTCCACCACTCGGCGATTTCTTCCCGCAGCGCCTGCCTTTGCCCGATATCGTCGGTGGTGCGCGACATGATCACGGTCTCGGTGCCATCCCATTTCCACGGGTAGGCGAAGCGGACGTGCGCCATGCGCTGAGGCGTGTTCTTGAATTCGGCGCGGTTCCACTTCTTGCCGCCATCGGTGGATACTTCCACCGTCTTGACGGCGCCGCCACCGGACCAGGCGAGCCCGCTGATCTCATAGAAGCCGGGGCCGGGCAGCCGCTGTGTGCCGGACGGGTAGGTGATGACTGACTTGGGGCCGATCCGCTCGCCGAGCGCAAGCTCTTTGTCTTCCCGCGTCAGATGCCCGAATTCGTTGTAGTTCATGTAAAACTGGTTGGTGACCTTGATGCGCCGCAGATACTTGGTGTGATAGATGCCCTCGAAACCGGGCACCATGATGCGCAGTGGAAACCCTTGCTGCGGCCGCAGCGCCTCGCCGTTCTGGCCGTAGGCGATGAGGCAGTCATCCATCCCTTTGACGATGGGGATGCTCGATGCGCCCTTCACTTCCTCGGCGCCTTCAGCGACAAACCATTTCGCGCTGCTCTTGAGGCCGCATTCCTTGAGCAGCGTGGACAGCAGCACGCCGGTCCATTCGGAGCAGCTGGTCATACCGTGCGTCTCCTGCACGGTTCTTTGTTTTCCATTGTGCCGGTTGCCCGCGCACTCGATGAAATGCAGGCGGGTGACTGACGGGAAGCGCTTCAAGTCGTCCATGGTGAGGGTGAGGGGCCGATCCACCTCGCCGTGTAGCGTCAGCGTGTGCAGCTTGGGGTCGATGTCCGGCATGAAGGAGCCGCGGGTTGTCGCGATATAGTGCAGCGACGATGGCGTAATCACGCCGACCGAATCCTGCAATGGCGAGGCCACATGGAACACTTTGCCAAACACGTCGGGTGAGGGCCTGCCGCCCAAGGGGTGCGCGATGCGCACCGAGGTTACGTACTTGGAGCGCTGGCCGTATTCGATCAGTTCCTTGCTGCCGTGAATCATCGGCGAGGCGTTTTCGCTGGTCGGCGTTGGCGGATTTGCAGACTGCGCGTTGGCCTTGCCCACTGCGCCCAACGTGATGCCGCCGGCCAACGCGGCACCGGTCTTGAGGAGCGCTCTACGGCTCTTTTGTTCTGAATCCATTGGATCCTCCCTGGATGGTGATCGTGTTATTCGATAACACCGCGTCAATAACACAACGACGCAATTTATTTTGTATGAAAGTATATGCCGCCTTGCCGGGTCTGGCGAGCGCCCATGTAAACCCGATTACCGGCCCTGCTCGCCAAAATCAGAGGCAGCGTCAACCGGATATCGAACCGTATTCAAGGGCTTGCCGACTAAAGGCGATGCCAGAGCCACCTTCACCCGCTCGGGCGTCAACGGCAGCTCGCGGATGCGCTGGCCGGTTGCCGCTGCGAATGCATTGGCGATGGCGGCCGCCGTCGGCCCTTGCGCGGCTTCGCCGGCGCCGAGCGCGCGTTCGTTCGGCCGGTTGATCAGCACGGTCTCGACCCTGGGCGCGTCCGGCATGGTCAGGATCGGATAGTTCATCCAGTCTTCCGCCAGGATGCCGTTGCGGTCGAACCGCACGTGCTCGTGCAGCGTCCAGCTCATCGACTGAATGACGCCGCCTTCGATCTGGTTGGTCAGACCGTCGGGATTGATGATCTGCCCGGCATCGGCCGCGACCCATATGCGCGGTACCTTGACCACACCCGTGGTGCGATTCACTTCAACCTCGGCGATCACCGCGGTGTAGGTGGCCACGGTTTTGTAGCGCGCATAGCCGATGCCGCGGCCGCGCCGGCCGTCGCCCTTCTCGCCGGGTTTCCAGGCGGCGGCCCTGGCAACGGCTTCGATCACCGCGCGCTCACGCTCGTCCTTGATGTGCGCGAGGCGGAATGCCAGCGGGTCGATGCCGGCGGCCGCCGCGAGCTCGTCGATGAAGGACTCGATTGCAAATACATTGGCATAGGCGCCGAGCGTACGCAGCGCCGAGGTGCGCACCGGATTGTCCATGATCAGGTGGTGCGTGGTGCGCTGACGCGGGAAATCGTAGAGCGTGATGGCGTTGCGATCGCCCGCCCCGTTCGGTTGCGGCGCATGGCGCGCCGGCCCGGGCCGCTTCGCATCGGCGAGGTACCAGCTGCCGAGCAGGTTGATCCCGTCGGGGTCACCCGGCCGCATGTTGTGGCTCTGGCTCCAGACATCGAAGGTCCAATCGACCACGCGGCCGCCAGCGACGGCGCCCTTGACCTGCATGGTCATGGCGGGGCCGTAGGGCTCCCACTTGAACTCCTCGTCGCGCATCCATTGCAGCCGCACCGGCCGTCCATTGACGGCACGCGCCAGCATTGCAGCGTCGAAAGCAACGTCGTCGGCGCCATTGTGGCCGTAGCAGCCAGCGCCTTCGGCGTGGATGCAGCGGATGTCGCGCGGCCGCATGCCGAGTGCCTTGGCCATGGTGGCGCGCAGCGGAAAGACGCCCTGGCTGTGGGTCCAGACCGTCAGCTTGCCGTCCTTGAACTCGGCCAGCGCGCAGGAGGGCGCGATCGCGGCATGCGCCTGATAGGGCCGATGGTAGGTCGCCTCGATCATTTTCGCGCCGGCCGGCACCGGCGCGTCTTTCTCGCTGATCACCCTGTCTTCAATGCGCAGGGACATGAGCTGCTCATACATCTTCGCCGGATCGGGCAGGTCGCTGCCGCCCGACCACTTGGCGAATTCCATTAACACCAGCCGCGCATTGATGGCCTGCTCCTCGCGCCGCGCCACCACGCCGAGAAAGCTGCCGTCACGCACCACTGCGATGACGCCCGGCATGGCCTTGACCGTGGCTTCGTCGAAACTGTCGAGCCTCGCGCCATAGCGTGGCGGACGCACGATGCGTCCATGCAGCATGCCGGGAAGCCGCAGGTCCTGCACGAAGGCGGCGCCGCCTGTCACCTTGGCCGGGATGTCGATGCGCGGCACGGACTTGCCGACTATCCTGTGCTGTGCGGCCGGCTTTGGCGGTACCTTGGCGCTTGCCTCGCGCTTGAGGTCCGCTTGCGCAGCGAGTTCACCGTAGCCGACCTTGCGGCCGTCAGGCGCACTGATCACGCCATCCGTCACCTTGAGCGAGTTGGCGGCGACGCCGAGCTTCGTGGCGGCGAGGTCAATCAGCATGGCGCGCACTTCGGCCCCTGCCATGCGCAGCGCGGTGCCGCTCTGCTCGATCGACTGGCTGCCGGCGGTCTGCCCCTCGTTAGGCGTGCGGCCGGTGTCGCCCGAGATCATGTTGATGCGCGCGAGCGGCACATCGAGTTCCTCGGCAGCAATCTGCGCGAGCGCCGTCACGATGCCTTGCCCGAGTTCGACCTTGCCGGTGAACACGGTGACACTGCCGTCGGCATTGATGCGCAGCCAGGCATCCAGCGTGCGGTTGGTCTCCAGGCTGCCGGGGAGCCGCGCCGGATTTTGCCCGAGCCCGACTGTTGGCACGAGGCTGAACGAAAGGACGATGCCACCGAGGGTCGCGATGAATTCGCGGCGCGTCAGGTGAGGCGCGTTCATGGTCAGTTGCCCCCCATGTTTTGCGCGGCGCGCAGGACGGCGCGGATGATCCGGTTGTGGGTGCCGCAGCGGCAGAGATTGTCGGCGAGCGCCGCTTTCACCTCCGCTTCCCGCGGTTGCGGATTGCGCTTGAGCAGGTCGGCTGCCGTCATGATCATGCCGCTGATGCAATAGCCGCACTGAGCCGCCTGCTCGTCGATGAAGGCCTTCTGCAGCGGGTGCAGCTTGTCGAGCGTGCCGAGCCCTTCGAGCGTGGTCACCTCGTTATCCCCGATTGAGCCAACCGGCGTCACGCAGGAGCGTCGCGCCGCGCCGTTGACCAGCACCGTGCAGGCTCCACATTGTGTGAGGGCGCAGCCGTATTTGGCGCCGTTAAGTTCAAGATCGTTGCGCAGCACGTAGAGCAGCGGCGTATCCGGCTCGGCGTCAACCGAGCGCGTCGCGCCATTGACCTTCAGGCTGATCGCCATGGTGGTTCTCCTCGAAGATGGCAGCGCTTACTGCGCATTTTTTGAATGATCCTATTGTGCGGCGGCGGAGGGTGTCGTGTCGAGGCATCCGGAGATCGAATCTGGGTGTAGCCGAATGCTGCCGCGGTCCGGGCCGGCCCTGGTGTCGGCATGGCGCCCAGCAAACCGCCCCGCCGCGTTGGCGGCGCGCGCGTAAACGCAAACGTTGATGGATGACTTCCCCACGAAGAGTGGACATTGATATTTAGCAAAATATTTGCCAAAGGTGGGTGTCACGATGCCGAATAAGCTGCAAAGAACGTCGTAAACGAGGCCGTTCGCCGCGAGGCGGTGCGGCTGACAACCCGTCGCTTCAAGCTCACACCCTTCGATCGCTGGACGCTGCGGGACAACGCTGCGCAGCGCCGGTTAGCGTTGCGTTGAATGATTGCTTCGGAGAGCTCGCGATTCCATAAACCGGACACCTGCTGTCCGATCAAGTTGCGACTGGTACACCTGGCGATACCGCGAAGTTCGCGACTGAAATCGCGCCCTCGTCGCACATGCTCAGGCATCCGACAGCGCCGCAACCGCGGTATATTTCCTGAGAAACTCAAGCGTCGCCCGCGCACTCGCATCCGGCGCGCTGCCGGATACGTGATAACCGTCGATGTCGATCACCGCGATCTCGGCGTGCGGCAATTTCTCGCGATACACCTCGCCGTCGCTCTTGCTGTAGGCGCGCCGCGGCGTGCTGGTGGTCAGCATCAGCGCCGGGCACTTTACCTTGTGCAGGTCTTTGGCGACGTCGATGCTGCTGACCCAGCGCAGATAAACGTGCGCGGTTTCCAGCGCGGTCGCGCCCATCATGTCCACCCACCAGTCGATGCCGGCCGGCGGCATGCGGCTGCCGAGCCGCGGCGGCATGGTCTCGCGCGCCCAGCTGCGTACGCCATGCTCTTCCATATGCTTGATCCACACATTCGGCTGCGGCGGATCGAGCGGCGTTGACGCCAATGTGATCGTCTTCACCAGCTCCGGCCGCATTGCCGCGAGTTCGATCGCCACGAGTCCGCCGCTTTTCGCGCCCACCACATGCACCGGCGCACCGGCGAGTTCATCGATCACGCGCGCGACATTATCGACCAGCATTTCATTGGTGAACGTGAAATCGTCGGCCACCGCACTCGACTGGCCGAAGCCCAGCTGATCGAAACGGATCACGCGATAGTTGCGCGCCAGATGCGGCACCCAAGCACGATAGGCATCGGTGTTTTCGGTAAATCCGTGGATCATCACGACGGCTTCGGGTTTCTTCCACGCGTCGGTGTAATCGTCGATCTGGTAATACAGGCGCTGCCTGGACGGCAAGTTTAAATAGGCCACGTTGGCACTTTCGAAATTGACCGTGAATTGTATATTGCAGCCTCAAAGGGCAACCAGTCCGCCCGTTCCCGACGCGAGTAGCACCTTCCGTGATTGTGATAGCATCATTGCATCTGCTCGTGCAGCGGATTGCAGATCGAAGGCCGTGCATCGCGCAAGCGGGCTTGAGGCTTGAGGCGAACGGGCGCAGTTGGTTCCGCAATGGCACTTCAATGCAAGGATGGGGCAATCAATTGGCAGCATCCGCCTCCAGCCGCGCGCAATGCCGTCAGATGCGCCCCGTATGCGGGCTTCCTGACGCCATCGCCGGCATGCCGTTTGTTCCCGTGCGGAAACCCCAGCCGTTGGCCGCAACAACCCCTGGTGAAATGCCTTGTCGCGTTCACCGAGATGAAAATGCGTTTCGAAAAAGGAATCAGATCATGTCCGACAAAACCAATTCTCTGACGACGATGCTCGCTGCCGCATACCGTGCGGAAACCTCTGCAACGAGCGCGGGGCGCCGCCGCTTTTTCGTCAGTGCCCTCGCCAGCGGCGTGGCCGTGGCGACCTCATCCGCATGGAGCCAGACCGCATCACCGGGTTCTGCACAAATGGGCCTGACACCGTCTGCGGGCGGCGGACGCCTGACGATCGGTGAGGGCGGCCGCGGACCAAGCCGCATGCATCCTTCGTTTGTGAAGGATGTGGGACTGATGACCGATCTCAATGCAACCAATCAGGGCGGCGCGTGGTGGAACTTTGACACCTACATCACGCCGATACCGCAGTTCTATATCCGCAATGCCTTTCCGACACCGCGACCGGAGCTGGATCGCCGCGTCGATCCGCGCTACTGGCAGCTGAAAATTCACGGCGATGCGGTCGAGCGCGAACTGACCATCACTTATGACGATCTGCTGAAAATGCCGTCGCGCTCGATCATGAGCGTGATGCAATGTGCCGGCAACGGGCGTTCGTTGTTCTGGGAGCAGGAGGATTTCCTCACCGATCCGGCCAAAGTTTCCGGCAACGGCTGGGGGCTTGGCGGCGTAGGGCTGGCCGAATGGCAGTACGTGCCGATCAGCCATATCCTCGGCCTCGTCGGGTTGAAATCAAATGCAAAAGCAATTCTGTTCTGGTCCGGGGTCGATGGCAAAACGCCCAACACCGAATCCGATACGGGCCGCCCGATTCCGGTCAGCGAAGCGCTCGAACGCGGCGAGGACATCGGCCTCGCCTTCAAGATGAACGGCATGCCCCTGCCCGCGGATCACGGCGCACCCGTGCGCGCGCTGGTGCCCGGCTGGTGCGGCGGCGCATCGACCAAATGGCTCACTGAAATCAAAATCGCATCGCACGATTTCTGGGTGCGGCTTAACACCACCGACCACACGCTGATCGGTCCGGATTATCCGCCCCCGAAGGCGGCGCGGAACGACGAATTCCGTTTTATCCGGCCCGACCAGTTGCTGGGGCAACCGGTGACATGGCAGGAGGGGCGCTCGACACTGGCAATACCGTTAACGCTCACCAAACAGCCTGACCTGCCCTCCAACTACCCGCTGGCGCGCGGCGAAATGCCGCTGCTCAAAGCCGGTCCTCAGATGCTGCGCGGCTACGCATGGGCGCCGCACGCCGGCGTTAAAAAAGTCGATGTCCGCGTCAATGGCGGCCGCTGGGACGAAGCCCGCATCATCGATGCGCAGCCGAATCGCTATACCTGGGTACGCTTCGAATTCGCCTTCAGTCCGGCGCCCGGCGACTACATGATTGAAACCCGCACGACTGATCGCAAAGGCAATGCGCAGCCGGCGACCGTTCCCTACAACAAGGGGGGATACAATTTTTTCGCGATCCCGAAATTCAATGTCAGGGTTGCCTGAAGCGTCGCCGCATCAGCCGCCAACGCGGCTGCATCAATGCGTAGTCTGGCCCGCTGCGGCCATGCGGATCTCCAGCGGCGGCGCGGGATATTGAATCCCCGCCACGCCGAACTTTTCGATGATCGAACGATTAAGCGCGCCGCCGGCTGACGCATAGTCGGTGACCTTGACCCACGGCGCGACCGCAATGGTGATGGCGCCGCTGCCGAGCGTGGATACGCCGATCGACGGCGCGGGCTCCTTCAGCGCGCAGGGGTCGGCGGCGACCACCACTTCGATCGCGGCGAGCGCCGGCTCAAGATCCGCAGCGCGCGCGATGCTCACGCTGAGATCGAGCTGGCGGATGTGCCCGTAGTTGTGCAGGATTTCGCCGACCAGTTTGCGGTTCGGCACAACGACGATCGAGTGATCGATGTGCGAGAGCCGCGTGCTGAAGATGTCGATCGCCTCGACCTTGCCTTCGACGCCGACGACGGCGATATATTCGCCGACGCGGAACGGCCGCGTGAAAATGATCGTCAGCCCCGCCACCACGTTGCCGAGCACGCCCTGCATGGCCAGCGCGACGCCGGCGCCGGCGACACCGAGGCCGGCGATCAGCGGCAGCAGTTCGACCCCCAGATTCTGCAGCGCCATGATGAGAAAAAGACCGAGCACCACCAGGCGCAGCAACCGCACCAGCAACAGGCGCACCGGCGGATCGAGATTGATCCGGCTCAGCGAGCGATCGAAGATGCGCCCGAGCGAGCGCCCGGCATAGACGCCGGCAACGATGATGAGGACGGCGACGACGACCTTGGGCCCGAACTTGATGGCGAGATCAACGAGCGTGCTTTTGGCCTGGTCGAGCAATGCAATCTGGTTTTCCATGACGGGTTCCGGTAGGTTGTTGCGCGCGCAGGCGATGGAGCGATTATCTTAATGCATGCCGCGCAGTGCCGCACGTCGCTAAAACAGCGTTTCAATCCTGAACAACGCCAGCACGCCCATGGCAGCGAAAATCGCCGCCGCCACCGCGTGTATCAGCCTCATCGGCAGACGCGCGGCAAACCGGTCGCCGATGAACACCGCCGGCACGTCGGCGATTAGCATGCCAAGCGTGGTGCCCATCACCACCAGCAGGGGTTGACCGTAATGCGCCGCCAGCGCAACCGTGGCGATCTGCGTCTTGTCGCCCATTTCGGCCAGAAAAAACGTGATCAGCGTGGCGCCGAACACGCCAAGGTGTTTGGCGACCTGCGTTTCTTCCTCTTCGATTTTGTCGGGAATCAGGGTCCATGCGGCCATGCCAAGGAAGGACAAGCCGAGCACCCAGCGCATGGCTGCGGGGCTCACCACCGAGATGATCCAAGCGCCCAGCGCGCCGGCGAGACCGTGATTGGCCAGAGTCGCGCACAGAATGCCGGCGATGATGGGCAGCGGCTTTTTGAAACGCGCGGCGAGCACGAAGGCGAGAAGCTGGGTTTTATCGCCGATTTCGGCCAGGGCGACGACGCCGGTGGAGATGAAGAGCGCTTCCATTTTTATTCCCAAGGCCGGACCCGGACAATGACCACGCGGCTCCCCGGCCGATGCGGAGGCGCTGTGGTCAAAGGTCTTGCCAGGTCAGGAACCGCCTGCACCATGATCTGCCGATCAAGTATGTTGATGCAGGCCCTTTTGCCGGAGCGAAAGGCGACTACTCCCCGATGACGTTGCGATTATAACAGGCGATGCGAACCGGCTACGCCGCCTGCGCAGCCGGCCCTGCCGCGAAGTGCTACATTGCAGCCGCAGCCGGACTGCAACGTCAACTTCGGGAGGAAGTGTCATGAAAATCGATCATGCTGAATCGGCCGTTGTTGCAAGCACCGGCGCCGACGCCGCAGCACAAGACACGGCGCAAAACGGTCGCAGAACCTTTTTGAAACACGCCGCCGGCGGCATCACCGCGCTGGCCGCGGCCGGCTGGCCGCAATTGCAGACGAACGCCGCGGAGACTGACGGGCCGCAGTACATCTATACCGGTTCGTTTACAACCAAAGAGCGCGGCGCGCGCGGTGTCGGCATCGGCGTCTATCGCGTGGAGCAGAGCGGCGGCGCGTGGACTCCGGTGCAGGCGCTGGAGACGGTCGCCAATCCGCAATTCATCTGCATGGACCGCACCCAGCGTTTTCTGTATTCGGTGCACGGCGACGGCACTGAGGTCAGCGCCTACGCCATCGATCGCGCGAGCGGCCGGATTGCATTCCTCAACAAGCAGGCCACCAACGGCGTCAATTCAACCCACCTCACGCCCGACCCGGGCAACCGTTATCTCGTGATCGGCAACGGTCCGGGGGTAGCGGTGTTTCCAATGCGCGAAGACGGCTCGCTTGCGCCGTTCAGTGACATGGTGCCATCGACCGGTGAACTCGGGCCGCAGTTGACGCAGCAGCGCGAAGGTGCGCACCCGCATTTTGTTGTGTTCGATCCGGGCGGGCGCTTTCTGGTTGCCTGCGATCGCGGGACCGACCGCCTGCTCGTCTACAAGCTGAATCCCGCGAACGGAAAACTCACGGCGCACGAACCGCCGTTTGTCCGCAATCGCGCCGGCGCCGGACCGCGTCATCTGGCTTTTCATCCAACGCAGCCCTGGGCCTACGTTTGCAACGAACTCGATTCGACCGTCACCGCCTATCAATGGAACGGCGAGCTCGGCGAATTCAAGCCCTTTCAGATCGTGCCAGCGGCGCCGATGAATTACACCGGCAACAATTCGCCGGCGGAAATCATGGCCGCGCCCTCGGGCAAATTCATCTACGTGTCGAACCGCGGACATGACAGCATCGCCATCTACGCCGTCGATCCCGGCAGCGGCAATCTGGGTCCGATCGGCTGGGAATCGACGCGCGGCAAAACGCCGCGCTTTTTCACACTGGCCGCTGACGGTGCCATGTTGTATGCGGCCAACCTCGCCAGCCACAACATCGTTGCCTACCGTGTCGATCAGGCCACAGGCAGGCTGACGGCAACCGGGCAGGTGATCGAAACCGGCAGCCCGTCGTGCATTGTTTTTCGCAGCGCGTCCGCATAAGCGGACCCTGCCCGATTTGGCATGTGGTCTGTGCGTTGCCTCACACACCGCGCAGAAGTAATTCAACTTTTGCGGCTGGCACCATGAGCGGATCCCGTAACATGGCGGCATGAGTTCCACGCCACCGCCCGCCGCCGAACCCGCCCAGACTGCGCAGAACATCGAAGCGGTGCTTGATTTCTATGCGCGGGAGGAACTGAAGATCAGCCGCTCGCAGCGCATTCTCGAACGCATCAGCAATTTCATCGGCCAGCCGCTTTTCCTCGGTTTCATCCTGCTGTTCGTCGCGCTGTGGATGATCGCCAACGAGGCCATGCGCGAAAGCGGCGTCGGCGCATTCGATCCGGCGCCGTATTTCTGGCTGCAGGCGATTGTCGGCCTCGGCGCATTGTTGACGGCGACTATCGTGCTGACCAAACAAAACCGCATGGGCAGGCTCGAAGAACAGCGCGCACACCTCGATTTAAAGATCACGCTGATGACCGAGCAGAAAGCCGCCAAGCTGATCGATCTGCTTGAAGAACTGCGGCGCGATCTGCCCAACGTCAGAAACCGCCATGATCCCGACGCGGCGGTACTCAAGCAATCGATGAAACCCGAAGGGGTAATCGCGGCGCTCGATGAACGCGCCGACGCCGTGGCCAAAGCCGATGCTGTCGGCGACGCCAGCCACCGCTAATCGATGATGCAGCGCCGGCTCAGCGCCCAGGCTGCATCCCCATTTCAAGGTAAACCTTCGCCGCCTCGGGAGACGAAAGATAAGTCAGCAGAGCTTGCGCCGCCGCCGGCGATTTCGCTTTGCTGTGGATATAGCCGACGAGACCAGTCGGCTCGGAAATCGCGCGCGGCAGTATGCCGACCACCTCGACGCCGGGATCCTGGATCTCGCTCAAAAATGTGAGCCCGATGTCGACCTCGCCTTTGGCCACCAGCTCCATCGCGCCGGCGCCTCCCTGCGCGCGCACGATCTTCGGCTTCATGGCGTCCGCGATACCGAGTTGCGCGAGCGTGGCATCGAAACTGACGCCGGCGGCGGCGCCGCGCGCACCATCGGGATACGAGATTGTTTTTGCCGCGAGCAGCATTTTCTTCACCGCCTCCGCGGTCGAGACGTCGGGCTTCGCCGCGCCCTTGCGCACGGCAACCGCGACCGCAACGGTGGCGAGCGCGGTTTCGCTGGCAGTGACGACATTGCCCGTCGCGTTGACGTCACCGAGCGGCGGCTGCACGATCGACACGTCGAACACCTCGCCCTTCATCACCTGCTGCCGGGTGCCGTTGCCCGAGCCGAAGGTGGCGTTGACCTTGTGACCGGTCCTGCGCTCGAAATCAGGAATCATCTTCTGGATCGGCGCGCGGATGCCGCCGGGCGCGATCAGCGATACTTCATCGGCGTTGGCGCCGCCGTGCATGGCGATCAAGGCCGCCGCGACAGGCACGAGAAACACTTTCATGACCACTCCCCCGGCTGATTTAGCCTCACGAAATATACGCCAACGCAGGGAAACGGGTTGCCGACCGCGCAGACTGCAACCGGCGGTGCGATGCCTTGCCGCGGTTGATTGCGTCGCGCCGCCGCCAATTGATCCGGATCAATACGCACGGGGCCGAAAAAGTCATTAATATCGGGGCCGGCGCATCATTGCGATCCACACGGCCGGCTGCTGCACGGCACCACACGGGATTTGAAATGCCATACTTTGTTGAAGGACTGACCAATGTTCACGGCGGCGAAAGCAACGTGCGCCGGATCGGTGTCTATGAAACACTCGATGAGGCGATCCGCGCCGCCGAGCAGATTGTTGAGGATTTTCTGCTGACCAACCATCAACCGGGAATGAGCATCGAAGCCTTGTTTACCCGATACCAGAAATCCGGCGAGGTGCCGTTCATTTTCAGCGACGATGAACGCACGATCAATGTGACAGGCTTCAACCATTTCAGATATGCGCTGGTTCGCTGCGATGCGATTTGCGTTAACGCGAACGGCGAAATGACGGAATAAGCTGCGCAGTCTGTGCCGGCGAACACGCACGCAACAGCCGGCATTGCAGCCACGGGAGCGAATGTTCGATCATGAGCACCCCGACGAGCAACCGGTTTAGCGCGCGGCGCCAGGCCGCGGCGATTTCCGTGATTTACTTAATGATCAGCGGCATCTGGGTCTACGTTTCGAACTATCTGCTGTTCGGACAGGCCCCTGTCATTACGATTGAAACGCTCGGTGAAATCGAGGCGATCAGTGACGGCATCGTGGTGGTCGGCACCGCGTACCTGATTTATCTGCTGATTCACCATTCGATCGCGAGATTGCAGCGGTCCGAACAAGCGCTGATGGAACAGCGCGGGCGGTTGCAGGCGCTTTCACACCGCCTGCTGGATATCGAGGAAAACGAACGCCGTGCGATCGCGCGCGAACCGCACGACGAGATCGGTCAGGCACTGACGGGACTCAAGCTCTCGCTGGAAACGGCGGCCCGCCTGCCGCAGGCACCTGCGGACGCGCAGATCGCCGCAGCAGTCGGAGTGGCCAACGATCTGATTGCACGCGTGCGCAACCTGTCGCTCAACCTGCGCCCCGCGGCGCTCGATGATCTCGGATTGCTGCCGGCCCTGCTTTGGCATTTCGAGCGCTACACGCAGCAGACGGGCGTGCGTGTCGACTTCCGGCATCAGGGGCTGGCGGAACGCCGCTTCGAACATGAAATTGAAACCGTCGCCTGCCGCATCGTGCAGGAGGCGCTGACAAATGTGGCACGGCACGCGCAGTGCGCAGAGGTCGAAGTCCGCGTCTGGGCCGATGACGCACTGCTGAACCTGCGCATTGAAGACTACGGCATCGGCTTCAATGCGTTACGGCGAATGAACGCGAATAGCAGCGGCCTGCTCGGCATGGAGGAGCGCGCAGCCATCGTCGGCGGCACTTTGAGCATCGAATCGCAACCCGGCAGCGGCACGCAACTGGTGGCTGAATTGCCGCTCGCGCCGGTGCGCGCCGGCGAAAACCACGGCGGTGGCGATCTCTCATGAAAGTCGCCACCGCCACCGCCATCCGGAAAACCATCGTGCTCGCGGAGGATCACGGCATGGTGCGCGAGGGTTTGCGCATGCTGCTGGAGGGTGAACGCGATTTAAGTGTGGTCGGCGACACCGGCGACGGCCTGACAGCGCTCGAACTGGTGACGCGACTGCAACCGGACCTGTTGCTGCTCGATTTGATGATGCCCGGACTCAACGGCTTGGAAATAGCGCGCCGCACGGCCAGGAGTGCGCCCGGAACGCGCGTCGTCATCCTGTCGATGCATGCGGGCGAACCGTATGTGATCAAGGCGCTCAGAAACGGCGTCGCCGGCTACGTCCTGAAAGACACCGGCGGCGCCGAGCTGATTCACGCCCTGCGCGAGGTATTGGCGGGACGGCGTTACCTGAGTCCGCCGCTGTCGCTGGTCGCGCTCGACGCCTATCAGGAGAAAACGCACACCGCGATCTGGGAACGCTACGACATGCTGACTGCGCGCGAACGCGAAACGCTGCAACTGCTGGCCGAGGGACACAGCAACAGCGCGGTCGCTCAACGACTCGGCATCGGCGAGCGTACCGCCGAGACGCATCGCGCCAATCTGATGCGAAAACTGCAATTGCGCACGCACGCCGATTTGATCAAATACATGATCGGGCGCGGCATCATGCCGGCGGATTCCCGCTGATCGACAAACCACCTGCCGCTTATCGCCCCCGGCGCTGACGGGGCAGCGGCAGCGGCAGCGGCGCGACACCGATCAATCTCTTATCCGTACTGGTACGGATTCCGCGCCGCTAGTGTTGATTTAAATCAACCCCGGCAGCAGGGCAAAACGTATGGTGCATCTGCAACTCGGGAGAAATCGGCAAGCCGTTCACCCGACCGTGAGAGGAGATGCATGTCTATATACCGTTCATGCCTGACGGCAATAATCGCCGCGGCAACGATCCTCGGCGCCATCGCGACGCGCGATGCCCGCGCATTGCCCGTGTTTGCGCGCCAAACCGGCCAGAACTGCGTCGCCTGCCATGCCGGCGGCCAGTTTCCGGAACTGACGCCTTATGGCCGCCTGTTCAAGATGACCGGCTACACCATCGGCAGCCGTACGCTGCCGTTCTCGGTGATGGGGGTGGCCAGTTACGGCAGCGTTGCCGACACTTCGAAGAGCGATTCACCGGGCACCGACTTCCAGAAAAACGGGACGCCGCTGTTTGCCACCGGCAGCCTGTTTGTCGCCGGCAAGGTCACCGACAACATCGGCGCTTTCACGCAGTTCACCTATAACAATTACGACAGCCAGGGCGCGGACGGAAAGTTTCATGGTCATTCGGGGGCTGACAACATGGATATCCGCTACGCGGACCATTTTGTGATGCCCGATAACGACCTGATTTTCGGCGTCAGCGCCAACAACAATCCTTCGGTATCCGACCCGTGGAACACCGCCGCCGCGTGGATGCAGTACGTGCCGGTACCCAATCCGACCAGCTACCAGTTCATCGACGGCAAAGCGCCGTTTCCCGGCTACGGTGCCGGCAGCAATATCGCCGGGCTCAGCACCTATCTGTTCTGGAACAAAACCATCTACGCCGAACTGGGAACCTACCGTACCGCCAACCAGTTGCTTTCCTTCATGAGCGCGGGCCTCAGCGACCCGGCGACGACCAAACTCGACGGCTACAACAATCCATACTGGCGGCTGGCAATTTCCCACGATTGGGGCGCGCACAACCTGATGGTCGGCGCCTCGGGGATGACGGCGCACGTCTACGACCTCGGCAGCGACACCAACGATCCCAACAACCTCGGCAGCTTCCGGAACACCGGCGTCGATGCGCAGTACCAATATCTGCTGTCGCCGCACACGATCACGGCCCAGCTTGCCTACATGCGGCAAGTCAACAATTATTCGGTCAATACGGTGGCCGGGGCCACCGCCCCCACCACCTTTACCCTGGCCGATGGCGTGACGCCGGTCGCAGCGGCGAATCCGTCCGACACGATGAACACCTTCCGCGCCAAGATTTCATACATCTACAACGCAAAATACGGCGGCAGCCTCGCCTTCTTCAATCTGACCGGCACCACCAATACGCTCAATCAGACCTCGGGGTACGATCCGGCCGGTTGCGGCGGCGCGATCTGCAATGCGTCATCGGTACGCGTCAACGGCAACCTGTCAGGCAATCCGGCCACGCGCGGCTTTACCTACGAAGCGTTCTGGATGCCGGTGCAATACGTGCGCGTCGGCCTGCAATACACGGCGTACAGCAAATTCAACGGCGCATCCGACAACTACGATGGCTTCGGCCGCAATGCGAGCGACAACAACTCGCTGTTCTTCTACGTCTGGGGCGCGTACTGACCGGCGCCGCGTGCGCCGGATCGCCGGATTTGCGCTGTCACACCATCCGCATACTGGAGACCATGCATGCAATGCAAGAAAATTCTGATGGCCGCGGCCCTGGTGATGCTCGGCGCCAGTTGCTCGAACATTGAACGTTCGCGCAACCTGTCCGATCCCTTGATTACGGCGCGCACACTGGCTGAACAGGTTTGCTCCAACTGCCACGGCATTGACGGCAATTCGGTGTCGCCTACGTACCCGCGCCTCGCCGGCCAGCAGGCTGCCTACATCGTCAGCCAGTTGACCAATTTTCGCGGTCACCAGCGCAGCGACCCGGCCGGGTCCGAATACATGTGGGGGCTCAGCCGCTTTCTGACGGACGAACAGATCAACGGGCTCGCCGAATATTATTCGAAGCAAACCCCGCGTCGCGCCGATGTACGCAAAATCGATCCAGCACTACTGGCAACCGGCAAGGAAATATTCGAGAAAGGCGTGCCGGAACAAAACGTGATTGCCTGCATGCCCTGTCACGGCCCGCGCGCCGAAGGCATCGGCGCATTTCCCCGCCTTGCCTACCAGCACGCCGATTACATCGTCAAGCAACTCACCGTATTTCAGGACAACGTGGGGCGCCCGGGCACGCCGATGGAGTTCGTCGCGCATCCGCTCACCGGCAGCGAAAAGAATTCGATTGCCGCCTACCTGCAGTCGTTTCCGGAATAAGACCGCGCAACCCGCACGATTGGAGCCAACCATGAAGAAAATCCTCGCGATCTTATTGCTCGGCAGCGGCTTCGCTATGCCAGCGCTCGCCGCCGACACCTTTACGATCGATCCTGAATACACAATCCCGATATTCGAAGTGCAGCATCTGGGCTTCACGACCCAGCGCGGCCGCTTCGACAAGACCGAGGGCAAGATCACGCTCGATTTCGCGGCGAAAAGCGGCAACGTGGCCGTCACGATCTACACAAATTCGCTCGACATGGGCGCGCGCGCGTGGACCATCCACGTCAGTTCCGAAGGGCTGTTCAACGTCGAAAAATATCCGACCATTACCTTCAAATCGGACAAACTGGTTTTCGACGGCGACAAAGTCGTGGCCGCCGACGGCGAATTCACGCTGCTCGGGGTCACGCGGCCGCTGCGCGTCACCGTCAACCGCTTCGCCTGCGCGACCAACCCGATCAACAAGAAATTTCTGTGCGCGGGTGATATCGGCGCAACGATCAAACGGTCCGAGTTCGGCATGTCCAAATATATTCCGACGGTCAGCGATGAAATCAAAATCAGCGTGCCCGTCGAGGCCTACCGGGACTGACCGCCGCATCGCCATCCCCTGCATATCGGCGCGGGTCAGCACGCTTGTGAAACGGCAGCACGGCATGTTCGTCCTGCTGGCGGCGTTGGCGCCTCCGGCACTCGCCGCCGAGCGCTACACCTTCGATCCAACGCACAGCGCGCCGGTGTTCGAATTCACGCATTTGGGGCTGACCACGCAGACCGGGCGTTTTGACCGGGCCGGCGGCGAAATGGTGATCGATCGTGCCGCGCACAAGGGCAGCGTCACTTACGAGGTCGAGACGGCCTCTCTCAACATGGGTTACGGTACCGAAACACCCGACTCGGCGGGTTACCAGCTATTCCAGGTCGGCAAATTTCCGAAAATCCGCTTCAACTCGACCCGGCTGGATTTCGATGCGGCCGGCAATGTCATTGCGGCGGCCGGCCGGCTGACCCTGCTCGGCGTGACCAGACCGCTGACCGTGACCGTCAGCGGGTTCAAGTGTTCGGTTGCGCCCCTGCTCAAAAAAATGATGTGTGCGGGAAATATCAGCGCGACGGTCAAACGTTCCGATTTCGGCATGATCGACTACATACCGAACATCAGCGACGAAATCAGGGTGAGCGTGCCGGTGGAGGCCTACAGAAATTGATCCGGCGGGCGCGCACGACCGCATATTGACGGCGCGGAAGTCTGGAATTACCTTAACGCACCCGGGAAGCAACTGCAGGCGCTTTGTTTCAGACACGGCAAACCCGAAAATATCGAAGTCCGTCCGCTGCCCGCATGTCGTCGCGAAGGGGGCTTCAAACGTTCAGATATCAGCAAATCTTCGTTTTCATCAACCACAGGAGCAAGCCAGCATGAAAAGCAACCAGCCCCAACGCCGCCAGTTTCTGAAAATCGGTGCGTCCGCCCTCGCCATGATCCCGGTCATGGTGGTCGCCGGCCGCAGCGAAGCGGCCACCAATGCCGCGATGCGCAGCGCGTTGAAATACCAGAACAAGCCCGAGGGCGACAAGAGCTGCAGTACGTGCATGCAGTTTGTGGCCCCCAGCGGCTGCAAAATCCTTGCCGGCGACACCGAGGTTTCGCCCAAGGGCTATTGCACCGCCTGGGTCAAAAAGGCCTGAACCTCGCGTTAATTGCAGGACGGCCCGGCGACCCATTCGCCGGGCCGGTTTGACGTGCCGGCGACATCAAGCGCCCAAGCCGATGTGACGCTCCGGATCGAACGGACACATCGGAAAATTGTGAGCCCCCACTCCCAAATTCTCCATGCGGCTAGGACGCGGCGAGCGCTGTGCAACGCAGCATGATCGCCGTGCGCGCGAACGTTGATACAGGTCAGTTAAATAAAAAAATCTTTGCCGTTACGTATTGACGAACACCTCTGCGAGGCGTTTACTGAATGCGCTTCGGTAATTCGATTCGGGATGGATTCTCAAACTGGAATCCGCTGTAACGGTTGCTGCATTGATGTTCGCTGTTGTGCGCGCCCCTTCCGCGGGTGTACCTGATGCGAACCGGTGGCGACCACCCTCGACGAGTTGTTTGAGGATTGTCCCGAACCGGCCCGGAGTGTTGATTCAGGTGCGTGCCGCGAGTCGCGACACCTGAAATGCCGCGGTGAAACGCGGGGGTGGCAACGTGGTTGGTGCAGTTCTGATAAAGGAGATCTCTATCGATGAACCTCCCTACAGCACGACCCTCAGTCCGGTGATTCTGGACCGGCAGACGTCACGGTGACGTGACGAAGCCTGGCCACGGCAAGTGGCAAAAACTGTGAAGCCCTGCGATGTGTCGCGGGGCTTCGCGTTTATGCTCTCCCGTTACGACTTTGCCGCTGCGCGCGACCGCTCCGCTTCACCGACCAGCATGTCGAAGGCCGGCGGCAGTTTGATCTCGCGGCCGATGACGGCGGGACAATAGCCCTGCATCCACAGCGCGTGGCTCGAGTGGCTGCCGCCGGCGACCACCAGTCCGATGTTGGAAGCCTTGGCGGCGATCGGCCAGGGATCGAGCTTCATGCTCTCACGCGCCACTTCAGTCGAAGCAATATCCATCCACGCAATGCAGCCGGCCTTGCGCATTTCCTCCATCGGCACTTTGGAATGCTCGTAGAGATATTCGCGCACCGCATCCTTGGTCCAGCCGAGCGAAGCCAAGTCGCCGGCGACCACGTTCGACAGCACGACGATACCCGGCGTGCCTTCGGCATAGCCGTAGATGTAATGCACGTCGGGCACGCGCAGGTACTGCGCGATGCGCTGCAGGCCCTGCATGACATCTTCTTCCTTGGTTTCCTTCTTCGCGCCGCGGCGAAACACGTTGGTGGCGCCGTTGGCAAACGCCAGTGAAACGCAATTGGTGCCGCGCTTGAAACCGTGGCGCTCCGTGGTGTGCAGTTCCCAGCCTTCGGGCAGACCGTCTTCGTCTTCGGCAAACACCGCGTTGGTGAATCGCATCTGGCCGAACACCGCCATGGTGCCGGTCGCCGGCAGCGCGCCGCCGAGATTCTGCTGCATCAAGCGGAGCGCGCGACCGATGCTGGCACCCGCCGGATGCTGCGGATCGGGGCCGAGCAAACCAAAGCCGGAATTGAGTCGGATTTTTTTCGCAATCGGCCCGCTGACGATGACCACGGCAAACGGACTGCCGGAGGTCGCCTGCAACAGATCGCCCATCGCCAGCGGATCGAAGAAGGCCTCGACCGCGGCAATCAGAACTGGCAGGTATTCAGGACGACCGCCGGCCATCGCCAGTGCAATCGCGCAGGCCTCGACGGTGACAATGGCGCCGCGCGGCGGAAACTTGCCTAGCACATGCGCGCGCGGCAACGCGGCACCGCGCATGATCCAGTTGACGCGATCCTGCGTTGCCGGCCACAGCGGCAGGCCGTCGCCCCAGAGGTTCGCGATCAGCAGTTCGTTGGCCTTGTTCAACGCTGCTTCGTAGGTCTCGCCCTCGACGCTCAGCATGCGGCCGGCACCGGCACGCACTTTGGTCGATACCCATTTCGTCAGCCCGTCGTAAAACTCGCTCTTGCGCGCCCCCACCGGCGACAAATCCGCGCTCGGCAGAAAATTCGCAGTCGGAAAAGTCACCATCGCGATATCGGGCGCGAGACCGATGCCGGACACCGCGTTCTTCACCACGCCGACGAACTCCTGGCGCGTCAGCACCACGGTCGGGATGCCGAGTATTTCCAATTGTGCGGCTGCACGGCCGCACGCAGTCGAGCAGGCCCCTCAGGCGGCGTTGCCGACGATGACGGCATCGACCCCGCTGTCTTTGACCATCTGCACCACTTCGGCGGTGCCGATTTTCGTATTACCCTGCGGATAGTTGTCTTCGGACAACACTTCGATGCCGGGAAAATCCGCTTCGAGCAGCGTCTTCAGCATCGGCAGCATGCGGTAGGCCTGCCACTGTCCGTTCGACAACATGCCGATCTTCCTGCCGGCGAGCGACGGCAGGCGCGGCGCGTAGGGTTTCGATGCATCCAGCGTGCCGGACGGATCGTGAAATTCGAGTTTGACCATCAGCCTCTCCGATTGGATTTTTATCTTGTCATCGAGCCGCATTGTAACGTCGCCACCGGCAGAAACGAAATTGGCACTGCGTAGTCGCTGCGCGCCAACGTTATAATCGCCGCAATAAATGGAAGGCTGCGACAACGCTACGCGGCCCCGATCATTCCAGCGAGGATGTCGATGCCGCACGCGATAATTTACGGTATGGCTGCGCTGCTGCTGACAGCCGTTTCAGCACTGCACGCGCAGACTTATCCGGCCAAACCGGTGCGCATCGTCGTCGGCTTTGCTGCCGGCGGACCGACCGACGTCACCGCGCGGCAATTAAGCCAGAAGCTGACGGAAAAACTCGGCCAGCCGGTGATCGTCGAACCGCGCACCGGCGCGGGCGGCAACATCGCCGCCGAGTTCGTCGCCAAATCGCCGCCCGATGGTTACACCCTGCTGCTGCCGGCCTTCGCGCATGCGGTGAACCCGTCGCTCTATGCGAACCTGCCGTTCGACACCGAGAAGGATTTCGTGCCGATCGCGCTGCTCACCACTTCGGCCAATCTGTTGGCGGTGCATCCGTCATTGCCGGTGCGTAATGTGCGCGAACTCATCGTACTGGCAAAGGCGAAACCGGGCGAACTCGCTTACGGTTCCGCCGGCGTCGCCTCAGCCTCGCATCTGGCCGGCGAACTGCTCAACAGCATGGCGGGGATCAAGTTGGCGCATATTCCGTACAAAGGCGCGGCACCGGCCAGCATTGATCTGGTCGGTGGCCATATATCGGCGGCGTTTCCCAGCATCTCGCTTGCGCTGCCGCATGCAAAAGCCGGCCACCTTCGCCTGCTCGGCGTGGCGGGTCTCAAGCGCGCGGAAAGCCTGCCGGACCTGCCGACGATTGCCGAAGCAGGCGTGCCGGGTTTCGAGGTGTTATCGTGGTACGGCCTGCTTGCCCCGGCGGGCACGCCGGCTGACATAATCGTGCGGCTGAATCAGGAAGTGACACGCGGTCTGAATGAAGCCGATTCGCTCGAACGCATCCGCGCGGTCGGCGCCGAACCGATGAAATCCACACCCGCCGAATTCAATACCTTCCTGAAAAACGAAATCGCCAAGTGGGCGAAGGTAATTCGTACGGCCAACGTGCGCGCCAATTAAATACGCATCCGCGGGCGGCGCTTTGCTGCGCCGCCCGCGATCAGGTTCAGCGTTTGATTTTGGCGGCGGTGTCAGCGACGCGCTTGCCGAACAGTTTGGCCGTCTCCAGATCGCCCGCCAGCATTTCGGCCGGGCTACTGTCCGACGGCGATTGCGCCATCGCACCCGCAAATGATCCGACGTAATTGACGTCATTGCGTTGCGCGGCCTTGCTGTTGCTCGGCATCAGGCCGGTGCCGACCCAGATGCCCGAATGCTGCATCGCCAGCGTGAACAGATAGTGCAGCGTCGAGAGCTTGTCGCCATTCATGGTCGCGCTGTTGGTGAAGCCGGCGAACAGTTTGTCCTTCCACTGCTGGGTAAACCACTGCTTGGACGACGTGTCGGCGAATTTCTTGAACTGCCAGCTGACGCTGCCCATGTAGGTCGGGCTGCCGAAGATGATGGCGTCGGCGGCCTGCAACGCCTCCCAACCGCCGGCGGGCAGATTGCCCTCGGCGTCGATCGCGATGAGTTCCGCGCCGGCACCCTCCGCAACCGCTTCCGCCATGCGTTTGGTGTGACCGTAACTCGAGTGATAAACAATGACTGTTTTTGCCATGATATTGCTCCTTCGATCAGTGAGTTTGTGGAAAATGATTGAAACGAAATCTGGCGAGACTCAGGCCGCAAGCGAAAGACCGCGGCGCGCCACCGGTACATCGGCGCGGCGCGCATCAATGCTCCAGACGCCGGCACCGAAGGCTGCAAGCGTGAGCAAACCGCCGGTTACGGCGATGTTCTTGAAGAACAGCAGTTGCGTGACAAATTGCTGGTCAGCCGGCACCGCCCAGAAGGCATGAAAGAAATACGATGCCGCCAGCGTGAAAAACGCCAGCACCAGCGCCGCCGGCCGCGTGCCGAAACCGATCAGCAGTGCGATGCCGCCGAGGATTTCAACGGTGAGCGCCAGCGCTGCTCCGACTTCCGGCAAAGGCAGACCGACCGATGAAATATAACCGACGGTACCGGCAAAGCCGGTGAGTTTGGCAATACCGGCCGGCAGGAACAATGCCGCAAGCAGCACACGGCCGGCGAGCGCGAGGGGATTTTGCAGTTTGTCGAACATGATGAGGTCTCCTTGATGTTGTTAAGAATGAATGCTCAGGGCGCAAGGTCGAACACGAGAACTTCGGCGTCCTTGCCGTTGGCCAGCGTGAGCCGGCTTTCCTGCTGCAACAAAACGGCGTCTCCGGCAACGACCGACGCTCCGTTCACTTCGAGCGTGCCGCGCACGACATGCACATAAGCCTTGCGCGCCGAATCGAGCGCCAGTTCCGCGCGCTCGGCGCCGTCGAACAACCCGGCGTAGACCGACGCATCGGCATGTATGGTTACCGAGCCCTTTGCGCCGTCGGGTGAGGCAACGAGCCGCAGCTGGCCGCGCTTGTCGGCGGCCGGAACGGTTTTTTGCTCATAGCCCGGAGCGATTCCCGTCACGTTCGGCATGATCCAGATCTGCAAAAAATGCGTGGTCTGATTCTTTGCGTGATTGAACTCGCTATGGGTGACGCCGCGCCCGGCACTCATTCTTTGCACATCGCCCGGCGGTATCGCCACCACGTTGCCCATGCTGTCCTGGTGCGCGAGTTCGCCTTCGAGCACATAGCTGATGATCTCCATGTCGCGATGGCTGTGTTTGCCGAAACCGGTGCCCGGCGCGACGCGGTCTTCATTGATCACGCGCAGGTTGCCGAAACCCATGTGCGCGGGATCGTAATAGTCGGCGAACGAAAACGAGTGGTAACTCTTCAGCCAGCCGTGATCGGCGTAACCGCGGTCCTGTGCTTTGCGCAGTGTTTGCATGATGGCCTCCGTCGTTTTGATGCATGTCGATGTGTTGCATTGTGGGCGCCGGCCGGCCCGCGGTGAGCCTGCGGATTTGATGGCATCATTCAAATTATTTGAATTAAAATAGTCGTTATGCCGACCGCCCGCGATGTCCTTACCCCCGACGCGCTCGCCATGCTGCAGAGCATTGCCGCGAGCGGCAGCTTCGCCGCCGCCGCGCGCGCGGCCAACATGGTGCCCAGCGCGCTCACCTACCGTGTGCGGCAGATGGAGGACGCGCTCGACGTGCTGCTGTTCGACCGCAGCTCGCGGCAGGCGCGGCTGACCGAGGCCGGCGCCGAGTTGCTGCGCGAAGGCGAGCGCCTGCTCGCCGACATCGACGCCATCGCCAACCGCGTCAAGCGCGTGGCCACCGGCTGGGAGCCGCAGTTCACCATCGCGGTCGACAGCATCATCGACCGCGTCACCGTGATGGAACTGTGCGACGCGTTTTTCAAACTCGATCCGCCGACACGCCTGAAGCTGCGCGCCGAAACACTGTCCGGCACGCTCGAAGCATTGACTTCAGGCCAGGCCGATCTCGCGCTCGGCGTGTCGATCGACGCCGGCACCAGCGCCGGGCTGCAGCATGAGCCGCTGGGCACCGTGCGTTTTGTTTATGCGGTGGCGCCGCACCATGCGCTGGCAAAACTGCCCGAGCCTTTGATCGACGACATCATCCGCCAACACCGCGCCGTCGCCATTGCCGATTCGATTCAGCGCGGCGGCGGTCTCACTTTCGGCCTGCTGCCCGGTCAGGACGTTTTTACGGTCGCCACCATGCCGGCCAAGCTCGACGCGCAGGTGCGCGGCATGGGCACCGGATTCCTGCCGACCTGCCTTGCCCAGCCCTACATCGACACCGGCCGCCTGGTGGTGAAGAAAGTCGAACGCGCCGAACGCCAGGTGCAGGTGCAATACGCATGGCGCAGCGGCAACAGCGCGCAGCGCGGCCGCGCGCTGCAATGGTGGCTGGACCAGCTGAAGCGACGTGTCACACGCAACGCGCTGCTGGGCGAACACGCAAAAGGCGACGGCCGATAGATTAAAATCGCGCGCGGTTCCGGTTTTCAATTTCCGTCTGGAGTCAGCGATGTTTACCCGTATCGATCACGTCATGATCTGTGTGCCCGAGCTCGCCGCGGGCATCGCGCAATTCAACAAGCTGGGTTTCAGCACGCACCCGGGCGGCGAACACCCGGGCAAGGGCACGCACAACGCGATTGCTTTCAATCAGGATGACTACATCGAACTGCTGGCCATCCGCGACCCGGCCGAACAGCGGGCGGCATCGGGCAAACCCGGCAGCGCCGACACCGCGCTCAACGAATTCATCGCCGCCGGCGGCGGCATCCGCTACATCGCGATTCAAAGCGACGATCTCGCCGCCGACGTGGCGGCGATGCGCGGCCGCGGCGTCGAAGTCAGCGACGCGCTGGACGGCAGCCGGTGCACGCCGGCGGGACTGCAACTCAAATGGAAAGTGGCCACACTGGGCGCACGGAACGTGCTGCCGATCTTTTTTATCCAGCATCTGACGCCGCTCGCGGAACGGCGCAATCAGGTGCCCGCCGCCAAACATCCGAACGGCGCGACGGTGCTCGACCGCGCCTATATCGTCAGCGACAACGCACACGCAGCAGCAGCCGTGTATGCGAGAGTGCTCGGCATGCCGCAACCGGCGCTGGTCAAAGGCACGGTGATCATGTCGGACATGGCGGTGTTTCAGATCGGCCCGACCGGACTCGGCGTGGTACAACCCTATGCTGCAGGGCCGGCCGAAGAAGCGTTAAAGCGCCGTGGCCCCGGACCGTTTCAGGCGCTCTACCGCACCACCAGCATGGCTGCCGCCACGCGCTGGGCGCAAGAGCATGGACTGCCGCCGCTGCCGCGTGGCATCCGCAATACCGGCGAACATGCCATGCTCGCCACGCCGGATGTCGCCTGCGGCGCCTACATTGGATTCGTCGGGCCCGAATAGGCCCGGCGATCAGAAGCGCGTTTTTCCCGCGGCGCCCTTGTCCTTGTCGTAGAGCTTGCCTTCAGTCCGCTTCTGCAGCGCGGTCAGATCCATGCCCTCGACAAAGGTGTTGGGGAAGGCAAAGCCGCCGGTGCACACCATCATGACCATTCTCAGCATGTGACCGACAAAACCGCCGGGACCCCGCGGCACGACATTGGGATTTTGCACTTGTTCCATGGTGAACTCCGTTCGATAGTCTTTGAAAATTACCGCAGTCCGCTGAACCCGCGTCGCAATGATCCCGCCTGCACCATGGCCAGCGGCGATCGGGCAAATATCAGGGCAGCCCGCGCACTCTACACCAAAAACGCTAAGATGCCGTATTGATCGGGCGTTGGCGATGACGGCTGAATAAATCGGGGGTATCGCATGGTTCAGGAACACAAGCGCATCTCGGGGCTGTCCGGCAACGAAATTTACTTCCTCGAACGCATGGGCTACCGGCCCGGCCAGCTGTGCGTCGGTAACAGCGTGGTCGCTCTCGGCATCGTCAAGGGCATCGGCGCCGGCCTCTCCACACTCGGCGGCGGCGAAATCGAGGAAATCACCCAGCTCGTGCACAAGGGCCGCAGCGGCGCCTTCGACCGCATGATGGACGAAGCCGCGCATTACGGCGGCGCCGGACTCACCGGCGTGTCATTCGACGTCATCAACCACGGCGGCAATCTCGAATTCATCACCGTCGGCTCGACCATCCGCCATGCCCAGCCGCCGGCCTACGCGCAGGAAACGATCCGCTTCTCCACTGCGGCCGATGTGGCGAAACTGTTCTGCCAGGTCGATGCCGGCTTCAACCCGATCCGCTTCGTATTCGGCAACGTCGCTTATTCAATCGGCCTGGGCGGCAGCATCATGGGCGGACTCAAACGCTTCGCGCGCGGTGAAATTCCCGAGTTCACCGAGATCTTCGACCGCACGCGGCATCTGGCGCTGACGCGCATCACCGACGAAGCCAAGCGCTGCAACGCCAATGCGGTGGTCGGCATCGAAACCACCATCTCGCCGCTGCTGGGCGCGCAGGAAATGATCATGGTCGGCACCGCCTCGCATCATCCGGCGATCGATGCCTTCGATCTGAAACCGGTGACCAGCGACATGACCAACGAGGAAATGTGGAACATGGTCAACGTCGGCTTTCTGCCGATCCGGCTGGTGATGGGCGTGTCGGTGTATTCGCTCGGCTTCAAGGGCGGCGTGTTTTCCGCGCTGCAGACACTGGGCGGTGGCGAGGTCGCCGGGCTCACTGAAATCTTGTATGAGGCACGCGAAAAAGCGCTCGCCCGCATCGAGATCGATGCCGAACGCTGCGGCGCCGACGAGGTGATCGGCGTAAAAACCCACATCTACGATCTGGGCGGCGGCCTGATCGAATTCATGGCGATCGGCACCGCGGTGAAAAAAATCGAGGGCGTCAAAACCAAATCCGCCGCACTGCCGCCGCAGGCCATCCTGCAGGACCGCGACACCTTCGTCGATGCCTCCGATTCGCTCAGCTCAACGCTCGACATCGGCAACTCGAGCGCCGCCTCCGCGCGCAAACTGCAGGGTGGCCCGTTTGCGATCGTGGCGGCGGTGATCGCGATCATGTTTTACGTGATGCTGCATCTGATCCGGCGTTGAGTTCAAGCGGTTCGAAAACCAGGGGCTTGCTGTGGGTCGCCGCCGCCGCGCTGTTTGCGGCGGTGATGGTAATCGGCCTGCCCGTTCTTGCCAGACACACGCCTTGGCGAATGGAACGCTGGCTCGCCGGCGTGTTCGGTGGCGCGCCGGCGGCGCCAACGTGCAAGGGCCGTGGGCAAGCCGATTCATTCGCGCAGTTTCAGCGCGTGGTCAAACGCATCTACCCGCTCGACGCCGAAGACAATGCGCTGCCGATCACCATCGATGTGATTCCGGGCAAGACGGTCAACGCCTACGCCACGCTCGGCGGCCACATCTACGTCATCGACGGCCTGTTGCAGCAGGCCCGATCCGCCGAAGAGCTGGCCGGCGTGCTCGCGCACGAGATCGAACACGTGCGCAACCGCCACATCATGCAGGGCGTGGCGGTGAATCTGCTGACGCTCGGTGCCTTTGCGGTCGCCATGCCCGGCGACCCGACCGCCGGTTCGCAGATCGCCTATCTGCTGCTGACCCTGAAATTCAGCCGCCAGCAGGAATATGAAGCCGACGAAGCGGGGCTGCGGCGGCTGCAGGCAGCACACGTCGATGCAGCGGGATTCCGGAATTTTTTCGAGCGCGCTGAAAAAATGGCCGCGCCGCCGCAAATCCTGTCGAACCATCCGCCCAGCGAAGCGCGCGCCGAACTGGCGGCGCGCTACCGCGGTTATGCCACCGAGCCGGTGTTGACCGACAACGAGTGGAAGACGCTGACCGCGATCTGCCAGTGAGCCGCCGGCACACCGATGAAAACCCGCCTTAAAACAAAATATCGGCGCGCCGCCCGCGCACGCCCGATGAACATGGCATCATTATCAGGCTGCGCCAGCCGCAGCGACGCCGGCGCGCCCGTTCCGGCACACCAACTGGACCACAATCAATGATCTGGCAGGACCTCCAGCGCATACGCGCCGAGTCACCGTTGATACTGAACATCACCAATTACGTGGTGATGAACACCACCGCCAACGCGCTGCTGGCGACCGGCGCTTCGCCGGTGATGGCGCATGCGATCGAGGAAATGGTCGAAATGACCGCTCATGCGAAAGTGCTGGTGATCAACATCGGCACGCTGAGCGGGCCGTGGATTGCATCGATGCTGGAAGCCGGCCGCGAGGCGCGGCGGCGCGGCATTGCCATCGTGCTCGATCCGGTCGGCTGCGGCGCCACCCGATTCCGCACGCACACAGCGCAGACGCTGATCGACGAAATTCACCCGACCATCATTCGCGGCAATGCCTCCGAGATCAAGGCGCTGATCCGCGCCGGCGCCGGCGGCCGTGGTGTCGACAGCCTGCACACACCGGACGAAGCCGGCGAAGATGCGCGTGCGCTGGCGCGCGCCGCGCATTGTGTGGTTACAGTGAGCGGCGCGGTCGATCTGATCGTCGATGGCGAACGCGAAGCGCGCGTCGCCAACGGTGATCCGCTCATGAGCCGCGTCACCGGCATGGGCTGCACCGCCAGCGCGCTCACCGGCGCCTTTGCCGCCGTCAACGCGTCGGCATTCGACGCGGCGACCCGCGCCATGACGCTGATGGGCGTGGCGGGGGAAATCGCGGCGGAACGCGCTGCCGGACCGGGCAGTTTCCAGATGCATTTTCTCGATGTGCTGCACGGCATCGGCGAGGCCGATTTCGCGCAGCGCGTGAAGCCGCAGGCGCACTGACGGAGCGGGCAGACGATGGATCCGCGCAGGCCGAACCATGACGGCAGTGACCGCAATGCGCGCAGCGCATCGGCGCAGCCGCATATCGACATGGATTATCTGGTTGTTTTCAACGCCGCCTTCAACGGCATGGCGCTCACCGATTTCGATTCCGGCCGCATCATCGATGTAAACACCGCGTGGTTACACGGCACCGGCTTCGCCCGCGAGGCCGTGATCGGACGCACCGCCTACGAACTGGGCCTGTGGGCAAACCCGGATGACCGCGCAGCCTGTCTCGCCGGGCTGACGCAGCACGGCCGCGTGTTGAATTTCGAAACCTGCCTGATGATGCGTGCGGTGGCGCTGCCGCACCTGATGTCGGCGGAAATCGTCACCATGCAGGGCGGCCGCTGCATCCTCTGGGAATTCCGCAATATCGCCGAACACAAAAAAGCCGCGGCCGCGCTCGGTTTCATGGCCGCGATTGTAGACAATTCCGAAGACGCGATTGTCAGCCGCTCGCCTGAGCGCATCATTCTGACCTGGAACCGCGCCGCCGAGCGCCTGTTCGGCTATCGCGCCGAAGAAGTGATCGGCCGCCACATGTCGATGCTGATCCCGCCGGACCGCGTTGAGGAAACGCTGCACAGCATCCGGCGCCTCGACCGCAACGACCGCGTGATCGATTTCGAAACGGTGCGGCTGGCGAAAGACGGCCGGCGGCTCGATGTCTCGGTCACCGCCTCGATGATTCGCGACGCCGATGGAGGGGCGTCTGCGGTAGCGCTGATTTTCCGCGACATCACCGAACGCAAGCGCAAGGCGGCGCTGATTCACCTGCTCGAAGCGGTCGCCCGCGCGACCAGTGAAGCAACCACCCCGGAAACCGGCCTGCGCGCCTGCCTGGAGCGCATTTGCGAACACGGCCAATGGCAGCTCGGACATCTGGGCCTGTTTTCGCCCGGACAGCAAAAGGGCAGGATTCACCTCTCCTACTGGCACGGCGCCGACGATGAAAATTTCCGCCAGTTCGTGCGGGAAACCGACGGGTCGTACCGCGGTAACGGCGGTGGACAGTTCCTCGGCAGGGCCATGTGCACGCAAAGCGCGCTTTGGGTAAACGATTTCAATGATGCGAAAATGATCGGCCGGCTGCGCAATATCGCAGGTTTCGGCATACGCTCGGGCTTTGTGCTGCCGGTTTTCGTTGATAACGCGATCGCCGGTTTCCTCGAATTTTTCGCTACCGCGCCGCGCACGCCCGATGAGGAACTGCTGGCCGTTGCCAACAACATTGCCGGACAACTTGCGCGCCTGATCGAGCGCAGCCGCGCCGCCGACAACCTTGCCCGGCTCAACGCCGAGCTGGAAACGCGCGTCGCCCGCAGGACCGCAGAACTCGAAGCCGCCAACCGCGAGCTGAATTCATTCAGCTACACGATCGCCCACGACATGCGCGCGCCGGTGCGCGCCATCAACGGTTTCAGCGAACTCGTGCTGCAGGCCAACGCGGAAAAGCTCGATGAAAAATCCGTGCAGCAGCTGCGACGCGTCGTCGCCGGCAGCCGCCACCTGAGCCAGTTGATCGACGATCTGCTCAATCTCGCGCGGCTGTCGCGACAGGAGATGGCGCGCCGGCCGATCGATCTCAGCGAGGCCGCCGCCGCGGTGCTCAACACGCTGGCGGAAGCGCAGCCGGCGCGCGCGGTCGCCGTCGCCATCGAGCCCGCCATGATTGCCGATGGCGACCCCGGGTTGATGCGCGCCGCGCTTGAGAACCTGATCGGCAATGCCTGGAAATACACGGCGAAGGTGGCCCCCGCCCGCATCGAGATCGGCACTACGGTCGAACAGGGCACGACGGTCTACCGGATACGCGACAACGGGGCCGGCTTCGACATGAAATACGCGCACAAACTGTTTGCGCCGTTCCAGCGCCTGCATCACGGCAACGAATTCGAAGGCACCGGCATCGGGCTGGCCACCGTGCGCAAAATCATCGAGCGCCACGGCGGAAGGATCTGGATCGACAGCGCCGTCAATGCCGGCACCACCGTCTCATTCACGCTCGGCGAGCCGGGCTGACACTTAACGCAGACCCGGAAACAATTCGAGCACGCCCCCGGCAAAAATCTCGACCGCGACCGCGGCCAGCAGCAGCCCCATGATACGTATGGCGATATTCACGCCAGTGGTGCCCAGCCAGCGGCTGACCGGTGCGGCCACGCGCAGCGCCAGCCACGTCACCAGCGCCACCAGCAGGCAGCACAACACGATCAACGCCGTGTGCAGCAGCGAAACCTGCGCGGTGGCGTAGATAATGGTGGTGGAAATCGCGCCGGGACCCGACAGCAGCGGAATCGCCATCGGCACCACCGCGATGCTGTCCTTGTCGGCCGCCTCCGCCGCTTCTTCGCGGGTCTGCTTCTCGCCGCTCGGCGCGGCATGCATCATCGAGATCGCCATCAGCAGAATCAGAATCGCGCCGCCGACCTTGAATGACGCAATCGAAATGCCGAAGAAGGCGAGCAGATGCTGTCCGGCAACCGCCGAGAGGACGAGCACGATGCCGACCGCGAGACTGGCCACGCGCGCGATGCGTTTGCGCTCGGCATCGCTTTCACCCGCGGTCATGCTGACAAACAGCGGCACCGTGCCCAGCGGGTTGACGATCACCAGCAGCGCGAGAAAAAACTTGGTGTATTCGGCCCAGTCGTGCATGCATCACCCGTTGCCAATGTACGGCGAGCTTAGTGTATTTTTACGACCGCCGCGTTTAATTCGCACTGATCACGCCGCGGCGATTCTTCTCCTCTTCCTGAATCGCCGTCAGCATTTTGGCGTCGGGGTCGCGCCAGCGCGCGCCGGCGGCGCGCGCCATGTAGGCGACGCCGCGCGCGAATTCAGGCAGCGCAAGATTGTCGCGGCCGCCGCGCGGCGGCATCGCCCGCAAGCCCAGCCACGCCTGCGCAGTAACGGCGGGCTGGCCGCCCTCGAGCCGCGGCTGCCACGCCAGCCGGTCGCCGAAGCGCGGCGCATTGGCAACGCCGCGCGCATGGCAGGCCGCGCACGCCTCGCGATAGACCTGCGCGCCGCCGCGGTCTTTGCCGGCCGCCTGTGCGCCGGGTCCGCAATCGCGCGCATTGATGCCGGCGCGCCGCAGGCGTTCTTCAAGCGCGATTGACGCCAAGAGCGCCGCATCCGGATCGGGCCAGAGAGCACCTGCCGCGCGTGCCATGAATGCGGCGGCGCGCGAAAATTCCTCGAGCGACAAATCGTCGCGCCCGGCGCGCGGCGGCATCGCGCGCACGCCGACCCAGGCATGCGCGGTCACCACCGCCTGGCCCTCGGCAATCAGCGGCCGCCACGCTTTCGCGTTGCCGAATTCAGGCGCATGGGCGATGCCGGCGGCGTGACAGGCGGCGCAGATTTCGGCGTAGACCTGTTCGCCGGTGCGCGCTGGCTGTGCCGGCGCAGGCGCGACAACCGAACCCCACAGCAGGATGCCGACGGAGCACAACCGCAAAGCCTGTCGCCGCGCCGTCATTGCGCGCTCCTCCAGCGTTTTTCTGATTGACTGGCAGTCATTTAACCAGATTCGCTGCGGCTTGTGCGCCGGGCCCGGGCTTGAAAAGCCGCGTCGCTTTGACCCACGTCAAGATGCGGCGCACGGCGGTTGCTAGCCTAGTCAAACCCTGTTCCGGACCGCTGCGATGCCGTCGAATCGATTGCCAGATCTGGTCTGCCCGGCGGGCAGCCTGCCCGCATTGAAAAGCGCCGTTGATAACGGCGCCGACGCGGTCTATCTCGGCTTCAAGAACAACACCAACGCGCGCAATTTTGCCGGGCTCAACTTCGATGAGAAAGCGCTGGTCGATGGCATCCGCTACGCGCATGACCGAAAAAAAGGCGTGCTGCTGGCGATCAACACCTTTCCGCAGGCCGGACGCACCGCCGACTGGCAACGCGCGGTCGATGCCGCCGCCGATCTCGGCGTTGACGCGGTGATCATGGCCGATCTCGGTCTGCTCGATTACGCCAACCGCCGCCATCCGGGTCTTCGTTTGCATCTCTCGGTGCAGGGTTCGGCGACCAATTTCGCGGCGGTCAATCTCGCGCACCAGGAATTCGGCATCCGCCGCGCGGTATTGCCGCGCGTGCTGACGCTCGGCCAGGTCGAGCATGTGATCCAGAACACGCCGGTGGAAATCGAAGTCTTCGGCTACGGCAGCCTGTGCGTGATGAACGAGGGCCGCTGCTGGCTGTCTTCGTACGCCTGCGGCGAATCGCCGAACACCGTCGGCGCCTGCTCGCCGGCGAAATTCGTCGAATGGAAAAAGAAACCCGGCGTGATGGAAACGCGTTTGAACGGCATTTTGATCGACAGCCGCGGCGACACCGAATCGGCCGGCTACCCGACGCTGTGCAAGGGCCGCTACGAGGTCAACGGCAATACCTATTACGCGATCGAGGAGCCGACCAGCCTCAACGTGCTGTCGATCCTGCCGGATATCGTCAACATCGGCGTGCGCGCGATCAAGGTCGAGGGCCGCCAGCGCAGTCCGACCTATGTCGCACAGGTCACGCGCACCCTGCGCGCCGCGCTCGACAGCCTCGCCGCCGGCGCCGAGCGCTATGAGGTGCGGCAGGAATGGCAATCGCAACTGACGCGCCTCTCGGAAGGCAATCAGGCCACCCTCGGCGCCTACAGCCGGCCATGGCGCTGAACGGGCACCCATGAAAATCGCGCTCGGACCGCTGCTGTTCTTCTGGCCCAAGGCCGAGGTCACTGCGTTTTACGCAGGGATCGCGCGCAATCCCGCGCTCGATATCGTCTACCTCGGCGAAGTCGTGTGCGCTCGACGACGCGAAATGCGCGTCAATGACTGGCTCGAAATCGGCAGCACGCTCGCCGCCGCCGGCAAGGAGGTCGTGCTGTCCACGCGCGCGCTGATCGAATCGCCGGCCGATCTGCGCGAACTGCATCATGTGATTGACGGCGCCGCCGGCATACCCGGCTGCCTGATCGAAGCCAACGATCTCGGCGCGGTCAATCTGGTCAAGCGCTCGCGGCCGTTCGTCGCCGGGCCGCATCTGAACATCTATAACGAGGCCACGCTCGCCTTCTTTCACAGTCTGGGCGCGGTGCGCTGGGTGCCGCCGCTCGAAGCCGACGCCGGATTGATCGGCACGCTGCACGCCGCGCGCCCCGCCGGCATGCAGACCGAAGTGTTCGCGCACGGCCGCCTGCCGCTGGCGTTTTCGGCGCGCTGCTTTACCGCGCGGCATTACAACCTCACCAAGGACGACTGCCGGTTCAAGTGCATCGAGCACCGCGACGGTCTCACGCTGAACACGCGCGAACAGCAGCCCTTTCTCGCTATCAACGGCATTCAGACGATGTCGGCGCAGTCCTGCAATCTCCTTGAACATGTCGCGGAGATCGAGGCGCTGAACATCGACATCATTCGTTTGAGTCCGCAGGCCCAATACATGGAAGAAATCATCGCCGCCTACGATGCTGCGCGCCGCGGCCGGTCGCATCAGGGATCACGCGACGCCTGGGACGCCAACGGCTTCGTCGATGGCTACTGGCGCGGCAAACCCGGCATCGTCGCCTGCGATGTGCCGGCACTCGCGCCGATGCCGGCGCAACGCGCCGCCGCCGGCTGAAAGGCGCCGATGATTCCGCGTTTTCAATTACCGGCTTTTTTCGCGCGCGCAGGCCGCTTGTTTCCGCAATGGCCGCATGCCGCGGGGCTCGCGTTAGCGCTGAATGCCGCCATCGCGGCGCGGCTGCTGCCGGCCGACAGCCTCGCACTGCTCGAAGGCCGCTCATTTCTGGTGGTGGTGAACGACGCCGGCACCCGCGCCGCTTTCACCTACGGCGGCGGCAGCTTCCGCCCCTTGCTGAATTTCCGCAGCGAGCCCGATTTGACCTTCCGCGCGAACCTGTCGGCCTTCCTGCGCCTGCTTGCGCGCGAAGAAGATCCCGACACCCTGTTCTTCAATCGCGAACTGTCGATCGAGGGCGACACCGAACTCGGTCTGGTGGTCAAAAACATGCTCGAAGCGATCGAGCTGCCGAAACTGCCGAAGTTCTCCTGAAGTTCCGGCGGTGTCTTGTTTCGGCGCAATCCGGCCACATATATAACAACGCACAGTTGCGCCGGCACAGCCGTGCGCGGGGCGGAGACCATAAGCGATGAAATACAAGGACTATTACGAGGTTCTCGGCGTCGAGAGAACCGCCAGCGCCGAGGATATCAAGAAGGCGTACCGCAAACTCGCGCATAAATTTCATCCCGACGTTTCGAAAGAGAAAAACGCCAAGGAAAAATTCCAGGAACTCGGCGAAGCCTACGAAACCCTGAAAAGCCCGGAAAAGCGCGCGGCCTACGACCAGCTCGGCAGCGGTTTCAAGCCGGGCCAGGATTTCCGCCCGCCGCCCGATTGGGAGCAGCAATTCGGCGGCGGCGGGCAGTCCTTCGACGAGGCCGATCTCGCCGATCTGTTTGCGGGTCTGTCGGGTCGCCGCCCCGGCGGACGCTTTCCGATGCCCGGTCAGGACTTCGAGGTGGCCGCGCCCATCACGCTCGAACAGGCGGCGCACGGCACCGAGATCGAACTCAATCTCAGCGTGACCGAACATGACGCTGCGGGCGTGCCGCGCCGGGTGCCGCATGCGCTGCGCGTGCGCGTGCCCAAAGGCGCCAGCGACGGTCAGCGCCTGCGTATTCCGGGCAAGGGCGGCAAGGGTTTTGACGGCGGTCGCGACGGCGACCTCTATCTGAATATTTCGCTCAAGCCGCACCGCCTGTTCCGCGCCGACGGCCACGACCTTTATGTCGATCTGCCGCTGGCGCCGTGGGAAGCGGTGCTCGGCGCGAGTGTCGAAGTGCCGACCCTCGAGGGTGCGGTGCGCCTGAAGGTGCCGGCGGGCACCAAAGCCGGACAAAAACTCCGCCTGTCAAAACGCGGCCTGCCGAAACGCGACGGCGAGGGCGATCTCTATGCCGTCGTGCAAATCGCAGTGCCGGCGGCACCGACGGCGCGGGAGCGCGAACTGTTCGAACAACTGGCCAAAGCGTCGCAGTTCGACCCGCGCGCGCACTTCGGCGGCAGCAAGGAGACCGCGTGATGAAAATCGAAATCACCGAAGCGCTGTGGCTGGACGCCCAGCAACCGCTTACACTGGCCGAATTGACCGAACGCTCGGGGCTGCCGCAGGACCTGCTGCGGCAGTTGATCGAACTCGACGCGCTGCCGGCAACTTTTGATGCCGTCTGTTTGGAAGCGGCGCGCACCGCGCGACGTTTGCATCGGGATCTCGAACTCGATGCCGGTGCGCTGGCGGTGGTGCTGCAGCTGCTCTCCCGCGTGCACGCGCTCGAAGACGAATTGCGCGCGCTGCAGGCGCAACTGCCGCGGCATCTGTTTTAGCGTATGGAATCGCTGCATGTCGTCTGCCCGCATTGCCTCAGCACCAACCGCGTGCTGCGCGCGCGCCTCGAATCGGCGCCGCGCTGCGGCAGTTGCAAGGAAGCACTGCTGCCGACCTACCCGATCGAACTAACCACCGCGGGCTTCGATCGCCATGTCGCGTCCGACGATCTGCCCTTGATCGTCGATTTCTGGGCAGCGTGGTGCGCGCCCTGCCGCATGATGGCGCCGGCCTTCACGCAAGCGGCGGCCCAACTCAAATTGAAAGCGCGCCTGGCCAAGCTCGACACCGAGGCTGAACCAGACATTGCCGGGCGTTACGGCATCCGCAGCATTCCGACCCTGATTGCCTTCAGCAACGGTCGCGAAATCGCGCGCCAGTCAGGCGCGCTTGACCTCGCCAGTCTGCTCAGCTGGATCAGTACGCACGTGAGCGATCTGTAAGCTGCGTGGTACCGTGCGGTGCGCCGCACAATAGACAGCCGGCGCGCGCTCAAGCAAACTCGGGAGCATGACCTCCCCCACGGCAAACGCGCCACGGACGCATGAATTTCCGTTGAGCGTGCGCTTGCTGCTCAATATCGCCCACGGCATCGATCACATGTTCCTGCTGATCTTCGCCACCGCGGTGACCTCGATCGCGTTTGAATTCGGTTATCACAACTGGGCCGACCTGATGCCGTACAGCGTCAGCGCCTTCATGCTGTTCGGTGTCGGCGCGCTGCCGGCGGGCCGTCTCGGCGACCTGTGGGGCCGGCGCAACATGATGATGGTGTTTTTCATCGGCATCGGCGCCGCCGCCGTACTGGTCGCGCTGACGCAGAATGCATGGCAGCTTGCCGCCGGCCTTGCGCTGCTCGGCGCCTTCGCCTCGATCTATCATCCGGTCGGCATTCCGATGCTGGTGCAGAACGTGCACAACCCGGGCGAGGTGATCGGCTTCAACGGGCTCGCAGGCAATCTCGGCATCGCGGTGGCCGCGGTGGCCACCGGTCTGCTGGTGAAATGGCTGGGCTGGCGCGCCGCCTTCGCGCTGCCCGGGCTGCTTGCCATCGTCTGCGGCATCGTCTTCGCCGTGAAGTGCCCGCGCGAAACGGTGGCGCCGGCCAAACGCGGCGGCAAGGCGCGCGTCACGCTGACCCCGGCGATGCTGGCACGCGCCTTTCTGGTCATGACCACGGTGGCGGTGGCCAGCAGCATCCTCTTCAACTTCACCACCAACGGCAATTCGCAACTGCTGTCAGCAGCGTTTGCTGGCGTGATCGAGGACCCGGCGCTGCTGGGCGCGATGCTGGCGCTGATCTATACCGTCGCCTCGTTCGCGCAGATCGTGGTCGGCCGTCTGATTGATCGCGTGCCATTCAAGCCGCTGCAGCTGTGGTTGTCGATTGCGCAGATTCCGTTCCTCATCATCGCCGCGCATGTGCAGGCCTGGGGCCTGTTCGCGGCACTGCTCGGCGTGATGATCCTCGTCTTCGGCTCGATTCCCTTCACCGACGCGATGATCGTGCGCTATGTCGATGACCGCCTGCGCTCGCGCGTCGCCGGCATGCGCCTGACGGTGGCCTTCGGCATCAGCTCGCTGGCGGTGTGGGCGCTCGGACCGCTCGTGAAGGGCATCGGATTCCCGGCGCTGCTGTGGAGCATGGCCGGCATCGCCGCGCTGAAAGCGGTGATTGTGCTGTGGCTGCCGGACGAGCCGGCGCAAAGCTAACCTAGTCGGCGCGTTCGGCGAGTTGCAGCACCGGCGGCACCGCAGCCACCGCTTTCGTTCCCGTGCGGCCGGCGGCGCGCCGCGCCAATACGCGACGGCGCCAGATGTATTGCGTGATGCAATAACCGATCGCACCGGCGATGGCAGCCAATAGCGGCACCCCCAGCAGCAAGGGCGCGCCATGCGTCAGCAAACCGCCCATCAACCATGCGGTAGTCGAAGTTTCCGGCACTGCGGGGGCGGCAGCGCGCAAGCCGGCCGCGCGCAACAACATCGCGCCCAACTCGTAGGCGCCGATATAAATCGGGCCGATGGTCAGGGGGTTGCTGATAAAAGTGGTCATTGCCGCGGCGAGCGGGCTCGCGCGCAACAGAAAGGCGGCAAACACCGCCAGCGGAATCTGGCCCAGCGGGATCAGCACTGCGGCGACGGCACCGATCGCCACCCCGCGCGCGACGCGCCGGCGGTCGAGGCGCCACGCCTGCGGCTCGCTTGCACGGGGCCCCAGCCAGCGCATCCAGCGGCTGCTGCGGAGACTCTCGGCACTCGGTGCATAGCGGCGAAACACGGCACTTCCTTCGAAAATATCAGAGCGCGCCCGGAACAAAACCACCCTTCGGCGGATTCACGAGGCACCACAGTTATAACGGAACAATGTGACAGAACTTCAGGCGCCACCGGTAAAAACGCGCCCCGTCTCTTAACATGACTGCGCCGCCGCAGGTAAGTTCCGGCAGTGACGCAAAAAGCGAACGGCCGGCGTCACCGCCGGCCCTGGGCCCGCTGCGGCCGCGTCAGCCGGCGGCGAAATCGTCGAACATGTAGCCGACCCACTTCAGATCCGACTCCCACAACTCGGGGCGCCGGTCGTTGTCGTCGATCTGGGTCTGGCGCAGCACGCCGTTTTCATCAAGCTTGTAGTCGAACTGCACCGAGATCGCCTCGCGCGGGCTGTTGTTGACCAGCATGTAGCAGAGGTTGTCGATCATCACGTGTTTGGGATCCTGCCCGCGTGCCTGCGCCGCGATGTAGGTGGCCACCGCGCGCGCCTCGCGGTTGGCAACGTGACCGCTCTTCGGATAGTGGCCGAAGAACGGCGACACCGCGCCGACCGAATCGCCGATGACAAACACCTGGGGATCGTCGGCAGCGTTGTAGAGCAGCGGATTGACCGCCGCCCAGCCGGTCGGCTTGCCTTCGGGCGTCTTGCCGATGAGTCCGGCCTTCCAGACGAGATCGGCGGCCTGATGCGGCGCCATCAACAAGGCATCGTCGAACTTGAAGTCGCCGGCCGCGGTTTTCACCACCTTGTTGAAGGGATCGACCTCCTTGATCGTGGCGTTGGGCACGTGGGTGATGATGTCCGCATAGAGTTCGCTGAACGCTAGCTTGTAGCCGCCGGTGATCGGCGCGATGTTCGGTTTCGGATCGAGGATGACGATTTTCGCCGGCACCTTCTTTTGCTTGAACAACCACGCCATCAGGCAGGCGCGCTCGTACGGCGACGGCGGGCAGCGATGCGGCGGCGGCGGAAGGGTCATCACAAAAGTGCCGCCCTTGAAATTGTGGATTTTCTGTTTGACCAGCGCGTGCTCGGCGCTCGGGATATAGGCGACCGGATAATTGGTGCGCGTGTAGTCGATGGCCTTCCGGTCGTTGCCGAACCACGCCTCGAAGCCGTAACGGATGCCGGCCGAGACGATCAGCCAGTCGTAATCGAGATAACCCTGGGCGGTGTGCACGCGCTTCTTCGCGCGGTCGATTTCGGCGATCTCGGTCTGCACAAAGGTGTAGCCGTGACGCTTGGCGGGCGCCATGTAGGACTTGATCAGAAAATTGGTATCGACGACGTCGATCAGCCATTTGTTGCTCAATGGACAGGACCAGAACACCGGGTTGCGCTCGAGCAGGATCACTTCAAGATCGGGCGCCTGCTCGCGGATGTGGCGCGCCGCAGTCAGGCCGCCCCAGCCGCCGCCGGCGATGACGACTCGGCGCTTGCCCGAACGCGCGATCAACTCCGACGCCGGGGTCATGATCAGCGGCTGCGCCGGCAGCCGCGCCGATGCGCCCAGCGCCGCCGCTGCGGCGCCGGCCTTGAGAATTTCACGGCGGGTAATTTTCATGCTCGCTCCAATACAGGTGACAGCCCGCGCCGCAAGCGAAACTTCCGCGCGACCGCCGGCAATGAGGCTGTGAATGAATAATGAGTTGACTGCGCAAACGGGACTTGCCCGTCATCGACCGTTTTTCCGCACGACACGCGCGCGGCGGAGCGTTACTGCGCGGAAGGCGGATGCATGCGCGGTCGCGCAAACGCACCGCCGCGGAGGGAAACGAATTTCGTGATCTGCATCAACATCGCGCTATTATATCAAGACAAGATCGATCGACATGACCGGCGGCGATACACGCGTCACCCCGGCATTGATTCGGCAATCAGGGGGAGCAATGAATACCCGGCAACAGTTGCGGCGCGCCATTTTGCTCGCCGCATGCAGCGCGACCGGCATCGCCTGCGCGCAAAATTATCCAACACAACCGGTGCGCATGCTGGTCGGTTACGCCGCCGGCGGCGGTGCCGATGGCATCATCCGCGCGATCGCGCCTGAACTGTCCGAGGCGCTCGGCCAACCCGTCATTATCGACAACCGGCCCGGCGGCGGCACCGTGATCGCAACTCAGGCGGTCGCCAACAGCAAGGCCGACGGCTACACGATGTATGTGATGGACCACGCTTTCATCGTCAATCCGGTGCTCGTCGGCAAGCTGCCCTACGACAGTCTGCGCGATTTCACCGCGGTAGGCGGCATTTCATCGTCCTCCACCACCCTCGCTGTCGTGCATCCGTCGCTGCCGGTCAAATCGGTGAAGGACCTCGTCGCATTGGCGCGCGCCAATCCCGGCAAGCTCAACTTCGCCTCCGGCGGCAGCGGCACGGTGCCGCACATCATGGGCGAGTTGTTCAATGCAGTGACGAAAATCAAAATCACGCACATCCCGTACAAAAGCACCGGACTCGCCATCTATGCCGTGACCAGCGGGGAAACCATGGTCGGCTGGGGCGGCATCTTCGCCGCCAAGGGTCTCGTTGACACCAACAAGCTGCGGGCGCTGGCGATTGCCGCCGCCGCGCGCAGCGATGTCATGCCGCAGGTGCCGACCTTCGTCGAGGCCGGCTGGCCGCAGATCGATGCCACCAGCCACCGCGGCATCCTCGCGCCGGCCGGCACGCCGCGCGAGGTTGTCCTGCGCATGAACGCGGCGATCAACAAGGTGCTGCTGATGCCGGCGGTGCGCGCGCGCATGACCGATGTCGGTTATGTCGTCACCGGCGGATCGCCCGAGGATTTCGGCCGCGTCATCAAGACCGAAATGGAAAAATGGTCGAAGGTTCTGCACGACGCCAATATCAAGGCCGAATAACCGGCCCGGCACACCATCCTTTGCAAATCTTTCAATGGAGAATCGAATGTCACGACTGACCGCAATCGCACTGTGTACCCTGTTCTGCCTCGCCACCGCGGCTCAGGCGCAGACGGGCAATCCGCTCGCCGGCGCCTGGCGCGTCAGCGAAATCGCCGAAACCGGCAAACCGCCGCTGACCGACCCGCAGCCGGGCCTTTATGTTTTCACGCAAAAGCATTACAGCTTCATGCGCATCAGCAGCGCGAAACCGCTGCCCGACTATCCGTCGAACGACAAAGCCAGCGACGCCGACAAGGTCACCGTATTCAATTCGCTCTACCTGCAGTCGGGCAGCTACTCGATCAAAAACAATGTGCTGGTGATCGACAAAGTGATGGTGGCGAAAAGCGCGTTCGCGATGGCCGGCGCGGGCAACCGGTTCAACATCGCGCAGAGCGGCGACACGCTGACCCTGACGCAATTACCGAACGGCCCCGCGATCAAGCTGGTCCGCGTGGAATAACCCCCGTCCATACGGAGACGCCATGAAAAACCTGCTCAAACAACTGCTGCTCGCCGTTTCGACGATGTCGTTCGCCGTGCCGCCGGGCGCGTCAGCGCAAACTGCGCAACGCTTTCCGGAAATTCCGCTTGAGAAGCTGACGCCCGACCAGAAAAAATGGGCGGACAGCGTTTCGGCACCGCCGCGCGGCGCCAATTTCAAGCAGCCGCCCTATCGCATTTACCTGCGCAGCCCCGCGCTCGCCGAGCGCATCACCGGGCTGTCCGACTACCTGCGCTGGAACACGCAGTTCCCGGCGCGGCTCACCGAGTTCGCCATCCTGCTCTCGGCGCGCAACCAGAACGTGCGCTGGGCCTGGCGCAGCCATTACAAGGCGGCGATCAGGGGCGGACTCGATCCCCGGGTCGGCACCGAACTGGCCGCGGGAAAAAGACCGGCCGGCATGCAGGACGACGAAGCCGCGCTCTATGATCTGGCCACGGAAATTTTCCGCGACAAAAAAGTCTCGGACGCGACTTACGCCGCTGCGCTGGCGAAATTCGGCGAACAGGGCATCGTCGAGCTGATCAGCCTGATGGGCTACTACGATCTGGTCGGCATGCTGCTGATTGCCGGCAACGCAGTGCCGCCCGACGATCCTGAGGTGCCGGCGCTGCAACCGGTTGCGCGTTAAGCCGTCGCAGGCGGCGGCCCCACCAATAGCACGAAGGTATACAGTGACACAGCTTTGATCCTGCTCAAACGACAATGCCGCCTTCAAGGCGGCATTGTTTCGGGCACGTCCGCAGGTTCACTGGATGCGGATGTTGGCGCTCTTGACGACCCTGGTCCAGCGGTCGCGCTCGTCGCGCAGAAACACGGCGAATTCCTGCGGCGAACTGCCGACCGGGTCGGTGCCGTCCTGCTCGAAGCGCGTTACCACCTCGGACCGCTGCAACGCCCTGGCGATTTCGCGATACATGCGGTCAATGACCGGTTTCGGCGTGCCCCTGGGCGCAAGCATGCCGTGCCACTGGTTGACCAGATAGCCCGGAACGCCCGCCTCGATCATGGTCGGTGTGTCGGGGGCGACCTTGGCGCGCTTGTTGCTGGCGATCGCCAGCGCGCGCAGCTTGCCGTTGCGAACCTGATTGTAGATCGAGCCGCCGGAGAGAAAACTGAACTGCACCTGGCCTGAAAGCAAATCGGTCAGCGCCGCGCCAACGCCTTTGTAGGGCACGTGCACGACGTGAACGCCGGTAGTCTGGCCGAACAGTTCGCCGGCAAGGTGCGCCAGCGAAGCATTGCCGGTGGAGGCGAAATTGAGCTTCGCCGGATTGGCCTTGGCGTAGGCGACCAGTTCCGCGACCGATTTGACCGGCAGCGACGGATGCACCGTCAAAATGTACGGACCGCCGGCGACTTGCGACACCGCATCGAAATCGCGATACAGGTCGTACGGCGTTTTGCTGACGATGCCGTAGACGACGAGGCTCGCCGACAGCATCATGAAGGTATAGCCGTCGGGCGCCGAATGCGCGGTGACATCGGCGGCGATGCTGCCGCTGGCGCCGGCGCGATTGTCCACCACCACGCTCTGGCCCAGCGTCTCGGTGAGCGGCGAGGCAACGAGACGAGAGACGAAATCAAGGCCGCCGCCGGCACCGGACGAGACGGTCATGCGGATCGGTTTGTTCGGCCACTGATTCTGCGCGAGGACAGGCGCCGCCATGCCGGCAACGGCGATCACTGCAAAGGTGACAATTCGGCTCAGGTGTTTCATGCAATCTCCGGAATTCTGCGAGCCGCAATTATACCGTCGCCACTACAAGCGCCGCGCCTGCTGCCAGGCCAGAAAACCAAACAGCACCGGCAAACGCAGCAGCTGAAACCGAATCCGCAATATTCACCGGACGACGCGTGCAGAGACCGCCGTCAAGCCGGTATCAATCGCGCCAGCGATGGCGCAAGCGCAGCAATCGATAGGGAATAGAATATGCAGCGATGTCAGGTGCCGCGAAAGGCGCGGGGCTGTCGAGGCGATACCATGAAGAAAACAATGTTTGCATTGGCGCTCCTGTTGGCAGCGTCGCCCGCTTGCGCGGATCTTGCGCGCGAACTCGAGCGCCTCGTCGGCTTTACGATCATCGCCAGCAAGACGATTGCGGGCTACCAGGACAAAAACGGCAAACTGCAGGAGGGATTCATCGGCTGCGAATTCGACCGCGTGATCGTGTTTGACGACAACAAGATGCTAACCTGTGCCGCGATCGGATATGAAACGGCGTTCCGGCCCACCGCGATCATTCTTTCCGACGGAACAAAATTCAAAATGATCGTCGGCAACGAAATCTACGAAATGAAACAATAGCCGGCGCGCCCGTCGGCCCCTAACCCTCGCGCGGGAAATTGCGCTCCTCGTCGAGCGTTCCGGTTTTGGTCCGGATCACCACGGTCCCGCCCTGCCTGCCGAGGACTTTCCGCAATACCCCGGCTTTGGTGCCGCCTTCCTTCGAATCAAATGCCTTGACGGTCTTTTGCGTCTGGTCATTCCTCAAAATCCAGCGATTCGTGTCCACATCAAAACGCAGCGTGAATTTCCGTTTCAATTCGGGAGTTCCTCCTGGTAACGTTCGCATGCTCTGTTTTTAAAAATCATGATACCCCGCCGCTGTGTTTCGGATCCCGGTTGCGTTCGGGCAAACAACAACGCCGGCCCTGTTCCCTCCGCTCAGTACTGGCCGTCGTGCGATGCGAGGGCGATGGTCGCCGGCTTGTTGCTGCGGTTGCTCCACGCATGATTGCTGCCGCGGATGATGGCGAACTCGCCCTTCTTCAGCGTGACGTCCTGCGTGTCGAGCACCAGCACGATTTCGCCGTCGGTGACCAATGCAAATTCGAGCGTTTCGGTCTTCTGCATGTACGGATGTTTTGCGTCTGCCGACCACGTCGAAGCCTGCGGCGAACCCATCGCCTTGAAGTAGGCCTTGACCTCGCGCTCGCCGACGCGCCCCTGCCATGATGCATCCGGCGGGAAGGTGACGGTGCGCATCACCGAGCCGTCTTTCGGCGGCGTCAACGCGTGCGGCAGATGCAGCGTTTCCTGCACGATTTTCGCCGGCGTGCCATCGGTCACCCACAGGCGCTGCATGGCGAAACCGGGACGTGCCGGATCGGTGCGCACATCCGGTGTGGCCGCGTCGCTCGCCAGCGTCGATTTGTTCGGCGTCTTGTCGAGGCAGACGATACGGCGCGTCGGCGTCACGCCGGAGGGCACCGCATGATTGGCAGCGGCGGTCATCACGCGATCATTGCCCTGCGCGAGACCGACCGGGCCGTCGACGAAGGTTGCCGAAATCATGTCGAACATGACGAGCGAACCGCCGGGCACGCGGCTCGACCACTGGTGCCAGGCGCCGACATCGATGACAACGTCGCCCGGATCCCACTCGACATCCTGATCGTCGAGCACCAGCGTGCGTTTACCCTCCAGCATGATGGCGTAATCGACGGTCTCGGTCTTGTGCATGCCACCCGAATAAAAATTGTGACCGCCGCGATCCCAGGTGCGGCCGGGCGGGCGCAGTTTCGGCGCGTGCGGCGCGACGATATTCGGATCGGTGGCGGCGTCGTAATCGAGCGGCTTGCCCACGCCCTGAATCACGCGCAGATGGCCGCCGTTCGGCGGACCGGGAAAATCGTACTTGAGATTGCCGTCGTCGTTCTTGCCCGACAGCGGCGCCGGGCTCTGCGTCCACACCCACAGGTCGGTGTGGCCGCGGCCCTGCCCCATCGACGCCGCGTGCGAGTAGGGCGACGGCCCGTCCCAGGTCACGGTCGATTTGCCGTTGGCGTCGTTGCCGGTGACCACACGGCGGATCGGTTTCATCAAACTGCTTTGCGACATGTCACTCCCTTTCGAGGTATTTGCGCATTCGATTGCGCTATTCTGATTCGTTCACTTGCAACGCCGGCGCGCGTCCGCGGCTACTCGTAAAACGAACCTTTCATGTCGGCAACACCGCGGTCGATCAGATACTGCATGTCGGCCGACGATTCCATCGTCTTGCGGTCGATATTGAACTGGATTGCGCGCTCGGCGGAGGTCGTGCCCTTGATCGTCAGCAACGAGAGCGATTCCTTGATTTCCCATTCATGCGCGCCGCGCAACCCGGCCGGCCCGAAGACCACATCGCCGGGACCGACTTCCCAGGAATTGCCTTCGATGTCGCGCACGATGCCGCTGCCGGCGACGATGTAATGAAAGGTCTCGATCATGTGCCAGTGCAAATGCTCGTGGGTGCCGGGGCCGAAGGTGGCAAGCCCGACGCTGATGCGCTCGGCCGGATGCTCCTTGCAGCCGGCGAGTTTCTTGATGCTGAGCCCCGGGATCACGCCGGGCGACGTCGGCTCGTTGGCCTGATTGAATACTTTCAATTCCGATTTGATGTTTTTCATGCGGTCCTCTGGCGTATGCGCGTTCTTGTAGGTGTCGGCCTGATCAATGCGATCCGAACCGGCCGCTATAATAGCGCCTGCCGGCCCGTCGCACAGCGCGCCGCCGCAATCCACACGCAATCAACAAGAATGCCGGAGAGGAAACCATGGTCATCGTCGACACCCACGTCCACGTTTTCACGGACGACCGCAAAAAATATCCCCAGATCATCGACACGCCGCGCGCCGGCTCGATTCCGAGCATCAAGGAAATCGGCCAGACCGAATGGCCGGTGACCACCGTGGAAACGCTGGCGCTGCTGATGGATGAAGCCGGCGTCGACAAGGCCACACTGGTGCAGGCCTATTTTGTCTACGAATACGACAACCGTTACACCTGCGACGCCGCGCGCCTCGACCCGCAACGTTTCGCCAGTGTGGTCGTGCTCGACCCGCTGGACCCGAATTCGCCCGACGAGCTCTCGCGCCTGGTCGAACAGGAGGGCGTGACCGGCCTGCGATTCATGCGCGGCCGCCTGCCGCAGAGTTCGCTGGGCGAACCGGCGACCTTCCCGCTGTGGGAACGCATGCAGCAGCTGAAGATTCCGCTCGCCATCAACGACCGCATCATCGAGCTGCCGAAGGTGCGCAAGCCGATGGAGCGCTATCCGGAGGTAAAAGTGTGTTTCGAACACGCCTGGGGTCACAAGGTCGGCACAACGCCGTACCCGGATCTCGCGCCGCTGTTCGCATTTGCCGACAACCCGAACGTCTATATCAAGACCGCAATCAACAACATCGCTGCCGCGCGCGATGCCGGCGGCACCGCCGAAGCGCTTTATGAAAAGCTGGTTGCCGTATTCGGCGCCAAACGCATCATGTGGAGTTCCAACTATCCGGCGCATCCGCGCTTCAACGGCGTCAAAAGCCGGCTCGACGAAGCGAAGAAAGTACTCGCCTTTTTGTCCGAAGAAGACCGCCGCTGGATTTTCGGCGAAACGGCACTGTCGGTGTTCCCCCATTTGCGCTGAGGATTAGACCATGGCCGGCATCGAAATAAAGGTCATGACCTCGAACGCCCTGCGCACGGTGTTCGGCGAATTGATCCCCGCATTCGCGCGCGCGCACGGTATCAAGATCAATGCGACCTATGATCCGGCCAAACGCGTGCAGAAACGCCTCGCCGCCGGCGAAACCGCCGACGTGGTGGTCAGCAACCTGCCGGCGGTCGAGCGCATGATCGGCGAGGGCCTCATCGACGCGGCGAGCCGGCGCGAATTCGCGCGCTACGGCATCGGCATCGCGGTCAAGGCCGGCGCGCCGAAACCGGATATCAGCACGGTCGATGCATTCAAGCGCACCTTGCTGCAGGCGCGTTCGATCGCCTGCACCGTCGAGGGTGCGAGCGGCATTTATTTCGCCGAACTGGTCGAGCGGCTCGGCATTGCCGATGCCGTCAACCCGAAGGCGAGCCGCCAGCCCGGCGGGCTTTGCGCCGAACAGCTGCTCGACGGCCGCGCCGACATCGCGATCCAGCAGGTACCCGAATTGCTGGCCGCCGGTGCAGGCATTGAACTCGCGGGGCTCCTGCCGGATGCACTGCAAAAAATGAGTGTGCTGTCGGCCGGCGTGTTCAATGCCTCCGCGCAGGCCGCGGCCAGCCGTACGCTGATCGAATTTCTGGCGGCGCCGGATGCCTCGCGCCTGTTCAAGGCCGCGGGATTCGATCCACTCTAGTCTGTGTTCGGCAGCGTACAGACGGCCGACCGGTGATGACGGATGCTGGCCATCCTGATGATCGCGTCAGAGGGGTGCCGCATGAAATCCGCTGTCCTCTTTTCGATCCCGCTGCCGCTGTCCAATGGCGTCTGCTGGCGCTGGCGCTCGTCGGACGGCACCACCGATTCGACCAAGTCGTTTGTGAGTTACTACGACTGCCGGTTTGACGCCGAGGCCAACGGCTATTGTGCGGAAACGCCGCCGCGCCCACCGCATAAAACTGCACCGCGCATACGCCGTATCCAGCGGTAACGCCACCGCGCCGCATTGTGGCGTGATGCTTGCTTTCAACCTGAGCCAGACCGCGGACACTTGACCCGCGCCTGCGTCGTTTGATATCTGCGAAGGAAAGCACTCATGATGCTGTTCAATGCGGGCAATCTGCTGCGCGCCTGCCTCATCGCGGTGCCGGCATTCGCCGTCGTGGTGCAGGCGCAAAGTTATCCGGCCAAGCCGGTGCGCATCATCATTCCCTTCCCGCCGGGGGGCAACACCGACATCTACGCGCGGCCGATTGCGGCGAAGATGGGCGAACTCTACGGTCACCAGATGGTGGTGGACAACCGGCCCGGCGCCGGCGGTTCGATCGGCATGCAGATCGCGGCGGCGCAACCGCCCGACGGTTACACACTCGTGTGGGGCAGCACCAGCACCCACGGCGTCGGGCCCAACGTCTACAAAAAGCTGCCGTACGATGCGGTCGCCGATTTCGAACCGGTGATCCTGACCGTGATCGCGCAGAACATTCTGGTCGTGCATCCGTCGGTGCCGGCGAAAAACGTCAGGGAATTGATCGCCCTCGCCAAGGCCAAACGCGGCGGCTTGAGTTTCGCTTCCAGCGGCAACGGCACTATCAGTCACCTGGCCGGCGAGTTGTTCCGCACCATGACCGCCACCGGGATGGTGCATGTGCCGTACAAAGGCAGCTCGCCGGCGATGGTCGATCTGCTGTCGGGACAGATCGACCTGATGTTCGACAGCCTGTCGTCATCGCTGCCGCAGGTGCGCGCCGGTAAACTGCGCGCGCTGGCGGTAACCGGTGCGAAGCGTTATCCGGGCATGCCGGATCTGCCGACCATCACCGAGTCCGGACTCAAGGGCTTCGAAGTCACAACCTGGCTCGCCATCTGGGCGCCGGCGCGCACGCCGAAAGAAATCGTCGGCAAATTGAATAGCGACATCAACAAAATTCTGCTGCAACCGGATATTTTGCGGTTGATGGCGGATAACGGCGCCGAACCCGGCGGCGGTTCGCCCGAGCGCCTCGGCGCTCACGTCAAGAGCGAGATCGCCAAATGGGGCGCAGTGGTGAAAGCGGCCAACATCAAGGTCGAATAGACGCCGGCCGCGTCACCGTTATGACTATGATCACGGGCCGGCGCCTGCAGCTCGCTGCCGCGTGAATTTACTGACCGGTCTTGTCAGCGGGCGGCTTGGCCTGCGCCGCCTCTTCCGGTTTGTAATTGCCGATTACGCTTCTCAGCGGACAAAAACCGACCACCGGACATTTTTTGCATCCGATTGCAATTGCGCCTGGACATAGAGTCATCTCGCTCCTCCCCGGTTGAGCGCGGCCGCCATTCCAAGCCGCACGCGCATTATGCGCGCAGGCAGCACCCCGTCAAACCTTCATGCCACAGCGGCGAACAGCTTGTCGTGGGCCGCCAACAGCGTCTGGTGCATCACGCTGCCCTGTCTGGGGGTAATGCACAAACGGTTTGTTGGCGCGCGTCCCGCCGGGATAAAAATGCGTCCGGAAAAAATGCGTGCCGAGGCGTTCAAAAAAACCGATCAACCGCAACCCCGGGCGGGCGATCGCGGACAGCTACGGCGGACTGATAACTCAGTCGAATTCGCGCAGCAGGCGCAGCACGCCGTGCCGCTCCGCCGCCGGCGCAAACAGCGGCCGCCTGACCCGCAGCGCCTGTTTTAATTCGGTAAAAAAGGCCCGGTCGCCGGCTGCGCGCGCGATCAATCGCGCCAGCGCCCGGTCGTCGTGCAACGGGTAATAGCCGGGATAATCCGCACCTAGCATGCCGACGTTGCCGGAAATTCGCGAAGCCAGCACCGGCAAGCCGAGACGCGCCGCCTCGCAAATCACGTTGGCGCCGCCTTCCATCACGGAACTGACCACCAGCAAATGGCTCGCCGCCATACGTCGCAGCGTATCTGCGTGGCTCTTACTGCCAAGCCAGTGATAGCGCGGCTCGGCGCAAGCGTAGCGCATTGCCTCGCGTGCCATCACCGGTGTCAGCGCCTCTCCCAGTTGTATGAGTTCAAGATTTCCGGCGTCAGGCAGGTGACGCAGCGCGAGCACGGCGCGAAAGGGATCCTTTTCCCTTCGCAAATGGCCGACGACGGCAATGCGAAAACAATGCCGCACCGGACGCTGTCGCAATGACGTATCGGCAGATTGATAAATTACGCGCGTCTTCCGGCGCAAATGCGAGGCCAGTTCCCGCAGGCCGGCCGCTTGCAGCACCACCAGCCGCGACGCGAGTTCCAGGCTGCGCCGCGCGCTGGCGTGAGCTTTGATATCGCGATAAAGATCGGTCCCGGTCAGGACGACGATCAACGGCCGGTCGGGATACGCGCGATGGAACTGTTTGACTGCCGTGCTGCTTTTGCGCGCATGCAGCGCAATCAACGCATCGGTGTCGGTGCCGTCCCATTGCGCCGCCAGCGTGACACGATGACCCGCGCTGCGCAGAAAATCGCGCCAGCGCTGCGCGGTGTGCCGGTTGCCGCTGCGGCGGCCGGCGCCGGCCGGTGTGATGATGTGAATGTTCATGGGAGTGAGCGTTCAGCAGAGGCTGGTGAGTATAGTAGACTCGTGTCGACCCGATGAAATTTCCCGCGCTCACCGACCCCGCCGTGCTTGCCGCAGATCTGCGCGCGGCGCGCGCCCGCGCGAATCACATCACGGCCGACCTCGACGGCGAACGCCTGTTCGGCCCGCTGCTCGCCATCGTCAATCCGCCGCTGTGGGAAATCGGCCATGTCGCGTGGTTTCACGAATACTGGTGCCTGCGTCAGCGCGCCGACGCCGAACCTGCGCCGTCCATCCTCAAGGGCGCCGACGCGCTTTATGACTCGGCGAAGGTCGCGCACGACACGCGCTGGCAGTTGCTGCTGCCGACCTTGCAGCAAACGCGCGGCTATGCGAACGACATCATGGACCGCGTGCTGCATCGGCTGGGGCGTGAAGCGGAAAGCCCGGCGCTGCAGTATTTCGTGCGGCTGGCGACCATGCATGAGGACATGCACACTGAAGCTTTTCACTACACGCGGCAGACGCTGGGTTATGCCGATCCGTTCGCCGCAACGAAAGCGGTCGCCGCGACAGCCGTCCGCGCTGAAACAACAGCGCGCGGCGACGCCGAATTCGCCGGCGGCCGCTGCATGCTGGGCGCCGCGGATGACGGCCGCTTTGTGTTCGACAATGAAAAGTGGGCGCACGAAATCACGATCGCGCCATTCCGCATGGCACGCAGTGCGCTCAGCAATGCCGAATACCGCGCCTTCGTCGATGCCGGCGGCTATGCGCGGCGCGAGTGGTGGAGCGATGCCGGCTGGGCATGGCGCACGCAGTCGGCCGCGCAGGCACCGCATTATTGGATCAAGCAGGAAGGCGTCTGGCATCAACGCCGCTTCGATCAGACCCGGCGACTGGCAGACAACGAGCCGGTATTCCACGTGAACTGGCACGAGGCGCAGGCTTACTGCAAATTCGCCAAGCGCCGTCTGCCGACGGCGGCCGAGTGGGAGTTTGCCGCCGCCACTTCAATCACCGACGGCGGCAAGCGCCGCTATCCCTGGGGCGACGATACGCCCGCCTCCGGCCGGGCGAATCTCGAAGGCAATGCGCCCGCTTCCGTCGATGACTATGCCGATGGCGATTCCGCCCGCGGCTGCCGCCAAATGATCGGCAATGTCTGGGAATGGACCGCGGACGCATTCAACCCCTATCCGGGATTCGTCGCCGATCCGTACAAGGAATATTCGCAACCGTGGTTCGGCACACACATGGAGTTGCGCGGCGGCAGCTTCGCCACACCGCGGCGGCTGATTCGCAACACCTGGCGCAATTTCTACATGCCGGCGCGGAACGACATCTTCGCCGGCCTGCGCACCTGCGCGGTCGGCTGATCTATTCCCCGCGCAGGCCGGCCTCGCGTATCACCCTGCCCCACTTCGCCATCTCAAGGCGGATGACGGCGGCGAATTCCTCCGGCGTGCCGCCAACCACTTCGCCGCCGCTGTCGAATATACGCTGCCGCACGTCGTGGCGATGGATGGCCTCGGACGCAATCCGGTTAATCGTTGCAATGATGGCGGCGGGCGTTCCCGCCGGCGCCAGCACACCGTTATAGGCGGTGGCTTCGTAACCGGGCAAACCCGCTGCGGCAACCGTCGGCAGTTCCAGCGCCAATGCGGAAGGCAGCGCACTGGTCACTGCCAGCGCGCGCACACGGCCTGCGCGCCAGTGCGGCATCACCGAACCGGCGCTCGGAAAACTCAACTGCGTTTCGCCCGCGTCAAGGCTGGTCAACGCCGAGCCGGTGCCTTTGTAATTGATGCGCACGAGCTTGAGGTTGGCCATCACGCGAAAAAGCTCGGCCGCGAGATGATTGCCGGAACCCGGCGAACTCGTGCTGTAGTTGAGTTCGCCCGGCCGCGCTTTCGCCAGCGCGATCAATTCGCGCAGCGTCTTCACCGGCAGCGCCGGATGCACGACCAGGATGCTGGGCGAACTTGTCGCCAGCATCACCGGCGAAAAATCGCGCTGCGGATCCCAGCTCACGCCGTCGCGCAGAAACGGCGACAGCCACAGCACGCTGGTATAGAACAGCAGGGTATAGCCGTCGGGCGGCGCCTTTGCCACCGCCTCAACGGCGGCAATTGCGCGGTTCTCTACGATCACCGGCTGACCGAGACGGGCGCCCAGTCCCTGCGCGATTAAACGCGCGACGGAATCCGGATAACCGCCGGCCTCGGTGGTCTCGATCCGGATGACCTTGACGGGATAGGGCTGGGCCGCGGCCGTGACCGACAACACGGCCAGCGCCGCGAGCGCGCACGCCCGCGGCCGGCGAAACACGGCGTGACACATCAACGCGGCAAGCGTGGCCGCAGCCCCCGGCCGGCGCGCCTTATTGCGCCGTCGCCCCCATGAAATCGCGTTTGCCGATTTCCACGCCGTTGTGACGCAGGATGTCGTAGGCGGTGGTGACGTGAAAATAAAAGTTGGGCAACGCGCGATTCTGCAAGAGATCGATGCCGACGAATTCGGTGTCCTTGCCCATGACTTTGATGGTCAGCTTCTTGGTATCGCTGCCGTCGATTTGCGCGGCGGTGAGGCCCTTCAGAAAGGCCAGCGTTTTTTCGACGCGCGCAATGAGTTCGCCGAGCGTCTTCTCGTTCATCTCGATCGCCGGCGACTCGACACCGGCCAGCGCGGCGGCGCAATTGCGCGCGTGATCGGCGGCCTGTTGGATCTGGCGCGCAAAGCTGAACATGTCGGGAAACAGGCGGTAATTGACCAGCGTGCCCTCGTCGTATTTTTTCTCGGAGTAGAGCGCCTGCGCCTTCTTCAGGCAGTGGGCAAGTCCGTTCAGATGGCGGACGAAAATGGGCACCGAAATATTGAACATCGAAATTGCCATTGCTGCTTTCTCCTCGTTGGATTTTTTTGGAAACGCGATTATTTGTTTCCACCGCCGCCGCGTCAAGCGGTACCGCGGCTTTGCAATTGCGCGCGCCTGCCGTCACAATGCGCCACAGCCATGCCGTCCGTCAAACGCAGTCAAAACGCCACCCTGCACTACCACATCGATGATTTCACCGATCCGTGGCGCAGCGCCGGCACCATCGTGCTGCAGCACGGCTATGCCCGCTCGTCGCTGTTCTGGCAGGCCTGGGTTCCGTACCTCGCGCGCTTTTACCGGATCGTGCGCGTGGAGTTGCGCGGCCACGCCGGCGCACCGGTGGATTTCGACCCGGCGCGCGACAGCACGCTTGCCAACTACGTCGGCGACGTGCTCGCGGTGCTCGATCAACTCAAGCTCGAATCGGTGCACTACTGCGGCGAATCCTTCGGCGGCATCATCGGCATGGCGCTGGCGGCGGAACACCCGGCACGCGTGCGCACGCTGACGCTGGTGTCCTCCCCGGTTTATCAGAACCAGAAAAGCCAGGACGTCTATGCCGCCGGCTTCCCGACGCGCGAAGAAGCGCTGCGCACACTCGGCACCCGTCGATGGGCCGAGCGCATCTACGGCGCGCCGGATTTTTTTCCCGCCGGCACTGCCGACGGCCTGCGCCGCTGGTACCTCGAGCAGATTGCGCAAACCGATCCCGAGGTGCTGTGCGGACTCTACGGCCTGCTGCGCCACGCCAACGCGACCGCGCTGCTGCCGCGCATCGCCGCGCCGGTACTCGGCCTCTACCCGACCGCCGGCCTGCTGACCGGCAACGCACAGGAAACGCTGCTGCGCGCCGGCATCCGCGATTTGCGCATGATCCACCTGCCTGCCGCATCCCACGCCATAATGACGCTGTATCCGGCGACCTGCGCAATTCATTTGCTGCATTTCGCCGCAGAACACGACGGCATTGCCTGCCGCGAACAATAAGCGCTCAGCGCAGCCGTGAATGGGAGGGACGTTAATGCGGAACTGGACCTGTCTGGCCGCCTGCGGCCTCATGCTGATCCCGGTCGCAGCGACGGCACAGGAGAAATTCCCGGCGCGTCCGTTGCGCATCCTGGTCGGCTTCGGCCCCGGCAGCGGCACCGATATACTGGCGCGCGAAGTCGCGCTCAAGATGACCGACCACTGGGGCCAGGGCGTGGTGGTGGATAACCGGCCCGGCGCCGCGGCGGTGATCGCCTCCGAAATGCTGACGCGCGCAACACCCGACGGTCATACCCTGGCAATCGTTTCGCTGGGTCATGCGTTCAACGCAAGCTACCTGCCGAAGCTGCCCTACGACACACTGAAGGATTTCGCCGGCATCTCGACGGTGGCCGATATTCCGAACGTGCTGGTGGTAGCGCCCGCGCTCAAGGTGAAGACGATGCGCGAGCTGATCGATCTCGCCAAAAGCCGGCCGGCGCAGTTCAATTTTTCCTCGGCCGGCATCGGCAGCGCGGCGCACATCAACGGCGAGCTGTTCAATCAGGCCGCCGGCGTCAAGGTGCTGCACGTGCCGTACAAAAGCATGCCCGAGGCGCTGACCAACACGATCGGCGGCAATGTGCAGTTCGTATTCGCATCGGTCAGCGCGGCGGTCGCGCTGATCAAATCGGACAAGCTCGTCGCGCTCGCGGTCAGCACCAAAACGCGCGTGCCGGCGCTGCCCGAGGTGCCGCCGATGGCGGAAGCGGGCCTGCCCGGCTTCGACTTCACCGCGTGGTACGGCTTTCTCGCACCGGCGCAAACGCCGGCGCCGGTCAAAAACATGCTCGCGACGGAAATCGCGCGCATCGTCGCCCTGCCGGACACGAAGGAGCGATTGCTCGCGCTGGGCGCGTCGCCGCGCCCTGGCACGCCCGCCGAATTCGACGCCGTCATCCGTCAGGATGTGGCGCGCTTTGCCGCGCTGATCAAGGCAACCGGCATCAAGGCTGAATGATCAGGCCTGCAGCAGCGGGCGCAACAGCCTCAGGTTGTTGACGCGCTCGATGTTCCACACCGCCGCGATCAATTCGGCCGCGCGTTTTTTACCGAGCACCGGCGCGCACAGGCCGAGGCATTTCTCGCCGACCTCTTCGCGCGTCATCGGGTTCTGCGCCATGCCGCGCACTTCGAGCACGCGGTGGCGCAGTTCACGGCCGTCGCGCAACCGGATTTCCATGATCGCCTGCCGCACCGGCCGCACGCGATCCATTTCATCGTCGCCGTAGAGTTCGACCCGGCGCCGCAATTCGAGGACCTTCGGATCCTGCATGCGCGCCATGTCGTTGGCCGAACTCAGCGTAACGGTACCGTCGAGCAGCATCACCGCCAGCAGATGCTGCAGCGAGATATTCGGCATGGTGCGGTTGTTGACGGTGTCCGCCCCCTGATGCGACAGGCGCACGACGATTTTTTCGATATCGGCGGCCTTCAGATTGTGCGTCTTCATCAAATAGGACATCGCATCGAGCGGCGCCTGGATCGGGCCGCCGACCGACCAGCGCTTGATGTTGGTTTTGCCGACCTCGAACAGCTCGCCGAGTCCGCGCGCGAGTATCTCCGGATCGGTTTGCGCAATGCCATAGGCGGCGAAAAAATTCTGGTCGCCGGCAAACATGTCCTCGACGTTGGTCCAACCCAACTGCACCATGGTCGCGGCAGCGATGCCATTGCGGCCCGGCATGCCGCCGTACAGAAAGGCCTTGCCGACGTGCTCGCGGTCCTGCGGAAAATTGGACACACCCGAAGCCTGCTGCGCCGCGAACGACAACAGGTGGCGCACCTGATCGAAATTGAATTTGAGGAGCGACCCGGCCGCCGCCGCCGCGCCGAAGGTGCAACCGAAGCCGTGCGTATCGCGTCCGGCCGCGCTGAATTTATCGCCGCCCATCGCCAGCGACATTCTGACGCTGATGTCGTAACCCAGCGCAACGGCGCGCAGCAGCGCGATGCCACCGGCTTTCTCACGCTCGGCCATGGCCAGCGCCGCCGGCACCACGCCGGCGCCCGGATGCAGCACTGCGAGCGCGTGCGTGTCGTCGGTTTCATCCGCATGCGCGAGCATGCCGCCGGTCAGCGCGGCATTACCGGCATTGGTGATGAGGCGCGTGCCCGGCACGCAGGCCTCGGCGGTGCCGCCCAGCGTCTTCACATAAGCCATCGCGCGTGCGCCGGGCAGCAGGCGCGTGCCCGACACCATCGCCGCCAGCGTGTCGAGCAGATGATGCTTGGTGGCCTCGGTAACCGCATCCGGCAATGGCGTAGTCGCGGCCCCTGCAACATAGGTCGCCACCGTACGCATCAACGGTGAAATCACAACGGGTTTATCCGGGTCCGCGCCTTCGCCCGCGACGGCAATGGGATGCGCGGCTTTGGCCGGCTGCGCCTCCACGTCAAACCCCGCGGTGGCCATCACTGCGCCGGCAACTCCGCCTTGCAAAAACCGGCGCCTGTCTGCGCTGAATTGCGACTCACTCATGAGCGACCTCCTCCGAGGCTGTGGTTTTATTCGATTATGCGGCCATATTGTTGCGCGCACCGCGCATTTGAAATCCCGTTTCTTGACAGTGCCGGCGCGGGCGCGGTATATCAATTCATCCTGCGGCGCCCGTCGCGTGCCGTGCGGCATACCGTTAGAGGCCTTCATGAATCGCACGATTAAACTGGTCACGCCCGATGCGCCACCACCGAAGCCTGCGGCGGCGCCCGAGGTCACGCGTCGCAAACTCGACCCGACAGGCATCCGTTTGGGCGTGCTCGACAACAGCAAGGGCAACGCCGATCACCTGTTGCGAATGATCGTCGACGGCGTGCGCGCCGAGATTCCCGTCAAGTCGGTGGTGTCGCTGCGCAAACCGCACGTCACCTTTCCGGCAACGAGGGAGGTGCTGGACCAGTTGGAGGCGGAAGCCGACGTGGTCATCAGCGCGATGGCCGATTGAGGGGCCTGCACGTCGTGGAGTGTCCACGACATGACCCAGATGCACAAACGCGGCGTGCTCGCCGCAGTGATCTGCTCCGACCCGTTCCGCACGCTTGGCACGACGCAGGCGCGCGTGCTTGGCGTGCCGGCACTCCCGCTGGTGATGATCGCGCATCCGCTGGGCGGCCTGTCGATTGAACAGGTCGAGGGCCGCGCGCTGGTGGCAATTCCGCAGGTGATCAAGTTGATCAAGGACAATCTGTCGTGAGCAACCTTGACGATCTGCTCAAAAACGACGGTGCCAGCATCGACGCCGATGACGATTTCGAGGCGATCAACGCACTGTATCTCGAACGCGGCTGGAGCGACGGCCTGCCGATCGTGCCGCCGACCACGGCACGCGTCGAGAAGATGCTGGCCTACTGCGACCGCCCGTGGAACGAGCCAATCGCAAAAATTCCGCCGCGCTGGGGCGAGGCGACGCCGCTGCGGCTGGCCGCCAATGCAGTGATGGCCGGCTGCAAGCCCGAATACTTCCCGCTCTACCTGCTTGCCATCGAAGCGATGTGCGAGGAACAATTCAATCTCTACGGCATTCAGGCAACCACCCATATGTGCGCGCCGCTGGTGATCGTCAACGGCCCGGTCGTGCAGGAGCTCGGCATCAACGGCGGCCACAACGCCTTCGGCCCCGGCACGCACAGCAATGCGACCATCGGGCGTGCGATCCGTCTGGCGCTCGTCAACATCGGCGGCGCGATTCCGAAAACCGGCGACATGTCCACCTTCGGCTCGCCGGCGAAATACAGCTATCTTGTCGCCGAAAACGAGGCCGAGAGCCCGTGGGAGCCGCTGCACGTCGAACGCGGCTTTCCCGCGGAGGCGAGTACCGTCACGGTGGTCGGCGCCGAATGCCCGCACAACGTCAACGATCACGAAAGTCTCAACGCCGAGGGCATCCTGACCACGATCGCCGGCACCATGATGGATGCAGGCTCCAACGATCCCTGCTACGAAGCACAACCGGTCGCGGTGCTCGGACCCGAGCATGCCAAAACCATCGCGCAGGACGGCTACTCCAAAATGGACGTCAAGAAATTTCTGCAGGCGCACGGCCAGCTGCCGCTCGGCAAATTCTCGAAGGAGAACATCGAACGCCGCCTGCGCGTGAAAATCGCCGACCGGCTGGCCAATGCGCCGCTCGACGCGCTGGTGCCGATGGTGCAACGCGCCGAAGACCTGATCGTGATTGTCATCGGCGGCGCCGGCAAGCACTCCGCCTATATCCATACCTTCGGCGCCACGCAATCAGTGACGCGCGCGCTCAAAACAAAAGACGGCCGGCTCGCGAAATCGGTACAGGATTTCAGGCAAAATTAGGCCTTCCACCACCGACACACCCCCATAAATCCGGAGAGGAAGAGCATGAAGATCAAACGCATCGAACACGTCGGCGTCGTCGTCAAGGATGTCGAAAAGAGCCGCGCATTGTGGGAAGGCTGTTTCGGCATCAAGTTGGACAGCGTGGAAACCAATCCGACCAAACCGGTGAAACTGGCAATTTATCCGGTCGGCGAATCGATGGTCGAACTGATCGCCGGCACCACGCCCGACAGCAAACATCAGAAGATGGTCGCCGAAGGCAAAGGCGGCATCAACCATCTGTGCTTCGAAGTCGAGAACATCGACGAGGCGCTGGCCGAACTGAAATTGAAAGGCATTCCGCTGCTGGACGAGGTGCCGCGCCACGGCCACGCCGGCTGCCGCATCGCCTTCATCGATCCGTCGGCGACGGAAAACTGCCTGATCGAACTCGCAGAACTGCCGAAGGGACACGCGCCCGCGCACTAGACGCGGGCCGCTGCAAACGCGGCGGCGGCACGGTCCGTGAATCCACGGTTGCGCGCCGCCCGTTTTTATTTTCCCCATCGCATTTTCCACAGGCACTCATGACCCGCCCGCTCGACAACGTCACCATTATCGATCTGACCCACGCCCTCGCCGGCCCCTATTGTTCGACCATGCTGGCCGACTACGGCGCCAATGTGATCAAACTCGAACCGCCGGGCGCGGGCGACCTCGCGCGCGCATGGGGCTCGCCGGTGCCGGGCCCGGATTATTCGTACTTCGTCACGATTCATCGCAACAAGCGCAGCATCGTCGTCGATCTGAAAAAGCCGGAAGGCAAGGCACTCTTCTTCAAGCTGATCGAGAAAGCCGATGTGGTGCTGGAAAACTTCCGTGTCGGTGCGTTGAACCGTCTCGGCCTCGGCTATGAAGAAGCGAAGAAGCGCAACCGCGGCATCATCTATTGCTCGGTATCCGGCTTCGGTCAGGACGGCCCCTACAAGGATCGCGCCGCGCTCGACCTGATTCTGCAGGCGGAGTCCGGCATGATCAGCTGCACCGGCGAAGCCGGCGGTCGCGGCGTGCGCTGCGGCGTGTCGATCGCCGACCTCGCCGCCGGCATGAATGCCGCCTACGGCGTGATGCTGGCACTTCGCATGAAAGAAAAAACCGGCGAAGGCCAGCATATCGACGTCTCGATGATGGAAGGCCAGATTTCGCTGTTGTGCACCACCATCGGCAACTATTACGCCAATGGCGAGCTGCCTAAACCGCAGGGCAATGCCTATCCGGTGGTTGTGCCTTACCAGACCTTTCAAACGAAGACGCGCGACCTCGCGCTCGCCATCGCCGGCCAAAAGCTTTGGAAGATTTTCTGCCCGGTGATCGGCGCGCCCGAACTCACCGACGATCCGCTCTATGCGACCGGCCCGCTGCGCATGAAAAACCGCGAATCGCTGGTGCCGAAGCTGCAGGCCATCTTCATGACCCGATCGTACGAGGAATGGGAACAACTGCTGCTCGCCAACAACGTGCCGGTCGGCGCCATCAACAACATCGAGCAGGTGATGGAGCACCCGCAGATCAAGGCGCGCGGCGTCATGATCGAAACCGCGCATCCGAAAGCCGGCAAGGTCAAACAGGTGCGCTCGCCGCTGCGGCTGCCCGCGATGCCGCCGATGCCGGACACGCCGGCGCCGCTGCACGGCCAGCACAGCTCGGAAATCCTGCGTGAGGTTTTGAAGCTCGACGACGACGCAATTGCCGCGCTTAAAAAAGCCGGCGTTGTCGGCGGCGACTAGAGGCCTCGCACTCGCGATGTCGTCATACCCGCGAATGCGGGTATCCAGAAGAGAATCCGGGGCGCCGCCTTCAGGGGCGTGACAGCCCTGGTTTACTTCGGCTTCTGGATGAAGCCGACGCCGGTCAGGAAAACAATCATCTCTTCGCGGTTGCGCGCGAGATAACGCGCGAAGTCGGCGCCATTCATATAGATGTCTTCATAGGCATTGCGCCGCGCGAAATCCTTCCACGCCGGATGCTCGTGCACGCGCTTCAATACCGCCTCCATCGTCACGACGGCCTCCCTCGGCACGCCCGCCGGCATCGCAAAACCGCGACCGGTACCGGTGACGATCGGGTAACCCATCTCCTTCATGGTCGGCACCGCGGTTGCGACGGCCGCGCGTTTGTCGGTTGTCACGGCAAGCAGGCGCAACCTGCCGCCCTCGACCAGCGGCATCGTTTCGCTGATATTTTCGGTCGTCAGCAGCACGTGGCCGCCGACCACCGCCAGCGCGGCGTCCATGCCGCTTTTGAATATCACGCTCTTGAATTTCGCGCCGAGATCGCGCTCCATCAGGAACAGCACCTGGCGACCGAAACCCGTCGCCGAAGTGACGCCCGCCGATTGTGTGTTCGGCTCGCGCCTGGCAGCCTCGATCAATTCCCTGACGTTGGTGTATTTCGAATCGGCCGCCACCGCAACGACCTGCGCGTCGAGACCGAAAAACGCCAGCGGCGTGAAATTCTCCAGTCCCAGATCGGTATCAGGCCGCGCCGCCACCGCGAGCAGCGTGCCGGTGCCGACGCCCAATATGTAATGGGGATCGCCGTGTTTGCTCTTGATGAAATTGAACGCGATGGCGCCGCCCCCGCCGGTGCGGTTATTGACGTTAACCGGCTGCGGCAATAATTTTTCCTTGGTGATGATTTCGGTCACCACGCGCGCAAACTGGTCGGGGCCGCCGCCGGGTCCGCTGTGCACCACGAATTCGACCGGTTTCGACGGAAATGTCTGCGCGCCCGATGATGCAGCCGCCAGCAACAACGCCAGCAGCGCTGCGCGCCGCCGGCAGCGCGCGTCAAAATGACTGCTGTGCACGGGCATTCCCCTCGTTATTCGATAAGACCCGGATCTTATTCCGGTTGTATCTTCGCCGCGCGGACGATTTCGGCGTATTTGCGGATCTCTGCTTTGACGAAGCCGCCGAACTCGAGCGGCGTGTCGGCAACCGGATCATAACCGGCGGCGACGATCGCCTCGCGGATACGCGGCAGCTGCAATGCTTGTCGTATTTCGGCGTACATCCGTTGCACGACGGCTGACGGCGTTTTCGCCGGCGCAAACCAGCCGTCCCAGTTGCCAACAAAACGGTATCCGGGCACGGTTTCGCCGATGGTCGGCACCTCGGGCAATGCCGCCAACCGCGCGGTGCCTGTGAAGCCCAGTGCCTTGACGCGACCGGTCTTGATGTACTGGGTGGCAATGATGGGCGGCGCAAAACTCAGCTGCACTTCGCCGCCGAGCAATGCGGTCACCGCGGGCGCCGCGCCCTTGTAAGCGATATGCAGCAGTTCGACGCCGGCGCGCAGGTTGAACAATTCACCGGCCAGATGCTGACCATTGCCGAAACCCGGCGTGCCATACGCAATGCGGCTACCCTTTTTCGCCAGTGCGATAAGTTCCGCCACCGTATTGGCCGGCACTCCGGCGTTGGCGATCAGCATGTAGCCGCTGCCCAGCGCCAGATTGGTCACCGGCAGGATGTCGCGCTCGGTGTCGTAGGGCAGCTTGCGGTAAACACTGGGGTTGATCGTAATGGCGACTGTGTTGACCAGCCAGGTATAGCCGTCGGGCTGCGCCTTGGCCACGATGTCGGTAGCGATGATGCCGTTGGCGCCGGCACGGTTATCGACCACCAGCGACCAGCCGGTCTGCTTTTCGATTTGCGCCGCCACCGGACGCCCGATCAGGTCGGCGGCGCCGCCGGGCGCGCCGGAGACGACGATGCGGACCGGGCGCGCCGGATACTCTGCCGCGATCACCGGCACAGCCAACGCCACGACCATCACCGAGCATCCTGCCACTCCACACACGCTCGCAGGACGCATCATTTATCCCCGGTACAGTTTACGCAAGGCGCAGATGTCCTTGATGCGGTCGAGTTCCCAGATCTCGGCAATCAGGTTTTCGGCGCCGCGCCTGCCAAGCACAGGGCCCATCAAGTCGAGGGCCTTCTCGGCCTCGTCTTCGCGCGTGACGGGATTCTCGTAGCTGCCCTTGGCCGCCATCGTTTGATGAGTGAGTGTACGCCCGTCCTTCAGAGCAATCGTCATGACACAGCGCCAGCGCCTCTGCGGATCAGTCAAAGCGGGGTCGCCGACCGCCTCTATGCATTCTTTTAGCGCCAGCACGCGGGAATCCTTCATGCGTGCGAAGTCATGCGCCGACGCCGACGTCACGGTGCCATCCAGCAACATGAGCGCGAGCAGATGGCGGATCGAAATATTCGGCATATCGCGGTTATTGACGATCTCAAGCTCCTTGTCCGGTATGCGTGCGACAACTTTCTTTACATCGGCCGCCTTCAATCCGTGTTGCCTGATCATTTCGCGCAGTACGTGCAATGGTCCCTGGATCGGACCGCCGACCGGCCAGCATTTGATGGCCGATGTCAGCATCTTGTAATCGCGCCCAAGATCGCGCGTGAGTTCGGCGCGGTCGGCGGCGGGCTCGAACGCATAGAAGAAGTCGCGTTCACCGGAAAAAATGTCCTCTACACCCGTGAAACCGTGTGCGGCTAGCAGCGCGGAGACAACACCGTTATGCGCCGGCATCCCGCCCCCGGCAAATGATTTCTGAATATGTTCCGGGTCGCGCAGAACTGCGGCGAGACCCGCTGCCTGCTGACCGCAATACGAGAGGGCAAAGCGGGTCTTCTGCTCATCGAGTTTGAGCAGCGCTGCGGCTGCGGCAGTCGCGCCGAATGCGCCGCCGAATGCGCCGCTGTAATGACCGGCGCGTTGAAACTCAATTGCCTTGAGCGCCAGCATCATGCGTGCGCAGACATCGTAACCGAGAACAACTGCGCGCAATAGCGCAGTGCCGGAACAGTGCCCGCTTTCGCCAATGGCAAGCGCAGCCGGCAGCACATTCCGCCCCGGGTGCGTCAGCGAAGCAGGATGCGTGTCGTCCATTTCGTCAGCGTGCGCAAACATGCCGTTTGCCAGCGCCGCTGCGGGCAGCGAACTCAATAGTCTCGTACCAACAATGCCGACAGCCGGCTTTCCACCGACCGACTTCACGTATGCGAGAACTTTTTTCCCCGGCGTCAGACGCGATCCGGCAATAATGGCTGCAAAAGTATCGAGCGTATGGAGCTTCGCGCGTTCAATCACCGGTTTGGGCAGCGGCTTTTTGATTGCGCGGGCGATATAGGCGCTCAATTGCTGTGTGATCGGAGAAATTTCAGCGCTTTTCTTTTTCACCATGTTTTCCCGGGTCATTAAAGGAATTAATTTTAAAAAAAATGGCGTCGCATTACTTCGCCAACCCCAGCTCGCCCAGAATTGCACGCAGTTCGACAAATTGCTGGTCCATGAATTTCCGGGTTTGCTGACTGTCGAGGTAGGTGTCACCAAGCAGGTTGGTTTCAATGTCGCTTTTCCACGCGCCGGTCTTTACGATTTTGGCGAAAGCATCGTTCCAGAATCGGATATGTTGGTCGCTCATGCCCTTCGGTCCGATGACCGTGCGCCAGTTCGCGAAAACGGCGGAAACACCCATTTCTTTCCAGGTCGGTATCGCGGACATCGCGCCGCCGAGCCGCGTATCTGACGACACGCCCAGAATCCGGACCTTGCCGGCCTGCATCAACTGCAACATCGCCGATACCGGATTGGCGACAACATCGACGTGTCCACCCATCAAAGCCGTCACCGCCTCCGCCGAACCATTGAAAATCACGACTTTTAGCCGCTTGATGTTGCCGCCGGCCGCACGCGCCAGCAATGCCGCAGCAATATGGTTGTGATTGCCCGCGGAATTGGCGAGTGCAATACTGACCGAACCCGTATCGATTTTGAACCGCGAAAGCAGGTCGCGGCCGGTTTTCAGCGGCGACTCCGCGCTAACCGTGAAACCGACGTAATCGGCCCCCATCTGTGCCAATGGGGTCAGTTCGGTGTAATTCACCGGGCTGACGCCGATAAGATAACTGGTGATAATGCTGGGCGACGACACCATAATATAGCTGCCATTGCCTGCATGCTGGTTCAAATAGTTCAATGCAATGGCGCCGCCGCCGCCGGGTTTGTTGACCACTACTGCCGGCGCGGCCAATAATTTTTCCTCGCGTAACAAACGCTCGATCAGGCGCGCCATCGCATCACTGCTGCTGCCGGCCGACGTAGCGACGATGATTTCGACATGCTGGTCCGGTTTCCACGCCGGCACCGCAGCAATACATTCGGCACCAACAATGGACAGCAAAAACGCTGTCGCGATCCGCCAGTACGCGTAATTCGATGGATTGTCATGAATCATTACTGCTCCTCCAGTTGCCATAGCTCCGAATTCAATCAGAATGAATTTTCGCTTCGTTGATGACAACGCTCCAGGTCTTCATTTCTTTGTCAATGTATTTACCGGTGTCATGCGGGGAAAGTCCCGCCACTTCAAAACCGAGGTCGGCGATACGTGAAGAAACTTCGGGTTTTTTGAGGACAGCCAAAATATCAAAGTTGATCATGGCAACAAGCGCTGTTGGCATATTATTTGGCCCCATCAGCGCGTACCAGTTATCCACCGCATAGCCCGCTACGCCAGCTTCCGCGATCGTCGGCACCTCAGGCATCGGGGCGGCGCGCTTCGCACCCGCCACCGCCAGCGCGCGCAGGCGGTTGGCCCTGACATGCTGAATCACCGCACCGACTGCGGTAAACAACAACGGCGTCTGCCCGGCGACAATGGCAGCCGTCGCCGCACCTGCCCCCTTGTACGGCACGTGCACAAGATTGATCGAGGCCATTCGCTTGAGCAATTCCATGCACAAGTGACCCGTGCTGCCGCTGCCCGACGACGCATAGTTCAAGAGTCCCGGCTGCTCCTTTGCCAGCGCAATCAATTCTTTTACCGAACGAACCGGCAATGACGGATGAGCAACCAATGCGTTGGCTGACATCGCGATCATGATAATCGGGGTAAATTCCCTCGCGGTATCGTAGGGCAGATTTCTGTTGAGAAATGGGTTGGTCGCAAAGCCAGGCGCAACCAGCAACAACGTGTATCCGTCTGCCGTCGCACGCGCAACTATCTCGGTGCCGATGATACCGCCGGCGCCCGCGCGGTTATCAATCACGATCTGCTGTTGCCATTTCTCGGCCAACGCCGGCGCAACCACACGCGCAAGCAAGTCCAGCGCGCCGCCGGGAGTCGATGGCACCACTATGCGCAATGAGTGGACTGGAAAACCGGCAGCATGCGCACTCATCATTGCCATAAATCCTACGACCAACATGCAAAGACGCTGCTTCATGTTTAATCCGTTCTAATGCCTGCCGCGCGAATGATTTTGCCGCTGCGCGCCATGTCCGCCTTGATCGCGGCAGCAAATTCCGCGGGCGTGCTGGTCTGGACGTCGATGCCGGATTTAAGCAATCGATCCCGTGTTTCCACCGTGTTGAGCACTGCCACGGTCTCTGCGTTCAGACGCGCAATGATCGCGCGCGGTGTCGCCGCCGGCGCAAACAACCCGAGTGTCGATTCAGAAGCGTAGCCCGGCAGTCCCGAGGCCGCGACCGTCGGCAAACCCGGCATGACTGACGATGGCTGTGCAGTAGTCACAGCCAGCGCGCGCAACCGTCCGGCGCTCACATGCGGCGCCGCCGAGGTGGCGGTGGCAAACATGACTTCGACGCGGCCGCTGACGACGTCATTGAGCGCAAGTGCCGCACCCTTGTAGTTGACCTGCACCAGATTGACACCGGCCATCGCCTTGAACAGTTCACCTGCAATGTGATTCGAATTGCCGGCGCCCGAAGTCGCGTAATTAAGTGCGCCCGGTTTTTCCTTGGCCAGCGCGATCAACTCCTGCACCGATCTGACCGGCAACGCGGGATGGACCACGAGCACGTTAGGTACCGTCGCGGCGAGCGTCACCGGCGCAAAGTCGCGCAACGGATCGAACGGCATGCTGTCACGCATGAAGGGCGACAGCCAGATCACGATACCCGCCAGCATCAATGTATGCCCGTCAGGCGGCGCTTTGGCCACAATCTCGCCGGGCACCATACCGCCGGGCCGGTTGTCCACAATTACCTGCTGATTCAGGCGGGCTGTCAGGCCGAGCGCAACCACGCGTGCGGTGAAATCGCCGGCACCGCCGACGCCGGACGCAAGCAAGCGAACCGGCCTGGTCGGGTACTGCTGTGCGAAGGCGGTGCCGGCCGCGATTGCCGCATACAACAGAACGTTTGCATGCGCCCGCGGGTTCATCGCTTATTCGCGGCAGACTATGCCGTCGTGTTGCGCGGCGAAGTGCAGCAGCGCCGTCGCGCAGGTCACCGGTTCGATCGTGTTGATCGCGTGAAAGCGTGATGCGAGCCGGATCACTTGCGCATGCGGAACGTTGGCCTTCAGGATTTCGATCTGCTCATCGCCGGAAATAGGACCAGCCGTCGGATAAAGACCCAGCATCGGCGCCTTGATACGCGGCAGGAACGGCATCAGGTCGAGACCGTGCGAATAGTTATATGTAGCGACCAGCACCTCGACATCCGCCTCACCCATTTCATCGACGAACCATTTCATCATGCCGGGATCGGCATCCGGCGGAAAACGGCGCCCGGCGTTCGACGCCGCTGCCCAGCCGCGCGCGCCCATCTTGCGCAGCGCCTCGGCGCGCGAGGCATGACCGTACATCGATGCCTTTTCATCCTTGCCATGCAGATGCATCGGCGACGAGACGATGGTCAGGGTACGAAACAGTTCGGGGCGCTCGGCCGCGAACGCCATGCCGAGGATGCCGCCCAGCGATTCGCCGCAATAATGCACGGGGCCGCCGCCCAGCTCGCCAACCAGCGCGCTGAAATCGTCGATATAGGCGGCGAGGTTGACGTCGCGCTTGAGATCGAAATCGCGCGACGACAAACCAAGCCCGCGCAGATCGGGTCGCACCACTTTGTAAAAGCGCGCGAGGTAAGGCACCCAGCTGTACCAGACCTTGTGCGAGCGCGCGAAGCCGTGCTGCAGCACCAGGAACGGTGCGTTCTTCCACGGGTCGGTGAAATCGTCGATTGTGTAATGCAGGGTCGGCTTACCCGCGCGCTCCAGATACGGCATTGCAGCTCCTCGAAAATCTTTTTTTAGGTATGTGGCGATTCTAACGCGCCGGCACTGCGGCAAAGCGCATTCAATCCAGATGCGCCCCGGTCGCTTTCACCACCTTCGCCCATTTCTCGAGTTCGGCGCGCATCATTTTTTCAAAGGCGGCCGGTGTGCCGGCGACGACCTCGGCGCCATCGTCCTGCAATTTCTGCCGTACCTCGGGCGTATTCAGAATGGCGACGATTTCGCGATTGAGTCGATCAACAACGGGTTTGGGCGTGCCGGCCGGCGCGAGCACGCCGTACCAGGTGGCGACGTCGTACCCCGGCACGCCGCTCTCCGCAACCGTCGGCACGTCAGGCAGCGCCACAACGCGATGCAACGAGGTCACAGCCAGTGCGCGCACGCGCCCGGCGCGCAGCACTGACTGAATCGGCAACATGCCGGCGAACATCGCCTGAATCTGGCCGCCCAGCAGATCGATGACCGCCGGTCCCATGCCCTTGTACGGGATGTGCTGCGCCGGCAGGCCCGTCATGTATTTGAACAGTTCGATCGACATGTGCGCACCGCTGCCGTTGCCGGCGGAACCGAAATTCAGTTTCGACGAGTTAGCCCGGCCGTAAGCAATCAACTCGCGCGCGGTAGTGACCGGCAGTTGCGGATTGACCACCAGCACCAGCGGTGCCGTTGTCACCTGCGTGATCGGCGCGAAATCATCGACGGCGCGGTAGCCGGCCTTCGGATTCAAGCCCGGATTCGTCGTGTGCGACGAATAGGCCATCAGCAGCGTGTAACCGTCGGCCGGTGCCTTGGCGGTGATTTCGGCGGCAACCACGCCGCCGGCGCCGCCGCGGTTATCGATGACGATGCTGCCCTTCAATGCCTCGGCAAGGCGCGGCGCAATGATGCGCGAAAGAAAATCCGTCGAACCGCCCGGCGGCGCCGGCGTGATCAGGCGGATCGGACGGTTCGGATAATCGCCGGAAGCGATCTTCTCGGCAGCCGGCGCAACGTGCGCCGCCGACAGAAACAGCGCAAACAAAACCGCAGATGCAATGCCTGAATTTCGATTCATAAGCGCTCGCAATTGGATTGCCGGATCAGCGCACTGCCTCGGCTCGCGCCATCAGCGTCGCATCTTTTTTCAGAAGATGTTTGGCCACCTTGCCCGTCGGCGTGCGCGGCAGTTCGTCGGCGAAGACCACATAACGCGGCACCTTGAACGCGGCCAGCCGCTCGGCACACCACGCCGCGATCTCCTGCACCGTCACCGCCTGCTGCGGCTTGCGCACCACCACCGCAAGCGCTTCCTCGCCGCTGATCTCGTCGCTGACCGCGATGACGCCCACGCCCGACACCGCCGGATGCGCGCCGATCACGCGGTCGAGTTCGGCGCCGGAAATGTTTTCACCGCGGCGGCGGATGATGTCTTTCTTGCGCGCGATGAAGCTGTACCAGCCGTCCGCATTGCGGCACACCAGATCGCCGGTGTAAAACCAGCCGTCGCGAATGGCGGCCGCCGTCTGCGCCGGGTCTTTGTAGTACCCCTGCAGCATGGTCGGCAGGCGCACCAGCATTTCACCGCTCACGCCGTCGGCCACGTCGCGGCCGTCATCGTCGATGATTCGCACCTCGGTCCACGGCATCAGCTTGCCGGGATAAATGCCGGGCGCGCCCATGCTGCCGCGCGTCTGCTTTGCCTCGACCGGCACGCCGAAGGTACCGGGCACCTCGGTCATGCCAAAACCCTCGACCAGCTTTTTGACGCCGAATTCCCCGGTGAAGGTATCGACGATCTCATCGGTGAGTCCGCCGCAGACGATGATCTCGAGGCAATGCCGGTCATCGAATTCGCTGCGCGGCCGCCGCGCCAGTATCGTCATCCCGGCCAGCATCACGTTGGCACGCGTCACCTGTGTTTTCGCGGCCAGGGTCCAGAACCGGGACGCGCTGAAACGCGGGGCAATCACCAGACAACCGCCGACGACAAAGGTGCCGGCGACGGAATAAAAAAGCGCATTGATGTGAAACATCGGCAGCACGATCAGTGCGCGGTTACGCGGCTGCAAATAGGAGCGCTCGATTTCGCGTTCGCCGGACAAACAAAAACTGCGCTGACTGTGCATCACGCCTTTTGGAAAACCCGTGGTACCCGAGGTGTAAATGATGACAACGGTGTCATCGGCCCGGCCCGCGGGCGCGGGAATCGCTGCGTTCGCTTCCGCCACCAGCGCATCGAGTGAAGGCACCGAAGCGTCCTCACCAAGGACGCGCATGAACCAGGGTGCCGGCGACATCTCCGCAGTGGCGGCGCGCGCGACCGCGAGGGTCGCGTCGGAACAGGCCACGGCCGATACACCGGCATGGTTCAGCACGTAACGCGCTTCCTCCACGCCGTATTCCGGATTGACCGGCACCATGATGGCGCCGAGACGCGCCAGTGCGCACAACAACCGCACGTGCGCATCGCTGTTGCCCGCCATTACGGCAACGCGATCGCCGCGACGGATGCCGCGCGCCGCCAGCATGCCGGCCGTTGTGCCGGCGGCCTCGACGAAAGCCGCCCAGGTCCAGGCTTTGTCGTTGAACAATATGCACGGGCGGGTCGCTTCGGGATGCAGGCGCGACTGCAACAGGGCGTCAAGCGTGTAATCGTGCCCGGGAAACGCCGCGAGTACCGCTGCGGGCTTGATGAAATCGGCTATCGTGCGTTTTGACACCATGATTCAGTCGGGCGGCGTCACCGCCGCCCGCTCCCGGCAAATTGATTTGTGCAGCCCGCAGCCATTTTGGCCTGCGTGATCTTCATACTGTCCGCGGTGACAATGTCGCGCTTCGACGCCATGGTCTGGTTGCATATCCGGACCTGCCGACCTGAACCCGTTTGGGGGCGCCCGTCGCCGCGCGCCTGCCGTAGTGCTGTTGTGGCAATTTGGCGCCACCGGGAAGCAATTCTTCGGGGTTGTATGGCTACACCTTGTCGATCTGGATGATGCAGTCCTTCGCCGTCCGCGCGCGACAAATGCACCTTGCCGCCTGCGGCGCGGTGCATATTTCGGCATCGTCGTCCCGCGTCCGCGGGTTTGAAAGAATTTACGGCGCGATTACACTGCGGATGTACCAGGGAAAGCTGTCCCAGCTGACGAGTTTTTCGCTGCCGTCGAACAGGCTGGCGATTTTGCCGCCGCCGGCCTTGTACGAAAATTTCTTCACGTGGTCCGGCGGGTTGGTCGTCGCATTGCGCATGATGTCGATCGCCTGCTCGACCTTGAAAATCTGGAATTTGGCGGGATCGCGCGGATCGTAAAACTTCGTTTCGCCGCCGCCTCTGACCGCGGGACCGCGCTGGTATTCGATATGCGCTTCCATGCGCTCGCCGCTCGGCGCGGCGAATTCCCAGTCTTCGCTGCCGCTGCTGACGCCGCCCGAGGCGCTCGCGCTGCGCGCCATTTTCGCAACCGGCGCATGCTGATAGACGCCGAAATCGCCCGGCGCGTCGGCGGCATTTTCAGTGAGCCCGTGAATAATCATCTGGCTGATCACGATGCTGCCGGGTTGGCGAACCGGAATCGCCAAGTAGACGAGCCGCGCGCTCGGGCGCGCGGCCGGCTTGCCGTCGCTACCCATGATGGCGAAGCGGTCGATGAAAATCATGCGCAAATTGGCGTCCTTCGCCGGCCCCGCGGTCGCCACCGCAGGCTCCCAGCCTGCAGGCAGCATTTGCGCCAGCGCCGCATCATTGACGTGAAAGTCGAGTTGCAGGCGGTGTTCGGCTGCCTGTTCGAGCGTGGTTTGTGCGATGCCCATGCCGGGCAACAGCAAGAGTCCGCCGACAAAAGCGGCAATCGCCAAGATGCAATGTTTCATGTTCTCCCCCGGTTATTTTTTTGACCCAGCATTGTAAAGCCGCGCACTGGGGGGCGGACGCCGAAATCACCGCCAGGACCGACAGGGCTTGCAATTACGAATAGGAATGATTATCATTAAAGAACTTTTACGGGAGATGCCTTGATGCAACGCCTGCTGTTCGCACTGTTATTGCTGCCGGGCCTCGCGCTGGCCGCCGACCTCGAGTTTTCGCTGACCATCAGCGAGCACCGCTTTACGCCCTCGGCACTGCGCGTGCCCGCCGGCAAAAAAATCAAGCTGCTGATCGATAATCAGGACGCGACGGCCGAGGAATTCGAAAGCCACGAATTGAATCGCGAAAAGGTGATTCCGGGCAAATCGAAATCCTTCGTCTTCATCGGCCCGCTCGCCCCCGGCCGCTATCCGTTTTTCGGCGATTTCAATTCAAAGACCGCCCAGGGCGTGGTGATCGCCGAGTAATGACGACATGCTGTCCGCCGCCATCATCGTCTTTCGCGAATCATTCGAAGCCGCGCTGCTGATCGGCATCATCGCCGCGGCCACGCGTTCGATCGCGCAACGCAGCCGCTGGATCGTCGCCGGCATTGCCGCCGGGCTTGCCGGCGCCTGTGTGGTGGCCGCATTGACCGGAGAAATCGCCACCCAGTTCGACGGCGCCGGCCAGGAAATATTCAACGCGGTCGTGCTCGGCATCGCCGTCGTGCTGCTGGGCTGGCACAACATCTGGATGTCGGCGCACGGCGCCGACCTCGCCGCCGAAGCGCGTCAGGTCGGCCGTAGCGTCGGCGAAGACGGCGCCGAATTATCGATGATACTGACCGTGGTCGCGCTCGCGGTGTTGCGTGAAGGCAGCGAAACGGTGCTGTTTCTCTATGGCCTGCTGTCCGGCGGCGAGGCCACCAAAACGTCGGTCGCCAGCGGCGGCGCGCTCGGATTGCTGATGGGGGCGGTCCTCGGATTTATTCTCTACGCCGGCATGCTGCGCATTCCCATGCGCCGGCTGTTTGCCGTCACCAGCACGCTGATCGTCCTCATCGCCGCCGGCATGGCCTCGCGCGCGGCGCAGTTCCTGATCCAGGTCGATCTGCTGCCGGGGCTGCAAACCCCGCTGTGGGATTTCAACGCGGTGCTGCCTCCCGATTCGCTGGTCGGCGGCACGCTGCACGCGCTGGTCGGCTACGACGCATCCCCCGCCGGCATGCAGGTGGTGTTTTACGTTGCCACCATCGTTCTCATCCTGACCGGCATGCAAATGGTGCGGTCGGCCCGTCAATCTGCCAATCATTGAAAGTTCTTTCATGCGATCGAAAATCATTGCTGCTTGCGTCGCCGCCGCGTTTCCGCTGATCGCGTCGGCGGGTCCGTCCGATTATGTCTACGTGCCGAACGTGACCTATGGCGAACGCGAAATCGATTTCAAAATGGGCTCCTGGCGGCAGAGCGAAAATGCCGGCGCGGCCTCGATCGGCTACGGCTACGGCATGACGCAGCGCTGGTTCACCGAGTTCTACCGCAAGTACGAAAACAGCAGCAGCGAGGGCACGCACTTCGATGCCTGGGAATGGGAGAACAAGCTGCAGCTGACGGAAATCGGCGAATACCCGGTCGATGTCGGCGTCATTCTCGAACTCGAAAAACCGGCCAATCTTCAGGAAGGTTATGAGGTCCGTCTCGGGCCGTTGTTTCAGACCGAGTTCGGCAAGGTTCAACTCAACGCCAACGTGATTTTCGAGCAGCACTATCGCAGCGATACCACGCAGCGCAGCGAATTGAGCTATCAATGGCAGGCCAAATACCGCTGGCAGCCGAAACTCGAATTCGGCATGCAGGGTTTCGGCGACGCCGGCAGCATCAACCACTGGGACGCGGTGACGCCCGCCGGTCACCGCATGGGCCCCGCGATCTTCGGCAAATTCAATCTCGGCAACCACCGCGCCATCAACTACAACGCCGCGTGGCTGATCGGCACCACCGGCAATGCACCGAGCCAGAATTTCCGTGCCCAGGTCGAATACGAGTTTTAGCCGCCGCGCCCGTGTAGACTACGCCTGTCCCCCCGGGCACAGGCGTAACGCATGGAGTGGTTCAACGTCGTCGTTCATTTCGACCGCTATCTCGACATGGCGATGCACAACTATGGCGCGCTGGTATACCTGCTGCTGTTCCTGATCGTGTTCTGCGAGACCGCGCTGCTCGCGCTGTTTTTCCTTCCGGGCGATCCGCTGCTGTTTATCAGCGGCGCACTGTGCGCGGGCGGCGCGATCGACATCTGGCTGCTGATGACGCTGCTGTTTGCGGCGGCAGTCGTTGGCAGCGTCGTCAACTACCACATCGGCCGTTTCATCGGCGCGAGGGTGTTCTCGCGCAATTACCGCTGGCTCAACCGCGCCGCGCTGCAGCGGACCCGCGATTTCTACGAACGCCATGGCGGCCTTACATTTTTGCTATCGCCCTTCATCGCCGTGGTGCGCACGTTTGCGCCTTTCGTCGCCGGCGTTTCGGCGATGACCTTCCGCAAATTTCTCGCCTACACTGTCGCCGGCGATGCGATCTGGGTCGTGCTGCTGGTGCCCGGCGGCTATTTCTTCGGCAACATTCCCGTCATCCGCGACCACCTGAACGGCATCGTGCTGATCGGCATCGGCGCCGGCGTTGGCTCGCTGCTTGCGGGCTGGCTGTGGAAACAGTTAAAAACGCGCGCGGTTTGACGCCGCGCCGAACAGGTTTGCTCGCCTGAGCATCATTCGACGCGCATGCCGGCGTCCCTGACCACCTTGCGCCAGCGCGGCACTTCAACCGCGATCAGATCGCGCAAACGCTCGGGACTGCCGCCGATCGGCTCGCCGCCGTCCTCCGCAAGTTTCTTCGCAATGTCCGGTGATTTCACCGCGGCTGCCAGTTCCCCACTCAGCTTTCTGACGATCGCCGGCGGCGTGCCGGCAGGCGCCAGCCAACCGTGCCAGGTGCTGACATCAAAACCCGCCACGCCGGCTTCGGCGATCGCGGGCAATTCAGGCAGCACCGCGGAACGCTCGGCAGTGGTCACCGCGAGCGCGCGCAGGCGGCCGGCTTTCACATAAGGCAGCGCGGCCAGCACGTTGCCGAACAGGCTCTGAATCTGGCCGGCGATCGTTTCCACCATGACCTGCCCGGATCCCTTGTAGGGCACCAGCGTCAGCCTGATCTGTGCGGCCGCGATGAACCATGCCGACACCAGATGCGTGGTGCTGCCGTTGGCAACACCCATCGCAATGGCATCGGGTCGCGACCTGGCCAACGCGATCAGATCGCGCGTCGACTTGACCGGCAGCCCCGGATGAACCAACAGCAAAAAGGGCGCCTTGCTGACCAGCGAAATCGATTCAAAATCCTTGACCGGATCGTACGGCAGATCGGGCCGCAACGCGGGCACGAACGACAGCGCAGTCGAACTCGCCATCAGCGTGTAGCCGTCGGGCGCCGCTTTGGCGACGAGATCGTAGCCTAACGTGTAACCGGCGCCGGTGTGATTTTCAACCACGAAGGAGCGCCTGAATCGTTCGCCCAGTTTCTGCGCGAGGATGCGCGCCAACAGATCGGTCGCCGCACCGGTGGCGGTGGGCACGATCACGCGCACCGGCTTGGCCGGGTAGGCGGACGGATTCTGCGCGTGCGCAGGCGCCAGTGGCAGCATCGCGACGGCGGCGATTAAACCGAATCGTCGCATGGGCTCGTCCCTGCGCCGCATCAAACGGCCCGCTCTTCGAGAAACTGCCGGATCGCCGCAACACAGCGCCCGGCTGCAAGATAATGAATACCGAAATCGTAGCCGTCGAGGCGCACCAGTTGCCCGTTCGGCAAAATCCGGCTCATCTCGTCCAATTGTTTGCGCCGGTTTTCCGGACAGTTGTCGCCGAGTATCAATAACACCGGCGCGGTGATTTCCGGCAAACGCGGCCACAAATCGATCCGGGTGAAACTGCGGAAGGCGCTGATTGCGACATGCGACGGCACGCGGTCCATTTCCCGTGCCCACCATTCGCCGAGTTCCGGCGGAATTTTTGCAATATCGACGCGATACTTGAGCGTGCGCCGGCACCATTCGCCGACACCGTATTTTTCGAGCGCGGCCGCCTGGTCTTTTTCACCGATCGCATAGGTATCGACTGTCTGCACGGCGGTCTTCGCCGTCGTATTGCAGGCCGCAATCGAGGCAATGCGCCGCGGGTCGCGCAGCGCCACCGCCATGCCGACCTTGCCGCCGGTCGATTCACCGACCCAGTGCACGCGCTCGATGCCAAGGTGATCGAGCAGACCGATCACATCGTCAACCGCTTCGTCGAGTTCGAGCTGGTGACCGCGCGCGGGTTTCGCACTGTGACCGTAGCCACGCGGGTCCATGCGCAGCACGCGGTAATCGCGTCCGAGCAGCGGCACCCACGCATGCCAGAATTCGATGTTGCGGCAATAACCCGGATAGAGCAGAAACGTTTCTGCGGGCGTGGTCGCCCACGGCGCGGTGTGATCGGCGAGATCGTAGTGAATGTCGGTGCCGTTGACATGCGCAATCTGAAAATATCTCGCCATTGCCGTCCTCTGTTAATTGCCGCTTCGTCGATCGCGCAGTGATCATAGTCTATTCGTTCCGATTCAAAAGCGGGCAGCGCGACGCATCGCCTGCATTTACGCCAAAACGGCGCAATACGTGTTGCAATGCATCAGACCGCCCCGCTATTGAACAACCGTATTCGCACATCCGGGCCAGCAAGCAGGTTTGAACCCGCGGATATGCGGCATTCATTGCGGCTGTTACAAATTGTTTCTTTTTTCCCTGCAATCCGGTCAACGCTCGCGTTGCAAGGCCCGTTATTCCGAGCGGCGCCATCGCCATTCCATTTCAATCAAAGGAGAGAACATGATTAAAACGACTTTAGTGGCACTGGCGAGCGCGTTCGCCATGGCCGCAATCGCACCGGCATTCGCCCAGACCACCGCGCCGGCACCCCAGGCGCCGACCGCGGTTCAACAGGACAACCAGAACATCCGTCAGGATCGCCGCGACATTCGCAAGGATGAGAAGGCCCGCGCGGAAGATCGTCGCGAAGCGCGTCAGGACGAGCGCAAAGGCGATTTCAAAGATGCCCGCAAGGAGCGCCAGGCCGCCCATCAGGAAACACGCGACATCCATCAGGATCGCAAGGAACTGCATCAGGACCGCGAGCAGCGCCGCGAAGACCGCAAGAAATAAACGGCGCCGCCGGCTGCTCACATGACAAGGGGTGCTTGATGCACCCCTTGTCATTTTTGCGTGCCCGGAACGCTTCAGTTGCCCTTTTCGCCCTCGACCACATAGGCCCACAGGGCCTTGATATCGTCGGGCTTCAATACATCGCCCCACGGCGGCATGTTGCGCACGCCGTCAGTCACCGAGTTGACGAAACGCATCGGCTCGTCGCGCGGAAAGGTGGCGAGATCGATCGCCCACGGCGGATTCTTCATATGATTGCCGTGGCAGACCGCGCAGTTGGCGGCAAAGATTTCCGCCCCCTGCTGGACCAGCGCGGGCGGAAACGACTGCGCCACCGCCTCGTGCATCACGGTGGCGGCGCACGCAAACGGCACAACAAACAGCAAACCGAAACCATGCTTCATCGCCACCTCACTGCGGCGTCAGCGCAAACGTCCACACCGAGCCGCCGGCTGGCACCACATTGCCGGCCGAACGCGTCGGATTGCTGCCGCCGCGGCCCGACAGCACGGTCACGTACTGCCGCCCCTTGTACAGGTAGGTGATCGGCGGCGCATTGACGCTCGAGCCGGTCTTGAATTGCCACAGCTGCTTGCCCGTATCCTGGTCGAGCGCGATGAACTCGCCGGTGAGTTTGCCGGTAAACAAGAGCCCGCCGTCGGTCGCCAGCGTGCCGGCCGACACCGCGAATTCGTCGAGCGGCATTTTCCACACGGTCTTGCCGGTCAGCGGATTGATCGCGATGTGATAACCGGGCGCGAGGTTGTCCGGATTCTTGTAGCTGGTATCGATACCGGTGTAGCCGCCGCCGACCACCAGTTTGACGTCCACATACTTCATGGTGCGGACCGCTTCCCACGAATTCAGGTAGATCAGGCCGGTCTTCGGATTGTAGGCGGACAAGGTCGCGTTGGTGGCGCGCGCCGGCACCAGATCGACGGTTTCGCCTTTCATCGCGCGGTCGAACAAGTCGCTCAGCACCGGGCGCCCGGTCTTGAGATCGATGTACTTCGCCCAGTTCTGCGCCACGAAGGGCGTCGCCGAGATCAATTGCCCGTTAGTGCGGTCGAGCACGTAGAGAAAACCGTTCTTGTTGACGTTGAACAGCACCTTGCGCGGTTTGCCGTCGATCTGCACGTCGGCAAGAATGCTCTCGGCGGTGCCGTCGAAATCGAAACTGTCGTTCGGCACGAACTGGTAATACCAGACGATTTCGCCGGTCTTCGGCCGGATCGCCAGCAGCGAAGCTGCATACAGGCTGTCCATGCCGGCGCGGTATTTCGGATTGTACGGCTCCGCGTTGCCGGTGCCGATGTAAAACAGATCGAGCTGCGGATCGTAGGAACCGGGCTGCCAGGTCGAACCGCCGCCGTACTTCCACGCCTCGGGCATGTCCTTGGGCCAGGTCTCCGAACCTTTTTGTCCGGGTTCCGGAATCGTCCACGTGCGCCACAACTGCTTGCCGGTCTCCGGATCGTAACCATCGACGAAACCGCGCGCGGTGCGGTCGCCGCCGGACATGCCGGAAATCAGCACGCCGTTGGCGATGGTCGGCGCGGTGACGCCGCCGTAGCTTTCCTTCCATTCGCCGAATTTGGTTTTCCAGATTTCCTTGCCGGTCTTCATGTCGAGCGCCAGCACGTAGCCGTCGACGGTCTGGCGGAACAACTTGCCGTTGTAGAGCGTGGCGGCGCCGCGCATGAAAGCGCCGCCGGAAGTCACGCGCAAAGCGCCGCGGTCGTAATTGACCGGCGTGCGCCAGATCTGGCGCCCTGTTTCCATGTCGATGGCGAACGTCCAGTTGCCGTTCACCACATACATCACGCCGTTGTAAACGGTCGGCTGCGACAGTTCGCCCATGTCGTTGGAGAGGCTGAAGTTCCACACCGGCACCAGGCGCTTGATGTTGGACCTGTTGATCTCCTTCAGCGGGCTGTACATATTCAGGTTGTAGCCCATGCCGAAATTGAGCACGTTCTCCGGATTTTTTCCCGGGTTCAACAACTCATCAGCCGTCTGCGCCTGCACCGCCGCACAGCAGCCCGTCAGCAACACCGCGATTATCTTTTTCATGCCTCTCCCCCTCGAAAACGTTTTGATTATTCTGGCAACAACGCAAAGGTCCACACTGCGCCGCCGGCCGGCACGCCCGGCGAGGCTTTGCGTCCGCGCGAATCGCCGGCAAGCCCGGACAGCACGGTGATGTACTGGCGCCCCTTGTAGGTATAGGTCACCGGCGGCGCATTGATGCCGGAGCCGGTCTGAAAGCTCCACAACACTTTGCCGCTGGCTTCGTCGAGCGCCTCGAACTCTCCGGTCATGCGGCCGGTGAATACCAGACCGCCGTCGGTCGACAACATGCCCGCCTGCGAAACGAAATCAGTGAGTTTGTTCTGCCATTTGAACTTGCCGGTGAGCGGATCCATCGCCACCTGAAAGCCCTCCGCATCGTCGCCCGGCGCGCGCGGAAAGGCGCGGCTCTCGGCGCCGGTGTAGCGCGTGCCGGCCTTGTAGTCGATCGGCACCAGCTTGAACATCTGCGGGAAATGAATGGTGTTCATGTAAACCATGCCGGACTTCGGATTGAACGACATCTGCGCCCAGTTCTTCACGCCGAAAGCCGGCCACAATTCAACTTCCTCGCCGGCGATCAGGCGCTTTCTCACATCGGTTTCAACCGGACGGCCGGTCTTCATGTCGACATGCGAGGCCCAGTTGACCTTGCCGAACGGAAAGGCGCGCAGCAATTTGCCGTTGGTCCGGTCGATGACATAGAAGAAACCATTGCGGTCGGCATGCAAAATCACCTTGCGCGGCGCGCCATCGACGCTGAGGTCGGCGATCACGTTTTCATTCACGCCGTCGTAGTCGAAGGAATCGTCGGGCGTGAACTGGTAGTGCCAGACGATTTCACCGGTCTTCGGACGCACCGCGAGGACGCTGGCCGAGTAGAGGCTGTCCTTGCCGCGATAACGCGTGTTCCACGGTGACGCATTGCCGGTGCCCCAGTACATCAGATCGAGTTCCGGATCGTATGAACCGGTGATCCAGGTCGAGCCGCCGCCGCGTTTGTAGGCCTCGCCTTCCGCCGGCCATGTTTCGGAACCGGGCTCACCCGGGCCGGGAATGGTGTAACGGCGCCACAGGGCCTTGCCGGTTTCCGGGTCCCAGCCGTCGAGAAATCCGCGCACGCCGAATTCGGCGCCGGACATGCCGGTGACCAGTACGCCGTTGGCGATCAGCGGCGCGACGATCGACGAATAGCCGTCTTTCCATTCGGCGAATTTCGATTTCCACACCTCCTTGCCGGTTTTCATGTCGAGTGCCAGCACGTAGGCATCAAGGGTGACGCGATACAGTTTGCCGTTGTAAATCGCCGCGCCCTTGTTCGAAACGCCACAGCACACCACGCGCGGCGTGCCCGGATCGTAATCGACCGCCGTGCGCCAGATCTGTTTGCCGGTGGCGATATCGATGGCGAAGGTCCATTTGACGTTGGTCACGTACATCACGCCGTTGTAGATCATCGGCTGCGACTGCTCGCCCAGATCGTTGGCGAGGCTCATGCTCCACACCGGCACCAGCCGCTTCAGGCTGGCGGTGTTGATCTGCTTGAGCGGGCTGTAACGCTTCATGTCATAGCCCATGCCGTAGGTCGTGATGTTGTCCGTATTCCGGCCGTCGGTCAGCAACTCCTGCGCAGTCTGCGCCCAGCCGTTCAGACAGCAGGCGCACAACAAAATCGCCAGCAACTTGTTCATGGTTCTCCTCCCGGTTTTTTTGCGGCTTATTCGGGCATCAACGCAAAGGTCCACACCATGCCGCCGGAGGGCACGTTGTTGGTGACGAAACGGCCGGCGTTGCTGCCGCCGCGGCCCGACAGCACCGTCACGTATTGTTTGCCTTTATAGGTATAAGTGATCGGCGGCGCATTGACGCTGGATCCGGTCTTGAACTGCCACAGTCTCTGGCCGCTGTCCTGATCGAGCGCCACCACCTCTCCCGTCAGCAGGCCGGTGAACAGCAGGCCGCCGTCGGTCGCCAGCATGCCGGCGGAACTCGGCATGTCCATCAAGGGCTGCCGCCAGACGATCTTGCCGGTCAGCGGATCGATCGCTTCGTGGTAACCGGCCGGTTCCCCCTTGGGCACCGCCATCGATGACTCCATGCCCGTAAAGTCGCCGCCCAGCACGAATTTGGCATCGACGTATTTCAGGGTGCGCGGAAAATTCCAGGTGTTCGCAAATACGAGCTGGGTTTTCGGATTGAACGCCACCAGCGTCGCATTGGTGCCGCGCGACGGCGTCAGCAAAACGGTCTCGCCCTTCATCGCGCGATCGAGCAGATCGGTGCGCACCGGGCGCCCCGTCTTGAGATCGATGCTGCTCGCCCAGTTCACATTCACATAGGGGTTCGCCGCGATCAGCTTGCCGTTGCTGCGGTCGATCACATACATGAAGCCGTTCTTGTGCGCATTGATCAGCACCTTGCGCGTCTGGCCGTCGATTTTCATGTCGGCCAGCACGCTCTCGGCGGTCGAGTCGAAATCGTAGGTGTCGTTCGGCACGTACTGGTAATACCAGGCAATTTCGCCGGTCTTTGGACGGATCGCCAATATGCTTGCTGTATACAGGCTGTCGGCGCCGTCGCGGTACACCGGGTTGTACGGCTCGGCGTTGCCGGTACCGATGTAAATGAGATCGAGCTCGGGATCGTAGGCCGCCGACTGCCAGGTCGAGCCGCCGCCGAATTTCCACGCATCGGGCTTGGTTGCATTCGGCCACGTTTCGCTGCCGGGTTCCCCCGGCGCCGGTATCGTCCAGCGGCGCCACAGGCGCTTGCCGGTGTCCGGATCATAGCCGTCGATAAAGCCGCGCGTCGTGCTCTCGCCGCCGCCGGTGCCCGCGATCAGCACGCCGTTGGCGATGATGGGCGCGATCACGCCCTTATAGCCTTCCTTGTATTCGGCGTATTTCTGGTTCCACACTTCCTTACCGGTTTTCATGTCGAGCGCGATGACGTGCGCATCGAGCGTTTCGCGGAACAGCTTGCCGTTGTATATCGTCGCCGGACCGCGCATCAGCGCGCCGCCGCCCGCCACCCGCAACGCGCCGCGGTCGTAATTGACCGGCGTGCGCCAGAGTTGGCGGCCGGTTTCCAAATCGATGGCGAAAGTCCAGTTGCCGTTGACCACGTACATCACGCCGTTATAGACGGTCGGCTGCGACAGATCGCCCATGTCGTTCGAAGTGCTGAAGGCCCACACCGGCACCAGGCGTTTGACGTTCGACTTGTTGATCTGCTTCAGCGGGCTGAACATCTTGAGGTCGTAGCCCATGCCGAAGGTCGTCACGTTGTCCGTGTTGCCCTTCTTGTTGAGCAGCTCGTCGGCGCTTTGCGCGTAGACCAACCCGCAAACGGCGTACAGCATTACCGCAATGATCGATTTCATGATTCTCCCCCGGTTTTTTGTAAGCCGGCGCCGTTGCGGCTGCCGGTCTGAATGCTGCCAACGGCACTACTCTAACTCATGCGAACGCCATTGTGTTTTCCGGCGCCGCTTTGAGCTCGCCGCGCTCGACCCGCTGCGCCACTGCATACAGCGCCTCCTGCGCCGGCACCGCAATGCGCAGTTCGCGTGCCTTCGCCACCAGCGCGCCGCTGGTGAACGCGAGTTCGCTGCGGCGGCCGCGCATGATGTCCAACGCAACCGACGGGCGTTCGTCCTCGGTGGCGCGCCGGTAGCGCCCCTGCAATCCATTTTCGATATCGGCCAGCGCCTGCGCATCGCCGCGCTCGGCGGCGAGCCAGGTGTCGGCCTCGGCGCCGTAGATATCGACCAGCTTGAGATGCTGCGTGCGCCCCACGCGCACGCCTTCCGCGGCGAGGCGTATGGTCAGCGGCCGCAATTCTTTGGACACCATCAGCGCGCGGCTGTTGAGGCCGGTCGCGGCGGCAAGACCGTGGGTGATCGAGTTGATGACGAGCTTCGACCAGCGCTCGCCCATCAGATTGTCGGTCGCCTTCGCGCTGTCGACGAGGTTGAGCAGTTCGACCAGCGCCTCGATGCGCGGCGTGATGCGCCCGTCGATTTCGCCGGCGCGGAACACCGTGTGCTTGGCGCCGCCCTTCGACGACGTGCGCAGCACCTCGCCGGGCTCGGTGGCGTTGGCGCCGATGGTGCTGATGCCGACGCCGACCGTGCGTTCAACGCCGACGATGGAAGCGATCATCGCTTCGTTCATGCCGTTCTGCAGCGAGGCGACGAAACCATCCGGCGCGAGATGCGGCGCCACCGCTTTCACCGCCCATTCGGTGTCGTACGACTTCACGCACAGCAGCACGACGTCGAAGGGCTGCGTCAGCGCCGCCAGTTCCTCGTGATGCAGGATCGGCGGTCGCGCCACGCGCGTGCCCGCGGCATCGACAATGCGCAGGCCGTGACCGCGCACCGCGGCAATGTGTTCGCGCCACTGGCCGATCAGGGTAACGTCGCGGCCGGCCAGCGCGAGCAGGCCGCCGATGGTGCCACCGACCGCCCCCGCGCCGAACACTCCGATGCGTGCAAGCGCGGCCATCCCTATTCGGCCTTCGCGCCCGACTGTTTGATCAGCGCCGCGTATTTGGCAATTTCGCTTTTGAGGAAGGCGTCGAACTGCGCCGGCGTGCTGCCGACCGGCTCGGCGCCCTCGCGCAGCAGGAGGTCGTTGACCTGGGGCCGCTTCAGCGCGCGCACCAGTTCGGCATTGAGGCGCGCGATTACCGCCGGCGGCGTGCCCACCGGCACCAGCATGCCGTACCAGTTGTCGATTTCGAATCCCGGCATGCTCGCCGCCATCGTCGGCACCTCGGGCAGCACACGCGACGGTCTGGATGTGGTGACCGCCAGAGCCCGCACCTTGCCGGCACGCACCTGCGGTTGCGCGCTCACCACGGTATTGAATTCGAACTGCACCTCGTTCGCCATCAGCGCCGTCATCGAATCGCCGCCGCCTTTGTACGGAATGTGCGTCATCTGCGCGCCGCTCAGGTTTCTGAACAGCTCGGCCGCCAGATGGCTGGTCGAGCCGGCGCCGTTCGAGGCATAGTTGAGGCCGCCGCTTTTCGCGCGCGCATAGGCCGCCAGCTCGTTTACCGTGCGCACCGGCAGCGACGGCTGCACCAGCAATACCAGCGGCACCGACAGCACGTGGCTGACGGGCGCCAGATCGCGCAGCACATTGAACGGCGCCTTCGGCCGCAGCGAAACGTTGACCGCCAGCGTCGCGGTCGTAAACACCACGGTGTAGCCGTCGGCCGGCGCATGCGCGACGATCTCGACGCCGATGGTGCCGCCGCCACCGGGCCGGTTATCGACGATCACCGGCTGGCCCATCGCCTCGGCAAATTTCTGCCCGAGCACGCGCGCAACGAGATCGGAGCCGCCGCTGGCGGAAAAAGGCACCACCAGCCGGATCGGGCGCTGCGGATAGGTTTCGGCGGGTGCGGCGGAAAATGCGGTTGCATTGCCGAATAAAAATAGCGCACAGGCAATCAGCAAAGCCCGAGCACCCTCAACCCTGCCCTCTCCCTTCAAGGGAGAGGGGGAAAATCTCGCGCCTCCGCCAATCAGCAGGTCTCCTTCCGCCCTTGAGGGGGAAGGCAGGGATGGGGGGCGACAGCTTGATTTTTCACCATGACCGCTACCCTGCCCCATCAATGATGAACGAGAAAACCGAACGCAAACATCGTTCATCATGACTCTTTAATCGATTGAAGAAACGCTTTTGAACCGCGGGCCATGAACTGCTTCTGGTGGACGTTGATCCATTTGAGGCCGAGGCCCATGTAGTGGGCGACGATGTCGATCTCGTCCTGCACGTTCATGCCGGCGACACGCCCGGCGTCGGCGACGCGCTTGATCGAATCCTCCACGGTCTGGCGCACCTTCAGATTCTTGCGATCGCCCTTGAAACCCATCGACTCGGCCAGATCGTTCTGCCCGAAGTAATAGGCGTCGATGGCGTCGATCTTCAGCAGTTCGGGCAGCGCGGCGATGGCCTCCTTCGATTCGACCATCACCAGCAGGATTTTTTCGCGCCAGTCGCCGTCGCCCCAGCGTTCGAGGCCGGCGATGAGATTGCGCGCGGCGGCAACGCTGTGCACATGCGGCACCTGAATGCCGCCGGCGCCGCAACTGAGATAACGGTTGATCAACCCTTCGTCACTGCTGTGCGGGCGCAGCACCGAATGCATGCCGGCCAGGCGCGCCGCGCGCGCCAGTTCGTTGACGAGCCTGAAATCGGTGTGGCTGTGTTCACAGTCGATGAACAGCGCGTCGAAACCGAGCTCGCCGGTGAACTCGACCATGTCGGGCGTCGGGAAATCGCAATTGACGACCGAGATGACTTTCTGCGCGAACAATTCCTGTTTGGTTTTCAGCGGCATTGTTTACCTTTGGAAATGCTGATTACTTGTTTCCCCTCCACCCTGACCAGGGGGAGAGGGCCAGGGTGAGGGGGAAGGTTTTCGTATGCAGCCAATCGCCCCTCACCCCTGCCCTCTCCCCGCTCGCGCGGGGCGAGGGAGTTACTGCTAATAACCCGCCAGATGCGAGTTGATGAACTTCCAATCGAGCTCGATGCCCCAGCCCGGCTTCTCGTTCATATAAACGTAACTGTCCTTGACCTCGGCGCGGTCGAGATACATGCCCTGCCAGATCGGGTCGCGGTCGTGCGAACCGTGCGACTCGACAGCATAGCCGGTGCGCGGGAACGCGGCGACCAGATGGCAGTGCAGTTCAGGCGAATGGTGCGGCGTGATCATCACACCCGCCTGATCGGCCATGTGCGCAACGCGCAGCGATTCGGTAAAGCCGGCGTAACGCGTGGCATCGAACATCATGTAGCGCACACCGCCGAGGGTCATGTAGTCGCGCGCGGTGAAGCGCGTCATTTCGCGCTCGCCGTGCGCGAGCGGAATCGCTGTGGCCGCCGCCAGCTTGCCGAAATCAACCGGCTGAAGATACCAGTGCAGCGGCTCTTCGAGCCAGAAAATGTCGTAAGGCGCGACCGCCTTGGCGAATTCATAACAGGCCGGCAGATCGTAGGCGGCGTTGAGGTCGAGTTTCAGCTTGATGTCGGGACCGATCGCGGCGCGCGTTGCCTTCACGCGCTCGACTTCTTCCACCATCGTTGCGCCGCCGACCTTGAGCTTGACCGCCTTGAAACCGTTTTTGACGAAGCCCGCCAGTTCGTCGGCGCAGGAGGTAATCTTGGTGCCCTTCACGTAATAGCCGCCGGTCGCATACGTGAAGACCGGCTTGTTTTCGGCGCCGAGCAACCGGAAGATCGGCAGATTCGCTTTTTTGCCGGCGATGTCCCACAGCGCCATGTCGATGCCGCCGATGGCACCCATGATCTGCGGCCGCGCGCCGCGCGACAGTCCGCCGAGGTTGGGCCGCGGCGAGGTCATCGACAGCAGTTTTTCCCACACCGCGACGCGCGCCAGCGCGTCCATGCCGATCACTTCTTCGCCGAAACGCTCGACCCACTTCTTGATGTCGGGCATCGGCGTGCTGGTGACCTGGCCGTAGCCCTTGATACCGTCGTCGGTGACCACCTCGACCAGCAGCAGATCGACTTCGGCGCGCGACTCCTGGGCGGTCCATTGCACGTTCTTCAGTTTGGCGACGATGGGATAGGCTTTGACGGCGGCGATCTTGCTCAATGAATTCTCCTCGGGGCATGGATTTGCGCGGAACCCCGAACTTTCCGCCAGCACCGCGCCTGCGTCAAGCCGCATCCACCGCATCAGCGTAAAATTTGCCGCCAAGGCGCGCGCGACGCGCCATCATTCACCGCCGGGGAGAATTCGATGAGCCGTATCAGTCGTTACGCAGGCGTGCTGCCCCGCCTCACTTGCCTTTTGGCCTTGTTGTTGCCGGCAATCGCCGCACAGGCCCAGAACTATCCGAACAAAGTGGTGCGCTACATCATCACCGACGCCGCCGGCGCCGGCACCGATGTGCTGGGGCGCATCATCGCCGAGGGGCTCTCCAATCTCTACGGTCAACAGGTGATCGTCGACAACCGCCCGGGTGCGGGCGGCAATCTCGGCGCCGATCTCGCCGCGCACGCGCCGGCCGACGGTTACACGATGCTGCAGATCGCCACCACGCACGCGGTCAACGCGACACTCTACAAAACGCTCGGCTACGATCTGGTGCGCGACTTCACGCCGGTCGCGCAAATCGCCTCCGGCCCGTCGATCATGGTGGTGCCGGCGACATCGCCGGCAAAAACCGTCGGCGAATTCGTCAAATACGCAAAATCAAAAGCCGGCGAACTCACCTATGCATCGGCGGGTTCAGGCACCTGCAGCTTTCTCGCCGGCGAATTGTTCCGCCGCCAGATGGGCCTCGACATGACGCATATTGCCTACAAGGGCGGACCGCCCGCGGTCACCGCCGTGATGTCGGGCGAAGTGTCGGTCTATTTCGCGCCGCTGTCGGCGGTCATGCAGCAGATCGGCCAGGGCCGTTTGCGCGCGCTCGGCGTGACGTCGCTACAGCGCTTGAGTTTTCTGCCCGATCAACCGACGGTCGCGGAAAACGGCGCGCCCGGTTATCAGTTCTCGTGCTGGTACGGCTTGATGGTGCCGGCGAAAACGCCGCCCGCCGTGGTTGAAACCATCCACGCCTCGCTGCTGAAAGTATTAGCGACACCCGCGGTGCAGAAAAAACTCACCGATCTCGGCTACATCGCCGTCGGCGACAAACCCGCAGCCTTCGGCGCGCACATCAAGGCGCAGATCGAAGCGATCCGGCCGATTGCCAAAGATTTGCCGCAACCGCAGTAGTCGCGCAGGCGACCCGCCGGCAATTGAGTTCGATGCAGGCGGGTCGCCTGCGCTACAGGGAGGTAATCCATGCCAAACGACCACCGGATCGAAGCGAACAACGAAGAAGCAACAGACTTTCTGTTGACGCTGCGCCGGGTGACGTTCGCCGACCCGCTGCATTGGCTCGCGCGCGGCACACGCGACTTCCTGCGCGCGCCGGCCATCGGTCTCTTCTTCGGCGGCTGCTTCGTCGGCATGGGCTGGGCGCTGGTCATCGCGTTTCACAACGCGCCGGCCATAGTGCTGGGGCTTTCCGCGGGATTTCTCCTCGTCGGCCCCTTTCTCTGCATGGGTCTTTACTTCGTGAGCGACCTGCTGGAGCGCGGCCAGCGCCCGCGCCTCATCGACGCCGCGATGGCGTGGCGCCGCAAGCTCGACACGCTGGCGATCTTCGGCGTCATGCTGCTGGTGCTCGAGATGCTGTGGGCGCGCGCCTCGCTCGTCGTCTTTGCGCTCTCGTTCAGGGGCAGCATGCCCGACTTCTCCGACACGCTCAAAAGTCTGGTCGATCCGCGCAACATCGACTTCATCCTCGCGTGGATGGCGCTGGGCAGCGTATTTGCCACCATCATCTTCGCCGTAAGCGTGGTCAGCATCCCGATGATTCTCGACCGGCGCACCGATGCGATCACCGCCGGCCTGACGAGCATCCGCCTCGTTCTCACCCAGCCCGTGGTGATGCTCTGGTGGGCGGCGATCATCACGGTCCTCGTCGTGCTTGCCATGCTGCCCGGCTTCGCCGGCCTGCTGGTCGTCGGTCCGATCCTGGGCCATGCGTCGTGGTACGCCTATCGCGCCGCGGTCGAGCCGCGGGCGCAACAGTAGCGCAGGCGACCCGCCTGCGCTAAAAAACCGTAGGGCGGATAAGGTGCGCAGCGCCGTCATCCGCCGAATGGGTAAAGACACTTGCGACACTTGCGGCGCGATGCGCTTCGCTTATTGCGCCCCACGGAGCTGCCCACGCGACGTCACTTTCGGTACACCATTATTGCCATATTACGCGCCGCGTAATATCATGGCACATGATCCAGTCGTTCAGGTGCAAAGACACCCAGGCGCTGTTCGAGGGAAAAAGCGCCAGACGGTTCAAGTCTTTTGCATCGGTGGCCGAGCGCAAGCTCGCCCAGCTTGACGCCGCGCAAACGCTGGATTTTCTGCACGCGCCGCCGGGCAATCGATTGGAGGCACTGAAAGGCAACCGTAAAGGTCAGCACAGCATTCGCATCAGCGACCAGTGGCGCATCTGCTTCGTGTGGACGGCCGTTGGTCCGACAAACGTCGAAATCGTCGATTATCACTGATACCACTGAGGATTCATTATGGCTCGTCCCGTCAACAGAATGCGCCCCGTTCATCCGGGCGAAGTGCTGCGCGAAGATTACCTGGCCCCTCTGGGGCTAAGTGTCAACGCGCTCGCGGTCGCGCTTGGCGTGCCGGCCACGCGCATGCATGAAATCGTCAAGGAACGCCGGGCCGTGAGCGCTGATACTGCGATGCGACTTGCAAGATATTTCGGCGGTGATGCGGCGTCATGGCTCGCACTGCAGGCCACCTACGATCTCAAGACGCTGCCAACCCGCCAGCAGATCGAACGGCGCGTGCAGGCGCGGGAAAATGCAGCGGCTTAGCTTGTAGCTCGCGTAGGGCGTATCAGGCGCGCAGCGCCGTCATCCGCCGAATGAAAATCTGCGCATAAGGCGCAATGCGCTTCGCTTATTGCGCCCACAACCAACCGATTGAACACCCATGTCCGCACAAATCAATGACCTCCCCTTCGAAGGCGTAAAAGTCCGGTAGGTTGGGCTGACGAAGGAAGCCCAACACCCGTATTTGCAACAATTTTGTTGGGCTTCCACTGTCAGCCCAACCTACGAATTAAAAATCTATGTCAGCCTCAACAAATAACCTGCCTTTCGAAGGCGTAAAAGTTCTCGACCTCTCGCAAGGCATCGCCGGCCCCTATTGCGGCATGCACCTCGCGCGCAACGGCGCCGATGTGATCAAGGTCGAGCCGCCGGGCGCGGGCTGCTGGAGCCGACTGCTCGGCAAGCACACGGGCGACCAGACCGCGCATTCGGTCATCGTCAACCGCGCCAAGCGCTCGCTCGCGGTCGATCTCAAAACCGCCGAAGGTGTCGCCATCGTGCAGAAGCTCGCCGCCGAATGCGACGTGCTGATCCAGAACTACCGCGTCGGCAAGATCGACAAGTTCAAGCTCGATTACGCCAGCGTGCGGAAAACGAACCCGAATATCATCTACCTCTCCATCACCGGCTTCGGCGCGACCGGCCCGCGCGCCGATCAGGCGGCGACGGACTCGGTGATGCAGGCTTACACCGGGCTGATGTCGATCAATCGCAGCCCGGCGGGCGTTCCGCAGCGCATCGAAATGCTGGCGATCGATTTCTCGACCGGCCTTTATACCTTCCAGGCGGTCGCCGCCGCGCTCTACCGCAAGGCGATGAAAGGCCGCGGCGCGCACATCGAAACCAGCCTGCTCGAATGCGCGCTCGCGCTGCAGGAAGGCGCGATGATGGAACACCATCTGCAAGGCGGCGCCGCCGAACCCATCGGCATGCCGGTCGGCATGTTCAAAACCAAAGACGGTTACATGAGCGTCAACGCGCGGCGCGACGAACATTTCAAACGGCTATGCAAACTGCTCGGCAAGGAAGAATGGATCACCGACCCGCATTACGCCGATGCGCGCGCGCGCGTGCTCAATCGCGAGCAACTGATGGCCGACCTGCGGCCGTTCTTCGAAACCAGGACCACCGACGAATGGGTCGAGCTGCTCTCCGGCATCGACATCCTGATCGCCAAGGTCAACACCTACGACGATCTCTTCAACGACCCGCAAGTGCATGCGGTCGATGCCGTGCGCTGGGTCGAGAACGACACGCTCGGCCGCGTGCCGATGGGCAACATCTGCGGCCAGCAACCGCCGGCGACCGGCGATCGTCTCGCGCATGCACCGCATGTGGGCGAGCATACGCGGGAGATCTTGGGCGAGATGGGGTACGGCAGCGCCGAGATTGAAAAGCTCGGTGTTTCGGGTGTTGTCGGGTGCTAGCGGCGCCAGGCTCTGCTTGCGGCCATAAGCGGTCGGCCGCGGCTACAATCGAATTTTCTTTTCTGATCCCGTAAACCGGAGTTAATCAATGCGGAAATTTGCCCGACTTGCCATCGTTATGGTGGCATCAACCCATCTGTTGTTTGCCGCTGCGCCGGGCCGGGCCGATAGCGATTTCAAAGTGACCCTGCTTGGCACCGGCACCCCGATACCCAATAAAGACCGTTTCGGCCCCAGCACCCTCGTTGAGGCCGGCGATCTGAAATTGCTGTTCGATGCCGGACGCGGTGTGCCGATTCGTCTTCAGCAGATCAATCTTCCATCCGGCAAAATCAGTGCGCTGTTCCTGACCCACTACCATTCGGATCACACCTCGGGGATTGCGGATATCTGGCTGACGGGGTGGTTGCCGCCGCCGTTCGGGCGCCGCAACACGCCTTTCCGCGTGATCGGGCCGGTCGGCGCAAAAACATTGATGTCGAATCTTGAAAAGGCCTATGCGCTCGACATCAAGATACGTCTCGACGATGAAAAGCTGCCGCCGGAAGGTATTGCAACGGCAGTGGATGAATTCGACCGCGACGGCGTTGTCTTTGAAAAAAATGGCGTCAAGGTAATCGCCTTTACGGTCGATCACGGCGCGGCCATCAAACCGGCCGTCGGCTACCGAATTGAATACAAGGGGCATGCGGTCGTGATCTCGGGCGACACCCGTTACGATCAGAACGTCATCAAATACGGCACCGGCGCCGACTTGCTGGTGCACGAAGTGGGCAGTGCCCGCCCCGAGCTGCTCGCAGCGAGCGTGCCCGTGCAGCGGATCATTGCCCACCACACGACGCCGCGCGAAGCCGGCATGGTGTTCGCTCAGGCAAAACCGAAAATGGCCGTCTATTCACATCTGGTTTTTCTGGCCGGCGAAACTATTGCCGAGCAAACACCCGAAGACATTATTGCCGAAACACGCCAGAGTTACGATGGGCCACTGATGGTGGGCGAAGATCTGATGTCGTTTGATATCGGCGATACCGTCACGGTCCGACCCCGCGGGGCACCATAAGTTTCGGAGGGCGGGCAGCGTGCTGCTCACGTGTTCAATTAGCGCCTGCGTTCGGCGCGTAAGGTGTTGCAGGGTGTTACTCTGCATTCCCCTTTTAATTTTTCGTCCGTTACGGAGCATTCAACATGATTCCTGCCGTCGTACGCAGCCTGATGGCCGGTGCCGTGCTGGCGCTTGCAGCGCTGGCCTCGACCGCCCCCGCGCAAGCACAGGCGCTGCACCCGCTGCCGCCGGACTTTCTCGTCAAGCTCACGAACATCGACACCTCCGCCGACGAGATCGCCGCTGCGGTGACGGCGATCAGGAAAGCGGACCTGACCTATTCGTTGTTTACGCGGAATCGCGTCAAGGAGGCGATCGCGCGCGCGGAACAGCAGTTGCCGGCGCTGAAGACGCAGACCGCGAGCCTGCGGCGCGAAGAATCGCTGAGCCTGCTGCTGTCGACGCGGACGACCTTCTCCGAGGCACAGCGCAACGCCGGCTCGATCTCCGCCATCCTGCACGAGGTGACGGCACGCAGCCCGTCGGAAGCGGACACGCTTAAGAAATTGCTGGCTAACCTAGACGGCGTAATCGCCCGCCTCGACGCGGCGCTCAAGCAGTTCGACAGCGGCGCGATGGCGCTGTCGGCACTGACCTCATCCGCGCCCCCGGCAGCAGCGGCTGCATCCGTCACCACGCCAACGCCGGCCACGTCGGCTACAGCGCCGGCGCCCGCCTCACCGGCCCCCGCGCCAGCACAGGCGCTGCACCCGCTGCCGCCGGTCTTCCTCGTCACGCTCACGAACATCGACGCCTCCGCCGAAGAGATCGGCGCCGCGGTGACGGCGATCAAAAACGCGGACCTGAGCTATTCGATGTTCTCGCGGAACCGCGTCAAAGACGCCATCGCGCGCATGGAACAGCAGTTGCCGGTGCTGAAAACGCAGACCGCGAACCTGCGGCGCGAGGCGTCGCTGAGCCTGCTGCTGTCGGCGCGAACCACCTTCTCCGAGGCACAGCGCAATGTCGGCGCGATCTCCGACGTTCTGCACGATGTGACCGCACGCAGCCAGATGGAAGCGGACACGCTCAAGAAATTGCTGGCCAACCTGGACGGCGCCATCACCCGCCTCGACGCCGCCCTCAAGCAGTTCGACAGCGGGGCGACGGTGCTGCTGGACAAGCGGGCCACGGCCAAGCCCAACCCCTGAGGCGAGGCCAATACAAATCAAAGCACCACGATCCACGCGGGCAACAAGCTGCCCACGCTACCGTGCTGTTTTGGGCCTGGGCATAATGGCAGCACCCTTACCAATCATGACAGGAGCGCAGCGATGAAAGAAAAATTGGCTAACTGGTTGCCGCCTATCTTTTGCGCGATTCTGTCTGTCATCACCGTCGACGCATCTGCCTCAAGTCCGTCTGGAACGGCGGGAATCACTGCATTCGTCTGCTTCATTCCGATGTGCTTTTTTTTCGCGGCGCTGAACACCACCCGTTTGGAACGCGAGATTCGCACTCTCCGTGATCAGATCGCGAAACTGCAGCCGGAATCGACGCCTTGAAATCCGGTTCCGGGCGTTGATCCGCATAGGGCGCCCGGCGGCGGCAATCAAAACGGCGGCGGACACCCGACGCGCAGCGGCAAACCCGACACGGGATCGCTGAATTCAATCTCGCAGGCGTGCAGCATCAGGCGCTCTGCCTTGGCACAGGATGCCGGCGTGCCGTAAAAATCGTCGCCGATGATGGGATGCCCCATCGCCTCCATGTGCACGCGCAACTGGTGCGAACGTCCAGTGACAGGGTCGAGCTCGATGCGCGACACTGCGCGCGCGGTGTTGATGTCGATCACGCGATAGCGTGTCAGGCTGGGCCGGCCCGCAGCGTGATCGACGCGCTGCTTCGGCCCCTCGACGGTCATGGGCAGATCGATCTCGCCCTCTGCGGCCGCTGTCCAGCAGCCATCGACCAGCGCCTGATAACGCTTGTGCACGCGGCGTTTTTGAAATATCAGGCTCAATGCACGCAAAGCGTCGGCGCCGCGCGCCATGACAACGATGCCCGAGGTGCCCATATCAAGGCGATGCACGATCAGCGCATCGGGATATTCGGCCTGCACGCGACGCGACAGGCAGTCTTCCTTGCCGGCGCCGCGCCCGGGCACGCACAGCAGGCCACTGGGTTTGTTGACGACGATCAGTTGCGCGGTGAGGTGGAGGATGTCCAACCCGTGGTGCGCGGGTGGGCGGTAGGGCGTCGAGGGCATGCGGCGGATTGTCTCATTGGGGAGAGAATCGCTAAAACCGAGGGGCGCAATGCACTTCCTTCTTGAACCCTACAAAGCTTACAAATTGCGTTTGCGTTCTAGCCATTTATAGTCGCGTTCATCAATATTTCCCGATTCGATACGCTCGAAATGGTCCTCTTGTGTCCAAACGCCGTCCGCAAGAACCGAAAGAAGCTTGATTGCCCCCTCGGGTGGGCTCGCTCCGTCAAAATGTGTTTCAGGTAATTCGTATTGAGTAGCGACGAAATTGAGGACAAACGTTATCGCTCTGAGCTTCCCTCGGTTTTTCGTCTTCCAAGGTCGTGGTCTTAAGCCGCCATTTTCTGCCCATGCTGCTTTGTGATCCAGTCCTGCAGGAACTGAACCGGCGAACGGTAGTCGAGCGTGGAATGACGGCGACTGCGGTTGT
>CAISYC010000006.1 GCA_903889565.1 uncultured beta proteobacterium
CGGGTCGCCTGCGCTACAACGGCAACCCCGCGCTCTAGCGGAACGAGTGAATTGAGGATGACATCAATGAAAGACGAAACCCTCGGCGCGTGGAACATCGCCGATCTGACCGAACTGGCGCGCCGCCGCCTGCCCAAGGGGCTGTTCGAATTCATGCACCGCGGCAACGACGACGAGATCGCGGTGCGCGACAACCGCATCGCGCTCGAACGCATCAAGCTGAAACCGCGCGTGCTGCGCGATGTCTCCGGCCGCAATCAGGAAATCACCCTGTTCGGCAAGCAACAGAAAATGCCGATCGTGATCGCGCCCACCGGTTCGGTCGGGCTCGCCTGGTACGAAGGCGAGACCGCGATTGCGCGCGCAGCGGCAGCCGCCGGCGTGCCGTATACGCTGGCGGCGTCATCGATGACGGCGATGGAAAAGGTCGCCGAGGCGGCGGCCGGCGGCAGCTGGTGGTTTCAGTTCTACATGTGGCCGGATCGCTCGCTGTCGCACCAGCTGGTCGCGCGCGCCAGGGATGCCGGCGCCGAGGCGCTGGTGTTCACCGTCGATACGGTGGTGGCACCCGGCCGCGAATACAACCTGCGCAACGGCTTCACCATTCCCTTCCGTTTCACGCGCCGCAACGTTATCGATGTAATGATGCATCCGCGCTGGCTGTTCGGCGTGCTGGTGCGTTATCTGTTGACCACCGGCGCACCGCGCTACATGAATTTCCCGCCGCACATGCAGACGCGCGTCGGTGCGCTGCCGATGGGGCGCTCGGTGCAGTCGAACGATACGATCAACTGGGACGACATCCGCGAACTGCGCAAGCTGTGGCCGCGCAAACTCGTCATCAAGGGCATCCAGCATGCGCAGGATGCGGTGATGGCGGCCGACTGCGGCGCCGACGGCGTGGTGCTGTCGAATCACGGCGGGCGCGTGCTCGACAGCACGACGGCGCCGATCCTGGTGTTGCCGGAAGTGGTCGAGGCGGTCAACAAGCGCCTGACGGTGATCGTCGATTCCGGCTTCCGTCGCGGCAGCGATGTGGTGAAGGCGCTCGCACTCGGCGCCGACGCCGTGATGCTGGGCCGCGGGCCGCTGCACGGCACCGCCGTCGGCGGCGAAGCCGGCGCGCGCCGCGCGCTCAATATCTATCGCGAAGAGATCGACCGCGTGATGGCGCTGATCGGCGCACGCAGCGTCGCCGACATTACGCGCGAACACGTGATCATGCCGGAGATGAACGGGCCGGTGCCGGCGTAACTTTCGATCGTGCGGATATGCCTCCCTCTCCCGCGGGGAGGGGGATCGGGGGTGAGGGCGCAATGAATTACATCGCGAACACATTGGTCGATGGAGCAGGCAGTTACTGCCGGCATATTCCACTGATGTTGTTTTGCGCTTGCGCCGCGGCGCAGAATTACCCGTCGAAACCCCTGCGCTACATCATGCCGACCACGGGTGCGTCCGAAGTGGTGGGGCGTCTGGTTGCGCAGGGCATGTCCGAGGTGCTGGGCCAGCAGGTGCTGGTCGATGTGCGTGCCGGCGCCGGCGGCAATCTCGGCGCCGAGATCGCGGCGAAGTCGCCGGCCGACGGCTACACGCTGCTGCAGATCACGCAGTCGCACGCGGTCAACGTCAGTCTGTTCAAAAGCCTCGCCTATGACGTGCTGCGCGATTTCACGCCGATTACGAAAACCGACCTGTCACCGCTGATCGTGGTGGTGCATCCGTCGCTGCCGGTGAAAACCATCGCCGATCTGGTCAGAATCGCCAAAGCCAAACCGGGCGCGATCAATTACGGTTCGGCCGGCGTGGGCACTTCGACGTATCTGGCGACGGAGCTCTTCAAGAATGTCGCGGGCGTGAATCTGCTCGAAGTGCCGTATCGCGGCGGCGCGCCGGCGCAGACTGCGGTGATTGCCGGCGAAGTGTCGGTGTACTTCGCGCCGATTGCCACCGCGCTGCCGTTCGTCAAAGACCGCCGCCTGCGCGGGATTGCGGTCGGCACCGCGCAACGGCTGCCGATGCTGCCCGAGTATCCGACAGTGGCCGAATCGGGTTATCCCGACTATGAAGCCAGCAACTGGCACGGCATCGTGGTGCCGGCGAAAACGCCGAAGGAAATCGTCGGCGTGTTGCATGCGGCCGCACTCGCCGCTATCAAAAAGCCCGAGATCGCCAAACGCATGATCGAACTCGGCTTCACGCCGGTCGGCGATCAGCCCGAAGCGTTTGCCGCCTTCATCCGCGCCGATATCGAGAAGTGGCGCAAGGTGGTGCAGCAGAAAGGGATCACCGCCGAGTAGTGGCGGATTCCTTGCGTGCGACCATGCCGCCGCTGTTCTCATTCATACAGGCCACCCTTCACCTTGCCGCGAAACACGCGATAGGCAAACACGGTATAGCCGGCAATGCAGGGCAGCACAATGACAACGCCCCAGAACATGAACTGCAGTGCGCTCGGGTGCGCGGCCGCCTCCCAGATCGTCAGCCGGTCAACCACCACGAACGGAAAAATGCTGTAGGCAAGTCCGGTAAATGCAGTCACATAGATCGTCACCGCACCGGCGAACGGTTTCCAGTCGGCCGCGGCGGGCCGCAGGCTGCGCCACACAAAGATGCCGGCACCCACACTTGCGGCCGGCAGCGCCATCAGCCACAAGGTGCGCGGAAAATCGAACCATTTATCGCGCACCATTTCACTCATCCACGGTGTTGCGACCGATACCAGCGCAACTCCCAGTGCAACCCACATGATGCCCCAGCGTGCCCACGCCCGTGCCTTCTGCTGCAATTCGCCCTCGGTACGCAGCACCAGCCAGGTGGCGCCGAGCAATACATAGCCGCCGCACAGGCTGGCGCCGACCAGCAGAGCGAACAGCCAGTATCCCGCGCCTGATTCAAAACCGGTGACATAGCGCCCGAGCATGAATCCCTGCGCCAGACTCGCCAGAAACGAACCAAGCCAGAAAAACCAGTTCCACAGTTCGGCATGCCAGCCCTGCGCCTTCACGCGGAACTCGAAGGCGACGCCGCGCAACATCAAGCCGATCAGCATGGCGGTCACCGGCAGATAGAGTGCGCCGAGGACAATGCCGTGCGCCGCCGGAAACGCCACCAGCAACAAACCGATGCCGAGCACGAGCCAGGTTTCGTTGGCATCCCAGAACGGTCCGATCGATGCCACCATCAGGTCCTGCTGCGCGGTGGTTGCCGCCGGCATCAGCATGCCGACACCGAGGTCATAACCGTCGAGCACGACGTAGGCAAGGATTGCGATACCCATCAATGCTGCAAAGATCACCGGCAGATCGAGCGTCATGCCTGCGCTCCCTTGCCTGCCATGTGCGTGATGACAACGAAATAGGCCAGCAGCATCAGGCTGTAGGTCAGCACATAAACGGTCAGGCTGGCGCCGAGTTCAGCGCCGGTGATTTTGCCCGCTGCGTCGGCGGTACGCAGGATTCCGGTCACCAGCCACGGTTGACGGCCGATCTCGGTGACCAGCCAGCCGGCCAGCGTGGCGATCCAGCCCGAGAACGTAAATGCGGAGAACATCCACAGCAACGCGCGCGGCGGCTCGCCGCGCCGCAAGCGCCAGACGCCGAACCAGGACAACAGCAGCATGCTGACGCCGGTGCCGACCATGATACGGAAGCCGAAAAACAGCGGTGCCACCGTCGGGCGGTCGGGTTCAAAGTCGTCGAGTCCGCGCAGTTCGCCATTGGCGTCGTGGGTCAGGATGAGTGCCGCGACCTTCGGAATTTCAATCGCATAATCGTTGCGTCGCTTCTCCTCGTTGGGCACGGCAAACAGCACCAGCGGGGCGCTTTTTTCGGTTTTCCAGATGCCTTCAATCGCGGCAATTTTTGCAGGCTCATGATGCAGCGTGTTGAGTCCGTGCAAATCGCCAACGAAAATTTGCACGGGTACCAGCACCGCGGCGACCAGCGCGCCGACGCGCAGGGTTCGCGTTGCCGACCTGTCGCTGGGTTCGTACAGCAGCCGCCACGCGGAAAGCCCCGCGATCGCGAACGCCGCCGTCAACCCGGACGCCAGCAGCATGTGCGTGAAGCGATACGGAAATGACGGATTGAATATCACTGCCAGCCAGTCGCCGGCGATCAACTGGTTGCCGGCGACGACATATCCGGCGGGCGTCTGCATCCATGAATTCAGTGCCAGTATCCAGAACGCAGACAGGGTGGTGCCGGCTGCCACCATGACGGAGGAGAAAATATGCATCCAGCCCGGCACGCGGTTCATGCCGAACAGCATGATGCCGAGAAAGGTCGCTTCGAGAAAAAATGCCGTCAGCACTTCGTAGGCCAGCAGCGGCCCCGCGATGGCGCCTACCTTGTTCATGTAGCCGGGCCAGTTGGTGCCGAACTGGAAACTCATCACGATGCCCGAGACCACCCCCATCGCAAAACTCAGCGCGAAGATTTTCAGCCACAGCTTGTAGGTGGCGAGCCACGCCGCATCTTTGGTGCATTCGTAGCGAACACGGAAGTAGAGCAGGAACCAGCCCAGCCCGATCGTCAGGCTCGGGAACAGGATGTGAAAGGCAATATTCAGCCCAAATTGGGTGCGTGCGAGAATAAAAGCTTCGGCCGCGTCCATCTGCTGATCCTGACAAAATCTGCGTGGCATCCATTTGACCACGCATGCCGATTTGACGCCGAAAAAACGGTTTGGTTCAGGCTTTGCTCTCGGTTGGCGTGGCGCTGCAGCGTAAATCATGCGCGAGGAAGGGCAATTGAACCGTAGCCCGGAAGGGGGCGCAGCGCATTCCGGGAAAACGGCCGGCATCGTAACCCCGGATTACGCGTTGCTCCTTCCGGGCTACGAAACCGCAATTCTTGCCGTCAGCTGCGATTTCGTAGGGCGGATAAGCGCAGCGTAATCCGACGGACGCAGCGCTCGTCGAGTACCCGATCATACGGCGGAAGGCGCTGCGCTTTTCCGCCCTGCAAAGCCGGGTTAAATTTGCAGCGGCAACTGCGTTTCGTACACTTCTTTCGCCTGACCGACCTCGTTGAGGATGCGGTCGAACTGGCGTACCGCGCGCAGACTGCGCGGCATGCCGGCGTAGATGGTCGAGTGCAGCAGCACCTCGAGCACTTCACGCGGCGTCGCGCCCAGCATCAATGCCGCGCGCTGGTGATTGTCGCCCTGGATCTGTTCGTCGAGCACCGCGCAGACGCCGACCATGCACAGGAGGCGCGTCTTGTCGTCGAGGATGCCGCGCACGTACATGCCCTGATAAATGAAGTCGAGCCACAGCTTGAGATAATTCTGGTCGAGGCGGTCGAACTGCACGACGGTTTCAGCGTGGTGCGTCGGCTGCAGGCGGATGCCCGCGCTGATGCCCTTCCAGCCGTACTTCTGCATCATCGCCTCGCGCTGCGGGAATTTCGAATCCGGCACGCGCCAGGTCGGGCGTTCCTTTTCGAGCGAGCGCGCCTTGATATTGCCGTCCATCGGCGGCTGCGTGTCCCTGATTTCCTTCATGCGGCCGGCTTTGGTCAGGATTTTCTTGAACACGCGCACGGCACGCGTGACTTTCGGCGTGCCGAGATAAACGGTGATCTGCAGCAGCACTTCGAGAATTTCGCGTGGCTTGACCTGGTGCGTGAGCGCGCTGTGGATGTGGCTCTCGACCACTTCCATTTCGTCCATCGCCACCGCTTGCGAGATCGCCACCAGGAGGCGCGTGCGCTCTGTCAGCACGCCGCGGTTGTAGAGACCGCCGTAGGTATAGTCGAGCCACAGCTTGGCGTACTGCGGATCGAGCTCGTCGCGCCATTTCAGCATGTCGAGAAAATCTTTCGGATTGAGCCTGAGGCCGTTGTCGATCGCCTTGGTGCCGTATTTCTTTTTCAGTTGGGTGAGTTGGGTTTTTTTGGCTGCCATTGCGATCTCCGTCGATGAATGTATTGATTAAACATTGCCAGGCGAGACTGCTGCAGGCGGACGCGCCCGCAGCAGCCTCATTGCAGGCGAATCGCCTGTGCTACAGCGGTACGTATTTATTCGAAATCTCGTTCACTTCCGCGACTTCCGCCGGCGTCAGTTCCCAATCGACCGCGCGCACATTGGCTTCGAGTTGCCCGGGTTTGGTCGCGCCGGCGATGACGCTCGCCAGTACCGGCTGCGCCAGCAGCCAGGCAAAGGCGAGTTCTATCATGCTGCGGCCGCGCGCTGCCGCGAAGGCCTCGAGCTTTTCGAGGATGTCCCAGTTTTCGTCGTTGATCCACATGCCCTGATAACGCGCGCCCTTGGTGATGCGCGCGCCCTCCGGCAACGGCGCGTTGCGCTTGTACTTGCCGCTGAGAAAGCCGCCGGCGAGCGGGTAGTAGGGCAGCAGATGGGCGCCGTGCTTCAGCATCGCCGGAATCAGGTCCTGTTCGTCGTCGCGCTTCAACAGGCTGTATTCCGATTCGCAGAAGGTCAGCGGCGTAGTGCCGAGCTGCCGGGCCGTCCACTGCATGTCGACAAAGGGCCAGCCGACCAGCGTCGAGAAACCGAGGTAACGCACCTTGCCCTGTTTGACGAGGTCGTCGAGCGCGCGCATGGTTTCCTCGAGCGGCGTCGCCTGGTCGAAGCGGTGCATCTGATAGAGATCGAGCCAGTCGGTTTTGAGGCGCTTCAGGCTCGCCTCGACCGCGGTCATGATGTATTTGCGCGAACAGCCGCCGAGCGTGCCGGCGTCGTCCATCGGGGCGCCGAATTTGCTGGCGAGAAAAATATCCTTGCGCCGCGGGCCGAGAAACTGGCCGAGACAGGTTTCGGAGCCGCCGCGCTTGCCGTAGACGTCCGCGGTGTCCCAGAAGGTGATGCCGAGATCGAGTGCCTTGTGGATCACCGCGCGCGAGGCTTCGGTGTCGATGCGCAGGCCGAAATTGTTGCAGCCCAAGCCGAGCGCGGAAACGGTGATGCCGGTGTTGCCGATCTTGCGTTGCTTCATCGGGAAATGCCCTTAAGAAATGGAGTCAAAACCATTGGCCACAGAGTTCACAGAGTAAAACACCTGAACCAACGCTGTATTTGTCGCGGCAATCTGATCCGGAAATGTTGGTATTGAACGATTTTGAATGGCTCTGTGTTCTCTGTGACCCCTGTGGCCGATTTTTTATTCAAGCTTGATGCCGGTGCGGCGCACCACATCGATCCATTTGTCGAGATCGGCGCGCACCGCGGCGGTCGCCTGCTCCGGCGAGTTGCCGACGGCTTCGGCGCCCTCGCCGGCGAGGCGCGATTTTACCGCCGGGTTCTGCAGCGCCGCGACCATTTCGCGGTTGAGACGGGCGATGATTTCCTTCGGCGTTGCTGCCGGCACCATGATCATGTGCGCAGCGGCCTCGTTGATGCCGTCAACGCCGGCCTCGGCGAGCGTCGGCACTTCGGGCAGCAGCGCCGAGCGGCGCGCTTCGGTGACGGCGAGCGCGCGCAAGCGGCCGCTTTGCACCGGCGGCAGCGCGGCAAGTATGCCGAACATGCTGACCTGCATCTGTCCGGCAATGGTTTCGGTCAGCGCAGGGCCGGTGCCCTTGTAGGGAATGTGCGTGATTTTCATGCCGGTCTTCAGCTTCAGTATTTCCATCACCATCTGCGGATGCGTCGCCGCGCCCCCCGAGGCGTAGTTGAGTTCGTTCGGTCTGGCTCTGGCCAGCGCGATGAGCTGCTGCACGTTTAGTACGGGCAGCGACGGATGCACGAGCAGGATGAAGGGCGAGGCGGCAAGCACCGTGACCGCCGTGAGGTCGCGGTTCGGGTCGAACGGCAGCTTTGCATACAGCGCCGCGGTGATGGTGTAACTCGACATGCCGATCAGCAGCAGGGTGTAACCGTCGGCCGGCGCCTTCGCGGCGAGATCGGTGCCGAGAATGCCGCCGGCGCCGGCGCGGTTATCGACGATGACCTGCTGGCCCAGCGTCGGCGTGATCGCGCCGCCGATGGTGCGCGCGAGGATGTCGCTGGGGCCGCCGGGGGCGAGCGGCACGATCAGGCGGATCGGTTTGGAGGGATAGGGTTGCGCGAAGGCGGGAACGCTGAACGAAAAGCACAATGTCAAACCGACAAGAAGCCGTTTATAAAATACTGCCTCGCCCCGCGTGAGCGGGGAGAGGGTGGGGGTGAGGGGCAAATGATGACGAGTTGCTGATTGCCCCCTCACCCCCACCCTCTCCCCCTGTGCAGGGGGCGAGGCGAGTACTTTTTTGTTTTCATCTTTATTCATAATCCATCCCCCGCCAGCTTGATCAATCCGGCTTGATGCCGCTGCGTTTGATCACGTCCGCCCATTTGTCGAGATCGGCGCGCACGATCGCGGCGGCCTCTTCGGGTGTGTTGCCGATGATTTCGGCGCCTTCGTTTTCAAGCCGCGCCACCACCTCAGGCGCGCGCAGCGCCTTGACGAGTTCGCGATTCAGACGCGCGATGATGTCTTTCGGCGTGCCCGCCGGCACCAGAATCATGTGGCCGCTGATGTCGTCGAAGCCGGCAATGCCGGATTCCTCGAAGGTCGGCACCTCGGGCAGCTTGTTCGAACGTTTGACGCCGGTGACGATGAGCGCGCGCAAACGTTTCGTTTCCACCTGCGGCAAGGCTGCGATCAGATTCAACAGCGAAACCTGGATGTGACCGGCCATGTGATCGATCAGCATCGGGCCGGTGCCCTTGTACGGAATATGCGTGATCGAAAGCCCGGTTTTCAGCTTCAGCAACTCCATCGACATCTGCGGCCCGGTGCCGGTGCCGCCGGAGCCGTAATTGAGATCGCGCGGATGCGCTTTCGACAGCGCGAGCAGATCCTTGAAGGTCTTTGCCGGCAGCGACGGATGCACCGTCATCATGTAGGGGCCGGCGGCGAGGATGGACACCGGCGTCAGATCGCGTCGCGCGTCGTAGGGCAGCTTCGGATACAGATTGGCGGTGATCGTATAAGTCGATGACGCGATCAGCAGCAGCGTGTAACCGTCCGGCGGCGCTTTCGCCGCGGCATCGACGCCGATGGTGCCGCCGGCGCCGGTGCGGTTGTCCACCACGATGGGCTGGCCGAGCGCGGGTGTCAGTTGCTGCGCCATCGTGCGTGCAAGGAGATCGCTGGGGCCGCCGGGGGCGAGCGGCACGATCAGGCGGATCGGCTTGAGCGGATAGCCTTGTGCGCATGCGGAGGCGGCGACGAGCGAGGCCGCGACGCACAGCGTCGGATATTGCAGGGCGCGGACGAAATGCATGCGCTGCATGACTCCTCCTGTTGCGGTCTGAAGCGGGGATCGATCAGGACTCGCGGAATTTAACGGCATCGACGCAGGGCGCCGGCCGGTGATTTTGTTTGAGGGAAGTTTACTGCATTGGCAGGTGGCGCATCGGCTGGTATTGGCGATCACTCTTGAATCAGGCCGCCTTCCCCCTCAAGGGTAGAGGGGAAACGCGCATGCGTATATCACAGCGGGCAGTTGCCGGGGCATGACGTCCCGACGCACAAGCACATTGCAGGGCAAAATACGCTCATGCCATCCACTTTTGATTTCCTCGTCGTCGGCGGCGGCACCGCCGGCTGCGTGATCGCCAGTCGTCTGACCGAACGTGGCGCCAACAACGTGCTGTTGCTCGAAGCGGGGCGCGACGTGCAGCCCGGCAATGAACCCGCCGACATCGCCAGCGTGTATCCGGCGTCGTATTTCAACAAGGCCTACTTCTGGAGCGGGCTCAAAGCGCATTGGCGCACCGGCGCCACGTCGGCAGCGACGGGTTTTTCGCAGGCGCGCGTATTCGGCGGCGGCGGTTCGGTGATGGGCATGGTGGCGTTGCGCGGCACGCCGGCCGATTACGACGACTGGGCGCGCGCCGGCGCCGAGGGCTGGGACTGGAACGGCGTGCTGCCGTACTTCCGCAAACTTGAGACCGATATCGATTGCGGCGGCGACGCGCATGGCAAGGACGGTCCGCTGCCGATCCGCAGAATCGCGCCGCAGTATTATCCGCCGCAGGCGCGCGCCGTCGCCGCGTGGGCCGCAGCGCAAGGTCTGCCGTTCATCGAAGACATGAATGCGGATTTCCGCGATGGCCTCGGCGCCGCGCCGATGTGCCGCCAGGAAAACGGCCGCGCATCGGCGGCGTTTGTGTATCTCGATGCCGTGGCACGCCGGCGCAGCAATCTCACCGTCGCAGCGAATGCGCAGGTGACAAAGATACTGTTCGAAGGCCGGCGCGCCGTCGGCGTCAGCGCGATCGTCGACGGCGCGGTAAAGGAATTCCGCGCGCGCGAAATCATCGTCACGGCCGGCGCAATTTTTTCGCCGGCGCTGCTGCTGCGCTCGGGCATCGGTGACGCGGCGCAGTTGCAGAAGCTCGGCATTGACGTCGTTGCCGATCGCCGCGGCGTCGGCGCCAATCTGCAGAACCATCCGGTGCTGTTCATCGGCATGCACTTGAAACGCGCGGCGCGGCAGGCGGCAACATTGCGCACGGTGCCGGTGGTCTGTCACCGTTTTTCCAGCGGAGTCGCCGGCTGCGCGCCTGCCGATCTGTTCGTGAACGTGCAAAGCAAAACCTCATGGAATGCGCTGGGGCAGCAGATCGGCAATATCGCGCCGACGCTGTTGCGGCCCAAAGCGACCGGCCGCGTGCAGCTCGCATCGAAGGCGCCGACCGCGCTGCCGGATGTCGAATTCAATTTTCTTGGCGAAGACATCGATGTGCAGCGCATGCTGATGGTCTTCGACCGCGCGGTCGACATCGTCTGCAGCGAACAACTGCGCGCGCTCGGCGGGCGGCCGTTTCCGGTGCGCTTTACCGATCAGCTGCGGCGCATGAACGAAGTCGGACGCGTCAATGCGGTGAAGGCGCGGCTGATCGCGACGCTGCTCGACCTCGTGCCGGGTCTCGGCGATTTCACATTGGGCACGCTCACCGGCGAGCGCATCGATTTGCTGCAGTTGATTCGCGATCGCAAAGCCCTCGCCGCGCATGTGCGCGAAAACGTCGCCGGCGTGTTTCATCCGGTCGGCACCTGCCGCATGGGCCGCGCCGACGATGCCGATGCGGTATGTGACAGCGCCGGACGCGTGTATGGCGTCGAGGGCCTGCGCGTCGCCGATGCGTCCATCATGCCGAACGTGATGGCGGGCAACACCAATCTCCCGGTGATTATGGCCGCGGAGAAAATAGCCGATGCGATTGCGCGGGCATAAGGTGCAAAGTCCGCATCGATGACCGACGCCTTCGCCAACCGCCTGCGCAAGAACCTCGCCCACCGCCGAAAGTGGGCGCGGCGGCGCGGCATCAGCTGCTTTCGCATTTACGATCGTGACGTGCCGCAGTTTCCCTTCGCCATCGACTGGTACGAGGCCGTCTCGCCGCGCGCGGAAACGCATCTGCATGTGCAGGAGATCGACACCGGCTGGAAGATGACCGACGCCGAATACACGGCGTGGCTGGTCGGCGTCTGCGATGCGATCTGCGAAGTCTGCGCGATCCCCGCGGAGCAGTTGCATCTCAAGCGCCGCGAACGCCAGCGCGGCACCTCGCAATATGAAAAGCTCGATGACGCCGCCGCCGAATCATTCGTGGTGCTGGAAGGCGGGCCCCGCTTCGAGGTCAACTTTGACACCTATCTCGATATCGGCCTCTTCCTCGATCACCGGCCGATGCGCGCGCTGGTCGCGGAAATCGTCGCGGATCGCGCGAAGCGCGGCACCGGCACGCGCTTTCTGAATCTCTTCGCCTACACCGGCAGTTTCACCGTGCATGCGGCGCTGGCGGGCGCTGCGCGTTCGACCACGGTCGATCTGTCGAATACCTATCAGGCGTGGACGGCGCGCAATTTTGCGCTCAACGGCATCGATGCGCGCCGCCACATGCTGGTGCGCGCCGACGTGCTGGCGTGGCTGGTGCAGGCGGTGGCCGACCGCGAGCGCTACGATGTGATCGTGATCGACCCGCCGTCATTCTCGAATTCGAAAAAGATGGCCGATGTGCTGGATGTGCAGCGCGACCACGCCGACATGGTGAGCCACTGCCACCAGCTGCTGGCCGACGGCGGCGAGCTGTTTTTTTCGACCAACCTGCGCAGCTTCGAAATCGATGCGGCGCTGGCGCAACGTTTGGCGCTGCGCGAAATCACCAAACAGACCGTGCCCGAAGACTTTCAGCGCCCCGGCCGCCGCGGGCCGCACCGTGCGTGGCATGCCGTGAAATAGTGCTGAGTATTCCGGAATTTTGCGTAGGCTGGGCTGACGCAGGAGGCCCAACGTCATGACCGCAGGCACCGCAGTTGTGCTTCCTGCGTCAGCCCAAGCTACAAGACTGGCTGCAATAGCAGCGCAGCTTCTATTTCACCCCGTCGGCCGCAAGCGCGTCACCGAGCTTTTTGTCGGAAAACAGGATGTGCGTGCCGAGCCAGTCACGCAGAAATTTCAGCAGGTCGATCGAGATCATGGCTGTTCCGGATTCCAGCTTCTCTTTGAAGGCAACCACTTCCGCCACCAGCTTCTTGTGCTCCGCAATGTGGCGCACAGAATCAGCGTATTTGTGCTGCGTCATCAGCTGTTCCTCGTGGCCGAAGTGTTTGACCGTGTATTGCACGAGGTCATGCAGCAGCGACGCCAGTATCTCCTTGCCCTTGCCTTCTTTCATCGCCGCGTTGAGCTTGTTGAGCATGTCAACGAGCTTCTTGTGGTCTTCATCGATGATGGCTATACCCGTATACAGGCCGGGTCCCCATTGAATCAGGTCTGACATGTTCTTCCTCCGCTCAGTGGTTGAATAAGGGGGAATGCCAGACAAATAACGACAGGTTTCTCAGCCTCCATTAATCTTTGATTTGGTTCAAGCGGCGCTGCAAGGCGAGTTGCTCCTGCCGGGTTAGGAACTGGATTCCCGTCTTGGCGGGAATGACAAACTGAAAATGCAGCGCAGCGCGCAGGAAGGCCAGGTTGCATCGGAACTCGGTGTAGTCCATTCGGACCATATTTCCAGCGGCAAATTGACACACAAAATATTTAATCGTTTGATAACCTCAATGCTGGAGAGGAAAAACGTTTTTATATGGGGATCTTGAAAATGCGTAGGTTAATGGCGGTATTGGCAGTTATGTTTTCGACAGGCGCGGCGGTTCCCGCTCACGCGGATGTCGTGCATTTTTCCTTTGATGGATTGCTTCAATCGGGTGGCACGATACTGGGCACGGTCACGGGCGACATTTACGGCCTGACCGCGAATGGCGCCAACCAGCAGGCGACCGACATTGTGGTCACGAGTTACCCGACCACCGTTACCATGGGGAGTGCACCCGATGGTTTCGGCGGCACGGTGCCGGTACCGTTTCAGATGACTAACGCCGCCCCGGCCCCGTTGGATATTTTTTCGAATGCCGGCATTGCGTTTAACAGTTTTACCCTGGTTGGCGGTGTCGTGACCGCTGCGAGTTTTTACGCCGACAACAACTCTACAACTGGAAATCCCTATCGCAGTTTTTGGTTGAACGCGTACGGTTACAACGTGTTTTCCGACTACAACGCTAACCCGGACCCTTCCGATCCCAACACGCATTGCGATCTTACCGGGTGTCATTCGGGCGGCGCGGTCGAGAGTTTTGGTTTTTCCGGGGTTACTTATTCGACGGTGCAGGCGGTTCCGGAACCCGATACCTACGCGATGTTGCTCGCGGGCCTTGGCATGATTGGCTTTATGGCGCGCCGCAAAATGAATTTTCGCGCTTAGTACTATCCCGTTCGAATCACGCAAACCCCGCCGAAGGCGGGGTTTGTTTTTGTGGTGATCGGAAAGTCCGGCGGCGGCAAATTTCATCGCTGCCGCCGCGTCAACGAACGATGGGTTTCGGCGTGGCGCCCCCTACCCGTCTTACATCCGTCGTTCTTTTTCACTCCCTCGCCCCTGCGCCAACGAGCAGTTCTCCTTCCGCCCTTGAGGGGGAAGGCAGGGATGGGGGGAAGGGCGTGCCTTTTCACCCTCACCCCGACGCGCGGACACGTTACCGGCGAAGCCGGCCGCCTGCGGGAAGCGCGTCTTGGCACTCGCTCCCGCCCCGGATCGCTTCGCGAACGCCGTGTCGCGAGTGCCCTCTCCCGTCAAGGGTGAGGGAGAAACCCCATCATCTTTTTGCCTCTATGGCGCCCCCGCACAATGTGCGGTAAAAAGCGGATTGCAGGCGTTCGATAAAACGAACTCAAACGAACGCCATCATCAGGAGAGGAGCACGACCATGAACGCAAAAATTCTCAGGCCCGCTGTAATTGCATTGATCCGCACGCTGTTGCTCGCCGGCATCGGCCTGTCACTGACAATTCCCGCCCACGCCCAGAAATCCGCCGCCGAAGCCCTGCAAAAAGCGCGCGTCGTCGAGCGCTTGTCCGAAGGCATGGCCGTCGAGAAAAAAGGCGAAGCGCCGGGCTTCGTGCTCGACCCCGCGTGGCCGCAGCCGCTACCGAACCACTGGGTGATCGGCGACGTCGGCGGCATCGCCGTCGACAAGCACAACCAGATCTGGGTTTATCACCGCCCGCGCTCGGTCGGCTCGCAGGACAGCGGCATGCAGGGCGCCGCAGGCAAAGACGAGAAAGGCAAACCGATCAGCGCGCTCGGTCATCCGCGGCCCAACGGCCAGATCAACGGCTGTTGCGCACCGGCGCCGTCGATCCTCGTGTTCAACACGGCCGGCAAACTGCTGAAGGCCTGGGGCGGGCCGGGCGATGCGGATTTTCTGAAAACCAAATGCCGCGAGGCCGACGGCTGCTTCTGGCCGGCGCGCGAGCATGGCATCTACGTCGATCACAACGATTTCGTCTACATCGCCGGCAACGGCCAGGCGCGCAACTTTCACGGCCAGTATGCGTGGGCGCCTAACTTCGGCGACGATTCGCACATCCTCAAGTTCAAGACCGACGGCACCTTCCTGTTTCAGATCGGCACCGCGGGCGCGAAAGGCCCTAACAGCAACGACACCAACGGCGGTGTGAACGGCACGCCCGAGCCGTACTGGCCGGCCGACATGGTGGTCGATCCGAAAACCAACCTCATGTACATCGCCGACGGTTACGGCAACCGCCGCGTGCTGATCGTCGATGCGGCCACCGGCAAATACGTCGGCCACTTCGGCGCCTACGGGCAGAACCCCGTCGTCGGTGAAAACAGCAGCGGCGAAGCCTACGGCGCGGCCTGGTACGACGATTACAAGTCCGGCAACATGAAACCGAAATTCTTCCGCAGCCCGCTGCACTGCGCGCGGCTCGCCAACGACGGCCTGCTCTACGCCTGCGACCGCGGCAACAACCGTGTGCAGGTCTTCAAGGCCAGCGAGGCCGGCAAGCCCTGCGAGAACCCGAATGGCGAAGCGGGCAAATGCGGTTACGTCGGTGAAGTGCACGTCGCGCCGCAATCGATCGGCGGCACCTCGGGCACCGTCAACTTCTCAACCGACGCCAGGCAAAGCTGCATGTACGTCGCCGATCTCGTCAACGACGTCATCTACGTGATGAACCGCCAGAACCTCACCGAACTCACGCGCGTCGGCGGCGGCGGCCGCCAGGCCGGCCAGTTCCACTGGCCGCATGTGGTGGCGAATGACAGCGACGGTAATATGTATGTCGGCGAAGTCGATGGCGCGGCGCGCATCCAGAAATTCCTGCGCTATGGCGCGACGGGGTGCAGCGGGACGGGGATTGCGGAGGTGGGGAGGTATTTGGTGCAGTAATCGGGCGAGCCTTCACTATCGGAGAAACAGGCAAAGCCACAATAAATTAAAAATCGTGGTCTCTTACGTACGGGGGCGCGCGGCAGCTTGATGTTGTGGCCTGCCGAAGTTCCAATCCCTGACCTAAGCCCAGATTACCTTACGCTAAGTGCCGTTTTCCCCGAAATGCCTACAGCTGAAGATTCAAAAGAGGAACACATCGATAAAATGGGCGCAGCACTAGGTGCTGTATACGATGCGCTTTGGCAGGAAATGACCGGTCTGTGTTGGAACTGGTCTGAATATGAGGAATTGTATGGCACTAAGAAATCCCGCATTGATTTGCTGAACAAAGCCGCAGCGCATTATTTTGGCGCGATGCAGGCCATGGGCTGGGAGCACACTCTTTTGCATCTTGCTCGCCTAACTGATCCTCCGCGCTCTGCCGGAAAGGAAAACCTGACGATCAATCGCTTACCTTCGCTGCTTCAATCTGACGATGTAAGAGCGAAGATTGAATTATTGATAAGTGATGCGATCGAGAAGACAAAATTTGCGCGCGATTGGCGCAATCGTCGGCTTGCACATACGGACCTGGGACTAGCTATAGACGATTCCGCAAATCCATTGACGGAAGGTGGTCGACAGAGTGTAAATGAGAGTTTGCGAGTGAGCTTCCCCCGAAATTTCGTCTTCCAAGAGGTGGGTATAAACTCAACTGACAGGAAGGAAGAAATATGTTCAAGATACCGAAGCAGGAATTCACGGCCGAGTTTAGGCAATTGGCGGTTGATCGCGTGAAGGCGGGCCA
>CAISYC010000007.1 GCA_903889565.1 uncultured beta proteobacterium
ACGCTCAAGTCGTCGGGAGGCTGTTAGAGGGCACAAATTTGGCACAGCCCTCTAACGGACAAGGGGTTACGATAGACGTAACCCCTTGATGGATTTGGCTCCCCGACCTGGGCTCGAACCAGGGACACACGGATTAACAGTCGATTGAAGCGTGTTAAATTATTTATAATAAACAGTTACTTGTAGCGCTTGCCATATTTTATTTTCAATCTCACCCTGTTTGATTTTAAAGGGAATTAATTTTCGCCCTGGCACAAATTTGGCACAAATATCGCGATGACTCGTTCGCTACCGATCTCGGCTTGCAAGCGGTCATCGGTTCAAAAACGCCTTGACTCAATATGGTGCTTCCGCCATATTATTGAAATGTCCAACACGACCATCAAACCGGTTTCATGGATCGGTTCGAGCTACAAGGATTTTCGTACATTTCCAGATCCCGTACAGGACGCGATGGGCTACGCGCTATATCGGGCCCAAATTGGCGAGAAGCATCGTAACGCGAAACCGCTGAAGGGGTTCGGCGGGGCAGGGGTGCTGGAAATAGTTGCCGACCACGTAGGCGACACTTTCCGGGCAGTGTACACGGTGAAGTTCGCGTCGGTAATCTATGTTCTGCACGTCTTCCAGAAAAAGTCGAAGTCTGGAATAAAAACGTCGACCGAGGACGTGAAATTGATCCAGCGGCGGCTCAACGCAGCTGAAGCCGATTACAAGATTCAGCTTGGAAAAGGAAGATCATCATGAAAAAAGATTCAGATACCAGTGTCGTGCGCGGCACGAAGAATATCTTTGCTGATCTCGACTTTCCCGATGCGGATACGCATCTATTGAAAGCTAAACTGGTGACTCGAATTCAAGACGTCATCACCGCGCAAAAACTGACCCAAACCGCAGCGGCAAAACGTATGGGCCTTAGCCAGCCAGACGTGTCTCGGCTGCTCAATGGGCAATTCCGGGATGTGTCCGTCGAACGCCTTATGCGTTTGCTGACGCGGCTTGGATGCGATGTCGATATCACCGTTCGTAAACATAGGAAAGTAGCGGCGCCACGGGATACGATCCGCCTTCAAGCGGCCGCGCTATAGCGATATCGCTGTTACGTGATTGCTGGCAAATAATCTGAAATATATAGCCGGGCATTTTTTCGTGCACAAGAATTGCGAGCGCATTGGCGGTCTCTAAGCCGCTATCGTCGATCGAATCGCCGGCTTAATTCTGATGCGCTTTTCGCGCTCGGTGTGCCACAGGTCGTATTGCGCTTGCGCGCGTAGCCAAGTCTCGGCACTACCGCCAAGCCACTGAGCGAAGCGGATGGCCATGTCTGCACTTATTGCCGAGCGGCCATTGATGACCCGCGAGAGCGCAACACGAGATACGCCGAGCTGACTCGCTGCCGCGGTCACGGAAAGGCCGAGATCGGGGAGTACGTCTTCACGGATTATCAAGCCCGGATGTGGTGGATTGAACATCTTCATCGTCGTTGCCTCAGTGGTAGTCCTGATAGTCCAAAAGTTTGGCGTCTTCGCCGGCGAATCTGAATGTCAGACGCCAATTGCCGTTAACCCAAACCGACCAGCGTCCGGCATCGCCGGCCGATCCGTTTTACGGACTGGCTTATTTTTGCCGGCGATTTGTTACGGCTGTAGAGCGCCAAGGTCGATTAAATGCTGTTTCTTTGTAACTAAATATCAGTTGCTTGTAACCTTTACGGCAATTCAGACCTATTTTATCTGTCTGATTATAAAAATCTTTGTATTCTGCTTTGGCACAAATTCCGCCGCTTATTGCGATAGCGACATATGGCGTATATTATTGCGACAAAATGCGTAATCACGAAAGGGCAAAGCAATGAGTGGCGTACTAGTTGTTGATTTGCTGGGTGGCACCAAAGCCATAGGAGCAAAAGTCGCACGAGAACTGGACTTTGATGAAGAAATCAAACGGGGATTTCGTCCCCAGGTATTCAGTAGCTTTAAAGCGAATACTGGGCTTCCAAACTTGGTGCTCTCCAGAATTCTCGGGGTTAGTGTTCGCACTATAGATCGGTTTGTTATTCTGAAAGGTGCCGATCGAATCAAGCCGGCGACCAGTGATCGCCTGTACCGCACGGCGAAGGTAGTGGCGCTCGCAGAAAATGTTCTGGAAGATCGCGGGCAGGCACTGGAGTGGTTATCTTCAAGGCAGAAAGGACTTGGCGATCGCGTGCCATTCGATCTGGTCGAGACGGATGCGGGAACGAGGGAGGTCGAAGAAGAATTGCAACGCATCGAGCATGGATTTGTTGCGTGATCGTTCATCGTATCTGCAAAATTAAATACGGGAAGACGGCTTTTTCCGGAGCAGGGGGGCTGGAAAGCGCCGGCCGCTGGCACCGCAAAGGACAGTCAATTATTTACGCTGCCGCGACATTATCTCTCGCTGCCCTTGAACTATTCGTGCATTTGGGGCGTACGGACTCGAAGATCAAGTTTGTGTCAGCGAGCGCGAATATTCCGGACAACCTCGCCATCGAGGTGCTTGACGTCGCAGCGCTTCCTGCGCATTGGCATTCCTGTCCCCCGATCGATGCAACTATGGATCTGGGTAGTCAATGGTGCGCAGAAGCTCGCAGCGTGGCTATTAAAGTCCCCTCTGCGGTGGTGCGTGGAGAGTTCAACTATCTCCTAAATCCGGCGCATCCCGATTTCAAGCACGTAGTCATTTCTAATTCAGAGGCCTTCACGTTTGATCAGAGGCTCTGGAAATAGCGTGCTTGTAAATCAAACATGCAGGTTCACCTACTTCACACAGCGCAAACGAATGTTTGAGACCACATCGTGGGGCACCTATATGGTGCGTTTCATGATTGCATGCCTCCTGTGTTTCCTGTTTATCAATCGTTGCCGTCGCGGGGGACGGTTCGATTGCATCACGCCTCTGTAACACCATCATGTCGCGGCAGGTCGTTTTTGTATCGCGGCTTGTAAAAGCGCCGGTTTGTTACGGTGCGTTACAAAAAAGTCCTCCGCCTGAAGGTGCTGAACCGGGGGGTGTGATGAGGGGCGGTCGAACGGACCTAAGGTGTCACTGGAGTTGGCGTTTCGGCCAGCGCGGCATTGACCTCGCGCAGTTCTTTATCGGTCAACTCGCCGGCAACCGCGGAGAGGCGCAGCCGGTCGAGCAGCAATTGGTACTTTGCCTGCGCAAGATTGCGTTGCGCCTGGAAGTAATCCGTCTGCGCATTCATCAGATCAAGCGTGGTGCGGGCGCCGACTTCGTTGCCTGTTTCCGTGGCGTTGAGCCGCGCCTGCGCCGAACGCAGGGCCTGTGCACGCGCATTGACGCGGGAAATTCCGCTGGTGACCCCTAGCCAGCCCGCCTGCGTTTGCCTCAGCACTTCCTGCCGCAGCGCCTGCCCGTCGAATTCGGCTTTGCGCGCGAGGGCCACGGCCTCGTCGTGCTTTGCATTGCGCATGCCGCCGGAGTAGAGCGGAATTACAAGCTGCACGCCGACGGTCCGTGAGTTGGTCGAGATGGCTGAAGTGCCGGCGCCGCTGCCGCCGTGTATGCGGTCATCGGCGACACGTGCGACGAGGTCCAGCGAGGGCGCAAACAGCGCGCGGAATTTTTCCACCTCGTCGCGTGCAATGTCGAGGCCGCGGTCCTGCATGGCGATCAGCAGATTGTGTTCGGCGGCGCGCTCGCTCCAGGCAGCAAGCGGCCCGACACCGAAGCGGTCGAGTGAAACCCCGCCGGCAAGCGGGCGCAGCCCCGCTGCCGCGATGCCGGTAAGGTCGAAGAATGCCGCGCGCTTCAGCTGCAATTCATCGCTGGCGAACAGTTCCTGGGCGGTGATGTCGTCGAGCCGCGCCTTGGCCTCCTCGCGGTCGGTGACCGGTGCTGCGCCGGCGTCGTAACGCTCATTGGCAATGTCGAACGCACGTTTGGCCGCGATCTGCTGGGCTTTTGTTGTTGCCAGCGTTTCGTCCGCCAGCAATACCGCGAAGTAGGCCTGCGCGCTACGCAGGATCAGATCCTGTTCGGCGGTGCGGAACTGGATTTCGGCAGCCTGTGATTGCGAGTCGAGCTGGCGCGAATTGGCGAAGCGCTCGGCATTGTAGATGGGTTGCTGCGCGGTGACGGACCATCCGGCCGATTGTCCGCCATCAACGCGGGTGCGAAACGACGCGTCGGCGGAGGTGCCGAATCCGGGCGCGCTGAATTGCGCGCCGGTGGTGTTCTGATCGGTTGTCACATAAGCGCCGGATGCGGCTGCGGTGACCTGCGGCAGCAGGAGCGCGCGGCCCTGGCGCTGTCTGGTTTGTCCGGCCTCGAGTTGCGCGCGCGCGGCCTCGAATACAGGATCATGCTGCCGTGCCGATTGCCACGCGCCGACAAGGTCGGTTGCCATTGCCGGTTGCGGCTGCAAGCATGGTGCTAGTGACAACAGGGTGACGGCAAGAAATTCAGCGGTGCTTTTCATGAGAGCGGGGCCGTGTCGATTTCGGTCAGCCGCCTGCGGGCGCGCCGAGTTTGCGCACGATGGTTTCCATCAGGCACCAGCGCGTGAGGCCGCTCTGCAGCAGATTCACTCCGACAAACGCCGTGAACCACAGCCAGTACTGGCTGACGAACAGCGGGCTCGACGGTACGCCGAGCGCCAACGAAAGCAGGATGAAACATCCGGCAACGATGCGAACGATTTGCCATGAGGTCATGACGTTTCCTTTGCAGTGCGTGAAGGTTTGTCGTGGTACACGGTGTAATAAAGCAGCGGGATCACGACGAGGGTGAGCAGGGTCGAAACGAGAATGCCGAAGATCAGTGAAATGGCGAGACCGTTGAAAATCGGATCGTCGAGAATGAACAGCGCACCCAGCATCGCGGCAAGCGCTGTGAGTACGATCGGCTGCGCGCGGGTCACCGCCGAGCGCACCACGGCTTCATGGAGCGGCGCACCGGCGGCTACCTCCAGCTTGATGAAATCGACTAGCAGAATCGAATTGCGCACGATGATGCCGGCCAGTGCGATCATGCCGATCATCGAGGTCGCAGTGAACTGCGCGCCGAGCAGGGCGTGCCCCGGCATCACGCCGACGATGGTCAGCGGAATCGGTGCCATGATGATGAGCGGTGTCAGATAGGAGCCGAATTCAGCGACCACCAGAAGATAAATCAGCACCAGCCCGACTGCATAGGCGAGACCCATGTCGCGAAAGGTTTCGTAGGTGATCTGCCATTCGCCGTCCCATTTGACCGCATAGCCGCGATAAGGGTCGTCCGGCTGGCGGATGAAATATTCCGCAATCGCAGCGCCGGGTGCGTCGATTTTCAGCACCGACTCACGCATCGCAAACATGCCATAGAGCGGGCTGTCGATCTTGCCGGCCATGTCGCCGGTGACATAGACCACCGGCAGCAGGTCCTTGTGGTAAACCGGCTGTTCGACCAGCGTGTTCTGCACCGTCACCAGTTCGCGAAGGGGCACGATCTGGCCGCCCGCGCCGCGCACCCCCAGCTGCAGCAGATCCTGCAGATCGCGCTGACTGGAGACCGGCAGATGCAGGCGCGCACCGGCCGGGTATTTGGTCTCGTCGTGAATATAGGTGACGTCTTCGCCGGCCAGCCCCGCATGCAGTGTCGCGACCAACTCCTGCTGGTTGATGCCGAGCAGCGCAGCCTTGCTGCGGTCCACCACCAGCAACTGGCGCGGCGCCTCAGCGATCATGCTCGAATCGACATCGACAACGCCTGCCGTGGTTTCGAAAACGCCGCGCACGGCGCGCGCAAAGGTCGCTCGACCGGCATCGTCGGGGCCGTAGACCTCGGCAACGATTGGCGACAGCACGGGCGGGCCCGGCGGCACTTCGACAACCTTGATGCGCGCGCCATAGGGCGCGGCGATCGTGGTCAGCTGCGGCCGCAGGCGCGCAGCGATGGCGTGGCTTTGTTCGCTGCGATGTGCTTTGTCGACGAGATTGATCTGCAAATCTCCGCTTTCGCCGCCGGCACGCAGATAATACTGGCGCACCAGTCCGTTGAAATTGATCGGCGCACTCAATCCCGCGTAGGCCTGGTAGTCGCGCACTTCGGGCACCGTCGCCAGGTAAGCGCCCAGTTCGTGCAGCAGCGCGGCGGTGCGCTCGAGCGGTGTGCCAGCCGGCATGTCGACGACGACCTGAAATTCCGATTTGTTGTCGAACGGCAGCATCTTGAGCACGACCAGCTTCAGCACCGGCAGTGCGACCGAGACGACGATCAGCGCGCCGACGCCGAGCCACAGCTTCAGGCGGTTGCGCGCGGCCGCCGGCGCCTGCAAAAACGGCGCAAAGGCCCGCTGAAATAACGGTTGCAGCTTCGCTGCCACGCCTGAGTGTACGGCCGGTGCAACGCGCGGCAGCCACAGCCGCGCCAGCCACGGCGTGACGACGAAGGCGACGGTCAGCGAAATAAGCATGCCCATGCTGGCGTTGATCGGAATCGGGCTCATGTAAGGGCCCATCAGGCCGGACACGAATGCCATCGGCAGCAGCGCGGCGATGACGGTAAGCGTGGCAAGAATGGTCGGTCCGCCGACTTCGTCGACTGCGGGCGGGATGATTTCCGCGAGCGGCATATCGGGATTCAAACGACGGTGCCGGTGAATGTTTTCGACGACAACGATCGCATCGTCGACGAGAATGCCGATCGAGAAAATCAGAGCAAACAACGAGACCCGGTTGAGGGTGAACCCCCATGCCCACGACGCAAACAGCGTGGCGGTGAGCGTCAGCACCACGGCGGTGCCGACGATTGCGGCTTCGCGGCGCCCCAGCGCAAAGAACACCAATGCAACGACCAAGGCGGTGGCGAACAGCAGCTTCTCAATCAGCTTGAGCGCCTTGTCGTTGGCCGTCTCGCCGTAATTGCGGGTGACCACCACTTCGATGCCGGCGGGGATCAGCGTGTTTTTCAGGGACTCGACGCGTTCGATCACGGCGCGTGCGACGGTGACCGCGTTCTGCCCAGGCTTCTTGGTGACGCTGAGCGTGAGCGCGGCGTGTTCCACACCGCCTGCGCCGTGCCATACGTAGCGCTCGGGCGGTGGTGGTCCGTCTTCCACTTTCGCCACGTCCTCGAGAAATACCGGCTTTCCGGCGCGCGTGCCGACGATCAGCCGTGCGACATCAGCGGCGTTTTCCAGGAACGGCCCGGTTTCGATGGTGACGCTGCGATTGCCCGCGACGGTCTCGCCAATCGGAGCGCCCATGTTTGCCGACAGCAGCGCAGTGCGCAGGTCGCCGACGGTTACGCCGGCAGAGCGCATGCGCGCAGGGTCTAGTTCAACGTTGACTGCACGCCGCGGGCCGCCGACGGTGGCAACTTCGCGGGTGCCGCGCACGCGCTTGATGTCCGCTTCGATCGAATGCGCAACGCGCTCGAGATCGTAGGCACCGACCGCCGGATCCTTCGAATACAGGGTGAGCGTCACGATCGGCACGTCGTCGATGCCTTTCGGCTTGACGATCGGCGGCAGCACACCGAGGTTGGCGGGCAGCCAGTCGCGATTCGAATCGAGCGTGTCGTACAAACGGACCAGCGCCTCGGTGCGCGGTATGCCGACCTCGAACTGAACGGTGATCACCGCAAGTCCCGGCCGCGAAACCGACATCACGTGCTCGACATTCGCGATCTGCGACAGCACCTGTTCGGCCGGGCCGGCGACCATTTGCTCGACGTTGCGCGGTGACGCGCCTGGAAACGGGATCAGCACGTTGGCCATGGTGACGTTGATCTGCGGTTCCTCCTCGCGCGGCGTCACAATCACGGCGAAGGCACCGAGCAGCAGCGCGACCAGCGCGAGCAGGGGCGTGATCTGCGCGCTCTGGAAGTGGCGCGCAATGCGGCCGGAAATTTTGAGTGGTGTGCCCACCGGCGCCGTCTAGGGTTTTGGTACTGCGAGAGGATCGAGTGCGATGCGGTCGCCGGCCCGCAATCCTGCGAGCACTTCAACGCGGTCGCCGGCGACTTTGCCGAGACGCACCTGGCGGAGCTGAAAGCGGCCATCAGGGACTGCAACATAGACCGCGCGCAGTTCGGTGCGCTTGACCACGGCGCTCACTGGAATCGTCAGCACGCCGGCGCTCTTTTCGGAAAGGGGCAGCTGGGCGCGCGCGAAAGTCCCCGGCGCAATGTTGGCGACTCCCGCCGCCAGTGCGAGCCTGACTTCGATGCTGTGGCTGGCGGGGTCCGAGGTGGGCAGCACGGTGATGCGCTGTACCGTCTGCCAGCGCTGGTTTTCGGGGGCACCGGGGAATTCGATCCTGACCGGCGCATTCCTGTTGAGCATTGCCGCATAGCTCTCCGGCAGGTTGACGACGACGCGCAGCGCGCCCGGATCATAGACGGTGACCAGCGGTTTGCCGGGTAGCGCCATGTCGCCGACCTCCGTGGTAACGGTGGCGACTACGCCGTTGTACGGGGCGCGCATGGTATGAAATGATGTTTCCGTCATGGCTGCGCGTGCTTGCGCGACGGTTGCGTTTGCCTGCGCCTGATTCGATTTAAGTCGCGCCTCGGCCTGTTCCATCGCGGCCTGGCTGATGTATTGCTTTTGAAACAGGCGCAGGCTGCGGTCGTATTCCTTGCTTGCCACTTCCAGTTGCGCCTGCGCCGCGGCGACTTGCGCTTCGCTCGCCACCGACTGTTGAGCGGCGGCACGTTGGTCGATTTGCAGGAGGACCTGGCCATTTTTTATCGCGTCGCCCGCCTTGACCGTCAACGCGGTGACGCGCCCCGATACCTGCGATGCAATGGTGCTCTGGCGTACGGCTTCGACGGTGCCGTCCGCGGCATAGACCGCCCCCGCTCCGTTGGCCTCGACCACGGCGGTCTCGACGCCTGCCGCCTGCAGACTGCCGGCGAAGGTCGCGAGAGCGACAGCGATAATCACTAGCCTCATGAAAAATCCTTTTCGGTATCAGTCGACGGCGGTGCTGCCGGCAGATCGCACGTTAAGTGCGCGGCCGGTTATACGGCAGTAAGGCGAGCACGTGCGAGAGCGGGCAGGTGTCGGTCAGTCCCGAATAGACCAGCCCGGCGCCGATTGCGCCGGCAAGCCAGATGAAGGCCGGCGATACCAGCAACGCCAATATCACACCCAGCAGGGCTATTGAGCCGGCGACGAGTTGAACCTGACGCAGCATGCTGAGCGGCTGGGCGATACTGACCGACGTGGTCAGCCCGGCCGCCTTCCATGCCGCCATGCCGCCGTCGAGGTGCGCGACCTCATTGAAGCCCGCCGCCTGCAGTTGCGCGAGTGCGCGTGTCGAACGCATGCCGGACTGGCAGCACAGCACGATTTTTCGGTCGCGTGGCAACTTGGCGACGTCGAAGGCCGACAGCGGCAGCGATTGTGCGCCGGCGATGTGCTCGCGCGCGTATTCGCCTGGTTCACGCACATCGATCAATAGCGCTTCGTTGCGTTCGAGCGCCTGCTTGAGGGCGGCGGGTTTGAGGTGGTTCATACAATGGCTCCGATTCGGGAAGCGGACTAGGCGGCCGACATTTCTTCGAAGGCGCCAAGCGCGTCGGCCGCATACATGAGAGACGGGCCGCCGCCCATATAGACGGCCATGCCGAGCGCTTCTTCGAGTTCCTTGCGGGTGACACCCAGCTTGATCAGGCTCTCGACGTGAAAGCCGATGCAGGCGTCGCAGTGCGCGGCCACGCCGAGAGCGATCGCGATCAGTTCCTTGGTTTTCTTGTCGAGTGCGCCGTTGAGGGTGGCGGCGTGCGCGAGCCCGCCGAAGCCCTTCATCACATCGGGCATGTCGGCGCGGAACTTGGCAAGCTGGCCGGATACGCGTTGCGTGATTTCCTTGTAACTCTTGGTCATGGCAGAGGTCTCTGAATGAAGATCTGTATTACTTCGATTTTTCGGCGGAACAGGTACTGATGCCGAATGGAAGGTAGGCTGGGCAGAAACGGACGAAGGCGGTGACGAGCGGCACCACGCCGAGATAACCCCAGACGCCGACGACGCCGGTGGCGGCGAGCGCGATCAGGGTGACGCCGGCGATGATGCGGAGGATGCGGTCTGCGGTTCCGATGTTGGCTTTCATGTTGACTCCTTGGCTGGTTAATGGAATAACTGTATTGATGAATTCAAATGTCTATGGCGAAATATTATATATTGAAATATAATACTTTGTCTTTAAGTTAATGAGGGATTGATCCATGTCAAAAACTGCTCATGTCCCGTCCGAGCTGATGCGGGAGGCCGCGGGTAAGGCAACTGCCGTGCTGCACGTGCTGGCCAATCCAGACCGGTTACTGTTGCTGTGTCATCTCGCTGGCGCCGAGCACTGTGTCAGCGAGTTGGAAGCCGCGCTCGACATTCGTCAGCCAACACTTTCGCAGCAATTGGGTGTGTTGCGCCGCAAGGGCCTTGTGGCAACCAAAAAGAAGGGTAAGTATGTGTATTACCGCGTCGCAGATAAGGCGGCGTTGACGTTGATCGCTACGCTCTATGAACTTTACTGCTGCAAGCCGAAAGCGAAGTCGCGCGGCTAAGCTCGCGCGCAAATTCTACTTTTGCCTGAAAGAGTTTTGTACGATGAACCGCAATCTCTGGCTGATGGTCGCCGCGCAGGCGCTGTTTCTCACCAACAACGTCGTGTTCATGGCCATCAACGGACTGGTCGGTCTGTCGCTCGCACCATTTGGCTGGATGGCGACGCTGCCGGTGATGGGCTACGTGGTTGGTGGCGCGCTCTCGACCGGGCCGGTGGCGTGGTCGCAGGCGCGCTGGGGCCGCACGGTGTCGTTTCAGATCGGGCTTGTCGTCGCATTTTTTTCCGCGCTGCTGGCGGCGTATGCGGTGATCATCGGTAGCTTCTGGTTGCTGATCACCGCCACCGTGGTGGCGGGTTACTACAGTGCCAACGGACAGTTGTATCGTTTTGCCGCGGCCGAACTCGCGGTGCCCGAATACCGCGAACGCGCGGTGTCGATGGTGCTCGCCGGCGGAGTCGTCGGCGGGGTGCTCGGTCCCAACCTTGCACGCTGGACGCAGCACCTCGGCGACGCGCCTTTCGCGGGCGCCTATGCCACGTTATCGGTGGTCGCGCTGGTCTCAATGGCGATTGTGTCGCAGGTGAAGTTTCCGCCGGTGCCGCCGCGCCGGAAGGATAAGGGTGGCGGCGGCCGCCCGCTGCGCGTCATCATGCGCCAGCCGGTATTCATCGTCAGCACTGCGGCATCCGCACTCGGTTACGGTGTGATGAACCTGCTAATGGCGGCGTCGCCGATTGCGATGAAGGTGTGTGGCTATCCGTTCAGCGACATTGCGCTGGTGCTCGAATGGCACGTCATCGGCATGTTCGCGCCGGGCCTGATCACGGGACGGCTGATCAAGCGCTTCGGCGCCGTGCCGATCCTGTTAGCGGGCGTGCTGCTCAACCTGGGATGCGTCGCCGTGGCGCTGTCTGGCGCCGAAGTGATGCACTTCGTCGTGTCGATGTTCCTTTTGGGCGTGGGCTGGAATTTTCTATTCACCGCTGGCACCGCGTTGTCGCTTCGGTCTTATGAGCCGGAGGAGAAAGACAAGGTGCAAGGATTAATCAACCTCTGCGTGTTCGGGATGATGATGGTTTCGTCGTTCTCATCCGGTGCGCTCGTTACCACAAAGGGCTGGGCATTGCTCAACTACGGCTCCTTGATCCTCGTCGCAATGATCGGTATTGCCGTCTTCTGGTACGTGCGGCAGAACCGATCGCACCATGTCACCTAAGGCGACCGAGCAAGAACGCGAATTACCACTATGTAGACGCATGACCCGCAGCAAAGGAATGCAATGTGTGATTTTGCTTTGTTGAGATGACGTTAGCAGTTTGTTGGGATAGGCTACTCAACGATTAGCGCTTCCATTTGCGCTAGAGTTCTTAGTTTTTTCAAGGAAACTGCGAAATGCCGGACCAAATCACTCGCGGACTGCTACCGGTAGACACACTTGAAGTGCAGGTGCTCGTTGATAATGTTACAGATAGCATTTCGACTGTCCCAGAGGATGTGACCAACGAAGTAGCGGTGTTAATGAAAAATGGCAGTCTTAAGATGTCTGCGGGAGAATATCGCTGCTGCGCTCACCATGGCTTATCGCTGATCATCACGGCGCGCATCGGTGGTGATCGCCGGACGCTGGTGTTTGACGCCGGTCCTGAAGCCTATACCGTCACACGTAACGGAACGTTGCTGAAGGTGCCGTTCGGTGATGCGGGCGCGGTTGTTCTGTCGCACGGCCACTGGGATCATGCCGGCGGGCTCGTTGAGGCCGTGCGGCAGATTGTAGCTGTGAACAACGGCCGTCGCCTCGAGTGTCACGTAAACACGGGGATGTTCGTGCCGCGTGGTAACTGGCGAAATGGCGGCGAGCCGTTGCCACAAAAACCGATTCCAAGCCCGGGCGAATTGGCCGCTGTGGGCGCGATCGTGATCAATAGTCCAGACGCGCGGCGCTTGCTAAATGATTTTTTCTATTTGAGTGGTGAAATTCCGCGTGTAACGCCTTACGAAAAAGGCTTGCCGGGACATCTCAAGCGGACTGCCGACGGAAAATCGTGGGAACCCGATCCGTGGATCATGGACGAGCGCTATGTTGCTGTGCATGTCAAAGGCAAGGGCGCCATCGTATTTACTGCGTGCTCACATGCTGGCGTGATCAATGTGCTGAAAGACGCACGCAAGGTTTTTGGCGACGTGCCGCTGCACGCGGTCATGGGTGGATTTCATCTTTCCGGGCCGCAGATCGAGGAAATAATTCCCGATACGGTGAATGACCTAAAGGGATTCGGCTTGAAGCGAATCGTTCCCGCACATTGCACCGGTTGGCGTGCGGTAGGTGCGTTGGTTCAAGCATTCGGCGAGGAGTGTATCGTGCCTTCAGCAGTGGGTAGAAAGTTTATGTTCTAAGTTAGAGACGAATTGTTCCTAAACGCCAGTACAGTCCACGTTATGTCCTTGCTATTACCGCTTGCTTAGCCATCTGGCAATAGCAAGTTTGCCCGCGATAAAATATCGAAAGGCAATTGTCAAAATAAAATGGCTTTGAGATGTGAGAAAATGATTGCTGCCTCACATTGACGCTTCGCCTCTTAGATACTCTCCAAAGTTTGAAAGTGTAGGCAACCGTGCATTTGGGCAACGCTATCGCAGCGCACGACGAATGGAAAACCACATTTCGTACCGCAATTACCAAGAACGAGACGCTGGACGCAACAGCCATTTCGGATGATAACTGTTGCGAACTCGGTAAATGGCTTTACGGCGAGGGTAAGACGCTATTCGGCAAGCTGCCAATGCACGCACACTGCGTTGCAACCCATAAAATATTTCACCACGAGGCGGGGGCCATTGCAGAGGCCATCAACGCGAAACAGTTTATTGAATCCGATAACATGCTGTCGGCACATGCTCATTTTTCCCTAACTTCGCTGGCGCTTACCGCGGCAATTCTGCGGCTAACCAAGGAAGCTGAGAATTCAGCTGGATTCATTTCACTGGTCGCTAAATTGAGCAAATAGATCTGCTCGAATATATGTGCGACCGGTTTTGCATTAAGACTTCATAGTCCATTTTGGACTGTCCGACACCAGCCATGGATGTGGCGCGTCAATCCGCGTTCAAAGGGTGTAATGCGCTGGAGTTGGCGCATTCTGGTGGAGTAGTGATATTTATTTACACACGCGCTGAAATTTAACTCCCCGGTCGGGTTCGTCTACAAAGTAGACGACAAGCCATTTAGGCAGAGATCAAATAGTAACGGTTCGCTGGCCGGTGAGGGCGTCACAACTGCATACCGACTACTTAGCGTTCTTGACAGAAAAACGCAAAGTGCCGGATTCTTCCGGAACCCGGCACTTGTGTTTAGAGGGCTAAACGCGATTAGCGTCGGAAGCCGTGCCCTCCGCCAAAGCCGCTCATCGGCCCGCGCACCAGCACCTGATCGGCGATCTTCTTCTGCTCCGGCGTCAGCGTGGCATAGAGATCCTTGACCGCCGTCGTCATGCTTTCCATGCCGGCGAGATGCTGTTTCGCGATTGCGGTGCGCTGCGCCAGGCGTTCCGGCGCGGGTTGATCAGTCGCCGTCTGTCCCGTTGCCTGTGCGCGTTGCGCGATCATGGTTTCCGACTGTTTGCGCGCCTTGTCGGTGAAGGTCTTCCATGCGGACTCCTGGCCGGAGGTGATTTTCAATTCGACTTTGAGCGCGGCCAGATGACCTTCGACCATCGCCGCCGGATTGCTGAAACCGCCGCCGGGGCCGCCGCGCCCCATCATGCCATGACCATGGCCTGCGCCAGGGCCGTAGCCGGCACCGGGGCCGTTGCCCGTACCCGGACCGAAACCGCCGCCGGGGCCCATGCCGCTGCGCGGACCGTAACCGGCGGCGGGGCCGCCATACGCGCAGTCGCGCGCACCGGCGGCCGGGGCCGTGGTGTCGGCGGCGTAGACGGAAGTTGCGGCAAGCGCTGCCGCGGCGATTGCGCCGGCGAGAATTTTGCGTGTGTTGTTCATGATTGACTCCTGTGCGTTGAAAGAATTTTTCCTGCCCGACAGGCGTTCCCTTGAGGGAATGCGCCGTTGTTCGAGACGGCTCCATTCAATCACTGAGATGTAACCGGCGGATGTCATGCGCGGCCATTTTTGTATCGCAGCCTGTCGGCGCGCCGGATTGTTACACTGCGATACAAAACTCCGGCCGGAGAACCCGCAGTCGCGGTATATAGAACCCATGGATGCTGCCGATCATGTGCTGGTGGTGGACGACGACGCGGAAATCCGCGGCCTGTTGCGCGACTATTTGCAGAAAAATGGCTATCGCGTCAGCGCGTTCGCCGACGGCAAGGCGATGTGGGCCGCGTTCGATGCGGCGAAGGCCGACATCGTGGTGCTCGACGTGATGCTGCCGGGCGACGACGGTTTGACGCTGTGCCGCGATTTGCGCGCGCGTTCGCAGGTGCCGATCATCATGCTGACCGCGCGCGGCGAGGAAACCGACCGCATCGTCGGTCTCGAGATGGGCGCCGACGATTACCTGCCCAAACCGTTCAATCCGCGTGAACTGCTGGCGCGCATCAAGAGCATCCTGCGCCGCACGCGCACGCTGCCTGAAAACCTGCAGCCGGACGATGCGCAGCGCCTCGCTTTCGCCGGCTGGACTCTCGATACGGCGACGCGCAATCTGCATTCGCCGGCCGGTGTGGTGGTGGCGCTGAGCGGCACCGAGTTCAGGCTGCTGCGGATTTTTCTCGCGCACCCGAACCGCGTGCTGACGCGCGATCAGTTGATCGACCTTATGCTGTCGCGCGACGCCACGCCGTTCGATCGCAGCATCGACGTGCAGGTGAGCCGGCTGCGCCACCGCCTGAATGACGATGCGGCACAGCCGGACCTCATCAAGACGGTGCGCGGCCAGGGCTATGTGCTGGCCGCCGCGGTCGAGGTTGAAAAATGAGCCGCCTGCTGCCGCGCACGTTGTTCGCGCGCATGGTGCTGGTATTGGTGGGCGGGCTGATCGCCGCGCAGTTTCTGAGCCTTGCCGTGCACTGGCGCGAGCGCGGCGAATTCATGATGCGCACCGCCGGCATGTATTCGGCCGAGCGCGTGGCTGAAATCATCAAGCTGCTCGACGCCACGCCGGCCGCCGAACGCGCGCGCATCGTCGGCGTGATCAGTTCGCCGCCGTTCCGGATTGCGCTCGCTGCGGCCGATGCCGGTATTGAGTCCGAACCTGAGATGGCGGGCGAGGCCGCGCAATACGAGGCGCTGCTCAAGGAGGCGCTCGGCGTCGCCTATCCGCTCAAGGTCAGTGTGATCGAGGCGCGCCGTCGCGGCGCACCGGGCGGCGGCTACGGCATGATGCATGGTTACGGCAAACGGGCCGACGACGGCGCTACGCCGGGCCCCGGCTTCGCCGGCGGGGTGCGTGCGTTTACCGTGTTGTCGTTTGTGGTGCAGACCCGCCTTGCCGACGGTACTGCAGTGACTTTCGACACACGCCGGCCGCAGGATACGACCGACTGGCCCTACCGCCTGTTGATCAGTCTGGGCATACTGCTGGCGGTGGTATGTGCGGTGACCTTGATTGCGGTGCGCTGGGTGACGCGGCCGCTAAAGACGCTCGCTGCTGCTGCTGAGGATCTCGGCAACGATATCAACCGGCCGCCGCTCGATGAAAGCGGGCCCCTCGAAGTCGGCCGTGCGGCGCGCGCCTTCAATGCGATGCAGACCAAGCTCGCCGCGCTGATCAGCGACCGCACGCGCATTTTTTCGGCGATGTCGCATGACCTAAAGACGCCGATCACGCGCTTGAGGCTGCGCACCGAAATGCTCGACGACACAGCGCTGCGCGAAAAATTCGCGCAGGACCTGAAGGAAATGGAAGATATGGTCGGCGCCGCGCTCGATTTCATGCGCGGCCTCGACCGCAGTGAGGCCGCGCAGGCCATCGACGTGACGGCGCTGATCGAAAGCATCGCCGCCGATGCGCGCGAGGTTGGTGGCGCGGTCAGCGTCGAGGGCGCGGTGCACGCGCCCTATACCGGTCATCCGCAGTCGCTCAAGCGTTGCCTGACCAATCTGGTCGATAACGCGGTCAAGTATGGAGAATCGGCGACGATCACTGTCGAGGATAACGCGCAGCATCTGCGCATTTGCGTGCGCGACGAAGGCGTGGGAATACCGGAGGACGAACTCGAGCGCGTTTTCGAACCGTTCTACCGCGTCGAGGCATCGCGTAACCGCGCCACCGGCGGCAGCGGTCTCGGCCTCACCATCGCGCGCAATATCGCGCGCGCGCATGGCGGAGACCTTTTCCTCTGCAATCGCGCAGAAGGCGGTCTCGAGGCTATGCTTTTGCTGCCGCGCCGTTAGCGCAGTAAGCATGATTTTTGTAAAGTAAGAAAATGTTGATGGGTTAATTTGTGTGATCTTGTTGCTGACTCTCTACCAGGCAACGCGGGATTGGCATACGACTTTCTGACGTTGCACCCTACGTAAGTGCGAGACTGACCTTCCGCGCCAGTCCCGTCTTTTCTGCGCCAACGCGCATTGTTACTACCGGCGTACCGGTAGTGACAATGCGCAGAACCCGCGCCAGCATTGGATTCTGGCGCAGTTTTCTCAGTGCCAAGGTCCCACAAAACGTAGTGACCGGCTAAAAACTGGCGCAAAGTAGCTCGTCAACCGATTTGCGCTGGGCGCAGCAAGTTTACCTCGGACAACCAGCAAGGCGAAGATTCATTGGGCGCGGACTTCCATGCGATGCAGGGACGTCGCGGCTGAATGTTCTGCGAGTTGGATGCACGCGACCGCCAGGGAAACGGATATTCGACGACGATGGCACAGTCCTCAGTACACAATAAACTTTCTGGCGCAACGAGGCGAAAGCGAAACGACGACCCAACGCTGCTTGCGAAGAGACGGCAGAGTGACTGCAAGATGACCGCATCAAGACTGCGAACCAACTTCGATCGGACTGCACGTGGACTGCACTCCGACTGCAGTTTGACTGTAATTCACTTTGCGTTGTGAGGTCAGAACTGAGCGTTTAAAAAGTTTACAAATCTTTCGGAACTCGTCGCATGATATGTATGTCGAAGGCATGAACGCGCGGCAGTTGTAACGTTGGGTTTATCCAGCGACGTCCGATTAAGTCTCAATGCAACACCGGACGCGACTACCCGCGGAAGTGAATTCGGTTTTTCGCTGGCTGTGTCAGCCCGCTTGATGCCCGTAAGCGCATCCCCTGCTCGGGAAGAGCGCCCTGAAACCGGTTGAATCTCCCGAGAACCGGTGGCCGCGAGGCTCGGAGATATTTGTCAGTAGTAAAAATAGCTGTCGACAGTTGGCAGCAATTGTAGTTTGTTGGTAAACCGGTTTGATCGCCTGTGAATCGGTGGCCGCAAGGTTTGGCGGTGCTAGTAAGTTAATTAGCTGTCGCCAGTCGACAGCATATGTCTGACGCCGTCCTCGAGACGGTGTCCTTGAGAGTGTTTTGCTTCGCGCGGACGCAGACTGTCTACCGACACCGGTAGCGGTTGTTGTGTTCTCTCGAGCTTCGCTCTGCTCGTCCGACCGTGCGCATTCCCCATGCGCCGGACACCCTTGTTTGTATCTCAGGACCGTCGCGGGGCTACGTGCGTTCGCTTCACGTGGAACGCGCGTTGTCTGTCGTCATCGGGCTTGAGCTGCAAGCGATAGCGCAAGTTACAAAACCGGAACGACCCGAGCACCGGCCGTTTCTTCTTGCACCGCGAGTGGCGCAATGCCGCTTGCCGAATGATCCCCGTTACGGATTTGCACCCGCGTCAGTTCGACGCCCCGGCAGGCCTGGGTGAGTGGCCCTCGATGCAATCCGATTGCCTACGGCACGGATCTCGACGCCAATGAAGCGCCGTGCAGCGCTGGCAAGTAGCAAAACCACTGCACAAGACGGGAGCGGTGTCTCCCGTAGCCCGTAGTTAATTCTTGCGTGCATGTTGCAGGCAGGAGGGGCAGCAACACTAACCTGACCGGACCGACACCACAAAAAAGGGGGGCAAAGAAGACCTTGCCCGAACGCTAAACGAATGAGGGGTTGAACATGCGGGATTTCAACTATGAACTGAAACAACTGTGTCAGCGCAACCAGGACGGCAGCTACGCGACCCGGGCCGACCGGGAGCGGATACTGGAGCTGATCGCCGATCAACTGCATGAGTTGGGTTACCGGCACATGCACGCGACGAGCCTAAGGGCCAAGCACGTCACTGCGCTGGTGGACCGATGGCACAAGGAGCAAATTGCGCCCGGCACCTTCAAAAACCGCATGGCGCAGCTGCGGTGGCTGGCAGAGAAGAACGGCACGCCCAAGATCATGGCGAACTCGAATGATGCGTACGGAATCTCGCGTCGCGTCTACGTGACCAACGTCTCCAAAGCCAGCGAGCTCGAGCGTGAGCGGCTGGCGCAAATAGATGATCGCTACTCGCAGGTATCGCTCGAACTGCAGCAGGCATTCGGATTGCGGCGCAAGGAATCGATTCTGACGCGTCCGGAGTGGGCTGACCGCGGCAACCTACTCGTGTTGAAGGCCCAATGGACCAAGGGCGGTCGGGCACGGGAGATCCCGATCCGCACGGCCGAGCAGCGCCGGGTGCTGGATAAGGCCAAGCAGCTGGCCGGCAACGGCAGCCTGATCCCGAAGGGCATGCGCTATGTCGAGCAACTCAAACGCTTCGAGACACAATGCGCCAAGGTCGGCATCCACAAGGTACACGGGCTGCGCCACCACTACGCGCAGGAACGATACCGGGAGTTGACCGGCTGGGAGTGTCCGGCGAACGGTGGTCCGAAGTCAAAAGAGCTGACACCCGTGCATAAGGAAATCGACCACGAAGCGCGCCTGACGATCTCCCATGAATTAGGTCACGGCAGAGAAAGCGTGACTAGTGTCTACCTAGGCAGATAGGCAGGCGACGTGCGCCGGCACTCGGTAAATGACCGCGAATTGCGCCCCCGAGAATGCGAAATCGACCATTTGAAACTCGCATGGATAGGGCGTTTCCGCCATTCCCAACAATTATTGGGGGGAATCGTCGGGGCCGGGATTCTGCCAAATCGTGACAATCTTCGCGTGGTCGAACGCAGGCCTGTCTATCTTGATTGGGGCTCGCGCGGTTAACAACGGTGACGGCTTTGGCCGTCGCAGCTCCCGTCGTGCACGCGAATTGCCAATTTATGCTGCCCGCAAACCCAATAACGGCGCCATTTCCCTCCCAACCCCCCTCAAAAGTGTCAGGGTTAGGCGAGGCAAACTTCGTTGCATTTCCTCAAAATGGTTGCATGGTCGAACACATCGCAATGGTGGATTCATGCCGTGCAGGCGAGTTTGGCGTTCGCGCGCGCGTCGTCGGTCGAGGCTCCGCTGGTGCGTGCGGCCGCAAAAAAGTTGTCCGAAACGCCCGATTCGATCCTTTTCCCGTCCAACCCCCGCATTTTTTGGTGGGGTTAGGCACGTCACCCGAGGGTGAATCCCTGGAATATCTTTGCATGTTCGAACGTTCTACAACATCGAGTGCGGGTGTGACGGCGCAGGAGCGCGTCACCCGGCAAGGCAATGGTCATGGGCGCTGACACGCTGCTCGCCCGCCTTGATGGGGTGCGCAAAACCGGCGCCGATCGGTGGCTTGCCCGCTGCCCGGCACATGACGATCGCAAGGCCTCGCTGGCGATTCGCGAGTTGCCCGACGGGCGCGTACTGGTCAAATGCTTCGCCGAGTGTGAGAGCGAAGGCGTGCTGTCGGCGGTCGGCCTTGATTTCAGCGCCCTGTATCCACCGCGTCCCGTGGGGAATTGCATCCAACCGGTGCGTCGCCCGTTCCCGGCCGCTGACGTCCTGCAGGCGGTTTCATTCGAGGCGCTGTTCGTGATGCTGTGCGCCCGTGCCATCAACCAAGGTGAAACACTGAATGAAACGGATCGGGCGCGCTTGATAGTCGCAGCATCGCGCTTGCAGCGTGCGGTCGAGGCGGCGTGCCATGCGTGACGCATTCATTCCAATTGAGCGCGGGCAGCAATTCCTGGATGCGGCCGATGCGCGCGCTGCGCTGCGCGAGGGCTCTGGCCACCAGGTTCCACCGCTGGTTGTCGTTGGCATTCACGACTTCCTGCGTCAGGAACTGCCGCCACGGGAAGAAATCTTGAGTCCGTGGCTGCTCACGCAGAGCCTGAACATGATTCATTCCTGGCGTGGTGTGGGGAAGACTCACGTGGCTCTCGGCATCGCTTATGCGGTGGCCGCCGGCGGCTCATTCCTGACCTGGAAAGCCGAGAGGCCGCGCAAGGTTCTCTACATCGATGGGGAAATGCCTGCCACATCACTCCAAAAGCGTCTTGCAGCGATCAACCTCGTTGCCACAGCGGAACCGGCAGAAGGGATGCTGAACCTCATCACGCCGGATCTGCAAATCGGACCGATGCCGGATCTGGCGACCGTGAGCGGTCAGGCAGCAGTCAACGAAGTGCTGGGGGCGGCCGAGTTGATCGTGCTCGACAACCTGTCGTGTCTGGCGCGAAGTGGTGGCAAGGAGAACGAGGCGGAGAGCTGGCGGCCGGTTGCCGAGTGGGCGCTTGAGATGCGTACCCGCGGACGCAGTGTCGTGTTCATCCATCATTCCGCCAAGACCGGCCAGCAACGCGGCACCAGTAAGCGCGAAGATTTGCTCGATGCCGTGTTGCGGCTCAAGGAGCCTTCGGATTACCGGCACGGCGAGGGGGCGCGTTTTGAAGTGCATTACGAGAAAGCACGCGATCTGCACGGCACCGGCAATCGACCGCTGACTGTTGGGCTCGTCGAGGACGCGCAGGGACGGCAGGTATGGGACGTCGGTCTCGCGGAGGACTCAACTTTTGACCGCGTCGTTGCGATGGCGGGCGACGGTTTAACTCGGGCCGAAATCGCGCAGGAATTGGAGTGCAATCGCTCGACCATCTATCGGCACTGGCGCCAGGCCGAGATCCAGGGGCTGATTGTGCCCGTGGAGACCAAGCGCAAACGGGGGCAGCGATGAGCGACTTCCACGACTTGTTGCATGTTGCGCGCGCCAGTGCATGCAACGCGCAACAAATGTCGCCGCTAGGCACAAAAATGGGTGTGATAAGACAGGCGCCAACCGCCCTGAAAGCCGCATCAATGCTGGTTCTGGAGCGAAACAGGTTGTGCCGGGAGCGGGCGAGAAGCCGGCTAAAAACCGTGCAACAAACGCCCATCAAAAACACCCCGTTTGTTGCACCGGAATTCGCGCTCGCGGGCCGGCTGGCGGAGCTCAACGGGCTGCTCGCCCGCGTGGTCCGCAACCACCCGGGTGGCGACCCGGCCGCGATATACGCGATCGGCATCCGGGAAATAGACGGGGTGCTGCGCTCTTTTCGTGCGCTGGCGGCCGGCGTTCCGGTGAGAGGACAGCCAACGTCATTCACTCATTGGCCGGAGCACCGTGATGAATCTTGAGGAAGAGTTGGCTCAACTCAAAGTCGGCACGAAGGCCAAACGACTGCAGGAGCTGTGGCCGGCACTCGAAGCGAAATTGGGCGAGGGGGTCCGCCATGCAGAAATCCTGCGTCTTCTGAATGAGCAGGGCTTTGAGCTCACCGAGCGAACTTACAAGTGTTACCTGTATCGCTACCGCAAGAAGCGCCGCGCCATCGGACAGCAGGTGGACCCAATACCTATGGCAAAAACCGACAATTCGAAAACCGCGGATGGCTTACAGACAGAAACCGTCCTAGCGTCAACCGCGATTGAGAGACCCCAGCGGCCGCCGACGTTTGACTACGACCCGCGCGGCATTTCCCCTGAACTTTTGAAGTGAGGTAAACCCAATATGCAAAACACCGTTCATTTTGTTCTTCAGGCCAAGGGCGGCATCGGCAAGTCCTTTGTCAGCACGCTGCTCGCCCAGCACGTCATCAACGAGACGGGCACCGTTCGCTGCTTCGATACTGATCAGGAAAACACGACCTTCAAGCATTACGCGGCGCTGGCCGTCCGCCATGTCGATGTGACCGACCAGTCCCGGCTGATCAATCCCAAGAAATTCGATTCCCTGATGGAGATTCTGTTGCGGGAGGAGGGTAACTTCGTCATCGACACCGGTGCCAATACGTTTTCGAATCTGCTCGCCTACATGATTGAGAACGAGATCTTCACGCTCTTACGGGAGGCCCGCAAAGCGACTTACGTGCATACCATCGTCGGTGGCGGAGATACACTGGCGGACACCGCCAACGGCTTTTACGCCATTGCACAGAAGGTCATTGGAGCACGGGTTGTGCTGTGGTTCAACGAACACTTCGGGGACATCAAGACCGCGGAAGGCAAACAATTCACTGAGACCCAGGCGTACCGGCAGAGTTTAGGCCGGCTCACCGGCACGGTGACGCTTTATCGGCGCAACGCCGCGACGTTTGGCGAGGACATCCGCAAGCTCAATACCAGGCGCCAAACAATCGCGCAGGCGCTTGCGTCGTCAGACTACACGCTGATGGAAAAACAGCGTATCAAAACCTTCAGTCGGGATGTATTCGATCAGCTGCGGGCCCTGCCGTGGTAAGCGAAATGCGGGACCTGCGCCACGCGGGCATCAAGCGTAGCGGGGGAGGCATCGTCGAGTTTTGTTTTCCACGGCGGAGCTTCTCACGCACGCACGGGAGGTCGCGGTGAAAAACGCGGGGCAATTGTTTCTTGCCGTCTAAGCATCGAAAGATATGAAAACGCTATCGCTCACCGAAGCGGCCCAATTCCTGCACCTGCACCCGGAGGAATTGCGCCGGCGTGCCAAGCTGGGGCAGGCGCCGGGCGCCAAAGTGGGCAAATGTTGGGTATTTCTCGAAGTCGACCTTGCCGAGTATCTGCGCTCGTTTTATGCTTCTCCTCGGCAAGCGTTGCGAGTGACTCCGAGAAAGGAGTCTAGTCAATGTCACTCTATAAACGCGGATCGGTGTGGTGGATTCGATTCACGACACCAACAGGGGAGCGCATTAGATGCTCTTCTGGAACAGCCGACAAAGCGCACGCAAAAGAACTGTACGACAAGCTGAAAGCGGAATCCTGGCGGGTTAGTAGTCTCGCTGAGAAACCGAAATACAGCTGGGATGATGCGGGCTACAAGTGGCTTATGGAGACGCAGCACAAGGCAACGCACGAGGAAGATAAACGCAAGTTGCGTTGGCTGCAGCAGTATCTCCGGGGCAAGGAACTTGGCAGCATCACCCGTGACACCGTAGCCGAAATTGGTCGCATCAAGGCTCAGGCATCCAGTCCGCCAACGGCAAATCGCTACTTGGCGCTGATCCGCGCGATTCTGCGAAAAGCCACATATGAGTGGGAATGGATCGACCGGGCGCCCAAGGTCACGCTGTATCGCGAAGCGAAGCGGCGTGTGCGGTGGATCACACCGGTTCAAGCGCAAGCGTTATTGTCGGAATTGCCGTTGCATCTACGGGAGATGGCAGTGTTTGCCTTGGCAACGGGGTTGCGCGAGACCAATCTGGTCGAACTCGCCTGGTCGCAGGTCGATCTGGAAAGGGGAACCGCGTGGATTTACGGAGACAAGGCGAAGGGCAGGGAAGACATACACGTGTCGCTGAGTGATGCCGCAATTGCAGTGTTGCGGCGCCAACTTGGCAAGCATCCGGATCGGGTTTTTACATATCGCAACAAACCGGTCGGCTGGGCGAATACACGGGCATGGCAAAAGGCGTTGAAGCGCGCCGGCCTCAAGGATTTCCGCTGGCATGATTTGCGGCACACCTGGGCGAGTTGGCACGTGCAAAACGGTACTCCCCTGTATGATCTTCAGGAGATGGGCGGTTGGAAGTCTGAAAAAATGGTGCGGCGGTATGCGCACCTTGCGCCGGCGAACCTGGCGAAGCACGCTCAAGTCGTCGGGAGGCTGTTAGAGGGCACAAATTTGGCACAG
>CAISYC010000008.1 GCA_903889565.1 uncultured beta proteobacterium
GCTTGTGGCGCGCCCGAATGCCGTTCTCACGCATGAGCCGTTCGACCCGCGGCTTGCTGGCCGGAAATCCGCGCGCCCGAAGCTCACGCACCATGCGCGGCGAGCCGTAGGCGCTTTTGAGTTCCTTGTGAATGGCCCGGAGGGGTGGAGGCAACACCACTTCGTATATGTAGGTGGTATGCGCTGCTAACGACCGATTTCAGAAGCCGCAGATTCCACTAGCTCGGCACCAAGGAGAAAATCTTCGTCCACGTTTTCTCACCCGTAAACCCGAATAAAAAAGACCCCTCTCTGGGGGAGAGGTCTTGCAAGCTACTGCCCGGCCAGTACTACGAGGAAGAAACAACATACTAGCCCTTTCAGGCGACCATTTGAATTCGATCCACAGGCCGGTCACGATCAAGTTGGGCATCGTTCTGCGCGGGTCATCAGCCCCACACAATGCCGGCCTGATGGTCTGTTGCCCGATGAATTCCAGAATAAAAGAGCATCCCTTTGAGGTGTTGGTCGCAGTTGGCGGAGTCGCCGGCGCCGTTTTGTCTGATCGGCTGCGTTCGTTGGACTGGAAAGTGCGCTGCGCGAGAGAGAAAGACATGGTGCCAGCCGCGACCATGGCTGAAGTCCGCGCAAAAAACCGGGCGTTGCTCGCGGTCAGATAAATTGCGACGAGCGAATCAAAGTTCGCTGTTCAGCAACGCTCGCGCCTGCGGAATCAATTCACCGGCAGTGAGACCAACAGGCCCCGTGCCCGCAGCGACCAGCGCGTCGGCCGCAGCGCCATGCAGATGAACCGCCGCCAGCAATGCTGTTTGCGGATTGGCACCTTGCGCCAGCAAGGCCGCGATCATGCCGGTCAGCGCATCGCCCATGCCCGCACTCGCCATGCCGGGATTGCCGCTGGTGTTGATGAACCAATGACCGTCAGGCGAAGTGCAAACGCTGCCCGAACCTTTGACAACGACATGACTGTTGAATCGCTCGGCCAGCGCGCAGGCGGCAGCGACGCGATCGTTTTGAATATCCGCGGTGGTCGATTGCAGCAGACGCGCAGCTTCGGCCGGATGGGGCGTCAGGATAGACGGGAGCTTGCGCGCGCGCAGTACTGCTCCGAGTTCGGCGTCGCCTGCAATCAGATTCAATGCATCAGCATCGATCACGAGTGAAGGCGCGCGATCAATCGCCATCGCCACGTAATGACGGGCTTCGCCGGAGGTGCCCAGCCCGGGGCCGATTGCCAGACAATCCAGATGATCGATTGCCCATAAATCATCGATGGCGCGCAGCATCAGTTCCGGCTGAACGAAATCGACGCGTGGTGCGCTTGCATCGAGCACACCGGCATAGACGCGCCCGGCGCCCAGATGCAGCGCGGCGCGACCGGCCAACAGAGCCGCGCCGGCCATTCCCGCTGCGCCGCCAATGATGCCGACGCTGCCATAACTGCCTTTGTGACTGTTGGCGCGCCGCGGCGGCAATACCGTGCGCAGAATGTTGCTGCCGATCACGGCGCCGCTGGCTGGCAACAAACCAGTGACATCGACAGCGAGCGGGCAGACGTGGATGCGTCCGCAGTAATCGGCGGCGTCGCCGGTCAGCAGCCCCGGTTTCAAAGCAATGAAAGTCGCGGTGTGATCGGCGCGAACCGCGCTGCCCAATACGCGCCCGCTGTCAGAGGCAAGGCCGCTTGGCAGATCGAGCGCCAGCACCGGTGCGTTTATCGCATTGATCGCGGCGACGAGTTCCGCATAACGACCGCCGATGGCGCGTTGCAAGCCGATGCCGAATAGGCCGTCGATCACAAGATCGTATCGACGATCGGGAATGTCGATTTTGAGATCGCCGGCGCCGGCACGCCACGCCGCCAATGCAGCCGTAGCATCTACAGGCAGCTTGGCCGCATCGCCCGCGAACAAGAGATCGACGTCGAACCACCAGCTCTTCAGATGACGCGCGACGACGAATGCATCGCCGCCGTTGTTGCCGGGGCCGGCAAACACCAGCACACGGCCGCCGGCCGCAAGCGTGCGCGCGAGTTCTGCTGCCTCTAGGCCTGCGCGTTCCATCAAACCGGGCGGCGCCAGCCCCTCGGCGGCCTTCGCTTCCAGCGTGCGGATTTCCGCCGTCCGGTATACCGGTGCGCTGCAGGGCGTCGAATACATGGGGCCAGTTTACTCCGATGGCTGGCTGCGCCACGCTGCGAATGCTCAACGTTTCGGTTAAAATTCGGCTTTACGGACATTGCGCTGTCTTCATGACGCAGATCCTCAGTTTGCCCGGGCGCGATGCCCTCTCCGAGTTCCGGGTTGCAAAGCTCACTGAAGCCTTGACGCGCGCCGGTCTGCGGCTCGCTTCGATTTCCGCCGAATTCCACCATTTCGCCAGCGTCCGGCGTGCCTTGAGCAGTGCGGAACAGGCCACGCTCGAACGCATTCTGACCTACGGGCCGGCTGCCGCCGAGCCCGATCATCGCGGTGAACTGTTTTTGGTGGTGCCGCGTCTCGGCACCATTTCGCCGTGGGCGTCGAAGGCGACCGATATCGCGCGGCAATGCGGACTCGACATGGTCGAGCGCATCGAGCGCGGTACCGTGTGGCGGGTGACCAGGCAGGATGGCGGAACGCTGACCGCCCCGGAACTCGAGCAGTTGCTGCCACTGATCCACGACCGCATGACTGAAACGGTGCTGCGCGATCTCGCGCAGGCCGGCGCACTGTTTCACCACGTCGAGCCGCAACCGCTCAAGACGGTCGATCTTATCAAGGGCGGCGTAACTGCGCTGCAAAGTGCCAACCGCAGCATGGGCCTCGCATTGTCGGACGACGAGATCGACTATCTGTGCCGCAATTTCACGCGCATCCGCCGCAACCCGACCGATGTCGAGTTGATGATGTTCGCGCAGGCCAATTCTGAACATTGCCGGCACAAGATTTTCAACGCCGACTGGGTGATCGACGGCCAGCCGCAGCCGCAGTCGCTGTTCGCCATGATTCGCCACACCCACGCGCAGCATCCGCAGGGCACGGTGGTGGCGTATTCCGACAATTCATCGATCATCGAAGGCGCGCGCGTCAAACGTTTTTATCCTCGCGCGGGCGGCGCCTATGAATTCGTCGAGGATGACACTCACATCCTGATGAAGGTGGAGACGCATAATCATCCGACGGCGATTTCGCCGTTTCCGGGCGCGGCGACCGGCGCCGGCGGCGAAATCCGCGACGAAGGCGCAACCGGTCGCGGCTCGCGGCCGAAGGCGGGGCTGACCGGCTTCTCGGTGTCGAATCTCGACATCCCGGATTTCCGTCAGCCGTGGGAAGGCGGCGGTATCGGCCGCCCCGCGCATATCGCTTCCGCGCTGCAGATCATGCTCGATGGTCCGATCGGTGGCGCAGCCTTCAACAATGAGTTCGGTCGACCGAATCTGTGCGGTTATTTCCGTACCTTCGAGCAACAGGTCAGCGGCGAAATGCGCGGCTATCACAAGCCGATCATGTTGGCCGGCGGGTTGGGCAACATCGCCGCACGCCATTCATTCAAGCAATCGATTCCGGTTGGCGGCCTGCTGATTCAACTGGGCGGTCCCGGCATGGCGATCGGCCTCGGCGGTGGCGCGGCGTCGAGCATGCAGACCGGCGCCAATATTGCCGATCTTGATTTCGATTCGGTGCAGCGCGGCAATGCCGAGATCCAGCGCCGCGCGCAGGAAGTGATCGATCGTTGCTGGGCGCTGGGTGATGCCAATCCGATCCTGTCGATCCACGATGTCGGCGCCGGCGGGCTGTCGAATGCCTTGCCGGAACTCGTGCATGGCGCCGAGCGCGGTGGCAACTTCGATTTGCGCGCAGTGCCGAGCGAAGAGCCTGGCATGTCGCCGCTGCAGGTCTGGTGCAATGAATCGCAGGAACGCTACGTGCTGGCGATCGCGCCGCAAAGCCTCGAAACTTTTCGCGCCATCTGCGAACGCGAGCGCTGTCCGTTCGCGGTGGTCGGCACGGCGACGGCGGAAGATCGCCTGACCCTGCGTGACGCGGTATTCGATAACGCGCCGGTGGATATGGAACTGTCGGTGCTGCTCGGCAAGCCGCCGAAAATGCTGCGCGATGTCGCGCATCGTACGAACAATTTGTCGGCGCTGGATTTGAGCGGCATTGCGCTTGCCGAAGCGGCGCAGCGGGTTCTGCGCATGCCTTCCGTAGCAGATAAAACCTTCCTTATTTCAATCGGCGATCGAACCGTCGGCGGCATGACGGCGCGCGACCAGATGGTCGGTCCGTGGCAGGTGCCGGTGGCCGATGTGGCGGTGACGCTGCTGGGCTTCGATGAATACCGCGGCGAAGCGATGGCGATGGGCGAGCGCACGCCGCTGGCACTGATCAATGCCGCAGCCTCCGGCCGCATGGCGGTCGGCGAAGCGATCACCAATATCGCCGCTGCGCGCATCGAACAAATCGGCGACATCAAGCTGTCGGCCAACTGGATGGCGGCGGCCGGGCATCCCGGCGAAGACGCTGCGCTCTACGACACGGTGCGCGCAGTCGGGCTTGAACTGTGTCCGCAGCTCGGCATCAGCATTCCGGTCGGCAAGGACTCGATGTCGATGAAAACGCGCTGGCAGGTCGACGGCCAGCCGCGCGAAGTGACCTCGCCGCTGTCGTTGATCGTGTCGGCGTTTGCGCGCGTGGTGGATGCGCGCAGGACGCTGACGCCGCAACTGCGCAGCGATTGCGGCGATAGTGAATTGATCCTGATCGACCTCGGTGGCGGTCGCAACCGCCTCGGCGGTTCCGCGCTGGCGCAGGCCTGGGGCCGCACCGGCAATAGCACGCCGGACCTTGACGATCCGGCGGTGCTGAAGGGCTTTTTTGCCGCGATCCAGAAACTGAATGCCGGTAACAAATTGCTCGCCTATCACGACCGTTCCGACGGCGGCCTGTTCGCAACGTTATGCGAAATGATGTTTGCCGGACGCTGTGGAATTGATCTCGAACTCCCATCATCGGATGACGTGCTGGCGGCGTTGTTCAGTGAAGAACTGGGGGCGGTGGTGCAGACGCGGCGCAGCGAAACGGCGGCGGTGCTTGCTGTCCTGGCGGCGGCCGGCCTTTCCGCAATGACGCATTGCATCGGTACGGTTGCTGCGCATGGGCGGATGACGATCAGTGCCGGCGGGCGCGAGCTTTATTCAGCGCCGCGAATTGAACTGCACCGCGCGTGGTCGGCAACAACCTTCCATATGCAGCGCCTGCGCGACAACCCGCAGTGCGCGCAGCAGGAATATGACCGCCTGCTCGACGCGGAAGACCCGGGCATCTCGCCCGTGCTCAAAATTGACAGCGACGTTGCGGCGCCGTTTGTGGGCACCGCGCGCCCGCGCGTCGCAATCCTGCGCGAGCAGGGCGTCAATGGCCAGATCGAGATGGCGGCCGCGTTTGAGCGTGCCGGGTTCGATTCCTTTGATGTGCATATGAGCGACATCATCGCCGGTCGCGTCAGCCTCGATGGCTTCAAGGGGGTTGCGGCCTGCGGCGGCTTCTCCTACGGCGACGTGCTCGGCGCAGGCGAGGGCTGGGCCAAATCGATCCTGTTTAATCCGCGCGCGCGCGACCAGTTCGCGGCATTTTTCAGGCGCAGCGACACCTTCGCACTTGGCGTCTGCAACGGCTGCCAGATGATGAGCAATCTGCACGAAATCATTCCCGGCGCCGAAGCGTGGCCGCATTTCGTGCGCAACCGCTCGGAGCAGTTCGAGGCGCGTTTTGTCACCGTCGAAGTGCTGCCATCACCGTCGCTGTTCTTCAGCGGCATGGCCGGCAGCCGTCTGCCGGTGGTGGTAGCGCACGGCGAAGGCTATGCCGAGTTCCGTGATGATCAGCAGCGCGCGGCGGCGCTGGTGGCGTTGCGCTTCGTCGATAACCGCGGTGCGGCGACCGAAACCTATCCGCTCAATCCGAACGGGTCGCCTGCCGGCATCACGGGTTTGACCACGGCCGACGGACGCTTTTCGATTCTGATGCCGCATCCGGAGCGGGTGTTTCGCAGCGTGCAGAATTCGTGGCATCCGGAAGGCTGGCCGGAAGACGGGCCGTGGCTGCGCATGTTCCGCAATGCGCGGCGCTGGGTGGGGTGATGAACAAGGAGATCGCGGATTGAACAATAAAAAACGGCGCACCGCGGTGCGCCGTTTTTTATTCGAACCTGGAAACCCTTATTCCACTTTGGCTTTCGCGCGGAAGTCGGCGATGGCTTTCTGCACAGCCGCCTGTTGCATTTGCTGCTGGATGTTGTTCTTGATGTCTTCGAACGGCGGGATCTTGGTTGCGCGTTCGTCATCGAGGCGGATGACATGCCAGCCGTACTGGGTTTGCACCGGCGGATCGGTGATCTGGCCTTTCTTCAGCTTGGTCAGTGCATCGCCGAAGGGCTTGACGTAACGGGCCGGCGCGCCCCAGTCGAGGTCGCCACCGCGGTTTTTAGAGCCCGTGTCTTCGGATTTTTCCGCGGCCAGTTTTTCAAAGGCGCCCGGGTTCTTTTTGAGGGTGGCGACAATCTGTTTGGCCTCGGCTTCGTCCTTGACGAGAATATGACGCGCCTTGTATTCCCTGGCACCGGCCGACTTCGCGCTTTCGTATTCCTTGCGCATCGCATCGTCGGAAATCGGATTGGAGCGCGCGTAATCCTGCAGGAACGCGTTGATGATGATGCCCTGGCGCTGCAGTTCGATCTGGCTCAGGATATCGGCATTTTTGTCGATGCCTTTCTTGGCGGCTTCCTGCAGCAGCACTTCGCGCGTGATCAGTTCGTCGCGGATGCGTGCGCGCAACTCCGGAGAATCCGGCTGGCCCTGGGCGGCGGCGCCTTTAAGCATGGCGTCGAGGCGGCTTTGCGGGATCGCCACGCCGTTGACCTTTGCGATCGGATCGGCCGCCTGCGCATAGGCGAAGGACGAGAGTCCGGCAACCAGCAGCAACGCCGCCAGCGGGCGAAAAACGGGGTTCTTTTTCATCAAAATTCCTCGGGTCGGATTAAATTTCGTCGGGAGTATACGCCTTGATCGCAATGGCGTGTATCTCCCGCTCAAGCATGTCGCCGAGTGCGGCGTGAATCAGCCGGTGGCGGGCCTGGCGCGACTTGCCTTCGAACTGCGACGACACGATGATCAGTTCGAAATGTCCGCCGCCGCCCTTGGCGCCTTCATGGCCGGCGTGTTTCGCCGAATCGTCGGTCAGCTCGACGCTGTCCGGATTGAGAATCGCCAGGCGCTGTTCGATCCGTTCGACGACATCGTGGTGGATGTGGGTGTTGGGCATGGCGCATTTATTCCGTTTCGACGTGGCGGGAAATCATCATGGCCTGGATCACGACGAAAACGAACATCAGACCCATGCCGCCGAACAGCTTGAAGTTGACCCAGACGTCGAGCGGATAGTTGAAGGCGACGTAGAGATTGAGGCCGCCCATGACGGCGAAAAAGCCGGTCCAGCTGAACAACAGGCGCAGCCACACGGGGTCGGGCAGGGCCATCTGCTTGTCCATCATTGCGCGCACGAGGTTGCGGCGGAAGCCGAAGTGCGCGACCAGCAGCGAAATTGCAAACAACCAGTAAAGTATCGTCGGCTTCCATTTGATGAAGGTTTCGTCGTGCAGCAACAGGGTGAGGCCGCCGAACACGACGATCACGCCGAAGCTGACCCACAGCATGCCGTCGACCTTGCCGTGACGGTACCAGACCCACGCGACCTGGACGACGGTGGCGGCGATTGCCACCGCAGTCGCGACGAACACGCCGAAAAACTTGAAGGCGATGAAAAAGAGAATGACCGGGAAAAGATCGAAGAGAAATTTCATGCGGCCATTTTCGGGCAATCCGCAGGCAAAGTCCATGCGGCGGAACAACGCCGCATGAAGCCTATTGCTTGTCGAACTTGAGCGATGCCGAATTGATGCAGTAGCGCAGCCCGGTCGGTTGCGGGCCGTCCTCAAAGACGTGGCCGAGATGGGCGTCGCAGTTCCGGCAGATCACCTCGGCGCGGCGCATGAACAGGCTGTTGTCCTCCTCGGTGGCGACGTTGTCGTTCACCGCCGGCCGGTAAAAACTCGGCCAGCCGGTGCCGGAATCGAATTTGTGATCGGATCTGAACAATTCGGCGCCGCAACAGACGCAACGATAGACGCCTTTTTCCTGGTGGTCCCACCAGGCGCCGGTGAAGGCGCGCTCGGTGCCTTTTTCACGCGCCACATGATATTGCTCGGGCGTCAGTTCCCGTTTCCATTCCTGCGCGGATTTGACGATCTTGTCGGCCATATCAAACTCCTGAGGTGCGCGCATAATCGCGCGGATCGCGGCGGTTGACCAAACCTTGCAGTGTTGACTACAGAATTTTGCCCGGATTCATCAGGCCGCGCGGGTCGAGCGCCTGTTTGACCGAGCGCATCAATTCGAGTTCCAGCGGTTGCTTGCAGCGCGCAAGTTCGGCGCGCTTGGAGACGCCGATGCCGTGTTCCGCACTGATGCTGCCGCCCATGCCGGTGACGACGTCATGCACCACGCAGTTGACGTCGATGGCCGCGCGCGCCGCCGGATCGGCGAGATCGCGGCCCGGCACGAAGGCGTTGTAATGCAGATTGCCGTCGCCGAGATGGCCGAAGCAGATTACGCGCGTGCCGGGAAAGCGCGCTTCCAGCGCGGCACCGGCCGCGCGGATAAAGTCCGGAACCTTGCTCACGGCAACCGAGATATCGTGACGGTAGATGAGCCCGGCGATGCGCGCGGCGTCCGGAATCGATTCGCGCAGCTTCCAGAACGCGGCGGCCTGCGCGCCGCTGGCGGCGATCGCGGCATCGAGCACGCCGCCGGCTTCGGCCGATTCGGTTAACGCCGCCTCGACGCGTGATTGCAATGCGGCGTCGTCGCCGGCATCGCCGAGTTCGGTCAATACATACCAGTCATGTCGATCGCCCAGCGGATCGCGCGTGGCCGGAATGTTTTTGAACACGAGGTCGAGGCAGGGCCGCGAAATCAGCTCGAAGGCGGTGACGGCGTCGCCGCAGCGCGCGCGCAGCATGGCGAGCAGCGCCACCGCTGCATCCGGACTTTCGATCGCGGCGAAGGCCACCACCTGCGAGCGCGGCCGCGGTTGCAGTTTCAGCACCGCGGTACTGATGATGCCGAGCGTGCCTTCGGCGCCGATGAACAGCTGCTTGAGGTCGTAACCGGTGTTGTCCTTGCGCAGGGAACGCAGGCCATTCCAGATGCGACCGTCGGCGAGGACCACCTCGAGTCCCAGCACCTGATCGCGCGTATTGCCGTAGCGCAGCACATTGACGCCGCCGGCATTGGTGGAAAGGTTGCCGCCGATCTGGCAGCTGCCTTCGGCGCCCAGCGATAACGGAAACAGGCGGCCGACTGCGGTGGCGGCCTGCTGGATATTGGCGAGTATGCAGCCGGCTTCCACCGTCATCGTATTGTTCAACGCATCAACGTCGAGAATGCGGTTCATGCGCGACAGGCCAATCACGATCGCGTGAGCGCCGGCGGCCGGGGTTGCCGCACCGCACATGCCGGTGTTGCCGCCCTGAGGGACGATGCTGATGTTGTGCGTCGCGCACAATGCGACCACACGGCTCAGTTCATCGACGTTGGCCGGGCGCACTACGGCAATTGCGTTTCCCGTGTAGATGCCGCGCCAGTCGCGGAGGAATGGCGCCATATCGTCGGCCGCGGTCAGGAGTCCCGCGCCGACGATGGTGGCGAGTTGCGCATGGATGGCGGTGAAGTCGGATTTCAACGGTGTGTGTGTGTTCATGGGAGCCCGATTATATCGGTGCGGCGGCGGCGGCCCAAAAAAACAGGCCGTCATCTTGTGAATGACGGCCTGCAGGGTTTGCGCGGCCGGGTAGGCTGCGCATGTTCGAATTGGCGCGGATATTTTTGGCGATTCCGCTGAACGCCGCCCGAGTGGTTCAGGCAATTGCGGGCGCATTTTAGCGGCGCGGCGCGTTTTCTGTAAAGTCGGCGCGATGGGCCGCGCGGGCGGTGGCTGCTGCATCCGCTGGCCGCCGTTGGCGCGCCGGCGCAGGGTAGGTCGTGAGACATGCGCATGTTATGATCAGAGTTCATTATTGACGCGCCGGCACGGCTTGTTCTGCGTGCACCGCCGGCGTGAATTCATCCGGAAAGCCTGTTTGCCGTGCCGAAGACCGCGGACATCATTGCGCATGCGCTCTACGACGAAGGCGTCCGCCACGCCTTCGGCATTCCCGGCGGCGAAGTGCTCGAATTGCTCGAGGCTTTTCGCAAAACCGGCATCAAATTCGTCCTCACCAAGCATGAGATGGGCGCCGGCATCATGGCCGAGGCGAGTTATCAGCTGACCGGCCGGCCCGGCGTGCTGGTGGCAACACTGGGACCCGGTATCGCCAATACCGCGGTCGCGGTGGCGCAGGCCATGCTCGACCGCTCGGCTTTGATTGTGATCACTGGTGAAATCGCGGCGGCGCTGAAGCCGCTGTATACGCATCAAATCTTCGATCAGGAGTCGCTGCTGCGGCCGCTGGTCAAGTGGACGACCACGGTGGCACCGGCCCATGCGTTCGAGCAGGTGCGCAAGGGGCTCGCCATTGCGCGGGCGCCGATGCCCGGCCCGGTGCATTTCAATCTGCCGACCGATGTTGCGGCGGCCGAGCAGACCGATGCGCGCAAATTCGCGCCGGTCGCCGTGCGCACGCTGCCGAAACGCGACGACCGCGCGGCGATCGAAGCGTGGCTGAAGAAGGCGAATCGTCCGCTCGCGCTGGTAGGGCTCGGCGTGCAGGTCGATGGGGCCGAACGCGAACTGCGGCGATTTCTCGAGGCGTGGCGGATTCCGCTGGTCACCACCTACAAAGCCAAGGGCGTGGTGCCTGAGGATCACAACCTCAGCGTCGGCGCCACCGGCTTGAGTCCGGTGGTGGACAAGATACACATGGCGCAGGTGCGCGAAGCCGATCTGGTGCTGACCATCGGTTTCGATCCGGTCGAACTGCGCGCCGACTGGATCGCGCCGTGGGACGAGCGCAAGGCCACGGTCAATATCGATCTGCTGCCGAACACCCATCACGTGTTTCGCAGCGCGGTCGAGTACGCCGGCAGCATCGGCGGCTGTCTGCAGACCCTGACCCAGGCGGCGCCCAAACGCACGCCGTCGCGCTGGCTGGATGCCGATCTTGATCGCTATCGCCGCACCATCATGCATGCGATCGAGAGCGCGCCGGTAAAAGGCATGGGCCCCTACCAGGCGGCCTGTGCGCTGCGCGAGGTGTTTCCGCGCGACACCATCGCCACCATCGACACCGGCGCGCATCGCATTCTGATCAACCATGTGTGGCAGGCGTTCGAGTCGCGGCGTCTTTTGCAATCGAATGGTCTGGGCACCATGGGGTATGCGCTGCCATCGGCGATTGCGGCGAGCCTGCATTTTCCGAAGCGGCCGGTGCTGGCGATGATGGGCGAGGCCGGTCTCGACATGGTGATCGGCGAAATGGCGCTGCTCGCGCACCACAAGCTCGCGCTGACCATCGTCGTCTTCCGCGATGACACGCTGTCGCTGATCAAGCTCAAGCAGCAGCGCATGAAGCTCACCGAAACCGGCGTCGCCACCGGCAGCCCGGATTACGTCATGATCGCCGAGGCCTACGGCGGCAACGGCTTTGTCGTCAACAACGCGGCCGAACTGAAGAAGGTCGCGCGCGTCGCGCTCAACAGCAAACGCTTTACGCTGATCGAGGCGCGCATCAACCCCGCCGAGTATCGGAGCCAGATGTAATCGCGCGCGGCGCAATGCCGGCGGTCGGTGGTAAGATGCGGCTTCCCCGCACCCATAAAAACAATCTGCTCCAACTCCGGGAGACCGCCGTTGCTGACCGATAAAATCATCCTTGCGCTGACGCTGTTGCTGGCAGCGGTATATTTCTACGCAACCGCGCAGATCCCGTCGCTGGAAATCGGCGATCCGCTGGGGCCCAAGGCCTTTCCGATTCTGCTCGGCGTGATTCTGGTGCTGGCCTGCGTGTTGCTGGCGGTGGAAATCATCCGTGCCAAGCCGCAGCCGGCGGTGGAAAAAGATGCCGCCAGCGCCGACAGCGCGGAGAACGCGAAACACCTGTGGCAGATCGGCGGCGTGGTGGTGTGGACGGCGTTTTACTTCTGGATGTTCGACCGCGCGGGCTATATCGCGACGACGACGGTTTATCTGCTGGCGCTGACGATTGTATTTAATCGCGGCAAGTGGCTGGCGAATATCCTGACGTCGGTCTTTTTCACCATCGGCAGCTATGTGCTGTTCGCCAAGATTCTCGGCGTCGTGCTGCCGACGGGTCTTGTAAGCTTCTAGGAAAAACGCGATGGATACCCTCGGCCACATCATGAACGGCTTCAACGTCGCGTTGATGCCGGTCAACCTCTGGTACACCTTTCTCGGCTGCCTGATGGGCACGGTCATCGGCGTGCTGCCGGGAATCGGACCGGCCGCCGGCATCGGTCTTTTGATACCGGTCACCTACGGCATGAACCCGACTTCGGCGCTGATCATGATGGCCGGCATTTATTACGGCGCGATGTACGGCGGCTCGACCACCTCGATTCTGATCAACACGCCCGGCGAGGCCTCTTCAGTGATGACCGCGCTCGACGGCTATCAGATGGCGAAGAACGGCCGCGCCGGCGCGGCGCTCGCAGTGTCCGCGATCGGCTCGTTTCTCGCCGGGACCTTCGGCATCGTCGCGCTGACCATCCTGGCGGTGCCGCTGGCGGCCTATGCGCTCAAATTCGGCCCGGCCGAATATTGCTGCCTGATGCTTTTTTCGCTTGCCGCGGTGTCATCGCTGACCGGCAAGTCGGTCGCCAAAGGCATTATTTCCACCGTGCTCGGATTGATGATCTCAACCATCGGCATCGATCTGCAAAGCGGGCAGCCGCGCTACACCATGGGCGTGCCGGAACTGCAGGACGGCGTCGGCTTCCTGGTCGTCGTCGTCGGATTGTTCGCCATGGGCGAGGTCTTCAGCAACCTCGAGGATCACATCAAGGGCAAGGCGGAGATCATCAAGTTAAGCGGCCGGCTGTGGCTGACGCGCGAGGAATGGAGCCGCTCGATCATGCCGATTGTCCGCGGCGGCGTGATCGGGTTTTTCAAAGGCGTGCTGCCGGGTGCGGGTGCGACCATCGCGACCATGTTGTCGTACACGGTCGAGAAGCGCATTTCAAAAACGCCGGAGAAATTCGGCAGCGGCATGATCGAAGGCGTGGCCGGACCCGAGGCAGCCAACAATGCCGCCACCTGCGGTTCGATGGTGCCGCTCCTGACGCTGGGCGTGCCGGGTTCCGGCTCGACCGCGGTGCTGATGGGTGCGTTCATCATGTACGGCATCCAGCCGGGGCCGCTGTTGTTCGAGAAGCGCCCCGATCTGGTGTGGGGACTGGTCGACAGCATGTACATCGGCAACATCATGCTGCTGATCCTGAATCTGCCGCTGATCGGCATTTTCGTGCGCATACTCTATATTCCGACCGGAATATTGTTGTCGCTGATTCTTGCAATCTCCGCGATCGGCGTCTATTCGATCAACGGCAATGTGCTCGAATTGCAGATGGCGCTGATGTTCGGTGTGCTGGGCTATCTGTTCCGCAAGTGCGACATCCCGCTGGCGCCGATGGTGCTGGCACTGGTGCTGGGCGGCATCATGGAACAGTCGTTCCGTCAGGCGATGACCATATCGGGAGCGGATCCCACGGTATTCGTCAAGAGCGGTATCTGCATCACGCTCCTGGTGTTCACGGTCATCATGGTATCACTGCCGGTGATTCTGCCGCGTCTGCGCGAGTGGACCAGCGGTCCCGAAGACGTTGATTCTTGAACCCGCGGCAGGTTTGATAGCGGAAGGGCAGGCATGCATCGCATCAGTCTGATCCCGGGCGACGGCATCGGCCCGGAAGTTTCAGCGGCCGCGCAGGCCGTGGTCGCCGCCGCCGGCGCCGCGGTGGAATGGGAGGTCGTCGAAGCCGGCATGGCGGCGGGCGAGCGCGGCGGCCATCCGCTGCCGCCGCCGGTGTTCGAATCGATTGCGCGCAACAAGATCGTGGTCAAGGGACCGACGCAGACGCCGTTTGGTGACGCCTATCCGGTGCAGGTCGGCGAGCGCATTTACCCGAGTGTGGCGATCGCGCTGCGCAAGGAACTCAAACTGTTCGTCAATGTGCGTCCGGCGCGCAACTGTCCCGGCATCAAGTCGCGCTTCGATCACGTTGATCTGGTGATTTTCCGCGAGAACAGCGAGGATCTGTATATCGGACAGGAACGCATGATCGATGCCGACACCGCCGAGGCGGTGAAGATCATCACGCGCGGCGCCAGCGAACGCGTCACGCGCTTTGCCTTCGACTACATGCAGCGCACCGGCCGGCGGAAGCTGACCGCGGTGCACAAGTCGAATGTGCTGAAGCTCACTGACGGGCTTTTTTTGAAATCGGCGCAGGCGGTGGCGAAGGAATACCCGCAGTTCGGATTCGATGCGCGGGTGGTCGATGCGCTGTGCATGGAACTGGTGGTGAAGCCGGAATCCTTCGATTGCCTGGTGTTGCCGAACCTCTATGGCGACATCGTGTCCGATCTTGCCGCCGGACTCGTCGGCGGACTCGGCGTCGCGCCGGGCGCCAATATCGGCAGCGACTGCGCGATGTTCGAAGCCGTGCACGGCAGCGCGCCGGACATTGCCGGCAGGGATCTGGCCAATCCGATGGCGATGATCCTGTCGGTGGTCATGATGTTGCGTTATATCGGCGAGAGTGCGGCAGCCGACCGTATCGATGCCGCACTGGCGGCGGTATTGACTGAAGGTCGCGCAGTCACCCGCGACCTCGGCGGCGTGGCGGGCACGCGCGGCATGACGCAGGCGATCGTCGAACAAATCAAAGCCTGAAAGGCAGGGAGAACGCAGATGAAATTGCTACGCTACAGCCGCAAGGGACAGAAAGCTGCACAGGCGCGGCTCGGGGTGCTGGTCGGTGACAACATGGTGGCCGATCTGCGCGCCGGTTATTCGCGCTACCTGATCGAGGAAATCGGCAATCCGAAGGGCCGCGAACTGGCGGGAATTTTCCTGCCGCCCTACGTGGCGCAGTTTCTGCACGTCGGCGCGCCGGCATGGGAAGCGCTGTCCGAGGCCTACGGCTGGCTGTCCGATCTTGTCAAAGCCGAGCCGGCAGCAACGGGTCTTACCGGCGAAGACCTGTTCATGCCCTTGTCTGAAGCGCGGCTGTATGCGCCGGTGCGCGGCAGCAAGATCATCGCGGTTGGCCGCAATTACCCGGGTTACAACAAAAATCCGGGCCGTCAAGGCGGCAAGGTGCCGGCCGGCTTCGTCAAGGTGCCGTCATGTATCGTCGGCCCCGGCCGCGATATTCTCAAGCCGGTGATGTCGAAACGGCTCGATTGCGAAACCGAACTGGCGATCGTCATCGGCAAAAAATGCAAGCACGTGCCGGAAGAGCGCGCCTATGACGTGATCGCCGGCTACACCATCCTCAACGATGTCACTGCGCGCGATATTGCCGACATCGAACGCGATGCTGGCCATCCGCTGCTGGGCAAGACCTTCGACACCTTCGCGCCGATGGGGCCGTGGCTGGTGACCAAGGTCGAGATCACCGATCCGATGAATCTACGCATTCAGACGCGCGTCAACGGCGAACTGCGGCAGGACGGCAACACCAGCGACATGATTCATGCGATTCCGAAGCTGGTGTCCTATATGTCGCAAATGACGCTGATGCCGGGCGACATCATATCGACCGGTTCGCCGGGCGGCGGCGGACTCGCCAATCCCGACTGGTATCTGAACGCTGGCGATGTCATCGAGTGCGAAATCGAGAAAATCGGCACGCTGGTCAATGCGGTGGTCAATGAACCGCGGCTCGGCGCCATCCACAAATAACGCGGAGTGCGGCATGGCGCTGACGATGTTTGAAAAAATCTGGGCGCGCCATGTGGTGACCATCGACGAAGGCGAGGCGTTACTCTACGTCGATCGCGCGCTTATCCACGAGGGTTCGTCGCACGCTTTCGATTCGCTGCGCGAACAGCAGCGCGCGGTGTTCCGGCCGCGGCAGATCTTCGCCTTTAACGATCATTACGTGCCGACGACCGGTCGCGACAAGGGGGCGGCGGGCATCGCCAACCCGGATATCCGCGACATGGTGCTGAGGCTCGGCGCCAATGCGGCGGCACACGACATCACGCTCTTCGGCATCGATCATCCGCAGCAGGGCATTCTGCATATCGTGCCGCCCGAGCAGGGCATCACGCAGCCCGGATTGCTGATGGTCGGCGCCGATTCGCATTCCTCGACGCACGGCGCCTTCGGTTGCCTGTCGTTCGGTGTTGGCGCCTCGGAGATGTTTCATGTGATGGCCACACAGACCATCTGGCAGCGCAAGCCGAAGACCCTGCGCATCGTGCTCGAGGGCGCGCCCGGTTTCGGTGTTTCGGCCAAAGACCTGATACTTGCCATCATCGCCAGGATCGGCGTTGGCGGCGGTGTCGGCCATGTGATCGAATATGCGGGTTCCACCGTGCGCGGGTTGAGCATGGAGGCGCGCATGACCATCTGCAACATGACCATCGAAGCGGGCGGCCGCGCCGGCATGATGGCACCGGATGAAACGACCTTTACCTATATTGCAGACCGGCCCTATGCGCCCAAAGGCGCGGTGCGCGATGACGCACTGGCGTTTTGGAAAATGCTGCCGTCGGATGACGGCGCCGTGTTCGACAAGACGGTGACGCTGGATGCGGCCGCGGTGGCGCCGATGGTGACCTGGGGCACCAATCCGGAACAGGCGCTGCCGATCACAGAAACCGTGCCTGATCCGCGCGATGCGCGCGACGAAGTACAACGCGCCGAATACCAATCAGCAATCGATTACATGGCGCTGGCGCCCGGAATGGCGCTGTCCGGCATCAAAATCGACCGCGTGTTCATCGGCTCATGCACCAATGCGCGCATCGAAGACCTGCGCGCGGCTGCCGCGGTGGCGAAACTCGGCAGGGCGCAGGTGCCGGCGTGGGTGGTGCCCGGTTCGCGCAGCATTCAGCATCAGGCCGAACAGGAAGGCCTCGACAAGATTTTCACCGCCGCCGGCTTTGAGTGGCGAGAACCCGGTTGTTCACTGTGCACGGCGTTGAACGGCGATCAACTGCAGCCAGGCGAACGCTGCGCGTCGACCTCGAATCGCAACTTCAAGGGACGCCAGGGCACCGGCGGCCGCACTCATCTGATGAGTCCGGCGATGGCGGCGGCGGCGGCCCTGCGCGGACGCTTTACCGATGTGCGCGAACTGGCGGCAAAGGGGTAATCGATGAAACCGTTCACCACGCTGACCGCGATCGCCGCGCCCTTCGATCAGCCCAATATCGATACCAACCAGCTGTGCCCGACGCGTTTCAACAAGGTGCCTCGCGGTCCCAGGTACGCCGCAGTGCTGTTTCACGATCTGCGTTTTAACGCTGACGGCAGCGAGAAGGATTTCGTGCTCAATCGCGAGCCGTATCGCAGTGCCGGGATCATTGTTGCCGACCGCAATTTCGGTTGCGGATCATCGCGTGAAAGCGCCGTCTACGCCTTGTATGAATTCGGCATCAGTTGTGTGATCGCGCCAAGTTTCGGCGACATTTTTGCCAACAACTGCGGCAAAAACGGCCTGCTGCCGGTGATGCTGCCGACTGCGGAGGCAGACGCGATCCGGCGTCAGTTGAATGCCAACGTTGGTGCCACGCTGACGGTTGATCTCGCCGCGCAGACCGTCACCGACGTCGAAGGTGAGGTGCATCGCTTCGACATTCATCCGGTGCGCAGGAAGTGCCTGCTCGAAGGGCTGGATGACGTCGATCGGACGCGCCAGTATCTGCCGGCAATCGAAGCCTTTGAGACTTCATATAGACGTGAACGTAGCTGGCTTTATTAGAGCCGGTTCGTCCTTCCGGTGAAGGCGGGTATCCCCTTCCCCCGCTTGCGGGGAAGGCAGGATGGGGGCAATCGCCCTATGAATTTTTGATGACGCGTATTTGATGCCCAATTCCCGGGCCCCCGCCTTCGCGGGAGCGACGACGTCGTTATTTATTCCAGCTTGATGCCGGTTTCGCGCACGAGCTTGTTCCACTTGGTGAGATCGTCGCGCAAAAACCGCGTGAATTCCTCTGGGGAACTCTCCAGCGTCTCGGCGCCGAAGCGCGCGAAGCTGTCGCGCGTCGTCTTCAGCCGCAGCACCTTGAGCAGGGCGGCATGCACTTTTGCGGTGATTTCGGGCGGCGTCGCCGCCGGCAGCACGATGCCGGTCACGGTGCTGGCATCGAAACCCGGCACGCCCGATTCGTTGACCGTCGGAATCTCCGGCGCGTAGGGCGAACGCTTGAGTGTTGTGACCGCGATCGCCCGCAGTTTACCCGACTGCAGATAACCAAACGACGAAGACAGCTGATCGAAAAACACATCGACCTGGCCGCCCATCATGTCGATCAGCGCGGCGCCGCTGCCTTTGTACGGCACGTGGATCAGCCGCGTGTCCGACGCCTTCTGGAACAACGCGCCGGCGAGGTGGTTGCTGCTGCCGCTGCCGGCGGAGGCCATGGTGATGCGGTCCGGGCGCGCTTTCGCCAGCGCGATGAATTCGCGCACCGTCTTCGCCGGCACCGACGGGTGCGCTTCCAGTACCATGGGCACCACGGTGGTCATCGAGGTGGCGGCGAAATCCTTCAGCGGGTCGTAACCGAGTTTCGGATACAACGCCGGTGCATTGGTCAGCGTGCCGCTGGAACCGAGCAGCAGCGTGTAGCCGTCGGCGGCTGCTTTCGCCGCGACCTCGGTGCCGATGGTGCCGCCGGCGCCGCCGCGGTTCTCGACCACAATCTGCGCGCCGAGGTATTCGCCGAGCGCAGGTGCCAGTGTGCGCGCCGTGATGTCGATATTGCCGCCGGGCACGTAGGGCACGATGATGCGAACGGCGCGATCCGGGTAGGCGGCTGCGGCGCTCGCCGCCAGCGCGAACAGCCAAAGTGCATTGAAGGTCCTGCGCAACATGTCTGCCTCCGGCAATCGGGTCGGCGCATGTTAGAACAGGCAGTGAGGCGGGCGCAAATTCAGTAAAATCGGCGGCGACCATCAACACGGGCCTGATCATGATTCCGTCCGAACGACTCAAGTATTCCGCGATCATCGATCGCGCACCGCTCAAACTGCCGCGCGGCATCCGCATGATCGTGTGGCCGATCGTCAATGTGGAGGTGTGGGACATCGGCCGCGCGATGCCGCGCCAGGCGCTGCCGCCGCCGACCGGTGTGACGCAACTGCCGGATGTGCCGCACTGGGCGTGGCACGAATACGGTAATCGCGTCGGCTTCTGGCGCATGAAGGCGGTGCTCGACCGCCTGAAGATCACGCCGTCGCTGTCGGTCAATGCGCGGGTCTGCCAGGATTACCCGCGGATTGCCAAGGCCTGCCTCGATGCCGGCTGGGAATTCATGGGCCACTCCTACGACCAGCGGCCGATTCACCTTGAGCCCAATCAGCGCGCGACCATCCGCAAGGCGGTCAAGGTGATCAAGGCCTACACCGGCAAGCAGCCGGTGGGCTGGCTGGGGCCGGGATTTACGCAGACGCTGGACACCCCGGAACATCTCGCCGAGGCCGGCATCCGCTACATCTGCGACTGGCCGCTCGACGACGAGCCGGTCGAAATCAAGACCAGAAAGGGCCCGCTGCTGGCGCTGCCCTACAGCATCGAGCTCAACGATATTTCGATCATGATCGTGCGCAGCCAGCCGGCCCAGGAGTTTTACACGCGCTGCATGGACTATTTCGACCGTTTATACGCGGAATCGAAGCACAGCGCGAAAATCATGTCGATCGCGGTCCATCCGTATATCTCGGGCGTGCCGTACCGCATCAAATATTTCGAACAGGTGTTCGAAACCCTGCGCAAAAAGCCCGGCGTCGCCTTCTGGACGGGCGAACAGATCATGGACTGGTATCTCGGCAGCCGCGGCAAGCGGGGCTGAACGGGCGGCTTTCACCGCCTGCGGCGGTTTGGGGTAAAATCCCGCCACCCCGCGCAACCGGCTTTACCGCCGGGATTCGACGCCGCTTGTTGGCGCCGGATTCCGGCGCGAGACACGCATTATCCAGACGGCGCCGGCAGGACCTCAGGTTCGCTCAGTTACGTTATTTTTTATCAAGGAGTTTTTCCCATGGCAAATCAACCCTGGAAGACCAACGACTGGTTCGTCAGCGAGTGGAACTACGCTGACGAAGTCACCAAGGATTTCAAATTCGCGAAGAACGTGAAGATTCACGACATCACGCTGCGCGACGGCGAACAGCAGACCGGCATCATCATGACGCTGGACGACAAGATCCGCATCGCCGAGGGCCTCGCCGAAGCCGGCGTGCACCGCATCGAAGCCGGTATGCCGATCGTCTCGCCGTCGGATGCCGAGGCGATCAAGGCCATCGTCAAGCGCAACCTCGGACCGCAGATTTTCGCGTTCTCGCGCTGCATGAAAGAAGACGTGCAACGCGCCATCGACACCGGCGTCAACGGCATCGTGATGGAAATCCCGTCGAGTCTGCATATGGTGGACATCGCCTACCGCTGGCCGATGGAAAAAGCCATCGAGACCTCGATCGAGGCGACCAAGTTCGCGCGCGACAACGGGCTCGAAGTGGTGTTTTTCCCGATCGATTTCTCGCGCGCCGAAATGCACTGGGTGCTCGACCTGATCGACCGCGTCGCCACCGAAGGTCACATGGACGCGCTGGCGCTGGTTGACACCTTCGGCGTGGTTTCGCCGCATGCGATGCAGTATTTTGTGCGCGCGGTGAAGAAGCGTATCAACAAGCGCCTCGAAGCGCACTTCCACCAGGATTTCGGCATGGGGGTCGCGAACACCATCATGGCGCTGGCCGAAGGCGTTGAAGTGGCGCATACCACGGTGCTGGGCGTCGGCGAACGCGCCGGCAACACGCCGATGGAAGAAACACTGATGGCCTTGCGTACCATGTACAACATCGATACCGGCATCGACCTCACCAAGCTGACCTCGCTGGCCCGCCTGGTCGAGCAGATCACCGGCGTGCTGGTGCCGACCAACAAACCGGTCGTCGGCAGCCAGTTGTATCAAATCGAGTCGGGCATCATCGCCAGCTGGTTCAAGAACTGCGGCGACAAGTTCGCGACCGAACTGTTCCCGGTGCGCTGGAGCGCCGTCGGTCAGCCGGCCGCCACCGTCGTCATGGGCAAGGGTAGCGGCATCGACTCGGTCAAGATGTGGCTCGAAGAGTCGGGCATTGAGGCGAGCGACGAAGAAGCGCTGGCCATCACCCACGAAGTCAAGAAGTACTCGCTCGGCACCAAGAAGCTGCTGACCGAAGGCGAATTCCGCACCATCGCCAAGAAGGTTGTCGGCCAGCGCGCCAACGCCTAAGCACGGCAACGTAATAAAAAAGCCCGCGGATAAACCCGCGGGCTTTTTTTCGTGCGGCGTTTGCCGCGTCTGCTTACGCGTGCGAGTAGAGCAGCTTGCCTGCCACGGGCATCGTCGCAGTCAGCACCTCGCCGCTGTACGAATCGACCATGTATAGCGTTTTACCATCCGGCCCGCCGTAGGCCATGTTGGTCATGCGGCTGTTTTTGCTCGCACTTTGTATCTGCAGCAGCGGCATGCCGATCGGGTCGAACAGCCAGACGATGCGCACGCGCGGATGCGCCACCGCCAAATTGCCGTCGGCATCCATCGCCAGCCCATCGGGCCCGTGCATGCCGGGCAGCAGGGCGAACACGCCGACCTTGGCGACACCGCCGCCGGGTTTCAGCGGCGCATGCCACATGCAGTTGGCGCGTGTCATCGCCACGAACAGCACCTTGTCTTGCGGATCGAGCACGATGCCGTTGGGGCTGTTGCCGTTGTTGATCAGGCAGTCGATACGGCCGTCGGTGGTCACCCGGTAGACGCGGCCCGTCGGATCGTGCGAACCGGTCTGGCCCTGATCGGTGAAATAGAGGTCGCCGTTCAACGCAAAGGTCAGATCGTTGACGCCCTTGAAGCTTTCGGAAAAACAATGCGTGAGCCAGGGTTCGACTTTGCCGGTTTTCGGATCGAGCACCATGATGCCGTGTTTGTAATCGGCGATGAAGATGCGGCCGTCCTTGTGGATCGCCAGGCCGTTGGGCCAGCCGTCGTATTCGGCGGTGACATCGAACTCGCCCTTCGGCGACATGCGAAGAATGCGGCCGAACGGAATATCGACTATGTAGAGATTGCCGGCGCGGTCGAAGGCGGGGCCTTCGAGAAAACAATCGATGCCGGAACCCGGATGATTGGCATCGATCCAACTCGCAGGCTGGCCTTTTTTGCGCAGTGTGTCCGGAACGCGCGCGAACACCTCGGCGTGAACAACCGGCGGCGCTTGATAAAACATGTCGATACTCCTGCAGAAGATGCGGATGAATTGAGCGTGCGATTCTAACAGGGGCAGAGGCAGCGGTTGCGGCAACCCCGCCGCTTGTGCATGATCAGCAGTCCATGGCCAAACGCATCCTGCTCACCACCTTCGGCTCGCTCGGCGACGTGCATCCGTACATTGCGCTGGCGCTGGAACTGCAACGGCGCGGTCACACGCCGGTGATCGGGACCTTCGATCTGCACCGGCCGGTGGTGGAGAGTGCTGGCATCGAATTCCAGGCAATCCGGCCCGGACTTGACGTATTCGGCGACATGGAAACGGTCGCGCAAAAACTGTTCGGCTCGTGGCGGGGGCCCGAATACATGATTCGCGAGATTTTCATGAAGCATCTGCGCGATAGTCATGCCGACACCCTGGCCGCGGCTGAGAACGTCGATCTGCTGGTGACACATCCGCTGACGTTCGGCGGGCGCCTCGTCGCCGAGCAGAAAAACCTGCCATGGGTCTCAACCGTGCTGGCGCCGCTCAACTTGTTGTCGGCGGTGGAGCCGCCGTTGTTTCCCGGCGGAGCGCCGTTGCGCGGGCTGCGGCGGTTTGGCGTGGCGCCCTATCGTATGGCGTTCGATCTGATCAAACGCATGATTGCGCATTGGGAGCGGCCGCTGCATGACTTCAGACGCGACCTCGGATTACCGCGAATGCGCGGGTCGGCCCAGTTCGAAGGCCAGTTTTCGCCTCTACTCAATCTGGCGCTGTTTTCGCCGCTGTTGAGCGCGCCGCAATCCGACTGGCCGGCAAACACGGTCATGTGCGGATTCGGGCAGTACGACGGACCTGCGTCGGCGAACGCGGAACTGGAGGCGTTTCTGGCGGCGGGCGAGGCCCCGATCGTGTTTGCGCTGGGCTCTTCTGCGGTGTTGATTGCCGGCGATTTCTGGCGCCATGCGGCAGCCGCCGCGGCAGCACTCGGCAAGCGTGCCATTTTGCTGACCGGCATGCCGCCGTCACGATTGCCATCGTTGCCGGAAGGTATTCGGGCCTTTCAATACCTGCCGTATTCACAGGTTTTTCCGCGCGCTTCGGCCATCGTGCATCAGGCCGGTATCGGCACGCTGGCGCAGGCGCTGGCGGCGGGGCGACCGCAATTGATCGTGCCAGTGGCTTTCGATCAGCCGGATAATGCGCGACGGGCGCAAAACATCGGTGTGGCGCGGGTGCTGCCGTTCAAGGAGGTTACCGCTGTGAAACTCGTGGCGGAATTGCGCGCCTTGCTCAGCCAGCCGGCGCATGCCGCGCGCGCGCGTGAGCTTGCGGTCGTGCTTGCCGCCGAAAACGGGCCGCGTTGCGCCGTCGATGAAATCGAGCGCGTATTCGCGCCCGTCGGCCGGTAACGCGGGCCGGCGCCCGCGGCTTGCTATAATGCGCGCCATTCCCGCCGCCCGCCGACGTCTGGCCGGCGGTTTTTGTTTGCCATGTATGACAGCGGAAAAACGCATCCAATGAACGCGCCGAACGTAGCCGCCGATCTGCTGCGCGATGTCGCCCGCCGGCGCACTTTCGCCATTATTTCCCACCCCGACGCGGGCAAGACCACGCTGACGGAAAAGCTGCTGCTGTTCGGCGGCGCCATTCAGCTTGCCGGCACCGTAAAGGCGCGCAAGAGCGCGCGGCATGCCACGTCTGACTGGATGGAAATCGAAAAGCAGCGGGGAATCTCGGTAACGAGCTCGGTCATGCAGTTCGACTACGCCGGCCACACCATCAACCTGCTCGACACGCCGGGGCACGAAGACTTTTCGGAAGACACTTATCGCGTGCTGACCGCGGTGGATGCGGCGGTGATGGTGATCGATGCGGCCAAGGGCGTGGAAACGCAGACCATCAAGCTGCTTGAAGTCTGCCGGCTGCGCAATACGCCGATCATTACCTTCGTCAACAAGATGGACCGCGAAGTACGCGAACCGGTCGCGCTGCTGGAAGAAATCGAGGCGGTGCTGAAAATCGACTGCGCGCCGATCAGCTGGCCGATCGGCATGGGCAAGAGCTTCCGCGGCGTCTACGATCTCATGCAGGACCGTCTGGTACGATTTACGCCTGGCGAGGAGCGGCGCAACGACGACAGCGAGCATATCGCCGGACTCGACAACCCGCGGCTCGACGAATTGTTCCCGGACGAAATGCCGGCGTTGCGGCGCGACGTCGATCTCATTCGCGGCGCCAGTCCGCCGTTTGATTTGGCGGAATTCCTGGCCGGCCGCCAGTCGCCGGTATTTTTCGGTTCCGGCATCAACAATTTCGGCGTGCAGGAAATTCTGCAGGCACTGGTTGATTGGGCGCCGCCGCCGCAACCGCGTGCGACCGCTACACGCATTGTCGAAGCGGCTGAAGCCGCATTCAGCGGTTTTGTATTCAAGATCCAGGCCAATATGGATCCCAAACACCGTGACCGCATCGCCTTCTTTCGCGTCTGTTCCGGGCGCTATACGCCGGGCATGAAGGTCATGCATGTGCGCGCCGGACGCGAAATGAAACTCGCCAACGCGCTGACATTCATGGCCAACGAACGCGTGCGCAGCGAAGATGCCGTCGCGGGCGATATCATCGGCATCCACAATCACGGCCAGTTGCAGATCGGCGACACGTTGACCGAGGGGGAATTGCTCGGTTTCAAGGGCATTCCGTATTTCGCGCCGGAAATGTTCCGTATCGGGCGCCCGCGTGATCCGTTCAAGGCTAAGCAATTGCAGAAGGGGCTGAAGGAGCTGGGCGAGGAAGGCGCGATCCAGGTGTTCGATCCGGGCTCGGGCAACATTCTTCTGCTCGGCGCTGTCGGCGCGCTGCAGTTCGAGGTGGTCGCCCAGCGGCTGCAGAGCGAATACAAGGTTGACGCGGTTTACGACAATGCCAATATCTACACCGCGCGCTGGCTGACCTTTCCCGACGAAAATGTGCAGCGCAATTTCGAGAAAGAACTCGCCATCAACATGGCGCGCGATGTCGACGACAATCCGGTCTATCTGGCGCCCAACAAATATAATCTGCAACTGGCGATGGAACGCTGGCCGCAGGTCGGCTTTCACGACACCCGCGAGCACGGGCAGCAGCTCGCGCACAGCTAGCAATCACGGCATCGCGGCGATGCAACTCGGATTTTTCACCATGCCGATGCATCCGCCGGGACGCAATTACACGCAGACCCTGCAGGAAGACCGCGCCGCGGTGATTCTTGCCGACCGGCTCGGATACTGCGAAGCCTTCATCGGCGAACACTCGACCGACCGCTGCGAGACGATCCCGTCCTGTCTGGCGTTCATCGCGAGCCTGGCGAGCGAAGCAAAACAAATCAAACTCGGTAGCGGCACAGTCAACCTGCCGAACAACCATCCGGCGCAGGTCGCGGCCACGGTGGCCATGATCGACCATCTGCTCGAAGGCCGTTTCATTTTCGGTATCGGCCCGGGCGGCTTGAAATCGGACATGGAAATGTTCGGCAATCTGGAGGCCGACCGTAATGCCATGTTCGTCGAGGCGATCGATCACATCCTCGCGTTATGGTCTGGCGATGCGCCGTACAGACGGACCGGCAAATACTGGAATCTGAGCACCGAGCGCACGCTGCTGCCCGAAGCCGGGCAGGGCGTCATGCTCAAACCCTACCAACAGCCTCATCCGCCGATCGTGGTGACGGCAGTAGTGCCGCATTCAAAGGGATTGCAGGCGGCGAGCGCGCGCGGCTGGCAGCCGATCACGGCGAATTTTCTGCAGCCGGCGTGGGCGGCGACGCATTGGCCCATGGTGGAGCGCGGTTGCGCGCAAGCAGGATTGACGGCCGATCGACGGCACTGGCGCGTGTGTAAAAGCGTGTTTGTCGCCGACGACGACGCAACGGCGCGGCGCTATGCGCGGGACCCGAACGGTCCGTACGGTTTCTATTACTGGAACCTGCTGGCCAAACGCAGGAGCGGCGGCGGCAGCGCGGATATTTTCAAACACGATCTCGCCATGGCCGAAGCGGCCGTGACCGTCGAATATCTGCTCGATACGCTGGTAATTTGCGGCAGCGTTGAACGCGTGGTCGAGCAGATACTGGAATTCCGCGAAACGGTCGGCGAGTTCGGCACGTTGCTCTATGCCGGACACGACTGGGCTGAGCCTGCGCTGGCACGGCGTTCGATGGAATTGATGGCGGAGAAGGTGATGCCGGCGGTGAATGCGGCAATCGGTTAGGTTGCCAATAGTTGTAAACAATTCACATGAACGGCAAAAAGAAACCCCGCCGGAGCGGGGTTTCTTTTTGCTGCAAACTGCAGTCTACTTTTAGGCGGCCATCAACTCGCGAAGAACATACGGCAGGATGCCGCCGTGTTTCAGATACTCGACCTCGATCGGTGAATCCACGCGGAGGGTGACGGTAACGTTCTGCGACGTGCCGTCCTTCCGGTGGATGACCAGCGTCACGTCCTGCAGCGGCTTGACGTTGCCGCCGGCGACGCCGATGAGATCAAAGGTTTCGCTGCCGTCGATCTTCAGCGACTGGATGGTGTCATCACCCTTGAACTGGCAGGGCAACACGCCCATGCCGACGAGGTTGGAGCGGTGAATGCGCTCGTAACCGCGTGCGACGACGACCTTGATGCCGAGCATTTGCGTGCCCTTGGCTGCCCAGTCGCGGGAGGAGCCAGTGCCGTAGGCTTCTCCGCCGAAGACGAACAGCGGCACGCCTTCCTTCTGGTATTGCATGGAGGCTTCGTAAATTGTTGTCTTGGCACCGTCGGGCTGGTGCAGCGTGACGCCGCCTTCGCTGCCCGGAATCATCAGGTTCTTGATGCGCGGGTTGGCGAAGGCGCCGCGCACCATGACTTCATGATTGGTGCGGCGTGAGCCGAAGCTCGACAGGTCGGTGCTGCCGGCGGCGACCAGCCAGTCACCGGCCAGCGTGCCCTTGCGGATCGGGGCGACGGGGCTGATGTGGTCGGTGGTCAGCTTGTTGCCGAAGAGACCCAGCGCGCGGCCGCCTTTGACATCGGTGATTTTCGGCAGCGCCTTCTTGAAGCCTTCGAACAGCGGCGGCTCGAGCAGATAGGTCGATTTCGAATCCCAGTCGAACAGCGCGCCCTTGGCTTCCGGGATCGCGTCCCACAGGTCCTTGGCGCCGTCCAGATTGCCGTATTCGCGCTTGAAGTTCGCCGGGTTGGTGGCGAATTTCATCACGGCATCGACTTCCGCCGGCGTCGGCCAGAGGTCTTTCAGGAACACCGGTTTGCCGTCCTTGTCGTTGCCGAGCGGATCGGTTTCGATGTTCTTCAGGACGGTGCCGGCCAACGCAAACGCGACCACCAGCGGCGGGCTCATCAGGAAGTTGGCTTTCAGGCTCTGATGCACGCGCGCTTCGAAGTTGCGGTTGCCGGAGAGCACGGCGGCGGAAATGACGTCGTTCTTGACGATGGACTCTTCAAGATCCTTGTCGAGCGGGCCGGCCAGACCCATGCAGGTGGTGCAGCCGTAGGCGACGACATAAAAACCGAGTTGCTCGAGATAGGGCAGCAGGCCCGCATCCTTGAGATAGGCGGTGACGACTTTCGAGCCCGGCGCCAGCGACGTCTTCACGCGCGGATGCGGCTTCATGCCGCGCTCGACTGCCTTTTTCGCAAGCAACCCGGCGGCCAGCAGCACCCATGGGTTGGACGTATTCGTGCAAGAGGTGATGGCGGCAATGCCGATATCGCCATGGCCGACGTCGCCGATCTTTGCATTGGCAACGGGGAAGCGTTTCGACAGATCAGCGGTCGGTTTGTTGTAGCCGCTTTCAGCCACCGGCTTGGAGAACAGTTCGGTGAAGCGGGCGCCGATGCCCTCAAGGTTGATGCGCTCTTCGGGTTGTTTCGGACCGGATACGCTTGGACGCACCGTCGACAGATCGAGTTCGACGACCTGCGAGTAATCGATTTCGCCTTTTTTCGGAATGCCGTACATGCCCTGCGCCTTGAGGTAGGACTCGATGGCATCGACATGCTGTTCGCGGCCGGACATGCGGTAGTACTCGAGGGTCTTGTCGTCAATTGCGAAGAAGCCGCAGGTCGCGCCGTAATCGGGCGCCATGTTGGAGACGGTGGCGCGGTCGGTCGGCGTCAGCGAAGCGGCGCCTTCGCCGAAGTACTCGACGAACTTGTTGACCACGTTCGTTTTGCGCAGCAGTTCGGTGACGGTCAGCACGAGGTCGGTGGCGGTGACGCCGGGGTTCAGCTTGCCGCTCATGTGCACGCCGACGACGTCCGGCTCGAGGAAGTAGTAGGGCTGACCGAGCATGCCGGCTTCGGCCTCAATGCCGCCCACGCCCCAGGCCAGCACGCCGATCGCATTGACCATGGTGGTGTGCGAGTCGGTGCCGACGGTGGAGTCGGGATAATAAATGCCGTCTTTTTCCCACACGCCGCGCGACAGATATTCGAGATTGACCTGGTGGCAGATGCCGTTGCCCGGCGGCACCACGCGGATGCCGGAGAAGGCGGCCTTCGCCCACTTCAGGAAGGTGTAACGCTCGCCATTGCGCTCGAATTCGATTTCCATGTTCTTGCGAAGTGCGCCCGCCGAGTCGCTGACGTCAACGACGACGGAGTGGTCAACCACGAGGTCGACTGGCACCAGCGGCTCGATTTTGGTCGGATCGTAGTTCTGGCGCTTGGCTTCGGCGCGCATGGCGGCAAAGTCGTTCAGCGCGGGGAAGCCGGCCATGTCCTGCAGCATGATGCGGGCGAGCACGAACGGCAGTTCCTGCGTGCGCGCGCCGTTCGGTTTCCAGGCGGCCAGCGCCTTGACCGCATCTTCGGTGACCCGCTTGCCGTCGCAATTGCGCAGGACGGACTCAAGCACTACGCGCAGGCTGACCGGCAGGCGCGAGACCTTGCCGAGGCCGGCTTTTTCCAGCGCGGCCAGCGAATAATATTTGCCGGTCTTGCCCGACTTGAGCTTAAATTCCTGCAGCGAGTTGAACAGATTGTGCGGCATTGCGGTTCTCCGTTTGGATTAACAGTGTTAACAATATTAGCGGTGTTGTGCGGATGGCAGGGATCAGGCGGCTTCGGCCAGAATCTGGCGCAGCACGTAGGGCAGAATGCCGCCGTGTTTGAGGTAATCGACTTCGATGACGGTGTCGATGCGCAGCGTCAGCGGTACTTTCTGCGTGCTGCCGTCGGCGCGTGTGACGGTCATCGTCACATCCTGCAGCGGCTTGACATTGCCGCCTTCAAGGCCTTCGATGGTGAAGGTTTCGCTGCCATCGATACCGAGCGTCTTGACGTCGGTGCCGGGCTTGAACTGCAACGGCACCACGCCCATGCCGATCAAGTTGGCGCGGTGGATGCGCTCGAAGCTTTTGACAATGACGGCCTTGACGCCGAGCAACTGCACGCCTTTGGCCGCCCAGTCGCGCGACGAGCCCATGCCGTAATCGTCGCCGCCGAAAATAACGCAGGGCGTGCCGGCTTTTTGGTACAGCTCGGAGGCCTCGAATATCGTCATCTGTGCGCCGTCGGGCATGTGCTTGGTGATCGGGCCCTCGGTCCCCGGTGCGACCGCATTTTTCAGGCGCACGTTGGCGAAAGTGCCACGCACCATCAATTCGTGGTTGCAGCGGCGAACGCCGAAGTGGCCCCACTCGGACGGCGGAACGCCATAGGGCTCGAGCCATTTGCCGGCCGGCGTGCCCGGCTTGATTTTGGTTGACGGGCTGATGTGGTCGGTGGTGATCGAATCGCCGAGAATCGCCAGCGCGCGCGCGCCCTTGATGTCGCTGACCTTGCCGAGCTGGCGGGTCACGCCTTCGAAAAACGGCGGCTCCTTGATGAAGGTCGATTTGGGATCCCACTCATAGACGGCGCCCTTGATGGTCGGGATCGCATCCCACAGTTTCTTGTTGCCCGAGAGGTCGCCGTATTCCTTGCGGAAGTGATCGGCGTTCGACGCAAACTTCATGAGTGAGGCCACTTCGGCGTCGCTCGGCCAAACGTCCTTCAGATAAACGGGCTTGCCGTCGCTGCCGGTACCCAGCGGATCCTTGGTCAGATCGGTGCGCACGGTGCCGGCGATGCCGTAGGCCACCACCAGCGCCGGGCTGGCGAGGTAATTTGCGCGCAGATTGGCATGCACGCGCGCTTCGAAGTTGCGGTTGCCGGAGAGCACGGCGCAGGTGACGAGGTCTTTCGACACCACAGCCTCTTCGATTTTCGCGTCGAGCGGACCGGCGGCGCCCATACAGGTGGTGCAGCCGTAGGCAACCACACCGTAGCCGAGTTTTTCGAGATAGGGCAGCAGCCCGGCGTCGCGCAGGTAATCGGTGACGACCTTGGAGCCCGGTGCCAGCGAAGTCTTGACGCGTTTGTTGACGGCGAGGCCTTTCTCAACCGCGCGCTTGGCGAGCAGGCCGGCAGCGATCAGCAGCGCGGGGTTGGACGTATTGGTGCACGACGTAATCGACGAAATCAGCACGTCGCCGTGACCGACATCGAATTCAGCATGACCGCTGGATTCGCGACGGTTTAGATCAGCGGCCGCGCGCGCATAACCGTTCTTGTCGGTTGGCGCCGAAAACAACGCGTCGAAACCACGACCCAGATCCTGCAAATTCACGCGATCCTGCGGGCGCTTCGGACCCGACAGGCTGGGCACGATGCTGCCGAGATCGAGCTCAACCACCTGCGAGTAATCGATGTCGCCGGGTTTCGGCATGCCGAACAGGCCCTGCGCCTTGTAATAAGCTTCGATCGCCTCGACCTGTGCCGGCTCTCGACCGGTGGTGCGGAAGTATTCAACCGTTTTCGCATCGACCGGAAAATAGCCCATGGTCGCGCCGTATTCCGGCGCCATGTTGGCGACCGTGCAACGATCAGCGGCAGTCAATGCTGCGGCGCCTTCGCCATAGAACTCGACGAACTTGCCGACGACCTTGGTTTTGCGCATGAGTTCGGTGACGGTGAGTGCGAGGTCGGTGGCGGTGACGCCTTCGCGCAGCTTGCCGGTGACGTGGCAGCCGACGACGTCAGGCGTGAGGAAGGCATTCGGCTGGCCGAGCATGCCGGCCTCGGCTTCAATGCCGCCGACACCCCAGGCAACGACGCCGATGCCGTTGACCATCGTCGTGTGCGAGTCGGTGCCGAACACGGTGTCCGGGAACCAGACGCCGTCTTTTTCCCACACGCCGCGCGACAGGTATTCCATGTTGATCTGGTGGATGATGCCGTTGCCCGGCGGCACCACGCGGACGGTCTCGAATGCGCCCTGCGCCCATTTGACGAAGCGATAACGCTCGGCGTTGCGCTTGAATTCGATTTCCTGATTGCGTTGCACGGCGTCCGGCGTGTTGTAGACGTCGATTTCGACCGAGTGATCGACCACCACATCGACCGGCACCAGCGGCTCGATCTTGCTGGCGGCCAAGCCCTGGCGCTCGGCGGCGGCACGCATCGCCGAGAGGTCGTTCAGTGCGCCGAAGCCGATCAGGTCCTGCAGCACGATGCGCACGACGATGAATGGAATCTCGGCGGTGCGCTTGCCGTTGGGCTGCCACGCGGCGAGGTTGCGCACGTGCTCTTCGGTGACGCGCTTGCCGTCGCAGAAACGCACCAGCGATTCGAGCACGATGCGAATGCTGACCGGCAGGCGCGAAATTTTGCCGAGGCCGGCTTTTTCCAGCGCCGCCAGTGAATAGTATTTGCCGGTCTTGCCGGCAGACGGTTTGAATTCGGCGAGCGAGTCAAAAAGGTTATGTGGCACGTTTGCTCCTGATTAAAACGTTGTGTTGTGAACCGGTAATTTTACTTGCAGTCGCCCGATGCAGCACAGGGGCCGGTGAGCGGCTGCAAGCGCAATGCGGGATAAGCATGGGTCGGATCGGCTCAGACGCTGAAAAGATCGACAAACTCGTTGACCGGCGTGTTTTCCAGCCGCCGCTGGTCGGCGCACAGGTCGAGTATGGCAGCCTGCTGTTTGCCGGCAAAGCGCCGTGCCAGGTTGGTCTTGAATTTTGCCTCAAGCAGGGGAATGCCGTCTTTGCGGCGACGGCGGTGGCCGATCGGGTATTCGACCGCAATATCGGCAGTCTTGCTGCCGTCCTTGAAGAATACCTGCACGGCGTTGGCGATCGAGCGCTTGGTCGGGTCGAGATAGTCGCGGCTCCATGCCTTGTTTTCGACGCACACCATTTTTGCGCGCAGCGCATCCACCCGCGGGTCGCCCGCAACATCGTCTTCGTAGTCGGCCGCAGTGAGATTGCCTTTGAGCAATCCAATGGCGGTCATGTATTGGATGCAGTGATCGCGGTCGGCCGGATTGCCGAGCGGGCCCTGCTTGTCGATGATGCGAATCGCCGATTCGTGCGTGGTGATGACGATCTTTTTGATCTGGTTGATGCGGTTCTTCACCCCGTCGTGCAGCCGCACCGCGCATTCGACCGCCGTCTGCGCATGAAACTCGGCGGGGAAGGAAATCTTGAACAGCACGTTTTCCATCACATAGGAACCGTACTTGCGCTGGAAGCGGAAAGGCTCGCCGTCGAACAGCACATCGTAAAAGCCCCAGGTCTTGGCGGTCAGCGCGGAGGGATAGCCCATCTCGCCCTTGAGCGCCATGAGTGCGAGGCGCACTGCGCGGCTGGTGGCGTCACCGGCCGCCCACGACTTGCGCGATCCGGTGTTGGGCGCATGACGATAGGTGCGCAGCGACTGGCCGTCGATCCATGCGTTCGACACGGCGTTGATCACTTCGTCGCGCGTGCCGCCGAGCATGGCCGTAACCACCGCGGTGCTGGCGACTTTGACCAGCAGCACATGGTCGAGGCCGACGCGGTTAAAACTGTTTTCGAGCGCGATGACGCCCTGAATCTCGTGCGCCTTGATCATGCCGGTCAGCACGTCGCGCATGACCAGCGGCTTTTTGCCGGCGGCAACGTTATTGCGCGAGATCCAGTCCGCCGTGGCGAGAATGCCGCCGAGGTTGTCGGAAGGGTGGCCCCATTCGGCGGCGAGCCAGGTGTCGTTGAAGTCGAGCCAGCGGATCATGCAGCCGATGTTGAAGGCGGCGGTCACCGGGTCGAGCACGTAGGGCGTTCCGGGCACTTTGGCGCCGTTGGGCACGACAGTGCCAGGCACCACCGGCCCCATCAGCTTGGTGCAGGCCGGGTACGACAGCGCTTCGAAACCGCAGCCCAGCGTGTCGATCAGGCACAGGCGCGCGGTCGCGTAGGCTTCGCTGCTCTTGATCGCGTATTTAAGCGCGTAGTCGGCGATGTCGGTGATGACCTTGTCGGGTTGCGGGCGGTTATTGGAGATGGCGGAGGACATGTTTTTTCCGTTAGAAGAGGCGGTCAGAGTTTGAGACCGAAGGCAGCGCCGAGTTTTACCATGCCGACGTAGAGCAACGCGGTCAGCGCGCAATTGATGGCGAGCGCCAGGTAAAAGCCCGTGCCGTGGCGCAGCAGCGCAGGCAGCAGCAGAAACATCGGCAGCGACGGCAGCACCAGCCAGAAGGTGGCGTCAGCATAGTCGGCGATGCGCGGGATATCGCCGGTTTCCTCGTAAATCCACACCATGCCGAGTAGGGAGACCAGAGGCAATGAAGCAACCAGCGCCGCGAATGGCGGGCTGCGTTTGGCGATCTCGGACACCGCGGCGATGATTGCCGCGGATATGAGAACCTTGATGGCGGTAAACAGCATGTCGTGTCGGTCGGTCGATCAGGCTGCGCCACGTTGCTCGAGCGGCACGAAGGCGCAGCCCTCGGGGCCGGTGTAGTTCGCAGTCGGCCGGATGATCTTGCCGTCAATCCGCTGTTCGATGACGTGCGCCGACCAGCCGCTGGTGCGCGAAATCACGAACAACGGCGTGAACATCGCCGTCGGCACGCCCATCTTGAAATAGGATACCGCTGAAAACCAGTCGAGATTGGCGAACATTTTCTTTTCGCGCATCATCACCGCCTCGATGCGGTCGGCGATGTTGAACATCGCCATGTCGTCCGATTCCGCCGACAGGGTGCGCGCGACTTCCTTGATCACTTTGTTGCGCGGATCCGCGATCGTATAGACCGGGTGGCCGAAGCCGATCACGGTTTCTTTTCTCGCAATGCGGGCGATGATGTCCTGCTCCGCATCGTCTGCGCTGTTGTAGCGGTTCATGACTTCGAAGGCGACTTCATTGGCGCCGCCGTGTTTCGGTCCGCGCAGCGCGCCGATGCCGCCGGTGATCGCGGAGTAGATGTCCGCGCCGGTGCCGGTGACGACGCGGCAGGCGAAGGTCGAGGCGTTGAATTCGTGTTCGGCGTAGAGATTGAGCGAGGTATGCATGGCGCGCACCCAGGAGGGACGCGGCGCCTTGCCGTGCAATACGTGCAGAAAATGACCGCCGATCGAATCGTCGTCGGTTTCAAGTTCGACGCGGCGTCCGTTATGGCTGAAGTGGTACCAATAAAGAAGCATGGAGCCGAACGAGGCCATCAGACGGTCGGCAATATCGCGCGCGCCGGGCGCGTTGTGATCGTCTTTTTCCGGCAGCACGGTGCCGAGGACCGAACAGCCGGTGCGCATGACGTCCATCGGATGTGCGCTGGCAGGCACGCATTCCAGTGCCGCTTTCACCGCCTGCGGCAGGCCGCGCAGCGATTTGAGTTTGAGCTTGTAGTTGGCGAGTTGCGCGGCGTTCGGCAATTTGCCGTGGACCAGCAGACAGGCAATCTCTTCGAATTCGCAGCTGTCCGCAATCTCGAGTATGTCGTAACCGCGGTAATGCAGATCGTTGCCGCTGCGGCCGACGCTGCACAGCGCGGTATTGCCCGCCGGCACCCCGGACAGGGCGACCGATTTTTTCGGTTTGAAACCGCTCGCGGCATCACTCGTATTCATGGCATTCCCCTCCTGCTGCGTGATGAAAGCACAAAAAAAGGGCGGCGCCGTCTCCGGTCGTCCGCCCCGTTTCGTCATGGCGCGATTTCAGCCCAGCAGATGCTTGATGCTGTCGCGCTCTTCCTGCAGTTCTTTCAGCGTGGCCTGTATGCGCGCCTTGCTGAATTCGCTCAACTCGATACCCTGCACGACCGTGTACTTGCCGTCCTTGCAGGTGCAGGGATAGCCGAACATGGTCCCTTCGGGGATGCCATAGCTGCCATCGGCGGGCACGCCCATGGTCACCCAGTCGCCCGCGGCGGTGCCGAAGGTCCAGGTGCGCATGTGTTCGATCGCCGCGTTGGCCGCGCTCGCGGCGGACGACAGTCCGCGCGCATCGATGATGGCGGCGCCGCGTTTCTGCACCACCGGGATGAAGGTTTTTTCCAGCCACTCCTGATCGTTGATTTGCGGCCAGACTTTCTTGCCGTCGGCCTCGACCTGGAAAATATCCGGATACTGCGTCGCCGAGTGATTGCCCCAAACGGTCAGCTTTTTGATGCTGGCGACGGGTTGGCCGATTTTCTGCGCAATCTGCGTCTGCGCGCGGTTGTGATCGAGGCGCATCATCGCGGTGAACTGCGTCGGCTTCAGCTTTGGCGCGTTTTTCATCGCGATCAGGCAGTTGGTGTTGGCAGGATTGCCGACCACCAGCACCTTGACGTCGCGGCTGGCGACTTCGGAGAGGGCTTTGCCCTGCGGTCCGAATATCTTGCCGTTGGCTTCGAGCAGGTCTTTGCGTTCCATGCCCGGACCGCGCGGACGCGCGCCGACCAGCAGCGCGTATTCGACATCCTTGAAGGCGACCATCGGATCGCTGGTCGGCACCATGCCGGCCAGCAGCGGGAACGCGCAGTCGTCGAGTTCCATCATCACGCCGCCAAGCGCCTTCTGCGCTTTTTCGTCGGGAATCTCCAGCAGTTGCAAAATGACCGGCTGGTCTTTGCCGAGCATTTCGCCGGAGGCGATACGGAACAACAGGCTGTAGCCGATCTGACCGGCGGCGCCGGTGACGGCCACGCGAACAGGACGTTTCATCTCTGGGACTCCCGGGAGCAATTGGAAAAAATCAATTTAACGACGCGAACACTGATTATCGGACGGCGGGCGCTTGCGCCGGAATGGGTGTCTCGGGGCGCGCATGCGAGCGATCAAGGACTCGGATAATAGCGAATCGGGTCGTCAGGTGTCAAAGCGGCGCGGCAAATACGCAAGCGCAAATTTGCATTGTCGATGGATGCAAGCGGGTGCGCAGTGTCTGTCGCGATTGACACTGCCGCTTTCATCGCGCGATGAATTGCGCAGGTTCTCTTTATGCGTCGCAGCAATTGCTGTTAAAATCGGCACAGCAATTCAAATTTCCCTTAAGAAGTTTGCGCATTGCCTGCCGTCCGCCGGCATCGCAGTGCAGAGAATTATGATCTCTACCGGACACCACATGCACAGTCGACCGAAATTCCTCACGCTTACCCAGATCAAGATGCCGATGCCGGCGATTATTTCGATCATGCATCGCGTCAGCGGCGCCGCGCTGTTTTTTGCGCTGCCGCTGTTGCTGTGGATTCTTCAGCAAAGCCTGTCCTCGTTCGGCGCGTTCAACGAGATGCAGGGGTTTTTCGCCAATCCGCTCGTCAAACTGATTGCGCTGGGTTTGCTGTGGGGATTTTTTCATCACTTGTGCGCCGGCATCCGCTTTCTTGCGCTTGACCTGCACTTCGGCAGCGATCTTGAGACGGCGCGCGCAAGCAGCCGCGCCGTGCTTGCCGGCGGTATCGTGCTGACGCTGCTCGCGGGGTGGCAATTATGGTAAATCGAATCGTCGTCGGCGCCCATTACGGATTGCGCGACTGGCTCGCCCAGCGCGTCACCGCGGTCATCATCGGGCTGTATACCTTTCTCTCCATCGGTCTGTTGCTGACCGGTCCGAAAATCGATTTTGCGACCTGGCGCCTGCTGTTCACGCCGCAGTGGATGAAGTTTGCGACGCTGCTGTTCCTGTTCAGCGTGTTCGTCCACGCGTGGATCGGCGTGCGCGACATCGTGATGGACTACATCAAGCCGACCGGTCTGCGCCTGGCGCTGTATTCGGTGTTCATTGTCGCGTTGATTGTCTATGCGGCGTGGTCGGTGCGAATTCTCTGGGGACTATAGATGGCGATCGCCAAACGGCAGTTTGATGCAGTGGTCGTCGGCGCGGGCGGTTCCGGCCTGCGCGCGGCGCTCCAGCTTTCCGAAGCGAATCTCAAGGTGGCGGTGCTGTCGAAGGTGTTTCCGACGCGCTCGCATACGGTGGCCGCGCAGGGCGGGGTGGCCGCCTCGCTCGGCAACGACGGCGAGGACAACTGGCACTGGCATATGTTCGATACCGTCAAGGGCTCGGACTATCTGGGCGACCAGGACGCGATCGAATTCATGTGCCGCAAGGCCAACGAAGCGGTCTACGAACTCGAACACTTCGGCATGCCGTTCGACCGCACGCCCGACGGCAAAATTTATCAGCGCCCGTTCGGCGGCCAGACCCGCAATTACGGCGAAGGCCCGGTCAAGCGCTCCTGTGCCGCCGCCGACCGCACCGGTCATGCCATGCTGCACACGCTGTATCAACGCAACGTGCGCGCGCACACCCAGTTTTTTGTTGAGTGGATGGCGCTTGATCTGATTCGCGACCAGCACGGCGATGTGCTTGGCGTGGTGGCGATGGAAATGGAAACCGGCGAAGTGATGATTCTGCAGGCCAAGGCGACACTGCTCGCCACCGGCGGCGCAGGACGCATCTATTCGGCCAGCACCAACGCCTTCATCAATACCGGCGACGGTCTCGGCATGGCGGCGCGCGCCGGCATTCCGCTCGAAGACATGGAGTTCTGGCAGTTCCATCCGACTGGTGTTGCCGGTGCCGGCGTGCTGATCACCGAAGGCGTGCGCGGCGAGGGCGGCTTTTTGCTCAACAAAAACGGCGAGCGCTTCATGGAGCGTTACGCGCCGACGGTGAAAGATCTCGCGTCGCGCGACGTCGTCTCGCGCGCGATGGCCACCGAAATCAAGGAAGGCCGCGGCGCCGGCAAGGACGGCGAATACATTCTGCTCAAGCTCGATCACCTCGGCGCCGAGGTCATCGACAAGCGCCTGCCCGGCATTCGCGAGATCGCGATGAAGTTCGCGAACGTCGATTGCACCAAGGATCCGATTCCGGTGGTGCCGACCTGCCATTATCAGATGGGCGGCATTCCGACCAATTACCACGGTCAGGTCTATGTTAATGACGGCGACGGCGAAAAAGTCGTGCGCGGCCTCTACGCGGCGGGCGAATGCTCCTGCGTTTCGGTGCACGGCGCCAACCGCCTTGGCACCAATTCGCTGCTCGACCTGCTGGTATTCGGCAAATCGGCGGCGGAGCAGGTGATCCGCGACATCGGCGGCGACACGGCGCAAAAAGATCTGCCGGCCGATGCGGCCGACCGTCCGCTGGCGCGGCTGGCGCGGCTCGACAATGCGACCGGCGGGGAAAGCGTGTCGGAAGTCGGCGCCGAAATGCGTCGCACCATGCAGCTGCATTGCGGTGTGTTTCGTTTCCCCGACAGCCTCGCTGAAGGCGAGCGCAAGATGCTGGCGGTGGCCGAGCGCGTCAAGAACACCTTCATCAAGGACAAGAGCAAGGTGTTCAACACCGCGCGCATCGAGGCGCTGGAGCTCGACAATCTGGTCGAGACCGCGTTGTCGACCATGGTCTCCGCGCACGCACGCCAGGAAAGCCGCGGCTCCCACGATCGCAGCGATTTCCCGGATCGCGATGATGCCAAATGGCTGAAACATACCTTCTGGTCGAAGGAGGGGAACAAGCTTTCCTACAAGGCGGTCAAACTGAAACCGCTGACGGTCGAAACCTTCCAGCCCAAGAAACGCGTTTACTAGAGAGCTTTTCAGGAAACCGCCATGAGATTTTCTGTCTATCGCTACAACCCTGACGCCGACGCAGAACCGCGCATGCAGGATTACGACATCGCGCTCGAGCCGACCGACCGCATGCTGCTCGACGCGCTGGTGCGCATCAAGGAGCATGACGATTCCCTGTCGCTGCGCCGTTCCTGCCGTGAAGGCGTGTGCGGTTCGGATGCCATGAACATCAACGGCCGCAACGGCCTCGCCTGCATCACCAAGCTCGCCGATCTCAAGGAGCCGGTGGTGCTGCGCCCGCTGCCGGGCCTGCCGGTGATCCGCGACCTCATCGTCGACATGTCGCAGTTCTTCAAGCAGTATCATTCGATCAAGCCCTACCTGCAGAACGACACGCCGGCGCCGGAAAAGGAACGCCTGCAGTCGCCGGAAGATCGCGAAGAACTCAACGGTCTCTACGAATGCATTCTGTGCGCCTGCTGTTCGACCTCGTGCCCGTCGTTCTGGTGGAATCCGGACAAGTTCGTCGGTCCCGCGGGTCTCCTGCAGGCCTATCGTTTCATCGCCGACACGCGCGACGAAGCGACCAACGATCGCCTCGACAATCTCGAAGACCCGTACCGGCTGTTCCGCTGCCATTCGATCATGAATTGCGTCGATGTCTGCCCCAAGGGTCTCAACCCGACCAAGGCCATCGGCAAGATCAAGGACCTGATGGTCAAGCGCACCGTTTAGGCGCGCGGGATCTGCTGTGGCAAACCTCGATCACGTCCGCTGGCATTGCCGGAGGGGGCTGCTCGAACTGGACCTGATACTCGAACGATTCAACCAGCGCCATCTCGCGGCGCTGGGCGCGGCGGAACTGGAATTATTCAAGGAATTGCTGGCTTTGGACGATAACGATTTGCTCGATCTGATCATGGAGCGAATGCCGCTTAGCGACCAACGCCTTGCACCGGTATTGTGCATGCTGCAGACGGTTTGACGCATGCGGGCACCGGCTTTCAGCGGCATCCGATTGACGTATAATCATTCGTTCTAAGTTCAAGAATCGACGGAGATTTCCATGGCAGAGAAGCTGGCGACACTTTCCTTTACCGACGGCACGCCGTCGATCGACTTCCCGGTTCTGAGCGGTTCGGTCGGTCCCGACGTGATTGATATCCGGCCGCTCTACGCGAAGACCGGCAAGTTCACCTACGACCCGGGATTCATGTCGACGGCGAGCTGCCGCTCCACCATCACCTACATCGATGGCGACAAGGGCATCCTGATGTATCGCGGCTATCCGATCGAGGAACTCGCCGAGCATTGCGATTTTCTGGAAACCGCTTATCTGATCATGTATGGCGAATTGCCGAATCCGGCGCAGAAAGACGAATTCGTCAACACGGTAACGCACCATACGATGGTGCATGAGCAGCTGGCGCGCTTCTTCCAGGGTTTCCGCCGCGACGCGCACCCGATGGCGGTGCTGTGCGGCGTGGTCGGCGCCTTGTCGGCCTTCTATCACGACGCGCTCGACATCAACAATCCGCGTCATCGCGAGATCACCGCGTTCCGCCTGATCGCCAAGCTGCCGACCATCACCGCGATGGTCTACAAGTACAACCAGGGCCAGCCGTTCATGTATCCGAAGAACGAATTGTCCTACACCGAAAATTTCCTGCAGATGATGTTCGGCACGCCCTGCGCGCCGTGGAAATCGAGCCCGACCATCACGCGCGCGCTTGATCGCATTCTGATACTGCATGCCGATCACGAACAGAATGCCTCGACCTCGACGGTGCGCACTGCCGGTTCGTCGGGGGCCAATCCCTACGCCTGTGTCGCCTCGGGTGTCGCCAGTCTGTGGGGCCCGGCCCACGGCGGCGCCAATGAGGCAGTGTTGAAGATGCTGGCCGAAATCGGCGACGTCGATCACATCGGCGCCTACATCAAACGAGTCAAGGAAAAAGACAATCACGCAATGCTCTACGGCTTTGGCCACCGCGTTTACAAAAACTACGACCCGCGCGCCAAAATCATCCAGAAAACCTGCCACGAAGTGCTCGACGAACTCGGCCTCAAGGACGACAAGTTGTTCAAGCTGGCGATGGCGCTCGAAAAGATTGCGCTTGAGGACGAATACTTCGTCACGCGCAAACTCTACCCGAACGTCGATTTCTATTCGGGCATCGTCTACAAGGCAATCGGTATTCCGGTATCGATGTTCACCGCATTGTTCGCGGTGGCGCGCACCGTTGGCTGGATTGCACAGTGGAACGAAATGATCGGCGATCCCGAGCAAAAAATCGCCCGTCCACGCCAGCTCTTCACCGGTGCTGCAAAACGCGGTTTCGTGCCGATCGACAAACGCAAGTAAACAGGGAAAGGTCAGGATAGCCAGATGTTCGACGAGTTACGCGGCAATTCCTACCTGTTCGGCGCCAACGCCCCGTTTATCGAGGCGTTGTATGACCGCTATCTCGAAGATCCTTCGTCGGTCGAATCGCGCTGGCGCAGCTATTTCGACGAACTGCAGAGGCTTGACGACGGCGCGCGAGACGTTTCCCACGCCGCGGTGCAGGAGAGTTTTGCGCAGCTTGCGAAAAACCGCGCGGTATCCGGGCCGGCGGCCGGCGGCCCGGCCAAGCCGCAGCTCAGCGAAAAACAATTCGCGGTGCTGCAACTGATCAGCGCCTACCGTTTTCAGGGCACGCGTCACGCCGAGATTGATCCGCTGAAGCGCCAGGAAAAGCCGCACATTCCCGAACTGGATCCCGCCTTTTACGGGCTGACCGAGGCCGACCGCCAGACGGTGTTTTCCACCGGTTCGCTGGTGGGGCCGCGCGAAATGAAATTTGCCGATCTGCTGGATTTTCTCCAGGAGACCTATTGCCGTTCAGTCGGCTACGAATACATGTACATGAACGATATTCCGCAGAAGCGCTGGTTTCAGGAGCGCGTGGAAAGCATTCGTTCCCAACCGAGTTACGCCGCGGACTACAAAAAGCACATTCTCGAACGGCTGACGGCTGCTGAAACGCTGGAGCGCTATCTGCACACGCGCTACGTCGGCCAGACGCGCTTTTCGCTCGAAGGCGGCGACAGCCTGATCCCGATGCTCGACAACCTGCTGCAGCGCGCCGGCACCGCGGGCGTGCAGGAAATGGTCATCGGCATGGCCCACCGCGGGCGCCTGAATGTGCTGGTGAATACGCTGGGCAAAATGCCGAAGGATCTCTTTTCCGAATTCGACGGCAAGCAGGACACCTCGGTGCTCGCCGGCGACGTCAAATACCACGACGGGTTTTCATCCAACGTGATGACGCCGGGCGGGCCGATGCACGTTTCGCTCGCATTCAATCCGTCGCATCTGGAAATCGTCAACCCGGTGGTGGTCGGTTCCGTGCGAGCGCGCCAGCACCGCCGCCGCGACGCCGAAGGCAAACAGGTATTGCCGGTGATGATCCACGGCGACGCCTCGTTCTCTGGTCAGGGCGTGGTGATGGAGACGCTGAATCTGGCGCAGACGCGCGGCTTCGGCACCGGCGGCACCGTTCACATCATCATCAACAATCAGATCGGCTTCACCACGTCGGATCCGCGCGACGCGCGCTCCACGTTGTACTGCAGTGACATTTCGAAAATGCTCGAAGTGCCGATCCTCCATGTAAACGGCGACGATCCGGAGGCGGTCTGTTTGGTCACCGAAATCGCGCTCGATTACCGCATGAAGTTCGGCCGTGACGTCGTCATCGATCTGGTTTGCTACCGCCGGCTCGGCCACAACGAGCAGGATGAGCCGATGGTGACGCAGCCGCTGATGTACAAGGCGATTCACCAGCATCCGACCACGCGCAAGATTTACAGCGACCGGCTGGCCGCCGAAAAGGTCATCGGCGCCGACGACGGCGACGGCCTGATCAAAACCTTCCGCACCGCGCTCGACGGCGGTTACCACACCAACAAGACCATCCTGTCGAATTACAAACCGCCATTCGAAGTGAACTGGAAGCCGTTCATCGGCACCAAATGGAACGAGAATGACGACACGCGGCTGCCGCTGGAACATCTGCAGGCGCTGGGGCGCAAGATCGCCGAGGTGCCGCCGAACTTCAAGCTGCACCCGCGCGTCGAAAAAATCATGGCCGACCGCAAGCTGATGGCCGAGGGCAAGCTGCCGCTCGACTGGGGCATGGCGGAAAATCTCGCCTACGCGACGCTGCTCGACGAGGGCTATTCGATTCGCCTTGTCGGCCAGGACGCAGGTCGCGGCACCTTTTTCCACCGTCACGCCGTGTTGCACGACCAGAATCGCGAGAAATGGGATCAGGGCATCCACATTCCGCTGCAGCATCTGGGCAACAAGCGGGGAGAGTTCCTCGTCATCGACTCCGTGCTGTCCGAAGAGGCGGTGCTTGGTTTCGAATATGGTTATGCCACTTCCAGTCCGGATGAGTTGGTGATCTGGGAGGCGCAATACGGCGACTTCGTCAACGGCGCACAGGTTGTGATCGACCAGTTCATCGCCTCCGGCGAGGTGAAGTGGGGCCGCCTGTGCGGGCTCACGATGATGCTGCCGCACGGCTATGAAGGCGCCGGCCCCGAACACTCGTCGGCACGCATCGAACGCTTCATGCAGCTCTGTGCGGACTACAACATGCAGGTCTGCATCCCGGCCACGCCGGTGCAAATGTACTACCTGCTGCGCCGGCAGATGATCCGGCCCTATCGCCGGCCGCTGATCATTTTTTCGCCGAAAAGCATACTGCGCCACAAGGAATCGGTATCGCCGCTTGAGGAGTTCGCGAACGATAAGTTCATTCCGGTCAACGAGGAATGGGATGACAACATCGACCCGAAAAAGGTCAAGCGCGTGGTGTTCTGCAGCGGCAAGGTGTTTTACGACCTGCGCGCGGGCCGGCGCGAGCGCGGCATCGACGATATTCCGCTGATGCGCATTGCCCAGCTTTATCCGTTCGCGCACGACGACTTCAAGAAACAGATCGAAAAATACAAAAACGCCACCGAAATCGTGTGGTGTCAGGAGGAGCCGCGCAATCAGGGCGCGTGGCACCGCATCCAGCATTATCTGCAGCGGCATCTGTTGCCGCACCAGAAGCTGACCTATGCGGGCCGCGATTCCTCGGCAACGCCGGCAGCGGGCTACAAGGCGCTGCATGAACAGCAGCAAAAGGAACTGGTCAATCTGGCATTGACGCCGGGGGCCGCCTCGCGTGCCGACGGCATACGCTAGGCCGTAACAATTTCGGGGGCAGTACATGTTAGTCGAAGTGAAAGTGCCGCAATTGTCGGAATCGGTCGCCGAGGCGACGCTGGTTTCCTGGCACAAAAAAGTCGGCGAGTTCGTCAAACGCGATGAAAATCTCGTCGATATCGAAACCGACAAGGTTGTGCTGGAAACGCCGGCCCCGGATTCGGGCGTGCTGGTCAAGGTCATCAAGGGCGACGGCGGCCTGGTAACGAGCAAGGAAATCATCGCCACCATTGATACCGACGGCAAACCCGCCACGGTTGCGGTGGCCGAAGCAGGCGCAGCCGCGCCGGCGATACCGGTGCCCGCCGCGGCCAAAGCCGGCGGCGTGATGCCGGCGGCGCAAAAAATTGCTGCTGACAACAAAGTCGATACTGCCGCCATCAGCGGCAGCGGTCGCGGCGGCCGCGTCACCAAGGGCGACGTGATTGGCGCATTGCAGGGCGCAACCCAGACGGCTGCTCCGGCGGCGGCGACGGCGCGCGCAGCGGCCGCGCCGGTCGAACTCGGCGCGCTGGGCGAGCGGCCCGAACAACGCGTGCCGATGTCGCGCCTGCGCGCGCGCATCGCCGAACGCCTGGTGCAATCGCAATCCACTGCAGCGATTCTCACCACCTTCAACGAAGTCAACATGCAGCCGGTGATGGAGTTGCGCAACCGCTACAAGGACAAGTTCGAGAAGGAGCACGGCGTCAAGCTGGGTTTCATGTCGTTCTTCGTCAAGGCGGCGGTGGTGGCGCTCAAGCGTTATCCGGTAGTCAATGCCTCGATCGACGGCAACGACGTCATTTACCACGGCTATTTCGACATCGGCATCGCGGTGGGTAGCCCGCGCGGACTCGTGGTGCCGATTCTGCGCAACGTTGATCAGCTGTCGCTGGCCTATATCGAGAAGCAGATTGCGGAGTTCGGCAAGCGCGCGCAGGACGGCAAACTCGGCATCGAGGAATTGACCGGCGGCACCTTCTCAATTTCAAACGGCGGCGTGTTCGGCTCGATGCTGTCCACACCCATCATCAATCCGCCGCAAAGCGCGATTCTCGGTGTGCACGCGACCAAGGAGCGCGCCGTGGTCGAAAACGGCCAGATCGTAATCCGGCCGATGAATTATCTGGCGCTGTCGTACGATCATCGCATCATCGACGGCCGCGAGGCGGTACTGGCGCTGGTCGCCATGAAGGAAGCGCTCGAAGATCCGGCGCGTATGCTGCTCGATATCTAAGCGAGACCGGCCGCAGGATCAGCCCGGCTTGCCGCGACGCCGGAGATTGCTGCGGCCGTTTTAATTTGAGGTCATGAACATGGCAGATACTTTCGATGTCGTCGTCATCGGCGGCGGCCCCGGCGGTTATATTGCGGCCATACGCGCGGCCCAGCTGGGTTTCAAAACCGCCTGCATCGACGAGTGGAGCAACGCGGCAGGCAAACCGGCGCCTGGCGGCACCTGCACCAACGTCGGCTGCATTCCGTCGAAAGCATTGCTGCAATCCTCGGAACATTTCGAGCATGCCGGTCATCAGTTCGCGGACCATGGCATTGCGGTCAAGGGTCTCGATATCGACGTTGCGAAAATGCTCGCCCGCAAGGACAAGGTGGTGCAGCAGAACAATGACGGCATTCTGTTTCTGCTCATGAAAAACAGGATCGAGTTTTTTCACGGCCGCGGCAGTTTCGCCGGCAAAGCCGGCGAAACCTGGCAGATCAACGTTACGGGCAAAACACCGCAAACGCTGACAGCGCGTAACGTCGTGGTTGCAACCGGTTCGACGCCGCGCGCGCTGCCGGGCGCCGCGTTCGACGAAAAGCTGATTCTGTCGAATACGGGCGCCCTCGCGATTCCCGACGTGCCGAAAAAACTCGGTGTCATCGGTGCCGGCGTGATCGGGCTTGAAATGGGCAGCGTGTGGCGCCGTCTGGGCGCCGAGGTGACCATACTCGAGGCCTTGCCGGTATTTCTCGGCGCCGCCGACGAGCAGATTGCCAAAGAGGCGGTCAAGATTTTCGCCAAGCAGGGCCTTGCCGTGCAGACGGGCGTCAAGATCGGCAAGGTCACGGCGAAGAAGAATGTGACGGTCGAATATACCGATGCCGCCGGTGCGGCACACAGCGCCAGCTTCGACAAGTTGATCGTGTCGATCGGGCGCGTGCCGAATACAGAGGGACTTAACGCGGCCGGCGTCGGCCTTGCGCTCGATGAACGCGGCTTCGTCAAGGTCGACGATGATTGCCGGACCAATCTGCCCAACGTATGGGCGGTCGGCGACGTCGTGCGCGGTCCGATGCTCGCGCACAAGGCCGAGGAAGAGGGCGTTGCCGTGGCCGAACGCATCGCCGGGCGCCATGGCCACGTCGATTTCAACACGGTGCCCTGGGTGATCTACACCGCGCCGGAAATCGCCTGGGTCGGCAAGACCGAACAGCAACTCAAGGCGGATGGCGTCGAATATCGCGCCGGCAGCTTTCCATTCATGGCCAACGGCCGCGCGCGCGCGCTTGGCGACACCACCGGCATGGTCAAGATGCTGGCGGACGCCAAAACCGATCGCATACTCGGAGTGCATATCATCGGGCCGATGGCCTCGGAACTGATCGCCGAGGCCGTGGTGGCGATGGAATTCGGCGCCTCGTCGGAAGACATTGCGATGATCTGCCACGCCCATCCTTCACTGTCGGAAGCCATGAAGGAAGCAGCCCTGGCGGTAGACAAGCGCACGCTGAATCTTTAGTCCGGCCGGATTCGTGAGCAACGAAACGCGCGCCGGCGAACCCAACCGTTACGGCCATTTTGCGCTGCCGAAAGACAGCTCCGATATCGTCGAGTGGGTGCGCCAGCACGCCGCCGAGCACGGCTTCGCGCCGGACGCGGCCCAACTCAACGCGCTCCAGCATTTTCAGCGACTCTATGAGGACGTCGCCGGCCTCGAGCGCCTCGAAGCCTCGCTGATCCGCCTGCTGGCGCGCCGGCGCACGGTGCCCGGACTTTATCTGTGGGGCGGCGTCGGCCGCGGCAAGAGCTTCCTGATGGACAGCTTTTTCAACTGCGCGCCGGTGGCACGCAAGCGGCGCATCCATTTCCACCGCTATATGCAGGAAATTCATCATGCGCTGAACCGGCATCAGGGCGAGGAGGATCCGTTGCGCATCATCGCGCGCGAGATCGCCCGCGATACGCGCTTGTTGTGCATTGATGAATTTCATGTCACCGACATCACCGACGCCATGTTGATGCGGCGGCTGCTCGAGGGCCTGTTCGAACACGGCGTCGTGCTGGTGACCACCTCCAACCAGCATCCCGACGAACTGTACCAGCACGGCCTGCAGCGCAGCCAGTTCCTGCCGGCGATCGAATTGATCAAGCAGAACCTCGAGGTCATCAACGTCGATCAGGGTATCGACTACCGGCTGCGCGAACTCGAACGCGCCGGTGTCTATCACACCGGCGAAGGCGCGAATGCGCGGCTGGCAGCAGCGTTCGAAAACATCGCCCGCCACGAATCGAACGAGGACACCGCGCTGGAAATCGAGGGGCGGGTGATTCACGCGCGGCGGCTCGGGCGCGGCGTGGCGTGGTTCGATTTCGCCGAACTTTGCGACGGCCCGCGCGGCAAGGCCGACTATATCGAATTGGCGCGGCGCTATCACACCATGGTGATCTCGGACATCCCGCGCTTCGGCTTCAACAATGCCGATGTGGTGCGCCGTTTCACCTGGCTGATCGACGAATTCTATGACCGGCGGGTGAAATTGATCATGTCGGCGGCAGACGTGCCCGAAGCGCTGTATCCTATGGCCGAAGGTGGCGACCAGTTTTTGCGCACCGTCAGCCGCCTCACCGAAATGCAGACGCATCAGTATCTGAGCGAGCCGCATCTGCCGTAGGTTTCAATCAGGGGGAGAGCATGGAAAAATTCCGCGCCTACCGGATTTTCGAGGATGGCGGCAAGGGCCGCGGCCGCCTGGTCGAGATGACCGCCGATGAACTCGATCCCGGCGAGGTCGTCATCCGCACCGCGTACTCCAGCGTGAATTTCAAGGATGCCTTGACCGGCACCGGTGCCGGCAAGGTGGTGCGCCGATTTCCCTGCGTCGGCGGCATCGACGGTTGCGGCACCGTGCTGTCATCCAGCGATCAGCGGTTCAAGGCCGGTGACGAAGTCATCTGCACCAGCTACGACCTCGGAGTAGCCCACGACGGCGGCTATGCCGGACTCATGCGCGTGCGCGCCGACTGGGTGGTGCCGCTGCCGCAGGGACTGTCGCTGTTCGACGCGATGGCGCTCGGCACCGCCGGTTATACCTCGGCGCTGGGCATACACCTGCTTGAACACAACGGCATGACGCCGGCCGGCGGCAAGGTGGTCGTCAACGGCGCCACCGGTGGTTGCGCCAGCCTTGCCATCAGCATGCTGGCGCAGCGCGGCTACACCGTCACCGCCGTAACCGGCAAAAATGATCAGCATGATTACCTGAAATCGATCGGCGCCAGCGAGGTGCTCGGTCGCGACGCCCTGCCGGCGGGCAACCGTCCGCTCGAAAAATCGCTGTGGGCCGCGGCCTTTGATTCGGTGGGCGGCGATCAGCTCGCGGCAATGATACGGAGCATGCAGCAGCATGGCGTGATTGCCAGTTTCGGCAATGCCGGCGGCATCGAGTTGCACACGACGGTGCTGCCGTTTATTCTGCGCGGTGTGCGCCTGATCGGCGTTGATTCAGCGGCCACCCCCATGCCGCTGCGCAAGGCCGTGTGGGCGCGTCTCGCCGGCGATCTGAAGCCGCCGCATCTGGCGGATATCGCGCAGTTGATCACGCTCGACGAACTGCCGTCGGCTTTCGACAACATGCTCAAACAGCAGGCGCGCGGCAGGACAGTTGTGAAAATTCAGTAGGCTTCACCACGGGCGCCGCAGGCCCTGCGGCGGCGGGTTCACATGCGAAGGGGGAGGCATGGCCACATACCGCGAATTTCATCAACGCTCGATCGACGATCGCGAAGGCTTCTGGCGCGACGAGGCGGCCGCCATTGACTGGCAGGCGCCGTTCGATCAGGTTCTCGATTACAGCCGGCCGCCGTTCGCGCGCTGGTTCGTCGGCGGCACCACCAATCTTTGTCACAACGCGGTCGACCGGCATCTGCCAACGCGCGCCGGGCAGAAAGCACTGATTTACATTTCGACCGAAACCGGACAGGCCAGAACCTATACGTTCGGGGAACTGCACGCAGAGGTCAACCGCTGTACGGCAGTACTGCGTTCGCTCTGCCTCGGCCGCGGCGACCGCATGCTGATCTACATGCCGATGGTGCCGGAGGCGGTGTTCGCCATGCTCGCCTGCGTGCGGCTAGGTGCAATTCACTCGGTGGTGTTCGGCGGTTTCGCTTCGCACAGTCTGGCCTCGCGCATCGATGATGCAAAACCGAAACTGCTGTTTACCGCGGATGCCGGCATGCGCGGGGGCAAAGCGCTGCATTACAAGGGTTTGGTCGATGAGGCGATCCGGTTGTCGGCGCATCCGCCGGAGCATGTGGTGCTGTTCAATCGCGGCATCGATAAAAATCCCGCGATGACTGCGGGACGCGATCTCGATTACGCGGCACTGCGCGCGCAGCACATGGATGCGCAGGTGCCGGTGACCTGGCTTGAATCCAGCGAGCCCTCGTACATTCTGTATACCTCCGGTACCACCGGCAAACCGAAGGGCGTGCAACGCGACACCGGTGGCTACGCGGTTGCTCTGGCCGCCTCGATGCAACACATCTACTGCGGCAAGCCGGGCGAAACCATGTTCACGACGTCGGACATCGGCTGGGTGGTTGGCCACTCCTACATCGTCTACGGTCCGCTGATTCACGGCATGGCCACGGTGCTCTACGAAGGCCTGCCGATCCGGCCCGATCCCGGCATCTGGTGGCAGATCGTTGCCGAGCACAAAGTGAGCGTTATGTTTTCTTCGCCCACCGCGGTGCGCGTGCTGAAAAAGCAGGATCCCAGGTATCTGGGACAGCATGATGTCAGCTCGTTACGTCATCTGTTTCTCGCCGGCGAACCGCTGGATGAACCGACTGCGCGCTGGATATCGGAGGGATTGGGTGTGCCGGTGCTCGATCACTACTGGCAGACGGAAACCGGCTGGGCGCTGCTGTCGAGCCTGCCCGGCGTCGAAGCCACACCGGTCAAATACGGTAGCCCGAGCTTTCCGGCCTACGGTTACGACGTGAAGCTGCTGCACGAGGCGAGCGGAGCGGAGGTCGGAGCGAACGAAAAAGGCGTGGTCACCGTGGTGCCGCCGCTGCCGCCGGGCTGCATGTCCACCGTGTGGGGGCAGGACGATCGTTTCGTACAGACTTATTTCAGCAGCTTCAAGGATAAGCTCGTATACACGACGTTCGACTGGGGCATCCGCGACGACGACGGTTATTACTTCATTCTCGGCCGCACCGACGACGTGATCAACGTGGCCGGCCACCGTCTTGGCACGCGCGAAATCGAGGAGGCCGTCAGTGCGCATCCGAACATCGCCGAGGTCGCCGTCGTCGGCGTGCATGACGCCATCAAGGGCCAGGTGCCGATGGCATTTGCGGTGCTCAAGGACGCTTCCATGCTGGCGACGCCGGCGGGGCGCCGCGCGATGGAACAGGAAGTCTTTGCCGTCGTCGACAAGGCGCTCGGCCCGGTCGGGCGGCCCGCGCGCGTGCACTTCATTGCATCGCTGCCGAAAACGCGTTCAGGCAAGGTGCTGCGCAGAAGCATACAGGCCATCGCCGAGGGACGCGACCCGGGTGATCTGACCACGCTCGACGATCCGGGCGGCATCGATCAGGTGCGCGGTGCCGTGACTGGAGTGCAAGAGTAGCGCAGGCGACCCGCCTGCATCAGTCCGCTACGCAGCGGTGAGTCCGGCCCATCCGCCGAAGGTCATTGCTCTTTTGCGAGTCTCAGCAGCGCCTCGCCATAGCGTTCGAGTTTTTTTGCGCCGATGCCGGAGATGCCGCGCAAATCATCCAGTGTGCGCGGCGGATTGGCGGCAATCGCCTCCAGCGTGCTGTCGTGAAATACCACGTAGGCCGGCACATTGTGCTCCGCGGCCGTCGTCGAACGCCATGCCCGCAACGAATCGAGCAGCGGGCCTGCTTTGGGATTGGTGAGTCCGCTGACAAAGGCGGCGCGGCGCCCGGCGCGTTTGGCCGGCTTGGCGGCTTCTTCGCGGAACGAGATGCTGATGTCGCCCTTGAGCACACCGCGCGCGGCATCAGTGAGTTTGAGCGAGCCGTGAGTGTCTGCTTCAAGGTAACCGAGCGTGACTAGCTGGCGGAATACCGCGCGCCATTGTTTGTCGCCGAGATCGGCGCCGGCGTTGAAGACCTTCAACAGATCGTGACCGAAACGCGCGACACGTTCCGTAGTCTTCCCGCACAGCACGTCGATCAGATGACCGGCGCCGAAACGCTGGCCGGTTCGATAGACGGCGGATAGCGCTTTTTGTGCGGCTTCGGTGCCGTCCCAGACCTTGGGCGGGGACAGGCAGTTGTCGCAGTTGCCGCAGGGGCTGCTGGTTTCGCCAAAATACGCCAGCAGTTGAACGCGGCGGCAGCCGGCCGTTTCGGCCAGCCCGACCAGCGCGTCGAGCTTGCGGTAGGAAACGCGCTTGAAGGTCTCGTCGTCCTCTGACTCGTCGATCATGCGGCGCTGCTGCACAACGTCGTTGAGGCCGTAGGCCATCCACGCATCGGCGGGCAGGCCGTCGCGGCCGGCGCGACCGGTTTCCTGATAGTAGGCCTCGATGCTTTTAGGCAGATCGAGATGCGCGACGAAACGCACATCCGGTTTGTCGATGCCCATGCCGAAGGCGATGGTGGCGACGATGACGACGCCGTCCTGATTGACGAAGTGTGATTGATGTTCGGCGCGGGTCTGCTGATCAAGGCCGGCGTGGTAGGCGAGCGCCGGCACGCCCTGAGCGGTCAGCCAGGCGGCGGTTTCATCAACCTTGCGCCGGGACAGACAGTAGACGATGCCGGCTTCACCCGCATGCTGGGCACGGATAAAGGCCAGCAGCTGATCGCGCGCACTGTTTTTTTCGGCGATCGCATAACGAATATTTGGACGGTCGAAGCTGGAAATGAATACGCGCGCATCTTCGAGCTGCAGCCGCGTCAGGATCTCGGCGCGCGTCAGTTCGTCGGCGGTGGCAGTCAAGGCGATGCGCGGCACGTCGGGGAATTGCTCGTGCAGCATCGACAGCTGTATGTATTCGGGCCGGAAGTCGTGGCCCCATTGCGATACGCAGTGCGCTTCGTCGATTGCAAACAGCGCGACGCGGCTGCGGCCGAGCAATTCGCGAAACCGCGACGTCACCAGACGTTCGGGGGCCACGTAGAGCAAATCCAGTTTGCCGCCGGCGAAGTCGCGCTCGGTCTGCGCGGCGTGCTGCGCGTCGAGCGATGAATTCAGGACCGCGGCGCTGACGCCGGCTTCGAGCAGCGCGGCAACCTGATCCTGCATCAGGGCAATTAATGGCGAGACGACGACCGCGCAGCCATCGCGCAGCAGCGCGGGTATCTGGTAACAGAGCGATTTGCCGCCGCCGGTGGGCATCAGCACCAGCGCATCGCCGCCGCCGGCCACGTGATCGATGATCTCGGCCTGGGCGCCGCGAAATGCCGGATAACCGAAGACGGTTTGCAGCAGCGAAAGCGCGGTCGCCATGGTGGGTGCGGTGCGGGCGGTATCGCGCGGTGAGATGAGGTCTAAGTCATCGCCGCGGCGAAACTTTGCTAACCGAGCAAGCCCCGCTCTTCGAGGTAGCGGAGGCCTTTGTGCAGAATCGTGTAGGGCTTGCCAGCCGCGGCGGGCGCGCGGACATAGTGGTGATTCGACAGATACTTCAGGTAGGAGTCGGCGATATTGAGGTGCACACCGTTACCCTTGGCGACCTCTTTTGGAATCGCCGTCTTGTGACGCGAGAGATACATCAGCGCCTTGACGGCATCGCCGTCGAGCGTTTCCCATTTTTCGATGTATTGCTCGAGTTCGGTCTTGAGCTCGGCGTTTTCCGCTTCGAGCGCGGCGATCTTCAGCTTGAGTTTTCCGACCGCGGCGGACGGCGCCGGCTTTTTCTTCGCGCGGCTGGCGACTTTTGGCATGGGCTGTTCCTGTGTCATAAACGGAAACGCCCCACGCGGGGCGTCTCGTCGGTTGGCGGAGAGGGAGGGATTCGAACCCTCGGTACGTCTTGCAACGTACACACGCTTTCCAGGCGTGCGACTTAAACCGCTCATCCACCTCTCCGGGGAGGCGAATTCTATCAGATCAACGCCTGTCCCGAAGCGGCAGTACAGCCGGGTGTGTTGCTACTGAACACCCTCCTTTAGTTGCTGGAGAATGGCGGGATTTTCGAGCGTGGAAACGTCCTGCGTGATTTCCTCGCCCTTGGCAATCGAGCGCAGCAGGCGGCGCATGATTTTGCCTGAACGCGTTTTCGGCAGGTTCTCGCCGAAACGGATGTCCTTCGGCTTGGCGATCGCGCCGATTTCCTTGCCGACCCAGTCCTGCAGCTGCTTGACGATTTTCTTCGCCTCGTCGCCGGTCGGGCGCGCCTGCTTGAGCACGACAAACGCGCACACTGCCTCGCCGGTGAGATCGTCGGGCCGGCCGACCACAGCGGCCTCGGCCACCAGCGGATTGGCGACCAGCGCCGATTCGATTTCCATCGTCCCTAGGCGGTGGCCCGACACATTCAGCACGTCGTCAATGCGGCCCATGATCCAGAAGTAGCCGTCGAGATCGCGATTGGCGCCGTCGCCCGCCAGATAGTATTTGCCGTGAAAGTCTTCCGGATAATAGGACTTCTTGAAACGCTCCGGATCGCCCCAGATGGTGCGGATCATCGACGGCCACGGCCGCTTGATCACCAGAAAACCGCCTTTGCCTTTTTCGACATCGTGACCGGCCTCATCGACGATCGCGGCCATGATGCCGGGCAGGGGCAGGGTGCAGGAACCCGGCTTGGTGCTCACCACGCCGGGCAGCGGCGTGATCATGTGGCCGCCGGTCTCGGTTTGCCACCAGGTATCGACAATCGGGCAACGTTGCTGGCCGACGGTTTCGTGGTACCACATCCAGGCTTCGGGATTGATCGGCTCGCCGACGGTGCCGAGCAGGCGCAGCGACGAAAGATCGAATTTCTTCGGCAGATCGGCGCCGAGTTTGATCAATGAACGGATTGCGGTCGGCGCGGTGTAGAAAACGCTGACCTTGTGGTCCTGGATCATGCGCCAGAAGCGCGTTGCGTCGGGATAGGTCGGCACGCCTTCGAAAATCAATTGCGTGGCGCCGACCGCGAGCGGGCCGTAGCAGACATAGGTGTGGCCTGTAATCCAGCCGACATCGGCGGTGCACCAGAAGACGTCGTCCGGCTTGTAGTCGAACGTCCACTTCATCGTCAGTGTCGCGTGCAGGATGTAACCGCCGCTCGAATGCTGCACGCCTTTCGGCTTGCCGGTCGAACCCGACGTGTAGAGAATGAATAGCGGATGCTCGGCCCCGACCCATTCCGGTTCGCAGGTTTCGGCCTGCCCCTTGAGCAGGTCGTGCAGCCAGATGTCGCGTTGATCGTCCCATTGCACCTTGCCGCCGGTGCGCTTGAATACGGCGACGGTTTTGACGCTTTCGCAGCCGCCCATCGCCAGCGCTTCATCGACCGCCGCCTTGAGCGGGATTGCGCGGCCGCCGCGCATTTGTTCGTCGGCGGTCAGCACCGCCACCGCGCCGGCGTCGAGGATGCGTTCGTGCACGCTCTTCGCCGAGAAGCCGCCGAACACCACCGAGTGAATCGCCCCGATGCGCGCGCAGCCCTGCATCGCGACCACCGCCTCGATCGACATCGGCATGTAGATCAGGACGCGGTCGCCCTTGTTGATTCCGCGGCTGCGCAAGGCATTGGCCATGGCGCAGACGCGCTTGTGCAGATCGCGATAGCTGATTTTGGTCAGTGCACCGTCATCGGCCTCGAAGATGATCGCGGTCTTTTCCGGCTGCGTTTGCAGATGGCGGTCGAGACAGTTGTACGACACATTGAGTTTGCCGTCGGCAAACCATTTGAAAAACGGCGCGTTCGATTCGTCTAGGATCTGCGTGAACGGCTTTTGCCACAGCAGGTGTTCGCGCGCGAGGCGCGCCCAGAATCCGGTGAAATCCTGTTCCGCCTCGGCGCACAGCTTGTCGTAGGCGGCCATGCCCGAGATGGTCGCCTTGCTGACGAAGGCGGGGGCTGGCGCAAACGTGCGGGTCTCATGCAGCACCGATTCTATGCTTGTGTCCGACATTCCTTTTCTCCTCGGCAGACGCTCGATTTATTTGGAAAAATTGTAGCATGCGCGGTCACTGCGCCGCCCCACAACATGGACTCGCCCGCGCGCGGGCTTACAGGCATAATGCAGCCTGACCCGCGGGCCTAAACCGCCGGCAGGTCAAATGGCGGGCCCCCCCGCATTGCAAGGTAGTGAACCTGGTCAGGTCCGGAAGGAAGCAGCCAAAGCTATTTACTGCAAGTGCCGGGGATCAGGCTCGCCACCCTATTTCTTTTGCGTTATCATCGCGATATCGCAATTTTTTTGGTCTGCCGAGGAAACCATGCGCACAATTCTGTCGATTCTGACCGCCGCACTGCTGTTTGCCAGTTCCGGCGCTTTTGCCGTTGACGGCTACTCGTTTGAATATGGCAAGTCGGATTCCTCGAATTCCAGCGTCAATCTGTACCGGCTGGGCATGCAGTGGGATTGGAACAAGAAACTGATCGAATACGGCGGCTGGCATATCGGCGGGTTCTGGGATATCGATCTGGGTTACTGGGATAACAAAAGCCCGTTTCAGACCGGCGGCTATTCGACCTCGAACATCGCGGAAATCGGCCTGACCCCGACGTTCCGCCTGCAGCAGAACACCATCTCAGGATTTGCGCCGTATGCGGAGCTGGCGGTCGGCTTCCATTTCCTGTCGCATACATTTGTCGATGCACAACGCCAGTTCGGCACCAGTTTCCAGTTCGGCGACCACGTCGGCGCCGGTTTTCGCTTTGGCGACAAGGGCCAGTACGATATCGGCTACCGCTATCAGCACCTGTCGAATGGCAGCATCAAGGGGCCGAATCAGGGTATCAACTACAACATCGTCCGTCTGCAATATCACTTCTAGGGCGGCAGGCCGGCCGGCGGCGCTCCGAATTCACTGGCCGCGCGCTGTGGCTCGCCGACCCGGCATTGATCCCACGTGACCCAAGTTCTCGCCCGCAAGTGGCGGCCCAGATCGTTTGCCGAACTGGTCGGTCAGGAGCATGTCGTCAAGGCGCTCTCCAACGCGCTGACCCAGCAACGGCTGCATCACGCCTACCTGTTTACCGGCACGCGCGGCGTCGGCAAAACGACCATCGCGCGCATCATCGCCAAGGCGCTTAACTGCGAAACCGGGATTACGGCGACCCCTTGCGGCGTATGCCGCACCTGCACTGACATCGATGCGGGGCGTTACGTCGATCTGATCGAACTCGATGCGGCGTCGAATACGCAGGTAGACAGCATGCGCGAATTGCTCGAAAACGCGCTCTATGCGCCGACCGCCGGCCGCTTCAAGGTCTACATCATCGACGAAGTGCACATGCTGTCGCGCAGCGCTTTTAATGCGATGCTGAAGACGCTCGAAGAGCCGCCGGGTCACGTCAAGTTCATTCTCGCCACCACCGATCCCCAGCGCATTCCGGTGACGGTGCTGTCGCGCTGCCTGCAATTCAATCTCAAACAGATTCCGCAGCCGCAGATTCGCGCCCAGCTTGCAAAGATTCTGGATCTCGAAAAAATCGAATTCGAAGACGAGGCGCTGGCGCTGCTCGCGCGCGCGGCGCGCGGCAGCATGCGCGACAGTCTCTCGCTGCTCGATCAGGCAATTGCCCATGGCGGCGGACGCGTAGAAACCCCCGGCGTGCGCGCCATGCTGGGCAGTGTGGAGCAGGAGTATCTGCGCGACATCCTGAACGCGCTGCGGGACGCCGACGGCGCGGCACTTCTGGCGGTGGCCGATCGCATGGCCGAACGCAGCCTCGCATTCGATAACGCCCTGCAGGATCTTGGCACACTCCTGCACCGTGTCGCGCTCGTGCAGGCGATTCCGTCGGCCGTGACCACGGACGATCCGGAGCACGCCGTGTCGACGAATCTGGCTGCCGCATTCAGTGCCGAGGACATCCAGTTGCTTTATCAAATCGTCATTCAGGGGCGCCAGGACATTGGCTACGCGCCGGACGACTATGCCGGCTTCACCATGACGCTGATGCGCATGCTTGCCTTCGTGCCGGCCGGCGCCATTGAGCCCGCGCCGCGCAGGCCGGCCGCCGCGGTGTCGGCACGACCGGTTGCAGCGTCAACCGCGGCAGTCGAAACAGCCGCAAAAAAAAAGACCGCGCTTGACGGCGACTGGCCTGCCTTCATTGCCGGCCTGCCGCTCGCCGGCATGGAGCGCATGCTCGCGCACAACTGCGAGCTGGTGTCATGGCAGGACGGCAAGCTCGAACTGCGTGTCGCGCACGCGCAGCGACATCTCAACAGCCGCGCCTATCAGGATCGTTTGCAGCAGGTGCTCGAACAGCATCTGGGCACGCGGATCCGGCTTGAAATCACGGTCGGCGCGGTCGATGGCAAGACCGTCGCCGCGGTGCGCGACCGCGAGGAAAAACAGCAGCTGAGCGCGGCTGCCAGCGCCATCGAAGGCGATCCCTTCGTGCGCGACGTGATTGCAAATTTCGACGGCCGCATCGTGCCGGATTCGATCAAACCCACGAACTAGAAGGAGCCGGACATGAACATGAAGGGCGGTCTTGCAGGGCTGATGAAACAGGCCCAACAGATGCAGGAAAACATGAAACGCATGCAGGAGCAATTGGCAACGGTCGAGGTCGAGGGGCAGGCCGGTGCCGGCATGGCCAAGGTGGTGATGACCTGCCGCTACGACGTCAAGCGCGTTGTCATCGACGACAGCCTGCTCAAGGACGACAAGGAAATGTTGGAAGACCTCGTGGCCGCCGCTTTCAACGACGCCGTGCGCAAGGTCGAGGCCACCACTCAGGAGCGGCTCGGCGGCATGACGGCGGGCATGGGATTGCCGCCCGGATTCAAACTGCCGTTCTGAGCGAAGGCGGTCGCTTCAGTCGCGACCACCGCAGATGAAAAATCCATCCAGTCTGGAAGAACTGATCGACGCTTTGCGCTGTCTCCCCGGCGTCGGGCCGCGGTCGGCCCAGCGCATGGCGTATCATCTGCTGCAGCGTGACCACAAGGGGGCCGCGCGTCTGGCGGCCGCGCTCGGCAGCGCGCTCGAACTGATTCACCATTGCGAACGTTGCAATACTTTTACCGAGGAAACCGTATGTACGCTTTGCCGCTCGCCGCGTCGCGATGCCCGTCTGCTGTGCGTGGTTGAAACGCCCGCCGACATGCTGATGATGGAGCAGGCGGGCGCCTACGCCGGACTTTATTTTGTGCTGATGGGGCGGCTGTCGCCGCTCGACGGCGTCGGCCCGAAGGATATTCACCTCGACAGGTTGCTGGCACGCGCCGGCGACGGCGAAGTTGAGGAGGTGATTGTCGCCACCAACTTTACCGTTGAGGGCGAGGCCACCGCGCATTATGCCGCCGAGCTGCTGCTCGCGCGCGGTCTCAAGGTCAGCCGCATCGCGCGCGGTCTGCCGGTCGGCGGCGAACTCGAACACGTCGATAGCGGAACCCTGGCACAGGCCGTGATCGAACGGCGCGCTGTCGGGACGACCTCATGACGCGCAAGGGCGGTTTCGGACCGCGCGGCAAGGTGGAACCGGCGCCGCGCCGCCAACGGCCGACCACGCGCAGCCAGCGCGGCGACACTGCGGCAGTGGCAGAAGACGGTTCCGGCACCCAAAAACTGCAGAAAATTCTTGCGCAGGCCGGGCTAGGCTCCCGGCGCAACATGGAAGAATGGATCAGCGGCGGGCGCGTCACGGTCAACGGCAAACCGGCGACCCTCGGTATGCGCGTCGGCGCTGGCGACCAGATCAAGGTCGGCAACCGCGTGATCCGCGCGCGGCCCGATACCGGCACCCCGCGCGTGCTGGTTTATCACAAGCCCGAAGGCGAGATCACCAGCCGCAACGACCCGCGCGGCCGTCCGAGCGTGTTCGACCGTCTGCCGAAAGTATCGGGCGCGCGCTGGATCAATGTCGGCCGGCTCGATTTCAATTCCTGCGGTTTGCTGTTGTTTACGACGTCGGGCGAACTGGCCAACCGGCTGATGCATCCGCGCTTTGAAATCGAACGCGAGTACGCGGTGCGCATCATGGGTACTTTGCGTGATGATCAGACGGACAAGCTGCTTGAGGGTATCCAGCTCGAGGACGGTGTGGCGCACTGCGAAAGTGTGTCGGCGCGCGGCGGCGAAGGTTCGAACCACTGGTATCACGTGGTACTGCGTGAGGGCCGTAATCGCGAGGTACGGCGCATGTTCGAGAGTCTCGGTTTTACGGTCAGCCGCCTGATGCGGGTGCGCTATGGTCCGGTCGAACTGCCGGCGCGAGTCAAACGCGGCCAGAGTTACGAACTTGATCCGGATGAGACACGGCGTTTCATCAAATGGCTCGACGCCGCGCAGGCCGCCGCCGAAGCGCCGCCGGCATCAGCAGGTCGGCGCGGCTGAGCACGAATACGCAGTCGTCGCCGCCGCTGGTTTCAGGCCACAAGAACGGCAGACGCGGGTAGGTTGCCTCGAGGCGACGGCGGTGATGCCCGATTTCGACCACCAGCAGTCCATCAGCGGAAAGATGGCCGGCGGCACGTCTGAGTATTCCATCGACAAGATCGAAACCGTCGGCGCCACCGGCCAGCGCGAGCGCCGGTTCGCGCCGATATTCCGGCGGCAGTCGTTTCATGGTGGATGACGTCACATAGGGCGGGTTGCTGATGATGAGATCGTAGCGGCGGTCGGCCAGCGCCGAAAATAAATCTGATTCGACGAGCCGGATGCGGCGGCCAAGCCGGTATTGCGCGACGTTGCGTCGCGCAACCGCAAGCGCAGCGACCGACAGGTCGACCGCATCGATTCGTGCGCGCGGGAACATTTTCGCCATGATGATCGCAAGGCAGCCCGAGCCGGTGCAGAGATCCAGTGCGGTCTTGATGCGGTTTGGCGCGGCAAGCCACGGTGCAAACTGCTCGCCGAGCAGTTCGGCTATGTAGGAGCGCGGCACGATCACGCGCTCATCGACATGGAAGCGCAGGCCCTGCAGCCACGCCTCGTTGGTCAGATAGGCGGCGGGCACGCGCCGTTGAATGCGTAGGTCGATCAGGGCGAGCGCTTTTTTCGCGGCGGCGTCGGTGACCGGCCGGCGCAGTGCGGCGGCATCGCCGCTGCCCATCCGCAGGCCCAGCGCGTGCTGGACAAGACAGACCGCCTCGTCCTGCGCGTTGAGGGTGCCGTGGCCGTAGCTCAGTTTGGCGTGCGCCAGACGCCGCGCCGCCTTTGAAAACAGCGCAGCAAGCGTAAGCGGAGCCGGGGAGCGGCGCGGGCGCGGGACGGCGCTCACACCATGTCGAGATTCAGTTTGATGCTGCTTAAATCGTCGCCGCCGGTGCCCGAAACCGGCGCATCGGAAGAGGAATTGCCGGCTTTTTCATCGCTGCCCGGATGTTTGCCCGCGTTGTTGATCAGCCAGTGGAGGTTGGTCGCCGAATCGGCGTTGGCGAGCGCGTTTTCGATCGTGATCTGGCCGCTCGAATAAAGATGGTAGAGCGCTTGCTCGAAGGTCTGGCTGCCGGGCGCAAGGCTTTGCTCCATCGCGTCCTTGATCTGGTTGATTTCGCCTTTTTTGATCAGCTCAGCGATATGCTGGGTGTTCTGCATGATTTCGATTGCTGGCACGCGACCGCCGTCCTTGCTGCGGACCAGCCGTTGCGAGATCACGCAGCGCAGACTGATGGCGAGGTCGGCGAGCAGCGCCTCGCGCGCCTCGCGCGGAAAAAAATTGATGATGCGGTTCAGCGCGTGATAGCTGTTGTTGGCGTGCAGCGTCGACATGCACAGGTGGCCGGTCTGCGCGAACAGCAAGGCGCTTTGCAGCGTCGGTTTGTCGCGAATTTCCCCGATCATCAGCAGGTCCGGCGCTTCGCGCATGGCGCTGATCAGGGCGTCGTCATAAGTGTGCGTGTCCATGCCGACTTCGCGCTGGTTGACGATCGATTTCTTGTGCTTGTACGAGAACTCCATCGGATCTTCGATCGTCAGGATGTGCCCGGTCTTGGTCGCATTGCGGTAATCAATCATCGCCGCCATCGACGAGGATTTGCCGGAGCCGGTCGAGCCGACGATGATGATCATGCCGAGCTTTTCCATCACGATCTCTTTGAGCACCGCGGGCAGCTTCAGCTGTTCGATGGTCGGAATCTCGGGCTTGATGAACCGGATCACCATGGCGACGGCGCCGCGCTGGCGGAAGATGTTGACGCGGAAGCTGCCGAGTTCGGCGCGGCCAACCGCGAAATTCATCTCGAGCTTGGATTCGAAGTCGCTAACCTGCTGCTCGGACATCAGTTCGTAACAGATTTTTTTGCAGGTCGGCGAATCCAGCACCTGCGCATTGACCGGCATGACCACGCCGTTGATCTTGATCTGGATCGGGGCGCCGACCGTGAAAAACATGTCCGACGCCTGCTTGTCGGCCATCAGTTTGAACAGCGGATCGACGAACATGGGCGCTGTCAGCGTTTGAGAATGGACTTGATGCTGCCGAGGAAACTCTTCGTCGGATCGCTGATATCGTCCATCGGCGACGCGGTGGGCGGCGCCGGATCGACGGGGTACTGGTGCAGCGGCGCTTCGCCGGCAGCGCGCGGCGGTCGGGTCGATGTGGCGCGCAGCGCTTCCTGATGGCGGCCCAGGGTGCGGAAGTTGTTCGGCTTGGCGATGATCACCTTGCCCAATTCCTCGAGTATCTCCTTGCCGAACTCGTCAAAGTCGTAGACGTTGGTGTACTCGCCGAATTTTTCGAGATTCTTGGCGACGATCTTGATGCGGCCGTTTTCAAGGTCGCCGACCATCGTCACCATCACCGGCACTTCGCACGGTATGGTGAAAATGCCGCGCTCGACGTAGCCGCGGTCGTTGCGGATTTCCTTGAGATCGAACTTGATATTGTTCGTCCACAGGTGCTCGCGCATGCGCGTCACAACCGGGTCGGTCTGTTTTTCGACGGTCAGTTTCTGTTCCGTGGCGCAGCGGAAGCGCAGCACGATGGCCTCGATATAGTCTTTGTGATCAAGCGTCAGCCGGCGGCCGTTCACGTTGTAGTCGGACTGGCGGAGGTTGTCCATCCGCGTGGCGCCGCCCTCCAGGTAGTAGACCCGCGAAATCTGCGGCTTGATCACGTTCAGGGAATTGAACAACTCGACCCAATAATGCAGCGCATCTTTCAGCTTGGCGTGCGCCAGCAACAGGTTCTGGCTGATTTCCTCCTGGGAAACCTGCTCTTTCTGCCTGAGAGTGTCGGCCTGTTGTTTTAAATCGTCGAGTAAGCCCATCGCCGCCTGCAACTCCTGTCAAATCAAAGGCTATTGTGCCTATTTTTGAACGACTTGGAAAGCGCGGTCGCGGCGCGCTAATCGCTGCGCAAAAGATCGTTAATGCTGGTTTTGGCGCGCGTCTTGGCGTCCACCCGCTTGACGATCACTGCGCAATACAACTGGCATTTGCCGTCGGCTGACGGCAGCGAGCCGGAAACAACCACCGAGCCTGCCGGAACGCGTCCGTAGATCACCTCGCCGCTTGCGCGGTCATAAATCTTGGTGCTCTGGCCGATGAACACGCCCATCGAAATGACCGAACCCTCCTCAACGATGACGCCTTCGACGATTTCCGAACGCGCGCCGATGAAGCAGTTGTCTTCGATGATGGTTGGATTGGCCTGCAAGGGCTCAAGCACGCCGCCGATACCGACGCCGCCCGACAGATGAACGTTTTTGCCGATCTGCGCGCAGGAACCGACCGTTGCCCAGGTATCGACCATGGTGCCTTCATCGACATAGGCGCCGATATTCACATACGAGGGCATCAGTATCGCGTTCTTGCCAATGAAGGCGCCGCGCCGCACCATCGCCGGCGGCACCACGCGAAAGCCGCCGCGCGCAAAGTCTTCGCGCGAATAATTCGTGAACTTGCCCGGCACTTTGTCGAAATACTGGGTGGCGGCACCCGGCAGGGGCTGGTTGTCCTCGACACGGAAGGACAACAGGACTGCTTTTTTTATCCATTGGTGAACGACCCATGCGCCATCGATTTTTTCGGCTACGCGCAGGGTGCCCGCGTCGAGGCCGGCGATAACTTCCTTGATTGCGGCGCCGATTTTGGCCGGCGCGGTGCCCGGCGCCAGTTCGGCGCGTTTTTCCCACGCCTGTTCGATGGTGGTTTCGAGTTCTTGGGTCATGACAGTTCCATTAAAGTCTTGGTTTATCGGGTGCCGGCGATGAATTCGGCAAGGCGGCGCGCAGCTTCGGTGCATTCGGCCGTCGAGGCGACGAGCGCCACGCGCACGAAATGGCGGCCCGGATTGATGCCGCGCGCCTCACGTGCAAGATAACTGCCGGGCAGCACGGTGACGTTGAATTGCTCGTAGAACTCGCGCGTGAATTGCGCGTCATCGCGCCCGGTGTCGATCCACAGGTAAAAACCGGCGTCCGGCATCCGTACACCCGGTGTTTTGCCGAGCAGTTGCATGGCGGCGGCGAATTTTTCACGATAGAGCCGGCGGTTTTCCACCACGTGCGCCTCATCGTTCCACGCAGCAATGCTGGCGGCGTGAATCGGCGGACTCATCGCACAGCCTTGATAAGTACGGTAGAGCAGATATTTTTTCAGGATCTGCGCATCGCCGGCGACGAAGCCCGAGCGCATGCCCGGCGCGTTCGAACGCTTCGACAAGCTGGAGAATACGACGAGGCGCGGATAGCCGTCGCGGCCGAAATGCTGCGCCGCCTGCAATGCGCCGATCGGCGGCTTTGCTTCGTCAAAATAGATTTCCGAGTAACACTCGTCGGAGGCGATGACGAATCCGTAGCGGTCGGACAGATCGAACAGCACCTTCCATTCGTCCATGTCCATCACGCGGCCGGTCGGGTTACCCGGCGAGCACACGTAGATCAACTGGGTGCGCCGCCACACCGCGTCGGAGAGTTGCTCATAATCGAGTGCGAAATTGATCGACGGCAGATTGTGCAGAAACTGCGGCTCGGCGCCGGCCAACAGCGCCGCGCCTTCGTAAATCTGGTAAAACGGATTGGGCACGACCACCGCAGGCTGCGGTTGCGAGCGGTCGATGATGGTCTGTGCAAACGCATAAAGGGCTTCGCGGCTGCCGTTGACCGGGATGATTTCGTTTTGCGCGCTGATTTGCTTGAGGCCGTAGCGCTGTTTCAGCCAATCGGCGATCGCCACGCGCAGGCCTTCGCCGCCCAGCGTGGACGGGTAGACCGCAAGGCCGTCGAGGTTGTCGATCAGGCTCTGACGGATCAGCGGCGGCGTCGGGTGCTTGGGTTCGCCGATATAGAGGCTGACCGGCTTTAGCTGCGGATTGGGCGTCGCCCCCTGCAGCAGGGTGTTGAGCTTCTGGAACGGATAGCTCTGCAGACGGTCGAGGTCGGGATTCATCGAATAACTTTGCGCAAAGCGTGGATTATAAGGGTGTTGACGCGGTGTTCACAAAACTGACCCCGGTGCTGGGCCTGCTTGCCGGTGCGACGGTCTGGGGACTCATCTGGTATCCCTATCGCGCACTCGAACAGGCCGGCATCGCCGGCGATCTCGCGGCGACTTTGTCCTACGCCCTTGCCTTGATACCTGCGCTGGTTTTGTTTCGACGGCGCCTCGCATGGCGGCAGGTCACGCCGGCTTTGGTTGCCACGGCGCTCAGTGCCGGTTGGGCGAACATCGGCTTTACCTGGGCGGTGATCTACGGCGATGTGATGCGCGTGGTACTGCTGTTCTATTTGGCACCGGTATGGACGGTGCTGTTCGCACGCCTGTTGCTCGATGAAAAATTGAGCCTCGCCGGTTTTGGACTAATGCTGCTGGCCTTTGGCGGTGCGGTGGTCATGTTGTGGGACCCGCGCATGAGCCTGCCGCTGCCGCAATCGACCGCCGAATGGATCGGTCTGTCGGCCGGCATGATGTTCGCGCTGTCGAATGTGCTGGCCCGCAAGCTTGCCGCAACTGCCGTCGAGGCGCGCGTTATCGCGGTGTTTGCCGGCGGTGCGATATTGGGCGCGTGCAGTGTCGTGCTGAACGCCCCGGCGCCGGTGATTTCGGGTGTCTTGATTTCCAATGCGGGACTGTTGCTGCTGCTGGCGCTGGTTATATTCAGCGTCAATATCGCGGTTCAGCATGGGCTGGCCAATATTGCGGCCAACCGCGCGATCGTGATTTACCTGTTCGAGCTGGTGGTCACGGCGATTTCTACCTGGCTGCTCGCCGGGGAAACATTGAACGCGAAGGAATGGCTCGGCGGCGCAATGATTATCGCGGCCGGCTTGTGGTCCGAGCGTCTTGCCGCACGTCCGGCAGATTTGTCAGGGCGTCAAGGCTGACCGGGGCGGCGGGGCGCCAGCCGCGCTTGCGCGTTTCGGCAACGACGGTCGTAAAGATGCCGCCGCGCACATAGAATTGCGCGGTCAGCCGCATGAAACGCGGGCGGATCGCCGCCGCCAGCGTATCGAGAATCTCGTTGGTCACCGCCTCGTGGAATTTGCCCTCGTTGCGGAACGACCAGATGTAGAGCTTGAGGCTTTTTAACTCGATGCAGCGGCGGTCCGGCACATAGTCCAGATAGAGCGTTGCGAAATCGGGTTGCCCGGTCATCGGGCACAGGCAGGTAAACTCCGGTATTTCCATGTGAATCCGAAAGTCGTTGCGCGGTTGCGGATTCGGAAACGTTTCGACGCGTTTGGCGGGCTTACTTGGCATTAGGGCAGTCCGGACAATTCAGTTAAAATGTCGAGCGAATTCAGCCCTGCATTATAACCCTGCATAGAAGAAAAAATTGCGCCTCACAGAAATCAAACTCGCCGGCTTCAAATCGTTCGTCGATCCCACGCATATTCCGGTGCCGGGACAGCTGGTCGGCATCGTCGGGCCCAACGGCTGCGGCAAATCGAACATCATCGACGCGGTGCGCTGGGTGCTCGGTGAATCGTCCGCCAAGCATCTGCGCGGCGAAACCATGCAGGACGTCCTGTTCAACGGTTCGGGCAACCGCCAGGCGGTCAACCGCGCCAGCGTCGAACTGATCTTCGACAACAGCCTCGGCAAGGCTGGCGGCCAGTGGTCCAATTTTGCCGAAATTTCGGTCAAACGCCTGCTCGAACGCGACGGCGACTCCTCCTATTTCATCAATAATATCCGCGTGCGACGCCGCGATGTTGCCGACATATTTCTGGGCACCGGCGTCGGTGCGCGCGCCTACGCGATCATCGAACAGGGCATGATTTCGCGCATCATCGAAGCGAAGCCCGAAGAGCTGCGGATTTTCCTTGAGGAAGCCGCCGGCGTGTCGAAGTATCGCGAGCGCCGCAAGGAAACCGAGGCGCGCCTCGCCGACACGCGCGAAAACCTGCTGCGCGTCGACGACATCCGCACCGAACTCGACAAGCAGCTCGAACACCTGGGCGCGCAGGCCGAAGTCGCCAGCCGCTATCACCAACTGCAGGACCAGCTGCGGTTCTCGCAAAACCTGCTGTGGCTGCATAAAAAGCGCGACGCCGGCGCGGTGCGCGAACGCTGCGTGCGCGACATGGAAAAACTCGGCATTGAGCTCGAGGCGCAGACCGCCCGCCTGCGCGAAACCGAGAGCGCGCTGGAAACGCTGCGGCAGACCCATCTTGCCGCCGGCGACGCCGTGCACGAGGCCCAGGGATCGCTCTACGAAACGAACGCCGAGTTCGCGCGTCTGGAACAGCAGATTCAGCATGTGCGCGAAAACCGCCAGCGCGTCGAATCGCGGCTGGCCGATTTGCGCGCCCAGCTGCAGCAGGGAGAAACCCAAAGTCAGTCGCAACAGGCGAGCCTCGACGAATGGCGTCAGGAGGAAACGCGCGCCCAGGCTGCCGCAGAGGCCGCGCGCGCCGCGCACACGACCGAGAGCGATCGACTGCCGCTGGCGGAACAGGCCTACCGCGCCGCCGTAGGCGAGCGCGATACCGTGCAAAAAGCGGTTGCCGCCAACGATCAGGCTTTGCGTCTGGAGCAAACGCGCTGTGAACACGCGCTGAAGATTCTCTCCACGCTGGCGCAGCGTGAGCAGCGGCTGCGCGAGGAAAAGGCGGTTCTGCCGACGCCCGACGACGGCGAATTCCAGCGTCTGCAGACGAGCGGCGCGGAACTCGAAGCGCGGCTGGCCGACCAGCGCAGTTCGCTCGCCGCTGGCGAGGGGCGGGTGCCCGAACTCGATCAGAATCTGCGCGAATGCGCGGCGGCGGTCGAAGCCGCCGCACAACGCGTGGCGTCGCTGGAAGCGCGCATCAGCGCGCTGCGTCAGATTCAGGACGGCATTGGCCGCAGCGAAGGCATGGAAGCCTGGCTGACCGCGCATCAACTCGATGCGTCGCGTCGCCTGTGGCAGGACATCGAAATCGAAAGCGGCTGGGAAGACGCGCTGGAAGCGGTTCTGCGCGAACGCCTGAACGGCATCGCACTCGGCAATCTGGATGATGCCGCACCCTGGGTCGGCGAACTGCCGCCGGGCAAAATGACCGTGTATGGCGGCGATGGCGGTGGCATGGTGCAAACGCCGCCTCCGTTCGGCGATCTGCGTCCGCTTGCCAATTACGTCCGCTGCAAAAATCCGGCCGCGTCCGCCGCGCTCAACGACTGGTTGCAAAAAGTCTATGTCGTCGCCGACCGCCATGCCGGTCTCGCGCAGCGCAGCCAACTGCCGCCGGGGGCCATGCTGGTATCCGCCGACGGTCATGTGTTCACGCGTTTCAGCGTCAGTTTCCATGCGCCGGATTCGGATTTGCACGGCGTGCTGTCGCGCGAACGCGAATTGGAACAGCTGACCGCGCAGATCTCCGGCGATCAGGCCGAACTGGCAGCTCAGCGCGCGCGGCACGCCGCTGCCGATGCAGCATTCGAGCAGCATCAACGGTTGCTTGCCGGCATGCGCGTATTGCTCGGTGAAACCCAGCGTCTCAGTCACGAGGCTGCGCTCGAAATCACGCGTTTTTCCGAACAGGCGCAACGCGTCACGCAGCGCGGCGAGCAGATCGCTGCCGAACTGGCCGAAATCGATCTGCAATCGGGGCAGGAGCGCGCCCAGCACGATTCTGCGCAAACCGGTGTGGCGCTGTGCGACAAGCAACGCATTGAACTGCAGGCACAGTTGAGCGCCGCGCTGGCCGCGCATGGCGAAGCCGAGGCCGCGCTGGGCAATCAACGTCAGGCCATTGCGCAGGCCGACCGCAACGCGCAGGAAGCCTCTTTTCACCTGAAAACCTGCGTCAACAAGATCGCCGAGATCGACAACGCCATGCGGCTGGTGCGCGAAAACATCGAACTCGTGCAGACCGGCATCGCCAAGCACGAAGCGGAACTGAGCGAGCTCGACGAAACCCCATTGACCGCGGAACTCGAGCGCGTGCTCACCATACGCACGCAAAAAGAGCAGGCGGTGGCGGCGGCGCGCGACGCGCTGGAGAGCGCCGAAACCGAGTTGCGTCAGACCGAGCAGGACCGACTGCTGATCGAGCAGGGGCTGGAGCCGATACGCGAGCGCATCAACGACGCCAAACTCAAGGAACAGGAAGCGCGGCTGACCGAAGAGCAGTATTCGCAGCAGCTATTCGAGGTCAGCGCAAACGAAGCCGAACTCGAGCCGCATCTTGAAAAGGGTAAACGTTCCAGCGCGCTGCAGGCCGACATCACGCGCTTGAGCAACGAGATCGCCACGCTGGGCGCGGTCAATCTGGCGGCACTCGACGAACTCGAAACGTCGAAGCAGCGCAAGGAATACCTCGATTCGCAGTCGCTCGATCTGAATACCGCGCTATCGACGCTGGAAGACGCCATCCATCGCATCGACCGCGAGACGCGCGAGCGCCTGCAGCACACCTTCGATGTCGTCAACGGCCATTTCGGCGAGCTGTTCCCGTCGCTGTTCGGCGGCGGCCAGGCGCGGCTTGTGCTCAGCGGCGAAGAAATTCTCGACAGTGGCGTGCAGGTCATCGCGCAACCGCCGGGCAAGAAAAACAGCTCGATCCATCTGCTCTCCGGCGGTGAGAAAGCGCTGACCGCGCTGTCGCTGGTGTTTGCAATGTTCCAGTTGAATCCGGCGCCGTTCTGCCTGCTTGATGAGGTCGATGCGCCGCTTGACGACAGCAACACCGAACGCTTCTGCAAGCTGGTGCAGAAAATGTCGGTAAACTCGCAATTCATGTTCATCAGCCACAACAAAATCACCATGGAGATGGCCAACCAGTTGATCGGCATCACCATGCAGGAGGCGGGCGTCTCGCGGGTGGTGGCGGTGGACATCGAGGAAGCGATGAAACTTGCCGAGGCGGCCGCCTGAAGCCATGAGCGACCTGCAGATCAGTTTGTTGGCAATCGGCGCGGTGGTGGTCGCCGCCGTCTATGCGTTCAACATCTGGCAGGAACGGCAACTGCGGCGGCGCACCGAGGAGGCATTCGCTCGCGATCATCCCGACGTGCTGCTCGGCGGCGCGATTGAAAGTGACGATGACAACGAACCGCGGGTCGAACCGATGATCAACGCTGCGTCGCCGCCGGCCGTTGCCCTGCCGCAACCTGCGGCGGTGGCCGGCGCGATCGACCCGGTGATCGATTTCGTCGTCGAAGTCAATCTGAAAACGCCGGCTGACGGTGCTGCGTTGCGTGACGATCTGCGCGCGGCCCTCGCGGCCACCGGCAAAGCGGTGCTCGCCGAAGGTTATGCCGCATCGAGCGGCGATTGGATCGATGCCGCCGGAGGCCAGTCGTTCCAGCGATTGCGCTTCGCGCTGCAGATGTCTAACCGCGCGGGCTGCGTCACGCAGAGTCACCTTTCGGCATTTCGCGATGCAGTGGCCGAATGGGCCGAGGCGCGGCAGGGCGAATTGAAATCGCTCGATCTCGAAGCGGCCCACGCGATGGCGGTGCAGCTTGATCGATTCTGCGCCGACGTCGATATCGCAATCGGCGTCAATGTCGTCAGCAGCGATGCCAGCCCCTTCACCGGCGTGCGCATCCGCGAACTGGCCGAACAAAACGCGCTGCGTCTCGAGTCCGACGGCGTGTTTTATGCGCGCGCGGCCGACGGCGGGGTGCTGTTCACGCTCGACAATCACGAGCCGATGCCGTTCGTGCCGGAGCAAATGCGCAGCCTCACGACCGGCGGCGTGACCTTCCTGCTCGATGTGCCGCGTGTGGCCGGCGCGCTCGATGCGCTTGACACCATGGTGGGGTCCGCGAAGTCGTTTGCCGCGGAACTCGGCGGCAAACTGGTCGATGACAACCGCGCGCCGCTTTCTGACGGCGCAATCGCCGCCATTCGCAAGCAGCTCGAAGGCATCCTCGCCAAAATGGAGGCGGGGCGCATTCCGGCCGGCGGCGCGCGCGCCCTGCGCCTGTTCGCCTGAATGACCGTTCCCGCGGTTGCCCGCGCGCGCGCCGCAGCGTTGCGCAGCCTGATCGAGCAGCACAATCACAGTTACTACGTGCTTGACCGACCGACCGTCAGCGACGCCGAATATGACAGTCTGTTTCGCGAACTGCAACAACTCGAACAGGCGCATCCGGCACTGCTGAGCGCCGACTCGCCGACGCAGCGGGTGGGCGCCGCGCCGCTGGCCGCATTTGCCGAAATTCGCCACGCGACACCGATGCTGTCGCTCAACAATGCGTTCGATGACGGTGAGGTCGCGGCCTTCGACCAGCGCGTGCGCGAAGCACTGGGTGTTGAAACGGTCGAGTATGCCGCCGAGCCCAAATTCGACGGCCTCGCCATCAGTCTGGTCTATGTGGATGGCGTTCTGGTATCGGGTGCCACCCGCGGCGACGGCAACACTGGCGAAGATGTCACTGCCAACCTGCGCACGGTGCGCGCCATTCCGCTTCGATTGCACGGCAGCGGGGCGCCTGCAAGACTTGAGGTGCGCGGAGAAGTGCTGATGTTCAAGGCCGACTTTGCGCGCATGAACGCGCGGCAGAGTGAACTCGCCGAAAAGACGTTTGCCAATCCGCGCAACGCAGCAGCGGGGTCACTGCGCCAGCTCGACCCGCGGGTGACGGCGACGCGCCCTCTGAAATTTTTTGCTTATGGCACCGACGCCGCCGCGGGCGGTGTTTTCACCCGCCATTCGCAAACGCTGGACGCTTTGGCCGAATGGGGATTTCCGGTTACGCAGGAAAGACGCGTCGTCAAAGGCTGCAACGGATTGCTCGAATATTATCGCGAGATCGGCGTCCGCCGCGCCGGTCTGCCGTTCGACATTGACGGCGTCGTCTACAAAGTCGATTCGCTTGCGGCACAGAACACGCTCGGCTTCGTCTCGCGCGCGCCGCGCTTCGCGCTCGCACACAAGTTTCCCGCCGAGGAGGCGGTGACCGTGGTCGAGGGCATCGATGTGCAGGTCGGTCGCACCGGCGCGCTGACGCCGGTGGCGCGCCTCGCCGCGGTCACGGTTGGCGGCGTATCGGTGACCAATGCGACGCTGCACAATGAGGACGAGGTCCGGCGCAAGGACGTGCGTGTCGGCGACAGCGTGGTGGTGCGGCGCGCCGGCGACGTGATTCCCGAAGTGGTGCGGGTGCTGGCGGAAAAACGCCCGCGTTCGACAGCCGCCTTCGTCATGCCGCAACGATGCCCGGTGTGCGGTTCGGCGATCCGCAAAGCCGAAGACGAGGCGATCGCGCGCTGCACCGCCGGCTTGTATTGCCCGGCTCAACGCAAACAGGCGTTGCTGCATTTTGCGAGCCGGCGCGCGCTTGATATCGAGGGGCTTGGCGACCGGCTGGTCGAACAACTGGTCGATCGCGACCTTGTTCGCACGCCGGCGGATATTTACGCGCTGAAAGCCGAAACGCTGGCTGCACTCGACCGCATGGCCGAAAAATCAGCGGCCAATCTTGCCGCCGCGATTAAAAAAAGCAAACAGACCACGCTCGCACGATTCATCTATGCTCTTGGAATCCGCAATGTCGGCGAGAGCACCGCGCAGGATCTGGCGCGCTATTTTGGCGGCATCGACAGCGTGCAATCTGCGGATGCGGAAACGCTGCAGCAGGTTCCCGATGTCGGCCCGGTCGTCGCACAAAGTATTGCCGGATTCTTTGCCGAGCCGCACAATCGCACCGTGATAGACGCATTGCTGGCAGCCGGCGTTCGGTTCGAGCAGCGCGAAGCGTTGAAGGTGAGCACGGACGGCCCGGTATACGGCAAAACCTTTGTGCTGACCGGTGCGTTGCCGACGCTGACGCGTGACGAAGCGACGCAACGCATCCGCGATTGCGGCGGCAAGGTCGCCGGCAGCGTGTCGAAGAAGACGGACTATGTGGTCGCTGGCGCCGACCCCGGCAGCAAACAGGCCAAGGCCATCGAGCTCGGCGTGACCGTTCTCGACGAGGCGGCATTGATCGAATTACTGAAGCAGGCGGGCGGCGCATGAGCAGGATTACGAAGGCGGTGTTTCCGGTGGCGGGCATGGGCACGCGTTTCCTGCCGGCGACCAAGGCAAGTCCTAAGGAAATGCTGCCGGTGGTGGACAAGCCGCTGATCCAGTATGCGGTCGAGGAGGCGGTGGCCGCCGGCATTACCGAACTGGTTTTCATCACCGGCCGCAGCAAGCGTGCGATCGAAGACCATTTCGACCGCGCCTTCGAGGTCGAAACCGAACTCGCAGCCCGCGGCAAAGCCGAGATGCTCAAGGCAGTGCGCGAGATCGTGCCGCCGCATGTCAAATGCATCTATGTCCGCCAGCCGCAGGCACTTGGGCTCGGCCATGCGGTGCTGTGCGCGCAACCGGTGGTGGGCGACCAGCCGTTTGCCGTCATACTCGCCGACGACCTGATTCACAACCGCACACCGGTCATGAAGCAGATGGTCGATGTCTTCAAACACGAACAATGTTCACTGCTCGGCGTGCAACGGGTTTCGCGCGCGGAAACGCGCCAATACGGCATCATCGCGCCGGGGCCGCGCCGCGGCAAACTGCACGCCGTCAATGCGATTGTCGAAAAGCCGCTGCCGAGCAAGGCGCCATCGACGCTGGGGGTGGTCGGCCGCTATGTGCTGACGCCGCGGATATTCCATCACCTCGAGCACGTACGCGCCGGCGCCGGCGGCGAAATCCAGCTGACCGACGCCATTGCGGCGCTGCTGAAGGACGAGCCCGTGCTGGCTTATACCTTCGACGGCGTGCGTTATGACTGCGGCAGCAAGCTCGGTTATCTCAAGGCCAATGTCGCCTTCGGCCTGCGCCACCCGGAAGTCGGCCGCGGCTTTGCCGCCCATCTGTCGTCACTGCGAAGGAAGTAGGGAAAGCCCATGCTGTCACCGCAAAAAGCCCGCGAAATTCTGCAGTCCGCCGATTTGATCTGTTCGGCGGAAACCGTGCATGCCGCACTGTTGCGCGTGGCGGCTGAAATCAGCCGCGAACTTGCCGATCAAAATCCGCTGGTGCTGAGCGTGATGGGCGGGGCGGTCGTGTTCAGCGGCCAGTTGCTGACATTGCTCGATTTCCCGCTCGACTTCGATTATCTGCATGTGACCCGTTACGGCAATGCGACCACCGGCGGCAGCATCCACTGGAAAGTATTTCCGGCCGACGCAATGGCCGGCCGCGCGGTGCTCGTTCTCGACGACATCCTTGACGAAGGCCATACGATGGCGGCAATTCGCGAACGCGTGCTGGAGGCGGGCGCCAGCCGTTTTCTCTGCGCCGTTTTCGCCGACAAGAACATCGGCAAGACCAAACCGCTGGCGGCCGATTTTATCGGCGTCAGTTTGCCGGACCGTTATGTGTTCGGCTACGGCATGGACGTCAAGGGGGCGTGGCGCAATTTGCCGGCCATTTACGCCTTGAAACAATAAACGCGGCCTCGTTCGGAACACCACCATGTTGGCAATCATCGGCGGCAGCGGCCTTACTCACCTGGCGAATCTGACGGTGTCGCAACGATTGGCCGTGCGCACACCCTACGGCGAACCGTCGGGTCCATTAACCATTGGCGCAGTGGCCGGGCGTGAAATTGTGTTCCTCGCCCGTCACGGCTACGGCCACACCATTCCGCCGCACCAGGTCAATTACCGCGCCAACATCTGGGCGCTGCACGCACAGGGCGTCACCGACATCGTCAGCATCGCCTCCGTCGGCGGCATTCGCGCCGATCTGTTGCCGGGCGTGATTGCCGTGCCGGATCAGATCATCGACTACACCCACGGCCGCGCCAGCACCTTCTTCACGCTGGAGGATCGCGGCGTGCAGCATGTGGATTTTACCTGGCCGTACAGCGGCGGCCTGCGCGAGCGCTGCCTGCGCGCCGCCCGCCGCGCCGGCGTTCCCGTGATCGACGGCGGCGTCTATGCCGCGACGCAGGGGCCGCGTCTTGAAACCGCGGCCGAAATCAACCGGCTGGAGCGCGACGGCGCGGCGATGGTCGGCATGACCGGCATGCCGGAGGCGATTCTGGCGCGGGAAATCGGTGTGAATTATGCTGCCGTGTCGCTGGTGGCAAATCACGCAGCCGGGCGCGGCGGCAGCGCCGCGTCGATATCGATGCTGGATGTCGCAGCGATTCTTGATGGCGGCATGGGAAAAGTTCGCATGATTATTGAGCAGATGGCGGGCAGCGATGGCGATTAGGGACGTTCTGAAAATGGGGGATCCGCGGCTGCTCGAACAGGCGCGGCCGGTCGAGCGGTTCGATACGCCGGAACTGCATGCGTTGATTGCAGATATGCGCGACACCATGGCGGCGCTCGATGGCGCCGGGCTTGCCGCGCCGCAAATCGGCGTCGGCTTGCAGGTGGTGATATTCGGCGTCGATCAAAACCCGCGCTATCCGGATGCCGAGACGGTGCCACAGACGGTGCTGATCAATCCGCAACTGGAGCAGATCGACGACGAGATGGAGGACGGCTGGGAGGGCTGCCTGTCGGTCCCTGGCATGCGCGGACTGGTGCCGCGTTTCCTGCGCCTGCGCTACAGCGGCCACGACGAGTTCGGCAAACCGCTCAGTCGCGACGCCGAGGGCTTCCATGCCCGCGTCGTCCAGCACGAGTGCGATCATCTGGTCGGCGTGCTCTATCCAATGCGCATCCGTGACATGCGCCAGTTCGGTTTCACCGAGGAACTGTTCCCCGGCGAAGAAATCGGCGACGACTGACGCTTCGCGCGCCTAGCTCTGCAGCTGGCGCAGCAATTCGCTTTCGAATTTGACCACGGTCTTCGGATCCTGCAGCGCGTTGCCGCTGACCAGAAAAAAGTCCTCGGCGCGGTCGCCCAGCGTGTTGATCTTGGCAGTATTCAAATCGATGCCGTATTCGGCCAGACAGCGCGCGACCCGCGACAGCAGGCCGGGGCGGTCGCCGGCGATGATCGACAGCGCCTTGTAGAGTCCGCGCTCGTCCGGCACGATCGCCACTTCGGGCGTGATCGGAAAATGCTTGAGCAGACGGCTGACGCGGCCCTGCGCCGGCGGCTCCAGCGGCGCCTGACTGGCAAGGCGCTGGCCGAGTTCGTGCTCGATGTAGCCAATCAGATCGCGGTACTGCGGACGCTTGTTGGTCGGATCGAGTATCTGAAAGCTGTCGAGCGCGTAGCCGTTGCGCGCCGTGTAGATCTTGGCCTCTACGATCGAGTAGCTGATGCGCTCGAAAAAGCTGCAGATGCGCGCAAACAGATCCTTCTGGTCGCGCACGTAAATCATCACCTGCAGGCCTTCCCCGGCGGGCGACAGGCGTGCCTTGACGATCGGCTCGGTCGCATCGACGCGGTAGTTCAGCAGCCGCGTATGCCAGGCGATTTCGTCCGCATCGTGGCGCAAAAAATAGGCGATGTCGAAATGCGTCCACAGTTTGTCGGCTGCTTCCTCATTGATGGCGTAAAGGCGCAGTTTTGCCTTGGCCGCCTCCTGACGCTGCTGCATGCTCGTTTCAAGGCTGCGCGTGTCGCCGCCGAGACGCCGGCGGGTAATGCGGAAAAGGTCTTCGAGCAGCTTCGCCTTCCATGCGTTCCAGACCTTGGGGCTGGTGCCGCGCACATCGGCGACCGTCACCAGATAGAGCGCGATCAGATGGCGCTCGTCACCGACGCGCGCGGCGAACGCATTGATAACCTCCGGATCGGTGAGGTCCTGTTTCTGCGCAGTGGCCGACATCACCAGATGGTTTTCGACCAGCCACGCGACGAGCTGGACGTCGGCCGGCTCCAGCCCGTGTTCGCGGCAGAAGCGCAGCGCGTCGGTTTTACCGAGCGCGGAATGGTCGCCGCCGCGGCCCTTGGCGATATCGTGAAAGAGTCCCGCCAGATAAAGCACTTCGGGCCGCGCAAACTCGCTCATCAATCGACTGCACAGCGGAAATTCATGCGCCAGTTCGGGCACCGCGAAGCGCCTCAGGTTGCGCACCACCTTCAGGATGTGCTCATCGACCGTGTAGACATGAAAGAGGTCATGCTGCATCTGGCCGACGATGCGCCCGAACGCCGGAATGTAGCGGCCGAGGATGCCGTATTGGTTCATGCGCCGCAGTTCGCGGATGACGCGGTCGGAACTGCGCAGAATGCGCATGAACATGTCCCGATTCGCCGGGTCGCGGCGGAAGGCGGGATTGATCTGATCGCCGGCCCGCCACATCGCACGCAACGTGCGCGCGGTCATGCCCTTCAACTCCGGATGCAGCTGAAGCAGGTGGAACGCTTCCAGAATTGCGCCGGGTTCGCGCCGGAACAGGCCTTCGTCGGAAGCCTCCAGCCGCTCGTTGACCGCGCCGAAATGATCGTTGAACGGCTGCAGCGGGCGTTCGCGCTGCGGCGAGTGCAGCGCGTCGAGATTATGCAGAATGATGGTGTTGATCTGGCCGATTTCCAGCGCCGTACGATAAAACCCCTGCATCAGGTATTCGCTGGCGCGGCGGTGCGCGGTATCGCGGAATCCCATCTGCGCGGCGAGTGCGGTCTGCACGTCGAAGACAAGACGCTCCTCGCGCCGGCGCGTCAGGTAGTGCAGGTGGATGCGCAGATTTTGCAGAAAGGTTTCGTGTTTGCGCAGCAGCGAAGCCTCGCGGCGCGTGATGATTTCGGCCTTGACCAGCGCCGACCAGCTGGCGCCGAGGCCGCTGGCCTTGCTGATCCACAAAATATGATGCAAATCGCGCAGCCCTCCGGCCGCCTCCTTGACGTTGGGTTCGAGATTGGTGTCATGAAAGCGCTCATGACGCTGCTCCTGCTCCAGCCGCTTGGCTTTGGCAAACTGCAACGGGTCGAGGCTGCGCGCGAACTGCTTTTCAAATTGGGTATAAAGGCTGCGCTTGCCGTCAATGTGACGCGCTTCCAGCAGGCTCGTCTGCACGGTAATGTCGTGAGCAGCAAATTCAAGACATTCGGCGATCGTACGCACGCTGTGGCCGATTTCGAGCCCGATGTCCCACAGGATGCCGACAAAGCGTTCGATCTTCTCGCCGAGCTCGGCGGCGATCGGCGCCGGCAGCAAAATCAGCAGATCGATGTCGGAATAGGGAAACAACTGGCCGCGCCCGTAACCGCCGACGGCAATCAGCGCGATGTCCGGCGGCATGCCGAGGGCACGCCAAACGGCCTGCAACTGTTGATCGATGACGCGGCTGTGCCGGCGCAGCAGTTCCGGCGCCGACTGGCGTTCGAAATAGCGTTCGCGCAATCCGTTGCGCTGCTCGGCCAGACGCGCTTTCCAGCGTTCGATGGCGGTGGCGGGCGTCGCCGCGTCGGTGCTTACCGCCGGCTGCAGTTCAGACATGCGCGGCAGTCACAAATGCGGGCGGCGCGGGCATCCCGGCGGACACTGTCATGACCTCGTAGCCCTCGTCGGTAACCAGCACCGTATGCTCGTACTGGGCGGAGAGACTGTGGTCCTTGGTGACGATGGTCCAGCCATCGGCCAAAGCGCGTATGTCGGCGCGGCCGGCGTTGATCATGGGTTCGATCGTGAAGGTCATGCCGGCTTCAAGCACGAGACCGCTGCCAGGCCTGCCGTAGTGCAGCACCTGCGGTTCCTCGTGAAATCTGCGGCCGATGCCGTGACCGCAAAATTCGCGCACCACGCTGCAGCCGTTTTTCTCGGCGTGGGACTGGATCGCATGCCCGATGTCGCCGAGACGGGCGCCTGCACGCACCATCGCAATGCCGCGCCACATGCATTCGTAGGTAATTTCGCACAACCGCTTTGCCTGCACGGACGGCGGGCCGACGCAGAACATGCGACTGGTGTCGCCGTGAAAACCATCCTTGATCACGGTGATATCGAGATTGACGATGTCGCCGCTCTTCAACTTGCGCTCGCCGGGCACGCCGTGGCAGACCACGTGGTTGACCGAGGTACAGATCGATTTCGGGTAGGGCGAATAACCGGGCGGCGCGTAGTTAAGCGGTGCCGGTATGGTTTGCTGGACATTCACCATGTAGTCGTGACAAAGCCGGTCGAGCTCGTCGGTGGTGATGCCGGGTTTGACATGCGGCTCGATGAAATCGAGCACTTCGGCGGCGAGGCGACCGGCCACTCGCATTTTGGCGATTTCTTCGGCCGACTTGGGGGTAACGCTCATGGGTGGGGGGCGACGATACACGGGGTGCAGGCCGAATGATAAAAAGGGGATGCATTCTATGCCAGATTCGGGGCCGGCGCCGCTTTCGCCTTGCCGGCCCGGCCCGTTGAGTAAAATCCATTTAAGATGATATAATTGCGGACTGGTTTGGAATAAGCGCCGAGGCCGTATTTTGGTGCATTCCGGGCCAGAATACTCACATCCGCGATAGTCAGGGTGCGCACCGGCAGCTTGCCGGCGTGTCATTACGCGGATGGCGGATTAACCCTTACTGGAGAAGTCTATGGCAACGACCATGCGTGAAATGCTGGAATGCGGCGTCCATTTCGGGCATCAGACCCGTTACTGGAACCCCAAGATGGCGCCTTATATTTTCGGCCATCGCAACAAGATTCACATCATCAACCTCGAACAAACGCTGGCGCTCTATCTGGATGCGCTGAAGTTCGTGCGTCAATTGTCGGCAAACAAGGGCTCGATCCTGTTCGTCGGCACCAAACGCCAGGCGCGCGAAATCATCCAAGAGGAGGCCACGCGCTCGGGGTCGCCGTTCGTCGATCATCGCTGGCTCGGCGGTATGCTGACCAATTACAAAACGGTCAAGCAATCGATCAAGCGACTGAAGGATCTTGAGACGATGGCCGAGGACGGCTCGCTCGACAAGATGACGAAAAAGGAAGCGCTGAACTACGCGCGTGAAACCGAAAAACTGCAGCGCAGCCTCGGCGGTATCAAGGACATGGCCGGCCTGCCTGACGCGCTGTTCGTAATCGATGTCGGCTATCACAAGGGTGCGATTGCCGAGGCGAAAAAGCTCGGCATCCCGGTGATCGCTGTGGTCGATACCAATCACAATCCGGAGGGCATCGATTACGTGATTCCGGGCAACGACGATTCCAGCCGGGCGATCCGTTTGTACGCACGCGGGGTCGCCGACGCCATTCTCGAGGGCCGCAGTCAGGTCATCCAGGAAATTGTCAGCGACGAGGAGTTTGTTGAAGTCGATGAAGACCGCTCTGCGCGTGCGGCGTAAAACTCACCCTGATCAAAAAAGGGGCGTCAGCCCCTTTTTTTTAAGCGATATTCAACCAACAGTAGAAGTTTGGAGCACAGATGGCCGAAATCACAGCAGCAATGGTCAAGGAACTGCGCGAGGCAACCGGCCTCGGCATGATGGAATGCAAGAAGGCGCTGACGGAAGCCGGCGGCGACCTGAAAAAAGCCGAAGAACTGATGCGCATCAAGAGCGGTGCCAAAGCCAGCAAGGTGGCCGGCCGCGTTGCCGCCGAGGGTGCGATTGGCGTGTACATTGCCGGCGACGGTAAATCCGGCGCGATGGTCGAGGTCAATTGCGAAACCGACTTCGTCGCCAAGGATAGCAATTTCACCGCCTTCGTCAGTGCGGTGGCGGCGGCGGCTGCGCAGAGTGGCGCGACGGACGTCGATGCATTGTCCGGCAGCGCCGCGTCCGGCGGCACGCTGGGTTCGGTGCGCGAAGGCCTCGTCATGAAACTGGGTGAAAACATCAGCGTGCGCCGTTTCGTGCGCATTGCAGCCCAAGGGCGCCTGGCCCATTACGTGCACGGCAGCAAGATCGGCGTGCTGATCGACTTCGAAGGCGGCGACGAACAACTCGGCAAGGATCTCGCCATGCATATCGCGGCCAGCAAGCCGATTTGCGTTGACAGCACACAGGTTTCGTCTGATCTCATCGCCAAGGAGCGCGAAATCTACACCGCGCAGGCGAAGGAGAGCGGCAAGCCTGACAATATCGTCGCCAAAATGGTCGATGGTCGCATCGCCAAGTATCTTGCCGAGGTCACGCTGCTTGGCCAGCCCTTCGTCAAGAATCCCGACGAAACCGTCGAAAAACTGCTCAAGGGCAAGCAGGCCAAGGTGCACGCTTTCCACATGTATGTGGTGGGCGAGGGCATCGAAAAGAAAAAGGACGATTTTGTCGCCGAGGTCATGGCGGCGGCGGGAGGCGTCTAAATGGCGCAGGTGCCGGCCTATAAACGCGTCCTGCTGAAATTGAGCGGCGAAGCGCTGATGGGCGATGACGCCTACGGCATCAATCGCGCAATCATCGAGCGCATCATTTCCGAAATCGCCGAAGTGGTGACGCTCGGCGTCGAGGTCGCGGTCGTCATCGGCGGCGGCAACATATTCCGCGGCATGGCACCGGCGGCGGCGGGCATGGATCGCGCCACCGCGGATTACATGGGCATGCTGGCCACAGTCATGAACGCGCTGGCGCTGCAGGATGCGATGCGTCGCATGAATCTCGTCAGCCGCGTGCAGTCGGCGCTCAATATCGAGCAGGTGGTCGAGCCGTATATTCGCGGCAAAGCCATGCGTTACCTCGAAGAAGGCAAGATTGTGATCTTCGCCGCCGGCACCGGCAATCCGTTTTTCACCACCGACACGGCGGCGGCGCTGCGCGGCATGGAGATGAATGTCGAACTGGTGCTCAAGGCAACCAAGGTTGACGGCGTTTATACCGAAGACCCGAAGACGCACGCCGACGCGATGCGTTACAAAAGCATCACGTTCGACGAGGCCATCGTCAAGAATCTGAAGGTCATGGACGCCACCGCGCTGACCCTGTGCCGCGATCAGAAATTGCCGATCAACGTATTCAGTATTTTCAAGCACGGCGCCTTCAAGCGCGTGGTGACAGGCGAAGACGAAGGCACGCTGGTTCATTGCTAGCATGGCCGGTTGCGGGCTGCCGCACCGGTGCAACAGTTCGATTTGCGGAGGTAATGCATGATTGCTGACATCAAGAAATCCGCCGAAGAAAAAATGAAAAAGTCGTTCGAGACGCTGAAAGCGGATCTCGGCAAGGTGCGCACCGGGCGCGCCCACACCGGTTTGCTCGATCACATAATGGTCGATTACTACGGCACGCCGACCGCTCTAAGCGGCGTCGCCAATGTCACGCTGCTCGACGCGCGCACCATCGGCGTTTCGCCGTGGGAAAAGAAGATGGCCAGTGGAATTGAAAAGGCGATTCGCGACGCCGATCTCGGATTGAATCCGTCCACGGTCGGCGACACGGTGCGGGTGCCTATGCCGGCGCTGACCGAGGAGCGCCGGCGCGACCTCGTCAAGGTCGTGCATCGCGAAGCCGAAGCGGGCCGTGTCGCGGTGCGCAATATCCGGCGCGACGCCAACAATCATCTGAAGGATCTGCTCAAAAAGAAGGAAGTGGCCGAGGACGAAGAGCGTCGCGCGCAGGACGATATCCAGAAACTGACCGACCGCTTCATCGCCGAAATCGACAAGGCGCTGGCGGTGAAGGAAGCCGAATTGACGGCAGTCTGACGAACGACAATGACGAACCCTACGTCCAGCGCAGCCATTCAGGAACCGCGGCTGATCCCGCGCCACATTGCCGTCATCATGGACGGCAACGGGCGCTGGGCGAAGCAGCGCTTTCTGCCGCGCATTGCCGGCCACCGGCGCGGTGTCGAGAACGTACGCAGTGCGGTGCGTTCCTGCATCGACAAGGGTGTCGAATACCTGACCCTGTTTGCCTTCAGCAGCGAAAACTGGCGGCGACCGGCCGAGGAAGTGTCGCTGCTGATGCAGTTGTTTGCTTTTGCGCTCGAGCACGAAGTTGCCAAACTGCACGAGGCGAAAATCCGCTTTCGCGCGATCGGCGATCTGTCGCGCTTCGACCCGCGCCTGAGCGAAATGGTCGCCCGCGCGGAGCAACTGACTGCCGCGCATACGCGCTTGACCCTGACGGTGGCGGTGAATTACGGCGGGCGCTGGGACATGATGCAGGCGGTCAACCGCATGGTCGCGGAGCACCCGGGCCGCAGTTACACCGAAACCGATTTGCCGCCGTATCTGGCCATGGCCTACGCGCCTGAGCCCGATTTGTTCATTCGCACCGGTGGCGAACAGCGCATCAGCAATTTTTTGTTGTGGCAGCTCGCCTACACGGAAATGTATTTTACCGAGACGCTGTGGCCGGATTTCGATGCTTCCGCATTTGATCTGGCGGTTGCGTCGTTTCAAAAGCGCGAGCGCCGCTTCGGCCGTACCAGCGATCAGGTGCAGGCTGCGATCGCCGCCTTGCGCGAACCCCTGGCCGAAAACCGCTAGCAGCCGCGTGCTCAAGCTGCGCGTTCTCACGGTTGCGGTGCTGCTGCCGGCGTTTGCCGCAGCCGCATTCTGGCTGCCGGGCCCGTGGTGGGCCGCGTTTCTGTTCGTCTTGATCCTGTTCGGTGCCGCCGAGTGGGCGCGGCTCGCCGGCTTTACCCTTGCCTGGTCGGCGGTTTTCAACGGGCTGATTGCGATTGCATGTGGCGTGTTGTGGTGGGCGGCATCGCCTGTGCATGCCTGCTGGGTATACGCGGCGAGCCTTGCGTTCTGGTGCATCGCCGTTCCCGGCGCATTGTGGCGCAAGCCGGCGCAAAATCATCTCCGCGCCGCTCTCACCGGTGTGCTGGTTCTGGTGCCGACATGGCTGGCGCTGGTGGAACTGCAACGGCAACCGGCGATGATGTTTGCCCTGCTTGCGGTGATCTGGATTTCCGACAGCGCCGCCTACGGCGCCGGTCATGCCTGGGGCCGCCACAAACTGGCGCCGGCCGTCAGCCCGGGCAAGACATGGGAGGGGGTCGCCGGTGCATTTGCGGCGGTCGCAGTGTATGCTGCGGTTTTCCATTTCTGGTGGTTTCCGGCAACGGATTTCGCCTTTGTTTTGGTTTCATTCTTCGCCATCACAACCCTCGGCATACTCGGTGATTTGTACGAGTCGCTGCTCAAACGCAAAGCCGGCGTCAAGGACAGCGGCACGCTGCTGCCGGGACATGGCGGCGTACTTGACCGCATTGACGCCCTGACCGCCGCCATGCCGCTGGCCGCATTGTTGTTTGCCCGTTCATGAGCACCGCGCGCAACCTCGTCATTCTGGGCTCCACCGGCAGCATCGGCGTCAACACGCTCGATGTGGTTGCGCGGCATCCGGACCGCTTTCGCATCGTCGGCCTGACGGCGCACCGCCAGATCGACCGTCTGTTCGATCAGATCATGTTGTGCGCGCCGAACTATGCCGTAGTCGGCGACGCCGCGGCAGCTTCTCAGCTTGCCGCCCGCGTCAAAAATGCTGGCCGCTCGACCCAGATACTGCACGGCGCCGAAGCGCTGGAACAAGTGGCGTCGCTTGCCGAAGCCGACACCGTGATGGCCGCCATCGTCGGCATCGCCGGTCTGCGCGCGACGCTGGCCGCCGTCAACGCCGGCAAACGCGTGTTGCTGGCGAACAAGGAGGCCCTAGTCACCGCTGGTCCGCTGTTTATGGCGGCCGTTGCCGCGCACCGCGCAACGCTGATTCCGATCGACAGCGAACACAATGCGATCTTTCAGGCGCTGCCGCGCGATTATGCAGGCGATCTCGACGGCGCGGGCGTGCGGCGCATTCTGCTGACGGCGTCGGGCGGTCCGTTCCGCGAAACGCCGTTGGACCGTTTCGCCAGCGTCACGCCGGAGCAGGCCTGCGCGCATCCGAAGTGGGTGATGGGGCGCAAGATATCGGTCGATTCGGCAACCATGATGAACAAGGGTCTCGAAATCATCGAGGCGAGCTGGCTGTTCAATGCGCCGGAGAACCGCATCAAGGTGGTGATCCATCCGGAGAGTGTGATTCATTCCCTGGTCGAATACGTCGATGGATCGGTACTTGCGCAACTGGGCAATCCGGACATGCGCACGCCTATTGCGCAGGCGCTCGCCTATCCGCAACGCATCGACGCCGGCGTCAGCTTTCTCGATCTGGCGGCGACGCAGCAGTTGAATTTTGCCGAACCCGACGAGCGTCGCTTTCCCTGTTTGCGGCTTGCGCGCGAAGCCTTGCGCAGCGGAGGCTGTGCGCCGGCGGTGCTCAACGCGGCAAACGAGGCCGCGGTCGCCGCATTCCTTGAAATGCAAATGCGCTTCGACCAGATCCCCGAATTGATCGAACAGGTTCTGGGCGCAATCGGCACGCGGCCTTTGCACCAGTTGCCCGACGTATTTGCAGCGGATCGCGAAGCGCGTGCGCAAGCTGCCGAATGGCTGCAGCGAAATGCGGTGCCCGGGCGCAATCAGCGGCCGCAGGCGCGTGCAGGTGCCGCATGAACTTCCTGACGACCATCGCGGCGTTCGGATTCGCGCTCGGCACGCTGATCGTGGTGCATGAGTTCGGTCACTATATTGTCGCGCGCTGGTGCGGCGTGAAGGTGCTGCGCTTTTCCGTCGGCTTCGGTCGGCCGCTTGCGCTGTGGCGTCGCGGACGCGATGCCACCGAATGGGTGATCGCTGCGTTTCCGCTGGGCGGCTATGTCAAGATGCTTGACGAGCGCGAAGGCGAGGTTGCGGCGGAAGACTTGCCGCGCGCATTCAACCGCCAGTCGATCGTGCGCCGCATCCTGATCGTGCTCGCCGGTCCGGCGGCCAATTTCCTGCTCGCCATTGCACTCTACTGGGTGATATTCATCAGTGGTATTCCGGGCGTGCGCCCGGTGGTCGGCGCGGTGACGCCGGATTCGCCGGCGGCGCAGGCGCAGCTTGCGACGGGTGATGTGATTGTCCGGATCGGCGACCAAGCGGTGGCGACCTGGCAGGACGCGCGCTGGCAGCTGCTCAAGCATGCCGTCGAACGCAGGACGGTGGCGCTCGAAGTGCACAACGAGCGCGGCGAAATCAATTGGCGGAATCTGAATCTGTCGTCGCTGAAACCAGAAGCCCTCGACGGCGATTTTTTGCGCGCGCTCGGGTTTGCGCGTTTGCAACCGCCGTTGGCGCCGATCATCGGCAAGCTGGTGCCGGACGGCGCCGGAATCCGCGCCGGTCTGCTCGCCGGCGACGAAGTCATCGGCATCGACGGTGCCCCGATCGAGCGGTGGGACCAACTTGTTACCGTGGTCAGTTCAAGTCCCGGCAAGCGGCTCGACATGGAGGTCCGCCGCGGGGGGGCGGTGCGCACCATCAGCGTCGTGCCGGACCCGGTGCTGGAAAAATCCGTCAGCATCGGGCGCATCGGCGCGACGCCGCAAATCGACCGCGCAGCGATGCAAAAATACATGGTTGAAGTGCGCTATGGTTTCTGGGAGAGCCTGCCGAAGGCGCTGGAGAGGACCTGGGACACCTCGGCGTTCAGCCTGCAGATGCTCGGCAAGATGCTGGTCGGTGAAGTGTCGCTGAAAAATCTGAGCGGCCCCATCACGATCGCGGATTACGCCGGTCAGTCGGCGCAGATCGGGTGGGTTTCCTACCTGGTGTTTCTGGCCCTGATCAGCATCAGCCTTGGCGTCCTCAATCTGTTGCCAATCCCCTTATTGGATGGCGGTCATTTGTTGTATTATATGTTTGAAATCCTTAAGGGAAGTCCGCTTTCCGAGAGGACCATGGCAATCAGCCAGCAGATCGGCATGGGAGTGCTGATGGTGCTGATGGTTTTTGCCCTCTATAACGACATCACCCGACTCGTAAACGGCTGAACATGAATATTGGCAAGCGTCTGGCTTTACTTGTAATCGGCCTCGTCGTGACCGTCAGCGCACATGCCTTCGACCCGTTCGTGGTCAAGGACATCCGCGTCGAAGGCATCCAGCGGATCGAAGCCGGCACCGTATTCAGCTACCTGTCGGTCAAGGTCGGCGACACCATGACCGACGAAAAGGCCTCGCAGGCGATCCGCGCACTGTTTGCCACCGGCTTTTTCAAAGACGTCACGATCGAAACCGACAACGGCGTGCTGATCATCACGATCCAGGAGCGGCCGTCGATCGCGCAGATCGATATCATCGGTGCCAAGGAATTCAAAAAGGAAGACCTGATCAAGGGCCTGCGTTCGCTGGGCCTTGCCGAGGGGCGCATTTTCGACCGCGGGCTGCTCGACAAAGCCGAACAGGAGTTGAAACGCCAGTACATCAGCCGCGGCAAGTACTCGGCGACAATGACCACCACCGCGACCCCGCTCGAGCGTAACCGCGTCGCCGTGCGTTTCGACATCGTCGAGGGCGATGTCGCCAAAATCCGCCAGATCAGCATCATCGGCAACAAGGTTTTCACGGAAGCGGAACTGCTCAAGCAGATCAAGCTGCGCACGCCTGGCATCATGACCTGGTACACCAAGGACGATCAGTATTCGAAGCAGAAGCTGTCCGGCGATATCGAATCGATCAAGTCCTATTATCTCGACCGCGGCTACCTCGAATTCAATGTCGATACCACCCAGGTTTCGATCACGCCCGACAAAAAAGACGTCTATATTTCGATCGGCGTCACCGAAGGTCCGCAGTTTACGGTGTCCAACGTCGGCGTCGCCGGCGAAACGCTGATTTCGCGCGACGAGGCGCTCGGCCTCGTCAAGCTCAAATCGGGTGACGTTTTTTCGCGCGCCAAACTGAATGAATCGACCAAGGCCATCGGCGACCGCCTCGGCAACGATGGCTATGCCTTCGCCAACGTCAATGCGGTGCCTGAAATCGACCGCGCGAAACGGACCGTCGCCTTTACGCTGTTCATCGATCCGGGGCGCCGCGTCTACGTGCACCGCATCAATGTGACCGGCAATACGCGCACCCGCGACGAGGTGGTGCGCCGCGAAATGCGCCAGCTCGAGGGCGGCTGGTATTCGGCGGACAAGATCACCAAGTCCAAACAGCGCATCGACCGGCTTGGTTATTTCAACGAAGTCACCGTCGAAACGCCCTCGGTTCCTGGCACCACCGACCAGGTCGATGTCAATCTGAACGTGGTCGAAAAACCGACCGGCAACATCACGCTCGGCGCAGGCTATGGCAGCTCGGAAGGCATCATACTCAGCGGCGGTATCTCGCAGAACAACGTATTCGGCACCGGTAATTTCCTTGGCGTGCAGGTCAATACCAGCAAGGTTAATACCGTATATTCGCTGTCGTTTACACAGCCCTACTGGACGGTCGATGGGGTCAGCCGCGGATTCGACCTTTACAAGCGTAATACCGACCCGCAGGCCATAGGCGCCGGCTATTACCGCACACAGTCCTACGGGGCAACCGGCAGGATCGGGATACCGTTTACGGAAATCGACAACATCACGGTCGGCTTGGGCTATGACGACACCAATCTGACGACCTACCCGGGGCTTTCGCCGGTCAGAATCCAGACCTATGTCGATACGTTCGGTGCTGCCAACAGTACGATATTGGGCAGCGTGGGCTGGGTGCGCGATACGCGGGACAGCGCCATTTACCCGACGAAGGGCGGAACGCAAAGGGCGAGTGTCGAAACCGGCCTTCCCGGCGGAACCCTGCGCTACTACAAGGCGGGCTACCAGAACCAGCGCTATTTCCCGCTCAACAACACGTTTACACTGTACCTCAACGGCGACATCGGTTATGGTGCCGGCCTCGACGGCAGGCCGTTGCCGTTCTTCCGCAATTACTACCTCGGTGGCGTCACATCGCTGCGCGGTTTTTATACATCGACCATCGGTCCTAAGTATGAAGACGGCACGCCGGTCGGCGGCAGCAAGAAGATCCTCGGCAACGCCGAAATCCTGATGCCGGTCCCCGGCATGGCCAATGAAAAATCAGTGCGCCTGAGCGCGTTTTTCGATACCGGCACCGTCGGCGAGTCCTACTCATTCTCGGATTTTCGTGCGGCCGCGGGTGTTGGCATACTGTGGGTGTCGCCGTTCGGCCCGCTCAAGCTCAGCGTAGCGCAACCGTTCCGCGTCCAGGTTGGCGATACGAGACAACGGATTCAATTTACCTTCGGCCAGCAGTTCTGAGCGCGGTTTGACGCGCATTGCTGCCGGCCACTGGCAAGGAGACTGTTTTGAATAGACCAATCCTCTGGACGATGCTGGGCATTCTGGCCGGCGCCGTATTCAGCCAGGCCGCACCGGCCGCCGATCTCAAGATCGGATTCATCGACGCCGAACGCATCAATCGCGAATCGGCGCCGGCCGAGCGCGCGACCAAAAAGCTGGAAAAGGAGTTTGCGCCGCGCGAACAGGAATTGCGCAAGATGGACACGCAGATCAAGGCCCTGCAGGCCCAGCTGGAGAAGGACGGCCTGACGATGAGCGATACGGATCGCCGCAACCGCGAGCAGGAACTCGGCCGCCAGACCCGCGAATTTCAGCGTCTGCAGCGGGAATTTCGCGAAGACCTCAACCTGCGTCGCAATGAGGAATTGGCGGCCTTGTTTGAGCGCGCCAACAAGGTGATCAAGCAGATTGCGGAAGCCGAGAAATACGACCTCATCATCCAAGAGGCGGTCTACCGCAGTCCGCGCATCGACATCACCGAGAAAGTACTCAAGTCGCTCGCCGCCGAAAAATAATCCGGTCGCCTGCCACGGATCGCCCGCCAGTTGCGCCGGCAGCGGCGGAGCCGGCGGAACATAAATTGAACAAGCGCAAAGCATTTACCCTGGGCGAAATCGTCCGCCGTTGCGGCGGGGAATTGATCGGCGACCCGGCCCTCAAGATCGCCCGTGTCGCCGCCCTCGACTCCGCTACCGCGGCAGACCTTTCGTTCGTCGCCCAGGCGCGTTACCTGCCGCAGATCGAAAACTCGGCGGCGGCGGCTTTTATATTGCACGCCGACGCGCGCGACGCCACAACCCGGCCGCGCATCGTCTGCGCCAATCCCTACGCCTATTATGCGATCGTTGCCGATCTGCTGAACCCGGCGACACCCGCGAAAGCCGGCATCGCCAAAACCGCTGTCGTTGCAAAAACCGCGCGGGTGGCGAAGTCGGCCGAGATCGCTGCCAATGCCTGCATTGGCGCCGGCGCCCGGATCGGTGCCGGCGTGATCATCGGGCCGGGGAGTGTGGTCGGCGCCAACAGCCGCATCGGCGCCGGCTCGCGGCTCTATCCCAATGTGACGGTTTATCACGGCTGCCGCATCGGCGAACGCTGCATTGTGCATGCGGGCGCGGTGATCGGCGCCGACGGCTTCGGCATTGCCAAGGATGGCGGCGTGTGGCGCAAGATTCCGCAAACCGGCGGCGTCAGCATCGGCGACGACGTGGAAATCGGCGCCAACACGACCATCGATCGCGGCGCGCTCGACGATACGGTGATCGGCAACGGCGTCAAGCTCGACAATCAAATCCAGATCGCGCACAACGTCAGCATCGGTGATCATACGGCCATCGCCGCCTGCGCCGGCATCGCCGGCAGCGCAAAAATCGGCCGCAACTGCGCACTGGGCGGCGCCTCGATGATTTACGGCCATATCACCATTGCGGACAACATCAGCGTGTCGGCCGGCACGCTGGTCATGAAATCGCTCGACGAGCCGGGGACCTACACCGGCGTGTATCCTTTCAGCGACCACAAACGCTGGCTCAAGAATGCAACACATCTGCGTCAGCTCGACGAACTGGTCCGCCGCGTGCGCGACCTTGAAACCCGGCTGGGCAAAACGGAGAAAAAGCCGACATGAGCGGAATGGACATCCATCAGATTCTGCAGTTCCTGCCTCACCGTTATCCGCTGCTGCTGGTGGACAAGGTGCTGTCCTGCGAACCGGGCAAGAGCATCGTGGCGATCAAGAACGTCACCATCAACGAACAGTTCTTTACCGGACATTTTCCCCATCACCCGGTGATGCCCGGTGTGCTCATCATCGAGGCGCTGGCGCAGGCGGCAGCGATCCTGACTTTCAAGACCCATGAGCACAAAGCCGACGAAAATTCGGTCTATTATTTCGTCGGTATCGACAATGCGCGTTTCAAGCGTCCGGTGATGCCCGGCGATACGCTTGAATTGCACGCCGAAATCAAGCGCTTTGCGCGCGGCATCTGGTGGTTTTCCACCCGCGCCATGGTCGGCGATCAACTCGCAACCGAGGCCGACCTGATGTGCACGCTGCGCAATATCGAAGACAAGACGGCGTAACCGACGTGGCGAACATACACTCCAGCGCCATTGTCGAAAACGGCGCGCGCATTGCAAGCGATGTCGAAATCGGGCCCTATGCAGTGATCGGTTCCCATGTGGAAATCGGCGCCGGCACGCGCATAGGTCCGCATGCCGTGATCAGCGGCCACACCACAATCGGCCGCGACAACCGGATTTTCCAGTTCGTTTCCCTCGGCGCGGAACCCCAGGACAAGAAATACGCCGGCGAACCGACGCGGCTTGAAATCGGCGATCGCAATACCATCCGCGAATTCTGCACCTTCAACTCCGGCACCATTCAGGACGCCGGTGTGACCCGGCTCGGCAACGACAACTGGATGATGGCCTACGTGCATCTCGCCCACGATTGCCAGATCGGAAATTACACGATTTTCGCCAACAATTCGCAGCTGGCAGGGCACGTGCACGTCGATGACCACGCCATACTCGGCGGATTTACCGCGGTGCATCAGTTCTGCCGCATCGGCTCTCACAGCATCACGGCGATCGGCACGGTGGTGCTGCAGGATATTCCGCCATTCATCACCGCTTCGGGCAATACCGCGCAGCCCTACGGCATCAACAGCGAGGGCCTCAAGCGGCGCGGCTTTTCGGCGGACGCTATCACACGAATCAAGCGCGCCTACAAAACACTTTATAAATCCGGTCTCGGGCTTGACGATGCGCGACGCGAAATCGCGGCGATGACCGCCGAGTGCCCGGAACTGCAGTCGCTGGTTGATTTTCTGGGCGCGTCCACCCGTGGCATTGTCCGCTGAACCCCGGCCACCGATAACGATTGGCATCGTCGCGGGTGAGACCTCAGGCGATCTGCTCGGCAGCCAGTTGATCGTCGCGCTGCGCAAGTTGTTGCCGCAGGCGCAATTTGCCGGCATCGGCGGCCCGCGCATGGAAGCCGCCGGCATGGAGGTGTGGTTTCCGCTGGAAAAGCTCGCGGTGCGCGGTTACGTCGAGGTGCTGCGGCATTTCGCAGAAATTATCGGCATTCGCCGCCAGCTCAAGCAGCGTTTTGCCAAGTCCAAACCGGCCTTGTTTATCGGCATTGATGCGCCGGATTTCAACCTTGCGCTCGAAGCCTACCTGAAGGGAATCGGCATACCGACCGTGCATTACGTCAGCCCGGCGATCTGGATGTGGCGACGGGAACGGCTGCCGAAAATCCGGCGCGCCGTGAGCAAGATGCTGACGTTGTTTCCATTCGAGGAGCCGCTCTATAAAGATGCCGGCGTCGATGCCAGTTTCGTCGGCCACCCGTTGATCGAGATGCTGGAGGCGGTGCCGCACGGCAGGGCAGCACGCGAACAACTCAAGCTGTCGCCGTCAGTGCCGATCTTCACGCTGATGCCCGGCAGTCGCCGCAGTGAAATCGAACACATGGCCGATCTGTTCATCGCGGCGGCGCGGTTGATCGTGCGCCAGTTGCCGAAAGCGCAGTTTCTGGTGCCGCTGGCAACCAGGGAAACGCGCGACCTGTTCGAAGCGGCGCTCTACCGCCGTGATGCGCCCGAGTTGCCGCTGACCATCATGTTCGGACACGCCCACGAGGCGATGGCCGCTTCCGATGTCGTGCTCGTCGCCTCCGGCACCGCGACACTCGAAGCGGCCTTGCTCGGCAGGCCAATGGTGATCGCCTACCGCATGCCCGCCGCCAGCTACTGGCTGCTTAAAGGAAAGGGTTATCTGCCGTATTACGGTCTGCCGAATATCCTGTGCGGCAAATTCGTGGTGCCTGAGTTCATTCAGGACGACGCGACCGCTGACAATCTGGCGCAGGCGATGCTCAATCTTTATCGGGACGCCGATGTACGCGACCGCCTCGAGCGCAAATTCGCCGAGCTGCGGCGCAGTCTCGGTGACGGTTCGGCCACGCTGGCCGCGACTGCGGTGATGTCCGTGTTGGAGCACGGTCATGCGCTGCGGGGTTGACGAGGCGGGGCGCGGACCGCTGGCCGGGCCGGTCTATGCCGCCGCTGTGGTGCTCGGTGACGGTCATGGCATCCACGGTCTTGCCGACTCGAAAAAGCTGAGCGCACGCCGACGCGACGCGCTTGCCGCGCAGATCCGTGAGCACGCCGCCGCGTGGTCGATTGCCAGCGCCACGGTGGCCGAAATCGATACCTTGAACATTCTGCAGGCGACGCTGCTGGCGATGAAACGCGCGGTCGAGTCGCTCGCCATTAAGCCGACGGAAATTCTGGTTGATGGTTTGTTTGTCCCTGAAGTCGCGATCACCGCCCGTGCCATCGTGCGCGGCGACAGCAGTGTGGCCGAAATTTCTGCCGCATCCATTCTCGCAAAAACTGCGCGCGATGAACTGATGCTGCAATTGGACGAACAATATCCTCTCTACGGCTTTGCCGGGCACAAAGGCTATCCGACCGCAGCCCATCTGGCTGCCTTGCGCGCGCACGGCGTGTCGGCGGTGCACCGGCGGTCATTTGCGCCGGTGCGGGCGCTGCTCGTGACCGGGGGCAGCAGGTGAAGCGCATCACCTCCGCGGATAATCCGCAGTACCGCATGCTGCTAAAACTGGCGCAGTCGTCTCGCGAACGCCGCAAGGCGGGACTCTCGCTGCTCGACGGGATCCACCTGATCGACGCCTATCGCCAGGGCTTCGGTGCGCCGGTCGAGGTTGCAGTCAGCGAAACGGCGCTGGCCGATGCCGAAATCGTTGCACTGCTGCAGCGTCTGCGCCCGCTGCAACCGTTGTTGTTGTCCGACGGCTTGTTTGCTTCGCTCTCGACGGTGTCGACGCCGACCGGCATTGTCGCCTCCATTCGCACCCCGCGCGCGGTGGCGCTGCCGGAAACGCTCGACAGCTGTGTTCTGCTCGAAGACATCCAGGATCCGGGCAACCTCGGCTCGATATTGCGTTCGGCCGCCGGCGCCGGCATCCGCCATGTCTGCCTGTCGAAATGCTCGGTGCACAGCTGGTCGCCGCGCGTGCTGCGCGCCGGCATGGGCGCGCATTTCATGCTCGATATCCATGAGCAATGCGATCTCGTCGAAATCGCGCGTGGATTTCCAGGCAAGGTCGTCGTTACCGTTCTCAATGCCGGCAAGATACTTTACGACGTCGATCTCAGTCAAACCGTGGCCATGGTGTTCGGCAACGAGGGCGCCGGCGTTTCGGCGGAACTCGGCGCACTCGCGCATGAAACTGTCGCCATCCCGATGCCCGGAAAAATCGAATCGCTGAATGTCGCCGCCGCCGCCGCCATCTGCCTGTTCGAACGCGTGCGCCAGCGCGGCGGGCGCGGCTGAAGCTCAGTAAATCCGCCGCACCAGCTTGCCCTCGTGCACGATGGTGGTGGCCAGTTCCTCGACCGACTTGCTGGTGGCGTCAAGAAATGGAATGTTCTCCCGGCGCATCATGGCCTCGGCTTCGCGCACCTCGAATTCGCAATTGCTGAGTGTCGCGTAGGTGCTGTTGGGCCGGCGTTCGTTGCGAATCTGCTGCAACCGTTCGGGCTTGATGGTCAGCCCGTAGAGCCGGTCACGCAGGTTTTTGACCTGGCCGGGCAACTGGCGGTTGGCGAAGTCCTCCGGAATCAGCGGATAATTGGCGGCGCGGATGCCGAATTGCATCGCCAGATACAGGCAGGTCGGTGTCTTGCCGCAGCGCGATACCCCGACCAGAATGACGTCGGCCTCCTTTAACTCGCGGGTGCTGGCGCCGTCGTCATGCCCGAGCGAATAGTTCACCGCCTCGATGCGATGATGGTAGTTTTCGAAATTCTGGGCGCTGTGGGAGCGCCCGACCGCGTGCGAGGCGGATACGGCCAGTTCCTTTTCCATCGGCCGGATATAGGTCTCGAAACAGTCGAGGAAGAGGGCATTGGCGCGGGCCACCACCGCCGAGACGTCGGGATTGACCAGCGAACTGAAAATCAGCGGCCGCGCTCCGTCGCTGGCGCCGCGGGCGTTGATTTTGGCTACGGCGGCCTCGGCCTTCTCCACCGAGTCGATGAAGGGCATGGTGACCTCGCTGAAGTCGACCATTTCGAACTGCGTGATCAGGCTGTGGCCGAGCATTTCGGCCGTGATACCGGTGCGGTCGGAGATGAAAAAAGCCGTGCGTTTTTGCGGCATTACAATGTTCCTGCGGAAGATAATCGGTAAAATAGCCGCTTTTGATGCTTAGCACAATCAATCGGTGACGACGCATGAAACATGAAGAATGGGTAGTCGATTTCACGCAGTTGCGCATGGGCGATGTCGGACGCGTCGGCGGCAAAAATGCGTCCCTCGGCGAAATGATCGGCAATCTCGCGCAATCGGGCGTGCGCGTGCCCGGCGGCTTTGCCACCACTGCGCAGGCCTTCCGCGATTTTCTCGCCAAGGACGGTCTCGAGAAACGCATCGAGGCGGCGCTGAAGACGCTCAATGTCGATGACACCAACGCGCTGGCCAAAGCCGGTGCCGAAATCCGCGGCTGGATACTCGCGCAACCGTTTCCGGCAGAACTCGAAGCGGCGATCAAGGCTGCGTATCAACAAATGCAAAGTGCCGGCAGCGACGGGTTGTCGGTTGCAGTGCGTTCGTCGGCGACCGCCGAAGACCTGCCCGATGCGTCATTCGCGGGGCAACAGGAAACCTTCCTCAACATCCACGGAATCGAAAACGTGCTCGTCGCGATCAAGCACGTGTTCGCCTCGCTCTACAACGACCGCGCGATTTCGTACCGCGTGCACAAAGGCTATATCCACAGCGAAGTGGCGTTGTCCGCCGGCATTCAGCGCATGGTGCGCAGCGACCTCGGCGCCAGCGGCGTGATGTTCACCCTCGATACCGAATCGGGTTTCGATCAGGTGGTCTTTATCACCGCCGCCTACGGGCTCGGCGAAACGGTGGTGCAGGGGCAGGTCAATCCCGACGAGTTCTACGTCTACAAGCCGGCACTGGCGGCCGGCAGAACGTCGGTGATCCGCCGCAACCTCGGTTCCAAGGCTTTGCGCATGACCTTCACCGACGCGCGCAGCGCCGGCAAATCGGTGCAGACACATGAAGTGCCGGAAGTCGAGCGCCGGAAATTTTCGATCAGCGATACCGAAGTCGAGGAACTCGCACGCTACGCGGTGATCATCGAGAAGCATTACGGCCGCGCGATGGATATCGAGTGGGGCCGCGACGGCAACGACGGCCGCCTCTACATCCTGCAGGCGCGCCCCGAAACCGTCAAAGCCAGCGAGAAGGTCGATACGCTGCAGCGCTATCGTTTAAAAACACGTTCGGACGTCCTGGCCTCGGGTCGCGCGATCGGTCAGCGCATCGGCAGCGGCCCGGTCAAACTGATCACGACGGCGGCGGAAATGGACCGCGTCAAACCGGGCGACGTGCTGGTCACCGACATGACGGACCCCGATTGGGAGCCGGTGATGAAACGCGCCTCGGCGATCGTTACCAATCGCGGCGGGCGCACCTGTCACGCCGCCATTATTGCGCGCGAACTTGGCATACCTGCGGTGGTGGGCTGCGGCGACGCGACCCGGGTATTGAAGGACGGCAAGTTCGTGACCGTATCCTGCGCCGAAGGCGACACCGGTTTTGTCTATCGCGGCGAACTGGAAATCGAAATCATCAATCTGGCGCTGGATGCGATGCCCAAGTCGCCGGCCAAGATCACCATGAACGTCGGCAATCCGGAACTCGCATTCGAATTCCGCCGGTTGCCGAACGAGGGCGTTGGCCTGGCACGTCTCGAATTCATCATCGCGCGCATGATTGGCGTGCATCCGAAGGCCGTACTGGCTTATCCGGATCTGCCGGGCGACCTCAAGCTTGCCGTCGAACAGCATGCGGCCGGCTACGCAGATCCCAAAACATTTTATGTTGAAAAACTGGTGGAGGGCGTGGCAACGCTCGGCGCCGCGTTCTGGCCGAAACCGGTCATCGTACGCCTGTCGGATTTCAAGTCAAACGAATACTCCAGCCTGACCGGCGGTTCGAAGTATGAGCCGCACGAAGAAAATCCGATGCTCGGTTTCCGCGGCGCCTCGCGCTACATTGCAACCAGCTTCCGCGAATGTTTCGAACTCGAATGCCAGGCGATGCGCAAGGTGCGCAATGAAATCGGCCTCACCAACGTCGAACTGATGGTGCCGTTCGTGCGCACCATCGGCGAGGCAAAGCAGGTGATTGATCTGCTGGCAGCCAACGGGCTCAAGCGCGGCGAGAATGGTTTGCGTATCATCATGATGTGTGAAATTCCGTCCAACGCGATTCTGGCCGACGAGTTCCTGAAGTATTTCGACGGCTTCTCGATCGGCTCCAACGACCTGACGCAGATGACGCTGGCGCTCGACCGCGACTCCGGCATCATCGCCGAAGGTTTCGACGAGCGCGATCCGGCGGTCAAACACATGCTGCATCTGGCGATCCAGGCCTGCCGCAGGGCCGGCAAATACGTTGGGATCTGCGGGCAGGGGCCATCCGACCACCCCGACCTCGCCAAATGGCTGGTCGAGGAGGGCATCGAAAGCCTTTCCCTTAATCCGGACACCGTGGTCGAGACCTGGCTTTATCTGGCGCGCGAAGCCAAACCGGCGCCGCACTAACAGCGCGGAAGGGGCCGATTTTCGTTGAGTGCAGAGGCGGTTTCGGGATAGAATGCGAAAACGGTGTGATATGAAATGACCAAATATATCTTTGTCACAGGTGGTGTGGTTTCCTCCCTAGGCAAAGGTATCGCCGCCGCGTCCCTCGCCGCCATTCTTGAATCGCGCGGCATCAAAATATCGATGATGAAGCTGGATCCCTACATCAATGTGGATCCAGGCACCATGAGTCCCTTTCAGCACGGTGAAGTCTTCGTCACCGAAGACGGTGCGGAAACCGACCTCGATCTCGGCCATTACGAGCGCTTCGCCAGTGCCAAGATGGGCAAGCGCAACAATTTCACCACCGGCCAGATCTACGAAAGCGTGATCAAAAAGGAACGCCGCGGCGATTACCTCGGCGGCACCGTGCAGGTCATCCCGCACATCACCGACGAAATCAAGAACTGCATCCGGCGCGGCGCCAATGACGCCGAAGTTGCGATCGTTGAAGTCGGCGGCACCGTCGGCGACATCGAATCGCTGCCTTTCCTTGAGGCGATCCGCCAGATGGGCATTGAGCTGGGGCGCAACAACTGTTGCTACATGCACCTGACGTTGATCCCTTACATTGCCTCGGCCGGCGAGATCAAGACCAAGCCGACCCAGCACTCGGTGAAGGAACTGCGCGAAATCGGTATCCAGCCGGACATTCTGCTTTGCCGCGGCGACCGCCGTCTGCCCGACGATGAGCGCCGCAAGATTGCCCTCTTCACCAACGTGCAGCCCGAGGCGGTAATTTCGGCAGTCGATGTGGATTGCATTTACAAAATCCCCGGCGAACTGCACGACCAGCAGCTCGACGACATCGTCTGCCGCAAGCTCGAATTGGTGCGCCCGCCGGCGGACCTTTCGACCTGGACCAAGCTGGTTTACGCGCTCGAGCATCCAAACAGGAAAATCGATATCGCGCTGGTCGGCAAATACGTCGATCTCACCGAATCCTACAAATCGCTGTCCGAGGCGTTGACGCATGCTGGCATACACACCGGCGTCGGCATCAAGATTCACTACGTCGATTCGGAATCGATCGAGAAGGACGGCGTCGGCGCGCTGGAGGGCATGGATGCGATTCTGGTGCCCGGCGGTTTCGGCAAACGCGGCGTCGAAGGCAAGATCAGGGCGATCCGTCATGCGCGCGAAAACAGGATTCCGTACCTGGGCATCTGTCTGGGCATGCAACTCGCGGTGATCGAATATGCACGCAACGTGGTCGGCCTCGACGGCGCGCACAGCACCGAATTCGATCCCGCCGCGCCGCACCCGGTGATCGCGCTCATTACCGAATGGCGGGACAGCGACGGCAGGGTCGAGCAGCGCGACGAAAATTCCAATCTCGGCGGCACCATGCGACTCGGCGGGCAGGAGTGCGTATTGCGCGACGGCAGCGAGGTGCGCAAGGTCTATGGCGCCGAGCGCATCATTGAGCGCCATCGCCACCGCTATGAAGTCAACAATCATTACCTGCCGCGCATCGAAGCCGCCGGCATGCGCGTGTCCGGCGTATCGGCCAAGGACGAGTTGTGTGAGATGATCGAACTGCCGGGCCATCCCTGGTACGTCGGCTGCCAGTTCCATCCGGAATTCACCTCGACACCGCGCGCCGGGCATCCGCTATTCAATGCCTTCGTCAGCGCCGCGGCCCGCAACGCAAAAACGGCGCCGGCCGTCACCGAAGCCGCGCCCAAGCTGCAAAGCATCGCTTAGGCATTGCCATGCGCCTGTGCGGATTCGACGTCGGCCACGACAAGCCTTTGTTCCTGATTGCGGGGCACCGCGGACTCGGCGGGTGCGCAGCACCGGGGGCGGGCAGCGGCGCAAGGGGCTCGCGTCGCGGGCAGGTGAAGATATGAATTTGTGCGGCTTTGAAGTCGGCCTCGACAAGCCTTTGTTCCTGATCGCGGGCCCCTGCGCCATCGAGTCGCGGCAGATGGCGCTCGACACCGCAGGTGAACTTAAAGCGATTTGCGCCGAGGTCGGCGTCCCGTTCATTTACAAGTCTTCGTTCGACAAGGCCAACCGCAGTTCGGACAAGTCCTTCCGCGGCGTCGGCATGGACGAAGGACTCGACATTCTCGCCTACGTAAAAAAGACCATCGGTGTTCCGGTATTGACCGACGTGCACGAAATCGACCAGATCAAACCGGTTGCCGCCGTCGTCGATGTTCTGCAGACGCCGGCTTTTCTGTGCCGGCAGACCGATTTCATCCATGCGGTGGCCTCCTGCGGCAAACCGGTGAATATCAAGAAGGGCCAGTTTCTCGCGCCGGGTGACATGAAAAACGTCGTCGCCAAAGCGCGCTCGGTGAGCGGTGCCGACAACATCATGGTGTGCGAGCGCGGCGTCAGCTTCGGCTACAACAATCTCGTGTCGGACATGCGCTCTCTGATGATCATGCGCGACACCGGCTGCCCGGTGGTGTTCGACGCGACCCACTCGGTGCAGTTGCCTGGCGGGCAGGGCACTTCCAGCGGCGGGCAGCGCGAATTCGTGCCGGTTCTCGCGCGCGCGGCGGTCGCCAGCGGCGTGGCCGGCATATTCATGGAAACGCACCCGGACCCATCCAAAGCCCTCTCGGACGGCCCCAACGCATGGCCGCTCGCGCATATGCGCGCGCTGCTCGAAACATTGAAGGCTCTGGATACGCTGGTCAAACAGAATGGTTTTGCCGAACAACTTGTGACAGGTCAGGACAAAATATGAGCGCGATTGTCGATGTGATTGGGCGTGAAATTCTCGATTCACGCGGGTTTCCCACGGTGGAAGCCGATGTGCTGCTTGAATCCGGCGTGATGGGGCGCGCAGCCGTGCCCTCAGGCGCCTCAACCGGCAGCCGCGAAGCCATTGAGTTGCGCGACGGCGACCCCGCGCGCTTTCACGGCAAGGGCGTGCAAAAGGCGGTTGAACACGTCAACACCGAAATTTGCGAGGCGATCATCGGCCTTGATGCGATCGAACAGCGTTTCGTCGACCGCACGCTGATCGATCTTGACGGCACCGAAAACAAATCGCGACTGGGCGCCAACGCAATGCTGGCGGTGTCACTGGCAATTGCCAAGGCGGCCGCGGATGAAACCGGCCTGCCGCTGCATCGTTATCTGGGCGGCGCCGGTGCGATGGCGATGCCGGTGCCGATGATGAACGTGATCAACGGCGGCGCGCACAGCGACAACAGTCTCGATCTGCAGGAATTCATGCTGGTGCCGCTGGGCCTGCCGACTTTCAAGGATGCGTTGCGCTGCGGCTCTGAAATCTTTCACTCGCTGAAGAAACTGCTCCACGACAAAGGCCTTTCCACCGCAGTCGGCGACGAGGGCGGCTTCGCCCCGCGACTGGCCAATCACGAGGCGGCGATCAAGCTGATCATGGAAGGCATCGAGAAAGCCGGCTACAAACCCGGCGAAGACGTTGCGCTGGCGCTTGATTGCGCCGCCTCCGAGTTTTACGAAGACGGCGTCTACACGCTGGCCTGCGAGGGCAAGGCGCTCAGCGCCGCCGAGTTCACCGATCTGCTCGCCGGCTGGTGCGACAAGTATCCGATCATCAGCATTGAAGATGGCATGGCGGAAAACGACTGGGATGGCTGGAAGCTTTTGACCAAACGCCTCGGCGATCGCGTCCAACTGGTCGGCGACGACATTTTCGTCACCAACACCAAAATCATCGAAAAAGGCATCAAGGAAGGCATCGCCAATTCGGTGCTGATCAAGGTCAACCAGATCGGCACCCTGACCGAGACGCTGGCCGCAATTGAAATGGCCAAGCGCGCGCGTTACACCGCCGTCGTATCGCACCGCTCCGGCGAAACCGAGGACACGACCATCGCCGACATCGCAGTGGCGACCAACGCCATGCAGATCAAGACCGGCTCGCTGTGCCGCTCGGACCGGCTGGCGAAATACAACCAGTTGCTGCGCATCGAGGAAGATCTCGGCGATGCGGCGGCCTATCCGGGCCGCGCGGCATTCTATCAGATTCGCCGGTAGCGCGGCTTGCGCATACACGCGTGAAATACCTGACGTTGGCGCTGGCCGGGCTGGTCGCACTGCTGCAGTATCCGATGTGGCTGGGCAAGGGCGGCTGGCTGCGCGTCTGGGAAACCGACCAGCAGGTGGTCGCCCAGCACGAAAAAAACCAGAAACTGCAGATACGCAATGGCGCGCTCGATGCCGAGGTGCGCGATCTCAAGCAGGGGCTCGATGCGGTCGAGGAACGCGCCCGCAGCGAACTGGGCATGATCCGTCAGGACGAAATATTTTTCCAACTGCTGGACGACCGGCGGGCGCCACCGCCGTCCGCCCGGTAAATCTGTTCTGAACCGCGAGCGCGGAGTACGATTGCATGACGGCCACACTGATCGACGGCGTGAAAATAGCGCGCAGGCTTCTCGACGACCTGAAGCCGCGCATTGCGGCATTGAACGCCCGCGGCATCAAGCCGGGGTTGGCAGCGATCGTCGTCGGCGATAATGCCGCCTCTGAAATCTATGTCCGCAACAAGATGCGCGCCTGCGCTGATGTCGGCATGCATTCAGCGGTGCACCGCTTGCCTGCCGGCTGCAGCGAAGCTGACTTGACCGGTTTGATTGAATCGCTCAATCGCGATCCGGCAGTGCACGGCGTGCTGCTGCAGTTGCCCTTGCCGGCGCCGCTGGATGCAGAGCGCGTCATGCGGCACATCGCCGGCGAAAAGGACGTCGACGGCTTCAGTTGGAAAAACCTCGGTGCGCTGGTGGCCGGGGAGCCGCAATTGGCGCCCTGCACGCCGCTCGGCATCATGATGATGATGGATCACGAAGGCCTCGCACTTGAAGGCGCCACCGCGGTGGTCGTCGGCCGCAGCGTGTCGGTCGGCAAACCGGCGGCATTGATGCTGATCGCGCGCGGGGCGACTGTCACCGTTTGCACCTCGAAAACGCGCGACCTCGCCAAACACACCAGGGACGCCGATATTGTCGTGGTCGCTGTCGGAAAGCCCGGCGTGGTTACCGGCGACATGCTCAAACCGGGTGCTACGGTGTTCGATGTCGGCATCAACCGCCTGCCGGACGGGCGGATCACGGGTGACGTCGATTTTGAATCGGCCAGCGCGGTAGCTTCACGCATTACGCCGGTTCCCGGCGGCGTCGGACGCATGACGGTGGCCGCGCTGATCGCCAATACGGTGAAGGCCGCCGAAAAAACCGCCGGCTAGCACATAAAGAGATTGCCGAAGCCGATCAGAAAATCCGGCCCCAGATAGGCGCGAAAGGTCATGAAACCGAGCGCCGCCAGCAGGAACAGGAGCACCAGCAGAGCGAGCAGCTTTTGCGTTTGTTGTGTCATACGCATATGCAGCATGGCCGTCATCGGGGCCGTCCCGGGTACCGTGCGGGCGAATGGCTGCGTGACCTCATACCGAAACGGAAAATCATTATCGCACAACGATCTAAGCCCGGGTTGCCGCGCCTGACAGGCGAGTTTTTTTGTGCTATTTTCGCGCGCTCCCCGTAGGCAACCTTACCCATGCTGAAACTTCCGCACGACCTTCGTTTCCACGATTTGTACGAACATGCCGGTCTCGCGCGACTCGATGCCGCGTTTGTGCGCGCGCTGGCAGCGATCGACGCGCCGCTCAGCGAAAAGCTGACCGCCGCGCGCGCCAAACCGCAATCCATCGATGGCAAACAGGAATCGGCACTGCTGCTGGAACTGGCGCCGCACGTGGATGATTTCATCGCGGAATTGTTCGCCATCCAGACAGAAGTGCAGGCGCTGTCGGCGCGCCATCATGAACTGGCTCCCCTTTACAGCTGCAAGCGGCTGTTTGTGCAACGCAAGGCGCTGCACAAATACAAGCCCGACGCAGCGGCGGCGTTTGACGGCGCTGCGCTGCGCGCGCAACTCACCGCCCGGTTCGGCGGCGACTTCGATGAACTGAAGTTTGCCCAGCACATCACGCGCTGGCAGCAGGATGAAACCGCTAACGCCGACGTCCTCGATCTGGCTCAGCGCTATGCGGCATGGGCCGTGCATACCGCGGATGGCCGCGCCTTTCACAAGGCGGGCGTGCTGTTCAAGGTGCCGCACAAACTCGATCCGCAGAATCTGGTGCCGTTCGACAGCGACAGCTCGTGCGGCCACACGCGTTTCCAGGGCAAGCCGCAACATCTGCGCCGTCGCGAGGGCTTTCACCTGACCGATGCGGGCACCGATCTCGTCGGCGCGCTCGATCAGGCGCATTACTGCATCTGGTGTCATGAGCAGGGCAAGGATTCCTGCTCGAAAGGCCTGCGCGAAAAGGGCGCCGTCGGCAACGGCACCGCGGCGTTCAAGAAAAGCCCCTTCGGCGTAACGCTCGCCGGCTGTCCGCTGGAAGAAAAGATTTCGGAGTTTCACAAGGCGAAGACCGAAGGCCATGTGCTGGGCGCGCTCGCCATCATCATCGTCGATAACCCGATGCTGGCGGCCACCGGCCACCGCATCTGCAACGACTGCATGAAGGCCTGCATCTACCAGAAGCAGGAGCCGGTCGACATTCCGCAGGCGGAAACGCGCACCCTCAAAGACGTGCTGGCGCTGCCCTGGGGCTTCGAGATCTATTCCCTGCTGACGCGCTGGAATCCGCTTAATCTGCGCACACCCTACGCCAAGGCGCCAAGCGGCAAACGCGTGCTGGTGATCGGCATGGGGCCGGCCGGCTTTACGCTGGCGCATTTCCTGATGAACGAAGGCCACACCGTGGTCGGTATCGACGGACTCAAGATCGAGCCGCTGCCGGCCAGTCTGTCCGGCATTGATCCACACGGTCAACGCGAAGAGTTTGCGCCCGTGCGCGATGTGACTTCAATCTATGAATCTCTGGCCGAGCGCACCATGGCCGGCTTCGGCGGTGTCGCCGAGTACGGCATCACAGTGCGCTGGGACAAGAATTTTCTCAAGCTGATCCGTCTGCTGCTCGAACGCCGCCGCCAGTTTGCGCTGTTCGGCGGCGTGCGGTTCGGCGGCACGCTGACGCTCGAAGATGCATTCGAGCTCGGTTTCGATCATGTTTCTCTCGCCATCGGCGCCGGCAAGCCGACCGTGCTCGATATGCCCAACGGCCTCGCACGCGGCGTACGCACCGCCTCGGATTTCCTGATGGCGCTGCAGTTGACCGGCGCAGCCAAACCCGAATCGATCGCCAACATGCAACTGCGCCTGCCGGTGGTGGTGATTGGCGGCGGCCTCACGGCAATCGACACCGCGACCGAATCGCTGGCCTACTACCCTCTGCAGGTGGAAAAATTTCTGCAACGTTACGAAACCTTGCAAGGTGCCGGCGGCGACACGGCTGCGAGGCCGGCATGGAACGAATCAGAACAGGAAGTCGCCGAAGAATTTCTGCAGCACGCCCGTGCCATTCGTGCTGAACGCGCGGCGGCGCAGGCGGCCGGACGCGAGCCCGATATTCTCAGCCTGCTGCGGTCATGGGGCGGCGTCACCATCGCCTACCGACGGCGTCTGGTGGACAGCCCGTCGTACACGCTCAATCATGAAGAAGTGCAGAAGGCGCTGGAGGAGGGTATTTATTTCGCCGAATGCCTGAGCCCGACCGGCATCGAAGTCGATGATCGCGGCGCCGCGCGCTCGATCCGTCTGGCGCAACAGGCACGCGGCGAGGATGGCAAGTGGAGTTCGGGCTCGGAAGTGGAGGTGCCGGCGCGCACGGTGCTCATCGCGGCCGGCACCCAACCGAACACCGTGCTGGCGCGCGAAGACGCTGCGCATTTTCCGCTCGATGGCAAGTATTTCCGCGCCTGCGACGAAGCCGGCAATCCGGTCAAGCCGGAAATGTCGATTTCCAAGCCGGGCGAAGTGCGCGTTCTGCTGGCCAAACGCGACGACGGACGCTTTGTCAGTTATTTCGGCGATGTGCATCCGTCGTTCTTCGGCAATGTGGTCAAGGCGATGGGCGGGGCCAAACAGGGTTACCCGATCATCAGCCGCGTGCTTGCGAACGGCACGGCGGCTACGCAACTCGATGACGCCGCCTTTATCGGCAAACTCAATGACGAACTGCGCGCGACCATTCACGACGTTGTGCGGCTGACACCTAATATCATCGAGGTCATAGTACGCGCGCCGCGCGCTGCGCGCCGCTTCCAGCCCGGGCAGTTTTACCGCCTGCAGAATTTCGAAACCTTGGCGCCGCGCGTGGCCGGCACCACGCTCAACATGGAAGGCCTCGCGCTTACCGGCGCATGGGTCGATGCCGGCAAAGGGCTGGTCTCGACCATCGTGCTTGAGATGGGCGGCTCGAGCAATCTGTGCCAGTTGCTTAAACCCGGCGAACCGGTGGTGCTGATGGGGCCGACCGGCAGCGCCACTGAGATTCCGGCAGGCGAAACCGTCGCTCTTGTCGGCGGCGGCCTCGGCAACGCGGTGCTGTTTTCGATCGGGCAGGCCCTGCGCCGGGCCGGCTCGAAAGTCCTCTACTTTGCCGGCTACAAAAAAGTGATCGACCGTTACAAGGTGGCGGAAATCGAAGCGGCGGCCGATGTCGTTGTCTGGTGCTGCGACGAGGAGCCGGGCTTCACGCCGACGCGTCCGCAGGACCGGACCTTTGTAGGCAACATTGTGCAGGCGATGCATTCGTATGCCATCGGCAACCTCGGCAATCCCGAAGTGGTGACCTTGAAGGCGGCCGACCGGATAATCGCAATCGGGTCGGATCGCATGATGGCCGCGGTGGCGGCGGCGCGCCACGGTGTGCTCAAGCCCTTCGTCAAGGCGAAGCATTTCGCGATCGGCTCGATCAATTCGCCGATGCAGTGCATGATGAAGGAAATCTGCGCGCAGTGTCTGCAGCAGCATCGCGATCCCGAGACCGGCAGGATCAGTTACGTGTTCTCATGCTTCAATCAGGATCAGGCGCTCGATCGCGTTGACTGGCCGGCACTCAATCAGCGCCTGCAGCAGAACTCGGTGGAGGAAAAGCTGACCGCCCTGTGGATCGGTCACTGCATGAAAGAAGCTGCTACTCAACACTAGGCCAGTGGTTTGAGAACGTCGGCGATGGTGCCGACGATCTGGTCGATCTGTGCCTTCTCGACGATCAGCGGCGGCGACAGCGCGATGATGTCGCCGGTCACGCGCACCAGAACGCCTTTTTCATAGCAGCCGAGGAAGGCGTCGAAGGCGCGGGCGCCGGCCTTGCCTGCGCGAGGTGCCAGTTCGATGCCGGCCATCAATCCGAAGTTACGCACGTCGATGACATTCGCCACGCCTTTGAGGCTGTGCACCGCGTCTTCGAAATACGGTGCCAGCGTGCGCGCGCGTTCGAACAGTTTTTCTTCGTGATAGAGACCCAGCGTCGCCTCGGCGGCGGCAGTTGCCACCGGATGGCCGGAATAGGTATAGCCGTGAAACAGCTCGACCATGCCGGGCGGCGCGTTGTTGACGACCACATCGTGGATCTCTCGACGAACGATCACGCCTGAGAGCGGAATGGTCGCGTTGGTCACGCCCTTGGCGAAAGTGATCATGTCGGGCACCACGCCGAAGGTTTCCGCGGCAAACGCGTAACCGGTGCGGCCGAATCCGGTGATCACTTCGTCGAATATCAGCAGCAGGCCGTATTTATCGCAGATTTCGCGCAACCGCTGCAGGTAACCAAGCGGCGGAATCAGCACACCGGTGGAGCCGGCGACAGGCTCGACGATGACCGCTGCGATGTTCGACGCGTCGTGCAGCGCGATGATGCGGGTTTCGAGTTCGTCGGCAAGATGCGCGCCCCACGCCGGCTGGCCGCGGCTGAATGCATTCTTTTCCGGATTGTGCGTGTGCGGCAGATGATCGACGCGCGGCAGCATGCTGCCGTAGGCCTTGCGATTGGCCGGAATACCGCCGACCGAAATGCCGCCGAAGCCGACGCCGTGGTAACCGCGCTCGCGGCCGATCAGGACATTGCGCTGGCCTTCGCCGCGCGCGCGCTGATAGGCGAGCGCGATCTTCAGCGCGGTATCCACGGCCTCGGAACCGGAGTTCGCGTAGAACACGTGGTCGAGATCGCCGGGCGCGAGGTCACGCAGCAGATCGGCGACACGGAATTCGGTCGGATGCCCCATCTGGAACGCTGGACAATAGTCCATGGCGTCGAGCTGGCGCTTGATCGCATCGACAATGCGCGGCCGGCAATGGCCGGCGTTGACGCACCACAACCCTGCGGTGCCATCGAGCACTTGTCGCCCGTCATCGGTCGTGAAGTGCATGTCCTTCGCCGCGACAAACATGCGCGGCGCGCTCTTGAACTGGCGGTTTGCCGTGAACGGTTTCCACAGGGCATCGAGGTCGTAGTCGCGTGGTTTCATGGATTGGTTGCTGCGCAGGAGACGGGCCATTATTTTGCCGCGTTCGCGATGATTCGGCTACCATAAGAGAACCTTTCCGCATTTCTTTTTGACGGGGTTTTCCGTGGCACGACACCTGGTCTGTCTGACCTTCGATTTCGACGCGATGTCGGGATTCATTTCGCGCGGCATGACATCGCCGACGCCGATTTCACGCGGCGAGTTCGGCGCCAACGTCGGCGCCCAACGCATACTCGCGCTGCTGAAAAAATACCGCATCAGGACATCGTGGTACATTCCCGGTCACACGCTCGAAACCTATCCGGATCAATGCCGCGCCGTATTCGATGGCGGACACGAAATCGGTCATCACGGCTGGACCCATGTGCCGCCGGCGGAGATGACGCGCGAGGAAGAGGAAGCGGGCCTCGTACGCGCCAACGAGGAGATCCGCAAACTCACAGGCCGTGCCGCGCGCGGCTACCGCTCGCCGTCCTGGGACCTGAGTCCGCATTCAGTCGAACTGCTGCTCAAGCACGGCTTTACCTACGACAGCAGCATGATGGGCGATGACTACACGCCCTATCGTGTGCGGCAGGGCGATATCATTACGGTCGATCAGCCGGCGAAGTGGGGCAAGCCCTGCAGACTCATTGAAATGCCGATCAGCTGGTCGCTCGACGACTATCCGAACTTCGAGTTCATCCGCACCAGGGACTGGATCTTGCCGGGGCTGCGCAACTACAACGCCGTGCTGGCCAACTGGGTCGATGACTTCAGCTATATGACGAAGGCGGTCAAATGGGGCGTCATCACCTATACCTTTCACCCCTTCGTGATCGGACGCGCCGGCCGCATGCTGTTGCTTGAACGCCTGATCAGAAAATTGAAGGATGGCGGTGCCGTGTTCACCACGCTGGAGGAGGCAGCGGCCGAATACGCGAAGCGCAGTCCGTTCAAGCTCTGATGGAATGCCGGCGGCAATATGCGGCTTGAACTCGCGGCAATCGCGCTGGGCCTGCTGTTTTACGGATTGCTGTTTTGCGCTGCAGCGCCGGCGGATGCCGCGGAAAACTCGCTGACCGTCGGCTCCAAACGGTTCACTGAATCGTACATTCTGGGTGAAATCCTCGCGCAGACCGCACAGGCGGCGGGCGAGGCGACCGTGACACACCGCGCCGGTCTCGGCAACACCGCCATTCTGTTTGCCGCACTGAAGAACGGCGCGATCGATATCTATCCCGAATATTCGGGCACCATCGTCGCGGAATTGCTGGGCGGCATGCCCGTCGCGTCGCTTGATGAGATCAATCGCGCGTTGGCCCCGCTGGGGCTGGCAGCCGGCGTCCCGCTGGGTTTCGCCAATACCTATGCGCTGGCGATGCCCGCCGCGCTTGCGGAATCGAAACACATCAATACGATCGCCGAGCTGGCCGCCCACCCTTCGTTGCGGGTCGGGTTGTCGCAGGAGTTCATGCAGCGTCGCGACGGCTGGGCTTCAATCAAACGCGCCTATGCGTTGCCGTTCTCGCCGGCCGGTCTCGACCACGGCTTGGCGTTCGAAGCGATGGGCAACGGACAGCTCGATGTCACCGATATTTATACGACCGACGCCAGGATCGCGCGCTACGCAATGCGTGTGCTGGTCGATGATCGCAAAGTGTTCCCGCGCTACGACGCGTTGTTGCTATATCGCGCCGACCTGCCGCGCCGTTTTCCGGCAACCTGGGCGGCGTTTCGCACGCTCGAAAACCGCATTACGCAGGCACGCATGATCGAACTTAACGCGGCAGTCGAGTTGCACGGCGGCAGCTTCGCCGCGGTTGCAGCTTCATTTATCGGACACGCGATCACGCCAATGCCGGTGCCAGACATGATGGCGCGCCTGTTTGCCGGCGATCTTGCGCGGCTCACCTGGCAGCATCTGCAACTTGTTCTCATTGCGCTGGGCCTGAGTTGCGCCGCGGGCATTCCGCTGGGCGTGTGGGCTGCGCGGTCGCGCGCCGCTCACGCCCTGATCATGCCGGCCGTCAGCATTCTGCAGACGATACCGGCGCTGGCCTTGCTGGCAATATTGATTGCAATGCTCGACCGCATCGGCAGCGTACCGGCGATCGTCGCCCTGTTCCTCTACGGCCTGCTGCCGATTGTGCGCAATACCGCAACCGGTGTGGCGACGGTTTCGGCACATCAGGCGCGGGCCGCCGCGGCGCTGGGACTTGGGCGCGGCGCCATTCTGCGTCTGATTGAATTACCACTGGCCGCGCGCACCATACTGGCGGGGATCAGAACTGCGGCGGTGATCAACGTCGGCACCGCCACGATCGCCGCCTTCATCGGCGCCGGCGGATACGGCGAACGCATCGTCGCCGGACTCGCCGTCAACGACAATGCCATGCTGCTGGCGGGGGCCTTGCCGGCGACGGCCATGGCGCTCGTCATCGAGGGCCTGTTCGGATGGATCGAACGGCGCCTGCCCGCAGTTACTGTGCGTTAACGCGTGAGTATGGTCGGCAGCGCATCGGGCAGCAGATCGGGGTAGTCGCGGCTGCAATGCAGGCCGCGGCTCTCGTGCCGCAGCTGCGCACTCTTCACGATCAGTTCCGCAGTTTGCACCAGGTCGCGCAGTTCCAGCAGGTCGCTGGTGACGCGGAAGTGGGCGTAATACTCGTGGATCTCGGACTGCAGCAACTGAATGCGGTGCAGGGCACGTTCGAGGCGCTTGTTGGTGCGCACAATGCCGACGTAGTCCCACATGAAGCGGCGCAGTTCGTCCCAGTTGTGGGCGATGACGATTTCTTCATCGGCATCGGTGACACGGCTTTCGTCCCATTCCGGCAAGGCCGGCGCGTCGGTCGCGGTGTCGGCCAGAATATCGGCCGCTGCCGCCATGCCGAAGACCAGGCATTCGAGCAGCGAATTGCTGGCGAGCCGGTTGGCGCCGTGCAGGCCGGTGCAGGCGGTTTCGCCGATGGCGTAGAGACCGGGCACATCGGTGCGCGCGCGGCGGTCGGTGACGATGCCGCCGCAGGTGTAGTGCTCGGCCGGCACCACCGGAATTGCCTCGCGCGTAATATCGATGCCGAGTTCCTTGCAGTGGATGTAGATATTCGGAAAATGCTGCTTGATGAATTCGGCCGGCTTGTGCGTGATGTCGAGGTAAACGCAATCGATGCCGCGCTTCTTCATTTCGAAATCGATTGCGCGCGCCACCACGTCGCGCGGTGCAAGTTCGGCGCGCGGGTCGTGCAAGGGCATGAAGCGCGTGCCGTCGGGCAGCTTGAGGACGCCGCCTTCGCCGCGCACGGCTTCGGAAATCAGAAAGGGCTTGGCGTGCGCGTGGTAGAGGCAGGTTGGATGGAACTGGATGAACTCCATGTTGCCGACCCGGCAACCGGCGCGCCAGCCCATCGCGATGCCATCGCCGGTCGAGGTGTCAGGATTGGTCGTATACAGGTAAACCTTGCCGGCGCCGCCGGTGGCGAGCACGGTATGTCGCGCCGCGATGGTCACCACTTTGTGGTTGACGTTATCGAGCACGTAGGCGCCGTGGCAGCGATTGTCCTGGCGCCCCAACTTGGCGCCGGTAATCAGGTCCACCGCATTGTGCTGTTCGAGCAGGGTGATGTTCGGATGGGCGCGCACCTTCGATTCAAGCGTCACCTGCACCGCATGCCCGGTGGCATCGTCGACGTGAATAACCCGGCGATGGCTGTGTCCGCCCTCGGTGGTCAGGTGGTAACCGGTGTCGCTGGCGGCGTCGCGGGTAAACGGCACGCCCTGGCCGATCAGCCAGTCGATGCATTCGCGGCCGCGCTCGACGACGTACCGGGTGACCGCCTCGTCGCACAGGCCGGCGCCGGCGATCAGGGTGTCGCGCAGGTGGCTTTCGGTGGTGTCGGTACCGGACAGCACAGCGGCAATGCCGCCCTGGGCCCAGTTGCTGGCACCGTCGAGCAACTGCTTTTTAGTCACCAGACCGACTTTGCGGCTGCCGGCGAGGTGCAGTGCCAGCGTCAGTCCGGCCAGTCCGCTGCCAATGATAAGAACGTCGAAACGGTGTGCCATTGCGGGATGGTTGAGTAAATCGTTATGTTAACCCATTGCCGGCACCGGCCCTGAGCCGTGATGGCGAGTGAACTAAATCACCGTCACCAGTGTCTTTTCACTATCGGTCGTGATGCCGGAATCCGGGGCAGATGGCCTGCGGTATACTTGGCGCCTTGTTTTGGCGGGCGGCGCGCTTGCAAAACGCAGGAATTCGGGAACCGGTTTCATGAGCGAGCGTGAAGTTGACCAACAGCTGGTGGAGCGGGCACAACGGGGCGACAAACACGCCTTCGAGCTCCTGGTCATCAAGTATCAACGCAAGCTCGCGCGCCTGCTGTCACGGTTTATCCGCGACGCCGGCGAGGTGGAAGATGTGACGCAGGAGGCGTTTATCAAGGCATACCGCGCACTGCCTTCGTTTCGCGGCGACAGTGCGTTTTACACGTGGCTGTACCGGATTGGCATCAATACGGCAAAAAACTATCTGGTGACGATGGGGCGACGGGCGCCGACCGTCACCGAGGTGGATAACGAGGAAGCCGAGGACATCGAGGACGGCGATCAGTTGAAAGACATGAATACGCCGGAAAGCCAGATGATGACCCGCCAGATTGCCGAAACCGTGAACACCACGCTGCAGCATCTGCCCGAGGATCTGCGCACCGCAATAACCCTGCGCGAGCTCGACGGGCTGAGTTATGAGGAAATTGCGCAGATCATGAATTGCCCGATTGGAACCGTGCGCTCGCGGATTTTCCGGGCGCGCGAAGCAATTGCCGAAAAGCTGCGTCCGCAGCTGGACGTGCCCAAAGACAGGAGATGGTGATGGATAAAATCTCGGCCTTGATGGATGGTGAAGTTGCAGGCGTGGAGGCTCAGCAGGCACTCAACCGTCTGCGCCAGGATCCCGTCTGCCGTGAAGCCTGGCAGCGCTTTCACATGGTCGGGGACGTCATGCGCGGCACCCCGGTGCTGCGGGACGATTTTATCGAGCGCCTGATGCGGCGGATGGAAGACGAGCCGACGGTGCTGGCGCCTCGCCTGCGATCTTCCGGCGGTATCCGCATGGTGTTTTCGGCCGCCGCGGCGGTGGCCGGGGTCGCGATCGTGCTCGCTGTTGCAATGACCGATAACCCCCTGCAGCCGCAAACGCCGAATATGGCCGCAGCCCCCAAGCAGGCGGATATCCGGATCGCGGAAACGACCGCCGCCGATCTGCGTCAGCAACCGGCGGCACTGGCTAATCCCGAAATGGTCAACGAATACCTGCTGGCGCACCAGGAATTCTCGCCGCGCACCGCGCTGCAGGGTGTAGTTCCCTATGTGCGTTCCGTGTCAGCCTCCCATGACGGCAACAGCCGCTAGGCACACGGCGCGCCCGCGCCACCGGGCGATGCCGGCGCTGCTCGCATTGGTCGGCGGCCTCGCCTGTGCCGGCGCCGCGTTTGCAGACAGCCCCGACGCCATGGCATGGCTGCGCAAAATCGCCGAAGCATCGCGCCAGATCAGTTACGCCGGCACTTTTGTCTATCAGCACGGCCGCCAGGTCGAAACGTCGCGGATCGCGCATTGGGTGGACGCCAGCGGCGAACACGAAACCCTCGAGACGCTGGATGGCCCGTCGCGCGAAATTGTGCGCGACAACGACAATGTCACCAGCTATCTGCCGGAAACCAAAACCGTCATCGTGACCCGCCGTCACGGGCACCAGTTTCCGGCGCTCCTGCCGGAGCATCTGGACGGCATCGGCGAAAATTACGTTGTGCGGAAGGGCGATACAGACCGCGTTGCAGGTGCCGATTGCCAACTGATCATGCTCGAACCCAAAGACGAGCTGCGTTACGGCCACCGCTTTTGCGTCGAATTGTCCTCGGGGCTGCTGCTGCGCGCGCGCGCCTACGATGACCGCAACGAAATGGTCGAGTCGTTTGCATTTACCCAGCTCGCGCTTGGCAACGCGGTGACCAGGGATATGCTGAAATCGAAATATGCAGCCAAAAGCCACGATTGGAAAATCGACCGCAGCGCACTCGACCGCATTGACACCACCAGCGACTCCGGCTGGATTCTGAAAAACCAGCCTGCCGGGTTCCGCAAGGTGATGGAGATGCGGCGCGCCATCGCCGGTCGCTCGGCAACGGTTTCGCATATCGTGTATTCGGATGGCCTTGCGGCAATCTCGGTGTTCATCGAGCCGATGCCGAAGTCGCCGCCGCCGGCCGGTCCGCTGGCCTATCAGGGAACCGTCAACATCTATGTCAGGCCGCTGGCTGAACAAATGCTGACGGTCGTTGGCGAAACACCGGCGCGGACCGTACGCCAGGTGGCCGAATCGCTGAGTCCGCGCTGACGCAATTGCGCTGCGCAGGCCGCCGCCTGCAATCAAATAATTCGATGTCAGAAGAGGGAAGATGATGTTAAAAAAACTGATGCTGATTGCGCTGCTGCTGTTGCCGGCGGGCGCGATGGCCCAATTGCCCGATTTCACCGATCTGGTCGAAAAACAGGGCCCGACTGTGGTCAATATCAGCACCACGCAGACTAGAAGCAACCAGCAGGCCGCACCGCAGGTTCCGCAGTTGCGCGAGGACGATCCGTTTTACGAATTTTTCCGGCGCTTCATACCGAACCCGGGGCCGCGCGATTTCCAGAGCAATTCGCTTGGTTCGGGATTCATCGTCAGCGCCGACGGCTACGTAATGACCAATGCGCACGTGGTCGAGTCTGCCGATGAAATCACGGTCAAGCTCAACGACAAACGCGAATTCAAGGCCAAGGTCATCGGCAGCGACCGTCGCACCGACATCGCGCTGCTCAAGATCGAGGCGACGGGATTGCCGGCGGTCAAGTTCGGCGATCCCAATAAACTGAAGGTCGGCGAATGGGTTATCGCGATCGGCTCGCCCTTCGGTTTTGAAAACAGCGTCACCGCCGGCATCGTCAGCGCCAAAGGACGCTCTCTACCGCAGGAAAACTTCGTGCCGTTCATCCAAACCGACGCCGCAGTCAACCCGGGCAACTCCGGTGGTCCGCTGTTCAACATGCGCGGCGAAGTCATCGGCATCAATTCACAGATTTACAGCCGCACCGGCGGGTTCATGGGGCTGTCGTTCGCGATCCCGATCGACGTCGCTAACGATATTGCCGGCCAGTTGAAGACCACCGGCAAGATCACGCGCGGCCGTATCGGTGTGGTAATCCAGCCGGTGACCAAGGAACTGGCCGAATCGTTCGGCCTGCCCAAACCGGCCGGCGCGCTGGTCAGTTCGGTGGAGAAGGGCAGCCCGGCGGAAAAGGGTGGCATTGAAACAGGCGACGTGATTCTGAAATTCGACGGCAAACCGGTGGCGTCGTCGGAAGACCTGCCGCGGCTGGTCGGCGCGACCAAACCCGGCACCAAATCGGTCATCCAGCTGATGCGCAACAAGGCCACGCGCGAAGTCAACGTCGTGATCGGTGAGATGCCCGACGAAACGCGTAATGGCCAGCGCCAGCAAAAACGCGGTCAGCCTGGCGGCAAACCGCCGGCAGAATCGGTCAGCCGTCTTGGCATGACGCTGTCCGAGCCGACGGCGCAGCAGCGCGATCAACTCAACATCACCGGCGGCGTGCTGGTGGAGGACATCGCGCCGGGGGCGGCCGCACGCGCCGGCATCCGCCGCGGCGACATCATCCTTGCCGTCAACAATCAGGACGTCAAATCGCTCGACCAGTTCGGTCAGCTGATGGGTACCTTCGACAAGGGGCGCATTGTCGCACTGCTGGTGCGGCGCGGCACCAACGCGCTCTACATTCCGTTGCGGATTGAGTAGACCACCGGTCCGCTTCGTCATCTATGGCCGCCTCTATTGTCATCTGTGCGATGACATGGTGGCGGCCTTGCGCGCGCGTACCGATCATGCCGATTTTTCGGTCGAGGTCATTGACGTCGATAGCGATCCGGCGCTTGAAGCGCAATACGGCGAGTGGGTGCCGGTGCTGTTCGCGGCCGGCGAGCGCCTCTGCCACTATCATCTCGATATGCGGAAAGTTGATGAATATTTGAGAAAATCCGGCTAAAATCACGCACGTTTCCAGGGCACGTTACGTGCCCTTTTTGTTGTTAATTTTTGGTGGATTCCGGCCCCCGGCGCATTGCGCGCGAACGGGCCGGATACGTATGGACCACATCCGCAACTTTTCGATCATCGCGCACATCGATCACGGCAAATCGACCCTCGCCGATCGTTTTATCCAATGGTGCGGCGGCCTCAGCGAACGCGAGATGGAGGCGCAGGTACTCGACTCGATGGATCTCGAACGCGAGCGCGGCATCACCATCAAGGCGCAGACCGCCGCGCTGGAATACAAGGCGCTTAATGGCGAGATCTACCATCTCAATCTGATCGACACGCCGGGCCACGTCGATTTCTCGTACGAGGTTTCGCGCTCGCTGGCGGCCTGCGAAGGCGCGCTGCTGGTGGTCGATGCCTCGCAGGGCGTCGAAGCGCAGACGGTGGCGAATTGCTATACCGCGACCGAACAGGGCGTCGAAGTGGTGCCGGTGCTGAACAAGATCGACCTGCCGTCGGCGGAGCCGGCGCGCGTCATCGCCGAAATCGAGGAAATCATCGGTATCCCGGCCGACGACGCGGTGCAGGCGAGTGCGAAGACCGGCCTCGGCGTGCAGGATATTCTCGAAGCCGTGATCAAGCGCATACCGCCGCCAAAGGGCGATCCGGCGGCGCCGCTGAAGGCGCTGATCATCGATTCGTGGTTCGATAACTACGTCGGCGTGATCATGCTGGTGCGCGTGGTTGACGGCGTGCTTAAACCCAAAGACCGCATTCTGCTGATGTCCACCGGGGCCCAGCACCTGTGCGAACAGGTCGGCGTATTCACGCCGAAATCGCGCGCGCGCGAACGCCTGTCGGCGGGCGAGGTCGGCTTCATCATCGCCGGTATAAAGGAACTCAAGGACGCCAAGGTCGGCGATACCGTCACCTGTCTCGACCGCCAGGCGCCGGAAGCCTTGCCCGGTTTCAAGGAAATCCAGCCGCAGGTGTTCGCCGGACTCTATCCGGTCGAAGCCAACGAATACGACGCGCTGCGCGACGCGCTGGAAAAGCTGCACCTGAACGACGCGTCGCTGCGCTACGAGCCCGAATCCTCGCAGGCGCTCGGCTTCGGCTTTCGCTGCGGCTTTCTTGGGCTCCTGCACATGGACATTGTGCAGGAGAGACTGGAGCGCGAGTACGGGATGCATCTCATCACCACCGCGCCGACGGTGGTTTATCAGGTCGGTCTCAATGACGGAACCACGCTCGAAATCGAGAATCCGTCGCGGCTGCCGGACGCCTCCAAGATCGCCGAAATCCGCGAGCCCATCATCACCGCGTCCATCCTCGTGCCGCAGGATTACGTCGGCGCCGTCATCACGCTTTGCACCCAGAAGCGCGGCGCGCAGAAGAACATGCAATACATGGGCCGTCAGGTGTTGTTGACCTATGAACTGCCGCTCAACGAAGTGGTGATGGATTTCTTCGACAAGCTGAAATCCGTCAGCCGCGGCTATGCTTCGCTGGATTACGATTTCAAGGAATACCGCGCCGACGACCTGACCAAACTCGACATCCTGATCAACGGCGAAAAAGTCGATGCGCTGTCGCTGATCGTGCATCGTTCGAGCTCGCTGCATCGCGGGCGCGAACTGGCGGCAAAAATGCGCGAACTGATTCCGCGCCAGATGTTCGACGTCGCGGTGCAGGCGGCCATCGGTTCACATATAATCGCGCGCGAAAACGTCAAGGCACTGCGCAAGAACGTGCTCGCCAAATGCTATGGCGGCGATATCTCGCGCAAGCGCAAGCTGCTGGAAAAACAGAAGGCCGGCAAGAAACGCATGAAGCAGGTCGGCAGCGTGGAAATTCCGCAGGAAGCCTTTCTCGCCATTCTGCAGGTGGAGAAGTAGATGTCCGATAACGCATTCACAGCAATCAACCCACAGTCGCATCTTCCGGGGGCGCCGGCATGAATTTCCCGCTGATCATGTTTACCTTGCTGGTGGTCTGCGGCGCGATCTGGCTGCTCGACCATTTCCTGCTGCAGCGCCGTCGCGCGGCGGCCTCGCGGGAGCCGTGGTGGGTCGAATACGCGAAAAGTTTTTTCCCGGTCATCCTGGTCGTTTTCGTGCTGCGTTCCTTTCTGGTCGAACCGTTCAAGATACCTTCGGGTTCAATGCTGCCGACGCTGCTGGTCGGCGATTTCATCCTCGTCAACAAATTCGCCTACGGCATCCGCCTGCCGGTCATCAATCTCAAGGTGCTGGATATCGGCCAGCCGCAGCGCGGCGACGTCATGGTTTTCCGCTATCCGGAGGATCCCTCGCTCGATTACATCAAGCGCGTGGTCGGCGTGCCCGGCGACAAGGTGACCTACCAGAACAAGCGGCTGACGATCAACGGCGAGGAAATGCGCGTCAGCAGCGACGGACAATACAATTACGTCGAAACGGGCCTCAGTTTCGTGTCTACGGACCGGCTCACCGAAAACCTCGGGGCGCACCGGCATTCGATTCTTGTTCAGCAGGACATTCCGGTGGTGCGGCAGGGTGACGTGCACCAGTTTCCGTACCGCGAAAATTGCGTCTACAATGAAACCGGCTTCACCTGCACGGTGCCGCCGGGCCATTTCTTCATGATGGGCGACAACCGTGACAGCAGCAGCGACAGCCGCTACTGGGGCTTTGTGCCCGACCGCAATATCGTCGGCAAGGCATTTCTGATCTGGTGGAACTTCGATCAGTTCAAGCGCATAGGGCAATCGATCGATTAATGGGGACCGCAATGAACAAACAACGTGGCGTGACGATTACCGGATTGTTGATGACCATCGTCGTGTTGATGATGGTGTCGCTGCTGGGCTTCAAGGTGTTCGGCCCCTACAAGCAGTATTTCACCATTCAGAAGGTGTTCAAGCAGATTGCAGTGAATCCCGAGGTCAAGGGCGGCGGGCGCAAGGATTTTCTGCAGGCGTGGTCGAAATACGCGATGACCGATGATATCGGCGTGCTCAGCGGCGACGATGTCGAATTGACCAAGGATGGCAACGACATTGTAATCAGCGCCGCGTATTCGGTGCGCGTGCCACTGTTCAAGAACATCAGCCTGCTGATCGATTTCGCGCCGTCGTCCGCCGCCAAATAGGGTGGTTGCGGCGGCCAGTTCAATGTCCAGTGTGGCGGCGCATGAAATCGCCGGTTACCGGTTTGCCGATCCCCAGCTTCTGCGCCAGGCGCTGACCCACCGCAGCCATAGCGCCGGCCACAACGAGCGGCTCGAATTTCTCGGCGACGCCGTGCTCAACTGCGTCATCGCCGGCGAACTCTATCGAACCTACCCCGCGTTGCAGGAAGGCGAGTTATCGCGCGTGCGCGCCAGCCTCGTCAACGGGCAGAGCCTGTGCGGGCTCGCCAATACCTTAGGCATCGGCGCGCAACTGTTGCTCGGCGAGGGCGAAATCCGCAGCGGCGGTGCACAACGCCCGTCAATGCTGGCTGATGCGGTTGAAGCGCTGATCGGCGCGGTGTTTCTCGATGCCGGCTTCGAGGCGGCGCGGGAATTTACGTTGCGCATCTTTGCGCCGTTGTTGAAGGACGTCGATCCGCGCGTCGCCGGCAAGGATGCCAAGACACTGCTGCAGGAAATGCTGCAGGCGCGCCACCTCCCGCTGCCCGTCTACACCGTGCTCAAGACCGCCGGCGAGGCCCATGAACAATCCTTCGAGGTTGAATGCAGGATTGCCGAACTCGAGATCGTTACGGTCGGCGAGGGCGCCAGCCGGCGCGCCGCCGAGCAGGCAGCGGCCCGGCGCGCCTATGATATGGGGCGCGCACGCAAATGAGCGATAAAAAAGACAAACCGGGTTTCCGCACCGGCTACGTTGCCATCGTCGGCCGACCCAACGTGGGCAAATCGACCCTGCTCAACAGCCTTGTCGGGCAAAAGCTCAGCATTACCTCGCGCAAGCCGCAAACCACGCGCCAGCGCATCACCGGCATCGTCACGCTCGATGACGCCCAGTTGCTGTTCGTCGACACGCCGGGCTTTCAAAGCCGTCATGGCAGCGCGCTCAATCGCAGCATGAACCGCGCCGTAACGCAGGCGTTGAGCGAGGTCGATGTCATCCTGATGGTGCTGGAAGGAGGTCGCTTCAGCGACGAGGACCGCGCCGTCATGGCCTTGCTGCCGGCGGGGCGGCCGACGCTGCTCGCCATAAACAAAACCGACCGTCTGCAGGACCGCCGCGAACTGCTTCCCTACATCGAACAGGTGAGCGCGCAACGCAGTTTCGATGAAATCGTGCCGGTATCGGCAACCAAAGGGCATGCCGTTGCAACGCTGGCGCGCGCGGTCGCCAAATATCTGCCGCTGCAGCCCGCCATTTACACCGAAGACGAAATCACCGAATCGAGCGAGCGTTTTCTCGCCGCCGAAATGATTCGCGAAAAACTGTTCCGTCTGCTCGGCGACGAATTGCCCTATGTCAGCGCGGTGCTGATCGACCGCTTCGTGATGGAGGGCAGCATGCGCCGCATCTCTGCGTCGATCATTGTCGACAAGGATTCGCACAAAGGTATCGTCGTCGGCACCAAGGGCAGCCGGCTCAAGGAAATCGGCACATTGGCGCGCCGCGACATGGAAAAGCTGTTCGACGGCAAGGTTCATCTGGAACTGTGGGTGCGCGTCAAAGGCGGCTGGAGCGACGACGCGCGCACCCTCAAACAACTGGGCTATGACTGAGCAGGATCGCGCTCGCCAGGATGCCCAGGCGGCATTTTTGCTGCACAGCTACCCGTACCGCGAAACCAGCCTGGTGGTCGAAACGTTTACCCGTCACCACGGCCGCGTCGCCATGGTCGCGCGCGGCGCGCGGCGTCCGCGCGCGGCCCTGCGCGGCGTGCTGCTCTCATTCCAGCCGCTGACCCTCGGCTGGTCGGGGCGCTCGGAGCTGCGCACCCTGCACAAGGCGGAGTGGCAGGGCGGCTTGCCGCAGTTGAAGGGCGAGGCGCTGCTGTGCGGCTTTTATCTCAATGAACTGCTGCTCAAACTGCTCGCACGCGACGACCCGCACGAGCAGTTGTTCAATGCCTACGAGCAGGCGTTGCACACGCTGGCCGGCGGCGCGCCGCTCGCCGTCACACTGCGCCGTTTCGAGCAGCAGCTGTTGCGCGAACTCGGCTACGCCCTGACGCTCGATCGCGAGGCGCTCGGCGGCACGCCGGTGACGGCCGATGCGGATTACGTGTACCTTGTCGAAAGCGGACCGGTGCGCGTGACCGCCGGCGGCGACGGTGCCCGCCAAAACCGGCTAGAATTGCGCGGCCAGACTCTGCTCGACATGGCGCGTGACGACTATGCCGACCCGGTCACGCTGCAGCAGAGCAAGGCGCTGATGCGCATGCTTATCAATCATTATCTTGGCAACCAGATGCTCAATACCCGCCAGCTGCTGAAAGATCTGCAGCAATTATGACGCGGCTGAGCGTCAATCTGAACAAGGTTGCGCTGCTGCGCAACGCCCGCGCGCTGGATATCCCGAGCGTATTGCGCGCGGCAGTGACGGCGCTTGATGCCGGCGCTCACGGCATCACCGTGCATCCGCGTCCTGACCAGCGGCACATCCGCAGCGACGATGTGCGCGAGCTTGCCCTGCTGCTCAAGAGGTATCCGCAGGCCGAATTCAACATCGAAGGCAACCCCTTCCACGGCCTGCTCGACTTGGCCGGACACTATCGCCCGCAGCAATGCACGCTGGTGCCGGACGAAGCGGCACAATCCACCTCCGACCACGGCTGGGACTTGGCGCGGGACGGCGAGAAACTGCGGCCCGTCATCGCCGAACTCAAAGCGCTGGGTATCCGCGTCAGCCTGTTCATGGACGCAACGCCCGAAACGATGGCGACGGCGCGCCTGCTGGGCGCCGACCGCGTGGAACTGTATACCGAGCCCTATGCGCGCGCATTCACGCAGGGAACTGCGCCAAACGTCTTGCCGCAGTTTGCAGCGGCGGCCCGCGCTGCGCAGGCGGCGGGTCTTGGCGTCAATGCCGGCCACGATCTGAACCAACCGAATCTGCCGCCGTTTTTGTCCGCGGTTCCGAACGTCCTCGAAGTATCGATTGGTCACGCGCTGATCGCCGATGCGCTGGACAACGGACTGGCGCAAACCGTGCGCGACTATCTTGCGGCCATTGCGCGTGCGGGATCCGTCGCATGATTTACGGCATCGGCATCGACGTGATCGAACCGCACCGGGTCGGGCGGTTGCTCGAGCGCTACGGCGAGCGTTTCGTCCGTCGCGTATTAACGGAACGCGAGCGGCCCGGCTACGCTAAAACCAAGAATCGCGTGCTGTTCATCGCCAACCGGTTTGCGGCGAAGGAGGCGTTTTCGAAAGCAATGGGCACCGGCTTTCGCTATCCGGTGACGCTGCAATGCATCAGCGTCGTGCAGGATCGCCTTGGCAAACCGGGCTTTGAATTTCATCCGCGCCTGCAGCAGATGGTCGAAGCGAACGCCATCGTCGGCCACCATCTGACCATCAGCGACGAAAAAAGCCTTGCCTGCGCCTGCGTGGTGCTCGAAAAATGAGCGGCGCGCGCGTGATGCCGCTGGGTCCGGTTATCGTCGATATCGAAGGCCGCGCGATGACGCCGGCGGAACGCGCGCGCCTGTTGCATCCGCTGGTCGGCGGCGTCATTCTGTTCACGCGCAATTATGCGTCGCCGGAGCAGCTGGCGGCGTTGACGCAGGAGATTCACGCGCTGCGCCAGCCGCCGCTGTTGATCACAGTGGATCACGAGGGCGGCCGCGTGCAGCGTTTCCGCGAGGGATTCACGGCGCTGCCGGCAATGCGCGCGCTGGGCGCGGTGTGGAATCGCGACCGCGCGCAGGCCAAAAGCCTCGCCCAGCAGACCGGCTTTGTACTGGCTGCGGAGTTGCGCGCCTGCGGCGTCGATTTGAGTTTTACGCCGGTGCTCGACGTCGATTTCGGACACAGCAGCGTGATCGGCGACCGTGCGTTTCATGCAGACCCGGCAGCCATTGCCGAACTCGCTCTCGCGGTCATTCACGGCCTGCGCGATGGCGGCATGTCGTCGGTGGGCAAACATTTTCCCGGCCATGGCCACGTGCGTGCCGATTCCCATCACGAAATGCCGGTCGATCCGCGGCCGTTCGAGGAAATCGAGGCGATCGATCTGCTGCCGTTCCGGCGGCTGGTCGAAAACGGCCTGGGCGCGATCATGCCGGCGCACGTCGTGTATCCGGCAGTCGATGACAAGCCGGCCGGTTTTTCGCGCGTCTGGCTGGCCGATATTCTGCGCCGCCGGCTTGGTTTCGACGGCATGATTTTCAGCGACGACTTGTCGATGGAAGGCGCGCGCAGCGCCGGCGGCGTGATTGAACGCGCCGAAGCCGCGTTTGCCGCCGGGTGCGACACGGTGCTGGTGTGCAACGATCCGGTGGCTGCCGACCAGTTACTTGCCGGTCTCAAATACCAGATGCCGGCGGTTGCACTGGCGCGCATTGCGCGCGTGCACGGCCGCGGCGGCGTCGAATCGCCTGCGCGATTGCGCCGCGATACGCGCTACCTCGAAGCGGTGGCCGCCGTGAATTCCATCGACGCGCGCGACGGCGAGCTGCCGCTCACCCGCTGAACCGCCGCTGATGAAATTTTCCGCCGACTGTCGCGACTGTCCGCGCCTGGCAGGGTTTCTGGACGAAGTCCGCGTCAAGCACCCGGATTACCATGCGCGGCCGGTGGCGCCGTTCGGCGCGGCCGATGCCGACTTGCTGATTGTCGGTCTCGCGCCCGGCATGCACGGCGCCAATCGCAGCGGGCGACCATTTACGGGTGATTTTGCCGGCATTCTGCTGTATCAGACGCTGCACAAATTCGGCTATGCCAGTGCGCCGGTTTCGACGCATCGAAAAGATGGCTTGAAGATGCTCGGCTGCCGCATCACCAACGCCGTCAAATGCCTGCCGCCGCAGAACAAGCCCGAGACCTCGGAAATCAAATGCTGCAATCGTTACCTTCAATCTGAACTGCAGCAGTTGAAAAAGGGCGCGGTGATCCTGGCACTCGGCGGCGTGGCGCATCAGGCAGTGCTGCTGGCCCTGGACATGAAGCGCGCCGAATTTCCGTTCGCACACGCCGCGAGTCATCGTCTGGGCGACGGCTTGACGCTCGTCGATAGCTATCACTGCAGCCGCTACAATACGCAGACGCGCAGACTGACAACACCGATGTTCGAACGCGTATTTGCCGATATCGCTGCGATACTCGCGCAACAACGGCGTCATTGACCACGGCGCCGCCGCACTGCCCGCACGCTGAAGCGACGCCCCCCATGGCTGTCTTCGATCCCGCCGAAATCCTCGCCACGCTGCCGCATCAACCCGGTGTCTATCGCATGCTGGGCGCGGCCGGCGAGGCGCTCTATGTCGGCAAGGCGCGCGATCTCAAGCAGCGCGTGTCGTCGTATTTCCGCAATCAGTCGGCGCTGTCGCCGCGCATACAGTTGATGCTGGCCCAGGTACACGCGCTCGAAACCACGGTGGTGCGCTCGGAAGGCGAGGCGCTGCTGCTCGAAAACAACCTGATCAAGTCGCTGCGGCCGCGTTACAACATCCTGTTCCGCGACGACAAGTCCTATCCCTATCTGGTGCTGACCGGTCACCGCTATCCGCGACTGTCGATGCATCGCGGCAATCTCGATCCGCGTCATCAGTACTTCGGACCGTTTCCGCACGCCGGCTCGATTCGCGAAAGCATCCAGTTGCTGCAAAAAGTGTTCCGCCTGCGCACCTGCGCCGACAGCGTGTTCAACAACCGCTCGCGGCCCTGTTTGCTGCACCAGATTCATCGCTGCACCGCGCCGTGCGTCGGCAAAATCAGCGACGAGGATTACGCCAACGACGTGCGCGGCGCGGCGCTGTTTCTCAAGGGCAAGGGCGACGAAGCGGTGGACCGGCTCGCCGCGCGCATGCATGCGGCGGCGGCCGAGCAGAATTTCGAGCTGGCGGCGGTATTGCGCGACCAGATCAGCGCGCTCGGCCACGTGCGCGAACGACAGTTCGTGAGCGGGCACAACGCGCGCGACGTCGATGTCATCGCCTGCGCGCAGGCCGGCGAGATCATCTGCGTGAATCTGGTCATGATCCGCGGCGGCCACCACCTCGGCGATCGGAATTTCTTTCCGCACAATGCAAGCGGCTTCGATGCGGCGCAGGTGATCGAGGCTTTTATCGGCCAGCATTACGCGGAACACGATCCGCCGCCGGCATTGGTCGTCGGTGCGACGCTGAGCGAAGAAACCGTCGAGACCCTGCAGGCCGAGTTGCCCGGCGGCAAGACGCAGATCAATATCAATCCGGCCGGCGAACGCCGCGTCTGGCTCGAGATGGCGGCGAAAAATGCCGACCTCGCCGCGCAGCGCCAATCGGGTCTGCGCGCAACCCAGGAAGCGCGCCTGCTGGCGCTGCAGCAGGCACTGGAAGCCGGCGAGGAACTGCAGCGTATCGAGTGTTTCGATATCAGCCATACCATGGGCGAATCGACGGTTGCCTCCTGCGTGGTCTATGACAAATCCGCCATGCAGAACGGCGAATACCGCCGTTTCAACATCACCGGCGTAACGCCGGGCGACGATTACGAGGCGATGCGTCAGGCTTTGACCCGGCGCTACGAGCGCGTGATGGCGGAGGAGGTCAAGCTGCCGGACCTGGTGCTGATCGACGGCGGCAAGGGGCAGGTGACGATCGCGCGCGAAGTCTTCGCCGAACTCGGTTTGCAGGATCTGATGGTGGTCGGTGTGGCCAAGGGCGAGGCGCGCAAGCCGGGCCTCGAACAATTGATTATTCAGGGGCGGACGGAGGGGCTACAATTGCCGTCAGAACATCCGGCGCTGCACCTGATCCAGCAAATCCGCGACGAAGCACATCGTTTTGCGATTCAGGGGCACCGCGCGCGGCGCGGCAAGACTCGCAAGACCTCAACGCTGGAGGAAATCGCCGGCATCGGTGCCAAGCGCCGGCAGCGCCTGCTGACGCGTTTCGGCGGTTTGCAGGGGTTAATGGCGGCCAGCATCGACGATCTGGCACAGGTCGATGGCATCAGCCGCGATCTGGCCAGGCGTATTTACGACGAATTGCATTGATCTCATGCCACTGAATATTCCGAATCTGCTGACCTGGCTGCGCATACTCCTGATTCCGCTGATCGTCGGCGTGTTTTATATGCCGGACAGCCTGCTGTCATACGAAAGCAGGAATCTCGCGGCCACCGGCGTTTTTGTTTTCGCGGCGGTCACCGACTGGCTCGACGGCTATCTCGCGCGGGCGCTCCAGCAGACATCGTCGTTCGGTGCGTTTCTCGACCCGGTAGCGGACAAATTGATGGTCGCCGGCGCGCTGATCGTCCTGCTTCAGCTCGAACGGGTGGAGTCGGTGGTCGCGTTGATCATCATCGGTCGCGAAATTGCCATTTCCGCACTGCGCGAGTGGATGGCCCAGATCGGCCAGTCGCGCAGCGTGGCAGTGGCCTACGTCGGCAAGGTCAAGACGGCGGTTCAGATGATCGCCATTCCGCTGCTGCTTTATCAGGACGACCTGTTCAATTGGTTCAACTGCCAGTGGCTGGGCACCATCCTGATCAACGTTGCCGCCGTCCTCACCGTCATCTCGATGCTTTACTATCTGCGCAAGGCGATTCCGCTGGCGTCCGGTCGTGATTGAGCAAGGCGGAAAATATGCGTATAATTCGCCGCCTGACATGCGGGAATAGCTCAGTTGGTAGAGCGCAACCTTGCCAAGGTTGAGGTCGGGAGTTCGAGACTCCTTTCCCGCTCCAGAATTCAGGAAACCGCAGCGGAAGGCAGTATCAAGGCCTTCCGCTTCGTTTTCCAGCCTGGTTGGTGGATTTCCTCGCGAGGTCGTTAGTCGCCTTGCAATTTCCCTGAATCGGGAAGGGCGGCCGCAACCGCGCCCGGTGTTTTCCGATAGAAGCGCCTGACCCAGGCGGGGTGGCAGAGTGGTCATGCAGCGGCCTGCAAAGCCGTGTACGCCGGTTCGATTCCGACCCCCGCCTCCAAATCGCCGCATGCCCGGGTGGTGAAACTGGTAGACACAAGGGACTTAAAATCCCTCGTTGCGAAAGCGACATGCCGGTTCGATTCCGGCCTCGGGCACCATCCGGACGACGATTCCGCGCAATCAGGCACCAGCCGAGTATGATTCGAGTATGGCGGACAACGCCGATTTTCGCGTGCGCACCAGATGATTGTTTTCAACCTCAGTTGTGGCAATGACCACCTGTTCGAAGGCTGGTTTGAATCGGCCGCAAACTTCGAAGCCCAGCGCGATTCCAACCTCCTGAGTTGTCCGGTTTGCGGCAGCCCTGAAATCCATAAAGAGTTGCATGCGCCCTACGTCAACACCGGGGCGCCACGGGTTACTGAAACACGACTGGCCGCGCCGGATCAGCAAGCCCTTCATCAAGCCTTTTTCAACAAGGCAATGGCACGACTGGCCGATCAACTGGTTGCGCATACCGAGGACGTCGGGGAAGCCTTTCCGGAAGAGGCGCGCAAAATTCATTACCGTGAGGCGCCGGAACGCGGCATCCGTGGCCATGCAACACCCGATGAAATCAGTGACCTCAGGGAGGAGGGCATAGAAGTTGTTTCCGTGCCGATCCCGAAATACCGCTTGGGCAATCCCCACTAGCCCTGCACTGCGGACGCCTTGTCGTTCGCTCAGCGCGAGGAAAATCACCGATAGCAGCACGATTGGACAGCTTGAATACACTGTCCAAGTCAATCTGGATTAATTATGCTTGACATGTAGACTGTCTAATTATACATTCTGAATTGTTCGTAAACAGTTCAATTAGAATGTGATAACAAGCAAACAAATAATTGATTCAACTGGAATTTCAAGGGCCACCCTCAACAATTACATTAGCTTGGGGTTACTGCCCAAGCCGTTGATCATGAACCCGGGTAAGGACGGCGGCGGCGCTCGCCAACTTGGCTATTTTCCCGAAAGCGCGATCGAACGAGTCAAAACCATACAACAGCTCAAACGCGAAGGGGTTTTCATGTCGGAGATCGTCGGCAGGCTAAAAGAGGGCAATTCAGCATCCACCGAACAACCCGCCACAGTCGAATCCGTCGCGGTCCAAACGGCCTCGGTCTCCTACCTGTCCGCACGTAGCGGGGAAGACAGCGCACTGACTCTCACCATCGATCAGATACCCCATGCCGCCTATATGGTGAATTACAACTTCGAGGTCGTCTGGTACAACGAAGCCGCACGCAGCGATATTCTCGGCGGTTTCGATACCTTGCCACCCAACAGCGAAAACCGCAGCGTGTTGCAATTGATCTGCAAGTCGCCAGCCGCATCGACCCAAAATCGAGAGTTGCTGGCCTTCCACATGACACTGGCCAAGGGACGCCTCGCACCGCAGACCTTGCGCCGCGTCTGTCAGGAACTTCCCGCGCAATGCACCGCCACGCTGGAAGCCATGTATGCGGCGGCCGAACCGCAGCCGAAACGGGCCATTTGCGAGGCAGTTGTCGAAATTGAAAATGCCGACGGGCGCCGGCAGGGGTATCAGGCCTACGCGTCGTTTTTTCGTGAGGGCATATTGTTTGTCTATGCGCCGCCCGGCGGCGACAGCGAAAGCCTGCTGGGATTCCTCGCCCGCCGCGACGCAGTGATCCGCGATCTGTTGCGCAAGCGTCTGCCGGTGCTGACCCCGCTGGCCGTCATCGTCGCCGATTTGCAGCATTCGGTGAAAATCTGTTCTGAATTGCCGCCCGAGGAATACTTTGAACTGATCAATCAGATCTGGACCGCAATGGGGCCGGTTTTCCGGAAATACTACGGTACCCATGGCAAACACGTCGGCGACGGCATGGTGTATTACTTCTTTCCGCAGCCGGACAGCAATTACATTTTCAATGCGCTCGCTTGCGCGCAGGAAGTCCGGCTGGAAATGCAAAAAATCAGCAAAGCCTGGCAAATCCGCAAGAACTGGCTTAACGAGCTCTACCTCAATATCGGTCTCAACGAGGGGGAAGAGTGGCTGGGTACTTTCCAGTCCGCCACCAGCATCGAGTTTGCCGTGTTGGGCGACACCATCAATCATGCCGGACGCCTCAGTGATTTCGCCCGCCACGGCAAAATCTGGGCAACCAAAAGCCTTATCGGCAAATTAACCGCAGCTGAGCGCAATCGTGTGCGTTACGGCATCACCCGCCGCGCCGAGGACGGGCGGGAGGTTTTTGTCGGCTCGAGTTTTTCGCTGCTATCGGGCATGGTGGACATGAACGAAGGCCGTTTCGAAAAATTCCGCGAAGTCGCCGCCTTGACGGTGACAGAAATTGTCGAAGTCGCCATCACAGACTGATCGGCAGGCGGCCGACGCGATTTCGTACCGTGATGGCGTGCCTGTGATTTAATCGCCCCATGGGCGAACTGTGTTGATGCATACCGGGCTTGACCGAACCGTGACCGGGATAGCCGCGGCCGTTCGCATGGTGTTGTCGGCCTGTTTCGTCTGGGCTCTTGGCGCGGCGCCAGTCTGCGCCCAGCTCTACGCCAAGCCCGTCATCACGCCAGAAGCCGCCTATCAAATGGACGGCTATACCGTACTCGCCCCTCCCGGCGCAGGCTGGTTCGAAATGAAGCGCGCGCGCGACTACCTCTATTTTGGCAAGCGCCTCAGCTCGCCGACGCACTCGTTTATTGCGGTAGCGCTATCGGCGCCGGCGGGCGGACCGTATGCGGACGCCGAGGCGTTCCGCGCGCATATCGTCAATCAAATCACCGAAAACGCCGCCGACGAGCGCAACAAGGTCGCGCTCGCCGCGGCCGAGGTCGATTCGGCGAGCGGCCCGTTCTGCGTCCGTTACCAGACCCGTACCGAGGACCGCGGCGCCGTCGGCGCCCGCGGCCAGTCGCTGCTGACCGAAACCTTCGGCGTCAGCTGCCTGCATCCCGAACACAACGAACTTGCCATCGACGTCAGTTACACCGAGCGTGGCCTGCCGACCGAAACGGGCACCACGCTGCGCGACGAGGGCGAGCGTTTCGTGCGCAGCCTGGCATTTACCCCACGCCGCTGAACCGCCGCGCCGGCATTTTCCCGTGACGCGGTAATGGATTAAAATCGGGGGTTAAGCTCTCGCACCACCATCCACAGCGAAAAAACGCGCACCCGCGCGCAAAAACCACAAGGAAACCCATGCAAACGCTGACCGACAAGCTCGTTGCCGAGAAAGAAAACGGCATTGGCTGGATCACCTTCAATAATCCCGCCCGCCACAACGCCATGTCGTTTGAGATGTGGCAGAGCATGGCCGAGGTACTCAATGCGTACGCGCAAGATCCCGAGGTGCGCGTGGTCGTACTGAAGGGGGCGGGCGAAAAGGCCTTCGTTGCCGGCGCCGACATTTCGCAATTCAAGGAGCGCCGCACCGGACCGGAGGCGGTGGCCGAATACAACGCCATGGCCGATTCGGCGAACAAGTCGCTGGTCAATTGCCCGAAACCGACGATCGCGATGGTTCGCGGCTACTGCATCGGCGGCGGCACCGGCATCGCGGTGGCCTGCGACATCCGCATCGCTTCGGAGGATGCGAAATTTGGCGTGCCTGCCGCCAAACTTGGCCTCGGCTACCGCTTTGTCGGCATCAAGCGCCTGTGCGACATCGTCGGGCCGCAGTTCGCCGCTGAAATTTTCTACACCGCCCGCCAGTTCACCGCCCCCGAGGCCCTGGCGATGAATCTCATCAACCGCATGCTGCCGGCAGCCGAACTCGAAAAATACGTGCGCGACTACGCCAACACGATCGTCAACAATGCGCCGCTGACCATCGCCGCGGTCAAACGCGCGCTGCTCGAATATGTGAAGGATCCGGCCGAGCGCGATCTCGACGGCGCACAGACTATGGTAGACGCCTGTTTCGCCAGCCAGGATTACATCGAAGGGCAGACGGCATTCATGGAAAAACGCAAACCGGTATTCAAGGGGATTTGATGGCATTCGATGCAAACAGGGCCGATCTGACCATCGGCGTACTCGGTTCCGGCGCCATGGGGCGCGGGATTGTCCAGGTTGCGGCCGCCGGCGGCATCCACGTGCTGATGATGGACGCCAAGCCCGGTGCTGCGGCCGAGGCCCGTGAATTCATCGGCAAGATGCTGCAGCGTGCCGCCGAAAAAGGCAGCCTGAGCAAAGAAGATGCAGATGCCGCGCTGGCGCGCATCCAGGTCGTCAATGCGCTGACCGAATTCAAACCCTGCCACGCCGTGATCGAAGCGGTGGTCGAGAATCTCGACGTCAAACGCCAGGTCTTTGGTGAACTCGAAAATATCGTCGCCGCGGACTGCATATTGGCTTCGAATACCTCATCGCTGTCGGTAACGACCATCGCTGCCAAGCTTAAAACCCCGCAGCGTTTCGCCGGTTTCCACTTTTTCAACCCGGTGCCGCTGATGCGCCTGGTTGAAGTCATCGCCGGATTGCAGACCGAAGAATGGGTGTGCGAAGCGCTGACGACCATCGGCAAACGCATGACGCGCGAACCGGTGCGCTGCACCGATGCGCCGGGTTTTCTGGTCAATCAGGTCGGCCGCGGCTTCACGCTCGAAGCCTCCCATCTGGTTTATGAAGGCGTGTCCACGTTCGCCGATGTCGACCGGGTAATGCGCGATGTCTGCGGTTTCCGCATGGGGCCGTTCGAATTGATGGATTTGACCGGGCTTGATGTCACCCAACCGGCCTCGAAAATGATCTGCGACCAGTTTTTCGGCGAGCCGCGTTATCGCCCCAATCTGATCATGCAATCACGTTACGAAGCCGGCGTGCTCGGCCGCAAGACCAAAAACGGTTTTTATAAATACGATGCGGAAATGAAACCGGCAGTGCCGCCGGAAGCACCGGCGCCTTCCGCGCGCCCGGACAGCGTTTGGATCAGCAAGGCCGATAACAGGGGCTACACCGTCCTCAACGAATTGCTGGAAAAAATGGGCGCCAACATTGAACGGGGCGCGATTCCGAGCGAGAAGGCGTTGTGCCTGGTTACGCCGGTCGGCAGCGATGCGACGCATTGCGCGGTCGAACAGGAACTCGACCCCAAACGCACCGTCGCGGTCGATACCCTGTTCCCGATGGTCAAGCGGCGCACACTCATGACCACCGCGGTCACCGACGCGGCCTATCGCGATGCGGCGCACGGCCTGTTCGCCAGCGACGGCGTGCCGGTCACCGTGTGTCACGACAGCCCCGGCTTCATCGCGCAGCGCATCGTCGCCATGATCGTCAACATCGGCTGTTCGATCGCGCAAAGCCGCACTGCGGTTCCCGCCGACATCGACAAGGCGGTGACGCTTGGCCTGAACTATCCGAACGGACCGTTCCGCTTCGCCGACACCCTTGGCGTCGACCGGATACACCAGGTGCTGTCATCCATGTACCGCATTTACGGCGACCCGCGTTACCGCCCGGTCATCTGGTTGACGCGCCGCGCCAAACTCGGCGTTTCCGCGCTGACTCCCGAAGCCTGATTTCTCGACAAAGGATTGCCCATGCTTAATGCTTATATTTACGAAGGTTTGCGCACGCCGTTCGGCCGCTACGCCGGTTCACTGGCAAAAGTGCGACCTGACGACCTGATGGCGAACGCCATTCGCGCAGTGATGGCGGTGACCAAATTCAAGGCCGAACAGATCGAAGACATCGTGCTCGGTTGCGCCAATCAGGCCGGCGAGGATGCGCGTTGCGTCGCGCGCCATGCCGGTTTGTCGGCTGATCTGCCGATCGAGATTCCCGGCACCGTATTGCAGCGCAATTGCGCCAGCGGTCTCGGCTCGATCATTTACGCCGCGCATTCTCTGACCGCGGGCGAAGGCGATGTGTTTCTCGTCGGCGGCGTCGAAAGCATGAGCCGCGCCCCCTTCGTGTTCGCCAAAAGCGAAAGCCCGTTCGGACGCGAAATGCGCATTTTCGACAGCACCATCGGGCCGCGTTTCTCGAATCCGAAACTGACCAAGAAATTCGGCGACGACCAGATGCCGCAGACTTCCGACAATCTGGCGCGCGAATACGGGATCAAGCGCGAGGAAGCCGACCAATTCGCGCTGTGGTCGCAGCAGAAATTTGCCGCCGCCAAGGGCGAGGGCTTTTTCGCCGGCGAAATCGCGCCGGTCGAAATGCCGCCGACGCGCAAAGGCCCGGTGCCCGCAGTCGCGGACGACGAGCATCCGCGGCCGACCACCGATATGGCAACCCTGGCGAAAATGAAACCGCTGTATGAGGGCGGCGTCACCACCGCCGGCAATGCCTCGGGCGTCAATGATGGCGCTGTTGCGATCATGATGGGTAGCCTGAAAGCGGGCGAAAAAGCCGGTTCCAAGCCGATCGCGCGCGTGGTCGCCACTGCTTCGGCCGGCGTGCCGCCGCACATCATGGGCATCGGCCCGGTCGCCGCCTCGAAGAAGGCGCTCGAGCGCGCCGGCCTTACCATCAAGGATATGGACATTATCGAAATCAACGAAGCCTTCGCCGCCCAGGTGCTGTCCTGCCTGAAGGGCCTCGGCGTTGCCTTCGACGACAAACGCGTCAATCCGAACGGCGGCGCCATCGCCGTCGGCCATCCGCTGGGTGCCTCGGGTGCGCGTCTGGCGCTGACCGCCGCACGCCAGTTGCAGCGCTCGGGCGGCCGCTATGCGCTGACCAGCCTGTGCATCGGCGGCGGTCAGGGTATGGCCGTCATCATCGAACGTGTTTGAAAAGGGAAAGCACCATGAGTGAAAAAGTATTTCTGATCTCGCCCGAGGCACCGCCGCATCAGTTCGGCGCCGCCGGCGAAAAGCGCGCGGTGACAGCGAACACCAAAGGCATTCGCCTCGGCACTCTCGACAACACCAAGGGCAACGCCGATCACCTGCTGGCCTTCGTCGTCGAGAACATCCGCAAGATGATGCCGGTAGCGTCGGTCATCGCATTGCGCAAGAACAACCCGAGCACGCCGGCACCGAAAAACGTGCTCGATCAACTGGAGGCCGAAGCTGATTTCGTCATCAGCGCGATGGCGGATTGAGGTTCCTGCACGTCGTGGAGTGTCCACGACATGGCAGAACTCCGCAAACGCGGACTGACGACGGCGGTGATTTACTCCGGACCGTTTTTGAAGCTCGGCAAGGCGCAGGCGCGCACGTTCGGCGTGCCGGAACTGCCCCTGCTGGAAATCACGCACCCGCTCGGCGGCATTTCGATCGATGACGTGCGCGGTCGCAGCGAACAGGCTGCCCCGCAATTCGCAACGCTGATTAAAGAAAATCTGAAATGAGCAACCTCAAAGACCTGATGCATGCGCCTGGCGCCGGCTTCGAAGCCGACGGTGATTTCGACAAGGTCAATGCGCTCTACATGGAAAAGGGCTGGGGCGACGGTTTGCCGCTGGTGCCGCCGACGGCAGCGCGCGTCGAACGGATGCTGAGCTACTGCGACCGGCCGTACGACGAAATTATCGGTCTGGTCGCCCCGCGTTACGGCGCGGCAACGCCGATGCGTCTCGCCGCCAACGCGGTGATGGCCGGCTGCAAGCCGGAATATTTTCCGCTGGTCATGCTTACCATCGGAGCGCTGTGCGACGAAACGTTCAACCTTTACGGCGTCAACGCGACCACGCACCCGTGCTCGACACTGATGGTGGTCAACGGACCGTTGGCCAAAGAACTGAAAATGAACTGGGGCCACAACGCATTCGGCCCCGGCAACCAGGCCAATGCGACGATCGGCCGCGCGATCCGATTGGCGATGCTCAACATCGGCGGTGCAATTCCGGCCACCGGCGATATGGCGACCTTCGGTTCGCCGGCGAAGTACACGTTCTGCGTCGCCGAAAACGAAGCCGAGAATCCCTGGGAGCCGCTGCACGTCGAACTCGGTTTTGCACCCGAGGTCAGCACCGTCACCGTCTACGGCGCCGAATCGCCGCACAACGTCAATGATCACGAGAGCAACACCGGCATCGGTGTGCTGAAGATGACCGCCGGCACGGTCGCGATGACCGGCGCCAACAATGTTTACTTCGATGGCCCGCCGCTGCTGATCTTCGGCCCCGAGCATGCCTCGATGGTGGCGCGCGACGGTTACTCGAAGGCCGACGTCAAAAAATTTATCTATGAGCACGGCCGCGTGCGCCTCGATGCGTTCTCCGATGAAAACATCGATCGCCGCATCCGCCAGTGGCCGGTGTTCAAGGGTGAATTTACCGAGGCCGGCCCGGACCGCATGGTGCCGGTGATGAAGAGCGCAACCAATGCGCACGTCGTCGTAATCGGCGGCGCCGGCAAGCACTCGGCTTATGTGCCGACCTTCGGCGCCACGCAACCGATCACCCGTGCGCTGAAACTGCGGGGCGGCGCATACGCCAAAAGCGTCGAAGAGTTCCGGCAGAAATAATGCGAAGCGCCGTTATTCGGATCAACACGGGAGCAGGCATTTGAAATACGAATTGGGGGCTGCGCTGTTGCTCGGCCTGTGCACCGGTAACGTCGTTGCGCAAAACTATCCCGAACATCCGATCCGACTGATCGTCGGCACCGCGCCGGGCGGCACCCAGGACGGCACCGCGCGCATGGTGTCGAAAGAAGTCGAGGGCCTGCTCGGTCAACCGATCGTGATCGACAATCGCGGCGGCGCCAACGGCATCATCGGTTACGACCTCGTTGCCAAGGCCGCGCCCGATGGTTACACCCTGCTGCATACCGCAGTCGCGTTTGCGATCAATGCAACTGTCTATAAGAAACTGCCGTTCGATGTTAGCCGCGATTTCATACCGGTTACCACCATTGCAGTCGGGCAGGGCGCGCTGATCGTCGTCCATTCATCGGTGCCGGCGCGCACGGTGAAGGAACTGATCGATCTGGCGAAGCAGAAGCAGCTGTCCTACAGCTCGCCCGGCATCGGCAACGGCATGCATCTCATTACCGAAGCGTTCGACACCCGCGCGGGTATCAAAATGCTGCACGTTCCTTACAAAGGAGCGGGGCCGGCACTGAACGCGCTGCTGAGCGCCGAAGTGCAGGTCATGCTGATTCCGCCGCTGATCGTCGCGCAGCACATCAAGGCCGGTCGCCTGCGCGCACTCGCCTATAGCGGCGTGAAGCGTCTCGATCTGATGCCCGATATGCCGCTGATCTCCGAATCCGGTCTGCCGGGTTTCCACATGGACAGCGGCTGGCATGGCTGGTTCGCGCCGGCGAAAACGCCGCCCGCCATCATCAACAAACTCTATGCCTCCGTTCACAAGTCTCTGGAGACACCGAAGATGAAGGAATTTTTCGCGTCGATCGGCTATGACGCCGGCGGCGAATCGCCGGAGCAATTTCGCAAGACCTTCGAAGCGGACAAGCTGCGGTGGGGCGAAATCGCCAGACTCGCCAAAATCAGCGCCGACGAGTGAACGCTGCGGCTATTCCGGTTTGATCCCGGCGACCTTGACCAGCTTTTCGTACTTGGCGAGTTCCTTGCGCGTAAACGCATCGAATTCCTGCGGCGTGCCTGCCACCAGTTCTGTGCCCTCGCCGAGCAGCCGCTCTTTCATGCCGGGCGCGCGCAATGCCTGCACTGTCACCGCGTTGACCCGCGTGATCAGATCCGAAGGCGCAGCGGACGGCAGCATCAAGGCAAACCAGCCGACCAGTTCGTAACCGGGCAGGCCGCTCTCGGCAACCGTAGGGATTTCCGGGATGACGGCTGAAAAGCGGCGCGGACCGGTCACGGCCACAGCGCGCAGCCGACCCGTTTTGGCCAGAGGCAACCCAGTGGACATCGCGGCAAAATAACAGGTGATCTGTCCGCCGATGAGATCGGTTACTGCCTGGCTGCCGCCCTTGTACGGCACGTGAAGCATGTCGATCTTCGCCATCCATTTGAACAATTCCGGGGCAATGTGGGTCGGACTGCCGATCCCGGCCGATGCGAATGTTAATTGCCCCGGTTTCGCGCGCGCCAGCACAATGAGATCCCGCACCGTTTTAACCGGCAACGATGGATGCACGACGAGCAACACCGGCGTGGTACCGATCATGGTGACGGGCGCCAGATCGTGCAGCAAATCGTAGGGCATCGCCTTGCCGTACAGGGTTGCGTTGGCGACCTGCGAAGAATTGGATAGCAGGAGGGTATATCCATCGCCCGGCGACTTGGCCACGTAATCAGATCCGATATTGGTGCCGGCGCCCGGTTTGTTTTCTACGATCACCGGCTGACCGGTGAGTTCATTCATTTTTTGCGCGGTGACCCGCGCTGCCGTATCAACGCCGCCGCCCGGGATATACGGAACAACGATTTTGATCGGCCGACCCGGATAGCCCGAGGTGGGGGTTTGGGCGAATGTTTGCGGAACAAATAACACCGTCAGCGCCAACGCATAACCAGTAAATATATAATTTGACATAATATACATTATGCGCAATTCGCGCATGTAAGGTGATGATTGATCAACGGTTACGCCGGAGCCTACGGAAAGGTTTTCCGATGCAAACATCACTGAAACATGCCCTTCGTAACGCCCACGGCCTGAAATTATCGGAATCTGATGCGCGGCTACTGATCGACGGTGTCGCGGAATTGCTTGAAGCCGGCCAACAGCCACAGACGGCCAGCGATCTGCGCCGCTTGGTCAGACTGCACCGCCGATTGTATGCGTTCTGCGGTTTCCACGGACGGCCCGAATACGCCTTCCGACGCGGTTGCGTCGTCTCGGCGGCAACACCTATTACCGTCATTGCCCAGCCGCATGACTGGGCCTCGCATGGTGAGCCAGCGCGGCAATCCGTGGGTGAATCTCGGGGGTGCCATGCCGACCAAGCCTAAGGCCGACCCGGGCTGTAGACGCGTCGACGGATCGGAATTTATGACCGCGCTGTTGATCTCGGGCTTTACCCGAAAAAGGGCCGCAGCTGCATTGGGCGTCACGCGGCGCACCGTTCGCAACTGGACGCGCACTGGTGCGGCTGTTCCCTATTCCGCGTATCAGCTGCTGCGGATTCTGTCGGGCTACGCTTTGCCAGGCGATGATTGGAAGGGCTTCACGATTCGAGGCGAGCTGTTGTTTTCGCCCGAAGGGCGAAGCTTCTCGGCGCCCGAACTCGCATGGTGGGGCCTGACCTGTGCGATGGCGCGTGAATTTAGTAAGCGCCACGCGGCCGCGAGTTTTTCCCTAGTAGACAGCGGTGCTAGCGCCGCGCAGAAGCCAGTTGCCCGGACGGCGCAAGCCGCAAGCGCGGGGAACCCGCGCCGCGTCAGGGTGGCCGGCGCAGCCGGACGCCCTGACACCGGCGTGGGGGACGCTGGCTTGTCCGGAGGCCCACCAGCGATCGCGCCGCGTGAGCGCAGGCCGCGACGGGCAGGCGTATCAAATCCTGCATCCGCCTAACTTCATCCAACTGACGTTCAGCGTTCTTTATTAACGCGTCAATTCGCCCCGCAGCCTGAAATTACGGAGTGGCAAATTCAGCTTTGGCCGCAGCGAACGCCTTCGGCTCCAATACTAGTGCCTTGATTTGAGCACGCACCTTTTTATCCACCTCCGAAAAGTCAATCCCTACAGCGGACGCCAGATATCCCGCGTTATCGACTGTCAGCCGAAGTGTCTGCCATTCCTGCGCCACCTTATGAAACCAATCAAAAGAAGGCTCAAGGTTGACGCTGTATTGAACGTTGAGCAGATACGCCCAACCCTGATTCGCCACATGCCTTACACGAATGGCTTGTTTCGCAATTTCGGAGAGATAAAAGCCGAAAAAACCAAAGACAACGACGATCAATGCGTAAGCAACCTTTTCATACGTAAAGGCCGCCCACCCAAGAACTACCAACAACACCAACAAAAGCAGCTTTATACCCAATCCCCGAAATCTATCCATATCGAACATCCAAAAAATCTACGGTTTTTGAAAGAGATCGACTAGTGAAGGAACAATGCTCTCTAGCGGCTCCCCATTTTCCATAATACGCCGCACTTCAAAACACAGCTTTGCCAACATCATATTTTCGTTTTGCCCCGTCATCCTAGTGTAGTGTTCCATTCTGTTTGGAACTTAAGCGACGATTGGCGCGAATGACTTTCTGAAGGATGTCGCGAGCGCTCTTGGTCCAGATGAATGGCTTAGGTTGGGTATTGTGGTGAGCGATGTATTCGTCGATGGCGCC
>CAISYC010000009.1 GCA_903889565.1 uncultured beta proteobacterium
GGCGCCATCGACGAATACATCGCTCACCACAATACCCAACCTAAGCCATTCATCTGGACCAAGAGCGCTCGCGACATCCTTCAGAAAGTCATTCGCGCCAATCGTCGCTTAAGTTCCAAACAGAATGGAACACTACACTAGCACGACGCCGCGTCAATTCCGTTTTGCGCCCAAATAGATGAGCAATTTGCCCGGCAATATTTCGCCTTGTATCCTGTTTGTCTGCATGGGCAACATCTGTCGTTCGCCGACAGCGGAGGCGGTTTTCCGCCATACGCTTTTCGCTGCGGAATGCGCAGGGAGTTTCGGCTGTGATTCTGCTGGTACCCATGATTATCATGTTGGCGACCCGCCCGATCCGCGCACAATCGCGGCGGCGCAGCGCAGGGGCTACGACATGAGTGCCCTCCGCGCACGTCAGGTTGAACTCGCCGATTTCAGCCGCTTCACTCTAATAATGGCGATGGATCGCGCTAATCTGGCGGCGCTGCAGCGCCTTTGTCCTTCTTCGCTGCACGCGCGCGTCAAACTTTACGGCGATATGCATGACGATTTCTCGGGGCAGGACGTCCCGGATCCGTATTACGGCGGTCCTGCCGGCTTCGAACGCGTGCTCGATATGGCCGAAGCGATCAGTCCGCGTCTGCTTGAATTCCTGCGCGCGCAGACGACAGACGGATAAAAAACGGGCCGCTGTCAGCGGCCCGTTCTTCGACTACTTGCGCGTTTCGACCTGTATCAGCGGTTCATTGCTGATAGGCGGCAACGGCGGGCGCACCCGCGGCGGACGCGGCGGCGGTGGCGGTGCCACGCGGCTTGCGGCGAGCCGCAGTTTTACCTGATCGGTTTCGATCTGCGTCAGATCGGACGGCAGCACGATCGGATCGCGGGCCACCGGCGCCGATGGCGCCACCGAAACCGCGGCCACCGGAGCGACCGCGGGTGCCTGAGGCTGCGGTGCATACTCGACCACGCGTTCCTCGCTCGCCACCTCGGTGTACGGCGCCGGTGACGGTACCGGCGCGGGCCTTGCATCAACCGCCGCTTCGCTCTCCGCGGGAGCCTGGTGCTCAACGACCGGCAGCATTTCCGAGACATGAGCTTCCGAGGCAGGCGTTTCAACCGGCATGATCTGCGGCGTTTCGATCGCAACATGGGGCGTTTCGCTTACGGGCATCATGGAGTTTTCGGTAACTTCAACGCCGGACGCGGCAGTTTGCGCGCCACGTTCGTTGCGATCGCGACCGCCGCGACCGCGACGGCGACGGCCGCGACCCTCGCGTCCTTCCCGCACCTCGCCGTTGCCACGCGCCTGTTGCTCTGCGCCCGGTGCGGTCTGTTCAACAGCGCCTTCGGCATTCTGCGGCACTTCCTCATTGCGCGGCGGACGCGGTGGCTGGCCGTCGCGACGACCGCCTTCGCGCGGCGGACGCGGTTCGCGCGGCTCGCCGTTGCGCGGACGTTCCTGGCGTTCCGGACGATTGCGTTCGCCGGCCTGAGCTTCGGCGCGCGGCTGGCCGCGATCACGATTCTCGTCACGCGTTCCGTCCCGGCGCGCGCCGTCGCCGCGGCCGCGGCCGCGACCTCGACTGCGATCCGAACGACCGCCGCGTTCCCCGCGATCATTGCGTTCGCCGCGCGCACCGCCATCGCGCGAGGCCGGCTGGGTGGTGGGAGCGGCGGTTGCCGCCGGTGCCGGTGTGCGTTTGAAGAAGCCGAAAATCTTGCTGATGATATTGGGCTGCGCGGCCGCAACCGGCGCTTCCGCAACCGGCTTTGCCTTCGGTTCGATCATGGGCGCCGGCTGCGACGGCAGGGTGGATTTCACCACGGCGGTCGGTTTCGGCGCAGGGGCCTCGGTTTGCGCCGAAGGCAGCAGCGAATCCGGCTTTTCCGGGGCCGTCATCATCTGATAACTCGGTGGCGGCACATCGGCGTGATTGAGTTCTTCATGCTTCAGGCGCGTCACCGTGTAGTTCGGCGTTTCCAGATGAATGTTCGGGATCAGCACGACATTGACCTTGAGGCGCGATTCAATGGCGTGGAACTCGGCGCGCTTTTCGTTGAGCAGATAGGTGGCAACGTCGACCGGCACCTGCGCATGCACGGCGCCGGTGTTTTCCTTCATTGCCTCTTCCTGCAGGATGCGCAGGATATGCAGCGCGGTCGATTCGATCCCGCGGATGTGGCCGGTGCCGTGGCAACGCGGACAGGGGATGTGACTGCCTTCGGCGAGTGCGGGGCGCAGACGCTGACGTGAAAGCTCCATCAGGCCGAAGCGCGAAATCTTGCCGATCTGCACGCGCGCGCGGTCGGGGCGCAGTGAATCGCGCAGACGCGTTTCGACTTCGCGCTGGTTGCGCGTGCTTTCCATGTCAATGAAGTCGATGACGATCAGTCCGCCCAGATCGCGCAGGCGCAACTGGCGCGCGGTTTCTTCGGCGGCTTCGAGGTTGGTGCGGAAGGCGGTTTCCTCGATGTCGGCGCCGCGGGTGGCGCGCGCCGAGTTGACGTCGACAGATACCAGCGCTTCGGTGTGATCGATGACAATCGCGCCGCCCGAGGGCAGCGTGACCTGCCGCGAATAGGCGGTTTCGATCTGGTGTTCGATCTGGAAGCGCGAGAACAGCGGCACATCGTCGCTGTAGAGCTTAACCCTGCCGACATACTGCGGCATGATGTTGCTCATGTAAATGCGGGCCTGTTCGAAGACATCGTCGGTATCGACGAGGATTTCGCCGATATCCTGATGAAAGTGGTCGCGGATGACGCGCGACACCAGGTCGTTTTCCGAGTAAAGCAGGCGTGTGCCATAGACCTTGATAACGTCCTTGGCGGCTGCGTCGTCGATCGCATTCCACAGGTCGAGCAGGCGGGTCAGATCCCACTTCAGCTCTTCGGCTTCGCGGCCGATGCCGGCGGTGCGGGCGATGACGCTCATGCCCTGCGGCACTTCGAGCTGGTCGACGGCATCGCGCAGTTCGGCGCGGTCTTCACCTTCGACGCGGCGCGAGACGCCGCCGCCGCGCGGATTGTTCGGCATCAGAACCAGATAGCGACCGGCGAGGCTGATGTAGGTGGTGAGCGCCGCGCCCTTGTTGCCGCGCTCGTCCTTGTCGACCTGGACCAGCACTTCCTGGCCTTCGCGCAGGGCATCCTGAATGCGGGCGTGGCCGACATCGACGCCGGGTTTGAAGTAGGAGCGGTTGACTTCCTTGAACGGCAGAAAGCCGCTGCGCTCGGCGCCGTAATCGACAAAACAGGCTTCGAGACTGGGCGCGATGCTGTTGATGACGCCCTTGTAGATATTGCTCTTGCGCTGCTCTTTGTTGGCGGATTCGATATCGAGGTCGAGGAGTTTCTGACCATCGACGATGGCGACGCGCAGCTCTTCGGCCTGCGTCGCATTGAACAACATGCGTTTCATTTTTTTCTTCTCCCGCGCTCAGACACGGGATGGGCAAACTGCCGGCGCAGACCGCACGCGCAGGCGTAGCTTCATTCTTTTACTAGATCGTTAAGTAAGGCGTGATGACCTGTAATAAATGGCTTGTGCTGTTTGCCGTTAGAATTCGTCATGCGGCAGCGTCATGTGGCGCGGCGATTGTCGCCGGCGCCGGAACCGCTGCAGCAATAAAACTATCGTGTATCGTGAGCGCGCAATTCAACTACCATCGCTACTTTTTTTGGTGAGCAATGTTAACCATTGTGCAACGGCAATCGCCTTTAAACGGCGTCGGGGGAATGATCTGACGGTTTATCGACTGCCTTTTTTGGCTGACAACTGCCTGGCTCTGGGCCAGCTTGCCGGCAGGCACACACCTCAATGCGCGCCAGTTCCGGCTTGGGACGGCTTGTATCCAACCGCCCAACGAACCGTCAACCGGCATTTAGTATAAGCAAAATGAAGGATTTAGGCAAAAATGTCGTGTCCCGACATCAGGTCGGCGCGGAAGACGCCGGCCAGCGCATCGATAACTACCTGTTGAAGATACTTAAAGGCGTGCCGAAGAGCCACGTTTACCGGGTTTTGCGCAGCGGCGAGGTCCGCGTCAACAAGGGGCGGGCCAAACCGGAGTACCGTCTGCAGGAGGGCGACGAACTGCGCTTGCCGCCGTTGCGGCTGGCAGAACGGCCGGAACGGGTTACGCCCGCGCCGGATCCGCAACTCGAAAAGGCCATCCTGTTCGAGGACGAGGCGGTCATTGCGTTGAACAAGCCATCCGGGCTGGCCGTGCATGGCGGCAGCGGGGTCAAATTCGGCGTCATCGAACAGCTGCGGGCGCAGCGGCCGCAACTGCGCTTTCTCGAACTGGTCCACCGGCTCGACCGGGATACCTCGGGGGTGTTGCTGCTGGCCAAGAAGCGCAGCGCGCTGGTTGCCCTGCATGAAATTATTCGCGAAGGACGCATGGGCAAGCATTATCTGGCCCTGGTGCTCGGCAAGTGGCGCAATGCCCGGCAGAGCGTCAAGGTCAATCTGCGCAAATATGTGCTCGAATCCGGCGAGCGGCGGGTTTCGGTCGAAGCCGACGGCCAGGCCTCACACACCATTTTTGAACTGCAGAAAGCGTGGACCGATTTCAGTCTGTTGCGCGCCGAATTGAAGACCGGGCGCACCCACCAGATCCGCGTGCATCTGGCCCACGTCGGTTTTCCGATCGCCGGCGACGACAAGTACGGCGATTTCCCCCGCAACAAGGAGCTTGCCCGCAGCGGACTCAAACGCATGTTTCTGCACGCGGCGAGCGTGACGTTTTTGCACCCGATGCGCGGAGAGCCGATGACCATCGAAGCGCCGCTGCCCGAGGATCTGCAGCAATTTATCAAGAAACTGGACGATGCGCATGACGCGGCGCTTTGACCTGCTGGTATTCGACTGGGACGGCACCCTTATGGATTCGACCGCCGTCATTGCCGCTGCGCTGCAGGCGGCCTGCGCCGACCTCGGCCTGCCGGTGCCGAGCGAGGAACGCGCGCGCCACATCATCGGGCTCGGTTTGTATGACGCCATGCGCCACATCTTGCCCAACGTGCCGCCGTCGATTTACCCGCAGATCGTCGAGCGCTACGGCGCACATTTTCGCGCGCGCGAAGAGTCGGCGCCGCTGTTTGCGGGCGCTGAAACCGCGCTGGCCGCGCTCGAAGATGCCGGCCATCTGCTTGCCGTCGCCACCGGCAAAAGCCGGCGCGGCCTCGATCGGGTGCTCGAACGCACCGGGCTCGGCAAGCGATTTGATGCCACCCGCTGCGGCGAAGAGGCCGCCAGCAAACCGGCGCCTGCGATGCTGCTTGAGTTGCAATCCGAACTCGGCGTGAGCAAGGAACGCACGCTGATGATCGGCGACACCACCCATGACCTGCAGATGGCGCAAAACGCCGGTGTGGCGGCGCTCGCGGTGAGTTTCGGCGCGCATCCGCGCGACCAGTTGCTGGCCCTGCAGCCGCTGGCCTGTATCGATGAGCCGCAGGCGTTATGGCAATGGCTGAGCCAGAACGCGTAATCTGCGACAGCGCGGCGCTGGTCGATGGCGGCAAGGGCGTGCGCTTCAGCGTGCTGCGCGAGGGCAAACCGTTGCCGGCCTTCGTCGTCCGATATGACGGCCGCGCGCACGCTTATTTGAACCAGTGCGCGCATATCGCGGTCGAACTCGACTGGGTCGAGGGTGAGTTCTTCGATCGTACGGGGTTATACTTGATTTGCACTACGCATGGCGCGACGTACGAGCCGGACACCGGGCACTGCATCATGGGCCCGTGCAAGGGCCAGCGACTCCACGCATTGGCCGTCGCCGAGCGCGATGGCAAGGTTCACCTCATTCACGGCGGAAACGAGCATGGCTGAAAACGCGCAGGACAGGTCGGACTCCAACTGGGAACGCGGCGTGCTGGAGAAAGTCGCGCTGGCGGCGATCGCCGAACAGCGCGCGGCGCGGCGCTGGGGCATGGCATTCAAGCTGCTCGTATTGGTTTATCTATTCGCGGTGCTGATGGTCGGCCTCGGCTGGGTGCATCAGGGTGAGCACACCACCTCAGGCAAGCATACGGCGCTGGTTGAATTGCGCGGCGTGATCAGTTCGGACAGCGCGGCCAGCGCGGATAACATTACCGCCGGGTTGCAGGCGGCATTCAAGGACAGCAACACGCAGGGCGTGATCCTGCGCATCGACAGCCCCGGCGGCAGTCCGGTGCAGGCCGGGTATATCAACGACGAAATCAAGCGCCTACGCACGCTGTACCCGAATATTCCGCTCTACGTGGTGGTCGAAGACATCTGTGCGTCGGGCGGCTATTACGTCGCTGCCGCGGCTGACAAGATTTTTGTGGACAAGGCGAGCATCGTCGGTTCGATCGGCGTGGTGATCGACGGTTTCGGGTTTACCGGCCTCATGGACAAACTGGGCATCGAGCGCCGCGCAATTACCGCCGGCGAAAACAAGCGCTTTCTCGATCCGTTCGGGCCGTTGACGCCGCAGAGCCGCGAGTTCGCCGAAAAAATGATCGGCGAGATTCATCAGCAGTTTATTACTGTCGTGCGTAACGGACGCGGTAAACGCCTGAAAGAAACGCCGGACATTTTCAGCGGGCTCATCTGGACCGGCGAAAAAAGCATCGAACTCGGTTTGGCCGATGCGTTGGGCAGCGTCGATTCGGTGGCGCGCGACGTGATTAAAGCCGAGGACGTCGTCGATTTCACGCCGCGTCAGAATCTCGCCGAACGGGTGGCGCGCAAGTTTGGCGCCGCCATGGCCGAAGCGCTGGTCAAGGCTGGCGCGGGCGGCGCGCAACTGCGCTGAGTTGCCGCTTATCCCGCGTAGAGCAGGAATACCGCCGGCCGGCGCCCGATCTCCGGCGTACGTGCGCGCAGATCGCCGACGGTCGCCACATTCAGGGTCTGCGTCGATAGCGTGAGATCAGCCGCTACACACAGGCGGGTCTTGGCCTGACAACAGTCGAGCAGCGATTTCAGCAGCGCGTCGTTGCGATACGGCGTTTCGATGAACAACTGCGTCATGTCGCGCTCGCACGATTCGCGTTCCAGCTTCTGAATTTCGGCGCGGCATTCGGCAGCCGCAACCGGCAGGTAGCCGTGAAAGGCAAAACGCTGGCCATTGAAGCCGGAGCCCATCAATGCCAGCAGCAGCGCCGACGGACCGACATGGGGCACGACCGGAATGTTTGCGCGATGCGCTGCGGCCACCAGTTGTGCGCCGGGGTCGGCAATCGCCGGGCAACCAGCCTCGGAAAGTACGGCCGCGCTGCGTCCGGACAGCAGCGGCTGCAATAACAGCGCGGCGCGTCCGGATGTGCCATCCTTGTCGAAACGTTCCAGCTTCAAGTCGCGCAGCGATCGCGGATGCGGCAGCTGTTTGAGGAACTGCCGTGCCGATTTTTCGTTTTCGACGATGAAATAATCGAGACCGGCAAGCACTTCGCAGGCAGCACGCGGCAGCACGGCGCGGACGTCCTCTCCGCCGAGAGTGACCGGAATCAGGTGGAGGCTGCCGTTTTGAGCGCCGTTCATGGCAGTGACAAGCCTTCGTTGCGCAGCATGCGGCAAAGCGCGATCAGCGGCAGCCCGATCAGCGCGTTGGGGTCGTCACCGCTGATTTTGTCGATGAGCGTAATGCCGAGGGCCTCGATCCGGGCGCTTCCGGCGCAGTCGTAGGGTTGTTCGGCTGCCAGATAGCGTTCGATTGCGGCGTCATCCAAAACGCGCATTTGCACGGTGACCGGCACCACGGCGGTTTGCTGTCGTCCGCTGATCGCGTTTAACAGGCAAAGGGCGGTGTGAAAAGTAATGGTTTTGCCGCTCATCATGCCCAGCTGTAGTTTTGCGCGCGCATGGTCGCCGGGTTTCGCCAATTCGCGACCGTTGCAAAGGGCAACCTGATCGCTGCCGATAATGAGGGCGGCCGGGTGGCGGACTGCCGCCGTCGCTGCCTTGGCGCAGGCCAGCCGCAGGGCCTGGGCTTCAGGGTTTTCGCCAGGCCGGGCGGTTTCGTCGATGTCCGGCGAGCAGGTTTCGAAGTCGATTTTCAGGCGCGCCAGCAGTTCGCGCCGGTAGACCGAGGACGATGCCAGAACGAGGCGGGGCGGGGTGGTTGGGGGCATGGCAGCTACGCGCCGGGGAGATTAATCTAAGTCCCTGCGCGATATGGGTTTTCCGTAATTTTGTTTTGACAGGGGCGGGCAAAAATACTATCATGCCGCGCTTATGTCCGCACGGGCTGTCATCGATAGTCTGGAGTTTGCACGCAGCGGCGGTGAAATACGCGGCGAAGTGCCGTTGGCCGAGCTCGGGCGTCTCGCAGATAGTTTGCACGATCGCGACGGTCAATTGCGCTTTACGTTGTCGGGTTTGACGGATGGGCGGCAAAGTCCACGGTTGCGGTTGAAGGTCGCCGGCGCACTCAACCTCAATTGCCAGCGTTGCCTCGGCCGTTTGCAGCATGAGGTTGAGCAGGAGTCGTCTTTGCTGTTGCTCGAAGCTGGCGTTGCCGGCGAGAGCGATGGTGTCGATGATCTCGATGCAGTTGCTGCCGATGCGGAAATGGATGTCTGGTCGCTGGTCGAGGACGAGGTTTTGCTGGCATTGCCGATTGCACCGCGCCACGCGGAGGGCGCATGCCAGGCGGCAGGCGAGCCCGGGCTGAAGCAGCGAGCATCGCCGTTTGCGGTGCTGGCCGGATTGAAGAGCAAGCAGGTTAATTGAATTGATATCTTGGGAGTTTTGTCATGGCTGTCCAGCAGAACAAAAAATCGCCGTCGAAGCGCGGCATGCACCGTTCGCATGATTTTCTGACCAATCCGCCGCTGGCGACCGAGCCGACCACCGGTGAGGTGCATCTGCGCCACCACATCAGCCCGAGCGGTTTCTACCGCGGCAAGAAAGTCGTCAAGTCCAAAGACGAGTAAATTCTGGTTACTGATTACCGGTTCCTGCCGCCAATGAGGGGGAGAGCGTGGCGGTAACGGTCGCTGTAGATTGCATGGGTGGCGACCATGGTCCGGGCGTGACGGTGCCGGCGGCGGTCGATTTCCTGCGCGACTCTACCGACGTCAGCGTGGTGCTGGTCGGTCTCGAAGACGTCATTGCCGCGCAGTTAAAGGCGCTCGGCGCCACCGCCATGCCGGGACTGTCCGTCCGGCATGCGAGCGAAACCGTCGCCATGGACGAAGCGCCTGCGCTGGCATTGCGCGGCAAAAAAGACTCTTCGATGCGCGTCGCGATCAATCTGGTCAAGGATGGCGAAGCGCATGCCTGCGTCAGCGCCGGCAACACCGGCGCGCTGATGGCGATTTCCCGTTTCGTCCTCAAGATGCTGCCCGACATCGAGCGTCCGGCGATCTGCTCGATGCTGCCGACGCGCACCGGGCACACGCACATGCTGGACCTCGGCGCCAACGTCGATTGCACCGCAGAACACCTGCTGCAGTTCGGCGTCATGGGCGCAACGCTGGTCAGTTCGATCGAAGGCAAGCCGTCGCCCAGCATCGGCCTGCTTAACATCGGCGAAGAAGATATCAAGGGTAACGAGGTGGCCAAGCGCGCGGCAGACCTGCTGCGTGCGAGCGGCCTCAATTTTTACGGCAATGTGGAAGGCGACGACATCTACAAGGGCACCACGGATGTGGTGGTCTGCGACGGTTTTGTCGGCAATGTCGCGCTCAAAGCGAGCGAGGGCGTGATTCGCATGATGGGACATTATCTGCGCGAGGAATTCAGCCGCAATGCGCTGACGAAACTGGCGGGCCTGCTGGCCATGCCGGTGCTCAACGCGTTCAAGCACCGGCTCGATCCGCGGCATTACAACGGCGCGACACTGCTCGGCCTGCGCGGCATCGTCGTCAAGAGCCATGGTTCGGCCGACCGCCTGGCGTTTCGCATTGCGATCGGCCGCGCGGTCGACGAGGCGCGCGGCGGGGTGTTGAATCACATCACCGAGCTCATGTCAGCGATGCATGAAGGGGCAGTCTGATGTATTCGCGCATCATCGGTACCGGCAGTTATCTGCCGGCCAATGTGGTGACCAATGCAGAGCTGGCCACCCGCGTCGATACCTCCGACGAATGGATCCGTTCGCGCACCGGCATTTGCCAGCGTCATCTGGCGGCGCCCGATCAGACTTCAAGCATGCTTGCCGCCGAGGCGGCGCAACGCGCAATGACGGCCGCCGGCGTGACGCCGGAACAGATCGGTCTCGTGATCGTCGCGACCTCAACTCCCGATTTCATTTTTCCAAGCACCGCCTGCCTGCTGCAGGCGCGCCTCGGCATCAAACGCAGCCCCGCGTTCGACGTGCAGGCGGTGTGCTCGGGTTTTGTCTACGCGCTCGACATCGCCGACAAGTTCGTCCGCAGCGGCAGTTGCAGCCACGCGCTGGTGGTCGGCGCCGAAGTGTTCTCGCGCATCCTCGACTGGAACGACCGCGGCACCTGCGTGCTGTTCGGCGATGGCGCCGGTGCCGTGGTGCTGGCGGCATCCGACAAGCCCGGTATTCATGCGAGTGTTTTGCATGCGGATGGATCGCACGCCGGCATACTCTCGACGCCGGGCCAGATTCGCGGCGGCAAGGTGACGGGCGACCCCTTCCTGCGCATGGACGGCCAGGCTGTGTTCAAGTTTGCGGTGCGCGTGCTCGACGAAGTCGGGCGCGAGGCGCTTGCGATCTGCAACATGCGGCCGGCGGACGTTGACTGGCTGATTCCGCATCAGGCCAATGTGCGGATTCTCGAGGCGACAGCGAAAAAACTCGGCATCGATCCGTCGCATGTGGTGATCACGGTCGATCGTCACGCCAACACCTCGGCGGCGTCGATCCCGCTGGCCCTTGATCTGGCGGTTCGCGACGGTCGCATCAAACCGGGACAAAAAATTCTGCTCGAAGGCGTCGGTGGCGGTTTCACCTGGGGCGCCGCGCTCGTGGAGATGTAGAAAGATGAAACTTGCATTGGTTTTTCCGGGACAGGGCTCGCAGTCGGTCGGCATGATGCAGAGCTTCGAGGGTGTCGCCATCGTGCGCGACACGTTTGCCGAGGCTTCTGATGTATTGCAGCAGGATCTGTGGAAACTCGCAGCCGAGGGCCCGGCGGAACAGCTGAACGCCACCGTCAACACGCAGCCGTTGATGCTGACTGCCGCCTACGCGATGTACCGGGCGTGGGGCGCGACCGGCGGTGCCGCGCCGGCGATGGTTGCCGGGCACAGCCTCGGAGAATATACGGCGCTGGTCGTCGCCGGCGTGATCGCATTCAAGGATGCGTTGCCGCTGGTGCGCTTTCGCGCGCAGGCGATGCAAGAAGCCGTGCCGATGGGCACCGGCGCGATGGCGGCCGTGCTCGGTCTCGATGACGACAGCGTGCGCGCGGCCTGCGTCGAGGCGGCGCAGGGCGAAATCGTCGAGGCGGTTAATTTCAATGCGCCGAGCCAGGTTGTGATCGCCGGACACAAAACGGCAGTCGAGCGCGGCGCGGCGGTGGCAAAAACCCGCGGCGCCAAACGCGCCGTCATGTTGCCGGTCAGCGCGCCATTCCATTCCTCGCTGCTGAAGCCGGCGGCGGAGCGTCTCGCGCAATATCTGGCCGCGGTCGAATTTCACGCGCCGCAATTTCCGGTCGTCAATAACGTTGACGTTGCTACCGTTAGCGAAGCGGCGCGGATCAAGGACGCGCTGGCGCGTCAGGCCTGCAATGCCGTGCGCTGGGTCGAAGTGATAAGGGCAATGGCAACCGCCGGCGTTACGCATGTCGTCGAATGCGGTCCGGGCAAAGTGCTCGCGGGGCTGACCAAACGCATTGACGGCAATCTGCAGGGGCTGGCGATCAGCGATGCGGCCTCGCTCGAACAAACGCTGCAGGCTTTGCAGGGGGCATGATGCTGGACGGCCAAATCGCACTGGTCAGCGGTGCCTCGCGCGGCATCGGTCGCGCGATCGCGCTGGAACTGGGCCGCCTCGGCGCCACGGTTGCCGGCACGGCCACCACCGAAGCCGGCGCGGCGGCTATCGGCGCCTATCTCGCCGGGGCCGGGGTCAAGGGCGGCGGTTTTGCGCTGAACGTGAATGACTCCGAGCAGGCCGAGGCGGTGATCGCTGCCGTGCAGAAGCAATTCGGCGACATCGGTATCCTGGTCAACAATGCCGGCATCACCCGCGACAACCTGCTCATGCGCATGAAGGACGAGGAATGGGACGACATCCTGTCGACCAATCTGAAATCTGTCTACCGCCTGTCGAAACTGGTGGTGCGCGCGATGATGAAGGCGCGCGCCGGACGCATCATCAACATCACCTCGGTGGTGGGGGCGATGGGCAACGCCGGTCAAACCAATTATGCGGCGGCCAAGGCGGGCATGATCGGCTTCAGCAAATCGCTGGCGCGCGAGATCGGCAGCCGCAACATCACGGTCAACTGCGTTGCGCCCGGCTTCATCGAAACCGACATGACGCGCGAGTTGAGCGAAGAGCAGCGCGCCGCACTGGTCGGCCAGATTCCGCTGGCGCGCCTCGGCAGCGTTGCCGACATCGCCGGCACGGTAGCATTTCTGGCGTCGCCGGCGGCCGCGTATATCACGGGCGCGACGATCCATGTGAACGGCGGAATGTACATGGATTGAGCGCGGCATCCGGCGTTAGGTGGTGCGCGCCGGATTTGGTAAAATAATCGCTTCGAATGTGAACCCATTCCTGACAAGGGGGAATTAGATGGAAAATCTGGAACAACGCGTCAAAAAAATCGTCGCCGAACAACTGGGCGTCAACGAAGCCGATGTCAAAGCCGAGTCGTCGTTCGTCAACGATCTGGGTGCCGATTCGCTCGACACCGTCGAACTGGTGATGGCGCTCGAAGAAGAATTCGAATGCGAAATCCCGGACGAGGAAGCCGAGAAGATCACGACCGTCCAGCAGGCCGTGGACTACGTCAAGGCCCACGTCAAATAGTCGATCAAGAAACGGCGGAACTCCCTTGTCCAGACGCAGAGTAGTCGTCACCGGCCTCGGCATCGTTTCACCTGTCGGCATTGGTGTCGGCGAAGCGTGGGGTAACGTGATTGCCGGCAAGTCCGGCATCGCGCGCATCACGCGTTTCGATGCTGGCAATTTCTCGACGCAGATCGCCGGCGAGGTGAAGAATTTCGAGGTCGCGAAATGGCTTGCGCCGAAGGAGGCGCGCCGTTTCGACACCTTCATTCATTACGGTCTCGCCGCCGGCATCGATGCCTTGAAGGATTCCGGTCTCGATCTGGAAAAAGAGGCGCGCGAACAGATCGGCGTCTGCATCGGTTCTGGCATCGGCGGGCTGCCGTTGATAGAAACGACCCATGACGCCTATCTTGCCGGCGGTCCGCGCAAGATCTCGCCGTTTTTTGTGCCCGGCACCATCATCAACATGATTTCTGGCCAGCTTTCCATCATGTATGGCCTCAAAGGGCCGAACATTGCGGTGGTCAGCGCCTGCACCACGGCCAACCACAGCATCGGCGAAGCCGGCCGCCTGATCGAATATGGCGATGCCGATGTCATGGTTGCCGGTGGCGCCGAGTCCTGCGTATCCGCGCTCGGCGTCGGCGGCTTCTGCGCTGCACGCGCGCTCTCGGCACGCAACGACGCGCCGGAACAGGCGAGCCGCCCGTGGGACAAGGACCGCGACGGCTTCGTGCTGGGCGAGGGCGCCGGCGTGCTGGTGCTCGAAGAATACGAACACGCGAAAAAACGCGGCGCGCGGATTTATTGCGAACTTGCCGGTTACGGGCTGAGCGCTGACGCGCATCACATCACGGCGCCGGTCGAAGACGGCGAAGGTGCGGCGCGCTGCATGACCAATGCGCTGCGCAACGGCGGCGTCAATGTCGATGAGGTTGATTACGTCAACGCCCACGGCACCTCGACGCCGCTGGGCGACATTGCAGAGACCACCGCGGTCAAGCGCTGCTTTGGTGACGCCGCGAAGAAACTCGCGGTGAGTTCGACCAAATCGATGACCGGCCATCTGCTGGGCGCTGCCGGCGGCATCGAGGCGGTGTTTTCGGCGATGGCCGTTAACGAACAGATTGCGCCACCGACGATCAACCTGGTCAATCAGGATCCGCAGTGCGATCTTGATTACATCCCGAACACCGCGCGCAAGATGAGCATCAAGGTCGCGATCTCGAATTCGTTCGGTTTCGGCGGCACCAACGGCACGCTCGTTTTCCGGGCGATTTGACGCCGCGCGCGCGGCCGCCGGCATTGCAGCCGTGCAAGCACCGCCTGCGATGATCCTGATCAACGGAATTGAATCCGCCGCGATCGACCCCTGCGATCGCGGCTTCGCTTATGGCGACGGCGTATTCCGCACGCTCGCCTTGCGCGATTCGCAGCCGCTGCTGTGGCGCCGCCATTACGCCAGGCTTGCGCACGACGCGACCGCGTTGGGCATTGCCTGCCCGGACGAGCAGGTTCTGGCCGCAGACATTGCCACGGTGGCACCGCGGCACGCGGATGGCGCCATCCGGATTACGCTGACGCGCGGTATTGCGCCGCGCGGATATGCCATGCAGCTCGGTAGCGCAACCACCCGGGTCGTCGCCTGCAGCCCGCGAACGGCCGCTGCGGCCAAGGCCGTGCGAGCACGCTGGTGCGATCTGCGGCTGGGAATCCAGCCGGCACTGGCCGGCATCAAACATCTCAATCGCATCGAAAATGTCCTCGCCCGCGCGGAGTGGCAGGACCCATCGATTGCCGAAGGCCTGCTGCTCGACACCAGGGGCAATGTCATCGGCGGCACCATGAGCAATCTGGTTTTGTACCGCGATGGCCTGCTGACAACGCCGGCGCTGAACGAGTGCGGTATCGCCGGCGTGACGCGGGATCTCATTGTCGAATACGCGCGCGCGGAAGGGCTGCCGGTGCGCATCGCGCCGGTGCGGCGCGAGGACGTGCAGGCGGCCGATGGAGTGTTTCTGCTCAACAGCCTGATCGGCGTGTGGCAGATCACGGCACTCGGCGACCTCGCGTGGCCAGAACACGAATTGGCCGCGCGCATGCGCAAATGGATTGGCGATGCCGAAGCGCACTAACGCCGACCGCCTGCGCAGCTGGTCATTCCTGTTGCTGGCGATGGCCGTCGCGCTGGCGGTGCTGGTGGCGAGTTGTTTTGTGCCCATCGATATTTCTTCGCCGGTGCAGTTCAGCGTCAAGCAGGGCAGCGGTCTGCGCGCGGCGGCACGCCAGTTGCAAAGCGCCGGCGTGCTGGATTCGCCGTGGCGTTTTGAAGCGATGGCCCGTCTGCTCGGCGCCGGCAGCCGCATTCAGGCCGGCAACTACGAGGTCACTGCGCCGATCACGCCGTATGCATTGCTGCAGAAAATCACCAGCGGCGATCACCGGCAGGACAAGCTGACCATTGTCGAAGGCTGGACCTTCGCGCAGTTGCGCGCGGCGCTTGATGCGCATCCGGCGCTGCGTCACGATTCGCAGGGATTGACGGATGCCGAGGTCGCCGCCCGCCTTGGCATCACTGCGCCGACACCGGAAGGGATGTTCTTCCCGGACACCTATTTTTTTGCCACCGGCGGCAGCGATCTGTCGGTGCTGCAGCGCGCGAACCGCATGCTGCAGGCGCAGCTCGATTCGTCATGGAGCACGCGCATGGAAGGTTTGCCGTTCGACAATCCGTATCAGGCGCTGATCATGGCATCGATTGTCGAAAAGGAAACCGGGCAGGCCGGCGAGCGCCCGATGATCGCCGCGGTTTTCGTCAACCGTCTGCGCATCGGCATGCGCCTGCAGACCGACCCGACGGTGATCTACGGGCTGGGCGCGAATTTCGACGGCAATCTGCGCAAGAACGATCTGCTGACCGACGGACCCTATAACAGCTACACCCGGAGCGGGCTGCCGCCGACGCCGATCGCGATGCCGGGTCTGGCCGCATTGAACGCCACGCTGCACCCCGCGCCCGGCAAAGCGCTGTATTTCGTCGCACGCGGCGACGGCACTTCGAAATTCTCCGAATCGCTCGCCGAGCATGAACTCGCCGTGACAAAATACCAGCGGCACGGCGGCCGCTAACCGCGGCCGGCCGTTCGCCGCAAACCACATCCGAAAGCATCGCAATGCGCGGTAAATTCATCACCGTCGAAGGCATCGATGGCGCTGGCAAGAGTACGCACCTGGCGTGGTTGACCGCCTTTCTGCAGGCGCGCGGCATCAAGTTGTGCGCGACGCGCGAACCGGGCGGCACGCCGCTGGGCGAAAAACTGCGCGGCTTGCTGCTCGACAAGGACCAGCCGATGCATCTTGAAACCGAGACGCTGCTGATGTTCGCCGCGCGGCGCGAGCATATCGACAAGGTGATCGAGCCGGCCTTGGCGCGCGGCGAGTGGGTTTTATGCGACCGCTTTACCGACGCCACCTTCGCTTATCAGGGCGCGGGACGCGGTGTCGATGCCGGTAAACTCGCGACACTCGAACAATGGGTGCAGGGCGCGCTGCAGCCTGATCTGACTATCGTTTTCGATCTGCCGCCTGCGGTCGGTCGGGCGCGCGCCGGCAGCATCAAGGTGCCTGACCGCTTCGAGCGCGAGAGCGAGGCATTTTTTGAACGCGTGCGCGAAGGTTATTTGCAGCGCGCAAGGAGCGCGCCGCAGCGCGTGCGCGTGGTTGATGCGAGCCGCGGCATCGATGCGATACAGGCCGAGTTGCAGACTATTGCGGAGTCGCTGTGCCGGTAGACGTTTTTCCATGGCAAACCGAACAGTGGCGCGCGCTGCTGGCCCGCCGCGACCGTTTGCCGCACGCGCTGCTGTTCAGCGGGCGCCAGGGTATCGGCAAAATCGATTTCGTGCGCAAATTTGCGCAGTCGCTGGCCTGCGAGACGCCGGCCGCGGACGGCGCTGCCTGCGGCAATTGCCAGAGTTGCCGCTGGTTCGCCACCAACAGTCATCCGGATTACCGGGAGATTCTGCCCGAGGCGATGCGTCAGACCGAATCCGACACCGCGGAGTCGCCAGGGGAAGCGGAAGGACCGGCCGGCAAACGCAAACCGAGTCAGGAGATCAGGATTGATGACGTGCGCGATTTGCAGGATTTTATTTTCCTGACCTCGCATCAGCGGCACGGCAAGACCATCGTTTTTTATCCGGCCGAAACCCTCAACGTCAATGCCGCCAATGCGCTGTTGAAAAATCTGGAAGAGCCGCCGGCCGGCACGCGTTTCATGCTGGTGTCGCACCGGCCGAGCGAGTTGCCGGCGACGATCCACAGCCGCTGCCAGAAAATTGCGCTGTCTACACCGGCAACCGAGGTTGCCGCGCAATGGCTGCGCGCCAGGGGCATTGCGGAACCGGCGCTGAGCCTGGCCCAGACCGGCAATGCGCCGCTGCTGGCTCTGTCGCTCAACGACGACGACTTCTGGCGTCAGCGCAAAGCGCTGCTCAACGGTCTCGCGCAGCACGAACCGGAAATGCTGGCGCTGGCGGAACAACTGCGCGACATTCATCCCGCCCGCCTGCTCGGCTGGCTGCAGCGCTGGAGCTACGATCTGTTGCGCCTGCGTTCCGGCGGCAGCGTGCGCTACAACCCCGATTACCAGAAGCCGCTGGCGCAGATTGCCGGCCGCCTGCGGGCGATCGATCTTGCGCGTTATCACCGCCTGCTGCTGCGCGAGCAGCGCTCGGTGAATCATCCGCTCAATGCGCGCCTTTATCTGGAGCAATTGCTGCTTGGTTATGCGGCGGTGATGCGCGGCGAGTCCGTGCCGGTGGCGCGCTGAACCGGCATTGCGGGCGCTTATTCCGGCTCGATACGGGCGGCGCGCGTCAAATCCGCATAACGGCGGATGTCGGCCAGAAAAATCCTTTTGAATTCGGCGGGCGTTTCGCCCTTCGGCGCGTAACCGCTCGCCAGCAGATATTCGCGCAGTTTCGGCGTGTCGAGCGCGCGTTTCGTTTCGCTGTATATTTTTTGCACCACGGCGTCGGGGGTGCGCGCCGGCGCGAACAGCGCCTGCCAGCCGAGGTCCATGCCGAAACCCGGCAAACCGGCTTCGGCGACGGTCGGCAGATCGGGCAGGGCGGACAGGCGCTGGGTGCCGCTGTAACCCAGCGCGCGCAGGCGGCCTGACCTGACGTAAGGCACCGCGACCGTCGGCGGGATGAAGATCATCTGGATTTCATTCGACAGCAGCGCGTTCATCGACGGGCCGGCGCCTTTGTACGGCACATGCACCATGTGCGTGCCGGCGCTGACATTGAAGAGCTCGGCCATCAGGTGCAATGAATTGCCGACGCCGGGCGAACCGTAGCTGAGCGAGCGCTGTTTCGCGAGTTCGATCAGTTCGCGCACGTTTTGCGCCTGCAGCGACGGGTTGACGAGCAACAGCGCGCCTTCCAGCACGCCGATGCGCGTAATCGGGATGAAATCGCGGACGACGTCGAAGGGCAGCGACTTCACCACGCCGGGCATGATGGCAAACGCGGTGGCGGCGTAGAGCAGGGTGTAGCCATCGCCAACCGCGCGGGCGACGATGTCGCAGCCGATGGTACCGTTGCCGCCGCCGCGATTGTCGATCACGACCTGCTGCCCGAGCTGGCCGGACAGCTGGTTGCCGACCAGCCGCGCCACGGCGTCCTGCGTGCCGCCCGGCGCAGAGGAGACGACGAAGCGGATCGGCCGCGACGGGTAGCCGTCGGCACCTGCAGCCTCGGTTACCGTCAGCACCAGCAGCAGGGCGGCGCCACGCAAACGCGTCATGATGATTTGTGCCCGGCGGCTTTTCACTTGTTAAATGTCTCTGGCGTCTTGCCGGCCCATTATAATTGCAACCCGGCGACCATCAGACCCCTGGAATCATGCTGATCGATTCACATTGCCACCTCGATTTTCCGGAACTCTCTGCGCAGCTCGATTCGGTTTTCGCGTTGATGAAGACGAACGGTGTCGAATACGCCTTGAGCATTTCGGTGACACTCGAGGATTTTCCGCGCGTGCGCGCGATCGCTGAAAACAATCCGCATGTGTTTGCCACTGTCGGCGTGCATCCCGACTACGCCGACCTGCCGGTCGTCACAACGGAGCAACTGGTCGAACTCGCCGACCATCCCAAGGTGGTCGGCATCGGCGAAACGGGGCTCGATTATTTCCGCCTGAAAGGCGATCTCGAATGGCAGCGCGAACGGTTTCGCGCGCATATCCGCGCCGCGCGTGCCTGCCGCAAACCGCTGGTCATCCACACGCGAGAAGCCGCAGCCGACACCCTGCGTCTGATGCGCGAGGAAGGCGCGGCGGAGGCGGGCGGCGTGATGCACTGTTTCACCGAAAACTGGGAGGTCGCGCAGGCGGCCATGGATCTCGGCTTCTATATTTCGTTTTCGGGCATCGTCACTTTCAAGAATGCCAAGGCACTGAAGGAGGTTGCACAACGGGTGCCGCTCGACCGCATGCTGGTCGAAACCGATTCGCCTTTTCTTGCACCGGCGCCGCACCGCGGCAAGACCAACCAGCCCGGCTTTGTCCGGCATGTGGCCGAAGAAATCGCACGTTTGCGCGGAATCGATGTCGAAACGGTGTGCACGGCGACCTCCGACAACTTCCAGCGATTGTTCAAATGTCTGTAAAGCAAATTTGCAGCGCCGCGCTCGGCGCAGCGCTGTGTGTTTATTCCGTATTGGCGCTGGCCGGCGCGTACGACGACGTCATCGGCGCGATCAAAAGCGACGACGCAACGGCGGCTGCGCAACTGATCCGGCGCGGTGTCGAAGTGGAGACGGTCGATGCCCAGGGCAACACGCTGCTCATGCTGGCGGCGCGCGAAGGCAGCCTGCGCGCGGTGAAGATGCTGTGTGAAATGCACGCGCGGCTGGATGCCGCCAACAGCCTTGGCGAAACGGCACTGATGTACGCCGCGCTGCAAGGGCATCTTGAGGTGGTTCGAACGCTGTTGGCACAGGGCACCGCCGTCGATGGCAACGGCTGGACGCCATTGATCTATGCGGCAGTCAAAGGCAATCTCGATGTGGCGCGCCTGCTGTTGGCGTCAGGCGCGAAGGTCAACGCCGCCGGGCCCAATGGAATGACTGCATTAATAATGGCGGCACGCGAAGGCCATGCGGAACTGGCGGCCTTGCTGCTCAAGAGCGGCGCCAATGCCGACGCGCAGACCGACGCCGGATTTACGGCGTTCGCGATTGCCAGCAAGGCCCAGCGTGCCGACGTAATGGCGGTATTGATCAAGGCCGGCGCGCGTTAGCGTTGGGCCCATGGCATTGGTACCGGCCTGATGGGACGGTCAAACCTGTAGCGAGGCGCGCGCGGCTTCCAGCGTCGGAAAAATCGCCGTCCGGTAAGGGTTCAAATACTCCGGATCATTGGCTGACTGCAGCAGTTCGATCAGTGTCGGGTCGATCGCCGCGACGCGAACGGCGAGGTGCGGATTGAAGCGTCGCGAGCCGTGGCTCATGGCAACCGTATATTCAACGTCGCCCGCGTCGATGCTGTGGGTAGTGACCGCGGTGAGGTCGCAAATCAGCCAGTCGATACCGGCAAAATGCTCATCCATGCAGAGCTCATCGACGGCATCGCGGAATTCGGCTCCGGATACAAATCCCGAGTATCGCTTGATCGCGGTTTTGGGTTCCCATGCAATTGCGTAGGCCATGGGATCGATATTATCGCCATCGATGCCAACGGTCTATACGGGACGGACGATCTGTTTTGTCGGCCCTTTTCATCGATTGACGTTGCCCAAAAGGGCGCAGCCGTAGCGCGCGACTCAAGGTACTGCGAAGCGGCGCGCTAGACTAGAGTTATGGACACTTAACACACTGCCACAGCCGACCCCCGTGTATCCAGAGCCGATTCGAGGGCGTTGGATGTTGGAGAGTCATAACCAAGTTAGAAATGCCGCGTGGTTTGTGCGAAATGCTAGTGTAGTGTTCTATTCTTGAGGAAACTTAATGTATTTCCGCATCTCCAATGCACAATACATGCAGAGTGGAGAGGTGAATGCGAGTTGCCCCTGAAATTGTGCTGACCAACGAAGAGCATGCTGAATTGTCTAAGCTGGTTCGCTCCAAGCGCACGAGTGTGAGGCTGGCGCAGCGCGCGCGCATTGTGCTGCTGGCCGCTGAGGGCATGCAGAAC
>CAISYC010000010.1 GCA_903889565.1 uncultured beta proteobacterium
CGGGAACATTCCCGGATAAAGCCTGACACAGCGAACGTGCGCGCAAATACTCAGCGGAACTGCGCTGACTCAATGATGGTGTGTGAAAAACAAAACAACGATGGCACTACGACAACCACCGCGTAAGCGGTTTAGTTCAACGAACATTAGTTGACGAATATTCGTTGCAAAAAATTATCTGCCCAAACAGAACAAACGCCAAGTCCGACCGTTATCGGGTTTAAACCGCCGGCTTAGGCTTGCGCGCGCTGCCGGCAACGACCTTGATTTCGAACAGCCGGCATTCGAGCGCGCCGTTAAACAGCACGGTGCGTTTCGATGCCGACAGGCGGATCAGTTTCGGCAGCGCCATGTCGCCGGACAGGATGTAGGCGCGCCAGCCGCTGAATTTTTGTTTCAGGGCGTCGCCGAGTTTGGGGTAGAACACGGCGAGATCTTCGGCGTTGCCGAGGCGCACGCCGTAGGGCGGATTGGTAACCATCACACCGCTCGCGGCCGGTGCAGGCATTTCGAGCACGTTGGCCTGCTTCAACTGGATGACGTCCGCGAGGCCCGCCGCTTCGGCGTTGGTGCGCGCATAACGGAGTTCGTCGCCGTAGAGATCGCTGCCGTAGATCGGCAGCTGCGTGCGCGGCTTTTCGCGCGCGAGTGCCGCCGCCTGCATTTGTTCCCATGCTGCGCGGTCGAAGTTCTTGAGCTTTTCGAATCCGAAATCGCGGCGCGCGCCGGGTGCGATATCGAGCGCAATCAGTGCTGCTTCGATCGCGATGGTGCCGCTGCCGCACATCGGGTCGAGCAGCGCTTCGACGCCATCCCATCCCGATAGCCTGACGATGCCGGCGGCGAGGTTTTCGCGCAGCGGCGCTTCGCCGGTGGCGTTGCGCCAGCCGCGTTTGAACAGCGGCTCGCCGGAGAAATCGAGATAGAGCGTGAGTTTTTCGGCATCGAGATAGGCGTGGATGCGCACATCCGGCGCATGGGTGTCCACGCTCGGCCGTTTGCCGAATTTCGCGCGGAAGCTGTCGCATACCGCATCCTTGATGCGCAGGGTTGTGAAGTCGAGGCTCTTGAGCGGGCTGCGCGTGGCGGTGAGATTGACGCGCAGCGTCTGCTCGACATCGAACCAGCGCGGCCACGGCAGCGCCAGCGCCGCCTTGTAAACGTCTTCTTCGTTGCGGTAGCGCGTCTGGCAGACCCGCCACAATACGCGGCTGGCGATGCGGCTTTCCAGATTGGCGCGATAGCCGAGCGTCAGCGCGCCGTTGAAATGCACGCCGCCATCGACTGCGTAGATCTCGGCGCCGCCGAGCGCAGTCAATTCCTGCGCGAGCACCGGTTCGAGACCGCGCGGGCAGGGAGCGAAGAATTTTTCCATGAAATGGCGTCGGGCAGCGGCGTGAAGTGGCGAGGTCGCGATTCTAACCCGTCGCCGCCGCCGGCCCGCCGTCTTATAGTTTGACCAGCACTTCGAATTCGATGCGCTGGCGTGGATTGCGGTGTGGCTGCAGTTTGCTGATGCGCGCTTCAACCTGCCCGCCGCGATCCATATGAAAGGCGACGGCGCGGTTGTCGCTGCGCGGCACATAGCCCAGTTTGTGGCCGCGCCACTCCACGCGCACCGCATTGCCGTCGTAGGCGTTGGCGGCTTCGCGCACCAGCGTCAGCGCATCGCCGACCTGCATCTCGTCCCAGACTTGTTTGGCATCGTAATAGCGAAAACCCGCCAGCGGCGAGCTTTACACCAGCATGCGCACTTCGCTGTGTTGCGCAAGCGCCGGCGCGGCGCACAGCGCGGTTGCGATCGAGACGCTCAGCAATGCCGCGGCAAGGCGGCGCGCCGGATCAGAACGGTTTGACCACAACAAGTATCACCACCGCGAGCAATACAAGCACCGGCATTTCGTTCAGCCAGCGGTAGAACACATGGCCGTGGGTGTTGCGGCCGTGTTTGAAATCGATCAGCAGCTTGCCGCAATAGGCGTGGTAGATGACCAGCAGCGCGACGAGTGCCAGTTTGGCGTGCAGCCAGCCGCCGCCGAAACCGTAACCGAGCCACAGCCACACGCCGAACACGATGGTCAGCAATGCGCCCGGCGTCATGATGCCGTAGAACAGCTTGCGTTCCATCACCTTGAAGCGCTCGATGCCCGCTTCGTCGGTGGTCATGGCGTGGTAGACGAACAGTCGCGGCAGATAGAACAGGCCGGCGAACCAGGTCACCATGAAGGCGATGTGCAGCGCTTTGATCCAGAGCATGCGAACCTACTTGAGCAGGCGCCGCCGCGTCAGCGCCAGCGCACAGTAAAAGCCTATGATTGCATACAGCGCGAGCACGCACAAATGCAGCCAGGCCTGCGCCGGCAGATGGCCGCTCATCAGCGGGCGCACCAGCGCCACGGCATGCGACAGCGGTAGCAACCCCGTGACGGCCTGCAAGCCGGCGGGCAGTTGGTCGATCGGAAAAAACACGCCGCTCATCAGCATCATCGGCGTGATCACCAGCGTGAAGTAATAGACGAAGAAATCATAGCTCGGCGACAGCGCGGTCATTATGAGGCCGAGGCCGCCGAAAGCCAGGCCGGTGATCAAAATGACCGGAATCACCCACATCGACAGCGACGAGGCACAGAGGCCAAGCGCCGCAGCAACCAGCAATACCGCGCAACCCGACAACAGGCTCTTGCTCGCCGCCCAAAGCATTTCACCCGCCACGACGTCGTCGAGATCGAGCGGCGCGTTCATGATCGCCTCCCAGGTCTTTTGCACGTGCATGCGCGAGAAGCCCGAATACATGGCCTCGAACGAGGCGCTCATCATGGTGCTCGAACAGACAGTGCCGGCGGCGAGAAAGGCAATGTAGCCGGTGCCGCCGAAAGCGTCCGGCATCATGCGGCCCAGGCCGTAACCGAAGCCCAGCATGTAGAGCATGGGGTCGGCGAGATTGCCCACCATCGAAGCGAGGGCGAGTTTGCGCCACACCAGCAGATTGCGCTGCCAGACGTGGATGCAGCGCAGGCTCAGCAGCGGTAACGACCAGATGCCCGTCATTGCTTCAATCCCGCAGGTCGCGCCCGGTCAGGCGCAGAAAGACGTCTTCGAGATTGGCTGGCCGGTGCACATAACGCAGTTCCGGCCGTGCGGCGAGATCATCGATCAGGTGCGTTGCGTCGTGTACATAGCAGAACACGGTTTCGCCGGCGGACTCGCAGCGTTCGGCGAGTTGCGCGCCGTGGTCGCGCGCCCAGTTCTCCGCGCTGTCGCCGAACACCTCGACCACCTGCGGTTCGATATGGCGGTCGACCAGCTCGCGCGGGCTGCCCGACGCAATCATGCGGCCGTGATCCATCACGGCGAGCCGGCCGCACAGGCGTTCGGCCTCATCCATGAAGTGCGTGGTCAGAAAAATCGTTTTGCCCTGCGCAAGCAATTGGCGCAGACGCTGCCAAATGAGATGCCGCGCCTGCGGATCGAGACCGGTGGTCGGTTCGTCGAGAAATATCAAATCCGGATCGTTGATCAGTGCGCGCGCGAGTGTCAGTCGCCGCTTCATGCCGCCGGACAGCGCGCGGATATTGTCGTCGCCGCGGTTGGCGAGACCGGCGAATTCGAGCAGCGCCGGAATCCGCGCCGCCACCTCTTGCGCCGACAGATCGAAGTAGCGGCCGTAAACCTGCAGGTTTTCGCGTACCGTGAAGTCGGGGTCGAGATTGTCCATCTGCGGCACTACGCCAATGCGCGCGCGGGCGCGCCGGGCTTCCGCCGGCAGCCGCATGCCGAGCACATTGATGTCGCCGCTGTCGGGCGCGGTGAGGCCGAGACACAGTCGCAGCGTGGTGGTCTTGCCGGCGCCGTTGGGGCCGAGCAGGCCGAAACATTCGCCCGGCGCCAGATCGAGATCGATGCCATCGACCACCGTGTTGGCTCCGTACGACTTGCGCAGTGCGCGCACCTGCAGATGGGTCACGGCTGTCGCCAGTAGTGCGTGATGATCTGCTGCAGGATTTGCAGCTTGCCGTGGAAGAAGTGTTCGCCACCCGGTACTACCACCACCGGCAGATTCTGCGGCCTTGCCCAGTCGAACACGGCGGCGAGCGGCACCACGTCGTCGACTTCACCGTGTATGACCAATGTGCCTTCCGGCACGGTGCCGGTTTTGAAGCGGCTGACCGCCGGCCCCACCAGCACCAGTTGATGCGCATTGATGCGTTCGACCACGCGGGTCTGCACATAGCTGCCGAACGAAAAGCCGGCGCAGATTAGGGGCAGATCACCGAAGCGGGATTTTGCATACGAGGCCACCGCAATCAGATCATCGGTTTCGCCGCGGCCTTCGTCGTGCACGCCGGCGCTGGCGCCAACGCCGCGAAAATTCGGTCGCAAGGTGACGCAGCCCAACGCGTGAAACGTGCGCGCGAGCGTCGTCACTACCTTGTTGTCCTTGGTCCCGCCCATCAGCGGGTGCGGATGCGCGATCAGTGCAATGGCGACGCGGCTGTCACCCGGATCGGTGAGATCGGTTTCGATCGCGCCGGAGGCGCCGTCTAGCAGCAGCTTTTCGATTGCAGGCGGCTTCAAATTTTCAGGCGCTCGACCACGCGGCCGTTTTGCAGATGCTCGCGGATGATTTCGTCGATGTCTTCGCGATCGACATAGGTGTACCAGGTCTCGTCGGGGTAGACCACCAGCACCGGCCCCAGTTCGCAGCGGTCGAGACAGCCGGCCATGTTGATGCGCACCTTGCCTGCGCCCGACAAGCCAAGCTGCTTGATTTTGCTCTTGGCGTAATCGCGAATTTCGGAGGCGCCGTGCTCGTTGCAGCAGGCCTTGCCGTTATCGCGCTGGTTGCAGCAGAAAAAGACGTGATGCTGATAAAAGCTCATGGCAGGTTCCGCGGATCGATGACAATGTTGAACGACGCTGACTGCGGGGGCGGATTATACCGTGCCGTGGCGGGGCCTCAGCGGCGCGGCTTGGCTGAATATTTCTGCGCGTTGCCGCGTGCGCTGCGCACTGGATATTTGCGCGCGTTGATGCGCATTTTGCGCTGCGCGGCGGTGATCGGTTCGATGCCGAGGATGTCCGCCAGTCGCGTCAGATAAAGCAATACATCGGCAATTTCCTCGCCGACGGCCTGTTTGGTTTTGGCGTCGAGCCGCGCGCTTTGATCGGCAGTCAACCATTGGAAATGTTCCAGGAGTTCGGCGACTTCCACCGACAGCGCCATCGCCAGATTTTTCGGCGTATGGAACTGTTCCCATTCACGTGCCGCGGCGAAACGACGCAGGGCATCGCGCAGGCCGTCCAGAGTGTCGGAGGTTTTTTTCATGCGGTTCTCCGCGCGGTCGATAGCGTGCTGCTGGCGGGTTGCAGTAACGCCACAAACAGCGCAATGGTCGCAAACGGCCACAGCCGCGACAACACGCGCACGATGCTGCTGAAGCTCGACAAATGCGTCGGTTGCGGCGCGAGCAGGAAGGGCGGCACCGATTGATAGGGATTTTCCGGCGAGACATTGACCAGCAGCACCGCCGTCAGCAGGCAGATGATGCCGAGCGTGCCGCGCCACGCCGGCGGCAACCACAGCAAAAACGCAAGCAGCGCGCATGCGGCGATGAATCCGCTGGAGACGCCGGGCGTCAGCCAATGCAACAGGCTGGCATTGCGGCCGAGCGACCACATGGCAAGCGATTTGCCGACCAGCGTTAAAACCAAAGCTGCTGCCGCGGCAAAGACCGACATCGCCGGCGACACCGCCAGTTGCGCCGCGAGCAAGCCCAGTGCAACAAGGGCGAACGCGGCCACACCCGATTCGGCCCATTGGTATGCCGCCGGCGTGTAATGAAACCATGCATTGATCGACAGCGTGTCGCGCAGGTCGCCGCTGGCCAGCGCGAGCGGTGCCGGATCGAACTGGATAAACAGCCAGACGGCGAGCAAAACCAGTCCGCAGTCGCCGCGCACGTCGGTGCGGATGACCTGACGGCGCAGCGCCGCCAGTGGATGGCGCAGCAACGCCGGTCGTGTGCACAGCCACGCGGCCAGCACTCCCAATGCGGCCCCGCCGGCGTTGGCGATGAGATCAACGTTCGACGCAATGCGCGAGGGCAGAAACATCTGCACGCTCTCAAGTATCAGGCTGAGCGCTCCGGCAAGCAGAATCGCCAGCGCGATGGCGGCGGCGCCGCGCCGATGCAGCGCGACCCACAGCATTGCGCCGAAGGGCAGATAGGCGGCGACGTTGAGCACGATATCGCCGGCGGGCGCGTAGCGCGGCCAGGGCGCGGTAAGAAAGCCGAACAACTCACCCGGCGGCATGCGCCACCCGGTGAACGGTTGCAAGCTGGCATACACGATGACCAGTGTGTAAGCTAGCGCAACAGTCGCAGCGAGCCTGGACCGGCCTGGATTCATGACCACATTTTATGACGTTTTCAACGGCGACGCGGATGGAATCTGCGCGCTGCATCAACTGCGGCTCGAAATGCCGCGCGCGAGCCAGCTGATCACCGGGGTCAAACGCGAGATCGCGCTGGTCGAACGCGTCAACGCCTCTGCCGGCGACGAATTGACCGTGCTCGATGTTTCGTTCGCGCGCAATGCCGCCGCGGTGACAAAAGCGCTGACGGCCGGTGCGAGCTGCCGCTACTTCGATCATCATTACGCCGGAGAAATTCCCGCGCATCCGCGGTTGCGCGCGGTCATCGACACCGCGCCGGACGTGTGCACCAGTCTGCTGGTCGATCGCGAGCTCGACGGTCGCCGCCGTGTGTGGGCGGTGGTGGCGGCTTTCGGCGACAACCTTGGTGCTGCGGCCGCGCGCGCTGCCGCGCCGCTGCATCTGGCGCTGCATCAGCTGGCGCAGTTGCAGGAACTGGGCGAATGCATCAATTACAACGCCTACGGCAACAGTGTCGACGATCTGAACTACCATCCGGCCGATTTATACGAGAGCATCAGCGGGTACGCCGACCCGTTTGCCTTCATTATCGACGAGCCGGTGTTCGAAATTCTGCGCGCCAGCCGCGCCGATGACCTCTATCACGCCGGCGAGCTGACGCCCGAAGCAGTCAATGATCGGCGCGCGGTTTATGTGATGCCCGATGCCCCCTGGAGCCGGCGCGTCAACGGTTCTTTTGCCAATCGCCTGGCGTCGCAGCACCCGGCACGCGCGCACGCGATCCTGATCTGGCGGGCGGGCGGGTTCTCGGTCAGTGTGCGCGCGCCGCTGGCGGCGCCGCGCGGCGCCGACGCGCTGTGCCGCCAGTTCGACAGCGGCGGCGGACGCGAAGGCGCGGCCGGCATCGATTTTCTGCCCGAGGGCGAACTCGGCCGCTTTGCGCGGGCGTTCGAGCAGGCTTATTCGTAGCCGTGGCTGCCGGCTAACGGCGCGCGCGCAAGTTTCAGCGCATCCATCTCGATCAGCGCGAAGGCCAGCAACCACAATACCGCGTCGTAGGCGTCGAACCATTCGCCGCGCCACGCCCACAGCGGAACCAATGCGCCAATGCTGGAATAGAGAACGACGGCGATGGCGGTGAACAGGCGCCGGCGCTGCGCGACCAGCGTCGTCCAGCGCAGTTCGCATTCGAGCAGCGCAACGACCAGCATCCACAAGCTGATATTGATGGCGTCGAGCCAGTCGCGCTCCCGAACATAGCCGATCGTGGATAGCGCGATGCCCGCAGCGGCGGCGATGCGCAGGCTGTGCAGCGTGCCGCGCGCATGCGGGCGTTTAAGCCATGCGGGATCCTGGGTTTCGAGCGCAAACAACATCAGCAGCACAAACCACGCCAGCGAATCGAGTCCCTTGGTCCAGGGCCCGGTGATTGCGAAATAGCATGTGTTGCCGGCAAGCAGCGCGTAGAGGGCGAGCTGGAAGGGGTGCGCAGTGCTCATGCGCCGGAGAATAGCAGGCGGCGCGGCCGCTGTTAGTGCGACGCCGGCCGGTGTGTATGCGCGACAGGCGTATGGCGAATGACGAGCGGTGCCAGCGAGCCAGCGATCATGCCGAACAGGGATGCGAACAGGCCGGCGAGCTGCGGCGGGCAGGCCGCATCCGGCGCCAGAATCTCCAGCCAGATCCACGTCGCCAGTCCGAGCACGATCGAGGCCAGCGCGCCCTGCGTGTTGGCGCGCTTCCAATAAAGACCGAAGGCGAGCGGGACGAAGGCCGACACCAGCGTCACCTTGTAGGCGTTCTCGACCATCTTGTAGATCGACAGATGGGAGTTCAGTGCGAACACCGTGACCAGCACCGTAAAGCACAGCACGACCAGGCGCATCAGGCGCAGCAGCTGCTGGTCGCCGAGATGCTTGAAGGCCGGGCGCAGAATGTTTTCGGTGAATGTCACCGACGGCGCCAGCAGCGTCGCGCTGGCGCAGCTTTTGATCGCCGAGAGCAGCGCGCCGAAAAACATCACCTGCGCAAAAATCGGCGCGTGATTGATGATCAGGTTGGGCAGTATCAGTTGCGACTGTTTGTCGCCGTCGATCAGCTTCTGCACCAGATCGGGGTCGATCAGCGTCGCCGAGTAGGCCAGAAACATCGGGATGAAGGCGAAACAGAAGTAGAGGCAGCCGCCGAGCACGGAGGCGCGACCGGCGGTGCGCTCGTCCTTCGACGAGGCGACGCGCTGAAATACGTCCTGCTGCGGGATCGAGCCCAGCATCATGGTCACGCCGGCGGCGATGAAGCCGAGCACGCCGGCGACGGACCCGTCCGGCCAGAACGAGGCGAATTTGCCGGCATCGACCGCATGCGTCACCACCGAACCGACCCCGCCGGCGAGCTGGCTGACGTCCCAGCCGATATACAGCATGCCGATGACGATGATGATCATCTGCAGGAAGTCAGTGATTGCGACCGCCCACATGCCGCCCCACATCGTGTAGATCAGCACCGTCGAGGCGCCGACGATCATGCCGGTCGGTTGCGACATCCAGCCCTCGGAGACGACATTAAACACGAGACCCAGCGCCGAAATCTGCGCCGCCACCCAGCCGAGATAGGACAGCACGATGCACAGGGTCGTCATCGCTTCGACGGTACGGCCGTATTTGATGCGGTAAAAGTCGCCGATGGTGAGCAACTGCATCCGGTAGAGGGGCCGCGCGAAAAACAGGCCCACCAGCACCAGGCAGAGGCTGGAGCCGAAGGGGTCGGCGATAACGCCGCCCAGCCCTTCGCGCAGGAAAGTGGCCGGAATGCCGAGCACGGTTTCGGAGCCGAACCAGGTGGCGAACACCGTCGCGGTGACGATGTAGAGCGGCAGGCTGCGCCCGGCAACCGCGTAGTCCGCGGTGTTGTGGACCCGTGACGCCGCCCACAGGCCGATGCCAACCGAGATGATCCAGTAAATGATGACGAACCAGAGCAGCATGTCAGCGTCGAGCAGTCATTGCGCAAGCGAAGGCGATGAGAGTGAATTATACGAGTTTGGACGCGCGCGTCGAGTGGCGGCGACTGGCGCCCGCGCACAGCACGGCGCCGTTACTTCAGCAGATAGAGGAGCAGGCCGCAGGCGCCGACGAGGGCAATCGCGATGAGCGCGAGTACCCGTGTTTGATCGTGGGTTTCGTCGGCCAGCCGCTGCAGCGCGTTCGCCACCTGTTGGTTGCCGGCGTCGTCCAGAAAACGGTGCAGGAGCCGCGGCAGCTGCGGCAGTGTGCGCGGCCAGAAGGTGAGTTCCGTGCGCAGCTGCGCGACGAGGCCGCGCCAGCCGATTTGCTCCGACATCCATTTTTCCAGAAACGGTTTGGCAGTCGCCCACAGATCCAGATCGGGATCGAGTTCGCGACCGAGGCCCTCGATGTTGATGAGCGTTTTTTGCAGCAGCACCAGTTGCGGCTGCACTTCGATGTTGAAGCGGCGCGAGGTCTGGAACAGGCGCAGCAGCACGCGCCCGAACGAAATGTCTTTCAGTGGTCTGGAAAAAATCGGCTCGCAGACGGCGCGGATCGCTGTTTCGAATTCTTCGAGGCGCGTGTCCGGCGGCGCCCAGCCGCATTCAATGTGGGCTTCGGCGACGCGGCGGTAGTCGCGGCGGAAAAACGCCAGAAAGTTTTGCGCGAGGTAGTGCTTGTCGTTGTCGTTGAGCGTGCCCATGATGCCGAAATCGAGCGCGATGTAATGGCCGTCAGCGGCGACCAGAATGTTGCCCGGATGCATGTCGGCGTGGAAAAAGCCGTGGCGGAAAACCTGCGCAAAAAAGATCTCGACGCCGGCGCGCGACAGCTTTTTCATGTCGATTCCCTGCGCGCGCAGCGCTGAAATCTGCGACACCGGCGTGCCGTGCATGCGCTCCATCACCATCACCTGCTGGGTGCACCAGTCCCAGTGAATCTCCGGCACCAGCAGCAGGGGCGAGTCGAGGAAGTTGCGGCGCAGCTGGCTGGCGTTGGCTGCTTCGCGCATGAGATCGAGTTCGTCTTCGAGGTGGTGGGCGAACTCGGCGACCACCTCGTGCGGGCGCAGGCGCTTGCCGTCCGCCCACAGCAGCTCGATCAGGCTGGCGGCGGCGTCGAGCAGCGAGACGTCGTTGAGTATGACCGGCGCGATGCCGGGGCGCAGGATTTTGACCGCCACTTCGCGGCCGTCGTGCAATCGCGCGAAATGCACCTGCGCGACCGATGCGCTGGCGACCGCGACGGCGTCGAATTCGGCGAACACTTCGGCGACCGGTTTGCCGTAGGCGCGCTCGATCGCCGCCAGCGCGAGTTCGGGCGCGATCGGCGGTACGCGGTCCTGCAGCTTGGCGAGTTCGTCGGCGATGTCGGTCGGCAGCAGATCGCGCCGCGTCGACAGGATCTGGCCGAATTTGACGAAGATGGGCCCGAGCGCTTCGAGCGCGAGACGCAGCCGCTCGGCGCGCGGTTGCGGAAAGCGGCGCCAGAAGAACACGCCGCGCAGCAGCGCGCGCAGCCCGCGCACGCGTTCGTGGCCGAGGAAAAATTCATCGAGGCCGAAATGCAGACCGACGCTGATGATTTTCAGCAGACGCAGCAGACTCATGGCGGGATTCTAACAGGCCGCCGGCGGCGGCTCCGCGCGCGCCTGAGCCGGGACTTCAGCCGGCTGCTTTGCGGCGGGCGACCAGTTGTTCGATGCGCTTTTCGATGCGCGCCGTGTCGTCGCGCAGGGCATCGACATCGCGGCTGAATTGCTCGAGCCGGGTGCGCGCGGCGACCAGCGGCTGCTCCTCGGTCCAGTACGCGGCGGTTTGACGCGTGAGTCCGTCGAGGGTGTCGCGCTGCCATTGCGCAAGGTGGCGGGCGGTGCCGCCGATGCGGTGCGCGAGGATATCGCCGAACACCCGGCTCACATCTTCTTCGTAGTCCCAACGCAGATTTTGCGCGACGGCAAGAATATCGCGGGCAAGCGAGAGGTCGCCGCTCGCTTCGACCTCGCGCCACGCCGAGGGATCGGCGGCGGCTACGCGCAGGGCCAGCAGCGGCGACATTTTGAATTGCGCGACGGCCTCGACGGTGGCGGCGGCGACTTCGCCGTTGTCGAGTATTTGCAGCGTTGCCGACAGCGGTGCGACCGCGAAGCGCACGGCCTTGCCGGCGTGCGGTTTGAGTTGCTCGCGCGCCCATGAAGCGCTGCGCAGCAGGTGATTGACCGCAGCGACGAGCGGTGTTTCGATCAGGCCGGGGCGGCGGGGCGCGCCGGCGTCACCGGAAGTTTCGCTCATGTCACGGCTCAGAGTTGCTGGATACCGCCGATCAGCCAGCCGCTGGAACCATCGACCGGTTTTTCAAGGTGCCAGACTTCATCGAAGGATTCGAGCGCGCCGTCAGCGGCGTCGCGCATTGCGCCGGTGAAGCGCACGCTGGCGATGTGAAACGCGTTTTCGGTGACGACCTCAAGCACGTTGACTTCGAGGGCGGTGATCTCGGTTTTTTGCAGCGGCCCCATCGGGTCGATTTCGGCGGAGATCTCGGCGTAGAGCTGCGGCGTCATGTAATCGCGCATGATCGACAGATCGCGCTTGTCGTTGGCCTGTTGCAGGCGCGCGAAATTCTGTCTGGCGTGTCGCGCGAATTGCTCGGCGTCGAAGTCCGGCGGAAAGCGCGGGGGCGCGGCTGTCGCCGGTTCCTGCGGAGTGCTGCCGAGCGCACTGCCGATGCGCGGCATGCCGCCGGCAGAGCCGATCGGCGCGGCGTTCGCGCCGGCGTATTGCAGATCGCCGCCAAGCGGTTTGCTGCGCAGCATGCGCCACGCGAACATCGCCGCCGCCGCCAGCAGGCCAACCATGAGGATGCCGCCGAGACCGCCCGCCATGCCATTGTTCATGAACAGGGAGGCGAGTCCGGCGCCGACGGCGAGACCGGCGAGCGGACCCAGCCAGCGGCTCATGCCCGACGGTTGCGGTTGCGCGATCGGTGCCGGTGTTGCCGTGGGCGCGGCGGGCTGCGACGGTTGCGCCGGCGGTTTGGCCGCCGGTTGCGCGGTCATGTTGCGCTGGGTGCCGAAGCTTTTGCCGGCGCCGAGGCGTCGCGCCGCATCGGCGTCGACGGCGAGCAGGCTGAATGCGATTACCGTGCACAAGACCATCAAGAGCTTGTTCATGCGTCCTCCGTGCCGGTTCAACCGGACCCGCATTCTAGCAAGGTTCGCCTGCCGCACAAGGGCCTGATTTCGGGGGCAACAAACGCCGCGGGGTGCAGGCTCAGCGTGCCGGCGGCGCGGATACCAGTTCGTAGATATCCCAATCGCCGCGCGTGCCCTGCAGACGCGGCGGCGCCGTCTTGTCGAGCCACGCCGAGGTTGAATTCAGGCGCACGCTGCGGCCGAGCGACGGCGCAAACCATTCCGTTTCGACGATCGTCGTTTCACTGAGGGAATAATCCGCGTCGCCCGCGTAGATCGAACGCAGGATCTTGATGGTATCGAATTCCCCCGCGGCGACTTTTATGCGTTCGGTGCCGCGCACCGATGCATCGACCCGCACGCTGTACTGCATCTTGTTCGCCGGATTCACCGCGTTGACGCGGGTAGACCACGATTTCCCCGATTCAAGCGGAAATACGTACGCGGGATAGGCGGGCGTGAATTCATAATCGACCGGCTGATCGTGATTGGATAACGCATGGCGCAGCCAGTTGCCGTCCGGCGCGTAGCTTTCGGTCGTCTGCGATTGCCGGCCTGCGCGTTCGGTTGAAACAGCGACCACGACCCGGTCGTTCCCGGTGCTTTCAACCCGGTAGCTGATTTGACCGACCACTTCCTTGCTGTATCCGTTGATGATGCGGTAAACGTAGCTGTCGCCGACCGCGGGCGCGGCTGCCGGAACATTTTCGGCCAGACCAAGACAGAGCGCAGTGACGACGAGGAGCGATGCGAATCGCGCAGCGCGGAACGCCGGGGTCGTGCAGCCGCCGCGGGTGGGGTCGTTTCTCATGATGTCCTCCGTTTCGGTTGAATTGCATTCATCCGCCGGACAGCCTGCCCGCAAATTCGTTGGCGGGCGCACCACGAGGCGTGTTTACAACTTGTAGCCCCGGTGCAGCGCGACAACCCCGGCACTCAGGTTGAAGTATTCGACCCGTTCGAGGCCCGCTTGCTCCATCATACTCTTGAGTGTTTCCTGATCGGGGTGCATGCGAATCGATTCGGCGAGGTAGCGATAACTGTCGCTGTCGCCGGCGATGAGTTTGCCGAGCGCGGGCAGGATTTTGAACGAATAGGCATCGTAGGCCGGCGCGAGTGGCTGCCAGATGCGCGAAAACTCCAGCACAAGCAGGCGCCCGCCGGGGCGCAATACGCGCTGCATTTCAGCCAGCGCGCGGTCCTTGTGCGTCATGTTGCGAAGGCCGAAGGCGACGCTGACGCAGTCGAAGTAATTGGCTGCAAACGGCAGGCGTTCGGCATCGCATTGCACGGCCGGCGCGATGATGCCGGCGTCGAGCATGCGGTTGCGACCGCGGTTCAGCATCGAGGCGTTGATGTCGGTCAGGACGACGGTGCCCGTATTGTCGACGCGGCGCGCGAACTGGATGGCGAGATCCGCGGTGCCGCCGGCCACGTCGAGCACCTTCTGGCCGGGGCGCAAACCGCTTTGTTCGACCGTGAAGCGTTTCCACAACCGGTGCAGGCCGGCCGACATCAGGTCGTTCATCAGATCGTAGCGGGCGGCCACCGAATCAAATACGCCGGCAACGCGTTGCGCCTTCTCGTCTTCGGCGACCTTCTGAAAACCGAAATCGGTGTTATTGGTCATGCCTGCCGGAATGGATAGTTTGAATTGGCGCGCAGCAATCAGCAGGCTCTCGACGTGGCCTGATGCTGCGTGCGTACAGGGCTGCCATAATACTATGAACCCGGCTGGGGTAAACGGAAGGTGGGGATGTGGCGGACAAGAACTCGTTGATGGATCAACTCGGGCGTGCGGTGGGTTGTCATCAACGCGGCGACCTGGAGGGGGCGGCGCGCCTGTACCAGGCAGTGCTCGCGCAGTCGCCTGCGGAGGTTGATGCGCTGCATTATCTCGGTTTGCTGGAAGCGCAGCGGGGA
>CAISYC010000011.1 GCA_903889565.1 uncultured beta proteobacterium
GCCGGCGTAGAAGCCGCTCTCATGGCTGAGATCGAACCCGCCCTGGGCGGCCGGGCTGTGACCGGTTTGGGTCAGGCCACGGAATATGTATTGGCTGAAAACGCCAAAGTTGCCGGTGAGGGTGTAAGGCGACTTCGCCTCGGGGGCAGGCGCTGCGTCGGCGGCAAATGCGCCGGCGGAGGTCATTGCAGCAGCGACGGCTGCAGCGATCAGGGTTTTCTTAAGCATGCTTCATCCTTTCAAGTGATGGCCAAACGATTACGAAAAACTAAATTTGAAACTCGGGTTCGAGTCTACATTGCGACGCGACAATTTTCACCAAACAGGTATGAATTTCGCCTGCTGTGCAGGCACCAAGGCGGTGCAATGCTCAATAGTTGGACAGAAGCGGAATAACCACAATTCGCACATGTTTCCGAGCGTTAAAAATTTGAACTGTTTTGGGCGCCTTTTGGCGAGGAAATGCGCAAAAAAAGGCTGATGTTCCGATTGGGCACGCAGAATTGGCGCTGTTGCAGGCCGCACCAAAATATCGCATCGAGCGTTGCAAAAATACAACGCCCGACGCCGAATTTTCCTCAGGGTTTGCCCAAAAAATCCATTTTGCCGACTTCGACGCCGTTGTGACGCAAGATGTCGTAGGCGGTGGTGACGTGAAAGTAGAAATTCGGATACACGAAATGCAGCAGATAGGGCAGGCCGCGGAATTCGAGCGGCCCGGTGCGCATCTGCAGCACAATCTGCTTGTCCTCGCTGCCGTCAATCTGCGCCGGCGTGAATGTCTTCACGAACGCGATCGTTTTATTGATGCGCGCGACGAGATCGGCAATGCTTGCTTCGTTGTCGTCGTACTTGGGCGGTTCCACGCCGGCCAGCCGCGCCGCGCAGCCCTTGGCCATGTCGGTCGCAATCTGCACCTGCTTGGCCAGCGCAAACATGTCGGGGGCCAGGCGCGCGTTGACGAATACTGCGGGGTCGATGTTTTTTGCCGCGGCGTGCGCCGCGCCTTTTTCGAGAACGACAATCAGGTTGCCGAGCATGCGCTCGAACAGCGGCACCGAGGCCTGATACATGGAGATGGTCATGGTGTTTCCTTTTGAAGGGTGACGGGAAGCGATGCGCAGTCTAACACCGCGATGGCGCGCTCGCGTTACCGCATAATGACGGTTTGAACGACGGAATACGCATGTCCGAACAAGCCCCCAGACTCGCACGCCGCCTCGCCGGCATCGCGCCCTTTCACGTCATGGAGTTGCTGGCGCGGGCGCGCGAACTCGAAGCCGCGGGCCGCAGTATCGTGCACATGGAAATCGGCGAGCCCGATTTCCCGACGCCGCGGCCGATGTGCGACGCGGGGCAGCGCATCATCGAAACCGGCGAGCTCTTTTATACGCCGGCGCTGGGTTTGCCGCAGTTGCGCGAGGCCATCGCACGCTTTTACCTCGAGCGTCATGACGTTGTCGTACCGTCGTCCCGCATCATCGTCACGGCGGGCGCGTCGGGCGCACTGCTGCTGGCGATTGCAGCGCTGATCGGGCCCGGCGACGGCGTGCTGATGGCCGATCCGGGTTATCCGTGCAACCGCAATTTCGTGCGCCTGATGGATGGCATGGCCGATGAGATTGCCGTCGGCGCCGATACCGCCTATCAGTTGACGCCCGACATGGTGGCCTCGCGCTGGCGGGAGAATACGCGCGCGGTGATGGTTGCTTCGCCCTCCAACCCCGCCGGCACGCTGATGCCGGCGGCGGCGTTGCGCGACATCGCGGCAATCGCGCGCGCACGCGGCGGCAGCGTCATTGTCGATGAGATCTATCAGGGGCTGGTCTACGAAAACGAAACCACCACTGCGCTCTCGTTTGCCGACGATGTGTTCGTCATCAACAGTTTTTCCAAGTATTTCAACATGACCGGCTGGCGTCTCGGCTGGCTGGTGGCGCCGGCGCCTTATGTGCGCGAAATCGAAAAACTCGCGCAGAATATTTTTCTGGCGGCATCGACGCCGGCACAGCACGCCGCGCTCGCCGCGTTCGCGCCGGAGACGCTCGAAATACTCGAAGCGCGTCGCGCCGAATTCCGCGCGCGGCGCGATTTTCTGCTGCCGGCGCTGCGGGAAATCGGATTCGGGATTCCGGTTGCGCCGCAGGGCGCGTTTTATATTTACGCCGATTGCAGCGAACTTTCCGACGACAGCTTCGCGTTTTCGCGCGCTTTGCTTGAAGAGGCCGGCGTCGCCATCACGCCCGGTGCGGATTTCGGCGCCAATGCCGCCGGGCGCCACGTGCGCTTTGCCTACACCAACGCGATACCGGTGCTGGCCGAGGGGGTAAAACGTATCGCGGAATTTTTGCGGCGGCGTTGAGTTTTTAAGGTGGGTATGTCGCCCGATTCGGCTGCGGACGCAGGCGGGGTGCCTGCGCGACAAGGGCGCCGGCAATCTTTGCTTGCTCAGGTCAAAGCGCGCAACAGCAGTGAGCATCCGCTGGCGACCAGCAATACCGCCATGCATTGAATCAGCCGCTGTTTCGACAGATTGAGATGCAGATGGTGGCCGAGCCAGACACCCGCCAGCATCGCCGGCGCCGTCGCCAGCGCATAGAGCAGCACATTCGCCTGCGCATACAAGCCATACAACAGATAGAGACCGATGCGCGTCAGCGCGGTGAGGCTCAGCAACACGGTGATGGTCGAACGCACGGCGCGCGGATCGTGGCCGCGCGCGGCGAGATAGGTCACGTAAACCGGACCGCCGGTGCCGAACAGCGCGGAGAGCACGCCGCCGGCGATGCCGCAGGGGATCGCCGACCATTGCGCCAGACGGAAGCGCACCGGCCGTTCCTTGAACGAATACACGCCGTAGGCGAGGATGAAGCTGCCCAGCGTGCCGAGCACCATGCGCGCGGGCAGATTCACCAGCAGCGTCGTGCCCAGCGCAATGCCGATGCCGAGGCAGGGCAGCAGCCAAGCGAGTTCGCGCTTGAGCAGATGGCCGCGCGACTGGAAGCCGACGCGCAGCGCGGCGCCGAAATCCAGCGTTGCCAGCATCGGCAGCACATAGGTCAGCGGCAGGAAGTGCCCGAGCAGCGGCACCGTGACGAGATTGGAGCCGAATCCCGACAGCGCGAACAGCACGTAGGCGACGAACGCGATCGTGAAAATGACAAGCAGCGTGTCGGCGGCGAACGGCATGGCGTGCGCCGAGTATACCGCCCTATAATCACGCTTTCGCAGAACGCAGATAAGAGCGCATCGTGCATCTCATCCTGATACGCCACGGCGAGACCGTGTGGAACAAGGAACGCCGCATGCAGGGCCACTCCGACAGCCCGCTGTCGGAAAAAGGCCTGACGCAGGCGCGCCTGCTCGCCAGACGCATGGCGCAAATTAAATTCGACGCGCTCTACAGCAGTGACTCGGGGCGCGCGCATCACACCGCGCGCCATGTCGCCGAGGCGACCGGGCACGAGATCATCGTCGAGCCGCGCCTGCGCGAGCGCAACTTCGGCGTGTTCGAAGGCTGCACGCGCGAAGAGATGGAATCGAAGTATCCGGAAGACTACGCGCGTTTTAAAAGCCGCGACCAGCATTTCGCGATGCCGCGCGGCGAAAGCGGTATCGCGTTTCGCCAGCGCGCGATCGCCTGCATGGATGAAATCGTCGCGCGCCATCCGCAGCAGCTCGTGGTGGTGGTCACCCACGGTCTGGTGCTCGACGTGTTCTACCGCCTGGCGATGGGCATTGCGCCCGAAGAGCGGCGCATTCACGATCTCGTCAACGCCGGCATCAACCGCCTGCATTACGACAACGGCACGTGGCGCATCGAGGTGTGGGGCGACGGCAGCCATCTCGACGAGGGCCTGCTGACTTCCGCGTGAATGCAGTGACGACGCCCACCATTCTGGTGCACGGCGTGTGGATGCACGGCGTGGTGATGGAATTGCAGCGGCATTATCTGGCCGCGCAAGGCTTCGATGCGCGCTGTTATTCCTATTCGTCGGTGGCGCCCACGCTCACTGAAAACGCGCAGCAGCTCGCCGCCTACGCCACCGCGCTCGCGGCGCCGCAGATCAACTGGGTCGGCCACAGCCTCGGCGGGCTGGTCATTCTGCGCATGCTCGAACTCGTGCCTGCGCTGCCGCCCGGCCGCATCGTGCTGCTGGGCACGCCGTTTCGCGGCAGCTATGCGGCGCGCGCAATGTCCAGTCATCAACTGGGCGCAATGGCGCTCGGCCACAGTCTTGCCGAATGGTTCGCGCGCGACACGCCGCCGGAATTTCCCGGCCGCGAAATCGGCGTGCTTGCCGGCAATCACCAGTTCGGTCTCGGCATGTTTGTTGCGCCCGCGCTGCCGGCGCCGAACGACGGCGTGGTGACGGTCGAGGAAACCGGTCTGCCCGGCGCGCTCGACAGCATCGTGCTGCCGGTGTCGCATTCGGGCATGCTGATCTCCGAAGACGTCGCGAACCAGACCGCCGCCTTTTTGCGTGACGGCTGTTTCAACCATGCCGCGGCGGCGGCCTGAGTCCACGCAGTTGATGCGCATCGCCATGGCGGCGATGCTGCTGTTACTGTCCGGCTGCGCCGATGTCGGCTATTACCTGCAATCGATCAACGGGCAACTGCAGCTCAATGCGGCGCGGCGGCCGGTCGAGCAGTTGATGGCCGACGCGGATACGCCCGGCTTGCTGAAGGCGCGGCTCAAGCGTGCAGCCGAAATCCGCCGCTTCGCCAGCGAAGAATTGCATCTGCCCGACAACGGCAGTTATCGCGCCTACGCCGATCTGAAGCGGCCGTTCGTGGTCTGGAACGTGTTTGCAGCGAGCGAGTTTTCGGTCGAGCCGCGACGCTGGTGTTTTCCGGTCGCCGGCTGTGTCGCCTATCTCGGTTATTTCGCCAAGGATGCGGCCGACGCTTATGCCAGCACGCTGCGCGCCGACGGCTTCGATGTGCATGTCGCCGGCATTCCGGCGTATTCGACGCTGGGCTGGTTCGACGACCCGCTGCTCAACACCTTCATTCAATATCCCGAATACGAACTCGCGCGGCTGATTTTTCACGAACTGGCGCATCAGGTCGCTTATGTGAAGGGCGATTCCGAATTCAACGAGTCGTTCGCGATGGCGGTCGAAATTGCCGGCGTCGATCGCTGGATTGCGTTGCACGGCGATGCGGTCATGCGCGCCGATGCCGAACGCGCACGGATGCGCCGCGCGCAGTTTGCAGCACTGGTGCTGGGCGCGCGGGAAGAGCTCGGGAAACTGTATCTGTCGCGCCTGGCGCCGGAGGCCATGCGCGAACGCAAGGCGGCGATGTTCGAGCAACTGCGGCGCGACTATGCACAACTCAAGCAGTCATGGGGCGGTTTCGCCGGCTACGACGGCTTTTTCACCGACATCAACAACGCGCAACTCGCGTCGTTTTCCGTTTACCACACCTTGTTGCCGGCGATGCAGCGGCTGCTGGCACAACAGGGCGGCGACATCGACGCATTCCTCATTGAAATACGCCGTCTCGCCGCGCTGCCTAAAAGCCAGCGCGATGCCGCGCTCGCCGGTCCGTGAAGCAACGCAGGCCGCATTTTCGAAAATTGGCCTGCATTCGTTAAAAGAGCAGGCGGGGCGCCTGCGCTGCAACGGCTCAGCGGCCGGCCTGCAGGGTCTGCACGAAGGGCAGTACCGACTTTTCGCCCGGCTTTTGCATGTCGAACAGCATCGCCGCCAGCGTGTCGTGCTTGGCCACCAGTGCCACCATGCGGTTGACTTCGGGGATCAGGCCCGGAATGAAGGCGCGCTTTTCCGCCAGCTGCGCGCTGACGAGGTCGCCGCGTTCGACACTGGTCGCTTCCGGCAGCCGCAGCAGTTCTGACTGGCGGCCATCGGCCAGCGGCGCGGCGAATCGCACCTCGGTCCAATGTTCGCGCCCGCCGGCGTTCCTGACGAGATTGGTCTCGATAAAAAAGTTGTTTGCCTCGCGCACGTAGATTCTCACGACCTTGCCGACGATCGCGTCGGTGTTCTCGGCTGCTGCCGGCCATGCCGCGAGCACGGCCACCAGCCATACCGCCAACCGGATGATTTTCATGATCACTCCTTCCCGTATCGTTATGGCGCGGGGTGCTGCAACCACGCCTGTCATCCGGAATTACGGCCGCCGGCGGACGGAACTTGAGGGGGGCTTGATATAATCGCCGCAGCCCACGGCCCGCGGAGAACAGGAATGAAACTCACCAGCAGCAGCTTTCAGAACAACGGCGCGATCCCCGGCGAATACGCGTTTTGCGTGATCGACAGCGTGAACCACCTTGCGATGTCGAAAAATCTCAACCCGCAGCTGGCGTGGAGCGAAGTGCCGGCTGGCACCGAATCGCTCGCGCTGATCTGTCACGACTACGACGTGCCGAGTGTCGCCGGCGACGTCAACAAGGAAGGCGCGATCATCCCCGCGTCATTGCCGAGGGTGGACTTTTATCACTGGACGCTGGTCGATCTCGCGCCCACTGTGACTTCGATCGCGGCCGGCGAGTTTTCCGACGGCATCACCGCGCGCGGCAAACTCGGCCCCGCAGGCTTGCGCGGCACGCGTCAGGGCCTCAACGATTACACCGGATGGTTCGCCTCCGACAAGGACATGGCCGGCAATTACTTCGGTTACGACGGCTGCTGCCCGCCGTGGAACGACGCCATCGTGCATCATTATGTGTTTACGTTGTATGCACTCGATATCGCCAAAGTGCCGGTGGACGGCATTTTTAAAGCGCCGGCGGTGCTGGACGCGATCAAAGGGCATATCCTCGCGCAGGCCAGCATCACCGGCTTGTACAGCTTGAACCCCGCGGTAAGGTTTTGACCTTGTAGCGCAGGCCGCATTTTCGAAAAATCTGCCTGCACTTCTTACGAATGCAGGCGAGGTCGCCTGCGCTACAAATGCGGTGCTCGAATGTGGAGTCCGCTTCAATGGTTTTGAATGTTGTAGCCCGGATGGAGTGAAACGTAATCCGGGGTTGAGCTACCCGGAATGCGATGCGCTACTTCCGGGCTACGGATTTATTTTCTCCTCACCGGAATCTGCATGAGTCGTTTTTCCCCGCCGGTGCTCGAACGGCGGCTCGCCAATCTGCCGCGCCCGACCTATCCGGAAGAACTGCCGGTGGTTGCACGACGCGAGGAAATCGCGCGCGCAATCGCCGATCATCAGGTGGTCATCATCTGCGGCGAAACCGGCTCCGGCAAAACCACCCAGTTGCCGAAGATCTGTCTCGATCTCAAGCGCGGCGTCAGCGGCCTGATCGGCCACACGCAGCCGCGCCGGCTCGCCGCGCGCACCGTCGCTTCGCGCGTGGCGGCCGAACTCAACACGCCGCTCGGCCGCGCCGTCGGCTACAAGATCCGCTTCACCGACAAGGTATCGCAGGACACCTATATCAAGGTGATGACCGACGGCATTCTGCTCGCCGAAACGCAGGGCGACCGCCAGTTGTCGGCCTACGACACCATCATCATCGACGAGGCGCACGAGCGCAGCCTCAACATCGATTTCCTATTGGGTTACCTGAAACGCCTGCTGCCGCGGCGGCCCGATCTGAAATTGATCGTGACCTCGGCCACCATCGACGCCGGTCGCTTTGCCGAGCACTTCGCAAAGGATGGCAAGCCAGCGCCGGTGATCGAAGTCAGCGGCCGCCTGTATCCGGTCGAGGTCCGTTATCGGCCGCCGAAACTCGATGAAGACGAGGAAGAGGAGCCAGGGCAGGCGATCGTCGATGCGGTCGATGAACTCGCGCGCGAGCGCGCCGGCGGCGACATCCTGATCTTTCTGCCGGGCGAGCGCGAGATCCGTGAAACCGCCGAAACGCTGCGCAAGCATCATCCGAAGGGTGCGGAGATTCTGCCGCTCTATGCGCGATTGAGTTTCGAAGAGCAGGAGCGCGTGTTCAAATCATCCCAAGGGCGGCGCGTCGTGCTCGCCACCAACGTCGCCGAGACTTCATTGACGGTACCGGGCATCCGTTACGTCATCGATACCGGCCTCGCGCGCGTCAACCGCTACAGCTACCGCAACAAGGTCGAGCAACTGCAGATCGAGAATATCTCGCGCGCCTCGGCCAACCAGCGCGCTGGCCGTTGCGGGCGCGTCGCCGCAGGCGTGTGCATCCGGCTCTATAGCGAAGACGACTACAGGGCGCGCCCCGAATTCACCGATCCGGAAATTCTGCGCTGTTCGCTCGCCGCCGCCATCCTGCGCATGAAGGCACTGAAGATCGGCAACGTCGAAGATTTTCCGTTCCTCGAAGCGCCGAGCCCGCGCATGATCGCCGACGGCTATCAGCTGCTGGCCGAGCTCGGTGCCGTCAATGAGCGCAACGAACTCACCGAGATCGGCTGGCGGCTCGCAAAATTCCCGATCGATCCGCGTATTGCGCGCATGGTCATCGCCGCGCAACAGGAGCATTGCGTGAGCGAAATCCTCATCATCGCTGCCGCGCTTGAAATCCAGGATCCGCGCGACCGCCCGTACGAGCGCGCCGCCGCGGCCGATCAGGCGCATTCGAAATTCAACGACGAGCGCTCGGACTTTATTGCCTTTATCAAGCTGTGGGCGTGGTTCGAAGAGGCGCTGAAGCACAAGAAATCGAACCGCAAATTCACCGAGGAGTTGCACGACAACTTTCTGTCGCCGCGCCGCATGCGCGAATGGCGCGACGTGCACGGCCAGCTGCATGCCTTGTTGGGCGAACTCGGCATCGCCTGCAACGAGACGCCTGCCACCTACGAACAGATTCATCGCGCATTGCTCGCGGGCCTGCTCGGCAATCTCGGTTTCAAGACCGAGGAGGGCGACACCTATCTCGGCGGGCGCGGGGTCAAGTTCGCCATCTTTCCCGGTTCGGGCCTCAAGAAGGCAAAACCGAAGTGGGTGGTGGCGGCCGAACTCACGGAGACCGCGCGCCTCTATGCGCGCTGCGTCGCGAAGATCGAACCCGAATGGGTAGAGGGCGTAGCCGGCCATCTGGTCAAGCGCCATTACTTCGATCCGCATTGGGAGGCCAAGCGCGGCATGGTCAACGCGTGGGAGCGCGTCACGCTCTATGGCCTCACACTGGTGTCGCGCCGCCGCGTGCATTACGGACCGCACAATCCGGCCGAGGCGCGCGAAGTGTTCATCCGCCAGGGCCTCGCCACCGGCGAGATCGAAACCAAAGGGCCGTTTCTCGACCATAACAAGCGCCTGATCGCGGAAATCCGCGAGCTTGAACACAAGGCGCGCCGGCCCGACGTGCTGGTTGATGAAGCGGCGCTGGTTGCGTTTTACGATGCGCTGATTCCGGCCGGCATGCACAACACCGCGGCCTTTGAAGCATGGCGCAAACAGACCGAGGCGACGCAGCCGAAGCTGCTCTACATGACGCGCGAATACCTGATGCGCCATGCGGCGTCGGATGTCAGCGAAGCGCAGTTCCCGGGCCGCGTGTCTGTGGGCGACGTGTATCTCAAGCTCGCGTACCGCTTCGAGCCGACGCATCCTTTAGATGGTGTCACCATCAGCGTGCCGCTCGCGCTGCTGAATCAACTCGATGCGGCGCGCTTTGAGTGGCTGGTGCCCGGCATGATCCGCGAAAAAGTCGCTGCCTATCTCAAGGGCCTGCCGAAACAACTCCGCCGCCACTTCGTGCCAGTGCCCGACAGCGTGACCGAATTTCTGGAAGAACAGGATAAAGAAACCCCAACTCCCAATTTATCCACGGACAACGCCTTCCCCCCCACGAGGGGGAAGGCAGGGATGGGGGGGAAGCCTGAACAAGGAGGCCAAGGCTTCCAATCCCTAACCGCCGCGCTAACCCGCTACGCCCACCGCAAAATCGGCGCCCCCATTAGCGCCGAAGACTGGGACAAGGCCGACATTCCGCCGCATCTGAAAATGAACTACCGCGTGATCGACGACACCGGCCGCGAGCTGGCGCTCGGCCGCGACCTCGCCAAACTCAAGGCCGAACTCGGCCAGGCCGCGCAGCTCACCTTCAGCAGTGCAGAGCCCGGCGTCGAGCGCAGCGGAATCACGGCGTGGGATTTCGGCGATCTGCCCGAGCAGATCAGCTTCACGCGCGACGGCCGCAAGCTGACCGGCTATCCGGCGCTGACCGACGAGGAAGACAGCGTATCGATCAAGCTGTTCGATGTGCGCGCCGCCGCCGATCAATCGACGCGCGCCGGCGTCACTCGCCTGCTGCGCCTCGAACTCAAAGACCAGATGCGCAATCTCGCCAAGACCGTCAGCGGCCTCACGCAGCCGCTGATGCAGGTGCGCACCGCAGTCGGCGCCGAGGACATGAAAGAAGATCTGATCGCCGCGATCACCGACCGCGCCTTCATCGGCGACGACGCGCTGCCGCGCAATCAAAAGGAATACGAAGCGCAGAAAGGCCGCGCGCGCACGCGCCTGCCGGCGGTCTCGACCGCGGCCTGCCGCATGTTTGCCGCCATTGCGCAGGAATATCACCTCGCGTCGCAAAAGATCGGCGGTGCCAAAGGCGCGCTTAACCGCGTCGCCGCCGATATGAAGGCGCAGCTGCCGCGCCTCGTCTACAAAGGCTTCTTCACCGCCACGCCGTGGGAGCAGTTGCAGCACCTGCCGCGTTACCTGAAAGGCATGCAGCTGCGGCTCGACAAATACGGCGCCAACCCCGAGCGCGACGACCGCCACGCCATCGAAATCGCCGCGTTATGGAAGCAATACGCAGAGCGCGAGGAAAAACTGCGCAAAGCCGGCCTCGGCGACGCGCGCCTCGAAGACTTCAGATGGCAGATCGAAGAGCTGCGCATCTCGCTGTTCGCGCAGGAACTCAAAACGCCGATGCCGGTATCGGTGAAGCGCCTCAAGAAAATGTGGGACGCGCTGTCGCGCTGATCGCCCTTGTAGCGCAGGCGCCCCGTCTGCATCGGTGAGGTTCGCAGGTGAGGCGCCTGCGCCACGAAACCCATCCCGAGAGGGGGCGGCGCAGGGAAATGAGGCTGACTCAACCGGGTCAGTGGATTACGTTGTGCGTGTTTTTGTGGTGCAGGCGACCAGCCTGCATCGAAAAAAAGCAGCAGGCGAGTCGCCTGCGCTACGACCCCCCCCTTGAGCGGGTGGTGTGCAGAAATGTGGGTGGCTAAACCGGGGCAGTGAGGAGGGCTGCGCTTGCCCTTGTGGCGCAGGCGCCCCGCCTGCGTCGGTCCATGCAGCAGGCGAGTCGCCGGCAAAAACTCCGCACCAGCGACCCGCGTCACCGCAAGTTTTATTTGCCCATATCCTTCAGCCAATGCGCATGCGCGCCTTCGGCGGCCTTGATCGCGCGATCGATATGTTCCACCGCGCGGTGCCGGAGTTCCCTTACCTCGGGGTTGTCTTCTTCGCCGCTAACGTCGGCGTGCGCCTTCTTCAGCGTTTCGATCGATTTCAGCAGGCGGCTGCCGTGTTCCTTCACATCGACCGCGGGGTGGTCGCCAATGTTTTTGCCGTCGTCGATCGAGGCGCGTTTGATCTCGTTGATGGCGGCGTCGATTTCGCTGATGGCAACGTCTTCCTCGGCCATGACCTTTCCGTCGCCGGCCTGGTGATAGAGGAACCAGCGCGCCGCGCGCAAATCGCTCAGCGCATGAAGATAGCCCGGATGTTTGCCCGGCAGCGGCTGGGCGTTGGCAAAGGCGGGTAGCAGGGCCGCAAAAGCGAGAGGAAGAACATACTTGACGAACTTGTTCATTTTTTTCTCCGAAAACCTGGGTTGGGGGAAATTCATTCGCCTGCGTTGGAAATTATTTTTCGCGCGAAGCGTAACGTCACAACGTAAGCAATGCGCTGCGGTTGACGAAATTGAAGCGCGTGCGAACGATAAATTGCGCGATCGATGCGGTTGTAAGCGCCGCGTAAGCGTGCCGTAAGTCGCGCGTAAGATAAGCGCACTTAAGTAGCGCAGGCGACCCGCCTGCAACGGTCGCCGCCGCAGGCGAGGCGCCTGCGCCACGAGAACCCAACCCTTGAGCGAGCGACGCAGCAAACGCCCTTGTAGCGCAGGGGACCCGCCTGCATCGGTAACAGCAGCAGGCCAGCCGCCCACGCCAAAAAACCTAAAACTCCACCCCCAAATTCAGCGAATCAAACGTCTGCGACCCGCCACCGCCGGCCGCGGTGTAAAACTCCTCGCTGCGCATGATTCGCGTCAGCGAAATCCGCAGCGCGCGATATCGAAACGACGCCCCGATACTGATGTCATGCACGTAATCGCGTTTGCTCACACTCGGGCTGTCGCGAAACACCGTGCCATCCAGAAAAATATTGCGCGCCACCAGCCGCCCGTCGAAGCCGACGAAGCCGTAGACCTCCAGCTTCTTGCGGCTGTCCGGATCGGCGGCGTTGTGCGTGTTTTGCAGCATCGCGCCGCCGGGTTCGATGGTGTCCGGGCCGAAGCCCGTCATGTTCATGCCGAAGCGCGCAATGCCGCCCGCGCGCGCCAGCGTGAACACATTGCCGAGCGTGACGCCGCCATGCGGAACGACCTCGAAAAAATCCGTGCCGAGCTTGAAGCGCTCTTTGTGCAGATACGACACCAGCACCGCCGGCTCGGCCGGAATCTGGTTATCCCAACCCTGCGGCTGCGAGGCGCCGATCAGGCGGTGCCAGGTTGTCTGCACCTGATCGCCCAGCGCCGGCGGGCCGACCATGCCGAGATCGATTTCCACGGTATCGAGTTTGCTGCTGTCGGCGTTGACGCGCTGCCCCACTGCGCCGAGATAAGACCACGCCGCCCACGGCCGGTCGTTCGGCTGCGGCGCCGCGATCGTGATGACCTTTGGTGTATACAGGTTTTGCCCGATGAACCAGCCGAAATGCAGGCGATCCTCTTCATTCGAAAACGGTGCCAGCACCTTCTTGGCCGAATTGCAGAACAGCTCGGCGAGCGTATCGCCCGGCACGCCGACGCCGAACTTGATGCCGTTGGTGTAATAGCGGTCGGTGTGCGCCAGCATGTCGTTCTCGATGAACAACTGCAGCTCGCTGCCTTTAGCATCGAGGGATTTGATGTCGGCGCAGTTTTCGGCGGCGGAGACGAGCGTCGCGATAAACAAGGCGGCGGCAACGCCCATCAAAATGACATTGCGACGCAGAAAAACAGTCGTGATCATTGGTGTTTGGAAGGACATGTTGCGCACAGTGAAAGTGGCTGCGATTGTAGCAGTGCGCTGTTTGCAGCCACCGATTCGTTTCCCTGTGGGGTTATGGCATGATTGGCATTCTCAGGAATCACTCCCTCGCCCCGCGTCTGCGGGGAGAGGGTAGGGGTGACTTCCGCCTCGTATGAGGTGGCTAGGAAGACTTTGAATTTGGAAGATGTTCGACCAGCTCGAATTCCATTTGCCCCGATCGACGAACAGGCGGAGATCGTCTCCCAGCTCGAAGCCAAGCTCTCCAACATCGCGCAAGCGGAAACTGAAATCAAACGCTCGCTCGAACGTGCCGCGCGCCTGCGTCAGGCCATCCTCAAGCGCGCCTTCGAAGGTTGGTTGGTGTAACGCTGGCGAAACGCCTGCCGTCGTTCGATTGCAGGCGAGGTCGCCTGCGTTACGTGAAATCGTCATCGACATTCAGAAGTTCCAGCAAGGTAGCGATCACCGCTTCGCTTCGACGGCCTGCGCGCAGAACCGCATCGCCAAAGTGCGTTGCGTACTGTGCCGGGTCGGTTGGCGCGTGGTTGAGGTAGGGATTGAGTCGTTTCTTCAGTGCGTGGCTGTCGCCGGCGGTGCTTTTGCCGATCAAGCGCAGCAGGACAGCATCGACGCTGGGTATGGATTTCATGACGCGGATTTTTTTCTGTCGGGCGCGCTTTTCCACGGCCGGCGTCCAGTCCACGTCGGTGTCGAGTAATACGGCAACTTCGTCATAGGCAGCATTGGTCATTTGCCGGATCGTCCAGTCGATGACGTGGCTGGCACCTTTGCCGCCGGCATTCTTGATCTTTACGCTCAAACCGCATCCTCGCGGGACATAGAGCTTTTTGGCATACAGGAGCAATGCTTCATCAACGGCGCCTTCACCGACGATCAACAGCGTACGCTGCGCCTTCCAGATTTTCATCTGGCCGGGTTTCAGAAGCTCGGTACGGCGCCGTACGCGCCCGCCATGTACTTGGCGTAGAAGTTGTCGTCACTGCGGATGCCTTCGACAGCGTCCATGCGGCAGGCAGTGCTCTCGCAATGCTGGTCCTTTTCAACCAGCATCACCTGCGATTTGTTGACGAGGTTCAGCACTTCTACGGCATGGCAGGTGAACAGCAGTTGCGCGTTGAGCGGGTTGGTGTCTGGATTCGAAAACAAACCGAGAATTGGTTCGAGCATGTGTGGATGCAGATCGTTCTCGAATTCGTCGATGATGGCGAGGCCGCCGTGTTCGAGTGTATGCAAAAGGCGTGACAGCAGCACAAACGCCGCCTGCGTACCGCTGGATTCAAGCACGAATGGCAGGGTGAAGATGGTTTTGTCGGCAATATGTTTGCCGAACGGCGTCCAGATCTTTTGATCGGGCTGCTGCGGATTGTTGGCGGGGATTTCGCGCAGTTCGACGCCGCTTAAACCGAAATCCCAGCTCGACAGCAGGCGTTCCATGTGTGTGCGCTGCGCTGCGTTGAGAGAGAAATGCTGCGCGGCTGAGGTAAGTAACTGTTCGCCCATGGGGATGCGGCCGAAGACGTTGACATTGGTCATGACCAGCGCGGACGCAAACCTCTGCGCGAGGGGCACGCCGTATTGTGCGGCGGTCGAAATCAACGATGCGTTCGGCCGTGCCTTGCGCGCTTCCTGCGCAGCGAGGCCGAAATCCTGTTGCTTGACTGAATAGCTTGAGTCTTTCGCATCCCAATCACGGATGAATACGTAACTGAAGCGCTCGCGTTTGACGTAGAGCGCTTCATGCAGTACGCGCTCAGGCGTGCAGCGAAGCACGTAGCGCCAGAGCTTGCCGTCGAAATCTGCGGTGACTTCGAATTCCGTAGGTTCGTTGGGCGCAGCGAAGTGTGGTGTGACCGGTATGTTCGCTTCGGGCTTGATTTGCTGAAAGGAATGCGCGATGAACCACGCAAGAAACGCAACGGGTTTGATCAGCGCGGTCTTGCCGCTGGCATTGGGGCCGATCACCGCCATCAACTTCGATACGCGCTCGCCGGTGGGGGTGTCAGTCATCCAATCGGTAAACGCAACCTTCTTCGATTGAGTGAAATCAACCTCGGTTCGCTCGCGGAAGGACTGGAAGTTCGAGAATGCGTAGCTGTGGAGCACGACGGCACCTTTAAATTAAATAATAAACGATATTTTGTTGATTATGGCATTTAACGGCCGCTTTTGCCAGATTTTGAAGAGGCTGGCGCTTGTGTCGCTAGCGGCGCTGCCCGCCTGTTGGGAGATTCGCAAAATGATCCGCAAAAGTGTCCGCGTAGCGATGATTTAGCGTATTGGAATCAACCATTTGGGTAATAATACGGATTCGCAAAATGATGCGCAAAACTTGGCTTCTCGCAACAGCCTCACGCGCTAGATCAATCAGGGAAAAAATGAGCGACGCTAGCCAAAACATCGTCAACAAGGCCTGGAACTTCGCGCATGTGCTGCGCGACGACGGGCCGTCTTATATGGCCTATACGGAGCAGATCACCTTTTTGCTCTTTCTCAAGATGGCTGACGAGCAGACCAAGGCGCCATATAACCGCAAGCCCATCGTGCCGCCGGCGCTGGGCTGGCAAAGCCTGCTGGCGAAGGACGGCGACGATCTGGAGGTGCATTACCGCCACATTCTCGAAGAACTGGCGAAGAAGCCCGGAATGCTCGGCAAGATATTCAAAAAGGCCAAGCCCGAGATTCAGAACCCCGCAACGCTCAAACGCTTGATCGTCGATCTGATCGAGCCTGAACAGTGGTCGTCGATGGAAGCGGACATCAAGGGCGATACGGGATCGTGAAGTACCCCTTCATGCCCCAGCCGCTGCCCCATGAATTGCGCACGATGAAGCGCTGCTGCACATCGTCGTAGCCGACCGCCAGCACCGCATGGCCGCCGAGCTGCTTTTCGCTTGATGATGGCATCGGCACCACGCCGGTCTTCGCAACCTGCGGGCCTTCGAAGCTTTCATAGACCGAGAAGCCGAACACGAAGGGGTAACCCGAGGCTAGGCAGCCTTTCATCTGGTTCACGGTTTGCGCGAGGCGCTGGTAGAGCACGGCTTTGTATTTGATGGCGTCGCGGTAGCAGGCGGCGCCGGGTTTGGTCGCGAATTTGGCGATGTCGTAGGGCCATTCGGTTTCGGGGCAGTCGCCGAGCTGGGCCACGCTCTTGATGCCGTCGCGGATCTGCGCGCCGCTGTTGGAATCGACAGTGCCTTCCATCGCGCGCTCGTTGTAGTAGATGAACAGGCGCGAGGGGATGAAATCCGGTTTTCGCTTTTGCTTGATGCGGTAGAAATGGATGGCGGCGGCGATGGCGTTGCCGGTGCAACTGCCGAGCTGGCCCTGATCGTAGATGGCCTTGGGGCACTGCGCTCTGAGGTCGACTTTGGGTGGGAGCTTCTTGAGGGCGACGACGGGCGCCGCATACAAATGGTCGCGCTGGTCCGGAATATCCGGAACCCAGCCGTAGTGCGCAACTTTCCGTTTCGTTGCGTGTGTTGCCGTCGATGCCGCTTATCTCCCTCCCAAGAGTCCGTGACCTTGCTGTTTTTACAGTGCCGTACGTGCGCTTGAATATCGCGGAAAAACGGGTGTGCGGATATAGACCGCAAGTGGTATGTCAAAGAAATATGTCATGGTCGTTTTTAAAGCAAATTTTTCGCGGGCGCAAATCTATCAAATTGATAGATTTTGAAAACGTGAAAATGACCGACATTGTTATTTCACTATCAGAACGTTGGCATACGGATTTCATTGGAGGTGTTAGGAGTTGTCATATTCGGAGTGGGGCGTGGCGGGCTTAATGATTTATTTGTCATGTCGGTTTAGCCACTCCATTCTGTTCTTTCGCCGCGAGAGGAAATGGACGAATGGTGAAGTGGGGTGGCCTTACGGGAATGGGGCGCGTGTCAATTCGAATTGGTTGCTCGAAGGTGAATGGCAAACGGTCGCAGGGTCGTGCGGGTGAGGAGGGCGTGCAGCGTCAAATCGGCTGTTCGATGGTTTTGGTGTCGGCGTGCACGAGCGATGTGCGCGCAAATCCGAAAAGGCCCCGCATTGGTGCCGAAACGTTCGCCGGTGCTCTTAAAATGCCTGCTGCATTACGTGATCTGCAATGACGAGCGCATTGCGCGTGTGCAAATCCTGCCACGCGTGCCCGTAATGTTTTAAGGGTCTTCGGGAAGTCGAGTGGGTGATTTTGGGTCATTTTAGAGAGCTGGCAACATGCAAGTGAGGATTTTCAACCGCAGATATTCTTCATCGCGCAGTCCGTATGCGCGGCGCTGGATGACGCGAATCTTGTTGTTCA
>CAISYC010000012.1 GCA_903889565.1 uncultured beta proteobacterium
GCCGGCGTAGAAGCCGCTCTCATGGCTGAGATCGAACCCGCCCTGGGCGGCCGGGCTGTGACCGGTTTGGGTCAGGCCACGGAATATGTATTGGCTGAAAACGCCAAAGTTGCCGGTGAGGGTGTAAGGCGACTTCGCCTCAGGGGCAGGCGCTGCGTCTGCGGCATAGGCTCCGCTCGACGCAATGGCGGCAGCAAATGCGGCTGCCATCAATGTCTTCTTATGCATGGTCATCCTTTCAAGTGGTAACAATTTTTAAGCGATGCGAAGTGTGTTTAGCACGGACCGTGCCAGAAGGTAAATTATTGAACCTTATGATTTTATTGGCAAAGTTTTGGTTCTTCACAGAATCGCCCGCGCACCACAACGATGCACATGATTGGTGCGAGCACCAATTTGGCGCGTACGCACTATTGCGTAGTATGCAAGCTGGCCGGCGCGCCGCGTGGTAGATTCACCGACCGCCGTCAAAACGGAGCAAGTCCACGTGGTTAACGAAAAACTGATCGACGATATCAGCGGGCGTATCAAGGAAGTCATGGCGCGCACGCCGGCTGCCGACATCGAGCGGAACATGCGGGCAATGCTGAATTCGATGTTCACGCGGCTCGATCTGGTGACGCGCGAAGAGTTCGATATCCAGTCTGCCGTGCTTGCGCGCACACGCGAAAAGCTGAGCGCGCTCGAAGCGCGCCTCGCTGAACTCGAGAAAGCCGTCAAGCCAAACTGACCGGCGCTAGGCCTTCCGGTTTAGGCCGGTTTGTCCGCGCGGCGCGCATTCGCTCGTTAGAGCGGCATCGTCACTCGAATCGCAACTGCGATTCAGGTCAAACATGTCGCTCGCCGTTCTCTATAGCCGCGCATTGGCCGGCATGCAGGCGCCGATCGTCACTGTCGAGGCCCACCTCGCCAACGGCCTGCCTGCATTTACCATCGTTGGCCTTCCCGAAGCCGAGGTCAAAGAAGCGAAGGATCGCGTTCGCGCAGCACTGGAGACGGCGAATTTCGAGTTTCCGATGCGACGCATTACGGTCAACCTGGCGCCCGCCGATCTGCCGAAAGAAAGCGGACGTTATGACTTGCCGATTGCACTCGGCATACTCGCGGCGTCAGGCCAGATTCCCGGCACAGGCCTCGATCAATTCGAATTCGCCGGCGAACTCGCCCTGACCGGCGAATTGCGACCGGTGCGCGGCATGCTGGCGCTGGTGTGCGGCGCCAGCGATGCGCAACGCGCATTCGTGGTCCCCGCAGCGAATGCGGCCGAGGCGGTGTTGCCGGCAGGCGCGCGTATCTATGCGGCGCGCACGCTGCTTGAGGTGTGTGCCCACCTTACAGGTCGCGAACCGCTTGCGCTTTGCGCAGTGACTCCGGTGGAGAGCGCGCAGTCGCATCCCGAATGGAGTGACGTCAAAGGCCAGACGCTGGCCAAGCGCGCGCTCGAAATCGCCGCCGCCGGCGCACACAGCCTGCTGATGGTTGGCCCGCCGGGTTCCGGCAAAACGATGCTGGCGATGCGGTTGCCCGGCATTCTGCCGCCGATGACCGAGCAGCAGGCGCTCGAATCGGTGGCGGTGCAATCGCTAGGCAGCGCCGGCTTCGATGTGCGCAACTGGCGCCGGCGGCCGTTTCGCGCGCCGCATCACACGGCCTCAGGCGTCGCATTGGTTGGTGGCGGCAGCCTGCCGCGGCCGGGCGAAATCTCGATGGCGATGCACGGCGTGCTGTTTCTCGACGAGTTTCTGGAATTCGAGCGTCGCGTGCTCGAGGTGCTCCGCGAACCGCTGGAGTCCGGTCGCATCAGCGTGTCGCGTGCTGCACGCCAGGCCGAGTTTCCGGCGCGTTTCCAACTGATCGCAGCGATGAATCCCTGTCCGTGCGGACACCTCGGGCACTACAGCGGACGCTGTCGCTGCACGCCCGACCAGATCGCGCGTTATCGCGCGCGCATATCCGGCCCCTTGCTCGATCGCATCGACCTGCGCATCGAGGTGCCCGCGGTGCAACCGCAGGAACTCGCGCGCAATGCGGCCGGCGAGTCCGGCGCCGTCGTGCGGGCCCGCGTCACGCGCGCATTCGAAACCCAGCTTGCGCGTCAGGGCGTCGCCAATGCGCAATTGCCGACGCGCGAGATCGAAAACCATTGCGCGCTCGACGCGGCGGGCAGCGCAATGCTCAAGCAGGCGATTGCGCGTCTCGGTTTGTCGGCGCGCGGATATCATCGCGCATTGAAGGTCGCGCGCACGATGCAGATCTTGCCGGCGCCGCGCGCATCGCGCCGGCGCATATCACCGAGGCGATCCAGTTCCGGCGATTCGAATAGGCACGCGGCGCGCCGCGGCGCATGAAATGACATAATCGGACGCATGTCCGACGCCAATTCCGTGCCGATTGTTAAACGCAGCGCGCGTGAATTGGCGCTGTTGCTCGCCGCATTATCGATGCTGGGGCCGTTTTCGATCGACACCTACATGCCGTCGTTTCCGGAAATCGGACAGTCGTTCGGCGCGACCTCGATGCAATTGCAATTTACGATCAGCGCCTTTCTCGCGCCATTCGCGACCATGGCGTTGTTTCACGGCGCGATTGCGGATTCGTTCGGCCGGCGGCCGGTGATCCTGATCAATCTTTTGATATTCATTGCGGCCAGCGCCGGCTGCGCGTTGGCGCAGGTTTACCATCAGCTGTTGTGGTGTCGCGTGATGCAGGGTTTCGCCGGCGGCGCCGGCATGATCGTCGGCCGCGCGATGATCCGCGACCGCTTCGCCGGCGCCGAGGCGCAGCGCATGATGTCGTCGGTGACCATGATCTTCGGTCTCGCGCCGGCGATTGCGCCGATCATCGGCGGCTGGCTGCAGGCCGCGTTCGGCTGGCGTTCCGTGTTTGTGTTTCTCGTGCTCTATGCGGCCTCGTTGCTGGTCGTCTGCAGCTGGCGCCTGCCGGAAACACTGCCGCGCCGCGAGCTTCAGCCGTTTGCGGTGCGGCCCTTGCTCGCCAATTACGGACGCGTGCTGGGCAGCCTGCGTTTCGGCCTGCTGTCGTCGGCGATCGCGTTCAATTTCGCCGCCTTCTTTCTGTATATCGCGGGCGCACCGACCGTGATTTATCAGTGGCTGGGGTTGAACGAACGCGAGTTCGCCTGGTTGTTCGTGCCGGGCATCAGCGGCATTGTCATCGGCGCCTTTGTCTCGGGGCGCGTCGCCGGCCGTCTCGCGGCATGGCAGACCTTGCGCCTCGGTTATGGCGTGATGTTCGCCGCCGTTGTCTGCAACGTCGGTTACCATTTTACCGCGCCGCCGGCGCTGCCGTGGACCGTGCTCTGCGTCATGCTCTATACCGGCGGCATGGCGATTGCGACGCCGACCCTGACGCTGCAGGCACTAGATTTGTTCCCGCATAATCGCGGCATGGCCGCATCGCTGCAGGCGTTTCAGCAGGGTATTTTTACCGCGATCACGGCGGTCGCGATCGTGCCGCATGTCGCTGACTCGGCGCCGGCAATGGCGTTGACGGCGGCAACGCTGCTGGCATGCGGCGCGCTGTGCGGACACGGTTTTCTGCGCCGGCCGCGCAACAAGGAGAAACAGCATGCATGAAATCACCAGCTGGTCCGAGGAACTGCGCGCCGCCTATCTTTATCGCGTGGTTGCGCAAGCCGAAGCAGGCACGCCACGAGAAAAACTTTTTCTCGAACTCGCCAATGAGGCCGAGGGGCAGGCCGCGATCTGGGCTGGCAAGGCGCGCGCCGCCGGCGCGATGCTGCCGGAATTCGTGCCCGATATGCGCGCGCGCGTGGTCGCCGGTCTTGTGCGCAGCCATGGCCCGCGCAAGCTGCGCACAGTGCTGGCGGCGATGAAGGTGCGCGGCATGTCGGTGTATGCATCCAACAGCGCCGGTCAGGTGATACCGCACCAGCTCGATGATGTCGGTCATCACAGCGGGCTCTCCGGCGGCGGCAATCTGCGCGCGGCCGTATTCGGCATCAACGACGGCCTGATCTCGAACGCCAGTCTGATCATGGGAGTGGCGGGGGCCAGCGCCAGTGCGGCGACCATATTGCTGACGGGCGCGGCGGGACTCGTCGCCGGCGCGTTTTCGATGGCCGCCGGCGAATACATTTCAGTGCGCTCGCAACGCGAAATGTTCGAGTACCAGATCGGCCTCGAACGCGACGAACTCGCCGCCTACCCCGAAGAAGAAGCGCATGAACTTGCCTTGATCTATGAAGCGCGCGGCATCGCGCCGGCAGAGGCGCGGCGCATGGCGCAGACCGTGATAACCGATCCCGAGCGCGCCCTTGATGCACTGGCACGCGAGGAGCTCGGCCTCAATCCCGAAGACCTGGGTTCGCCGTGGGGCGCGGCGATTTTTTCATTTCTGTCGTTCGCAGCGGGCGGCGCGATTCCCTTGCTGCCATTCGTTTTTCATGCCGGCAGCGCGAGTTTCCCGATCGCTGTTTTGCTCACCGCGATCGCACTGTTCAGCGTCGGGGCCACACTCTCGTTGTTCACCGGGCGCAATGCGTTGTTAAGCGGGCTGCGCATGCTGGCGATCGGCGCGGCCGCCGGCAGCGTGACTTTTCTGGTCGGCCGTCTGCTTGGCGTCAGCGTGGGCTAGATCAGGTCTGCTCCCACGGCAGGCCGTGGAAGCGCCAGCCACCGCTGTTACCGCGATGATAATGTTCGTCGCGATCGCCCTCGAATCCTTCTTCTATGTTGTAGACTTTTTTGAAGCCGCTGTTCTCAAGCGCCTGCGCCGCCTCGACCGAGCGCGTGCCGCTGCGACAGATCAGCAGCACCGGTTGATCGACGCCGGCTTCGGCTTTGACCTGCGCGATGAAATGCGGATTGATCTCCCAGTCGGGCGCCTCACTCCACGCCACGTGGATTGCGCCGAGCGGATGACCGACGAACAGAAATTCGACCTCGCTTCGCACATCGATCAGCAGGGCATCGGCGTTCGCCTGCATGAATTCGAACGCCTGTTGCGGTTTCAGGTGTTGCATTTTCCGTTGGCCCGGTTTGCGTCGTTGCCAGTATAGCCGTGGCCGTGCCGATTGCCCGCGCGGCGCGCGTTTGACAAGCACCGGTGTGACGCGTAACCTTCTAATTTAGCGCCGATTTCTGCAAAGCTTGCGGGCGCCGCCGGGAACAGGCATCAACCTCCAATCCGGTGGAAAACAAATACGGCTAAGCGGCGTGACCCGATCGGCACCCGCAGATCGGGTTTTTTGTTTTTTGTGGACGACATGAATTCAACGGCTGCATTGCACGATCTGCTCAAGCGCCGCATCGCCATTCTCGACGGCGCGATGGGCACCATGATTCAGCGCTACAAACTTGGCGAGGTCGAGTATCGCGGTACGCGCTTTGCCGGCTTCGCGCACGACGTCAAGGGCAACAACGAATTGCTGGTGCTGACGCAGCCGCAGGTGATTCAGGAAATCCACGAGCAGTATCTGGCGGCCGGGTCGGACATCATCGAGTCCAATACGTTCGGGGCGCAAAGGATCGCGCAGGCCGATTACCACCTGGAAGATCTCGTCTACGAGATGAACGTGGCGGCGGCGAAACTCGCGCGTGCGGCCTGCGACAAATATTCCACGCCGGATGCGCCGCGTTTCGTCGCCGGCGCCTTCGGCCCGACGCCGAAGACCGCGTCGATTTCGCCCGACGTCAACGATCCGGGCGCGCGCAATATTACTTTCGACGAACTCGTTGCCGCCTACCTTGAACAGGCGCGCGCGCTGCATGAGGGTGGCGTCGATCTGTTTCTGGTTGAAACCATTTTCGACACACTGAATGCGAAAGCGGCGCTGTTTGCGATCGACCAGTTCTTCGAAGAATCAGGCGTGAGTTTGCCGTTGATGATTTCCGGCACCGTGACCGACGCTTCGGGCCGCATTTTGTCGGGGCAGACGGTGGAGGCATTCTGGAATTCGGTGCGTCACGCCAAGCCGATCACGATTGGGCTTAATTGCGCGCTCGGTGCGGCGCTGATGCGGCCGTACGTCGCCGAGCTGGCGAAATTCTGCGACACCTATATCTGCATTTATCCAAATGCCGGCCTGCCGAATCCGATGAGCGACACCGGATTCGATGAAACGCCGCCGATTACATCGTCGTTGCTGAAAGAATTCGCCGAGGCCGGTTTCGTCGATATCGCGGGCGGTTGCTGCGGCACCACGCCCGCGCATATCAAAGCAATTGCCGCGGAGGTCAAAGCCCTGCCGCCGCGCGTGCCGCCGGCACCCGATCACAAGCTGCGCCTGTCGGGTCTTGAGCCGATGAACATCGACGACAGTTCGCTGTTCGTCAACGTCGGCGAGCGCACCAACGTCACCGGCTCGAAGGCGTTTGCACGCATGATTTTGAACGGCCAGTTCGATGAGGCGCTGGCGGTCGCGCGCCAGCAGGTCGAGAACGGCGCGCAGGTGATCGACGTCAACATGGACGAGGCGATGCTCGATTCGAAAGCGGCGATGGTGCGCTTTCTGAATCTGGTGGCGACCGAACCGGACATCGCGCGCGTGCCGATCATGATCGACTCCTCAAAGTGGGAGGTGATCGAGGCGGGCTTGAAATGCGTGCAGGGCAAGTCGATTGTCAATTCGATCAGTCTGAAGGAGGGCGAGGTCGAGTTCCTGCGCCAGGCCAAGCTGTGCCGGCGCTATGGCGCGGCGGTGATCGTGATGGCCTTCGACGAGCAGGGTCAGGCCGATACCTATGAGCGCAAGATTTCGATCTGCAAGCGCGCCTACGATCTGTTGACGCAGAAAGTCGGTTTTGCGCCGGAAGATATTATTTTCGATCCGAACATCTTCGCAATTGCGACCGGCATCGAAGAGCATAACAACTACGCCGTCGATTTCATCGAGGCCACACGCTGGATCCGCCGGAACCTGCCGTACGCAAAAGTTAGCGGCGGCGTGTCGAATGTGAGCTTTTCATTTCGCGGCAACGACCCGGCGCGCGAGGCAATTCACACGGTGTTCCTGTATCACGCGATCAAGGCTGGGATGACCATGGGCATCGTCAATGCCGGCATGGTCGGCGTCTATGATGACCTCGAGCCGGAGTTGCGCGAGCGTGTCGAGGACGTCGTGCTCAACCGCCGCCCCGACGCCACCGAACGCATGATCGAAATTGCCGGCACGCTGAAGGCCGGCGGGACGAAGGAAGAACAGAACCTCGAATGGCGGCAGGCGCCGGTCGGCAAGCGTTTGTCGCACGCGCTGGTGCACGGCATCACGAAATGGATCATCGAGGACACGGAAGAGGCGCGGCTGGAGCTCGAAAAATCCGGCGGCCGGCCGATTCACGTCATTGAAGGCCCGCTGATGGACGGCATGAACGTGGTCGGCGATCTGTTCGGGGCCGGCAAGATGTTTCTGCCGCAGGTGGTCAAAAGCGCGCGCGTCATGAAGCAGGCGGTCGCGCATCTGATCCCGTACATCGAGGCGGAGAAGGCGCGGCTGGGCGACCTGAAGCCCAAGGGCAAGATAGTCATCGCCACCGTCAAGGGCGACGTGCACGACATCGGCAAGAACATCGTCTCGGTCGTGCTCCAGTGCAACAACTACGAAGTCGTCAACATGGGCGTGATGGTGCCCTGCCAGAAGATACTCGACACCGCGCGTGAAGAGAAAGTGGACATTATCGGACTGTCGGGCCTGATCACGCCGTCGCTCGAAGAGATGGCGAATGTCGCGCGCGAAATGCAGCGCCAGGGCTTCACCCTGCCGCTCCTGATCGGCGGCGCGACGACCTCGCGCACGCACACCGCGGTGAAAATCGCGCCGGGCTATACCAACGGGCCGACGGTGTGGGTGCCGGATGCTTCGCGCAGCGTCAGCGTCTGCAGCAACCTGCTCGCCGACGACGAAACCACGCGTGGCAAATATCTCGACGAATTGCGCGCCGAGTACGACAAGACGCGCGCCCAGCACGCCGGCAAGAAGGGCCCCGAACTGATTCCGCTGGCCGAGGCGCGGGCCAACGGTTTCAAGACTGACTGGAAAACGCGCGCACCTGAAGCGCCGGCGTTCGTCGGCATCAAGCATTTGAAGAATTACGATCTGGCCGAGATCGCCGAGCAGATCGACTGGGCACCGTTTTTTCAGACCTGGGATCTGGCGGGTTCCTATCCGCAGATTCTTGACGACGCGGTCGTCGGCGTTGAGGCGAAGAAGGTGCTCGCCGACGCAAAAATCATGCTGAAAAAAATCATCGAGGGCCGCTGGCTGCAGGCCAATGGCGTGTTCGCGATTTATCCCGCCAACAGCGTCGGCGACGATATCGCGCTCTACGCCAACGAAAAACGCGAAGCGCCCTTGATGACGTGGCACGGCCTGCGCCAGCAGAACAAAAAGCCGACCGGCAATCCGAATCTTTGTCTGGCGGATTTCGTCGCGCCGCGCGATTCCGGCGTCAAGGATTATCTCGGCGCTTTCGCAGTGACCGCCGGGCTCGGCGTGGACAAGCGCGTCAAGGCCTTCGAGGAAAAACACGACGACTACAACGCGATCATGCTCAAGGCGCTGGCCGATCGCATGGCCGAGGCGTTTGCGGAGCTGCTGCACAAGCGCGTCCGGCGCGAGCTGTGGGCGTACGCGAAGGACGAAAGGCTGTCGAACGACGACCTGATCGCGGAAAAATACCGCGGCATCCGTCCCGCACCCGGTTATCCGGCCTGCCCGGATCACACCGAAAAAGCGGCGCTGTTCGAGTTGTTGCGCGCACCGACGATCGGTATCGAATTGACCGAGAGTTTTGCCATGATGCCGGCCTCGTCGGTCAGCGGGTTTTATCTGGCGCATCCGCAGGCGCAGTATTTCGCCGTCGGCAAAATCGGCCGCGATCAGGTCGAGGATTACGCCAGTCGCAAGGGCCTGCCGATGGCCGAGGCCGAGCGCTGGCTCGCGCCTAATCTTGGTTACGAACCGTCGTAGCACACGCCGCTGATCGCCATCGACACCATGTTTCCGGATGCCGCGCGTTATCTCGCGCTGGCGGCGCGCGGCCGCAATGCCTGGTGGCGTTATTTGCTGGGCGTGCTGACGGTGACGTTTTTCTTCCAGGTGCTGGGTTATGTGCCCTACCGCCTGCTCGAGGAATACAGTGATTTCGATCCGGTGCTGCAGTTTGTCGCGCTCAACCTGAGCGTGCTGGTAGGGTTGATCGGTTTGGCGATCGTGGTAGTCGGCATTCACCGGCGTAGCCTGCTGAGTCTGGTCACGCCGTATGCGCGCTTCGATTGGCGGCGTGCCGGCACCGGTGCGGCGCTGTGGGCGGGCTTTGCCGCCGCCGGTTGCCTGGTCGAGGCGTGGCTGTTTCACGGGCGTTACCGTTTTACGTTCAATCCTGACGTGTTCTTCATCTACGCGGCGCTAGCTTTCGTGTTGACGCCATTGCAGACCGCCACCGAAGAACTGATTTTCCGCGGTTATTTCATGCAGGGACTCGGCCGGTTGATCCGGCGGCCGTGGCCGTTGATTCTGATCAGCGCCGCACTGTTTACGCTGCCGCACGCCGCCAATCCGGAAGTGGAGGTGGCGCCGTGGCTGGTGCTGCCGCAGTATTTCATTATCGGCGCGCTGCTCGCTGCGGTTACTTTGAAGGACGGCCGGCTCGAGCTCGCGATCGGCATCCATGCCGCCAACAATCTGTTTACCGGTCTCGTTGCCAATATCGAGCCGTCGGTGCTCGGTTCCGAGGCGATTTTCACGTCGCTGTTCGATCCCGCCTACGCGCTGGTGTCGTTGATGGCGGCCAGCGCGGCGACTTACGCGGTGTTGTTTCGCCGGCGAGGTGATGTTTTTACGGCGGCAGAACTCGCGCAATTCGACAACGACGGTTATGTTGTCGCGCGCGGCCTCGCCGACCCGGTGGCCTGCGCCATCATGCTGGGCGATGCGAAACACGCGCTTGGCACCGGCGCGCAACCGCTCGAATATGAAGCGGACACCGGCTATCCAGGCGCGCCCGCGTCTGTCGATGCGCCGGGCGGCCGCACCGTGCGGCGCCTGCTGCAGGCCTATGCGCGCAGCGCCGCGCTGGCGCGCTGGCTGATATCGCCGCGTCTCGCCAGACGGTTGCGCCAGTTGCTGGGTCCGCGCGTTGAAATGTCGCAAGCGCATCATAACTGCGTGATGACCAAGAACCCGGGCTACAGCAGCGTCACCCACTGGCATCAGGACATCCGTTACTGGTCGTTTGAAAAGCCGGAGCTCGTCTCGGTGTGGACCGCGCTGGTGCGCGAGCACCCGGGCAACGGCTGCCTGTCCGTGTTGCCGGGCACGCACCGCATGGAATTCGAACGCGACCGTTTCGACGGCGAATTGTTTCTGCGCCCCGAACATCCGGCCAACCGGCCGCTGATCGCGTCGGCGCACGCGGTCGAGTTGTCGCCTGGCGACGTGCTGTTTTTTCACTGCCGTTTGCTGCATGCGGCCGGCGACAACCGCGAGAACGAAACCAAGTTTTCACTGGTCGCGACTTATCACGCGGCCGACAACCGGCCGCTGGCCGGCACGCGCTCGGCGTCGCTACCCGACATACCCCTGTGAGTGCCGCCGCGGCAGGCGGGGCAAGCCGCAAGGGGGCGCTACAATGCGATCTTTTGCGCGCGAGAGTGCAGCATGAATATCATGACGTCACCGGTGGTGCTGACAGTGATGTTGCTGATCGCATCCAATCTGTTCATGACCTTCGCCTGGTACGGACACCTCAAGAATCTGCAGGCGAGTCCATGGTACGTGGCGGCGCTGGTGAGCTGGGGCATCGCACTGTTCGAGTACCTGCTGCAGGTGCCGGGCAACCGCATCGGCTTCGAAGTAATGTCTCTGGGCCAGCTCAAGATTCTGCAGGAGGTGATCACGCTGTCGGTGTTCGTACCCTTCGCGGTGATCTATATGGACCAGAAACTGACCATGAACTACCTGTATGCCGGCCTGTGCATGGTCGGCGCGGTGTATTTCATTTTCAAAGCTTGAAAAATTTAACCACAGAGATCACAGAGGGCACAGAGAAAAGTCGCCGGCGAATTCCAATGGCAAAATCAGCCAGACATCGAAATTCGTGTGTTTCCCGCGTGAGCGGTTTCTAAGGATTCTCTGTAACCTCTGTGGCAAATAGTTAAATGCATATCCATATCCTCGGCATTTGCGGCACTTTCATGGGCGGAATTGCGGCGATCGCCAAGGCGGCCGGCCATCGCGTGACCGGCTGCGACGCCAATGTCTATCCGCCGATGAGCACCCAGCTCGAGGCGCAGGGTATCGAATTGATCGAAGGCTTTGGTGCCGATCAGATCAAACTCGCGCCCGATGTTTACGTCATCGGCAATGTGGTGACGCGCGGCAACGCGCTGATGGAGGAAATACTCAATCGCGGCCTGCCCTATATTTCGGGGCCGCAGTGGCTGGCCGAAAACGTCTTGCGCGGGCGCTGGGTGCTGGCGGTCGCCGGCACTCACGGCAAGACCACCACGACTTCAATGCTGGCGTGGATACTCGAACACGCCGGACTTGCGCCGGGTTTTCTGATTGGCGGTGTACCGGAGAATTTTGGGATTTCTGCCAGATTGCCGGGAGTACCCCCCATCCCAACCTTACCCCTCAAGGGGGGAGGGAGTGAAACAGTTGCGCGAAGTGAAGACGGCGGCAAAAAGAATTCCCTCCCCCTGGACGGGGGAGTGCCAGGGTGGGGGGGCAACGACAGCTCGCCGTTCTTCGTCATCGAGGCCGACGAATACGACACGGCGTTTTTCGACAAGCGCTCGAAGTTCGTGCATTACGCGCCGCGCACCGCGGTGCTGAACAATCTCGAATTCGACCACGCCGATATTTTTCCGGATGTGGCGGCGATCGAAACGCAGTTCCATCATCTGGTGCGTACCATTCCTGCGAACGGTCTGATCGTCGCCAACGGTGCCGAGACTGCGCTCGAGCGCGTGCTGGCGCGCGGTTGCTGGACGCCGGTCGAGCGCTTTGCCGGCACGGCAGGGTGGCAACGCGGTGTGCAATCGGGCGATGGCCGATTTGCCGTCAGTCTTGACGGCAAGGCGCAGGGCACGGTGCAGTGGGATCTGCTCGGCACGCACAATCAGCACAACGCACTGGCGGCCATCGCGGCTGCGCGCCACGCCGGCGTGCCGGTGGCGGCATCGATTGCGGCGCTGGCTGAATTCAAGAACGTCAAACGCCGCATGGAGATCCGCGGCGTCGTCAATGGCATTACTGTTTACGACGATTTCGCGCACCATCCAACGGCGATCAAGACCACGCTGGCCGGCCTGCGCGCCAAGCTGAGCGGCGGCCGCATCCTCGCCGTGCTCGAGCCGCGCTCGAACACCATGAAGCTCGGCGTGATGAAGGATGCGCTGCCCGGCAGCCTTGCCGACGCCGACCGCGTGTTTTGCTACAGCGCAAACCTGGGCTGGGATCCGGCCGGCGCGCTGCGTCCGCTCGGCGAGCGCGCCGTCATTGAAGCCGATCTGGCGACGCTGGTGGAGTCGATTACGCAGGCCGCGCGAACCGGCGATCATGTTCTCGTCATGAGCAACGGCGGGTTCGGCGGCATTCATGACAAACTGCTTGCACGTTTGAGACAGGGCCATGGCGGATAATCTCAACGATCTCGCACTCATCATCAAGTCGCATTTCCCGCTGGTGCAGGTGGAGACCAGCGAGGAGGTGCGCATGATGCGGCTCCTTGAGCGCATCTCCAATCTGGAAAACTGGCCGCTGTTCGTATGGACGGTGGCCGACGGTCTCAAACGTTTTCCGCGCACCGATGTCGTGCCGCAAACCTACGAGTTCCGCGATGCGCTGCGCCATATCGACAAGACGCCGCAGAACGGCATCTATGTGCTGCTCGATCCGCAACCCTACTTCGACGATCCGGTGAACGTGCGCCTGATCAAGGAGGTCGCGCAGGAATACCAGAAAACGCCGCGCACGCTGGTGTTCGTCAGCCAGCATATCGACGTGCCGGTGGATCTGCAGCGCATGTGCGCGCGTTTCGCGTTGCCGCTGCCGACCACGCAGGAGATCCGCGACCTGATCAAGCAGGAGGCGCAGCTGTGGGAGCGCGAAAACGGCCAGCCGATCAAGGGCCAGCAGCAGGCGGTCGACATGCTGGTGCAGCACCTGTCGGGCATGTGTCAGGACGACGCGCAGCGCCTGATCCGGCAGGCGATCCGTGATGACAACGCAATCACGCTCGACGACATCCACCGCGTGCTGCGCTTCAAGCGCGAATCGCTGGGCGAGGGCGGCCTGCTCGATTTCGAAATCGACACCGGCAGCTTTGCCGATGTCGGCGGTCTGAAGAATCTGAAACGCTGGCTCGAGCTGCGGCGTCCTGCGTTTACCGGTGATGCCGCAAAAATGGGTGTCGATGTGCCCAAGGGCGTGCTGCTGCTCGGCGTGCAGGGCGCCGGCAAGAGCCTTGCCGCCAAGGCGATTGCCGGCTCGTGGGGCGTGCCGCTGATGCGGCTGGATTTCGCGGTGCTCTACAACAAGTTCAGCGGCGAGACCGAGCGCAATTTGCGCCAGGCGTTGAAGCAGGGCGACGCGATGTCGCCCTGCGTGCTGTGGATCGACGAAATCGAAAAAGGCCTCGCCCAGGACAACGGGGGCGGCGACGGCGGCGTGTCGCGCCGCGTGCTTGGAACTTTGTTGACGTGGATGGCCGAACGCAAATCGCGCACCTTTCTCGTCGCCACTTCGAACGATGTGTCGCAACTGCCGCCGGAACTGCTGCGCAAGGGGCGCGTCGATGAAATGTTTTTCGTCGATCTGCCCGATTTATCGACGCGCGAAGAAATCTATCGTATCCATCTGCGCAAGCGCAATCATGACCCGGTGAAATTCGATGTACCCAGCCTCGCTGCCGCGGCCGACGGTTTCGCTGGCGCGGAAATCGAGCAGACGGTGGTGGCCGCAATCTACGAATCGCTGTCCGTCAAGGCGCCGCTGGCGACCGAGCACATCCATGGCGAAATCCAGCGCACGCGGCCGCTGTCGGTGGTGATGGCGGAGAAAGTCGATAGCCTGCGCGCGTGGGCCGCGGGACGCACGGTCAGCGCGGACTAGGCTGCCGCCGGCGGTATTTCAATAACAATAATCTTGGAGTCGGGCATGAAGATCGTGGAGGTCAAGACCTATCCGGTGGTCTATCCGGTCAAGGAACCGTTTTCCAATGGCATGCGGACCACGCGCCAGCGGCCGTTCGGCATCGTTGAAATCATCACGGACAGCGGACTCTCCGGCTGGGGCGAAGGCAGCGGAGTGCCGGCGCAACGGGCACTCGAATCGCAGGTGATCGGCCGCAGCCCTTTCGATTACGAAGTGATCTGGCAGGGTTTGCAATTGCAGGGTACCGATGCGGGCGCGATCAGCGGCGTCGATATCGCACTGTGGGATTTGATGGGCAAGGCGCTCGACAAACCTATTCATCAATTGCTGGGCGGCGCGTTTCGCTACAAGGTCGAAGCCTATGCCACCGGCCTGTTCCGTCGCGAGCGCAGCGATCCGACCGCGGCGCTGGTTGACGAAGCGCGCGGCTATGTCGATCAGGGCTTCAAGGCGATGAAGATGAAGGTCGGCTTCGGCCCCGACTACGACATCAAGAACGTGGCGGCGGTGCGGCGCGCGATCGGCGACGATGTGCTCTTTGCGGTTGATGCCAACTGCGCGTACGACCGCGGTTCCGCCATCGCGGTCGGTCAACGCCTGGTCGAAAACAACCTGCTGTGGTTCGAAGAGCCGATCAGCTCGGATGATGTCGAGGGCTACATTGAAATCCGCCGTGCGCTGAATGTGCGCATTTCCGGCGCCGAGCAGTTGCGCGGTCACCGCGCGTTTCGCCGCCTGTTTCAGGAGCGCGCGCTCGACATTGCACAACCCGATGTCTGCATCTGCGGCGGCTTTACGGAATTCAGAAAAATCGCGGCGATGGCGAGCGCCAATCACGTGCGCGTGATTCCGCACATGTTCGGCACCGCAATCCGTATGGCGGCGACACTGCAGCTGCTGGCTAATCTTCCGGATGCGCCGCATGCCCAAGTGCCGTTTCCGATGCTGCTCGAATACGACATGAGCGAAAACGCCCTGCGCACCGAGCTCGCGAAAAACCCCGCCGTGCACAAAGACGGTGTGGTGGCGATTCCGCAGGGGCCCGGACTCGGCATTGAAATCAACCGCGACCTGCTGAGCCGCTATGCAGCGTGATGCAGCTGGATGGCGGATGAGTCGGCTGCTGCTTGTTGCGGCCGCACTGTTGTTGCCGGCCGTTCAAGATGCGGTTGCGGCCGAAGCCTATCCGGTGCGCCCGATCCGCCTGATCGTGCCCTTTGTTTCCGGCGGCGGCACCGACCTGCTGGCGCGGCTGGTCACACCGCGCTTCAGCGAGGCACTGGGGCAGCAGGTGGTGGTGGACAACCGTGGCGGTGCCGGCAGCGTGCTCGGCACGCAACTCGTTGCCAAGGCGACGCCCGATGGTTATACGCTGGGCATGATCGACACGGCGTTTGCGATAAACCCCTCGCTGGCTGACAAACTGCCGTACGATTCGGAACGCGATTTCAGTTTTGTCGCGATCGTCGCGACTTCGCCGTCCTTGCTGGTGGCCTACCCCGGCCTCAAGGTGCGCACGCTGCAGGAACTGATTACCGCGGCGAAAAAAAATCCGGGCAAGATTACTTTCGGTTCGGCCGGGGTCGGCTCCTCGAGTCATCTGTCATCGGAGATGTTCAAGACGGCGGCGAAGATCGATTTGCTCCACATACCGTACAAGGGCGCCGGCGCCTCCGTGATCGAAGTCATCGGCGGGCATGCCGATCTCACCATTGCTGTGCCGGGCGCCATGCTGCCGCAGATCCAGGCCGGCGCGCTGGTGCCGCTGGCGATTACCGGCAAGAAATCCTCGCCGCTGCTGCCCAATGTGCCGACCTTTGCCGCCGCCGGATTTCCCAGTGTCAATCCAGAATCGTTCCGTTTCATCATCGCGCCGGCGGGTTTGCCGGCGGCGGTGCAGGCGACACTGGGCAAGGCGCTCGGTGTTGCGCTGGCATCGTCCGATCTGCAGGCGCGCCTCACGGAAAACGGTTTTGATCCGGAACGCCTGACCGATCGCGAAGCACGCGCGTTCGTGCTGCGCGAAATCCAGAAATGGCGTCAGGCGGTGAAGGATTCGGGCGCCAAAAATAACTGAGCGGTTGCAAGCATGACGGCCGCCGCTGCGGGGAACGATGATTAAATATTTTTGCGTATTGCTGATGTGCGTATGCGGGTATGGCCACGCGCAGGCCCCGGTTCTTTCCGCGCAAACGATCCTCGGCCCGGCGGGGCTCGCGCAGTTTTCGCCGCTCTACCAAAAAGCGCTTGATGTTTATTTCGCGGCCGCTGCGGCTTACCGCAAACAGGACTATCTAGCGGCGCAAAAGCTGCTGCGCGCGCTATGGTCCGAAGTGCCGCACGGCGACCGCGCGTGGAAGGAATTGCAACGCGAATCGGCTGCCTTGCTGTCGGTGGCGGACTTCGGCACGCCGCCGGCTTATTCGGCGCTGCGTATGCTCACCGATAGCGTGGAATGGCGGCTGAAAAATGGCGGCCCCGCTTCGCCTGAATCGACGCTGCAGCTCACGGTGGTATTGGTCGGCCGGTCCGCCGGCCCGGAGCCGGATACGCTCGCCGAATTCGACCGGCGGGACGGGCGCCTGACCACCAATACGCTGGATGCGGGGCTGGATGGCGCGCGCGGCGAACAAATCATCAACGATGCCTATTGGCTGTTCGACGAATACATTTTGGCGATCACTGGCGGGCGCACCTGGGTCAAGCGGGTGTTTGTGCGCCTGCCGGATTTCACGCTGCCGGTTGGGCTGCATCAGCGCGGCATTGAAATCACGCACAATGCGGGCGAGCAGGTCTGGGATGCTGTTCCCGCGAAGATCCGGCGCGACACGGACTGGTGGCACCTGTTTTATCCATCCCATGTGCCGAAGGGCGCGGCATTTGCGAACAAGGCTTTTGTCACCGGCGGCATGCGGCGCGGCCCCGCACCCGGCCGCTCGCTGTGTTTTGTCAGCGAAGATCTGAAGTTTCTGCTCACGGCCAACCAGAACGGGCGCCGGCCCCTGCGCGAGGTCGAGCGCAGTGTCGCGCTGTCGCAGTGGCTGCAGCACGAGTTTTTTCACTACCTGTTTGCGTCCTACCCACAACTGCAGCTCGAAGCGACGTCCCATCAGTGGCACGATCGCAAAACCTGGCCCGCGGATTTCAGCGGCAACGTTGAAGCCGATTATTATGCGGAGGCCCTGCACAAACGGTTACAGAGCCAGAGTGCCTTGCCTTTGCATGGATTGATCCGGCACGGCGCGCCGGGCCGCTAGCCGTGCAATGCGGGCGCCGGCCGGCGTTCAGAAACCGGCGGCGGTGCCGTCGCTGCGCGGATCAAACCCGGCTTCGAGCGTTCCGTCGGCGTGGCGCGCAATCCCGCCGGCATGACCCATGGTTTCATCCCAGGCCTGCAGCACTTCTACATCGTGACCGCGGCGTTTAAGTTCGTCGATCAATGCCGGATCGAAACGCGATTCGAGTTTCAGCGTGTCGCTGGCCTGGCCCCAGGTGCGGCCCAACAGCCAGCGCGGCGCGCTGATCGCCTGCTGCATGTTTTGGCCGAACACCGCGTAACGCGTGAATACCGCCGATTGCGTCTGCGGCTGGCCGTCGCCGCCCATGGTGCCGTAAACGATGACCCGTCCGTCACGCAGCCGCGCCAGCGCCGGATTCAAGGTGTGAAACGGTTTGCGTCGCGGCTTCAGCAGATTAAGCGCGCGTTCGTCGAGCGAAAAGCTGCAGCCGCGGTTCTGCCAGTTGATGCCGGAACCGTTCAGCACGATGCCGCTGCCGAACTCGTGATAGATGCTCTGGATCATGCTGACGGCGCGGCCCGCGCTGTCGATGGCGCCCATCCAGACGGTATCGCCGCGTTTGGCTTGCACACCCCACGGCAGCGCACGCGTGCGCTCGATCGCCGACGCCTGCCCGGCAAGCGCCGCGTCGTCGAGCAGTTGCTGCGGCTCAACTGTCATATAGGCGGGATCGGTGACGAAACGGTCGCGCACGAGGAAGGCCTGTTTGGTCGCCTCGACCGCGAGATGCACGTGGTCGGCGCTGTCGGCGGCTACGTTGCCAAGACCGAGCCGATCGAGGATGCCGAGGATCATCAATGAAATCGTGCCCTGCGTCGGCGGCGCCATGTTGTAGAGCGTGCCGAGACTGTGTTTCAGCACGACCGGTGCGCGCAATTCGGCGGCATGGCCTTCGAGATCGGCAAGCGCGACCGGGCTGCCGAGCGCGGCGAGATCGCCGGCAATGCTGCGCGCCAGTTCGCCGTCGTAGAAATCGTTGAGGCCGTTCTTCACCAGTTGGCGCAGAGTGGCGCCGATGCGCGGTTGTTTCAAAATCGAGCCGCCAGCGGGCGCCTGACCGTTGACGAGAAAACGTTCGGCAAAGCCCGGAACATTGACCAGCTCGGCGAGTTTGGCCGCTGTGCAACGGGTCTGGCTTTGCGTAACGACCATGCCCTGTTCGGCGTAGGTGATCGCGTCGTCTAGCAGACGCGAGACGGGCATGCGCGCAGCCCATTGTTGTTTTGCGTAATCCATGGCGAGCGCCCAGCCCGACACCGTGCTGGCCACCGTGTTGGCGGCGAGTGCGCCGCGCGACGGGATCGCAGAGAGATTCCGGTCGCGATAAAACCCGACGCTGGCGTGCGCCGCGGCGCGGCCGCAGGCATCGATGGTGATGACATCGCGGTCCGGTTCGTGAATCAGCCAGAAGCTGTCGCCGCCGATGCCGTTCATGTGCGGATAGACCACCGAGATCGTGGCGGCGGCGGCAACCATGGCTTCGAGCGCGTTGCCGCCTTCGCGCAGCACCGCACAACCGGACTCGGCAGCGGCCGCATGCGGCGCGACGAACATGCCGTGCTTTGCGTAAGTCGAATTGGCTGTCATGTGGTTTCCAATGATATGAAAGCGGGTAAAGCTCTAAATGAGTTGCTCCCGGGCAGGCGGGGATTCCGTATTCAAACGAATACCGCTGGATTCCCGCCCTCGCGGGAATGACGCGGATTTGGTCAGCGACTGCCTGACGCATTATATGTTGCGTGGTGCACGGGTAGAATCGGCGCATGCATGATGCATTGATTTACATTCACGGTTTCAACAGTTCGCCGGCGTCGTTCAAGGCACGCCTGTTGCAAGAGGTGCTGGCGCAGCGCGCTCCGGCGATGAAGTTCATCGCACCAACGCTGCCGCACGCGCCGGCGACTGCGGCGCGCCTGCTCGATGCGCTGGCCGAAGCAAACCCGGGCGCGGTGCTTGCCGGCAGTTCACTGGGCGGTTATTACGCCACCTGGCTGGCCGAGCGTCACGCGCTGCGCGCGGTGCTGATCAATCCGGCGGTGCGTCCGTATGAATTGCTCGACGGTCATGTCGGCATGCAAAAAAATTTCCACACTGGCGAGGAATATGAATTCACGGCGGCGCATGTCGGGGAACTGCGCCAACTCGAATGCGACGCCGTCACGCCGCAACGCTATTTGTTGATGGTCGAAACCGGCGACGAGGTGCTCGATTACCGGCAGGCGGTGGAGCGTTACAGCGGTGCGCGGCAATGGGTCATGGAGGGCGGCGATCACGGCTTCAGCGACTTTGCCGATCATCTCGATCCCGTCGTCAGTTTCCTCACCGGCGCACCCTGAGGCCGATTCCGCCGCGTGTTGCATGCTGGGCTATAATCCGCGCCTTTCTCACGGTCGCACGTTGTGCGGCGCGGACCGGTTTCCCCCATGAATATATTTTACGAAGAGGATGGCGGCTTCAAGGTCGGCGCCATCCTCGCCGACAACGACAGTTCGCTGCAAGTCGAGGCGCCGCACGGCAAGCGCTCCAAGGTCAAGGCGTCGTCGGTGCTGCTGCGCTTTGAGCAGCCGGCGTTGTCGGCGTTCATGGATGTCGCGCAAAAGACTGCCGATCAAATTGATATCGATTTCATGTGGCAATGCTGCGGCACCGACGATTTCGAATTCAATACGCTGGGCCGCGAATATTATGGACACGCACCCAATGCGCTCGAGGCTGCGGGATTGCTGCTGCGCCTGCACGGCGCGCCGATGTATTTCTACAAGAAGGGCAAGGGCCGTTACAAGGCAGCACCCGAGGAGGCATTGAGGGCTGCGCTGGCGAGCGTCGAGAAGAAACGCGTGCTCGCCGAGCGCAAGCAGCAGTACGTCGATGAACTGGTCGGCGGCCGTCTGCCCGCGGCAATGAAGCCGCTCGTATCGACGCTGCTTTACGCGCCGGACAAGAACAGCCTCGAATGGAAGGCGCTCGAGGCCGCTTGCGAGCAACTGAAACTGATTCCGGCGCGCGTGTTCGAACGCTGCGGCGCGCTTGCCTCGGCGCACGAATACCATCTCAATCATTTTCTGTTTCAGCATTTTCCGCACGGTGTCGCGTTTACCGATGCGGCGCATGCGGTAGCACCGGCCGATTTGCCGCTGGCCGCGGCAACGGCATTCAGCATTGATGATGAGACCACCACCGAAATCGACGATGCGTTTTCGGTGGTGCCGCTGGCCAATGGCAATACGCGAGTCGGTATTCATATCGCCGCGCCCGCGCTCGGCGTCACGCCGGGCTCGCCGCTCGACGTGGCGGCGCGCGCGCGTCTGTCGACGGTGTATTTCCCCGGTGACAAGATCACCATGCTGCCGGCGGAGGCGATCACCGCGTTTACATTGCTGGAAGGCGGCGCGCGGCCGGCGTTGTCGCTCTACCTCGAGGTCGATGCCACGGGCGCGGTCGTCAAGACGGAAACGCGTTGCGAACGCGTAAATATCGCGGCCAATCTACGCCATGGCGAACTGGAAAACCTCTATACCGAAGACGCACTCAGGGGCGGCGCCATCGAACATCGCTTCGGCGCCGAGATTGCCGCCTTGTGGAAGCTGGCGGGCGCATTGCAGGCCGCGCGCGGCAAAGCCGACCCTGCCAACGAGCAGCAGCGCACCGAATACAATTTTTATGTCGATGACGGACGCGTGCGCATTGTCGAGCGCCGGCGCGGATCGCCGATCGACAAGCTGGTCGCGGAAATGATGATATTCGCCAACGCCGAATGGGGGCGCGCGCTGCGCGAGGCCGGCTATGTCGCCGCCTATCGCGTGCAGACCGGCGGCGTGGCGCGCATGACGACGGCGCCGGGCCCGCACGACGGGCTCGGTGTGGCGCAGTATGCGTGGGCCAGTTCGCCGCTGCGGCGTTATGTCGATTTGATCAACCAGCGCCAGTTGCTGGCCTTGTTCGCGGCGGCGCCGGCAGTCTATCCGCAGGGAGACCAGGAGTTGTTGGCCGCGCTGCGCGACTTCGAACTCGCTTATGACAGCTATGCCGAATTCCAGCGCATGATGGAACGCTACTGGTGTTTGCGCTGGATCGAGCAGGAGCAGGCCGCTGAACTGGAAGCGACGGTTATTCGCGACAACCTGGTGCGCTTCAACCGGCTGCCGCTGGTGCAGCGGGTGCCGTCGCTGCACGACGCCGCGGCCGGATCAAACGTGCGTATCGCCTTGTCGCAACTCGATTTCTGGGAGCTTTCAGTGCATTGTGAATACATCTCGCCGCAGGCACCCGTGGCGTCGGCCAGCGGCCTATAAACCACCTTAAATAAGTATTGCAAATTATTGTGCAATAAGATAATTTAGGCTTATCAGTCGAGGTGTCGCCAGCATTGTTGGGCGATTCAGGCACGGGTGCCGACATGAGTGCGATAAGCTTACCGAAGAATATCCAGCTGGGGAGAGGTTTGAACCCGCTCGATCATCTGCCGCTGGCTAAACGGTGGCAGGCGCTGCAGCGCAAATGGTTTTCTCTCGATTACGAGACGCGCTTTCAGTATGCGGTGCTCGGGTCGATGTTGCTGCACATCGTCGTCCTGTTCGGCATCACCATCCGTCCGCCCGATCTGTCCAAACTTGCCGATTTCGCGCCGGCGCTTGAAATCGTGCTGGTCAATGCGAAATCGAAGACGCGGCCTACGCACACCGATACGCTGGCCCAGTTCGATCTTGACGGCGGCGGCACCACCGACCTCGATCGCAGCGCCAAGAGCCCGCTGCCGGTCACCCCGAGCGACAAGCAGATGAGCGAAGTGGCGATGGAATCGAGCCGCATGCAGCAGCTTGAGCAGGAGGCGCGCAAGCTGATGACCCAGGTGAAGTCGCAGACGAAAATCGATTCCGCGACGCCACAGCCGCAGCAGCAGACCGAAACCCGCGTTGCGCCGACGGCGCAGGACATCATGAACAAGAGTCTTGAAATCGCGCGCCTCGAAGCGCAGGTTTCGAAGGACTGGGACTCCTATCAGAAGCGGCCGCGGCGCCAGTTCGTCGGCGCGCGCACGCGCGAATACCGATTCAGCCGCTATATCGACGACTGGCGTATCAAGATCGAACGCATCGGCACGCTGAACTATCCGCCGGCGGCGCGCGATCAGAAGATTTACGGCAGTCTGCAGTTGACCGTTTCGATCCGTCCCGACGGCAGCGTCGAGAACATCGAGATCAACCGCTCGTCGGGGCAAAAGGTGCTTGACGAGGCGGCCTTGCAGATCGTGCGTCTGGGTTCGCCCTACGCGGCGTTCCCGCCGGATATCGCCAAGGACACCGATATCCTCAGCATCACCCGCACCTGGATCTTCACGCGCTCCGACCAGCTCGCCACGGAATGACCGCGCCGCGGCCGGCAGTAGGACATTCGGTCGCAGCCTTCTAAAATACGGTCATGACCGATCGCTATGCCGTGGTGGGCAATCCCGTCGCCCACAGCCTCTCGCCCCAGATCCACACTGCGTTCGCGCGTCAGACCGGCGCGGATCTCGTCTACACGCGGCTGTTGGCACCGCTCGATCGTTTTGCCGCCTGCATTGCCGAATTCCGCGCCGAGGGCGGCGCGGGCGTCAATGTGACGCTGCCTTTCAAGCTCGAGGCGTGGCGGCTTGCCACCCGGCGCAGCGAGCGGGCCGAGCAGGCGCAGGCGGTCAACACGCTGCGCTTCGACGGCGGGGTGGTTTTCGGTGACAACACCGACGGCGCCGGCCTCGTGCGCGATATCGAGATCAACTGCGCCCATGCGATTGCCGGCCGGCGCGTGCTGCTGCTGGGCGCCGGCGGCGCCGCGCGCGGCGTCTTGCTGCCGTTGATCGGCTGCCGTCCGTCCGCGCTCGTGATCGCCAATCGCAGCATCGACAAGGCGCTGGCGCTGGCGCAGCATTTCAGTCGCTGGGGCGCCTGCCGTGCGTGCAGTTATGCCGAGCTTGCCGCCAATACTTTCGATATCGTGATCAACGCCACCTCGGCCAGCGTCGCCGGCGAACTGCCGCCCTTGCCGGCCGGCGTGTTCGCACCCGGTTCGCTCGCCTACGACATGATGTACGGCGCCAGGGCGCTGCCGTTTCTGCAATCGGCGCAGGCGCAGGGCGCGGCGCGCGGCATCGACGGACTCGGCATGCTGGTCGAGCAGGCGGCCGAAGCGTTTTTTGTCTGGCGCGGCGTGCGCCCGCAAACGGCCCCGGTGATCGCCGCGCTGAAAGAGATCCGTTGATGCGATTGTGCGGGGAGCGGGCATGCTGGGCATGATCGGTCGCACCATCGGCTATTCGATCCTGGCGGCGCTGATTGCGCTGGTCTTCGTGCAGTTCTGGTTTCTGCTGCACATCTGGTACTGGGTCGATCATAATCCGGCGACCACCGCGTTCATGGAGGCGCGGCTCGAGCATTTGCGCGAGAAAAATCCGCACGTCAAACTGGAATTCCGCTGGGTGCCTTACCAGCGTATCTCGCCGAATCTCAAGCGCGCGATCGTGGTCGCCGAAGACGCCAAGTTTCTCGATCACGACGGGTTTGACTGGGAGGGCATCCAGAAGGCCTACGAACGCAACCGCGAAAAGGGCCGGATCGTCGCCGGCGGCTCGACCATAAGCCAGCAATTGGCAAAAAATCTGTTTCTCTCCGGCGAACGCACCTGGTGGCGCAAGGCGCAGGAGGCGGTCATCACCATCATGCTTGAAACCGTGATGACCAAGCGGCGGATTCTTGAGATTTATCTCAACGTCATCGAGTGGGGCAACGGCGTGTTCGGCGCCGAGGCCGCGGCGCAATATCATTTCGGCGTCCCCGCCAGCGACCTCGCGCCACCGCAGGCGGCGCAACTGGCGGCCATGGTGCCAAGCCCGCGGCGCTACCGTCAGGGCACGGAAACACCCTATCTGCTCAAACGCACAGAGATTATTTTGTCGCGCATGGCGGCGGTCGCGGTGCCGTGATTGCGAATCCAAAAAAGAAGCCGGCGGTCAAGCCGGCTAAGGGTTAGGGCCGGGAGCCGCGCGTGCGCGCGGGGGCCCTGGGAGGAGACGGTGGGCAGCGCTCAATATTCGTCGTGGCATCCGCGGGTCAGTTCGTTGGCATTGGTTTGCGCTTTGGCATCGTCCGTTTCGATTTCCGGGATGGTATCGATCCAGTCGCCATGGTCGGCGATGCGATCCAACTGCAGATCATCCATGTCTTCGAGGGTAATCGTCAGTTCCCGCGCATTGGCTTGATTGGAATCATGCGCGCAGCTGTGGACGGCTAAAGCGGCCAACAGCGCCGGAAAACGGGCCTATTTCCGCTGATCAAAACGGAGGCGCGGCGGCTTGACCGCGTGCGGTCGCGGGCATAATCTGCTGCCACCGCAAGGAGGGGTGAGTTGAGTGGTGAAAAAACGATAAGCCGGTGGTTGCCGGCGTGGCGAGGTGCGCTTGCGGCATTGCCGATATTCGCCGGTGCGGCCATCGCGCAGGTGCCCGCGCTGGTAGCTTACGAAATCGACGGCGACGAAATCCGCGCGCCGTTTGCTGCAGCCGGCGATGCCGGCCGCGGCCGCGCCATCGTGCTCAGCCGCGAGTCGGGCAACTGCTACCTCTGTCATGCGGTGCCCGATGCGGGCGCTGTGCCGGTAGGCAATATCGGGCCGTCGCTGGCCGGCGTCGGCGCGCGCGCGAGTGCGGCGCAATTGCGTCTGCGTGTGGTCGATTCCTCGCGGATCAATGCCCGTTCGGTGATGCCGGCCTATTACCGCGTCGAAGGGCTGCGGCAGGTGGCGGCGGTCTACCGCGACAAGCCACTGCTGACGGCGCAACAGGTGGAGGATGTGGTGGCGTATCTTTCGCAATTACGGAACTGACATGAAAAGCATGCTCACGCGAAGAAGCTTCCTGGTGCACATCGCAGTGCTGGCGGCGGCTCCTCTGGCCGTGGTTCGACGCGCGTTCGCGCAGCAGTTCGCACAACAAACCGAGGCGCAGACCGCGGCGGTCAACGCCCTGATCGACAAAATCACCGGCGGCGCGCCGCTCGCGCGCGGCCGCGTAAAACTCGACATCCCGACGCTGGCGGACAACGGCAATTCGGTCAGTCTGCGCGTGTTGGTGGACAGTCCGATGACCGCGGCTGATCATGTGAAAAGCATTCATCTGTTTGCGCCGCGCAATCCGCGGCCCGCGGTGGCCGCGTTTTATTTCGGTCCGGGTGCCGGGCGGGCGCAGGTCAGCACGCGCATTCGCCTGTCCGGATCGCAGGGCGTGATGGCAGTGGCGGCGCTGTCCGATGGCAGTTTCTGGCTGGCCGTCGCCGACGTGGCGGTTACCGTATCCGCCTGCTGGGACGCCAGCTGATGGCTGCGCGTATCTCGGTTCCGCAAAACGCGCGCCGCGGCGACAACATCGAAATTCGCGTCGCTATCCAGCATCCGATGGAAACCGGTTATCGCACCGACGACAACGGCACTGCGATACCGAAAAACGTCATCAACAAGCTGGTCTGCCGCTACAACGGTGTTGAGGTGTTTCGGGCCGAAATGGGTTCCGGCATCGCGGCCAATCCTTACCTGTCTTTTTTTATTGTTGCCGCGAATTCGGGTGAATTGCGCTTCGACTGGGGTGACGATTCGGGCGCGACCGGTAGCGAACGCGCTTCGATCATCGTCGCGTAATGAGCGGGTACCGTCTGCCGCTGATTCTGATCGCCGGTTGGCTGGCGGCGGCGCCGGGCGTGTCCGTCGCGCAAACTGCAGTGCGGCCACAACCATTGAAGTCGGGCATCGAATTCACCGGACCGGAAGTGCGCGCGCTGCAGGAGGACGAGTTCGCCAATCCGGCCATGTTATGGATCACCCGCGGGGCGGCGCTCTGGCAACAACCGGTCGGCCCCGCGCAGCAATCCTGCGCGAGTTGTCACGGCGATGTCGCGACGATGAAGGGCGTGGCGACGCATTACCCGCAGATCGATAAAGGTTCGGCCCGGCTGATCAATCTTGAAGGGCGCATTCAGCAATGCCGCGAGGTCCGACAGCAGACCGCGCCGTTGCGCTACGAGTCGGAGGACTTGCTGGCGCTGACTGCGCTGGTGCGCATGCAGTCGCGCGGCATGCCGCTCGCGATCGAGATCGATCCGCAGAACCGGCGCCATTTCGAACGCGGCCGCGAACTCTATTACCGGCGCGTCGGCCAGATGAATTTGTCCTGCGCCAACTGTCATCAGGATAACTGGGGCAAGCGGCTGGGGCCGGAAACCATCAGCCAGGGGCAGGGCAATCCCTATCCGATTTACCGCCTCGAATGGCAGACCATGGGTTCGCTGCACCGGCGCCTGCGCGCCTGCCTGTCGGGCGTGCGCGCCGAGATGCTGCCGTACGGCGCGCCCGAGTATCTGGATCTCGAACTGTATCTTGCCTGGCGCAGCGGCGACCTGCCGATCGAGACGCCGGGCGTGCGGCGTTGATCGACGGCGGCGAGATGCGGAATCTCAAAGATCCGATCAAGTGAAACACTTGATCGGATCTTTCTTTTAAGGGGCGGTATACAAGGGGGCAGGGTGGGAAAGGAAGAGACTCACCCCTTCCCGCGCCCCCTTGCAAGAGATTAACGCAGTGCGGCGTTGATTTTGTCGAGTGCTGCGCTGCCCGGGCACAGATCGCCTGCGCCGAATTGATTGAGCGGCGCATCGACCGTGTCGATGTGCTGGTGCAGATCCTGCGCTTCGGGATCCACATACAAGAGACCGGTTACCACCTCGCCTTCGGCGGCGCGCTCCTGCAGATAGTTCATGACCTTGATGCGGTCGGTTGCGTCGTAATCGGCGGCCAGCTTGCGCAAGCGCAGCATGGACCCGTCGTGCTGGCGCACGGTGGTTACCGTGCCCGGCGCGTAGTCGGCGGTGATTTCCTCGCGGCCGGTGATGAAGTCCAGCCGGTTGACCGCTTCGTTATGCTCGCGCACATAGTCGTAGCTTTTGGTCGAACCCGGGTGATTGTTGAATGCGACGCAGGGCGAGACGACATCAATAAAGGCCGCGCCCTTGTGCTCGATTGCGGCCTTGATCAGCGGCACCAGTTGTTTCTTGTCGCCCGAGAAACTGCGCGCGACGAAACTGGCGCCGAGCTGGAGTGCGAGGCCGACCATGTCGATCGGCTCGTCGCTGTTAATGACGCCGCGCTTGGATTTCGAACCCTTGTCGGCAGTCGCCGAAAACTGTCCCTTGGTCAGGCCGTAGACGCCGTTGTTCTCGACGATGTAGACCATGTTGACGCCGCGGCGCATGCAGTGCGCGAACTGGCCAAGGCCGATCGAGGCTGAGTCGCCGTCCCCCGAGACGCCGAGATAGAGCAGCTCGCGGTTGGCAAGGTTGGCGCCGGTTAGCACAGACGGCATGCGGCCGTGCACGCTGTTGAAGCCGTGCGAATTGCCGAGGAAGTAATCCGGTGTCTTCGAACTGCAACCGATGCCGGAAAGCTTGGCCACCCGGTGCGGTTCGATGTCCTTTTCCCAGCAAGCCTGAATGATGGAAGCGGAGATCGAGTCGTGACCGCAGCCGGCGCACAGCGTCGAGATCTTGCCTTCGTAATCGCGGCGGGTATAGCCGACGCTGTTGGTCGGCAGGTCGGGATGATGCAGGGTCGGTTTGGCGATATAGGTCATGACACCACCTTCTTGAGCGGAACCACGTTACGCGCGGCTGCGTGTTGCGCAATCTGGTCAACGATGTAGCGCGCGGTGATCGGCGTGCCGTCGTAGTGCAGCACCGACAGCAGGCGCGCCGGATTGATCTTCGCTTCGTTGACCAGCAGTGTTTTCAACTGGGCATCTCGGTTCTGTTCGACCACGAACACCCACGGATGCGAGGCGACAAAATCGGCGATCTCGTCCTGGAACGGGAAGGCGCGCACGCGCAGTGCGTTGACGTAAATGCCGCGTTCGGCCAGCACGTCGAGCGCTTCCTGCATGGCCGGGCTGGTCGAGCCGTAAAAGATCGCGCCGAAGCGCGCCGGTTTCTCCGCCGGGTAGAGCAGCGGCGCCGGCACGTATTTTTTAGCGGTGTCGAATTTGCGCAGCAGGCGTTGCACGTTGTAGATGTAATCCGGACCGGCTTCGCTGTATTGCGCGTAACGGTTCTTGGTGGTGCCGCGCGTGAAATAGCCGCCGCGCGTCGGATGCGTGCCCGGCAGCGTGCGGAACGGAATACCGTCGCCGTCAACATCGTTATAACGGCCGAAATCGCGGCCCGCTTCGAGTTCTTCGTAGGTCATGATCTTGCCGCGGTCGTATTCGACGCTGTCGTCCCACTCGAGCGGTTCGCACAGCCGCGTGTTCATGCCGATGTCGAGATCGGTCATCACGAAAATCGGGGTCTGCAGGCGCTCGGCGAGATCGAAGGCCTTGGCGGTCAGCGAGAAGCATTCGCGCGGGTCTTCGGGGAACAGCAGCACGTGTTTGGTATCTCCGTGCGAGGCGTAGGCGCAGGCCAAAAGGTCGGACTGCTGGGTGCGCGTCGGCATCCCGGTTGACGGGCCGCCGCGTTGCACATCGACAATCACCGCCGGGATTTCGGCGAAGTAGGCGAGGCCGATGAATTCGGTCATCAGCGAAACGCCGGGGCCCGAGGTGGCGGTGAAGGCGCGCGCGCCGTTCCAGCCCGCACCGATGACCATGCCGATCGAGGCGAGCTCGTCCTCCGCCTGCACGATCGCGTACTTGTGCTTGCCGGTGGCGGCGTCAACGCGGTATTTCTGGCAGAACTTGATGAACGATTCGGCCACCGATGAGGACGGCGTGATCGGATACCAGCCGCAAACCGTGGCGCCGCCGTATACGGCACCGAGTGCGGTGGCGTTGTTGCCCTCGAGGAAGACCTTGTTGCCGACCGCGTCGGCGCGCTTGACCAGCAGGCCGAGCGGGCAGCTCAGGTGCTGCAGCGCGTAATCGCGGCCCAGGCGCAGTGCTTTGACGTTCGATTGCAGCAGCGCTTCCTTGCCCTTGTATTGCTCGGAGAACAGTTTCTCGATTTCCGCGGGGTCGATGTCGAGCAGCGCCGACAGCGCGCCGACGTAAATGATGTTCTTGAACAACTGGCGCTGGCGCGGGTCCGTGTAGGTAGCGTTGCAGATCTCGGTCAGCGGCATGCCGATGACCGTGATGTCGTCGCGGAACTTCGACTTCGGCAACTGTTTGGTGTTGTCGTAGAAAAGGTAGCCGCCCGGCTCGATTTCCTTGACGTCTGCGTCCCAGGTCTGCGGATTCATCGCCACCATCAGATCGACGCCGCCGCGGCGCGCCTGATAGCCCGCTTCGGTAACGCGTACTTCGTACCAGGTCGGCAGGCCCTGGATGTTCGACGGGAAGATGTTGCGCGGCGCCACCGGCACGCCCATGCGCAGAATCGAGCGCGCGAACAGTTCATTGGCGCTGGCGGAACCGGAGCCGTTGACGTTGGCGAATTTGACGACGAAGTCGTTTGTTGCTTCTATGCGTTTCATTCGAACAGACCCTTTGTTGTTCGTAATTTGCGCGGCGTTGTCTTTACGCGGCGCGCCGTTCCGGTTTGTGCTTTTTATGCCGCGCGCCTTTGCGGCTTGTTTCGGCAGCCCGGACCTGCGTGCGTCATTTCGAGGAAGAATTTCTGCATGTCCCAGGCGCCGGTCGGGCAACGCTCGGCGCACAGGCCGCAATGCAGGCAGACGTCCTCGTCCTTGGCCATGATGCGGCCGGTTTTCAGCGTATCCGATACATAGAGCGCCTGTTCGACATTGTCCGCCGGCGCCTTGAGCTGCGTGCGCAGATCGGTTTCCTCGGCGTTCGGCGTGAAGGTGATGCAGTCCATCGGGCAGATATCGACGCAGGCGTCGCATTCGATGCACAGCTTGGGCGCGAACACCGTCTGCGCGTCGCAATTGAGGCAGCGTTGCGTTTCGGCCAGCGCGAGTTTCTGGTCGTAGCCGAGCTCAACCTCAACCTTGATGTTCTTCAGCGCGATCTTCTGATCCTTCATCGGCACCTTGTAACGGTGATCGTTGGAGATCGCGTTGTCGTAGCTCCACTCGTGGATGCCCATTTTCTGCGACATCAGCGTAACCATCGGCGCCGGTCGCAGCTTCGGGTCTTCACCGCCGCAGAGTTTGTCGATCGAGATGGCCGCTTCGTGACCCTGTGCAACCGCCCAGATGATGTTCTTCGGACCGAAGGCGGAATCGCCGCCGAAGAATATATTCGGCACGGTCGACTGGAAGGTAACCTTGTCGACCACCGGCAGGCCCCATTTGTTGAACTCGACGCCGATGTCGCGCTCGATCCACGGAAAGGCGTTTTCCTGGCCGACGGCGACCAGCACGTCGTCGCATTCGAACAACTGGTCGGGGCCGCCGACCGGCACCAGTTTGCGCCGGCCTTCGGCGTCATACTCGGCCTTGACCTGCTCGAAGGTCATGCCGGTGAGCTTGCCGTTCTGGTGCACGTAAGCCTTCGGCACCAGGTAATTCAGAATCGGAATGCCTTCGTGCTGGGCGTCTTCTTTCTCCCACGGGCTCGCTTTCATTTCATCGAAGCCCGAACGCACGATCACTTTGACGTCTTCACCACCAAGGCGCTTGGCCGAACGGCAGCAATCCATCGCCGTGTTGCCGCCGCCCAGCACGATGACGCGCCTGCCGATCTTGTCGGTGTGGCCGAACGACACGCTCGACAGCCAGTCGATGCCGATATGGATATTCTTGGCCGCTTCCTGGCGGCCCGGCAACTCGAGGTCGCGGCCGCGCGGCGCGCCGGTGCCGACGAAAATGACATCGAATTTGTCGTCGATGACTTTTTTCAGGCTGTCGATTTCAACGCCGCCCTTGAAGGTGACGCCGAGGTTCAACACGTAACCGACTTCCTCGTCGATGACTTCCATCGGCAGGCGGAAGCGCGGGATCTGCGACCAGATCATGCCGCCGGCGCGATCATCGCGGTCGTACACGGTGACGTCATAACCGAGCGGCGCGAGGTCGCGCGCCACGGTCAGCGAGGCGGGGCCGGCACCGATACAGGCAATGCGCTTGCCGTTTTTCTTCGCCGGTGCCTGCGGCAGACGCGGACGGATGTCGTCCTTGTAGTCGGCGGCGACACGCTTCAGGCGGCAGATCGCAACCGGTTCCGGCTTTTCACCGTTGTTTTCCTCGACGCGGCCGCGGCGGCAGGCCGGTTCGCAAGGGCGGTCGCAGGTGCGACCGAGGATGCCGGGAAATACGTTCGAATACCAGTTCACCATGTAGGCGTCGCTGTAGCGACCGGCGGCGATCAGGCGGATGTATTCGGGCACCGGCGTATGCGCCGGGCATGCCCACTGACAATCGACGACTTTGTGAAAGTAGTCGGGATTGGAAATATCGGTCGGTTTCAAGTCTTCTCCTCGGTTCACCGGCGACGTCTACGGTCTGTTCGGGTGCGCGGCGTGAAGCGCTCTAACGCGCGAGCGCGGCGACGGACTGACGGCGGTTTGGGTGGCGAGTATTTTACGCCTCGATTCCAGCGGTGAAAAGTCTTGAAATTTCAAGCACTAGGGGTCGAATGCTGCGTTGCGGTCTGGGCGGCGCTGCGCTGCTGCGCGCTAGTCGAGGGTAACTGCTTAATTTGGCGATGGAAAAGCGCCAACCGGCAGGCTGTGCACGGTGCCGGTGCTCACCGCACGGGGTGCCGTTTGCGGCACCCCGTGCGGCGGGTGGTTAACGCCAGCCATGGCGTCCGAAATTTTCGTGACGTTCACGGTATTCGTGATGACGTTCGAAGAATTCGCGGCGATCGTGCCAGCGCGGTTCGGCGTAGCGGTAGTAGGACACCGGGGTCGGCGCCACCGCCACCTGACGCGGCACACCGATATCGAAAAACACATCGACACCTGCAAAGGCCGGGGCCGCGCTGATGCAGCACGCCGCTGCCAACAAACCGAGAGTCTTTTTCATGATGGCCTCCTGTTGAATCGACGCGTGGAACATTCCACGTGATCAGATTAACGGACCGCGCTGTCGCGGCGGCGTTGCTGCGGCGTAACGAGTGTTGCGATTTGTAACGGTTGCGCGGTGACGAAAAAAAGCCCGCGCGACGGTGCGGGCTTTTTGCGAAACGACGCGCTGGTCAGTTCTTCACCGGCCCCGTGTAACGCAGGATGTAGATGCCCTGCTGCGCGCCGCCGGTGACGTAGATGTAGCCGCGGCTATCGACAAATACGTCTTCCATGCGCACGTAATTGCCGTATGACTCGATGTATAGCTTTTCCGGCAGGCCGGCGACGAAGTTGCCGACTTCGCGGGGCAGGCGTTTGTCCGACACGTCGTAGACGCGCAGCCCCGCGTTGAACCACGTCAGATAGGCGAGATTGCCCTGTTTCTGCACGTTCGGGTTGTATTGCAACTGGTTCATGTTGTGCGGCCCGAAACGTCCGCCCTTGTCGCAGAAATTCTTGTAGGGTAATCCGGGTGGCGGTACCGGCACCGGGAAGCGCGATACCGCGAACGGCTTTGCCGGGTTTGATACATCGACAATGGTGGCGTGATCGAGCGGGCCCTTGCACTCGGGAATCACTGCTTCCGAATTGACGTAGACCAGTTTGCGTTTGAAATCCGGCGACACGGTATGCACGTCGAATTTGTGATGCGGCTGAAACTTGGTTTGCGAAACGAGCTTCGGCTTTTTTACGTCGCTGATATCGAGTATCACCATGCCGGCGTCGCCGTACGACAGGTACATCAGATTGCCGTCGACGAAGTTGGGATTGTGCAGATTGATGTTCGGGTCTTTCTGCGGGGTTTCACCGCCGGCAACATGCTGGCCCGGATACCACCAGCGGCCGGCCTCGACCGGCTTGGTCGGGTCGCTGATATCGAGAATCACGTAAATGTCGCCGTCGTAACCCTTCATGTCGGCGGCCAGATGCACATAACGGCCGCCCAGATAGGCGTTGCGATGTGTGCCGCGACCTGTGGGATTGTCGGTGTGCCAGCGCCCGAGTTCCTTCGGATTGAGCGGGTCCTTGATGTCGATGAGCATCACGCCCGCCTCGTAGGGCTTGTTCGGATCCATGCCGGTGCCGGCGCGGTTTTCCGGGCGGCCGAGTGCGACGACCATGATGCCGTCGGCGATGTCGACCTGCACGGTGTTGGTGTTGGGCGGACCCGGGATGAATTTCACCGTTTTCGGATTGCGCGGATCGGTAACGTCGATCACGCTCCAGCCCGGCACGTTGTAATGCGCGGTGATCAGGTACCAGCGGTCGCCGGCGCGAGTCATCGAGATTTTGAAACCCGGCCGGCCATCCATGATGGTGTAGCCAAGCACTTCCATGTTTTCCGCCGTCCAGCCCGGCGGCACCGGATCGGCGTGCGCGGGCGGCAGCGCGAGCAGCGCAGCGGCCAGCGCCGCCGCATTCAAAACGTGTTTGAGCGAACCCCCAACGACATGGCGCATGTTTCCTCCCCGGGAAATTGACTGCAGTAAAACTTATTTTTTTGGCATGTAGAGATCGGTGATGCTGCCCTCGGCAATTTCAGCAGCAAAGAACACGGTTTCCGACAGCGTCGGATGCGGATGAATGGTGAGGCCGAGATCGGTCATGTCGGCACCCATCTCAAGCGCGAGCACGGTTTCGGCGATCAGCTCGCCGGCGTTGACGCCGACCATGCCGGCGCCGAGGATACGTTTCGTTTCCCTGTCGAACAGCAGTTTGGTCATGCCTTCTTCGCGGCCGGTGGCCAGCGCGCGGCCGCTGGCCGCCCACGGGAACACCGCCTTGTCGTAGGCGATGCCCAGTTTTTCCGCCTGCGTTTCGGTGAGGCCCATCCACGCCAGTTCCGGATCGGTATAAGCCACCGACGGAATGGTGCGCGCGTCGAACTGGACTTTATGGCCGGCGATCACCTCGGCGGCGAGTTTGCCTTCGTGCGTCGCCTTGTGCGCCAGCATCGGTTCGCCGACGATGTCGCCGATGCCGAAGATATGCGGCACATTCGTGCGCATTTGTTTATCGACGGGGATGAAACCGCGCTCGCTGACCGTCACGCCGGCCGCTTCGGCCTTGATCTCGCGGCCGTTGGGACGGCGGCCGACCGCCATCAGCGCATAGTCGAAGGTATCCACGGCGTTGGTGGCGCCTTCAAAGGTCACTTTGAGGCCGTCCTTCACCGATTCGATTTTCGCGACCTTGGTTTTCAGCAGAATTTTTTCGTAACGCTTTTCCAGGCGTTTGGCGAGCGGGCGCACGACATCGCGATCGGCGCCGGGTACCAGGCCGTCCATCAGTTCGACCACCGTGATTTTCGAACCCAGCGCGTCGAACACCGTCGCCATTTCCAGGCCGATGATGCCGCCGCCGATGACGAGCAGGCGCTTGGGTATTTCCGGCAGCGCCAGCGCGCCGGTCGAATCGATCAGGCGCGAATTGTCGTAGGGGAATCCGGGAATGCGCGCTACGCTCGAACCGGCGGCGATGATGCAATAGTCGAAGGAAACGGTTTTGACGCCGTCTTTTGTTTCGACGCGAATCATGTTCGGCGACGCAAACTCGCCGCGGCCTTCGACTACGGTGACTTTGCGCTGTTTGGCGAGGCCGGACAAGCCTTTGGTCAGTTTGCCGATCACGCTGTCCTTCCAGCCGCGCAGCTTGTCGAGGTCAATCTTCGGCGCGCCGAAGGTGATGCCGTGCGCACTCATTTCACCGGCTTCGGTGATGACCTTGGCGACGTGCAGCAGCGCCTTCGACGGGATGCAGCCGACATTCAGGCAAACGCCCCCAAGCGAGGGATAGCGCTCGATCAAAACGGTTTTCTTGCCGAGATCGGCGGCACGGAAGGCCGCGGTGTAACCGCCGGGGCCGGCGCCGAGTACCACCACTTCGGCGTGGATGTCGCCCTTGGGGCCGCTGTAGGGCGCGGCAACCGGTGTGCCGGCGGCGGCCGGCGCCGGGGCGCTGACAGCTGCGGCCTTGGCTGGCGCGGCGGCTGCCGCTGGCGTTGCCGGCGCCGCCGCTGCAGGGGCATCCGCGGCGTCGGGCTCCAGCGTCAGAATCAGGGTACCCATCGAAACTTTGTCACCGACCTTGAGCTTGAGCTCTTTCACGGTGCCGGCGCCGGGGGCCGGCACTTCCATCGTCGCCTTGTCGGATTCGAGTGAGAGCAGCGGATCTTCCGCGCTGACGTGGTCGCCCGCTTTGACCAGAACTTCGATCACCGGAATGTTCTTGAAGTCGCCGATGTCCGGGACGTTGATTTCGATTTCTTTACTCATTGCGAAAACCCCTTAAGCCACAGAGGGCACAGAGAACACAGAAAAACCCCGGGAATAGAAAGTTTTTCTTTTGCTCTGTGACCTCTGTGTTCTCTGTGGCAAAGATTTCAGGTTCTGATCTGGCCGTCGCCGAACACAACCCATTTGAGCGACGTCAGTCCTTCGAGCCCGACCGGGCCGCGCGCATGCAGCTTGTCTGTCGAGATGCCGATCTCGGCACCCAAGCCGTATTCATAACCGTCGGCGAAGCGTGTCGATGCATTGACCATCACCGAACTCGAATCGACTTCGCGCAGAAAGCGCTGCGCATGCGCGGTGTTTTCGGTGACGATGGCGTCGGTGTGTTGCGAGCCGTAGGTGGCGATGTGTTCGATCGCCTGATCGAGTCCGTCCACCACGCGTACCGCGAGAATCGCATCGAGATACTCGGTGCGCCAGTCTTCCTCGGTCGCCGCCTTCATGTCGGGCACAATTTTGCGCGCAGCGTCGTCGCCGCGCAGTTCGATGCCCTTGCTTTTGTAGACGGAGGCGAGTTTGGGCAGGATGGTCGCCGCGACTGGTCGCGCAACCAGCAGCGTTTCCATCGTGTTGCAGGTGCCAAGGCGCTGCGTCTTCGCGTTGTCGGCGATGCGGATCGCTTTGGCCTCGTCAGCCGCATCGTCGATATAAACGTGGCAGATGCCGTCGAGATGCTTGATCATCGGGATGCGCGACTCGTTCATCACGCGTTCGATCAGGCTCTTGCCGCCGCGCGGCACCAGGATATCGACCGAATCGTTCATGTGCAGCAGGATGCCGACCGCGGCGCGGTCGGTGGTATTGACGACCTGCACAGCGTCTTCAGGCAATCCCGCGCCGCGCAAACCTTCATGCACGCACACCGCGATCGCCTGGTTTGAATGAATCGATTCGGAACCGCCGCGCAAAATGCAGGCGTTGCCCGACTTGAGGCAGAGCCCGGCGGCGTCGGCGGTAACGTTCGGCCGCGATTCGTAGATGATGGCGATCACGCCCAGCGGCACGCGCATGCGGCCGACCTTGATGCCGGTGGGGCGCTCCTTGAGTTCGCTGATTGCGCCGACCGGGTCGGGCAGACTGGCGATCTGGCGCAGGCCGTCGGCCATGGCTGCAACGGTTTTTTCCGTCAGCGTCAGCCGGTCGATCGCGGCCGCATCCAGTTTGGCTAGGCGCGCGGCAGCGACGTCCCGGGCATTGGCTTCGATCAACCGTGCGCCGGCGTGTTCGATGGCGTCCGCAGTCAAATTCAGCGCCCGGTTTTTGGTCGCGGCATCGGCTTTGGCGAGCCAACGCGATGCGGCACGCGCACGGCGGCCCAGATCATGCATGTAGGTTTCGAGTTCCACCTGCGGATGATACCGTGATTCCCGACGGCGCCTGAAGCGCTGCGGATGCAGAAACGGCGCAGTCGGCTGCTTGTGGTGCGCGCGGCTAGGCGGCTCTGGCGGATTTTGCGGGGCGGCCGGTGAAGCGCAGCCCGAGTTGCAGCAACTCGTCCCACACATCGCCTTTGGCCAGACCCTTGCTTATGCGGTCGATACGCGCCGCGTGCAGCAGTGCCGCCTCGACCTGTTTTTGCGTGAGGCGGTTGATGTGTTTTTGCAGCAGATTCTGGCGCGGCCCCCAGATGCGCAGATCGCGCAGTGCCTGCTGCACTGGTTGTCCACTACTCATGGCCGCAAGCAGGCGGCCGGCGATACGGATTTCCTCGCTCATTGCCCACAGCACCAGTTGGGGCGCGACGCCTTCGCCATCGAGACCGTCGAGCGTGCGTGCAAGGCGCGCGGCATCGCCGGCGAGCACCAGCGCACCGAGATCGAATACGTCGAAACGCGCAACGTCGAGCACCGCATCCTTGACCTGCTCGAAAGCCAGCGCGCCCGGTGGAAACAGCAGCGCCAGCTTCTGCACTTCCTGAAACGCTGCGAGCAGATTGCCCTCGACCTTGCCGGCGATGAATTCGAGCGTGGCCTCGTCGGCGCTTTGCTGTTGCAAACGCAGCCGCCCGGCAATCCATTTCGGCAGTTGTTCGAGCTTGACTGCAGCCGCTTCGACCATGGTACCGGCGGCTTCGAGCGCGCCGAACCATGACGATTTGCGTGCGCGCCAGTCGATCTCCGGCAACTGGATCAAGGTCACCGTGTCGGATGGCAGCTGCGCGCTGTATTCCTGCAGCGCCTTGCCGCCTTCGACGCCGGGTTTGCCGTTGGGGATGCGCAGCTCGAGCAGGCGTTGCGATGCGAACAGCGATTGCGACAACCCGCTCGCGCGCAGGCGCGACCAGTCGAAATGCTGCTCGGCAATGAGAACTTCGCGTTCGCCGTAGCCGCGTTCCCTTGCGCTGGCGCGGATGCGGTCGGCCGCCTCGATGATCAGCAGCGGCTCGTCGCCGTATACAGTGTAGAGCGGCGCGATGCCGCGTTTGAGATGAGGCCCGAGTTCCTCGCTGGAAATCGGCACGGTGCGCGTCAGCGGTCTTGCGGTTTTGCGGCCGGCGCCGGTTCGAGGCGTGCCACTTGCAGGCGGCGCACCACCTGTTGCACGGCGTCGTTGCGCATGTCGCGGTAGAGCAGTTGTTCCTCCTGCTCCTTGCCCAGCACGTCGGTATCGTTGTAGCTCAGATCGCGTTTCAACTGAACCTCGGTGGTCGGCAGCAGCTCACGGTTTTCGCGGTCGGTCACCCGATAGGAAATCCTGTAGCGCAACTGGACTTCACGCACCCGTCCGGTGGTTCCCGACAGCGACAGGATCACGCGCTCGTTGAGTTCGTTCGTGATCTGCAGCGTGACCTCGGCGTCCTTTTTGTCGGCGACGACGCGGGTAGTGCTGCCGGCGCGGATGGCACGCGCGATCTGGTTGCTGAACACCGGCGAGCCGGCCACGTACATCGTGTCGAACGGCAGCTTGGCCTCGCCGCGCAGCTGGAAGCCGCAGGCCGGGAGCAGAGCGCACAATGCAACGCCGAGCGCGAACCGCGCCGGGCGGGTCAGTTGGTTGCGCAGGCTCCAGTTCGGTATCACGCTGATTCTCCTTGACCGTTCGTGCTTGCCGTTGTCCGGGGCACGGCCCCGATTGCGGTCATTACACTACCACGTTGATCAGGCGGCCGGGAACGACCACCACTTTCTTGACGGTCTGGCCGGCGATGTGTTTCTGCACGTTGGCGTTCTGCATGGCGAGGCGCTCGATTTCGGCGCGGTCGGCGCTTTTCGCCACACGCAGGCTGCCGCGCAGTTTGCCGTTGACCTGCACCACGAGTTCAACTTCGTCGGCGTCGAGCGCGGCGGCATCGGCCGCCGGCCATGGCGCGGCAAGCACATCCTCGCCGAAACCGAGGTCTTGCCACAGCGCGTGGGCGATATGCGGCGTGATCGGCGCCAACAGGCGCAGCAGGATGCCAGTGGCTTCCGTGATGAGGCGCTGCCATTCGCCGGCGGTCTTGGCGTCTGCGGGCGGGGCGGCGGCGAAGGCGCTTGCCGCATTGAGAATTTTCATCGCCGCGGAAACGACGGTGTTGAACTGGAATTTGGCGAAATCGAAATCGGCCTGCTTCAATATGGTGTGGATTTCACGGCGGAAATCCGCGTGTGCCGAAAGCGCCGGTTTCCAGCCTTCGGCAACCGTTGCGCCGTGCTCGCGCAGGCCGGCCGCGATGACCGCCTGCTGGTCGTGGGCAAAGCCCCACAGGCGTTTCAGAAAACGCGACGCGCCTTCGACGCCGGAATCCGACCATTCGAGCGTCTGCTCCGGTGGGCTGGCGAACATCATGAACAGGCGCGCGGTGTCGGCGCCGTACTCCTCGATCAGCGATTGCGGATCGACCCCATTATTCTTCGACTTCGACATGGTGCCGATGCCGCCCGATTCGACCGGCTGGCCGTCGGCTCTCAATGTGACGCCGGTGCGCTTGCCGTTGGCATCGACCGCGATATCGACTTCAGTCGGGTTGTAATAGACGATGCGTCCGCTTTCAGGTTTGCGGAAAAAGATTTCATTCAGCACCATGCCCTGCGTCAGCAGGTTGGCGAAGGGCTCGTCGAGCGTGACGAGCCCCAAGTCACGCATGACCTTGGTCCAGAAACGCGAATAGAGCAAATGCAGAATCGCGTGTTCGATGCCGCCGATGTACTGATCGACCGGCAGCCAGTATTTGACGCGCGCGTCGACCATCGAGTTTTTTTGATCGGCGCAGGCAAAACGCGTGTAGTACCACGACGAATCGACAAAGGTGTCCATGGTGTCGGTTTCGCGCCGCGCTTTTTTGCCGCACTTCGGGCACGTGCAGTCGAGGAAATCGGCGCGCTTGTTGAGCGGATTGCCGGCGCCGTCGGGCACGCAGTCTTCGGGCAGCACCACCGGCAGTTGATTGTCGGGCACCGGCACTGCGCCGCAGTCACTGCAGTGAATCAGCGGGATCGGCGTGCCCCAGTAACGCTGGCGCGAAATGCCCCAGTCGCGCAGGCGCCACATCACCTGTTTGTCGCCGAGGCCTTTGGCTTTGAGGTCGGCGGCCACCGCATCGACCGCCTGCATGTATTTAAGGCCGTCATATTTGCCGGAATTGACGCAAATGCCGTGTTCCTTGTCGGCGTACCACTCCTGCCAGGCATCGGTACTGAACGGTTTGCCGTCGACCGCGATCACCTGCGGAATCGGCAGCCCGTAGACCTTGGCGAAATGGAAGTCGCGCTCATCGTGCGCCGGCACGCCCATCACCGCGCCGTCGCCGTAGCTCATCAGCACGTAGTTGCCGACCCATACCTCGACTTTGGCGCCAGTCAGCGGATGATCGACATGGATGCCGGTGGGCATGCCCTTCTTCTCCATCGTCGCCATGTCGGCTTCGATCACGCTGCCGTGTTTGCATTCGTCGATGAAGGCGGCGAGCTTGGGGTTGTTCTGCGCCGCGTGGGCAGCGAGCGGATGCTCGGCGGCTACCGCGCAGAAGCTGACGCCCATGATGGTGTCGGCGCGCGTGGTGAAGACCCACAGTTTCTCTGCTTTGCCGTCAAGCGTATACGGAAACGCAAAACGCACGCCGTAGCTCTTGCCGATCCAGTTCGCCTGCATGGTCTTCACGCGCTCGGGCCAGCCCGGCAGCGTGTCCAGCGCGGACAACAATTCGTCGGCGTACTGGGTGATCGCCATGTAGTACATCGGGATCTCGCGCTTTTCGACCAGCGCGCCGGTGCGCCAGCCGCGGCCGTCGATCACCTGTTCGTTGGCGAGCACGGTCTGATCGACCGGATCCCAGTTGACGGTGCCGGTTTTTTTATAGACGAGGCCTTTTTCCAGCATGCGCAGGAACAGCCACTGGTTCCAGCGGTAGTAATCCGGTTTGCAGGTGGCGAGTTCGCGCTCCCAGTCGATCGCAAAACCGAGCGACTGCAGCTGCTTCTTCATGTAGGCGATGTTGTCGTACGTCCACTGCGCCGGCGGCACGCCGTTGGCCATTGCCGCGTTCTCGGCGGGCAGGCCGAAAGCGTCCCAGCCCATCGGCTGCAGCACGTTGTATCCGCGCATGCGGTGGTAACGGGAGAGCGCGTCGCCTATGGTATAGTTTCGCACGTGCCCCATGTGCAATTTGCCCGACGGGTAGGGGAACATCGACAGGCAATAATATTTGCGTTGGCCCGGGATTTCTTCGGCGCGGAATGAACGCTTTTCGTTCCAATACGCCCGCACTTTGGGCTCAATCTCGTGGGCGTTGTATTTGCTCTGCATATCTGGCTGAATATTTGCAGCAAAAAACGCAAATTATACCCGCAACGCATCCAATAACCCCTGCCGAGCGTATATGCTTCCAAAGCCGGAACATTTGAGGAGCCGCCCATGAACATTCGCGCCTTTTTCGCCGCATTGCTGATGCTGGCTGCAACGTCCGTGCCGGCTGCCGATAGTCCGCTGATCGTAGTCGAGGGCGTGCAGATGCCCGGCTGGGTTGAACATGCCAGCGGAGCGCGCGATCCGCTCGCCATCGGCAAGCGGCTGGTCGACAGCGACCGCATCTACACCGGGCCCGGCGCGCGCGCGCTGCTGCGGCTCGCTGACGGCAGCCTCGTCAAGCTCGGCGAAAACGCGATTCTTGCGCTGGACGACCTTGGCAGGAAAAAAGTCAACATGAGAGATCTCGTCACCGCTTCGCTCGATGTGGTCAAGGGCGCCTTTCGCTTTACCACCCAGGTGCTCTATAAATTCCGCGGTGATCGTGATGTCAGGGTGCGCATCGCTACCATCACCACCGGCATACGCGGCACCGATCTGTGGGGCAAGGCCGACGACAACCGCGATCTCGTTTGCCTGATCGAAGGCAAGATCACGGTCATCCGCGCCGAGGAAGCGTTCACGATGGACCAGCCGATGTCGTTTTACGTTGCGCCGAAAAACAAACCGGCCGAACCGGTGGCCAAGGTTTCGCAGAAGCAATTGGACGATTGGGCCACCGAAACCGAGATTGCCGCCGGCAAGGGCGCCATCCGCAAGGGCGGCAAGTGGCGCGTGTATCTGGCCGAAGTCGGCACGCAGGATGAGGCGTTGAAAATTTACGACGATCTGCGCACCGGCGGCTACGCCGCCGAAATTCGCCCGCTGAGAAAAGAGGATGCGACGACCTTCCGCGTGCGCATCTCCAACCTGATGAGCAAACCTGAAGCGGCGGCGCTCGGCGACGCGCTCAAGGGCCGGTTCGGCATTACGAAGTTCCGCGTTTCGCAGTAACATTGGTGGCGACCCCGCGGCAACGGCCGGCTGCATGCCGGCCGTAGTTTTTTGCGCCGCCGGCCGCATCGCGCGAACTTTATAAAAGCATGAGATGAATCCGGAATTTCTGGCGGGACTGAACGATCGGCAGCGCGAGGCCGTTACGCTGCCGCACCAGTCGGCGCTGATTCTTGCCGGCGCCGGCAGCGGCAAGACACGCGTGCTGACCACCCGCATTGCATGGCTGATCCAGACCGGTCAGGTCAGCCCCGCCGGCCTCCTTGCGGTGACCTTCACCAACAAGGCGGCGAAGGAGATGCTGTCGCGCATCAGCGCAATGCTGCCGATCAACACCCGCGGCATGTGGGTCGGCACCTTTCACGGCCTGTGCAACCGTCTGTTGCGCGCGCATGCCCGCGACGCCGGCCTGCCGGCGACGTTTCAAATTCTCGACAGTCAGGACCAGCTTGCGCTGGTCAAGCGTTTGTTGAAAGCGGCCAACGTCGATGAAGAACGATTCCCGGCGCGCCAGGTTGCGTGGTACATCAACAATCACAAGGATCAGGGCCGGCGCGCCGCCGATGCCGACGCTTACGATGGCGACACGCGGCGCAAGCAGGAGTTCTACGCCATTTACGACGAACAGTGCCAGCGCGAAGGCGTGGTCGATTTCGCCGAACTGCTGCTGCGTTGTTACGAACTGCTGTCGCGCAACGAGGTCCTGCGCCTGCATTATGGCGAGCGTTTCCGCCATATCCTCGTCGATGAATTCCAGGACACTAACCGTCTGCAGTACCAGTGGCTGCGCCTGCTCGCGGGCGGCGAGAACGCCGTGTTCGCAGTCGGCGACGACGACCAGTCGATCTATGCCTTCCGCGGCGCTTCGGCCGCCAACATGGGCGAACTGCAGAAGGATTTCGGGATCGAGACGGTGATCAAGCTGGAGCAGAACTACCGCTCGCACGGTCACATTCTCGACGCCGCAAACGCGCTGATCAAACACAACGAGCGCCGGCTCGGCAAGGAGCTGTGGACGGAAGAGGCCAAGGGCGAGCCGCTGCGCGTCTATGAAGCCGACAGCGACATGGACGAAGCGAGTTTCATTGTCGGCGAGGTCAAGTCGCTGGTGGACGACGGCGTGCGGTTGTCGGAGATCGCGCTGCTGTATCGATCCAACGCGCAGTCGCGCGTGCTCGAACACGCGCTGTTCAATTCGGCCATCGCCTACCGCGTCTACGGCGGGTTGCGCTTTTTCGAGCGCCAGGAAATCAAGCACGCGCTGGCTTATCTGCGTCTGCTGGCGAGCGACGAGGACGATGGTGCTCTGTTGCGCGTGATCAATTTTCCGGCGCGCGGCATCGGCAACCGCTCACTCGAACAATTGCAGGAGGCGGCGCGCGCCGCCGGTGTGAGCCTGTGGGCGGCGGCGAAGACGATGGCTGAGGCGCGCGCGCCGAAATTGGCCGGCTCGGCAGAGGTGATTGCCCACCCTGCCTCGTTGAAGGGCATACCCGCCTTCGTTGCGTTGATCGCGCAGATGCGTAGCGCCACCGCGTCGCTGCCGCTCCCGGAGATCATCGAGCATGTAATCGAGCACAGCGGACTCAAGCAGCATTACCAGGGCGAGCGCGAGGGCGCCGATCGCCTCTCGAACCTTGATGAATTGATCAACGCCGCCGCCGGCTTCGTCGCCGACGAAACGATCGAGGACAGCAGTCTTGCCGGCTTTCTTGCCCACGCCTCGCTGGAGGCCGGCGACAATCAGGCGCAGGCCGGCAGCGACGCCTTGCAGTTGATGACGGTGCATTCGGCGAAGGGGCTCGAATTCCACACGGTGTTCATCAGCGGCCTTGAAGAGGGCCTGTTTCCGCATGAGAACAGCCTGTCCGAAGCCGACGGCAAGGAGGAGGAGCGGCGCCTGATGTACGTGGCGCTGACGCGCGCGCGCCGGCGGCTCTATCTGTCGATGGCGCAGAGCCGCATGCTGCACGGGCAGGTGCGCTACAACATCGCATCGAGTTTTTTCCGCGAGATCCCGGAGCCGTTGCTCAAGCGCATCAATCGCGCGCGCACCTTCGTGCCGCAGGCGCAATCGCCGCGCCCGGACTACGGCGATTACGCGCGTCGCAGTGCACCTCAGGTCGTGCGCGAAGCCGGCATTGCCGACACATCTTCACCGTGGCGCGTCGGCCAGAACGTGACGCATCCGAAATTCGGCGCCGGCGTCATTATCAGCGCCGAGGGGCGCGGCGCCGATGCGCGCGTGCAGGTGAATTTCCATCGCAACGGCAGCAAATGGCTGGCGCTGGAATACGCCAAACTTGAACCGGCCTGAGATTCCGCAGGTTCAGGCGACCGGCGGGGTGCGCACGAAAATATCGCGATAGCTGGCGTAGATTGACGGCACCAGCAGCGGCGCCAGCAGCCACAGACCAAGATCGATCTGGTGCACCACGAGACCGATGCGCGTAAAGACAAACAGCGGGATCATCAGGATCACGCCGTAGACCAGCAGCGGCCGCATGTTCTTGATGCAGGCGATCAGACTGAGATAGAGCGCCGGCAGCGGTTTGATGTCGTCGAAAAAAACCAGCAGCGGCGCATACCAGGTTGCCATCATCAGCGGCAAAGAGACGGCAAAGCCAGACAGCATCGCCATCATCATGCGCGGCACCGCCGCCTGCATCGCGCGCAGGTTGTCCGGCGTGGCACCGCCGTCGGCCATCGATTTTGAAACGTCGCTGAAAGCGTCGCCGCCAACGACGGCGATCACCATCAGCGTCAGCAACTGGCCGAGCAGCGAGATCCCGCCAATCGTGACCAGCGGCGCGGCGTTGCGCAGAAAACCGCTGAACAGGTAACCGTTGCGCAGCGGTTTGTTTTGTTCGAGCGCCTGCGCGCCGTGCGCGAGGCCGGCGAGAAAATGGGGGGCCACCAGCGCGATTAAAAGCGGCGCGAAGGGAATCATGAACAGCACGCGACTGGCGACGAACAACGTGCCGATCAGCAGCAGCCATTGCGCCGGATTGCGGCGGAACAACAGCATGCCGGCGGTAATCCAGCGCCAGCCGTAGGCGGCGTCTACGCTGCGGATGTTCATGGCGCGAGCAGTCCGGCCGAACCGGCGGCGCTGGCGATGCGGTTTTCGAGCACGCGCTGGAAGTGGCGCGGATCCTTGGCGTGCGTCAGTTCTCCGGAGCGCGGCAGATACTTATCGTAGAGCCGCGACACCCAGAAGCGCAACGCGCCCGCGCGCAGCAGCGCCGGCCACGCCGCGCGTTCGGCGGCAGCGAGCGGACGCACCCGCTGGTAGGCTTGCAGCAGGGCGCGCGCGCGCGGCACGTCGAGCGATTGATCGGCCGCACCGCACCAGTCGTTGACGGTGATGGCAACGTCATAGAGCAGCGCGTCGTTACAGGCGAAATAGAAATCGATGATGCCGCCGACGCGGGCGCCGTCCCACAATACGTTGTCGCGAAACAGATCGGCGTGGATGACGCCGCGCGGCAGCGCGTCGAAACGCTGGGCCGCCTGGAAACGCACTTCGGCCTGCAGCAGCACTGCGGCCTGCGCGTTCAGAAAAGGCAGCACGTTTGGCATCGCCTCCGTCCACCATGCGGCGCCGCGCGGATTGGCCATCGGCAGGGAATAACTTTGTCCGGCGAGATGCGTCTCGGCCAGCAGCGCGCCGATGGTCGCGCAATGCGCCGGCTCGACCTCGGCGAGATCGCGCCCCGGCACGCAGCTCACGATGGCGGCCGGCTTGCCGTTGAGCGTGCCGAAGAGGGCGCCTGCATCGTCGGCGACCGGTTGCGGGCAGGGCACGCCGCGGCCTGCGAGATGCGCCATCAGGCCGAGGTAAAACGGCAGCTCCTGCGGCGACAGCTTTTCAAACAGCGTGAGCACGTAACGCCCGCGCGAGGTGGTGACGAAGTAATTGGTGTTTTCAATGCCGGCGGCAATGCCCTCAAGGCCGGCGAGTTCGCCCAGCGGATAGCGGCGCAGCCACTCGGCGAGTTGTTCGGGCGTGACGGTGGTAAAGACGGACATGGGGGTCGACGCGTCGAACGGCGTGGCGAAATCAGAACTGCGGCATTACGAAAAGGTTCGGCGGGTATTGCATGACCGGCGGATGCCGAAGCCGCCGTGGACTGCGCTTGCTACCAGGAATGAATCACCCACATCGGCGGGCGCACGCCGCTGTCGAAGCTGTCCTGGCGCGTCATTTTGCCGTCACCTTTTTCATCGACCAGGTAATACGATGCGCCGGTCGCCGGCGTGACCTTCAGCATGTAGAGCTTGCCGCTGACGCGGTATTCCTCGACGGTGTCGGTGCCGCGCTTGATGATGGTGACCTGCGGCTCAAGCGCAGGGTCGAGGCTGAAGTCCGGCGGCGGCGGCAGATCGGGCGCCGGTTGCAGATTGGACGGGCGCTCCGCGGCGGCTGCAGGCAGCGCGATGGTGATCAGCAGTATGGCAAGCAGGTTGCGCATGGCGGTTCCTTGGTTTCCGGCGGCTATTATCGGCTTTCCGGCCGAAAATATAAAGGCATGCGGCCGCCCGCTCGCCGCCGCCCCGGCGCAACCTGCGGCTGCCGGATTGCCGGGGCGTCAGAGATTAAGCAGCACCTCGCGCTCGGCCTCCGACGGCTCGAAGCCGCGTTTCTCGTGGTGGTCGAAAATCGCCTCGACGACCGCCTGCGGATCGTCGATCACGCGCAGCAGATCGAGGTCTTTTTTGTCGATCATGCCGTTGGCTACCAGCGCGTCGCGCAGCCAGTCGAGCAGCCCGCGCCAGAACGGCGAGTGGACGAGGATGATCGGCATGCTGCGCGTTTTGCCCGTCTGCACCAGCGTCAGCGCCTCGAACAGTTCGTCAAGCGTGCCGAAGCCGCCGGGCAGCACGACATAGGCCATCGCGAATTTCACGAACATGACCTTGCGCGCGAAGAAATGATGAAAGGTATGGCTGATGTCCTGATAGGGATTGGACTGCTGCTCGCGCGGCAATGCGATGTTAAGCCCGACGCTCGGCGACTTGCCGAAGTAGGCGCCCTTGTTGGCGGCTTCCATGATGCCGGGGCCGCCGCCGGAGATCACGCTGAAGCCGGCATCCGACAGACGCCGCGAAATTTGTTCGGCCAGCATGTAATACGCGTGATCAGGCGGAATCCGCGCGCTGCCGAACACGCTGACGGCGGGACGGATCTCGCTCAGACGGTCGGTGGCCTCGACAAATTCTGACATAATGCCGAACGTCCGCCACGACTCGCGCGCCGACCACTGGCGGTCGGGGGCGACGCGGCCCGGCAACTTATCTGGATGGCTCATTTCTACTCCCTTGAATAATCCGACGGCAAAAGGCAAGTTGCTGTTGCTGGTCGATGGATCGTCGTACCTGTATCGGGCGTTTCACGCGATGTCGCAATCCGATCTGCGCAACAGCCGCGGCGAACCGACCGGCGCGATTTACGGCGTATTGAACATGCTGCGGCGGTTGCACAAGGATTATGCGGCCGATTATAGCGCCTGCGTTTTTGACGCCAAAGGCAAGACGTTCCGCGACGACGCCTATCCCGAATACAAGGCGAACCGCCCGCCGATGCCGGACGATCTCGTGCAGCAGATCGAGCCCTTGCATGAAGCGATCCGCGCGATGGGCTGGCCGTTATTGATGATTACCGGCGTCGAGGCCGACGACGTGATCGGCACGCTGGCGCGCGCAGCGACCAGTCGCGGCATGCGTACCGTGATTTCGACCGGCGACAAGGACATCGCGCAGCTGGTCAACGCCGATGTCACGCTGGTCAACACGATGTCGAATGAAATGCTCGATGTCGCCGGTGTTGAAAAGAAGTTCGGCGTGCCGCCGGAGCGGATTGTCGATTACCTCGCGCTGGTCGGCGACGCGGTCGATAATGTGCCGGGCGTGCCCAAGTGCGGCCCCAAGACGGCGGTCAAATGGCTGGCGCAATATCATACGCTCGACAACCTGATGGCGCACGCAGGCGAGATCGGCGGCGTGGTCGGCGAAAACCTGCGCCAGACGCTCGACTGGCTGCCGAAGGCGCGCGAACTCGTGACGATCAAATGCGACGTCGAACTGCCGGTGGCGATCGAAGGCCTCGCCCACGACAAACACGACGAGGCGAAGCTCGCCGAACTCTACAGCCGCTTCGAATTCAAGACCTGGCTGCGCGAATTGCAGGGCGGCGACGCGGCGCCGGAAGCGGCCGGCAAGGCGGTGGCCGAAGCCGCCGCGGCGGCGCCTGCGGCAACCGCGGCGCCAACCGCCGCGCCAACCGCCGCCAACATGACGCGCGATTACGAAACGATCCTGACCGAAACGCAGCTTGAGCAGTGGCTGCAGAAAATCAGCGCCGCGCCGTTGACCGCGGTTGACACCGAGACGACCAGTCTGGAACCGCTGCGCGCGCGCATTGTCGGCATTTCGCTCGCCGTTGAACCCGGTCACGCCGCCTATATTCCGCTCGATCACCGCTACGCCGGCGCGCCGCAACAGCTCGGTCTCGACGCCGTGCTGGCGAAACTGAAACCCTGGCTGGAAAACGCGCAGGCGCCCAAGCTCGGCCAGAACCTGAAATACGATACGCACGTCTTCGCCAATCACGGTGTTCAACTCGCCGGCATCCGGCATGACACCCTGCTGCAGTCGTACGTGCTGGAGAGCCATCACCGCCACGATATGGACAGCCTGGCCTCCCGCCATCTCGGCATGAAGACCATCACGTTCGAAGAAGTGGCCGGCAAGGGCGCCAAGCAGATTTGTTTTGACCAGGTCTCGGTCGAACGCGCGGCGGAATATTCCGCCGAAGACGCCGACATCACGCTGCAATTGCATCACGCGCTGTATCCGCAAATTGAGGCCGACGCCAAGCTCGCCAGAATCTACGGCGAGCTCGAAGTGCCGGCGATGGTGGTGCTGCAGAAAATGGAGCGCCACGGCGTGCTGATCGATACGCGCCTGCTCACAATTCAAAGCGGCGAGCTCGGCGCCAAGATGCAGGAACTCGAAGCCAGGGCGCACGAGCTGGCGGGCCAGCCGTTCAATCTCAATTCGCCCAAGCAGATCCAGGAAATCCTCTTCGTCAAACAGGGCATCAAACCGGTCAAGAAGACGCCGACGGGTGCGCCCTCCACCGACGAGGATGCGCTCGAACAACTGGCGCAGGATCATCCGCTGCCGAAGCTGCTGCTCGAGTATCGCGGCATTGCCAAGTTGAAATCGACTTACACCGACAAGCTGCCGCGCATGGTGAATCCGGACACCGGGCGCGTGCATACCAATTACGCGCAGGCGGTGGCGATCACCGGTCGGCTCGCCAGCAATGATCCCAATCTGCAGAACATTCCGGTGCGCACCGCGGAAGGCCGGCGCATTCGCGAAGCGTTCATCGCGCCTGCGGGCAGCCACATTGTGTCGGCCGACTATTCGCAGATCGAACTCAGAATCATGGCGCATATTTCGCGCGACGCCGGCTTGTTAAAGGCGTTCGAAGCTGGCGAAGATATTCACCGCGCGACGGCCGCCGAGATTTTCGGCGCGGAACCGTCAGCCGTCGATGCCGAGCAGCGGCGTTACGCCAAGGTCATCAACTTCGGTTTGATCTACGGCATGTCGGCCTTCGGGCTGGCAGGCCAGCTTGGCATCGAGCGCGCCGCCGCGCAGCAGTACATGGAACGCTACTTCGCCCGTTATCCGGGGGTGGCCGAATACATGCGGGTGACGCGCGAACAGGCGCGCGTGCAGGGCTATGTCGAGACCGTATTCGGCCGCCGCCTGTGGCTGCCGGAAATCAGGAGCAGCAACGGCGCGCGGCGGCAGGGTGCGGAGCGCGCGGCGATCAATGCGCCGATGCAGGGCACCGCTGCCGACCTGATCAAGATGGCGATGATCGCCGTGCAGGGCTGGCTGGAACAGGGTAATTACACGAGCAAGCTCATTATGCAGGTGCACGACGAACTGGTGCTCGAAGTGCCGGACGGTGAACTCGACGCGATCAAACGCGAACTGCCGGGATTAATGTGCGGTGTGGCCGAACTCGCGGTGCCGCTGGTGGTGGATGTCGGCGTCGGGGCAAACTGGGATAAAGCCCACTGAGGGCGCACTCAGGACGCAGGGTTGCGCCGCGTGATGCGGTCAATCCATCCAGTTCTTCGCGTAGAACTCGCAGACTACGCGTTTTTCCGCATCGTAGGCGAGACCCTCGCCGGATTTGAGTTCGGCCACCGTGAACGAATGGTGTTCGACGCCGAGATGGTTGACCAGCGTCTGCATCACGTCGTTGAGCCGCGCGTCGAGCGAAAACAGCCACGAGTACTTCGACAACTGTTTGCGCTTGGTGGCGTCGCGGTTCAATGCCAGCATGGCCGCCTTGTAACGCTCCAGTGGTTTGCCGTCCTGTCCCGAGAACGACAACTCGACGGCAACGACGAAGTTGCCCTCGGTGGTGACGTTGGCGGCTTTCCAGAGTTCCTTTTCGCCGTCTTCGAGTCCGATGTAAAAGCGTGGCATGGTGGTGATCGCTGAAAAATTCTATTTGAGCGCGCCGAACACTTTTTGCACAATGCTGCTGGCGGCGCCGACCGGATCCTGGCGCAGGGCCTTTTCCTCTTCGGCAATCATCACGTAGAGGCCGTCGAGCGTTTTTTGCGTCACGTATTGCTCGATGCTGGCCTGGCTGGTGTCGATCAGGCCGAGTTGCGCGCCGTTGCCGGCGATCGCGTTGTATTTTTGCGCGAGGCCGACTTTGGCCGTCGCTTTCTTCACGATCGGCAGGAATTTTTTCGCCAGCGGATCGGCGGTCTTGCGGCGGAAGTAATCGGTCGCCGCCGTGTTACCGCCCGAGAGTATGCCCTTGGCGTCATCGATGCTCATCGATTTTACGGCATTGACCAGCAGCGGCTTCGCCTCGCTAACCGCGCTCTCGGCTGCGCGGTTCATGGTCAATTCAAGTTCATCGGCCTGGCGCTTCATGCCCATTGCGCGCAGCAGTCCTTCGACTTTTTGCAGCGAATCCGGCAGCGGGATTTTCACCTTGGCATTGCCAAAGAAACCGTTTTCGACGCCGAGCTTTTCGATCGCCGCCGCCGAACCGTCGGTGAGCGCCTGTTTGAGACCGGCGACGGCATCCTTGTTGGTGATATCGGTGAGGCCGAGTGCGAAGGCCGGCACGGTGGACAGAAAAAAAAGCATCAAGGCTGGCAGGCGGTAGCGCATCGGATTTCCCCGGTTGTTAAACCGCACCGGCAAGTTCTGCCTGCCGGTCGGCGTGATAACTCGATCGTACCATCGGTCCGCAGGCAGCGTGCGAAAAGCCGAGTGTCTCGGCGTCGCGCGCGAACTCTTCAAACACCGCCGGCTTGACATAACGCTCGACGCGCAGATGATCCTTGCTGGGCTGCAAATACTGGCCGAGGGTCAGCATTTCGACATCGTGCGCGCGCAAATCGCGCATGACCTCGAGAATTTCAACATCGGTTTCGCCGAGACCGAGCATCAGGCCGGATTTGGTCGGCACCTGCGGCACCCGCGCCTTGAACTGTTTGAGCAGCTGCAGCGAATTCGTGTAGTCGGCGCCGGGACGCGCCTGTTTGTAAAGCCGCGGCACGGTTTCGAGATTGTGGTTCATGACGTCGGGCGGCATTGCGGCCAGAATATCCAGCGCTTTGTCGAGCCGGCCGCGGAAATCCGGCACCAGGATTTCAATCCGGGTGGCGGGCGACAATTCGCGCACTGCGCGGATGCACTCGGCAAAGTGGCCCGCGCCACCGTCGCGCAAATCGTCGCGATCGACGCTGGTGATGACGACGTAACGCAGTTTCAGCGCGGCGATGGTGCGCGCGAGATTCGCCGGTTCCGCTGCATCCGGCGGTTGCGGCCGGCCGTGGCCGACGTCGCAGAACGGGCAGCGTCGCGTGCACAGGTCGCCGAGGATCATGAAGGTGGCCGTGCCCTTGCCGAAGCATTCGCCGATATTCGGGCACGAGGCTTCTTCGCACACCGTGTGCAGTGAATGCTCGCGCAGAATCTGCTTGATGTCGGCAAAGCGCTGCGAATTGCCGGCCTTGACGCGAATCCAGTCCGGCTTCTTCAGGCGCTCGACCGGCACGATCGGAATCGCGCCCTTGCCATGGGCGCGCGCCGTCTTCGCCGCGCCTTTTTGTTTTTCGCCGGGTTCGCTCATGGTGGAAGCCTACACCCGTCGCGGGCTGTTTGCCTGCGGCAGACGTTTCAAGAAATGTTCGATTAATTCCGCGCCGATTTCGGCCGGCGTGTCGGCAATGCCGAGATCGCGGGTCTGCGTGACGTGGAGCCCGGGATAGCCGCAGGGATTGATGTCGCGGAACGGAGCCAGATCCATGTCAACGTTCAATGCCAGGCCATGATAGCAGCAGCCGCGGCGGATGCGCAGGCCGAGCGCCGCGATTTTGGCGTCGTTGACGTAAACACCGGGCGCGTCCGCGCGGAATACCGCGTCGATGCCGTGGCTTTTGAGCAGATCGATCACCGCCTGCTCCATCAACCGCACCAGCGGCCGCACGGAAAGACCGCGCCGCTTCATGTCGACCAGCAGGTAGAGCACGACCTGGCCGGGGCCGTGATAGGTGATCTGGCCGCCGCGGTCGATGCGCACCACCGGTATGCCGTTGGCCGCGCGCGGCAGATGTTCCGCTTTGCCGGCGATGCCCAGCGTGTAGACCGCCGGATGTTCGAGCAGCCATAATTCGTCCGCCGTGTCGTCGTTGCGTTGCGTGGTGAAATCCTGCATTGCGCGCCAGGTCGGCTCGTAATCGACCAGCCCCATGCGCTTGACGACCGGTAAGGCGTCAGGCGTCAGCGGTGAGGTATGGCCGCGAGCGCTTTCATCAGGCGTTTCGCCTGCGTCCTGAACGTTTTTCGCCTCGCGCCTCACGTTTTGTGCCTCTCTACATCACCATCACCACCATCGGATGGTCGCACAGCTCGCGGTAGAGCGCGTCGAGCTGCGCGCGCGAGGTGGCGTTGATGGTGCAGGTGATGCTCAGGTATTTGCCGGCCTTGCTCGATTTCATTTGCATGGTGGCGCCATCGAAGTCAGGCGCGTGGCGAGTGACAATGGCGAGCACGGATTGCGCGAAGCCCGCCTGCGTGTGGCCTATGATCTTGAGCGGAAACTCGCTGGGATATTCGATCAGCGAAGGTTCAGGCGCATCAGCCTCGGCCATGCTTCAGGCGGCGCGCCGCATGACGGTTTGTTTGAATTCCTGATAGAGCGCGTGCATGCGGTGGAACAGCGGGCCGGGTTTGCCGTCGCCGACCGTGCGGCCGTCGAGCGTGGTTACCGCCAGCACTTCCTTGGTCGAGGATGTCAGCCAGATCTCCTGCGCGCCGCGCACTTCCTGCTCGGACACCTCGCGCATTTCGAGCGGGATTTTGTTTGCCGCGGCGAGTTCAAGCACGACGTCGTAGGTGATGCCGGGCAGGATCAGGTGGTTCTTCGGCGGCGCCAGCAGTACGCCGTTTTTCACAGCGAGCACGTTGCAGGCCGCGGCTTCGGTCAGGTAGCCGTCGCGGAAAAGAATGATTTCGGCGGTGCCGGCATCGACGGCGGATTGCTTGAGCAGGCAGTTGCCGAGCAGCGACACCGATTTGACGTCGCATTTCAGCCAGCGGAAGTCGGTGCCGGTGATGCAGGCCACACCTTGGTCGATCTGCTCGCGCGGCGGCGTCATCAGCGGCGTGCTCATCATGAACACGGTCGGTTGCGCATTCAGCGGAAACTCGTGCGCGCGCTTCGAAACGCCGCGCGTGATCTGGAAATAAATCGACTGATCCTCGCCCGGGTTGCGCGCGATCATGTCGAGCACCAGCTGCGACCACTCCGCGGCCGTATGCGGATTGGCGATGCGCACGCTGTCAAGACTGTTCTGCAGGCGGCGCAGATGTTCGGCGAGCCTGAACGGGTGACGCGAATACACCGGAATCACTTCGTAGACGCCGTCGCCGAATATGAAGCCGCGGTCGAGCACCGGCACGCGCGCTTCGGCCATCGGCATGAATTCGCCATTGAGATAAACGATGTCGGTTGTCATGTCAGCGGCTCCTGCCTGGCGTTATTTGAACAGCAATCTGATCGAATCCCAGCCGCGGCCGATGATCCCCGCGAGCGGCACCGCTTCCAGCGCCACCACCGGTATATCGGCGTAGGGCTTGCCGTCGAGCGCGAGTTTCATGACGCCGATTTTCTGCCCCGCGGCGACCGGCGCGATCAAGGGCTGCTGGCTTTCCAGCCGCGCCTTGAGTTTGTCGGCCTGGCCTTTCGGCACACTTGCGTACATGTCGGTGACGAAGCCCGCCTTGACGCTGTTGCCCGAGCCCTTCCACACCGGCAGACTCGCCACCATCTGGTTGGCCTCGTACAACTTCACGCTATCATAAAACTGAAAACCGTAGTTAAGCAGCTTCTGGCTTTCGGCGGCGCGCGCGGTTTCCGACGCGGTGCCGAGCACAACGGAAAGCAGGCGACGCTCGCCGCGTTTCGCCGAAGTGATCAGGCAGTAGCCGGCGTTGTCGGTGTAACCGGTTTTCATGCCGTCCACCGTCGGGTCCGACCACAGCAGGCGGTTGCGGTTGGCCTGCGTAATGTTGTTGTAGCGGTATTCCTTCATCGAGTAGAGCGGATGGTATTCGGGGAAGTCGCGGATGATCGCCGAGGCGAGCAGCGCGAGATCGTAGGCGGTCGAATAATGCTGCGGGTTGGGCAGGCCGGTCGCGTTCATGAAGTTGCTGTTCTTCATGCCGAGGCGCTGCGCCTCCTTGTTCATGAGTTGCGCAAAGGTCTCTTCGCTGCCGGCAATCAACTCGGCCAGCGCAATGCAGGCGTCGTTGCCGGACTGGATGATCATGCCGTGAATGAGCTCATCGACCGTGACCGGTTTGCGCGGCTCGATGAACATGCGCGAGCCCTCGGCCTTCCATGCGCGCTCCGACACCGGCACCGTTTGCGTGAGTTGAATCGACTTCTGCCTGAGCGCGCCAAAGGTGATATAGGCGGTCATCAGCTTGGTCAGCGAGGCCGGCTCGAAGCGTTCCTCGGCGCGCTGGCTGGCCAGCAGTTGCTGGCTGTAGTAATCAATCAGCAGGAAGGATTTGGCGGCGATCGCCGGCGGCGGGACCGCCGGTTGGGCGCAGCACAGGGCTGCCGCCGACATTAAAATGAAAAACAGGAATGCGCGCATGGGGTCGAAAAGCGCGAATTATAACAAAGCGCCCCCGTGCGCCCTTGTTACATCGCGGCTAGGCGTCTTCGTCGCGCTGGCGGCGGATGGCGGCGCGAATGATTCTGAGCTGGCGGCTGAAATTGGTGCAGCCGGCGCACGCCAGCAAATGCAGCCTGAGGCGAAGCCGTTCGCCCAGACCGAGCGGGCGCTCCTGCGCTTGCGACAGCAGCACACTGGATTCTTTGCAGGTCAGCATGGTTGTCAGGCCGCGGCGGTGCCCCATTTGATTTCAATGCATTCGCGCAGGGCGAGCCGGGCGCGATGGAGGATTACCCACAGATTGGTCGGCGTGATGCCAAGCTCCTTACAGATTTCTTCGGTGGAAAGCTCCAGTACCTCGCGCATCATGAACACGCGCGCGGTGCGCAGCGGCATTGCCTTTGCGCATAGCTCGAAGACTTCGCGGAAACGCTTGTCCTCGAGGGCGCGTTCAGGGCTGCCCCAATCGGCGGGGAATTGCTGCCAGTGGCCATCGGCCTGAAACAACGCATCGGCGGCCTCGGCTTCGGAGCCGTCATCATCGTCGCTGACGAGCGGCTGGTCCCTCGCGCGCCGCCGGATCAGGTCGATGATCTTGTGCTTGAGGATGCCGGTGAGCCAGGTCTTGACCGTCGATTTGCCGGCGAAACGCGCGCGGCCCTCGAGGGCGGACAGTAAAGTCTCCTGTACCACGTCTTCGGCACTCTCGCGGTCGCGTAACTGCAGCAGCGCATAGCGCAGCAGGTAGGGCCGCAGTTGTTCGAGTTCTTCGGTGCCGGGGGCTGTCATCGGGTGGCTTGAATTTCCGCAGAATGGGCCAATTTACGGGCTTTTTTGCCGGCATACAAGCAAGCGCCGGCCTGCGCCGGCCACTTGAAATCCTTACGCGCGAACGCATATACGCTGCACGGGGCCGCAACGGACGCGCGCCCTATCCAACAGGAGAACAGTCATGGCAAATATTGCACGTTTCAATGTATTGGATAACACGCTTGATGAACTGATGCGCGGTTTTTTCGTGCGCCCGATGAATTTCGAAACGGCGGCGGCGCCGGTGCAGTTGCGCATCGACGTCAGTGAAACCGAGACGGCCTATACCGTCCACGCCGAAATTCCGGGCGTGAAGAAGGACGACATCCATGTCGCAATCGACGGCAACCAGGTCGAGATCAGTGCCGAGGTCAAGAACGAGAAGGAAGTAAAGGAAGGCGAAAAAGTGCTGCGGTCGGAGCGCTACTACGGCAAGGTTTACCGGGCGTTTGCGCTGGGGCAGGACATCGATGACGCGGCGACCGAAGCGCGCTATGCGGACGGCGTGCTTGAACTGAAACTGCCGAAGAAGGTGTCGGCGAAGGCCAAGCGCATCTCGATCCAGTAACGCGCCGCGCGGTTCAATTCGCAGCAAGGCATGAAACGGCGGGCACCGCGGGGCCCGCCGTTTTTTTTCGGCCCGGCCGGCGCATCGGCGGTCACGCACTCATGTAGAATAGGTGAACCCTCACACACCTTTATACTCATGGTACTGACCGCGACCACCGCAGAAAACAAAGCCCAGGTGCTGGCTGAAGCACTGCCTTACATTCAGCGATTTCACGGCAAGACGATCGTCATCAAGTACGGCGGCAACGCGATGACCGACGAGAAGCTCAAGCACAGTTTCGCCAGCGATGTGGTGATGCTCAAGCTGGTCGGCATCAATACCGTGATCGTGCATGGCGGCGGTCCGCAGATCGACGATCAGCTGACCAAGATCGGCAAGAAGGGCGAGTTTATCCAGGGCATGCGCGTGACTGATGCCGAGACCATGGACGTGGTTGAAATGGTGCTGGGCGGCCAGGTCAACACCGATATCGTCAACCTCATCAACCAGCACGGCGGTCGCGCGGTCGGCCTGTCTGGCACCGATGGCCCGCTGATCCGCGCGCGCAAATTGATGATGCGCGGCAAGGACAACCCCGATGAGCTGATCGACATCGGCCAGGTCGGCGAAGTTGAATCGATCGATCCCGAGATCGTGCAACTGCTGACCGCGCAGAATTTTATTCCGGTGATCGCGCCGGTCGGTGTCGGCAAGGACGGCGAGTCGTACAACATCAACGCCGACCTCGTCGCCGGCAAACTGGCCGAGATACTGAAAGCGGAAAAACTGGTGGTGCTGACCAATATACCGGGCGTGCTCGACAAGGCCGGCAAGTTGCTGACCGGTCTCACGGCGCGCCAGATCGACGAATTGTTTGCCGACGGCACCATCCACGGCGGCATGCTGCCGAAAATCGGCTCGGCGCTCGAGGCGGTCAAAAACGGCGTCAATTCCTGCCATATCATCGACGGCCGCGTCGAGCATGCATTGCTGCTCGAAGTGCTGACCAGCGAAGGCGTCGGCACGCTGATCAAGCGGCGCTGACGGCCGATTGTGAAATTCAACCGTGTCTGGGTGTTCGATCTCGACAACACCCTGCACAATGCGAGCCCGCATATTTTTCCGCACATCAACAGCGCGATGACCGCTTATCTGCAGACCCATCTCGGACTCGATGAGACCGCTGCCGGCGAATTGCGGCGGCATTACTGGCTGCGCTACGGCGCCACCCTGATCGGCCTGATGCGCAATCACGCCACCGATCCGCAGCATTTTCTGCGCGCGACTCACGACATTCCGGACCTTGCCGCCAAGGTCGTCGGCGAACCGGGATTGCGCGCGATGCTCAACCGCCTGCCCGGGCGCAAGCTGGTGTTTTCGAATGCGCCGGCGCATTATGCGGCGGCGGTGTTGCGCGCGCTCGGCATCGCCGATTTGTTCGACGACGTGTTTGCGATCGAACACACCGGCTACCGGCCCAAGCCCGACAGCTACGGTTTTTTGCGGCTGTTCCGCCGCCACCGGGTGCGCGCCGACCGCTGCGTGATGGTCGAGGACAATCTGGAAAATCTGAAAACGGCCAAGCGGCTGGGCATGGCGACGGTGTGGGTGTCGCGCGCGGCGCGCACGCCAGGCTACGTCGATTTCAGCATTCGCAACATGCTGCAATTGCCGCGCCTGGCGTGGCATCTGCATTGATACGGACAGCACAAAAATGACCAAACGCGGCGACCGGAAACTACAGATACTGCAAACGCTGGCGGAAATGCTCGAGCAGCCCGCCGCCGAGAAGATCACGACCGCATCGCTGGCGGCCAGAATCGACGTGTCGGAGGCCGCGCTGTACCGCCATTTCGCGAGCAAGGCGCAGATGTTCGAAGGCCTGATCGAATTTATCGAAGAGACGCTGTTCGGCCTCATCAACAAAATCACCGCGGAGGAAAAAAGCGGTCTGCGCCAGCTCGAATCGATCACCACCATGCTGCTCGGCTTCGCGCAGAAGAACCGCGGCATGACGCGGGTATTGATCGGCGATGCGCTGGTGCACGAGAACGAACGCCTGCAGGTGCGCATCAATCAGTTGCACGACCGCGTCGAGGCTACGCTCAAGCAGGCGATCCGCTTTGCCGCCGGCCAGAACGAGTTGCCGGCGGGCATCGATGCCGCCGCGCGCGCCAATCTGATCATGAGCTGTGTGTCCGGTCGCTGGCAGCAGTTTGCAAAAAGCGGTTTCCGCCGCGACCCCATGCAATACTGGCCGGACCAATGGCGCACCCTGACTTCGCATTGACACGGAATTTCCGGAGGCTACATGACCATTACGACGCAGCAACTCGCCGAACTGCTGATCGGCATCGCGCGCTCCCAGCAGGCCATTATCGACGCCATTGACGCGCAAAAGGCGGGCTTCAAGGGCACCTACCTCTCGCCGGCGCTCGACAGCGTGGCAAAAATACGTTCGACCAGCCGGCCGCCGTCCCTGCAGGAACTGCCGGCGCGCGTGCTGACGCAATGCCAGAGTCGCGTCGGGCCCAATCTCGAACAGGTGGTCAAGGATCTGGAGGCGTTGTTGTCGGGTCAGGTGGCTGCCCCGGCGACGGTGGCGCCGGCGACCGCGCGCGCCGCGGCTGCAGTGCCGTCCGCAGCAGTGCCTGCCGCGCCCGCGCCCGCAGCCGCACCGCCCGCAGCCGCGCCGGGCAGTGGCGGCGACGACGATCTCGATATGACCAAAGGCTAGAGCGCGGCTGTCAGCGCAAACGCCGCCATGCGCTGCAAGGGGTAGTCGAACGATTCAGCGGTTCAGCGTTTTGCACAGACGGCGCACGCCGGATCGCGTTTGACGCGGACGCTGCGCCACTCCATCGCCAATGCGTCGAGCAGCAATAAACGTCCGGCGAGGCTGCTGCCGGCATTGCAAATGAGTTTAAGCGCCTCTGCTGCCTGGGTCGAACCGACGATGCCGACCAGCGGCGCAAACACGCCCATCACTGCACAGCGCATGTCGGCGTCCTCGCCGCCCGCAGGAAACAAACACTGATAACACGGCGATTCGGCGCTGCGCGCATCGAACACCGCGATCTGACCGTCGAACCGCACAGCCGCACCGGACACCAGCGGCTTTTGATGCGCAACGCAGGCCGCATTAATTGCGTGGCGGGTGCTGAAATTGTCGCTGCAGTCGAGCACCACATTGGCGCCGGCAATGAGTTCATCGAGCCGTGCGCCGGCGATGCGTTCGCGCAATGCGATGACGCGGACTTCAGGATTGATCGCGGCGAGGGTGGAGCGCGCCGATTCGGCTTTTGGCGTGCCGACCGCGTCGCCGCGATGGACGATCTGCCGTTGCAGATTGGTCAGATCGACGTCGTCGCCGTCGCAGATGGTCAGCGTGCCCACGCCCGCCGAAGCCAGATACAGCGCCGCCGGCGAACCGAGTCCGCCGGCGCCGACGATCAGCGCGTGCGCATTGCAGATTTTTTCCTGGCCCTCGATGCCGATTTCCGGCAGCAGAATGTGGCGGCTGTAGCGCAGCAGTTGTTGGTCGTTCATGGTGACGCTACTTTAGCCGCGGCATTGCCGTCTGTAAAACAAAACGCCCGGCGCGGGCCGGGCGTTTTGCGAAGTGCCAAAGCTCAGTTGGCGCTGGCCCGCGTGCTCGGTGCGCGGCTCTTGAGGAAGTTGATCGCCTGCGATAATTCGTAATCGTATTTCGCGACAACTTCACCGGCATCCGGTTTGAGATCTTTTTCCGGCACGTCCTTCTGCCGCGGGGCCGGCACGAAGTTGAACGAATTGGCCGCCGGCGCTGCGTCGGGCTTGGTTGTTTTTTCACGATCGTTCTCGAGGTGCTTGGTGAGATCCGCTTCACGCAGCTTGAGTCCGGGGTCGTTTTTGCCGGCGGTGCCGTCGTCCAGTTCAATGTCGGGCACGATGCCCTTGGCCTGGATCGAACGGCCGTTCGGCGTGTAGTAGCGCGCGGTGGTCAGCTTGATCGCAGTGTTGTTGCCGAGCGGCAGTATGGTCTGCACCGATCCCTTGCCGAAGGTTTGCGTGCCCATGATGACGGCACGCTTGTGATCCTGCAGCGCGCCGGCGACGATTTCCGAGGCCGAGGCCGAACCGCCATTGACCAGCACCACCATCGGCACGTTCTTGATCTCGGGCGGCAGTTTGGCGACGTAATCTTCCTTGATATTGCGCGTGCGCAGATAGTTCTCGGGGCTCGCGGTCAGTCGCATCTTGGCGTCTTCGGCGCGGCCTTCGGTGTAGACGACCAGGGCATTCTGCGGCAGGAAGGCCGCCGACACCGCGACGGCGCCATTGAGCAGTCCGCCCGGATCGTTGCGCAGGTCGAGCACGATGCCGCGCATCGGTCCCTGATTCTGCTTGTAGAGCGTGGTGATCGCGCCGGCGAGCGTTTCGCCGGTGTGCTCCTGGAACTGGGTGACGCGGAAGTAGGCGTAGCCCGGTTCGATGAGTTTGTACTTCACGCTCTGGATCTTGATGACGGCGCGCGTCAGCGACAGCACCAGCGGCTTCGGCTCGTTTTTGCGCACCACCGTCAGCGTGATCTGCGTGTTCGGCCGGCCGCGCATGCGTTTGACCGCATCGTTCAGCGTCATGCCCTTGACCGAGGTGTCGTCGAGCTTGACGATGAGGTCGCCGGCCTTGATGCCGGCCCGCGAGGCCGGCGAATCGTCGATCGGCGAGACGACCTTGACGAAGCCGTCTTCCATGCCGACCTCGATGCCGAGGCCGCCGAATTCGCCCTGCGTGCCGACCTGCAGTTCCTTAAAGGCATCCTGATCAAGATAGGCCGAGTGCGGATCGAGACCGGCCAGCATGCCGGTGATGGCTTCGGTGATGAGTTTTTTGTCTTCGACCGGTTCGACGTAGTCCTTCTTGATGCGGCCGAACACTTCGGTAAACGAGCGCAGCTCCTCGATCGGCAACGGCCCGAGCGCTTCGCGCTGCGCTACCGCGGAAAAATTGAGCGAGATCATCACGCCGAGGCAGGCGCCCAGCGCGATCAATCCGATTTGATTCAGTTTTCCACGCATGGCCGATGGCTCCGCACTCGCTGCACTATTTCATGTTGACCCAGGACAGCGGATCGAACGCTTTGCCCTGATGCCGGATTTCAAAGTATAAACCGTAATCCGTGTTCCCGCCGCTGTTCCCGACGGTGGCGACCGTCTCGCCGCCCTTGGCCGCCTGACCGACCTGCTTGAACAGCGACTCGTTGTTGCCATAGAGGCTCATATAGCCGCCGCCGTGGTCGATGATCAAGAGGTTGCCGAAGCCGCGCAGCCAGTCGGCAAAGACCACGCGCCCGTTGGCAATCGCCCGCACCTCCTGACGCGCGGGGCTGGCAATAAAGACCCCTTTCCAGGAAAGGCCGCCGTCAACTCTTGGGCTGCCAAAACGGCCGCGAAGTTCCCCGCGCACCGGCAAATTCAGTTTGCCCTTGAGATCGACGAAGGCGCTGCCGTCGGTGGCAGCGTCCGGCACGCGGTCATTGCGCAGGGTTTCGGCGCGCGAGCGGGCGATGACCTGACCCAGTTGTTCAACCAGCTTCGCCAGCCGTTGTTCGTCGCGCTGCAGGGTGGTGATTTCGCGCCGCTGGCTTTCAATCTGGCGCGATACCTTGAGTAGCACTTCGCGGCGCGCGCGCTTCTCGCTTTCGAGCCGGTCGCGCTGGTTTTGCTGCGCGGCCTGCACGGCGGCGAGTTCGTTGCTTTGCTGGCGTGTTTCCTGTGTGAGGCTGTCGACGCGGGCCAGATTCGTGCGCAGGCCGCCGATGAGATCGTTGCGCAGCCGCGACAGATAGGTCAAATAGTGCAGTTCGCGCGCAATCTGGTTGGGATCTTCACGATTGAGCAGAAGCTTCAGCGTGTCGGCCTGTCCGCCGACGTATTGCTGATAGAGCTGGCGGGCGAGCAGTCGCTGTTGTGTCTGAATGTCGCCGCCGGCGCGTTTGCCCTGTTGTTGCAGTTCGGCGAGGCGTGACTGGATATCGCGTTGCTGGCCGGCCAGTTCGCGCAGCGTGCGGTTCGATTCCGAGATCGCATGTTCGGAGTCCTGCAAGGCGTCGGCCGCTTCCCCGCGCGCGCCCTCCGCGGCGGCCAGTCGCTTCTGCAGCGCTTCGATACGGCCGCGCAACTGGTTCAGTTCTTCTTTTTGCGGTGGCGTGGTGGCGGCGCTGGCGACGCCCGCGGCGCACAGCAGCGCCGCCATCAGTGCAATGCAAATGCGGGGGCTAGGCAAATTCGATCAACGGCTTGCCGGTCATTTCCGGCGGTTGCGGCAGGCCCATCATGCGCAACAGCGTCGGCGCGACATCGCAGAGGGCGCCGCCGTTGGCGATTTTGGCCTTGCGTCCGATATAGAGCAGCGGCACCAGATTGAGCGTGTGCGCGGTATGCGGCTGGTGATTGACCTCGTCGAGCATGGTTTCGGCATTGCCGTGATCGGCAGTAATCAGGACTTCGCCACCGATCGCCTGCATCGCCTTGATCACGCGGCCGAGACATTCGTCTAGCACTTCGATCGCGCGGGTTGCTGCCGACAGAATGCCGGTGTGGCCGACCATGTCGCCGTTGGCGAAATTGCAGACGATGGCATCGTATTTGCGCGACTCGATGGCGGCGACCAGCTTGTCGGTCACTTTGTACGCGCTCATCTCCGGTTTCAGATCGTAGGTCGCGACTTTCGGCGACGGCACCAGCACGCGGTCTTCGCCCGGATTCGGCGTTTCGATGCCGCCATTGAAAAAGTAGGTAACGTGCGCGTATTTCTCGGTTTCGGCGATGCGCAGTTGCTTGAGTCCCTGTTTCGCGATGTATTCGCCGAAACCGTTGGCCACGCTCTGCGGCGCGAAGGCGGCCGGCAGATCGAAATCTTCGCCGTAGCTGGTGAGCGTGCAGTAGTACGCGAGTTTGGGCGTGCGCGCGCGCGCGAAGCCGCTGAAGCCGGGGTCGGTCAATGCGCGCGTCATCTGGCGCGCGCGGTCGGCGCGGAAATTCATGAACACGACGGCATCGCCGTCGTTCATTTGCGTAGGCGTGCCGCCGGGAGGAACGATGGCTGTTGCTTTGACGAATTCGTCGTTTTCGCCGCGCACGTAGGCGTCGCGCAGTGCATCGACCGCAGTGGCGGCTTGAAAGGCGGCTTTGCCCGCGGTCAGCAAATCGTAGGCGACCTCGACGCGTTCCCAGCGCTGGTCGCGATCCATTGCGTAGTAGCGGCCGACCACCGAGGCGATGCGCCCGCCCTTCAATTCAGCGCATTTTTTCTGCAACGCGACGAGCGACGCTTCGGCGCTGCGCGGCGGCGTGTCGCGGCCGTCGAGAAAGGCGTGCACGCAGACATCTTTTGCGCCGCCCTTGACCGCCATTTCGAGCATCGCCGCTATCTGCATTTCGTGACTGTGCACGCCGCCCGGCGACAACAGGCCGAGGATGTGCAGGGTCGAGCCGTTGTCACGCGCGGTATCGACCGCTTTTTTGAGCACCGGATTGGCGGCGAATTCGCCGCTTTCAATGGCCGCTTCGATACGCGTGAAATCCTGATAGACGACGCGGCCCGATCCTATGTTGAGGTGGCCGACCTCCGAATTGCCCATCTGCGCGGTCGGCAGCCCGACCCATTTCTCGGAGGCGTCGATGATGGTGTGCGGATAACTGCCCCAGAAAAAATTCCAGTGTGGTTTGCGGGCCTGGCAGATCGCGTTGTTGTCACATTCTTCGCGATAGCCGAAGCCGTCGAGTATGATCAGCAGGACGGGCGTCACGGTCATGATTGGACGGCTGCTTCGCGAGAGGTTTGCGCGGAAATGCCGTCGTTTATTTTAAGCCAATTCCAACCGGCTCGCGCCGGCGCCCGGGGCCGGCCGTCGATTGCCCGGATGCGGTTGTTTTCCCCTTGTCGGGCGGTATTGTAAAATCTCCGCCTTGCGTTCGCGCTGAACCCCCAAAGGAATCACCTTGGATCCGACTTTCCTCACCTTTTTGCAAAAAAGCCCGTTCAACATGCTGTTGTTCGGAACCGCGCTGGCGTCCGGCGGCATGTTGTTGTGGCCGCTGTTCGGCCGGCTCGCCGGCGCCGCTGCCCCGCAGGTCGGTCCGTTCGAAGCCGTGCAGTTGATCAACCGGCGCGACGCGCTGATCATCGACGTGCGCGATGCGGCGGCGTTTGCGGCCGGGCATGTGCCGAACTCGCGCCATATTCCGCTCGCCGAACTGGCCGGGCGCGTAGGCGAACTGCAGAAATTCAAGACGCGCCCGGTGGTGACGAATTGCGGCGCTGGCGCCGCCGCGTCCAAGGCCTGCACCACGCTCAAACAGGCCGGGTTTAACGAGGTTTTCGCATTGCGTGGCGGCATGACCGGATGGGCAGAGGCGAGCCTGCCGGTGGAGAAATAGCATGGCGGCCGTGCGCATGTACTGTACGGGTTCCTGTCCGTATTGCGTGATGGCGGAACGCCTGCTGACGGCAAAAAAAGTGGCGATTGAAAAAATACGCGTCGATCTCGATCCGGAAAAACGCGGCGAAATGATGCAGCTGACGGGCCGCCGCACGGTGCCGCAGATCTACATCGGCGAAACGCACGTCGGCGGATACGACGACCTTGCAGACCTCGATCAGGCCGGCAAGCTGGATGACATGCTGCGCGGCTGATCGCGCGCAAAACCTTTCTGGAAGACAACATGAGTGAACTGCCGCAACCGACCTTCAGCATTGAAAAAATCTACATCAAGGATCTGTCCGTCGAGGTGCCGAACGCGCCCGAGGTGTTCAGCGAGCGCGAAGCGCCCACGGTCAACCTGGATATCAACAGCGAAACGCGCGAAGTGCAGGCCGGCATTTTCGAAGTCGTGCTGAAGGTCACCATCACCGCCAAGATCAACGACAAGGCGCTGTTTCTGGTCGAGGCGGCGCAAGCCGGCCTGTTCCAGATTCGCAATGTGCCGCAGGAAGACATGGGCCCGCTGCTCGGCATCGCCTGTCCGAACACGCTGTTTCCCTACGTGCGCGAAACCATTTCGATGGTGACTTCGCGCGCGGGCTTTCCGCCGGTGGTGCTGGCGCCGATGACCTTCGACGGACTCTACCAGCAGCAGGTCGCGCAACAGCAGGCCGCGGGTGCCAAGCCGAATTGATTCAGTGAAGGTGCGCATGGCGCTGTGCGCCCTGCTGTTCGCGCCGGTGACGGTGATGGCGACCGATTTTCGGTCGATCGGCGAGGCCGCAGCGATTCTCTACGACGCGCCCTCGCTGAAGGCGCGCAAAACCGCGGTGATCGGCCGCGCCTATCCCGTCGAGATCGTGGTCACGGTCGAGGGGTGGGTAAAAATTCGCGACGCGGCCGGCGAACTTTCGTGGATCGAGGCGAAAAGCCTGGGCGACAAGCGCACGCTGATGGTCAAGGTCAAGCTTGCCGATATCCGTCAGTCGGCTGCGGACAACGCGCCGCTGGTGTTTCAGGCCGAACAGAACGTGCTGCTCGATCTGGTCGAATTGACCGGCACCGGCTGGGCGCGCGTGATGCACCGCGACGGCCAGAGCGGATTCGTCCGCATCAACCAGGTCTGGGGCACATGAAGCTCGCGGTGCTGGGGGCAGGCGCATGGGGCACGGCGATCAGCATCAGTCTGGCGACGCGTCACGCGGTAAGCCTGTGGGCACGCGACGCGGCGGTGGCGGAAGAGTTGACCGCGACGCGCGTCAATTTGCGTTATCTGCCCGACGCGAAACTACCGGCGCAGGTCGCGATTTCCGCGCGCTTTGAAGAAGTAATTGATGGTTGCGAAATTGTGCTGGTGGCGACGCCGACGGCCGGTTTGCGTGCTGCGCTTCGCCAGATTGCGACGGCGCGCGTTCAGGTGCCGGTGGTGTGGCTGTGCAAGGGCTTCGAGGGCGGGACGGCGCAATTGCCACACGAAATCGCGGCAGCGGAATTGCCTGACTCGACGCCGCGCGCTGCGTTGTCCGGCCCGAGTTTCGCGCAGGAAGTCGCGCGCGGTTTGCCGACCGCGTTGACGCTCGCGAGCAACGATGGTGATTTCGCGGCGCGTACGGCGCGCGAACTGCACGCGCAGTCGCTGCGTATCTATTCGAGCGACGATTTGCCCGGCGTGGAGGTCGCCGGTGCGGTAAAAAACGTGATGGCGATTGCCTCAGGCATCAGCGATGGCCTCGGTCTGGGCGCGAACGCCCGCGCCGCGCTGATCACGCGCGGTCTCGCCGAGATTACGCGGCTGGGGCTGAAGCTCGGCGGCCGCATGGAAACCTTCATGGGGCTCACCGGGGTCGGCGATTTGATTCTGACGGCAACGGGGGATTTGTCGCGCAACCGTCGCGTTGGCCTCAAGCTGGCGCAGGGCATCAAAACGGATGCTATTTTGCATGAACTCGGGCACGTCGCCGAAGGCGTGCATACCGCGCGCGAAGTCATTCGGCTGGCGATTGCATTGTCGATTGAAATGCCGATTACGTACGCGGTCTGCCGGGTCTTGGACCAATCGGTATCGCCCGCCGAAGCCGTCAAGGAATTGCTGCGGCGCGACCCCAAGGCCGAATACTGACGCGTTACCGGCTCGTCGGCGCCGACGTCATTTCGCCGGTCCCAGTCCGGAACGGAATCGAAATTCCTCGCATTGTCCTTCCTCAACCGAGGAAACAGGGACTATCCCCAGGCGGGCGATCTTTTAACTTATTGAAATAAAACACTATATTTTGTAGTGTGACTTAAGTCTCGCTTGCGAAGGGTTTTTTTCATTAAAATTCCGATACTTGGCGCGAAGTTTGCGAGTGCCTCCTGATGTTCGGGTCGAACCAAGTCATGGGCACCGCGAGCAGTTAGATGTCCGCAACGCGTAGCACCGGGAATTAATGAAACGAACCAGCCAAAAAGCACTCCGGCAGCAAGCTGGTGACAGTGGCGGTCGCGGCGTGTTTTGCCGGACGGTTTGCGTACGCGAACCCTGTGGGTCCGACGGTCGTCAGCGGGCGGGCCAGCATCACCAGTAGCGGCGGTTTGTTGTCGGTCATCAACACGCCCGGCGCGATCATCAACTGGCAACAGTTTTCGATCGGCGCGGCGGAAACCACGCGCTTCATCCAGCAGTCGGCGGCGAGCACGGTGCTCAACCGCGTAGTTGGTGTTGACCCCTCGATCATTCTCGGCACCTTGCAATCGAACGGCCGCGTTTTCCTGATCAATCCGAACGGCATGTTCTTCGGCGCCAATGCGAGAATCGATGTCGCCGGATTGGTCGCTTCGACGCTGAATATTTCGAACGACGATTTTCTCGCCGGCCGCATGAATTTCAGCGCCGACCCCGGATATGCCGCGCCGGTCATCAACATGGGCAACATCAAAACGAGGCCGGGCGGCAGCGTTTACCTGATCGGCTCGGCGGTCGACAACCAGGGGGTCATCAATGCACCCGGCGGCGACATTGTGCTGGCTGCCGGCAGCTCGGTGCGCGAGCGTGACGAGTCTCGCGCGGGTGGCGGGTGAGAGCGTTGGCAGCTACAACGTGACGGCGGGGGTGTTCAGTGCGCCGAGCGGGAACTACAGTGCGCCGACGTTCACGGGGAGCCCGACGTTGACGATCACGCCGGCGGCGCTGACGGCGACGATCGCGAACCAGAGCATCGTGTATGGGAATAACGATCCGGCGGTGGGGACGATCACGCCGGTGGTGACGGGGCTGGTGAGCACCGGGCCGATCACGACGTGGAACGGGAGTGTTGCGGCGATCAACGACAGTGCGTTGACGTCGAGCGTGACGAGTCTCGCGCGGGTGGCGGGTGAGAGCGTTGGCAGCTACAACGTGACGGCGGGGGTGTTCAGTGCGCCGAGCGGGAACTACAGTGCGCCGACGTTCACGGGGAGCCCGACGTTGACGATCACGCCGGCGCCCACGGTTAGCGTTTCGATCATCGGCACGCCGACGAAAGTTTATGGCAGCAGTGATCCTCTGCCATCGGGTGCGTCAGTCGGGATCGCTGGCGCGGTGAATGCTGGCGTTAGCGACTGGAACGGCAACGTAACGCTGATTAACGATACCGTCCCGGCGAAATTGGCGGCGTCGGTTACTGGTTTGACTCGCGTCGCCGGTGAAAACGTCGGGACGTATAACTATACCGGTGGAACCGTGGCTTTGAGCGGCGGTTCGGCGACAAATTACGCGGGCGGCAATGTCATCGTCGGCGGGGCCCAGCTTGATATTACGCAGGCGTCGCTGACAATTGCTGCTAACGACGCTTCACGCAGTTTTGGTGTTTCCAATCCTCCTTTCACAGCGAGCTATTCGGGTTTTGCTTTTGGGGAAACTCCGGTTGTATTGACCGGATCAATCAATTTTGCCACCCCGGCGACGATCGTTTCGCCGGTCGGCGTTTATCCGATCATTCCGTCCGGGCAGAGTTCGTCAAATTATGCGATTACCTATGTCAATGGCGCGCTGTCGGTGCTGACGCCGGGAGCCGGCGGCGGGCTTAGTGTTAATGTTCCGGTGCCGACGCAGGCGGCGGCCTTGCAGACGCTGGGCGTCAAGAGCTATGCCGAACTGTGGTCCGATTGTGTCGGGGGCGGCAAGGCATCGTCGGGCGGCGGCGTGGCCGGCGGCGCACAGCTGTCCTGCGATGCAGGCGGATCGCGCCGCACGGAGATTCCGCAATCCGGGGGCCTTTAGAGCGCTGTTCCGGCGCCGGGGAATCCATGCTGCCGCCATGCTTCGTAAGCGATCACCGCAACCGCGTTGGCCAGGTTCAGACTGCGGCTGCGCGGTGTCATCGGGATGCGCAACCGGCGCTGCTCGGGGAAGGTGGCCAGTATGTCCTCCGGCAACCCGCGCGTTTCGGGGCCGAACACAAAAACGTCGCCGGCGTTGTAGGCAGCCCGGTCGTGCTGCACGCTGCCGCGGGTGGTGATCGCATAGAGGCGCCGTCGGCCGAGCGCGGCAAGGCAGGCTTGCCAGTCGTCGTGCACGGTGTAGTCGGACCATTCGCGATAGTCCATGCCTGCGCGCGCGAGATGGCGGTCGGAAATTGAAAACCCCAGTGGACGCACCAGATGCAGGCGGCAGCCGGTATTGGCGCAGACGCGCATGATATTGCCGGTATTCGGCGGAATTTCCGGCTGGTAAAGAACGATTTCAAACATGTGTTTCCCTGAATCACCAACGTTGGCGCATGCGCGTGCTGGATCAAATCGGGAGTGTATCCTGCCGATAGACGACGGCACGCGGCGCGCCTTGTCACATCGGGCAAAACACGCTAAGTTGCCGCCAACATGCCCGGTGAATTCGTTGCCGGACATGGTCTGAAATTCACCCAGTCGAAACCGGAACAGAACCCACATGGCCCGCCCCGAAAAAGTCCGCCTCGGCGAAATTCTCGTTCAGCAGAAACTGCTGACCGCCGAGCAGTTGAAACTCGCGCTCGATGAACAGAAACGCAGCGGCCGCAAGCTGGGCCGCGTGTTTATCGAACAGGGTTACGTCACCGAAGAGGAAATCTCCGAGGCGCTGGCCAAGCAGCTGCAGATTCCGTACATCAATCTGAAGTATTACAACGTCAAGCCCGACGTCGTGCAAAAGCTGCCGGAGACGCAGGCGCGGCGCTTCCGTGCGCTGCTGCTTGAAGACAACGCCAAGTCGTACAAGGTCGGCATGGCCGACCCGACCGACCTCAACGCCTACGACGAAATTGCGCGCATTCTCAAACGCGAAATCGAAATTGCGGTGGTCATGGAGTCGCAGCTGCTCGAAGCGGTCGACCGCATTTACCGGCGCACCGGCGAAATCAGCGGCCTTGCGCAGGAACTCGGCGCCGAACTCGGCGACACCGCGGTCGATTTCGGCGCGCTCGCGGTAACGCCGGGGCTGGAAGAGGCGCCGGTCGTCAAGCTGCTGCAGTCGGTGTTCGAGGATGCGACCCAGGTGCGTGCCTCGGACATCCACATCGAACCGCAGGAAAAAAAGCTCGTCATCCGGTTCCGCATCGACGGCGTTCTGCACCTGCAGACCGAGGCCGACACCAAGATCGCCTCGGCGCTGGTGCTGCGTCTGAAGCTGATGTCGGGGCTCGATATCTCGGAAAAACGCCTGCCGCAGGACGGTCGCTTTAACGTCAAAATCCGCACCAGCATGGTCGATGTGCGTATCTCGACGATGCCGACCCAGTACGGTGAATCGGTCGTCATGCGCCTGCTCAACCAGGGCGGTGGCATACTCACGCTCGACAAACTGGGCATGCCGCCCAAGATACTCGAGCGCATGCACGCGGTGCTGCGCCGGCCGAGCGGCATGCTACTGGTAACCGGCCCCACCGGCAGCGGCAAAACCACCACGCTCTATGCGGCCCTGGCCGAGCTGAACACACCGGAACGAAAAATCATCACCGTTGAAGACCCGGTCGAATACCGCCTGCCCGGCATCAATCAGGTTCAGGTCCACGAAAAAATCGATCTCACCTTCGGTCGCGTGCTGCGCTCGGCATTGCGTCAGGATCCCGACGTCATTCTCGTCGGCGAAATGCGCGATCAGGAGACGGCGGAGACCGGCCTGCGTGCCGCCATGACCGGCCACCTTGTGTTATCGACCCTGCATACCAACGATGCGGTGACCACGCCGATCCGCCTCCTCGACATGGGCGCGCCGCGCTACATGGTCGCCTTGTCGCTGCAGATGGTGCTCGCGCAGCGGCTGGTGCGGCTGGTCTGCGAGAGTTGCAGCGAAACCTACACGCTGCTGCCCGGCGAGCACGAATGGCTGTCGCAGGTGCTCGGCGCGAAAACCGACAATTACCGCTACGTTAAAGGCAAAGGCTGCTCGCATTGCAACGGCACCGGTTTCCTCGGCCGCACCGGCGTGTATGAAATGCTCGAGATGAGCAAGGCGGTGGTCGAGGCGGCGAACCAGGAGGATCCCGCCCAGTTCATCGAGGTCGCCACGCGCGAGATCGGCGAACACACCTTGCGCGTTCACGCGACGCAACTTGTTGTCGATGGCAAGACCACAGTCGATGAGGCGATGCGCATCAGCAACGAATTCGAGGACGCGGCCTGATGCCGTATTTTGCATACAAGGGGCGCAACGCCGGCGGCGAGGCGGTGCAGGGCATACTCGAAGGCGGCGACAGCGGCGCGGTGGCGACCCAGCTGTTCAATACCGGCATCACGCCGATCGAAATCCAGCCGTCGCGCAGCGCGCCGTCGGAATCGCTCGGCGAGACGTTCAAGCGCCTGTTGCGTTCGCGCATTCCCGAAGAGGACATCCTGCTGTTCAGCCGCCAGATGTATACCCTGCTCAAGGCGGGCGTGCCGATCATGCGCGCGCTGGCGGGGCTGGAGGAGTCGTCCGTCAATCCGCGGTTCAAGGAGGTGCTGCGCAGCGTGCGCGAGAACCTCGACAGCGGCCGCGAAGTGTCGGCCGCGCTGCAGCGGCAGGACGGCGTGTTCAGCCAGTTTTACATCAACATGGTCAGGGTCGGCGAAATGACCGGCCAACTCGAAGAAATTTTTCTGCGCCTGTTTCACCATCTCGAGTTCGAGAATTTCATGCGCACGCAGGTCAAATCGGCGCTGCGTTACCCGAGTTTCGTGGTCGCCGCAATGGCGATTGCACTGGTGGTCATTAATCTGTTCGTGATCCCGGTCTTCGCCAAGGTGTTCAAGAGCTTCAACGCCAAGCTGCCGGCAATGACGCAGTTGTTGATCGATTTTTCGGATTTCATGGTGGCCTACTGGCCGGCGATACTGATTGCGCTCATTCTCGCCGTCTTCGCCTTCCGGTGGTGGGTGGGCACCGAACGCGGACGCTATCAGTGGGACAAATTCAAATTGCGCATCCCGATCGCGGGCAAGATCATCGTCAAGGCTACGCTGGCGCGATTCGCGCGCAGTTTTGCGCTGGCGAGCAAGAGCGGCGTGCCGGTGGTGCAGGCATTGACGACGGTGGCAGAGACGGTCGATAACGATTACATCGCCGACAAGATCGCCCGCATGCGCGAAGGCGTCGAGCGCGGCGAGTCGGTTTTGCGCACCGCCGTCGCCTCGGGGATTTTCACGCCGGTCGTTTTGCAGATGATCGCGGTTGGCGAGGAGTCGGGCGCAATCGATGATCTGATGGGCGAAATTGCCGACATGTACCAGCGCGAGGTCGAATATGAACTGAAGTCGCTGAGCGCGCAGATCGAGCCGATATTGATCGTCGGTCTCGGCATCATGGTGCTGATCCTGGCCCTGGGCGTGTTTCTCCCGATGTGGGAGCTCGGGCAGGCGGCGATCAAAAGGTAGGCATGAGAAACGATATCCGGAAATTGCGCGGTTTTACCTTGCTCGAACTGGTCGTGGTCATCTCGATCATCGGCATCCTGGGCATCATGTTGACCGAACGGCTGCAGCGCTATGCCGGGCTGGCGGAAAAAACCTCGATGGAATACACCGCCAACATCGTCAATACCGCGCTGCTGTTCGAATTCGTAACGCGGCTGACGAAAGGCCGGCGTGGCGATATTACGTCGCTGGTTGACGTGAATCCGGTCAAATTGCTTGCCCAGAAGCCGCCCAATTACCTTGGCGAGTTTCGCGACCCGCCGGTCGGCGAGCAATTCGAGGGTAACTGGTACTACGACCTCGAGCACCGCGAACTCGTCTATCTGGTGCGGCGCGGCGACGATTTCAAGGCGGACAGTTCGGGGAAAAAGCGCGTGCGCTACCACATCGAGTTGCTGTATGACGAACTTGAGCCCGGCGCCGGCAAAAGCCTGACGGGTGCGGTGCTGGTGCCGGTCGAGGCTTATTCGTGGCTTTGACGGAACGAATGCGGATAAAACGACCCTAATAAGTGAGAAATCGGCGTGATTTGCCGATTTTGTGACGCAAGTCACAGCTCGCCGTGTTGGCACGGAGCTTGCTGTAATGTCTGGTGTTAAAATGGCATTGATGGTCGGCTAGACCGGCGGGTGCAAAATTGGTTGTAGCTATTTACTGGAGATTCAAATGAAAAGAAGTCAAAAAGGTTTTACCTTGATCGAATTGGTGGTTGTGATCGTCATTCTGGGCATCCTCGCCGCGACCGCGTTGCCGCGTTTCGTCAATTTGGCAGGTGATTCGCGTGCGGCGGTCATGAACGGTGTTAACGGCTCGATGCAGGCTGCCAACGCATTGATCTATGCGAAGGCCAACGCGCTCGGCATTCCGATGACGGCGGGCCAAACGCTGACGGCAGCGCAATTGGGAACGACGGCCAACGTGACTATCAACTTTGGTTATGCTGCGAACGCCACCAATCTGGCGCTGGTCATGAGCTTGCAACCGGCGGCGAACTTTACGGTGACTGCGGCGGCAATTCAGGCCGCGCAGGCCGCAGTTCCCGGAAACTGCCAGGTGGCGTACACACCGGCGGCGAGTGCGACGACGCCGCCCGTATACATTGCCACAATCAGTTCGGCCGGCTGCCAGTAATCCGCAGCGGTTGGCAAAATGGGCGTCACGCGGGGCAACTTGCGTGACGCTTGTTTTTTGCGGCCACGATTCATGCGCAATGCGCGCAACTATTCATCGGGATTCTCGCTCGTCGAACTGATCACGATCGTCATCGTGCTCGGCATTCTCGCCGCGGTGGCGGTGCCGCAGTTGAGCGTAACCAAGCAGACCTACGATGACCTCGGTTTTTATGACGGCACGCGCGGAATTTTGCGGTACGCGCAAAAATCGGCGATCGCCAAACGCCGCACCGTGTGCGTCGCATTTACCGCGACCAGCGTCACCCTGACGTTTGCGACCGCCGCCGGTTCGGCGGTTTGCAATGCCAATCTGATCGGCCCCGGTGGTGAAAACCCCTACACGATCACGGCGGCATCATCAACTTACGCGCCGGCGCCGGCCAACTTCACGTTCAATTCGCTGGGTCAGCCCAGTCTCGCGCAGGTGATCACGTTCGCCAGCGGCTCGACGGCAGTGACGGTCAATGCGGACACGGGCTATGTCCAGTAGTGGACGCGCTCCGCGCCGAATCCGCCGCGCCGGTTTCTCGCTGGTGGAGGCGGTGGTGTCGCTGGTGATTCTCGGCGCCGGACTCGCCGCCCTGCTCGGGCCTATCGTGACCGCAACCCAGCACAGCGGCGACCCGATGGTGCGCAAACAAACGCTCGCCATCGCCGAAGCGCTGCTCGATGAGATCGAGGCGAAACCGTTCGCCAATCCGCCGGGCGGTTTTGTCGGTGCGCCGACAACGGCGAATCGCCCGCTGTTCGACGACATCGGCGATTACAACGGTTTCACCAGCGCCGGCATTTTTACCATCGACGGAGCGGCGATACCGGCGCTCGCCAACTACAACGTGACGGCGGTTGCCGTCACACCCACCGCGCTCGGCGCGATCACGGCGGCGAACGCGTCATTGATCACGGTTACGGTGACCGGCCCGGGCGGCGAGGCCGTTTCGCTGTCCGGCTTCCGCACGAATTATTTCTGATGATGAAGCCATGACGGCCCCGCCGATTTTTCAGCGCGCATTCACGCTGGTGGAACTGGTGATCGTGCTCGCCGTCACCGGCGCCATGGTCGCCGCAGTCGCGCTTTTTCTGCGCTGGCCGTTCCAGGCCTATCTCGATACCGCGCGGCGCGCGGAGATCAGCGACATTGCCGACACCGCGTTGCGGCGCATCGGGCGCGACCTGCACATCGCCCTGCCGAACAGCGTGCGCGTTGCCAATGCCGGCGGCGCGACCTATCTTGAAATGCTGCCGACGATTACCGGCGGCCGTTATCGCGCCGCGGTCGATAACACCGGTGCGGGCGATATTCTCGATTTCACCGCGGCCGATACCAGTTTCGACATGTTCGGGCCGTTCAGCGCGCAGCCCGGGCAGACGCCCGTTGCCGGCAATCTGGTCGTGGTCTACAACCTCGGCGCGGCGTCGCCGGGCGCCGATGCCTACAGCGGCAGCAATACCAATGTGATCGCCAGTACCGGCGCCGGCACGCTGCCGAACGAAAGCAAGATCAATTTCGGACCCGGCGCGCAACGCTTTCCGCTGGCCTCGCCCGGAAATACTTTTCAGGTCATCAGCACCCCGGTCACCTATACTTGCACGCCGGGGGCAGTCAATGCCGCCGGCGACGGCACCGGTACGCTAACGCGCACGTTTGGCTACGGCATTACCGCCGGCCAACCAGCGCCGCCTGCCGGCGGCACGATCGCGTTGCTGGCGAATTTCGTGACCGCCTGCGCCATTACCTATACGCAGGCGGGCAGTGCGACGTCGCGCAATGCCATTGTGTCGCTGCAGATTTCAATCACGCGTTCGAATGAAACGGTGAGCCTCTACGATGAAGTGCACGTCAGCAATGCGCCGTGAGCGCGGCATGAGTCTGATCACGGCGGTATTTCTGCTGGTGATCATGTCGGCGCTCGCTTTGTATATCACGAGCATCTCGACCGTTGCGCATTCCGACTCGGCGATTGATGTGCAAGGCAGCCGCGCCTATCACGCCGCGCGCGCCGGCCTCGAATTCGGCGCCTATCAGGCGATCGTCGCCGGTTCCTGCGTACCGGTGAATCTGGCGTTGCCGGCGGCGAGTTTTGACGGCTTTACCAGTGTCACCGTTACCTGTTTGAATACACCGCACACCGAGGGTGTCACCGCCAAGGCTTTCTACCAGATCACCGCCAACGCCTGTAACCAGCCGGCGGCGGGCGCATGTCCGAATCCGGCGCCGGGGGCCAATTATGTTGAACGCGAATTGCAGATCAGTGTAATCAATCCGCCATGATGACCCGTCTTCAAAGTAGTGCCGGCGGCGTGCCGGCGACAATGCGCCTCACCGCATCGAGGCTGCGCAATGGCGGCGTGCATTTGCTCGTCGCTATTGCGTCGCTGCTCGCGTTGAGTGCAGGCGCGGCGAACGCGGCGTCCTACAGCTACACCACCACCACTTTCGCGTGGCATGACCCGATTGCATCGGGCGACACGCGTATCAGCACGAATCCGGCCGTGGTTGCGCAGGTTCCCGCGCCGCCGGCGCCGTACTGGCCGAATCCCGCAAACTGCTCGGGTTATTGCGACAACCTCGGCGACGATGCGTTAAGCGCACCGATCAATATCGGCTTCACGTTCAATTTCGCCGGCACCAACTACACGCAGTTGCAGATCCAGAGCAATGGCCGTTTGCAGTTCAACAACAATTACAGCTATTACGGCACTCAAAACATCGGTTCGTACGGCGTCAATCCGAGTCCGCCGCCGCCGTGGATCTGGAGTGGATCGAATCCGCGCCAATATACGATTACGCTGCCGAATGCCTCGATGAACAACACGATGCAGGTTTACGGCACCGACGTCGATACCAGTCCCAACGGTTCGGGCGGCGGCCCGAGTCCGACCGGCTGCAGTCCGTCGGTCAGCATTCCGACTGTCGGCAACAATTACGTGCAGGGCAAATGCGGCGTGTATTACGCGCAGTTGCCGGCGGGCTGCACCGCCGGCGTCAATTGCAGCCAGTTCGTCGTCACGTGGCTGAACGTGCCGGACTGGGGTGACGCCACCAGCTCTTACAACTTTCAGGCCATACTGAACTCCAACGGCACCTTTATTTACCAGTACAACACCAGCGTCAATCCCGAATTCGGCCAGGCCAACGTCGGCTATCAAGGCGCATCGGTGGCGGATTACGTGAACTATGTGTATCCGGGCCCGACTTCGCCGTATTCCGGCGGTATCGCTTCGCTGGCGGGCACCGCCGTGTTGTGGGGCACTGTGCCATCGACGACCGTCGGCAAGTTCAATGCGTTCGAAACCGTTACTGCGGCAACCAAGGTAACCGGCTTCATCAACACCAAGGTCGCGGCAACGGGATTCACGCTCGCACTGGTGGCCAACAACGGCGGCGTGCAGGACAACACATTTACCGGCAACGTGACCGTTGACCTGCTGGGCAATACGGCGCTTGGCGTGCCGCTTGATGCCGCCAACTGCCCGACCAGTTCCTCGACAGTGCTGGCGGCATTCACGGCGACGATCACCGCCGGCCGCTCGAACGTCGCATTTGCCGCGGTGCCGAATGTGTGGCAGGACGTGCGTGTTCGCATTCGTTATCCGGTCGGCGGACCCTACACGACCACCATCTGTTCGACCGACAACTTTGCGATCCGGCCGAGCGCGCTGACGGTGAGCGCGCAGGACGCAACCTGGACCACGGCCGGCATCGTGCGCACGCTGGCCAACGCGGCGACCGCCGGCGGAATCGTCCATCAGGCCGGCGCGCCATTCACCGTCGCCGTCAGCGTGCTGCCCGCGACTGCGACCAATTACAACGGCAGTCCGACCGTGGTCTCGGCCAACTGCACGGTGCTGGCCGGCATGAGCGGCTGCAATCCCGGTGTGCTGGCGCTGCCCGGCGGCGCCGCCTGGGTTGCGGGAAATCCGCTGGTCAATAACACGGCGTCGTACAGCGAAGCCGGCGTGTTCGACCTGACGCTGGAGGATCACAATTTCGCGAGTGTGGACGCGGCCGATGGCGAATCGGCGGCCGTGCTGACGGTGCCGCAGTCGGGCGGTGCGGCGACGATCGGGCGCTTTGTGCCGGCGAGCTTCACCGTGACCGCAGGAACCGCGCCGGTATTCAGAACTTTTAATACTACCGACGCGCTGTGCAATGCGGCAGCTGTGGCGCCCAAGCGCAGCTTCACCTATATCGGTCAGCCATTCGGTTATGCGACCGCGCCGACTGTCACGGTGACGGCGGTCAATCTGGCCGGCACGACCACCACCAATTACCGCGGTTCGTTGTGGAAGCTGGTGGCATCGCCGCCGGCGGCGACAGTGACCTGCCCGTCATCGAATGTTTGCAATGCCACCGTCGGCAGCGTAATCGAGGGCTACACTGACAGCGGCGGCAAAGCCTGGGACAGTTCGCAATTTTCGATTGCCCCGACGACGGTGACGCCCGGCACCGGTACCGGCACGATCACGCTGAACGCTGCCGATGCGGTCGCCTATTTGCGCAGCGTGAATGCACCGGTGGTGCCGTTCAACGCCAATATTTCGCTCAACGTGTCTGTGCAGGACACGAGTGAAGCGGTGCTTAACGGCACCATCGTGACGACCGGCGGCGGTGCGACATTTAATGGCGGCGGCGCCGGCGTGCTGTTCGACGGCGGCGGGGCCGCTCTGGGTACCGAGTTCCGTTACGGGCGGCTGCAACTGGCGAATGCCAACGGCTCCGAGTTGCTGCCGTTGTCGATGCGCATGACCACGCAGTACTTCGCTGTGAATGCCGGTTTTGTCGACAACACTGCCGACAACTGCACGACAATTGCCAATGCCAATATCGGTTTCGCCAATTATCAATTGAACCTGACGGCGGGTGCGACGACCGCGGCGATGCCGGCCGGGGCATTTCTCGGCGGCGTCAAAAACCTGACCTTGTCAGCGCCGGGCGCCAACAAGTACGGCGCGGTGGACGTGGTGGTCGATCTGGGCTTCCCGCTCAACACCTGCACCGCGCTGGTGCCGCTGCCGGTGCCGACCGTCGCCAACCTGCCGTATTTGCGCAATTTGCAGTATTGCAGCGGCGGAAATTACGACCGTGATCCGACCGCGCACGCGACCTTTGGCGGTTACGGGGTCAACCGGAATTTCATTTATCTGCGCGAGAACTATTAGGACCGGCATAATGCGTTGAGCATGCCGCCGGATTCACATTGACAAGCGGAAGTGCTTAATTTAATTTCAATTGCAGCGAGTCGGGGTATCGAGAATGCGGTGGTTTTCGAAGGGTAAGAGGCAGGCCGGATGGCTGGCGCTGAACGTGGACGACGATTCTGTCGGCCTCGTGCACGTCAGGCGCGCTGTCGGCGGCAGGCCGGAGGTTGCAATGTGCGACACCTACCGCAAGGAGGGTTCGGACGTGGCAACCCTCGCGCGCCTGCGCAAGGAACTCAAGCTCGACGGCTTTCGCGGCACCACGCTGCTGAAAAGCGCGGAATTCCAGATGCACCAGGTCGAAGCCCCCGGCGTTCCCGCCGAGGAAGTGAAGACTGCAGTGCGCTGGCGCGTCAAGGACATCATCGATTATCCACTCGATGCCGCGACGGTGGATGTGCTCGACATTCCGGTTGATCGCAACGCGCCCACCCGCAATCACTCGGTGTATGCGATCACCGCGCGCAACAGTGCGATCGAAGCCTGTATCAAGCCCTACATGGAAGCGCAGATTCCGCTCGAAGCGATCGACATTCCGGACCTGGCCCAGCGCAATGTCGCCGCCCTGTTCGAAACCGAAGGGCGGGGTGTTGCCATGCTCGCGTTCTATCCCACCGAGGGCATACTGACGTTTACCAGCGGCGGCGAGTTGTACCTGTCGCGTCGCATCGAGATTTCTCTTGCCCAACTGGTCGAGGCAGATGCCGAGCGCCGCGCGCAGTATTTCGAACGCATTGCACTGGAATTGCAGCGCTCGCTCGATCATTTCGACCGTCAATATCATTACGTGCCCGTGGCCAAACTGCTGCTGGCGCCGATGCCGGTGGAAACCGGATTGCAGGAATACCTTGCGGCGAACATCTACGTTCCGGTCGAGACCATTGACCTCGGTACGGTGATGGATTTTCCGGCGGTACCCGAACTCAAGCATCCGGCCCGGCAGTCGCAGTGCCTGCAGGCGATCGGCGCCGCCCTGCGCGGCGAAGAGGCGGCGGCATGAGCCAGCAGATCAACCTCTTCAATCCGCTGTTTCGAAAGAAGGGATTTTCATTTACGTCGGCGACGGCAATGTTGTGCGGCGTGGCGGTCGTGGCGGCCTGCGCGGCGGCAGTCGCGGTTTACCAGCGGCTTGAATTGAACGGGGCCACTGCCCGCTCGCAAGCCGTCGAGCAGGCGGTCAAAGACACGACGGCGCGCTTCGACAAACTCACCGCTGATGTCGCGCAGCAAAAGCCGAATGCGGAACTCGAGGCCGAGGTGGCGAAGACCGAATTGCAGCTCAAGGGCCGCCAGGAAATCATGGAAACATTGAAAAGCGGAACGATCGGCAACACCGACGGATTTTCCGAATTCATGCGCGCGTTTTCGCGGCAAAGCGTCAATGGACTGTGGATGACCGGATTCGATCTCGCGCGCGGCGGCAATGAGCTCGCGATTCAGGGCAGGACGCTCACGGCTGATCTCGTCGCCACCTACATCAACCAGCTGAACCGTGAAAAATCGCTGCAGGGCATGCAGTTTTCGGCCCTGCGCATCCGCCAGCCGGCGGCCGATCCGGCCGACGCGACCAAAGGGGCCGCGGACAGCAAGGGCGATGCGCCGGCTCAGGTCCAGAAAGAAGCGAAAGGCGCGCCGTCGGGTTATCTCGAATTTACCGTGTCGACGGGTGTGATTGCCGACGACGCTGCGCAGCCGGGCAAACCGGCGCAGGCGCGCGGCCTGTTGCCGGCGGTGAGCGAGCAAAATGCGAATGACGGCGGCAGGCCTGCCGTTCGCCGGGAGGCAGCGCGGTGAAAGAGTTGTGGCGCAAATACGCTGAAAAAATCGACGCCTTGCCCGAACGCTCGCGCGTGATGGTGTTTGTGGCGGCGGTGGCGGTGACCGTGTTCGTGATCAATGCGTTGTTCATCGAACCGGCGGTTTCGCGCAGCAAAGCCCTGCGCATGCAGGCTGCGCAGCAAAGCGCGACCCTGGCCAGGCTGGAACCGCAGATTCAGGCGCTGGAGAAACGGCTGGCCGATCCGGATGCTGCCGCGATGGCGCACCGCGATGACGTCAAGCGCCAGATTGCCGAGATCGACGAAGCGTTGAAGGGCATGCAGCAGACGCTGGTCGCCGCCGAGAGCATGAAATCGCTGTTGCAGGACGTGCTGGCGCGCAGCCCGCGCCTGCAACTGGTGGCTTTGAAAACGCTGCCGGTTGCGCCGCTGGTGGACCGGGCGGCCACCGACAAAACCGCCGCGCCGGTCACTGGCGGCGTCTACAAGCACGGCGTCGAGATCACGGTTCAGGGCAGTTATTCGGACATTCACGACTATTTGTCGCGCCTCGAAAAACTCAACTGGCGCATGTTCTGGTCGCGCGCCACCCTGAATGCGGACGACTATCCGCGATTGACGGTGACGGTGACAATCTACACGCTGAGCACGGACAAGGCATGGCTGGTGATATGAAAAGCGCCCAATCAATGCGATTGACGGGAGCGGGGCTGCTTGTGGCCTGCGCGCTAGCGGCGACGCCTGCGTTGGCGCAGTTGAGCGATCCGACGCGGCCGCCCGGCGCGGCGGCCGGCGGCGATGCTGCGGCGACGGGTGCGGGAGCCCAGTTGCAGAGCGTGAGGATTTCCGGCAGCGAGCGATCGGCTATGATCAACGGCGAGACGGTCAAACTCAACGGCAAGTACGGCGAGGCGCGGGTCATCCGCATTACCGAGAGCGAAGTGGTGCTGCGCAGCGCTACCGGCACCGAGACGCTCCACATGTATCCCGATATCAGCATGCAGCCGGTGGTCGCGCCGGCGCCAGTCACCGCAAAGAAACCCGCAGCGCGCGCGCACAAAGCGCCCGCCAAACAGCAAGGAAAGCAGGAATGAAGATATTTTCGCTCTTAGTGATGGTGCTGCTCTGCCTGACTGCCTGTCAATCGCGGCAGATCAAGAACGGCGTTGTGCAGGACCGGATGGAGGCGGATCTCCAGGCGGCGGCGTCCCGGCTGGCGGTGAAGCCCGGCGTGCCGGATGCGGTGACGCAGGCGCTGCTGCCGCCGATGACGGTCGAGATGCCGCGCGCGGGCGCTGCCGAGGAAGCGCGGTTCGATTTGACCGTTAACAATGCTCCGGCCAATCAGGTGTTCATGGCGCTGGTTTCCGGCACCCGTTTCAGCATGCTGGTGCATCCCGACATCAAGGAAACGATCTCGGTCAATCTCAAGAGCGTCACCATCAACGAGGCGCTGGAATCGATTCGCGAGCTGTACGGTTACGAATACAAGGTGCAGGGCACGCGCATCTATGTGCAGCCGATCACCATTCAGACCCGCCTGTTCCAGGTCAACTATCTGGCCGGACGGCGTGTCGGTCGCGCCGACGTGCGGGTCACCTCCGGCTCGATCCAGACTTCGTCCGGCTTTGCGCCGCAGATCCCGCAAGCCGGGGGCGTCGCCGGTACCACGACGGCGCCGGTGGCCGGCACCGGCGGCGCGGTCGCGCAGGCCGTCGAGAGCAGCCGCGTGACGACGACAACGGACGCCGATTACTGGAAAGACCTCACCGATTCCATTACGGCCATCATCGGCAACGGGGAAGGGCGCAGCGTCGTCGTCAACTCTATCGCCGGCGTGATCATGGTGCGCGCGCTGCCGTCGGAGCTGCGCACCGTCCAGCAGTATCTGCAGGCGATGTCGCTGGTCATCGACCGGCAGGTGATGCTGGAAGCGAAAATCATCAACGTGTCGCTGAGCGATCAAACTTCGAGCGGCATCAACTGGGCAGCGTTCAAGGGCAATTTCGCCGGCGGCGTGGTGCAGCCCGGCACGACGCTCTCCAACAACGGTGTGTTATCTGCATTCACCGCGCTCGCCGCCGATGGCACGCCGCTGCAGAATTCGAATATCCAGGCGTTGCCGGGCGCGGTGGCCGGCCTTGCCTCCGGAACGAATGTCCCCGGTTCGGTGTTCGGGCTCGCTTTTCAGTCGAGCACTTTCGCCACACTGCTGAACTTCCTCGAATCGCAGGGCACGGTGCACGTGCTGTCGAGTCCGCGCATCGCGACGATCAATAACCAGAAGGCGGTGATCAAGGTCGGCACCGACGAATTTTTCGTCACCAATGTGACGACCACCACGACCTCGACCGGCACCACCAGCACGGTGTCACCGACGATCACGACGCAGCCGTTCTTTTCCGGCATCGCGCTCGACGTTACGCCGCAGATCTCGGAGGACGACCAGATCACCTTGCACATCCACCCGTCGGTGAGCGCGGTGACCGACAAGACCAAGACCTTGAACCTCGGCTCGCTCGGCACGTTTACGCTGCCGCTCGCTTCTAGCAACGTCAACGAAAGCGACACCATCGTGCGTGTGCAGGACGGCACCATTGCGGCGATCGGCGGCCTGATGTCGCAGCAGCAGACCAACGCCAATTCCGGTCTGCCCGGCACCACCGACTCGCCGGTTTTCGGCAGCATTTTCGGCAGCCGCAACCAGCAACTGACCAAAAGCGAACTGGTGATCCTGCTCAAGGTCACGGTGATCAAGGGCGAAAACGCGTGGCAGCAGCAGGCGCAGGAAATCGACGATCGCGTCAAGGCGCTGCGCCGGCCGGCGCCGCCCGCAGCCGCTGCCGCAGCGGCCAAACCAAAACCCTGACTTGGAGTGCGGCGCCGACTGTGACATGATCGCAAGTCACCCACGCGGCCCGCGCCCATGTATCAGTCCCATTTCGGCCTCCAGGAACTGCCCTTCGGCATCACGCCGGACACCAGCTTCGCCTATGCCTGCGCCAGCCATCAGGAAGCCCTCAATACGCTGCTGGTGGCGGTCAAGAACGGCGAGGGCTTTATCAAGATCACCGGCGAGGTCGGCACCGGCAAGACGTTGCTGTGCCGCAAGTTTCTCGCCACCCTCGACGACAGCTTTGTGTCGGCCTACATTCCGAATCCCTATCTTGAGCCGCGCACCCTGCTGCTCGCGCTGGCCGGCGAACTCGGCGTCGATCTCGCGCATGAAACCGATCAGCATCATCTGATCAAGGGTCTGACGCAGGCGCTGCTCGGTTTTGCGACGCAGAACAAATCGGTCGTGCTGTGCCTCGACGAGGCGCAGGCGATGCCGCTGGAAAGTCTGGAAGCGCTGCGCCTCTTGACCAATCTGGAAACCGAAAAACGCAAACTGCTGCAGGTGGTGCTGTTCGGCCAGCCGGAGCTCGACGACAAACTCTCGCAGGAATCGGTGCGCCAGTTGCGCCAGCGCATCACCTTCCAGTACCGCCTCGGCGAACTCGACCGCAACGAACTCGATTACTATCTCGCGCACCGCCTGCGCGTTGCCGGATATCACGGCAACCGCCTGTTTGCCGAACCGGCGGTGCGCGCGCTGCATCGCGCCAGCGGCGGCATCCCGCGATTGGTCAACGTAATCGCGCACAAGGCGATGCTGCTTGCCTTCGGCGAGGGACTGCCGCAGGTGCTGCCGCATCATGTGCGCGCTGCCGCCAGCGATACGCCGGCAGCGCGGCGGCGGCACTGGTGGTGGTTCGGCGTGGCGGCGATGCTGCTCGCCTCGGCCGGCGGCGCCGGCTGGATGATGTTCAAATAATCGAGATGCGCGGCGCATGAGTCTGATCAATCAAATGTTGCAGGACCTCGAGAAACGCCGCGCTTCGGCGGTGGAGCGCGGCGCTTTGCCCAATCAGGTGCGGGTGCTGCCGCAGGCGGCAAAATCGAACCTGCGCTGGTGGCTCGTCGCCGCCGCTGCCTTGATCGCGATCGGCGCGGCCTGGCAAATCGGCGCGCCGCGCCTGAAGAGCTCCGGCGGCGCGTCCGCGGGCGACGGCGTCGCCGTCGATGCCAATGAAAAATATCTGGAGGGGCCGGCCTCGCGCCTCGCGCTCGATCTGGCCAAGGTGCCGCCGTCGAAGCCGGCGCTGCCGCGATCTGCGGGCGGCGCAGAGCCCTCGCGCGCATCGGCGCCCGCCGCCGCGCCGCCGCTGAGCACTGCGTCGGTCGTCGGCGCGGAACCGCCGGCGGCAACCGTCAGAGCGGCTGTCGTTGCCGCCGATAACAAATCCGCTGCGCCACCGGTCGCCTCCGCATTGCTGCCGCCGGCGCCGGGCAAACCGCGCGTAATCGAATTGAATGCCGACAGCAAGGTACAGACCGCGCTGGCCAATTCGCAAATCGATAAGCACATGCAGCAGTTGACGCCGGTGCAGCAGGCGGAAAACGAATATCGCGAAGCCGCCGCGCTGCTCAATCAGGGGCGACTCGCCGAGGCGCAGGAGGGCTTTCGTCTGGCTTTGCAGCATAACCCCGCACACAGCGGCGCCCGCCAGGGCCTGTTCGGTCTGCTGATCGATGCCAAGCGCAGCGGCGAAGCGGAACAGGTGCTCAAGGATGGTTTGAAACTGAACCCGAACCAGCCGGGGTTCGCCAGGGCGCTCGCGGGGCTGCAGCTTGATCGCAGTGATGCCGCCGACGCGATTGAAACATTGCAGGGTTCCGCGGCGGCTGCGCAGAACAGCCCCGATTATCTGGCGTTCTATGCGGCGCTGTTGCAGCGGCAGTCGCGTCATCGCGAGGCCGTCGAACAGTATCAGGCCGCGTTGCGGCTGGCGCCCCAATCGGGCGTGTGGCTGATGGGGCTCGGCATTTCGTTGCAGGCGCTCGAGCGCAATGCCGACGCGCAGGAAGCCTTCCGCCGCGCGAAGGCAAGCAATACGCTCAACCCTGAATTGCAGGCTTTCGTCGATCAGCGACTGCGCCAGTTGCAGTAGGTAAAACCGGATTGAGAATCAAGCGAACCGATTGAATCGCGCTGGCGCTGGCTGCAAATTCTCAATTCTGCTTCAACGTCCGCGCCACCATCCAGCCATGCACTTCGCGCGCGCCCGTCTTGCGCAGCGTGGGCGCGAGTTCGTGCAGCGTCGCGCCGGTGGTGATCACATCGTCTACAACCGCAACGCGCAGGCCCGATAAATCGGCATCGCAGACAAACGCGCCGCGAATGTTTTTCGCGCGCTGACGCCACGGCAACGTGGCCTGTGGCGCGCCATCGATCACGCGGCGACAGGCCTGCGCGGCGAGCGCGGTGCCGGTGGCGGCCGCCGCATGGCGTGCCAGTTCAAGCGCCTGATTGAAGCCGCGTTCGCGCAGCCGCAGGGGGCCGAGCGGCATCGGTATGACGAGATCGACCGGATCGCGGATGGCGCTGCACAGCGCATCCGCGAGCAGACCGGTCAGTGCCAGATTGCCCGCGTATTTGAATTGACGGATCAACGGTGCCAGCGGCCACCCATAACTGAATGCCGCGCTGACCCGCGTAAAGGCCGGCGGGTCGGCGAGACAGTTGCCGCAGATTTCACCCTGCGGGTTGGGCAGCGCGCATTGCGGGTAGCGCAAACCGGACAGACGCGGCAACTGCGCGTGGCAGGCGTCGCAGAGCGCGCGCACGGGCGCTGCAGCCGTACACAGCAGACAGCGTTGCGGCAGCATTAGCTGATTAAAGTATAGGCAGCCGTCAATTAGCCGGCGATATGTGTTTGACAACGATGCGGCCATGTCTGATGATGCGAAGCGCATGATCTGAATACGTTTTCGTCGCCTACCGCCGTTTTTTTCGGATGCCATTCATGGATACCATTAGCCCTAACGCGGCGGCAACGCCCGCGGCCGACACGGCGTCTGCCGCGCGCTGGACGGTCGATCAGGTCGAAGCCCTGTTCGAACTGCCGTTCAACGATCTGATGTTCAGGGCGCATAGCGTGCATCGCACGCATTTCGATCCGAACGCGGTGCAGCTGTCGACCCTGCTGTCGATCAAAACCGGCGGCTGCCCCGAGGACTGCGGTTATTGTCCGCAGGCGGCGCGTTATCACACTGATGTCGCCAACGAAGACATGCTGGCGGTCGATGAAGTGGTTGCGGCCGCACGCGCGGCGCGCGACAACGGCGCGACCCGTTTTTGCATGGGCGCGGCGTGGCGCGGACCCAAGCAGCGCGATCTCGAGCGCGTGCTCGGCATGGTCAAGGCGGTGCGCGAACTCGGCATGGAAACCTGCGCCACGCTCGGCATGCTCAAAGAAGGGCAGGCCGAGCAGTTGAAAGAAGCAGGGCTCGATTACTACAACCACAACCTCGATACCGCGCCCGAGTTCTACGGCAACATCATCTCGACGCGCACGCAGGACGATCGCCACGACACGCTCGACAAGGTGCGTGCCGCCGGCATCAATGTCTGTTGCGGCGGCATTGTGGGCATGGGCGAATCGCGCCGCACGCGCGCCGCACTGATCGTCGAAATCGCCAATCTGGATCCTTATCCGGAAAGCGTGCCGATCAACAATCTCGTGCAGGTCGAAGGCACGCCGCTGCACGGCACTGCGGTGCTCGACCCGCTCGAATTCGTGCGCACCATCGCCTGCGCGCGCATCACCATGCCCAAAGCCATGGTGCGCCTGTCGGCCGGACGGCAGGACATGTCCGAGGGCATCCAGGCGCTGTGTTTTTTTGCCGGCGCCAATTCGATTTTTTACGGCGACAAACTGCTCACCACCGGCAATCCGGAGGCGCAGCGCGACCGCGCATTGATGGAGCGCCTCGGCCTTCACGCGATGGGCAGCGGGTCCTGATCGATGCGGCGTGACGAGGCCGGCGCGGACAGCGGCAGTTCCGCGCATGCACCGGCCGCCGTGTTCGAAGCGGAAATCGCCGCGCTCGAGGCGCAGGGCCTGCGCCGTCATCGCCGCGTGTTGCAATCGCCGCAGCAACCGCTGGCGCGCGTCGATGGGTGCGAGGTGGTCGCGTTTTGCAGCAACGACTATCTCGGGCTGGCGGCCGATCCGCGCGTGCAGGCGGCGACGATCGAAGGCGCCGGCTTGTATGGCGTCGGCGGCGGAGCCTCCCATCTGATTCTCGGTCACGGCACCGCGCATCACGCGCTCGAGGCGGCGCTGGCGAAGTTTGTGTCGCTGCCGCGCGCGTTGTTGTTCTCAACCGGCTACATGGCCAATCTCGGCATAGTGACGGCACTGGTCGGACGCGGCGACGCAGTGTTTGCCGACCGTCTCAATCACGCCTCGCTCAATGACGCCGCGCAGTTGTCGCGCGCCGAATTCAACCGCTATGCGCACGGGGATCTCGCTGCGTTGGAGCGCCTGCTGGCGGCGAGTGACGCCGCGCGCAAGTTGGTGATCACCGATGCGGTGTTCAGCATGGACGGCGATATCGCGCCGGTGCCGGCATTGCTCGCGCTGTGCGAACGCTACGATGCCTGGCTGCTGCTCGACGATGCGCACGGTTTTGGCGTGCTGGGTGCCGATGGTGCCGGTGTGTTGCAGCATTTCGGCATGGCGTCGGAGCGCATCATTTACATGGCGACACTCGGCAAAGCGGCGGGTGTGTTCGGCGCCTTTGTCGCCGCTGATGAAAGCGTCATCGAATGGCTGGTGCAACGCGCGCGTCCGTATATCTACACGACGGCGATGCCGCCAATGCTTGCGCACGCCGTGCTCAAAAGCCTTGAAATTATCGGCGGCGAAGTCGAGCGCCGCGCGCGGCTGGCCGCCTTGATCGAACAACTCAAAGGCGCGGTCGCCGGTTTGCGCTGGCAACTCCTGCCCTCGGCAACGGCGATCCAGCCGCTGATGATAGGCGACACGGTTGAAGCGGTGCGTGTCTCTGACGCGCTGGCGGCGCGCGGCCTGCTGGTGCCGGCGATTCGTCCGCCGACGGTGCCGGTCGGCACTGCGCGCCTGCGCATTTCATTGAGTGCGGCGCACGAGCCGCGCCATATCGAACAACTCGCGCAGGCACTGCATGAAACCGGCGCTGGGACATGACGCCACACATTCAGGTGCAGGGCAGCGGACCCGATCTGGTGTTGCTGCACGGCTGGAGCATGAACGTCGCAGTGTGGCGGGGTCTGGCGACCGCACTCGCACGGGATTTTCGCGTGCATGCAGTGGATTTGGACTCGTTTGCGATAACGCCAGCCGAATTAGCTGCGGCGCTGCCGGCACGCGTGACCGTGTGCGGCTGGTCGCTCGGCGGCCAGCTCGCGCTGGCGTGGGCACAGCAGTTTCCGGCGCAGGTCGACCGGCTGGTCTTGCTGGCGACGACGCCGCGGTTTGTCGCTGCCGATGACTGGTTGCATGGCATGACTTCTCCTGAGTTCGAGGAATTCGCATCGGAAGTGGCCGACGATCCGCCGCGCGCGCGCATGCGTTTTCTCGCGCTGCAGGCGACCGGCGACGCGGCGGCACGGCTGGTGCTGCGTGATTTGCGCGAGGCGATTGCTGCCGGTCGCACAGCCGACGCTGCGGCGCTGGCGTCCGGTCTGGCGCGCTTGCGCGATACCGATCTGCGTCCGACACTCGCGGCGATCGCGCAGCCCGCACTGGTCATGCACGGCGTCAACGACGGCGTGATTCCGCACGCGGCCGGCGAGTATCTCGCGCGCGTATTGCCGCAGGCGGCGTTCGAAAGCGTGGCCGGCGCCGGACACGCATTTTTTATCACGCGCGAAGCGGCCGTCGCGCGCAGCATCAGGACTTTTCATGAGTAATACCGATCTCGCACTGGACAAGCGCCTCGTGCGCCTGGCGTTTGAACGCGCTGCACCTACCTACGATGCGGCGGCGGTATTGCAGCGCGAAGTCGGCGAACGCATGTTGTCGCGGCTCGATTATGTGCGGCAACAACCGGCGCGTATTCTCGACGCCGGTTGCGGCACCGGTGTTGCAACTGCCGCACTGCAGGCGCGTTATCCTGCCGCCGCCCTCTATGCGCTCGACCTTGCACTGTCGATGGCCAGTCGCGCACGCGCGCGCAGCGGCTGGCTGCAGCGCCTGCGCGGACGCGCGGCGCATGCCTTGTGCGCCGATATCGAGCAGTTGCCGTTGCGCGCGAAATCGGTCGATCTGTTGTGGTCGAACCTTGCGCTGCAATGGGTCAACGAACCGCTCAATGCATTCACCGAATTCAGGCGCGTGTTGGCGCCCGGCGGTTTGCTCATGTTCAGCACCTTCGGGCCAGATACGCTCAAGGAACTGCGCGCAGCCTATGCGGAGAGCGACCGACATACCCACGTCAATCGTTTCATCGATATGCACGATCTCGGCGATCAATTGCTCGCCGCCGGCTTTGCCGAACCGGTGATGGATATGGAGTGTCTGACGCTGACCTATGCCGATGTGCGTTCGCTGATGCGCGATCTTAAAGCGATCGGTGCGCACAATGTGACGCAGGGTCGCCCGCAGGGCATGAGCGCGCGCGCAACGCTGGCTGCGGTCGAGCGCAACTACGAACGCTGGCGTCACGATGGCCGTCTGCCGGCGACGTTTGAAGTGATCTACGGGCATGCATGGGCGCCGCAACCGCGCGTGACGCCGGATGGCCGGCCGGTGATCGAAATCAAGGCGGCGAAGCGGGGCTGACGCGATGGCGACACCGCGCGGATTTTTCATTACCGGCACCGACACCGGCGTCGGTAAAACGCGCACGGCTTGTGCATTGTTGCGCGCGTTGCGGTCTGCCGGCATCCGCACGACCGCGATGAAACCGGTCGCCGCCGGCGCAGTGACCGACGCGCAGGGGCTGCTTAACGAAGATGTTGCGGCGCTGATCGCCGCCGGCGCGCTGACGGCGCCGCGCGCTCTGATCAATCCGTATTGTTTCGCGCCCGCCATCGCGCCGCATATCGCTGCAGCGAAAACCGGCGTGGCGATCGATCTCGAGGTGATCGCACGCGCCTTCGAATCGCTGGCGGTCGGCGCGGAATGCGTCGTGGTTGAAGGTGCCGGCGGATTCTGCGTGCCGCTCGGCGACACGATCGACGGCGGTGATCTCGCGCAGCGACTTGGCCTGCCGGTGATCCTGGTGGTGGGACTGCGACTCGGTTGTCTGAACCACGCGCTACTGACGGCGCAGGCAATTCGCGTGCGCGGGCTCGCACTGGCCGGCTGGATCGCCAATCACATCGATCCCGCGATGCCGGTGCTGCAAGAAAATGTCGCCGCACTGATCGAACGGCTCGATGCGCCATTGCTTGCAGAGTTCACGTACACGCCGGAAACGATGGCCGCGCAAATCAACTGTCAATTTAACCTGACGCAACTCGGCATCGCGCGCGTGCGCTGATTGCCGCGCATGATTTTTTTCAAACACGGTGATTGCGCGCAGAACAGCGCTGAATTCACCCTTTAATTCCGAGCATTATCGACGGGTATTCGGTTGCCTGCCGGTGCTCGCCTGTGATAAATTCGAGGCGATTTTTTCGGATGTTCGTGCTCCTCTCCCCCCAAGAGCAAACAACCAACGGGGCGGTATTTGTATTCTGCGGAGATGGTTGTTCCGTCAGCATGCGATATCGTTCGTACAGATGCAGTTTTGAAGCGGAACGGTTGCGGTTCTGTTTCGGCAGGCTTCCCGAGTTGCGGGTGGTCGCGATCTGGCGAGCGAATGTGGGCAAGGCTTCCCATGGGAATTTAACGCACCGTTGGAGTGAAGCATGATCAGTAAGTGGGCACGGTATTTCCTGGCGGCATTGATCCCGGCGCTGACGCCGGCCGTGGCGGGCGCGGAAGGTTACAACCTGCAAGCGCCGCAAACCATCATTGCGCATGAAATCTATGATTTGCACACCCTGATCTTCCTGATCTGCTGCGCGATCTTCGTTGCGGTGTTCGGGACCATGACTTACTCGATCATCAAGCACCGCAAATCGGTCGGCCACAAGGCTGAACAGTTTCACGAAAACACCCTGGTCGAAATCATCTGGACCATCGTGCCGTTCATCATTTTGATCGGCATGGCCATTCCGGCAACGAAGACGATCCTGGCGATGAAGGATACGTCCAACCCCGATTTGACGATCAAAGCCACCGGCTATCAATGGAAGTGGGGCTACGATTACCTGCACGAAGGCGTGAGTTTTTACAGTTCGCTGGCGACACCGCGCGATCTGGTTGAAGACAAAACCCCCGACGGCGCCAGGAAGCGCGCAGAGCACGCCAACTACCTGCTCGAAGTCGATCATCCGGTGGTCGTGCCGATCGGCAAGAAAATCCGCATGATTGTCACCGCGAACGACGTGATTCACGCCTGGTGGGTGCCCGCCTTCGGCGTCAAGCAGGACGCCATCCCCGGTTTTGTCCGCGACACCTGGTTCCGTGTCGACAAGCCCGGCACCTATCGCGGGCAGTGCGCTGAGTTGTGCGGCAAGGAACACGGCTTCATGCCGATCGTGGTCGAGGCCTTGGAGCCGGAGAAATTCGCGCTGTGGCTGGCTGAACAGAAGAAATTGACGGCCGCCAACGCAATGGCCTCGGGTTCGCTCGACGGCAAGGGCGTCTACGACAAGATCTGCGTGGCTTGTCACGCGGCGGGCGTTGCAGGCGCGCCGAAGTTCGGCGACAAGGCGGCCTGGGCGCCGCGCCTCAAACAGGGTCAGGAAGTGCTCTACACGCATGCGCTGCATGGCTTCAAGGCGATGCCGCTTAAGGGTGGCGCGACCGATCTGCCGGATGAGCAGATCAAGGCGGCGGTGGATTATCTTTCGGCGGCCGGCAAATAAACCGCACGCCGACCGAAACCAACACGGATATCGCAGGAGAGCGCAATGGAAGCAGCAACGCACGCAGAAGCAGCACACGGTCACGCCCACGGTCATGACGATCACGCCCACCACCCTTCGGGGCTGATGCGCTGGGTTACGACGACCAATCACAAGGACATCGGCACGCTCTATCTGCTGTTCAGCCTGACGATGTTCTTCATCGGCGGTCTGCTCGCCTTCGGCATCCGCGCGGAACTGTTCCAGCCCGGCTTGCAATACTGGGAGCCCGAGTTCTTCAACCAGCTCACCACCATGCACGGCCTGATCATGGTGTTCGGCGCGATCATGCCGGCCTTCGTCGGCTTCGCCAACTGGCAGATTCCGATGATGATCGGCGCGCCCGACATGGCGTTTGCGCGGATGAACAACTGGAGCTTCTGGCTGTTGCCGCCGGCGGCGATTCTGCTGGTCTCCTCATTCTTCGTGCCCGGCGGCGCGCCGGCCGGCGGCTGGACCATCTACGCGCCGCTGTCGACGCAGATGGGGCCCGGCATGGACCTCGGCATTTTCGCGCTGCATATCATGGGCGCCTCGTCGATCATGGGCTCGATCAACATTGTGACGACGATTCTGAACATGCGCGCGCCCGGCATGACGCTGATGAAAATGCCGCTGTTCGTGTGGACCTGGCTGATTACCGCCTATCTGCTGATCGCCGTCATGCCGGTGCTTGCCGGTGCGATCACGATGATTCTGACCGACCGTCACTTCGGCACCAACTTCTTCAACGCGGCCGGCGGCGGCGACCCCGTCATGTTCCAGCATATTTTCTGGTTCTTCGGGCACCCCGAGGTCTACATCATGATTCTGCCGGCGTTCGGCATCGTCTCGCAGGTGATCCCGGCCTTCGCGCGGAAGCCGCTGTTCGGTTACGCCTCGATGGTCTACGCGACTTCATCGATCGCGATCCTGTCGTTCATCGTCTGGGCGCACCACATGTTCACCACCGGCATGCCGGCGGCGGGCCAGCTGTTCTTCATGTTCGCCACCATGCTCATCGCGGTGCCGACGGGCGTGAAAGTGTTCAACTGGATCGCGACCATGTGGAAGGGCTCGATGACATTCGAGACGCCGATGCTGTTTGCCTGCGGCTTCCTGTTCGTGTTTTCGATGGGCGGCTTTACCGGCCTCGTCTGCGCGATCACGCCGATCGACATCCAGATCCAGGATACCTATTATGTGGTGGCGCACTTCCACTATGTTCTGGTGGCGGGCTCCCTGTTCGCGATCTTCTCCGGCACCTATTTCTGGCTGCCGAAGTGGACCGGCCACATGTACAGCGAAACACTTGGCAAGGCGCACTTCTGGCTGTCGCTTGTTTTCTTCAACGTCACGTTCTTCCCGATGCACTTCCTGGGGCTGGCCGGCATGCCGCGCCGTATCCCCGACTATGCGCTGCAGTTCGCCGACTTCAACATGATCGCCTCGATCGGTGCGCTGGGCTTCGGCTTGTCGCAGTTGCTGTTCGTCGCCGCCATCATCAAGTGCGCGCGCGGCGGAGAGAAGGCGCCGGCCAAGCCGTGGGAGGGCGCGGACACGCTCGAATGGACGCTGCCGTCGCCGGCGCCGTACCATTCGTTTGAAACGCCGCCGGTCATCAAGTAACAATGGTGATCGTGTCGCCCAAACTGAAGACCGCGCTGCTGCTGGCGTCGGTCGCGCTGTTCTTTTTCATCTGCGTCATCATCCGACACTGGTAATGGTCAGCATCCCGCAACTGAATCTGCACACGATGCGCAAACTGCTCATCGTGTCGGTGGCGATGTTCGGCTTCGGCTTCGCACTGGTGCCTTTTTACAAGAAGATCTGCGAGGTCACCGGCGTCAACCGGCTGTTCAAGCCGGATGACATCGCCAACACCCAGATCGAATCCGCGCGCACCGTGACCATCGAGTTCGACTCCAACCTGCGCAGCGCGCTGCCGTGGACGTTCAAGCCGCTGCAGACCAATGTGCAGATCCATCCGGGCGAGTTGACCACAATTATTTACGAGATCCGCAACAACTCGGATCGCGCCATCACTGGGCAGGCGATCCCCAGTTACGGGCCGCAGCTGGCGCAGCAATATTTCAAGAAAATCGATTGTTTCTGTTTTACCCAGCAGACCCTGCAGCCGGGCGAATCACGCCGCATGCCGGTGGTGTTCGTGATCGAGTCGGGACTGCCTGCTGAAGTGAACACGATTACGCTGTCGTATTCGTTTTTCGAAGTCGAGGGCGCCGCGCGCAAGGCGGGTTGACGGCATGAGCGACGCGCAGAAGCCGAAAGCGACGCCGTTGCAGGTTGCAAAAGCCGTGTTCTGGTCGTTTTTCGGCGTGCGCAAGCGCGCCGAGTACGAAAAGGATGCGGTCAGTCTGACCCTGTTGCAGGTCGTGGTGGCCGGCATCATCGGGGCGATTGTTTTTGTGTTGAGTCTGGTCGCGCTGGTGCGTTATATCACCAGCTGAAGAAACGTAACTTAGGGCAATGAGGGAGAAAGCATCATGTTGAACCAGTCTGCGCGTTATTTTGTTCCGGATCCGTCGCACTGGCCGATTTTCGGTTCGTTCGCATTGCTCAGCATGGCGTCGGGTGCCGCGCTGTGGATGAACGATGCGAGCTGGGGCAAATTCGTGCTGATCGCCGGTGTCTGTATCCTGTTTTTCATGATGTTCGGCTGGTTCGGTTCGGTCGCCCGCGAAAGCGAAGGCGGCCAGTACAACCAGCAGGTCGATTCCGGTTTTCGCTGGGGCATGGGCTGGTTCATTTTCTCGGAAGTGATGTTCTTCGCCGCTTTCTTCGGCGCGCTTTTCTACATGCGTGTGCTGTCGGTGCCCTGGCTCGGCGACATCGACAACAAGCTGATCTGGCCCGACTTCTCCGCGCACTGGCCGACTGCGGGCCCCGGCATTTCCGAAGTCTTCACGCCGATGGCCGCGTGGGGCGTGCCGGCGATCAATACGCTGATTCTGCTGACCTCGGGCGTCACCGTCACCATCGCGCATTGGGGGCTGCTGAAAAACAACCGCACACAACTGATCGTCGGCCTTGCGCTGACCATTCTGCTCGGCATGACCTTCCTTTATCTGCAGGCGACCGAGTACCACGAGGCTTACACCGACCTCAACCTGAAACTCACGACCGGTGCCTACGGCGCGACCTTCTTCATGCTGACCGGTTTTCACGGCTTTCACGTCACTGTCGGCACGCTGATGCTGATCGTGATCCTCGGCCGCAGCATGGCCGGCCACTTCACCGCCGAGCATCATTTCGGTTTCGAGGGCGTGGCCTGGTACTGGCACTTCGTGGACGTGGTCTGGTTGCTGCTGTTCATTCTCGTCTATTGGCTGTAAGCGGGCGCGATCGGCGGCAGGCCGGTTAAAATGAAAAACGCCGCACTGGATGCGGCGTTTTTTTTGAATCTTCCGGCGTGCCGGCAGTCAGATCTTGGACGGAATGAAGCCGAAGTGAAAACCGAGCATCAGCATCGCGAACAGGGCGATCGAGAAAACAACGCGCCAGGTCAGCGCGCGCACCGTGCGCGTTGATGCGCCGCGGTCCTTGACCATGAAAAACAGCGCCGAGGCGAGGCTGCCGATAATCAGCGCAATGAACAGAAAGACGAAAATTTTCATGTCTGCGAGTGTAGCCCAGAGCCGCGGGGTCTGCCACCGATGAGCGGCGTCAGAGCGTGGATGCCTGCGGTCGCCGCCGTCGCAGGAATCGCGCTGACGGTGGCGCTCGGCTTCTGGCAACTCGGCCGTGGCGACGAAAAGGCGGCACTGGCCGCGCGCCTGAAGGAGGCGCAGACCGGGCCGTTGATTGCGATGTCATCGGCCGAAGTCGCTGCCGGCGACATCGCGTGGAGGCGTGTCGAGGTGCGCGGCCGCTTTGCTCCCGAGTACGCCGTATTGATCGACAACCGGGTACTGCACGGCACACCCGGCTATCACGTCGTGACGCCGCTCAAAATCGATGGCGGCGATCGTTACGTGCTGGTCAACCGCGGCTGGATCGCCGCTGCCCCCGACCGCCGCTCGATGCCTGAGGTCGTAACGCCGGCCGGACCGCAGCGCATTACCGGTCTCGCCGTGGTGCCGGCATCGCACCAGTTCGAATTATCGACCAAGGTGGCCGACGGCAATGTCTGGCAGAACCTCACGCTCGAGCGTTATCGCGCCACCGTCGCCATCCCGATCCAGGCGGTCGTGGTGCAGCAGGACAGCGAACTGAACGACGGCCTTAGGCGGGAGTGGGGCGAGGCGGGGCCGAGTCCCGACCGCAATTACGGTTACGCTTTTCAATGGTTCGCGATGGCCGCCGCGATCCTGATTTATTTTGTGGTGACCCGTGTCAGAAAACGCGCCGCGTAACCGTACCGCGCTCTGGTTGATCGCGCTGCTGTGCGTGGCGCCGGTGGCCGCCTCGTATTACGTCTTTTATTTTTCGGCGCCCGCCGCCCGCGTCAACTACGGCGACTTGATAGAAACGCGTCCGCTCCCGGTCGAGCGGCTGCAGCTGGCCGACGGCGCCGAATTCACGATCGAGCGCCTGCGCGGGAAATGGGTGCTGCTGATGGTGGATGACGGCGCCTGCGCCGCACGCTGCCGCGACAAGCTGTTCAAGCTGCGCCAGCTGCGCCTCGCGCAGGGCAAGGACATGTCGCGCATGGAGCGCGCCTGGCTGATCGTCGATGCGGCAACACCCGCCGCCGACCTCATGGCGCCCTACGAAGGCACATGGCTGGTGCGCGGGGGCAGCAGCGCGCTGCTCAAGGCGCTGCCCGCGAGCGGTACTCCCGCCGACCACATCTACCTGGTGGATCCGCTGGGCAACCTGGTGCTGCGTTACACCTACGATGCCGATCCCTCGCGCATCATCAAGGATCTGACACGGTTGCTGAAAACCTCCGGCATCGGCTGAGCGGGGCCGCCGAGGAATACGGCGCAACGGTTTTGCCGGGGCCGGGCCGAGTGTTAAAATCTGCGCTTTCCAGCGAATCCATCCGATGACCACGCTCACCTGGCAACAGACCTCAGTGCGCTTTGCGCAGTTCCTGGCCCTGACCAAGCCGCGGGTGGTGTCGCTGATCGTCTTCTGTGCGGTCATCGGCATGTTCCTCGCGGTGCCGCCGGCCGTGATGGATCTGCACTTTGCATACACGGTGATTGCGGCCACCATCGGCATCGGTCTCGTCGCCGGCGCGGCCGCCGCATTCAATTGTCTGGTCGAGCAGAAAATCGACGCCATCATGGCGCGCACGCGCGCGCGCCCCTTGCCGCGCGGTGAACTGACGCCCCCCGAGACCATCGTATTTTCCGGCATCGTCGGTGGCATCGGACTTTGGGTGTTGAACTACGAGGTCAACGCTCTGACCATGTGGTTGACGCTGGCAACCTTCGTCGGCTACGCCGTGGTCTACACCGTGCTGCTCAAGCCGATGACGCCGCAAAACATCGTCATCGGCGGCGCCTCCGGCGCGATGCCGCCGGTACTCGGCTGGGCCGCTGTTACCGGCGATGTGCCCTACCAGGCGCTGCTGCTTTTTCTGATCATCTTTGCGTGGACGCCGCCGCATTTCTGGGCGCTCGCGCTCTACCGCAAACACGAATACGCCAAGGCCGGCGTGCCGATGCTGCCGGTGACGCACGGCGACAGCTTCACCAAACTGCACGTGCTGCTCTACACCGTCATTCTGTCGGCGGTGACGCTGATGCCGTTTGCGACGCGCATGTGCGGGCTGTTTTACGTTGTCTCGGCGGTTTTGCTCGATGCCGTCTTTCTGTATTACGCGATCCGCGTTTACCGCAACTACAGCGATCAGATTGCGCGCACGACCTTTCGTTATTCGATTCTGTACCTGATGCTGTTGTTTACCGCGCTGCTGATTGACCACTGGTTTGTGGCCTAGCGCGATGAATGGCGCGCTGCGTCGCGTTCTTCCGGCGCTGATGTTTTTGCTGCTGGCCGCCTGCGGCGGTCCGGCGGGCCGCGAGGCATTCCAGCTGACCGACATCACCGGCGCCGAATTCGGTCGCGGCTTCCAGCTCACGGATCACACCGGAAAACCGCGCACGCTGGAGGATTTCAAAGGCAAGGTGGTCGTAATTTTCTTCGGCTACACCTTTTGCCCGGATGTCTGTCCGACCACCATGGGCGAATTGTCGCTGGTGATGAAAGAACTCGGCAAGGACGCCTCCCGCGTGCAGGTCTTGTTTGTCACCGTCGATCCGGAACGCGACACGCCGGAACTGTTGTCCAGGTACGTGCCGGCATTCGATCCGTCGTTTCTCGGTTTATACGGCGACGCCGAGGCCACCGCGCGCACGGCCAAGGAATACAAAATCTTCTACCAGAAACAACCAATGAAAGACGGCGGCTATACAGTCGATCATTCCGCCGGCACCTACATCTACGACACGGCGGGCCGCCTGCGCCTGTTCGCCGCCTACGGGCAGGGCGGCGAAAAAACCCTGCACGATATTCGCGTGCTGTTGAAGTGATTTTTGCGCGGCGCAACTGTCCCGCTGCCGCGTTGACAGACTGACGAGCGAACCCGTGCCGCCGCGAGCCGCATTGCAGATATGACCCTGGCACTGACCCCCGAAGACGCCTACCGCAAGGCGTACGATCATTATCTAAGCCAACGCTACGCGAGCGCGCGCGACATCTGCCGGATGGTGTTGACCAGCGACCCGGGGCACCGGGATGCGGCTTATCTGCTAGCCGTAATCGAGCATCGCCTGGGGGCGCCGGACGAGGGGGACCGCCATCTGCAACAGGCGGTGGCGCGGCGTCCGTTCTCGGCGCGCCTGAGTTACCGGCCGGCCGCCGCACCGCGTTACGCCGGGGTGCCGCATCCGGGACTCGACGCCATACTTTCCCGTTCGCTGCCGGCGCAAATCGCCTGCCTGCAATCATTCGCCGCGTGGGCGCCCTCGCTCAGCGCGATTCAAGCCATTGCCGATGATGCGGTCGCGCCGTACTGGAACAATGCATGGATTCCGCCGCTCGACGGCATCGCGTTGTACGGCATGACGGCATCGCGGCGACCGCGTTTGTATCTCGAGGTCGGCTCCGGCAACTCGACAAAATTCGTGCGCCGCGCGATTGCCGATCACGGTCTGGACACGAAAATCGTATCGATCGATCCCAACCCGCGCGCGGAAATCGACGACCTCTGCGATGAAGTGATCCGCGCGCCGCTTGAGGCAACCGATCCTGCCGTGTTCGCCCGCATCGGTGCCGGCGACATCGTGTTTATCGACAATTCACACCAGTGTTTCATGAACTCGGACGTGACGGTGTTTTTCACCGAAATTCTGCCCGCACTGGCGCCGGGCGCGATCGTCGGCATACACGATATTTTTCTGCCGTTCGACTATCCGGCCGAATGGACGGAGAAATTCTTTTCCGAGCAATACCTGCTCGCCTGTTACCTGCTTGCAGGAACTGCGGCGTTCGCGGTCGAATTGCCGCTGCACTATCTGTCGCGGCGTCCGGAGGCGGCGGCCGCCATCGCTGCACTGTGCGCGGACTGCGGCGGCGTCAGCGCGACCGGCTCATCGTTCTGGCTGATCAAAAGCTGATTGAGAGACCTTCACGGACAAAAACATGGCCGGCAATGCCGGCCATGTTTTCGTGCTGCGCTGAGTTGTATCAGGCGGCAGCGCCGATGATACCGCGCATTTTCTGCATGGCCTTGTTTTCGATCTGACGGATGCGTTCGGCCGAGACGCCGAATTCGTCAGCCAGATCATGCAGCGTTGCCTGATCGGATTCGCGCAGCCAGCGCGCTTCGACGATGCGCCGGCTGCGTTCATCCAGACTGGCCAGCGCTTTCTGCAGGCCTTCGCTTTGCAGAAGGGCCGACTGCTTGTTTTCGAGCACGCGATCGGGTTCGGCCGCGGGATCGGCAAGAAACGCGATCGGCGCGTAGCTCTCCTCGCCGTCGTCGTTGGCCGGTTCCAGCGGCACATCACGACCGCCCAGCCGCGTTTCCATTTCGACGACTTCCTCGTTTTTAACGCCAAGCTGCTTCGCCATTGAGCGCACTTCCTCGCTGCCGAGCGTGTCGAGTCCGGGCTTCATGCTGCGCAAATTGAAAAACAGTTTGCGCTGCGCCTTGGTCGTGGCGATTTTCACGATGCGCCAGTTGCGCAGAATGAACTCGTGCATCTCGGCGCGGATCCAGTGCACCGCGAAAGAAACGAGCCGCACGCCGCGTTCCGGATCGAAGCGCTTGACCGCTTTCATCAGGCCGATATTGCCTTCCTGAATCAGGTCCGCTTGCGGCAGGCCGTAGCCCATATACCCGCGCGCGATCGACACCACCACGCGCAAATGCGAAACGATCAACTGTCGCGCCGCATCAAGGTCTTCGTGGTCGCGAAAACGCCGCGCAAGCTCGGTCTCCTCGCTTTGGGACAGGATCGGAAAGCGGTTTACCGTCTGGATATAGCTGTCCAGACTGCCGCTGGCCGACGGAACCGGTAAGGCGTAAGTTGTCATTGCTGACCTCCTTGTTGGAATCATCTTAGCACTCTGCTCATAAGAGTGCCAGACGGCGCCAATAGTTCCCCTCCGTGCTGCGGAAGTATGAAAATTAAGCTCAATAAATCAGTTATTTGATTCGCTATTGCGCGATTGCAGACAAGTGCCGGCTGACCGACAGCCAGGCGCCCAGCCAGCCTAACGCGGTCGGCACGGCGAGCAAGGCGAAGCTGTCGAGCGGACTCAAAAAGCCCAGCTGGAACAGCGACGCATAGACGTGGGAGAGTTCCCCCAGACTGCGATTGGCAAGGTAGACCGCGGCGGCAAGAATCAACCAGCAGACGATCGCACCGGCGAAGCCCTGCAGGGCGCCGAAGTAGAGGAAGGGCCGCCGGATAAAGGCATCGGTGGCGCCGATCAACTTGATGACCTCGATTTCGTCGCGCCGCGTCAGCACCTGCAGACGGATCGTATTGAAGGTAACCGCGACCAGTGCCACCGCTAGCAGGAGGGCAATCCCGACCGCGGCCAGCCGCCCCAGCCGCAGGCCGGCATCAAGGCGGCGCGCCCACATGGCATCGAGTTGCACATGAGCGATGCGCGGCCATTGGCCGATCTCATCGCGCAGCGCTTCGAGCGCAGCGGGGCTGCCGTCATCGGCGTCGATGACAAAAGCGTCGGGCAGCGGATTCTGCGGCAGGCCGTCGATGACGTCGGCCAGGCCGCTTGAGTTCTTGAGGTCGGCCAGCGCTTGTTCGCGCGGCACGAATCGAAAGTTCGCCACGCGCGGCGTCTGTTTGAGTTTGGTCTCGATTTGCGCGACCTCGCTGCGATTCGCGTCGAGCGCCATATAGACGCTGATCTGCGGTGCGGAGGTCAGGTGCTGCGATGCCGCCTGGAGGTTGGAAACGACCAGATGCAGCCCGATCGGCAGACTCAATGCGATGCCGATCACCAGCGCGTTGAGCGTGCTGCCCAGCGGTGCACCGGCCAGCCGTGTCACGGCGGCATTGATGCTGCGTCCATGAGCTGCCAGCCATGCCTTCAAGCTGCGGCTCCGGTATCAAGTGCGCCCTGCTTGAGCGAAATCACGCGCGGCGAGAGCTGCGACAGCAGCGTCTGGTCGTGAGTAGCGATGACTGCGGTCACACCAACCTGATTAAATGAACGGATCAGTTCGCCGATTTCCAGCGCGTAATCGGCATCGAGATTGCCGGTCGGTTCATCGGCCAGCAGGATGGCGGGACGGTGCACGATGGCGCGCGCGATGCACAGGCGCTGCTGTTCGCCGCCCGACAACGTAATCGGCATCGCCGTTTCAAACTTGAGCAACCCGACCTTGTCGAGCGCCGCGCGCACGCGTCGCGCGGTGTCGCGCGGCGCAAAGCCGGAGATCTGCAGGGGCAGGGCGACGTTTTCATAGACGTTGCGGTCGTAGAGCAGCTTGTGGTCCTGAAACACAAGGCCGAAGCTGCGCCGCATGAACGGCACCGCGCGCGGCGTCAGCGCGCCGACGTTCTGGCCATTGACGATGACGCTGCCGCCGGTCGGCCGTTCGATTGCCACCAGCAATTTCAACAGGGTGCTTTTGCCGGCGCCCGAGTGTCCGGTGACAAACACCAGCTCGCCGCTGTCGATCGTGAAGCTGACGTCATTCAGCGCCTGATGCCCGCCGGGATAGCGTTTGGAGACGCGGCTGAAAGAAATCATCGTTTATCCGAGCAAGGCATCGACAAACTCATCGGCATTAAACGGTTGCAGGTCGTCGATGCCTTCGCCCACGCCGATGAAGCGCAGCGGGATCGCCGGCTTGCTGTCGGCGCCGCTACGCAGATGCGCGATCGCGCAGATCACGCCGCCCTTCGCAGTGCCGTCGAGCTTGGTCAGCACCAGGCCGGTGACGTCGAGCGCCTCGTCGAAGGCGCGCACCTGATTCACCGCATTCTGTCCGGTATTTGCGTCGAGCACCAGCAGCACTTCATGCGGCGCGCCCGGCGCCGCCTTGGCGATCACGCGTTTGACCTTCCGGATTTCTTCCATCAGGTGCAACTGGGTCGGCAGGCGTCCCGCCGTGTCGGCGAGCACGACGTCGATGTTGCGCGCGCGCGCGGCGTTGATGGCGTCGAAGATGACCGCTGCCGCGTCGCCCGATTGCTGGGTGATCACCGCCACGTTGTTGCGCTCGCCCCAGGTCTGCAACTGTTCGCGTGCGGCGGCGCGAAAAGTGTCGCCCGCCGCCAGCAGTACCGATTTGCCGCTTTTCTGGAAATGGTTGGCGAGCTTGCCGATCGACGTTGTCTTGCCCGCGCCGTTGACGCCCACCAGCATGATGATGAACGGCCGTTGCGAATTCACGTCGAGAGGCACTGCGATCGGATTCAACAATTCGAGCAGCGCCGCACGCATTGCCGATTTCAATTCATGCGTTTCGCGAAAACCGCCGCGCCTTGCCTCGCTGCGTAGGCGTTCGATCAAAAACCCGCTGGCGGCAACGCCGACATCCGCCGCCAGCAGCGTAGTCTCGAGCGATTCGAAAAAGGCTTCGTCGATGCGCGAACCTGCAAACAGGTCGCCGACGTCGGTGTTGAGGATTTGGCGCGTGCGTGCGAGCCCGTCGCGCAGGCGCTGACTCCAGCCCGCTTTTGCTTCGCTGCCGCCCTTGAGGAAACTAAACATGCCGCGCGCGGTCAATATCGGGGCGCGGGGCAGCGGCAACGATCGATGATGGATGCAAATTCGATGACACAGTGATCGCCCGGAGGGAAACGCCGGCGCAGTAAACGAGCGCGGCCACATCATTTGACATAAAATTCTAGCCCGAAAGCCGGTCACGGGCTACCAATAACCAGGATCATGCATGTTATACAAATTACGTGTTGACGTACTTGTGATTGCATTGCGCGCGGCCGTCGTTGTGTTTGCCGCCGGTTGCATGCTGGCCCAGGCGCAGGTGCCGGCGCGGGAAAAAACGCTCGCCAACGGCCTGCGCGTCATCGTCAAGGAAGATCACCGCGCGCCCACCGTGGTGTCGATGGTCTGGTACAAGGCGGGCAGCACCGACGAGTTCAACGGCACCACCGGCGTGGCGCACGTGCTCGAACACATGATGTTCAAGGGCACGCGCGAGGTGCCCGGCGGCGAGTTTTCACGCATCATCGCTGCCGCCGGCGGCCGGGAAAACGCCTTCACCTCGCGCGACGCCACGTCCTATCACCAGCAATTGCACAAATCGCAGCTGCCGCTGGCGTTCCGGCTCGAAGCCGACCGCATGGCCAATCTGGTTCTGTCCAAGGACGAGTTCGACAAGGAAATCCGCGTCGTCATGGAAGAACGGCGTCTGCGCACCGAAGATCAGCCGCGCGCGCTGGCGCAGGAGCAGCTGATGGCCACGGTGTTCACCGCGCATCCATATCGCTGGCCCGTGGTTGGCTGGATGAGCGATCTGCAAAGCATGACTTACACCGACGCGCGCCAGTGGTACGACCGCTGGTATGCGCCCAATAACGCCATCGTGGTGGTGGCCGGCGATGTTGCCGCCGACGATGTGTTTGCACTGGCGGAACAATATTTCGGCCCGCTCAAGGCGCACGACCTGCCGCTGCGCAAGCCGCAGGAGGAGCAGGCGCAGCGCGGCATCCGCCGCGTCGTGATCAAGGCGCCGGCCGAACTGCCGGTGCTGATGATGGCGTGGCGCGCGCCGGTGCTGCGCGACGTCGAAAACGAATGGGAGCCCTACGCGCTGGAAATGCTCTCCGGCGTGCTCGACGGCAACGAAGCGGCGCGTTTGAACAGCACGCTGGTGCGCGGCGAAAAAATCGCCAACGCGATCGACGCCGGCTACGACAGCACGCAGCGCGGGCCCGGTCTTTTCACGGTCAGCGGCATTCCGACGGCAGGCCGCAGCGTGGACGAACTGGAAAAGGCGCTGCGGCGCGAACTGGCGAAAATCGCTGCCGATGGCGTCAATGAAGACGAGTTGAAACGCGTCAAGGCGCAACTGATTGCCAGTCAGGTGTTCGAGCGCGATTCGATTTTCTATCAGGCCATGCAGATCGGCATGCTGGAAACCGGCGGTTATGCCTACAGCAGTATCGATGTCATGCTGAAGAAGCTGCAGGCGGTGACCGCCGCCCAGGTGCAGGCGGTCGCCCAAAAATATCTGATCGACGACGCTCTCACCGTCGCCGTGCTGGATCCGCAACCGCTGGCCGGGGCCAAACCGGCGGCGGCGTCAAAGGGAGCCGCGCATGCGCAATAAAATTTCCGGCCTGCTCGCGGCCATCGTGTGCGTGCTGGCGGCTGTGCCGTCGTGGGCCCTGCTGCCGATCCAGCAATGGCAGACGAAGAGCGGCGCGCGGGTTTATTTCGTCGAAAGTCACGATCTGCCGATGCTGGATGTGAGCATCGATTTCGCCGCCGGTTCGGTCTTCGATACACCGGCGAAGTCGGGGCTGGCGAGTGTGACGCTCGGCCAGTTGCGGCTGGGCGCCGGCGGCCTCACCGAAAACGAAATTTCACGGCGCATGGCCGATACCGGCGCACAGCTCGGCAATCGCTTCGACAGCGATCGCGCCGGCATGTCGCTGCGCACCCTCACAAGCAAGGCGGAGTTGAACCAGGCGCTCGACGTGTTCGCGCGCATTTTGCAGAAGCCGGAGTTTCCGGCGGCGGCGCTGGAGCGCGAAAAGGCGCGCATTGTTGATGCGATACGCGAGTCCGACACCAAGCCGGAAACGCTGCTCAACCGCACGTTCAGCAAAATGATTTATGGCGACCACCCGTACGGTCTGCGCGGCAGCGGCGAAGCCTTAACCGTCGCCGCCCTGACCCGCGACGACGTGGCCGGCTTTTACCGCCGCAATTATTCGGCCGATCGTGCGGTCGTCGCCCTGATGGGCGATGTCACGCGTGAACAGGCGGCGGCGATCGCCGAGCAACTGACCGCCGGATTACCGGCGGGCAGTGCGCATGCGGCGATTGCACCGGTGCGTTCGCTCGAGCGCGCCGAAACGCGCGTCGTCGCGCATCCGGCCACGCAAAGCCATTTGTTCATGGGCATGCCTGGCATTCGCCGTGACGACCCGGATTATTTTCCACTCTACGTCGGCAATTACATACTCGGCGGCGGCGGTTTCGTCTCGCGCATCACCGACGAGGTGCGGTCAAAACGCGGCCTTGCCTATTCGGCCTACAGCTATTTCATGCCGCTCAAGGAGCGCGGTTCGTTCGTGATCGGCCTGCAGACGCGGCGCGACCAGGCCGGCGAGGCGCTCGCCGTGGTGCGCGCGACGCTTGCCGAATTTCTGGCCAATGGCCCGAACGCGGACGAACTTGCCAAGGCCAAGCAGAACATCGTCGGCGGCTTCGCGCTGCGCATCGACAGCAATCGCAAAATCGTCGAGAATCTCGCGGCGATCGGTTTCTACGATCTGCCGCTCAATTATCTCGACGAATTCGCCGCCAATGTCGAGAAGGTCGGTATCGACGACGTCCATCGCGCATTCGCCAAGCACGTCGATCCGGCGCGCATGGTGACGGTGGTGGTCGGCGCCGACGAGAAATCGCTCGCCGCCGGCGCCAAATAGTCCGCTGTCGATGCCGGCCGCCGCCAATCGCGTTCGTATCATCGGCGGCATCTGGCGCAGTCGCATCGTCCGCTTTCCCGCCCGCGAGGATCTGCGGCCGACGCCGGATCGCGTGCGTGAAACCCTGTTTAACTGGCTCGGTCAGGATCTGACCGGCAAAGCCTGCCTCGATTTATTCGCCGGCAGCGGCGCGCTCGGCTTCGAGGCGGCGTCGCGCGGCGCCGCCCGCGTGGTCATGCTGGAGCGCGATGCGGTGGCGTTTCGCGCGTTGCAGGAAAACGCGCGCCTGCTGGCCGCCGATACCCTTGATCTGCGGCGCGCCGATGCGCTCGAATTTCTGCGCGCGGACGGCGGTCGTTATGACGTGGTGTTCATCGATCCGCCGTTTCGTTCGGATCTGCTGCCGCAAGTACTGCCGCTGTTGCCGCCGCATCTTGCGCCGGGCGCCCTGGTGCACGTTGAATCGCCACGGCCGCCGGATTTACCGGCACAATGGGAAGTGTTGCGCAGCGGCCGCGCCGGCGCGGTCAACCATCAATTGCTGAAATGGACGGATCATGAAACGTAAAGCGGTCTATCCCGGAACCTTCGACCCCGTCACGCTCGGTCACCAGGACCTGGTGCGCCGCGCTGCCCGCATGTTCGACGAGGTGATCGTCGCCGTCGCCGACAGCCGCGGCAAACGCCCGTTTTTCACGCTCGACGAACGCGTCGCGATGGCGCGCCGCGTGCTCGCCCCCTACAAAAACGTCAAGGTCACCGGTTTCTCCGGTCTCTTGATGCACTTTGCGCGGCAACACGGCGCCAAGGTGGTGGTGCGCGGCCTGCGCGCGGTGTCGGACTTCGAATATGAGTTTCAGCTGGCCGGCATGAACCGCAATCTGTATCCGGAAGTCGAATCGATTTTCCTGACGCCGGCCGATCGTTATTTGTTTATCTCCGCTACTCTGGTGCGCGAGATTTCTATCCTCGGCGGCGACGTCAGCGGCTTTGTGCCGCCGCATGTGCGGCAATGCCTGAAAAAGAAGATCGCCCAGCTCGGCGGCAAGACCTGAGGTTGCGATGGCGTTGATGATCACGGACGCCTGCATCAACTGCGACGTCTGCGAACCCGAGTGCCCCAACGATGCAATCTCGGCCGGCGAGGAAATCTACGAAATCGATCCCGGCAAGTGTACCGAATGCGTTGGCCATTTCGACAAGCCGCAGTGCCAGATCGTCTGTCCGGTCGATTGCATTCCGAACGATCCGCGCCATGTCGAGTCGCGTGATCAGCTCGAACTCAAATACCGCACTCTGACTGCCGCGAAGACGCCGCAGTAAGCGGTTGCTATCGCGCCTGGCAGCGCGGGCAGTAGAAGGTCGAGCGCTGGCCGAGCACGAGACTGCGGATGGTGGTGCCGCAGGTCAGACAGGGTTTGCCCGCGCGGTCATAGACCGAAAAATTGTTCTGAAAATAGCCGGCCTCGCCTTTTGAATTGACGTAGTCGCGCAGGCTGGAGCCGCCGGCTGCGATCGCGTCGGCCAGCGTTGCGCGCACCGTTTCAACCAGCGCGACGCAGCGCGCGGGGCCGAGGCGGCGCGCCGGCAGTTTCGGATTGATGCCGGCGCGGAACAGCGCCTCGCTGGCGTAGATGTTGCCGACGCCGGCGACCAGATGGCTGTCCATGATCGCGTTTTTGATCGCGCCGCTGCGACTGCGCGTTTCGCGGTACAGCCATTCGGCGTTGAAGGCGTTCGAAAACGGTTCCGGCCCGATGGCGCGCAGCAGCTTGTGCGCCAGCGGATCGCCGCGTTGCCACAATACGAGACCGAAGCGGCGCGGATCGCGCAGACGCACCACGTGACCGTTATCGAGCGCGAGATCGAAGTGATCATGCGTCGCCGGTGCCGTCCCCGGCGTCACCACCCATAGGCGGCCCGACATGCCGAGATGCACAATCAGTGTGCCGTCGCCGGCGCGAAACAGGAGATATTTGCCGCGACGCTCCAGCGCATCGATGCGGCGGCCCGTCAGAATGCGCGCGAGATCGCGCGGCACCGGCTGGCGCATCGCGCGGTTGCGCACAACCACGCTGCCGATAGTGGCGCCTCGCACCAGCGGTTCGAGGCCGCGTCGCGTGGTTTCAACTTCCGGCAGTTCGGGCACGCTTATTTCGCCGGCGGCGCGGACGGTTCGGCCGCGGCGGGCTTGCCGGGCGGCGCAAACAGACGCGCCGCCACCGGCGCCGACAGCAGGTATTCGTACGGCTGGTCGTCGCGCGCAATCGCCGTGCTGGCGCCGCGCTCGAGAATCTTGATGACGACCGTGCGGCCGTTTTTCAGCAGCACCTGCAAGGCCCCGGTCGGCTTGCGCTGGCTCGGCGGCCGCACGCCCAGCGCGGAGGCGAGGCGCCATTCGTCGAGCCAGCGGTTGATATCGTCCGGGCCGGCATCGGTCTTCGGCAGCGTGGTGGTGTTCCAGTCCAGCGCGGGTTTGCCGTCTTCCTGCGTGACCTTGAACGAGCCGAAGTCAAATGCGAGCGGCGCTTCGTTGGCAGAAAATAATTGTTTCGCCACCAGATCATAGGGGCTCTTCGGCAATGCCGCGGCGTAGCGCAGCGGCAGCAGGTAGACGCCGTCGCCGCTCTGCACGTACTGTTCGCGGCTCATTTCGTTGAAGGCGCCGAAGCTGAATTGCTGATGATTGATGATGACCTTGACCGACGGTTCGTTGAGTCCGTAGCGGGCGAGCCCTTGGGCGGCGAATTTTTCGCCGGCCTTGGCGTCGAGCAGTTCAAGCAGGCGGTTGACCGCGAAGCTGTCCGCGCGCGCCGGAAAGGGTTGGCTGAGGTGCCAGTCGGCGCCGCTGCGTTCAAGCATGATCGAGCCCGGCGCGCCGGCCTGAACAATCTCGATTGCCTGCGCATCGGCGGCTTGCATCGACGACAGCCGGATCTCCGTTCCGTGACTCGACGGTTTGAGCCAGGCGAGGAGGCCGAGTACCAAGACCAGGGCCAGCAGACCCGCGTTGATCCAGAGGCTTTTCTTCATGCCTTGCGGCGGCGCCACCAGATCAGCACGCCGATGGCGGCAAATGCAAGCGGCAGAAACACGAAGTAACCGAACAGCAGGAAGTATTGCGAAGTGCGCCCGAGATCGAGACTGCCGTCGATATTGGCGCGCGGCTGCAGAGTGATCAGCGCTTCGTCGCCGGACAGCCAGTTCACCATGTTGACGCCGAGGTCGAGGTTGCCGCCGTTGCTGAGGAACTGGTTGGCGAGGAAGTTGCCGTTGCCGACGACGACGACGCGTTGCGGCCGGTCGTTGACCGCGCGCTCAAGCGCAAGCGCAATGGTTATCGGACCCGGCACGTCGCGCGCCTTGTCGAAAACGATCTTGTCGTCGAGCTTGCCCATCTCGACCCAGCCGCGGGGCGCGACGTCGATCAGGCGCGTGACGCGCCAGTCGCGGCCCTCGTTGAATCCGATCTGCCGCGCAAACGGGAACACTGTGTTGAGATTGAAGTTGTCAGTGATCGGGTGGCGCGCGTAGCCGGCGCCGATCGCCACCGCCGGCGAGGCATTGACGCGCGTCGCATCCGGATCGACCACGGTGCCGGGTCCCAGCACCAGGCCGAGTTCTTCGGCGAGCGGTTGCAGGCCGCGCAGCGGCTCCTGATCGATCAGCCACAGCAGATTGCCGCCAGTGCTGACGAACTGGCGTATTTTCTGCACTTCGGCGGCTTGCAGATCCACCTGCGGATTGGCGATCAGCAGCAGATTCGCGTTGGCCGGCACTTCCTGCGCGGTCGCCAGATTCAGGCTGTTGGTTTTGAAGCCCTTGGCATTGAGCTGTTTGCCGAATTCGCCGAGGTCGTGGTTGGCGGCGCCGTTGAGTTTGCGTTCGCCGTGCCCCTCCAGCGCCATCACCAGGCGGTCGCCGGCGCGCATCAGCCGCATCAGGGTGTTGATGAAGGACTGCTCGTTATAAACCGTCAGGTGTTCCTTCTTGTCGCCGTATTCGACGATCGCTTCGCCGGCGACGCGCACGCCTGCCGCCTGCGCGAGTTTCGGTTCTTCGCGCGGATCGACGAAGGTGACTGCGAGGTCGGCGCGCACGCGCTGGTAGGGCTGAAAAAAATCGCGCAACTGCTTGCGCAGATCGCCGCGCGCATCCTGCTTCGTCGCATAGATGGTGACCTTGACCGGTTCGGCGAGCTTCTGCAGGACGTCGCGCGCCTGCTGCGACAGCGTGTTGCGGCCGTTCTGCGTGATGTCCTGCACCACGCGGTAATCCTGCGCGAAGTAGGCGGCGAGCGCCGCCAGCGCGACCAGCAGCACGACGAAGAGGCCGTTTTGCACCAGCAGTTGCAGGCGGAATTTGGCGTTGACCTGCATGGCTTATCCGCGCAGCCGCACCGCGTCGAGGCGGCGCACCGACAAAATCAGAAACACGATAATCAGCAGCAGCATGCAGACGATGCTGTAGCTGTCGAGGGTGCCCTTGGCAAAGGCCTCAAAATTTTTCAGCGGCGAGAGCACCTGCGCGAGGGCCGCGGGCACCGTCCAGCCGCGTTCGCGCAGGCCGTCGCTGGCGGTTTCGCCGGTGAGCAGCATGCCGAGCAGCAGGCTGAAGGCGATAATTGCAGCCGTAATCGGCTGCGCGGTCAGGCACGATGCATAGAGCGCCACCGCGGCGAAACAGGCGGCGAGCAGGGCGACGCCCAGAATCACGCTGGCGAGCAGGCCGAAATCGAGGCGGCCGCCGGCCAGCAGCGCCAGCGGCATCAGCGTGGTGATGCCGATGATCAGCAGCAGGAACAGCATCAGCCCGGCGAATTTGCCGAGCACGATCTCGGTCATCGTCAGCGGCGCCGACATCAGCAGCACCATGGTCTGGTTGCGGCGCTCCTCGGCGATCAGACGCATCGCCAGCAGCGGCACCGCGAACAGCATGATGATGGCGCAGGTCGCGTAAACCGGCACCACCACGAGTTCGGTCACGCCGGGCGCATTCGGCGTCTGCATCAGCTGCGCCTGCACCTGCATGAAGTCGTCGAGCCGCTTGAGAAAGCCGAATGAGAGAATCAGCTGCAGCAGCGTCAGCACCACCCACGCCAGCGGCGCCGAAAACATGGCCTTCAGTTCCTTGCCGGCGATGGTGGCGATCATGCCGCAACCTCGTCTTTGCGCGTGAGCTGCACGAATACCTCTTCGATACTGGTTTGCGCGGGCACCAATTGATAAAGCCCCCACGATTCCTCGACTGCGCGGCGCACCAGCGCATCGGTCGGATCGGCCTGTTCGGCGAAACTGATGCGGAAACCGTTGGCGCCATCGGCTTCGACGCGCGCCACGCCGGCAATTGACGCCAGCACGTCCGGCGCCGGCGGATTGCGCAGTCCCACCTGCAGGATGCGGCCGCCGTGAAACTTTTTTAGACCTTCGATGGTGTCTGCAAACACGGTGCGGCCGTGGTGCAGAATGACCACGCGGTCGCACACGCTTTCTACCTCGGGCAGGATGTGCGTCGACAGGATCACGCTGTGTTCGCGGCCGAGTTCGCGGATCAGGTTGCGGATTTCGCGAATCTGGTTGGGATCGAGGCCGACCGTCGGTTCGTCGAGAATTACAACGTCGGGTTTATGCACGATCGCCTGCGCGATACCGACGCGCTGCTGATAACCCTTCGACAGCGTGCCGACGAGTTTTTTCGCAACCTCGGTGAGTCCGCAGCCCGCAAGCGCTTCGGCAACCGCCGCGCCGCGCGCGCTTTTTGCGACGCGATGCAGCCGCGCGGCGAGATCGACGTATTCGATCACCGTCAGCTCGCGATAGAGCGGCGGCGTTTCCGGCAGGTAACCGACATGCGCCTTGGCCGCCAGCGGGGCGTCGAGCATGTCGACGCCGCACACGTTGATCGAACCGGCCGATGGCGCGAGATTGCCGGTCAGCATCTGCATGGTGGTGGTTTTGCCGGCGCCGTTGGGGCCGAGAAAGCCGAGAATTTCGCCGCGTTTCAGTTCGAGTGTGACGCCGTCAACCGCGGTGCGCGCGCCGAAACGGCGCGAAAGCCCTTGGGCGGAAACAGTAATCTCGGAGGTTGTTACAGTCATGCAATGGGGCAGGCGCGGTTGCTCGCTTGTGGCGGGCGTCAAATATACCTAATATGCGGTGGTTTATGAAGAACTTGCGGAATAAAATTCACTCCAACTCGCGTGGTCCTTCAATCAAGATCCTGAAATGAAGATTGTTCGCACTCTTTTTGTTGCAGTGCCCGCGCTGCTCGCCGCCTGCGCCCAGCAGCCGCCGAAGCCAAGCGATATCGATGCTGACGCGCCGGCGACAAAGCCGGCGGCGGTGAAGCCGCGCGTGGTGACGCGAGCGCCGGCGAATACGCCCGTGCTGCCCAAGCTCGAAATGAGCCAGTCGATATTGTTCAAGCTGCTGCTGGCGGACATCGCATTGCAACGCGGACAAGTAAACGTGGCGGTGCAATCCTATCTTGAACTGGCGCGCGAAACGCGCGATCCGCGCATTGCGCAGCGCGCCACCGAAGTGGCGTGGAACGCGCGGTTTGTCGGTGTTGCCATCGAAGCGGCCGGTATCTGGCTGGCGGCCGATCCCGAATCTCAGCAGGCGCGCCAGGTGCTGGCCGCACTGCTGGTCAACCAGCAAAGGCTGGCCGACGCACAACCGCATCTCGAGAAATCGCTCGCCGCCGACAAGGCCAACGTCGGGCAAAGTTTCATGCAGTTGAACGCGCTGCTGGCGCGTCATCCGGACAAGGCGGCGGTGCTGACGCTGACGCAGAATCTGGCCAAACCCTATATGAATGTGCCGGAAGCGCGCTACAGCATCGCGCAAGCCGCGGCCGGCGCCGGCCAGGCCAAGCTGGCGTTGGCGGAGGCGCGTGAAGCGCTGCGGCTGCGGCCCGACTGGGAGCAGGCGGCGCTGTTTTACGGCGCGTTGCTACAGGCGAATTCGAACGCCGAGGCGCTGGCGTTTTTCCAGGATTTTCTCAAGCAGCATCCGCGCGCGATGGATGTGCGGCTCAACTATGCGCGGTTGCTGGTGTCCGAGAAAAAATATCCGGAGGCGCGCGGCGAGTTTCAGGCGCTGCTCAAGGAGTTTCCCGACAATCCCGATGTGACGCTGGCGGTCGGCCTGCTGTCGCTGCAATTGAGCGATTTCGATACCGCGGAGAAACAGCTGCTGCACGCGCTGGAAACCGATTACAAGGATCCGGACGCCGTTCGCTTTTATCTTGGTCAGACCAACGAGGAGCGCCAGCGCTACGACGAAGCATTGCGCTGGTACAGCAGCGTCGCCGGCGGCGACCAGTTCGTGGCGTCGCGCGCGCGTTATGCCGGCGTGCTGGTCAAGCAGGGGCGCATGGCGGATGCGCGCCGCTATCTGCAGGAAGCCGGACGCACCCCGCCCGAACGCCTGCAATTCACGCAGGTCGAGGCGCAGATGCTGCGCGACGCCGGCGATTTCAGCACCGCCTTCGATGTGCTCGGCCGCGCCGTTGTCGCCAATCCGGATGCCGCGGAGCTGCTCTACGATTACGCGATGATCGCCGAGAAGGTCGACCGCATCGACGTACTCGAGACAAGTTTGCGCAAGGTGATCCAGTTGCGGCCCGAATACGCGCATGCCTACAACGCGCTCGGTTATACGCTCGCCGATCGCAACCTGCGCCTGCCGGAATCCTACTCGTTGATCGAACAGGCGCTGAAGCTGGCGCCCGAAGATCCCTTCATCATCGACAGCATGGGCTGGGTGCTGTATCGAATGAACCAGAACGATGCGGCGCTGACCTTCCTCAAGCGCGCGTTCGAAATCCGCGCTGACGCCGAGATCGCCGCGCATTACGGCGAAGTGTTGTGGGCGACCGGGCAGCAGGATGAGGCGCGCAATGTGTGGAACAACGCGCTCAAGCAAAGCCCGGCCAACGAACTGCTGCTGGCAACCGTCAAAAAATTCTCGCCCTGACGCCGGCGCTGCCGGCTCGATGCAATGCGTTTGATGTCACGATGGTGCGCGCTGTTGATGCTGGCGTTGCTCGCCGGTTGCGCCGGCAATCCGCTCGAGCCGGTGCCGGCCAACAGCATCGCGTTCGAACTCGCCGGGCGCATGTCCGTTCGTTATCAGGCGCGCGCGTTTGCCAGCGCGCTGCGCTGGAAGCAGGACGCCCAAACGGATGAAATCTGGCTCAACACGCCGCTCGGCCAGACTCAGGCACATCTCGTCGGCGATCGCGCCGGCGCCACGCTGACAACAGCAGAGCAAACCCGTTATCACGCGCAATCGATCGAAGCGCTGACGCAAAGCGCGTTCGGCTGGCGTTTTCCGCTTGCCGGCCTGCGCTACTGGGTGCTGGGCCGCAGTGCGCCGGGTATTGCGACCACGGCAACCGAAACGGATGCGGGCGGGCGCCTGCTTCGCTTCGTGCAGGCCGATTGGACTGTCGCGTTTGAATATGCGGATGCCGCGGCGGCACGGCCGGCGCGTCTCGATATCGGCAGCAGCGATGCGCAGATCCGCCTGGTGGTTGACCGCCTTGAGATGGCTCAGCCATGAATGCGGCGGCGGAATTTGCCGCACCGGCCAAACTCAACCTGATGCTGTTGGTGACCGGGCGGCGCGCCGACGGCTATCACCTGCTGCAGACGGTGTTTCGTTTCATCGATTTCGGCGACGTCTTGCGGATTGCGGTGCGAGAGGACGGGCGCATCGTTCGCGCCAACGAAATTGCCGGGCTGGCGGCCGAAGACGACCTCACCGTGCGGGCGGCCCGGCTGTTGCAGCAGGCGTCAGGCACCGTGCTGGGTGCCGACATTGCGCTCGAGAAGTGTTTGCCGATGGGCGGTGGCCTTGGCGGCGGCAGTTCGGATGCGGCGAGCGTGCTGATCGTCCTGAACCGGCTGTGGAAACTCGATTGGCCGCGCGAGCGCCTGCAGGCGCTGGCATCGCAACTGGGCGCCGATGTGCCGGTATTCGTATTCGGCGAATCAGCCCTGGCAACCGGAGTTGGCGAGCAATTTACCCCTCTGAAACTGCCGCCGGCGTGGTATGTTGTGCTGCTGCCGCCGGTTGCGGTGGCGACCGCCCGGATATTCCAAGATCCGGATTTGATTAGAAATTCGATTCCGCTTACAATACCGCCCTTTTCGTTTGCCGCGGGCCGGAACGACCTTGAAGCGGTCGTGTGCCGGCATTATCCCGAGGTTGCACAGCATCTGGCGTGGTTGCGGCAATTCGGCAACGCGCGGATGACCGGATCGGGTGCGTGCGTGTTTGCGGAGTTCGGTGACGAATCGGCCGCACGCGAGGTTTTTGGCAGGTTGCCGCAGACGATGCGCGGTGTTGTTGCGCGCGGCCTCGATCGCCATCCGTTGCAGGCGATGGGAGTGTAATCGGTTTAACGCCGCCGGCGGTACGGTGCGGCGTCGGTGTTTCGTGTTGGGGAGTCGCCAAGTGGTAAGGCACCGGATTTTGATTCCGGCATTCGTAGGTTCGATCCCTACCTCCCCAGCCATTTTTTCAGACTGCGGCTTGCTCTCGGAAAGGTTACCGTGCCGTACGATCGCTTGATGGTGTTCACCGGAAACGCGACGCCCAAACTCGCCGCGAACGTGGTGCAGCATCTGAACATCAGTCTGGGCAAGGCCAAGGTCGGTCGTTTCAGCGACGGCGAGATCATGGTCGAGGTGCTCGAAAACGTGCGCGGCAAGGATGTGTTCGTGCTGCAATCGATCTGCACGCCGCCCAACGATAACCTGATGGAAGTGCTGGTGCTGGTCGATGCCCTGAAGCGCGCCTCGGCCGCCCGCGTGACCGCGGCGATTCCGTACATGGGTTATGCGCGGCAAGACCGCCGTCCGAGTTCGGCGCGGGTGCCGATCACGGCCAAAGTCGTCGCCAACATGCTTGACTCGGTCGGCGTCGATCGCGTGCTGACGATGGACCTGCATTCCGAGCAAATCCAGGGCTTTTTCGACATCCCGGTGGACAACATTTATTCGGGCCCGATTCTGCTCGGCGATGTCTGGAAGAACGATTACAAGAATCTGGTCGTCGTTTCGCCTGACGTCGGCGGCGTGGTGCGCGCGCGCGCGCTGGCGAAGCGCCTCGAGGCCGACCTCGCCATCATCGACAAGCGCCGTCCGCGCCCCAACGTCGCCACGGTGATGAACATCATCGGCGAAATCGAGGGCCGCACCTGCGTCATCATCGACGACCTGGTCGATACTGCCAACACGCTGTGCGAGGCTGCGCGCGCGCTGAAGGAGCGCGGCGCCGCCAAGGTGCTGGCGTATTGCACCCATCCGGTGCTGTCGGGCAAGGCGGTCGAGCGCATCGCCAATTCGGCGCTCGACGAAATCGTCGTCACCGACACCATTCCGTTGAGCGCGGAGGCGGCGCAATGCCCGCGCATCCGCGTGATATCGATTGCCGGCCTGCTGGCCGAAACCATGTTGCGCATCAGCAACGAGGATTCGGTCAGTTCGTTGTTCGTAGAGTAGTTGCAGTGAGCGCGGCGCCATGCGGAACAGTGCATGAACGCCGCAATTTGAAACCGGTTCGGCTGGTCGCGGTCGATCCGATATTTGGGGACTTAAATGAAAATTGAATTCACAGCTTTCCCGCGCAGCGCGCAGGGTACGGGTGCGAGCCGCCGTATGCGCATTGCCGGCAAGGTGCCGGGCATATTGTACGGCGCCGACAAACAGGCGGTGCCGATCGAGCTCGATCACCAGGCGCTGTTCCGTCATCTGAAGATGGAGGCCTTTCACGCCTCGGTGCTCGACATGACGCTCGAGGGCGCCAAGCAGCAGGTGCTGCTGCGCGACGTGCAAATGCACCCCTTCCGCCAGCTCGTGCTGCACGTCGATTTCCAGCGCGTGGACAAGAACAAGAAGATCCACATGCGCGTGCCGCTGCACTTCATCAATGCGGAAGTTTCGCCGGGCGTTAAAGTCGGCGGTGGCGTGGTCAACCACGTCTACAACGAACTCGACATCCAGTGTCTGCCGGACGATCTGCCGGAATTCATCGTGGTCGATCTGATCAAACTCGATCTCGGTCATTCGATGCACATCAATGAAGTGCCGATGCCCAAGGGTGTCGAGCCGATTCCGCGTTTGAAGAAGGAAAACCCCGCCATCGTCACCATCCAGCTGCCGCGTGCGGCCATCGAGGTGGAAGAGGTTGCCGCGCCGGTCACTGAAATCACCGGTCAGGCTGCCGCAGACGCTGCTGCCGCCAAAGACGGCGACAAGAAGGAAGGCGACAAGAAGGATGCCGGCAAGAAAGACGCGGGCAAGAAGGACTAACAGCGGTCACGCCGTTGTCTACCGCCCGCCATGTTGCGCGCAATATGGCGGGCTTTTTCTTGTCCATCGCAATCGGACGCACACGCTGAACCATGAGACTCGTTGTCGGGCTCGGCAATCCGGGCAAAAAATACGAACGCACGCGCCACAACGCCGGCTTCTGGTGGGTGGAGCGGCTCGCGCAGGATGCACGCGCGACGTTGCGCGGCGACGGCAAGTTTCACGGCCAGGTGGCGAAGCTCGGCGGCGCCACTGACATCTGGCTGCTGCTGCCCGAAACTTTCATGAATGATTCAGGCCGCGCGGTAGCGGCACTCGCCACGTTTTACAAGATTGCACCACGCGACATTCTGGTTGTGCATGACGAACTCGATCTTGCGCCGGGCGTGGCTAAGATCAAACTGGGCGGCGGCGCCAGCGGCCACAACGGCCTCAAGGACATTATCGATTGTCTCGGCAGCCGCGATTTCTGGCGCCTGCGTCTCGGTATCGGCCATCCGCGCGATCTCGCCGCCAGCGAGCAGGAAGTGGTCGATTACGTGCTGCATGCGCCGCGCAGCGAAGAGCAGGCGGCGATTGACGATGCGATTGCGAAGAGCCTCGCCGTATGGCCGCTGCTGGCCGACGGCAAAACCGAAGCAGCAATGCTGAAGCTGCACACCAAAGAGAAGAAACCCAATGAGCCTTAAATGCGGAATCGTCGGCCTGCCCAATGTCGGCAAGTCCACGCTGTTCAATGCACTGACCAAGGCCGGGATCGCGGCGGAAAATTATCCGTTCTGCACCATCGAGCCCAACGTCGGCATCGTCGAGGTGCCGGATCTGCGTCTGCAGCCGCTGGTGGATATCGTCACGCCGGAGAAAACCGTCCCTGCGGTGGTCGAATTTGTCGATATCGCCGGCCTCGTCGCCGGCGCGTCGAAGGGCGAGGGCCTCGGCAACAAGTTTCTCGCCAACATCCGCGAGACCGACGGCATCGTCAACATGGTGCGCTGCTTCGTCAACGATAACGTGATCCATGTTGCGGGCAAGGTCGATCCGATCTCCGATATCGAAACCATCCACACCGAACTTGCACTCGCCGATCTCGACACCGTCGAGAAGGCGATGCAGCGCGCCGGCAAGACGGCGAAGGCCGGCGACAAGGAGGCGATCCGCCTGGGCGCGCTGCTCGAAAAAGTGCGCGCGCAATTGAACGAAGGCAAGCCGGTGCGCGCATTGAAACTCGACAAGGAAGATCTCGCGCTGTTGAAGCCGCTGTGCCTGATGACGGCGAAGCCGGCGATCTACGTCGCCAACGTCGACGACAAGGGCTTCGAGAATAATCCGCTGCTCGACCGCGTGCGCGACTACGCGGAGAAGGAGCACGCGCCGGTGGTCGCGATCTGCGCCGCGCTCGAAGCCGAAATCGCCGATCTGTCCGACGAGGACAAGAATGTCTTTCTCGCCGACGTCGGCATGACCGAGCCCGGCCTCAACCGGCTGATTCGGGCTGCCTACGATCTGCTTGGCCTGCAGACCTATTTCACCGCCGGCGTGAAGGAAGTGCGGGCGTGGACCATGCACAAGGGCGACACCGCACCGCAGGCGGCGGGAGTCATCCATACCGACTTCGAAAAGGGCTTTATCCGCGCCGAGGTCATCGCCTACGACGATTTCGTAAAGTTCAAGGGCGAGCACGGCGCCAAGGAAGCCGGCAAAATGCGGCTGGAAGGCAAGGAATACATCGTCAAGGACGGCGACGTCATGCATTTCCGCTTCAACGTCTGAGTCGCCCGCCGCGAACAATCGAGGGAGTATCGGCATGAAAGCATGGCAATGGATCGTAATCGCATTGGCGGGCGGATTTTCCGCGGCTGCCATGGCGCAGTCCTATCCGAACAAGCCGGTGCGCGTGATCATTCCCTATCCGCCGGGCGAGGCCGCCGATTTCATCGCGCGCGTGATCAGTCCGGTGCTGTCGGAGCGCATGGGCCAGCAGTTCGTGGTCGAGAACCGCGCCGGCGCCAGCGGCCAGATCGGGCTCGATGTGCTGAAGAATGCGCCGGCCGACGGTTACGCGATCGGCATCGGTCAGGGTGGCAATCTCGTGGTGGCCCCGCATACCTACAAGAAACTGCCCTATGACCCGCTCAAGGATTTCACGGCGGTGGCGCTGAACGCAACCAATTATCTCGCGGTGGTCGCGCACCCGAACGCGCCGTTCAAGAATGCGGCGGAAATGATCAAATGGGCCAGGGCCAACCCGGGCAAACTTTCGCTCGCGTCGAACGGCGAGGGCGGTTATCCGCATCTCGCGTTCGAACTGCTGGCCTCGATGGCCGGCTTCAAGTTTCTGCACGTGCCGTACAAGGGCGCCACCCAGATCGCCACCGACGTCATCAGCGGTCAGGTGCTCGCCGGCATCGGTTCGTATACCGGCATGGCGCCGCAGATCAATTCGGGCCGCATGCGGCTGATCGGCATTACCAATAATGTGCGCGTGCCGAATGCGCGCGAGCTACCGGTGTTTTCCGAACAGGTGCCGGGCTACGACATGCGCGGCTGGTTCGGATACATCGCCCCTGCCGGCACGCCGCGCGAGATCGTGAAAAAACTGAACGAAGAAATCAACCGCGCGATGCAACTGCCGGAGGTCAACGCAAAACTCACCGGCTCCGGTCTCATCGTGGTCAATGAATCGGCCGAGTACTACGGGGAATTCATCAAGACCGAATACGCCAAGTACGGCAAGATCGTGCGCGACATCGGATTGCAACCGCAGTAACACGCAATAGCAAGGAGCCGTCATGCGCGACAAGACCGTGCTCAAACTTCCCGCGCTCGATCCGCGGGGCGTGACGCCGGCGACCGGCACCAATTATCCCGACGCGTTCAAGCCGCGTGTCGCCGGTCGCGCCAAGCGCAAGCTCGGCGATGCGTTGGGCCTCAAAAATTTCGGCGTCAATCTGACCACCATCAAACCGGGCGGCGCCTCGGCGCTGCGGCACTGGCATCTGAAGCAGGATGAGTTCGTTTATATACTCGAAGGCGAACTCGTGCTGGTGACCGACGTCGGCGAGCAACTATTGGAAGCCGGCATGGCGGCCGGATTCCCCGCCGGCAAACCCGACGGTCATTGCCTGATCAACCGCTCCGATCACGATGCGGTTTATCTTGAAGTCGGTGATCGCGGCCCGGGTGACGCCGGCAATTATCCGGACGACGATCTCGAGGCGCGGTCCGTCAACGGCGGCTGGACCTTCACTCACAAAAACGGCACGCCGTACTGATCGCGGCACATAAAGGAACCCACAATGCAACTCGACAAACTGGTGACCGGCCTCGACGTGCCGAACGACATTTATGTCGTCATCGAAATTCCCGCCAACGGTCCGGGCATCAAGCTCGAACTCGACAAGGATTCCGGCGCGCTGCTGGTGGACCGTTTCATGGCGACCCCCATGTATTACCCGTGCAACTACGGCTTCGTGCCGCACACGCTGTCGCAGGACGGCGATCCGCTCGACGCGCTGGTGATCTCGCCGATTCCGCTGATCTCGGGCGTGGTCGCGCGCTGCCGGCCGATCGGGTTCCTTGCCGCGGAAGACGACGCCGGGCCCGACGCCAAACTGCTTTGCGTGCCGATGCCGAAACTGACCTCGGTCTATGACGACGTGCATGAATACCGCGATCTGTCGCCGCTGATGCTGCAGCAGATCGAGCATTTCTTTTCGCACTACAAGGATCTCGAGCCGGGCAAGTGGATGAAGCTGCTCGGCTGGCGCGATGCCGCCGCGGCGAAGCAGGAGATTCTCGACAGCGTCGCGCGTTATCGCGGTGCCACGCCGCAGCCGAATTTCTGAACGTTGCCGCTAGATTTTGGCGGCGACGGTTTCGATTTTCAGACTGACCAGCAGCACGCCCGCCAGCACCAGCAGCGCGCCGGCAATCTGCACCGGCGTGATCGGTTCGTTGAGAATCAGCCAGCCGAAATAAATGGTGATCACCGGCCCGATTGCGCTGATCATCGACACCTGGTTGGCGCCGATGCGCTTGATGCCCTCCGCCATCAGCCACACCGGCATCACCGTCGACACCAGCGCCATCGTCAGCGACAGCCAGTAGACTTTCGGCGGCTGCACGAGACCGGCGGCGCCGTGGCTGATGAAAAACTGTCCGGTGGCGAAGGCGCAGGCGAACATCGACGCAAAGCCGGTGAAGCGCGCCGCGCCGATGCGCGGAATCACCGCGCCGCTGCCGATCAGGTAACCGGCGTACGACAGCGCACTGAGAAAGACGAGTCCGCTGCCGAGCGTAATCGCGTGCGCGTTGGCGGCCAGATGCAGGTTGCTGAAAAACACCAGCGAGATGCCGCCGTAGCTCAGTGCGATGGAAATCACGTGGTGGCGGCGGATCGGCGTTTTGAATAAAGCCGCCGACAGCAGCACGACGATGGTCGGCTGCAGGAACAGGATCAGTCGTTCAAGACCCGCCGAGATGTATTGCAGGCCGAGAAAATCCAGATAGCTCGACAGGTAATAGCCGATGAAGCCGAGCGCGGCGAGCGCGCGCCAGTCGCGTGCCGTCAGACTGCCGCCGCCGGCGAATACCGCCATCAGCATGAAGAACGGCAGCGAAAAAAGCAGCCGCAGCGCAAGCAGCGTTTCGGCGTCGATTGCGAATTCCGCGTACAGAATCTTGATCAGAATCGCCTTGAAGGCAAAACCGGTCGCCGCGACCAGCACCAGTGCGGGTCCGAACAGGCGGTGCGGAGCAGCCTTGCCCACGCCGTCAGCGTCTGCGACCGGCGCCGAGGATGCTGCCCAGCACGCCGCGCACGATTTCGCGGCCGACCTGCGAGCCGATGGTGCGCACCGCGCTTTTCGCCGCCGCATCAATCAAACCCGGATGGCGGCCGCCGCGCGGCCCGGTGGAGCCGAGCAACACGCCGCTCAGGGCGCCGCCCAGCGCGCCGAGCAGGCCGCCATCGCCTGCTGCGGCATCCGGTGTGCCGTCCGCCGCCGGCGTCGCGGCAGCGGGCCCGGCGGCCTGCTTGCCGGCGGTGCGGCCCTTCAATTTTTCATAGGCCGATTCGCGGTCGATCGCCTGCTCGTAGTGGCCGAAGATGACGGACGATTTGATCAGGGCCGCGCGTTCGGCATCGGTCAGCGGACCGATGCGCGTGGCCGGCGGCACGATGAAGGCGCGCTCGACCACCGACGGGCGCCCCTGCGCGTCAAGCAATGAAATCAGCGCTTCGCCCACAGACAGTTCGGTGATGGCGGTTTCGGTATCGACGCCTGGGTTGGCGCGCATGGTCTGCGCCGCCGCCTTGACCGCATTCTGGTCGCGCGGCGTGAATGCGCGCAGCGCGTGTTGCACGCGATTGCCAAGCTGACCCAGCACGGTGTCCGGAATGTCCAGCGGATTCTGCGTGACGAAATAAATGCCCACGCCCTTGGAGCGGATCAGCCGCACCACCTGTTCGATTTTGTCGAGCAGCGGTTTGGGCGCTTCGTTGAACAGTAGATGCGCTTCGTCGAAGAAGAACACCAGCTTCGGTTTATCGAGATCGCCGACCTCGGGCAGATGCTCGAACAACTCCGACAGCATCCACAGCAGAAACGTCGAATACAGCTTCGGCGAGTTCATCAGTTTTTCGGCGGCGAGTATGTTGATGACGCCGCGGCCCTTGCTGTCGGTCTGCATGAGGTCGTTCATGTCGAGCATCGGCTCGCCGAAGAAGATGTCGCCGCCCTGCTGCTCGACTTCGAGCAGTGCGCGCTGCACGGCGCCGATCGAGGCCGCCGAGATGTTGCCATATTCGGTGGTGAAATCCTTGGCGTTGTCGCCGACCTCCTGCAGCATGGCGCGCAGATCCTTGGCGTCGAGCAGCAGCAGGCCGCGGTCGTCGGCGATCTTGAACACCAGCGTCAGCACGCCCTGCTGGGTGTCGTTGAGATTAAACAGACGCCCCAGCAGCAGCGGTCCCATGTCGGTAATCGTCGCGCGCACCGGATGGCCGGCCTTGCCGTAGACATCCCAGAACATTGCCGGGCAGGCTGCCCATTGCGGTTCCGGCAAGTTGAGCGAGGCGAGGCGCTCTTTCATTTTCGGCGAATTGCTGCCGGCGGCAGCCAGCCCCGAGAGATCGCCTTTGACGTCGGCCATGAACACCGGCACACCGATGGACGAAAAACGTTCGGCCAGCACCTGCAGCGTTACCGTCTTGCCGGTACCGGTGGCGCCGGCAATCAGGCCGTGGCGGTTGGCCAGCGCCGGCAGCAGACCGATTTCGATTTTCGACTTGGCGATGACCAATGCTGCGGACATGACGGCTCCCGGCGGACGGTATGATAAAATTTCAATTATATCAGCGCGATATTGCAGGGCGTCGAACGGCGCCGGATGCCGCGCGCAACAACGCATAACGCACAGAGGACGCAATGGCCGGTCACAGTAAATGGGCGAACATCCAGCATCGCAAGGGCAAGCAGGATTCCAAGCGCGGGAAAATTTTCACGCGCCTGATCAAGGAAATCACGGTCGCCGCGCGCATGGGCGGCGGCGATCCGAACGGCAATCCGCGCCTGCGTCTGGCGATGGACAAGGCCTATGAGAACAACATGCCGAAGGACAACGTCGAGCGCGCGATCAAACGCGGCACCGGCGATCTCGAAGGTGTGAATTACGAAGAAATCCGCTATGAAGGCTACGGCATCGCCGGCGCCGCGGTGATGGTCGATTGCATGACCGACAACAAAACGCGCACCGTCGCCGACGTGCGGCACGCCTTCACCAAGCACGGCGGCAATCTCGGCACCGACGGCTCGGTGGCTTTTCTGTTTAAGCATTGCGGGCAGATGATGTTCGCGCCGGGCACCAGCGAGGACAAGCTGATGGAAGCCGCGCTCGACGCCGGCGCCGAAGACGTGGTCGCCAACGACGACGGCAGTTTCGAGGTCATCACCGCGCCTTACGAGTTGTCGAAGGTGAAGGCAACGCTCGAAAAAGCCGGCTTTAAGCCGGAGATGGCGGAAGTGACCATGAAGCCCGGCAGCGACACCGAACTCAAGGGGGACGACGCCGCCAAAATGCAGCGCCTGCTCGATGCGCTCGAAGCCATCGATGACGTGCAGGAGGTTTACACGACGGCGCTGCTGGAAAATCAGGATTGAGCAGCGGAGAACGGGGATTGAGAGGATTCCGTGAAACGTAAATCCTCGCGTCTTCGGGAACTGCCAACGCCGGCGTCACGTCGGACCGGTTCGCCGGAGTTGTCGCTAACTGAAATTCAATCCTCCACAACACGCGTTCGCATCCTCGGCATCGATCCGGGCCTGCGCAACACCGGTTTCGGCGTGATCGACAAAACCGGCAACACCCTGACGTATGTCACCAGCGGCTGCATCAAGACGCCGTCGGCCGGCGATCTGGCGCTGCGCCTTAAAACCATCCTCAACGGACTCGGTGAAGTCATCGCCGGATCGCAGCCCGACCAGGTCGCGATTGAAAAGGTTTTCGTCAACACCAACCCGCAATCGACGCTGCTGCTCGGCCAGGCGCGCGGCACCGCGATCTGCGCGGCGGTCACGCATGAGCTTTCGGTCGCCGAATACACCGCGCTGCAGATCAAGCAGGCGGTGGTCGGCAACGGTCACGCCGCCAAGGTGCAGGTGCAGGACATGGTCAAGCGGCTGCTGCGCATCGCGGGCGCGCCCAGCGCCGACGCCGCCGACGCGCTCGCCTGCGCGATCTGTCATGCCCACGGCGGGCAGGGACTCGGTAAACTGGCGACGGCGGGGTATCGGGTGCGGCGCGGCCGCCTGATCGGATAAGGGGGCAGCGTGGAACAAGCCAAAACGATGGAGCCGACGCCCGAGGCTCTCGGCAATCCGGTGGCGCGCTATGCGCTGGCGACGCGGCCGCCGTTTCTGGTGGTCACCCTGATCGGCGCCTTCATCGGTTACGCCACTGCCTGTGCCGCGCGCGTGCCGCTGCAGCCGCTGGTCGCCGTGCTTGCGCTGGTGCTCGGTCTGGTGGTGCACGCCGCAGTCAATGTGCTCAATGATTATTACGATGCGCTCAACGGCACCGACGCGATGAATACGGCGCGCGTGTTTCCGTTTACCGGCGGCAGCCGTTTCATCCAGAACGGCGTGCTGACCACCCTGCAGACCGCCCGCTACGGCTGGATACTGATCGTCGTCGCCATTGCCGGCGGTCTCGCCCTGACCAATTACGCCGGTCTTGGTCTGATCGCCATCGGCCTGCCCGGCCTGTTGATCGGCTGGGCCTATTCGGCGCCGCCGCTGGCGCTCAACAGCCGCGGTCTCGGCGAGCCCTGCGTTGCCGCCGGTTTTGCGCTGGTGGTGATCGGTTCGGATTTCGTGTTACGTCAGCGCTTCAGCAGCGAACCGCTGATCGCGTCGCTGTGTTACGCACTGCTGGTGACGAACATTCTCTACATCAATCAGTTTCCGGATCGCGAAGCCGACGAACGCGCCGGCAAACGCCACTGGGTGGTGCGGCTGGGCGTTGCGCGCGCCGTCTATGGTTATTACGCGATTGCCTTGATCGCCTACGGCTGGATCATCCTGATGGTCGGCGCCGGCCGACTGCCGGCGGCGGCGTTGCTGGGTCTGGGCGCGGCGCCGCTGTCGTTCGCGGCGGCGCGCCTGTTGGCCCGCTTTGCCGCGCAGCCTTCGCAACTGGCGCCCGCGCTCAAGATGACCATCGCCGCAGCGGTGCTGCACGGTGTGCTGCTGGCCTTTGCCCTTACTTTTTTCGGACCACACTCATGATCGGTCGCATTGCCGGACGCCTGCTGGAAAAACATCCGCCGCAGGTGGTGATCGATGTCAACGGCGTCGGTTACGAAATCGATGTTTCAATGAGCACCTTCTACCAGTTGCCGGCGATCGGCGAAACGGTGCAGCTCTACACGCATTTCGTGGTGCGCGAGGACGCGCAATTGCTCTACGGTTTCGCCACCGAGCAGGAGCGCCATGTGTTCCGCCAGTTGCTGAAAATTTCGGGTGTGGGCGCGCGCACCTCGCTGTCGGTGCTCTCCGGCATGAGCATCAACGATCTCTGCGAGGCAGTCAGCACGCAGGACAGCGCGCGCCTGATCAAGGTGCCGGGTATCGGCAAAAAAACCGCTGAGCGCCTGCTGCTCGAATTGAAGGACAAGCTCGACGTCACCATCGCCGCATTGCCGGCCGCCGCCGGCGGCGCGCAGCGCAGCGACATACTCAATGCGCTGCTGGCACTCGGCTACAATGACAAGGAGGCGTCGTGGGCAGTGAAACAGCTGCCCGCCGGCGTCGCCGTCGCCGAGGGCATCCGCCAGTCGCTCAAGTACCTCTCGAAAAGCTAGGACGAAAAATAATTCATGGTGATTGAAACCGACCGCCTGATTTCCGCCGCGCCGGTGTCGCCCCAGGAAGAGGCGTTCGAACGCGCATTGCGGCCGAAGGCGCTCGACGAATACATCGGCCAGCAGAAAATCCGCGGCCAGCTCGAAATCTTCATCGAGGCGGCGCGCCGGCGCGAGGAACCGCTCGATCACGTGCTGCTGTTCGGGCCGCCCGGGCTCGGCAAAACCACACTCGCGCACATCATCGCGCGCGAAATGGGTGTCAGTCTGCGTCACACTTCGGGTCCGGTGCTCGAACGCGCCGGCGATCTGGCGGCGATCCTGACCAATCTGCAGCCCAATGACGTGCTGTTCATCGACGAGATCCACCGTCTCTCGCCTGTCGTAGAGGAAATCCTTTATCCGGCGCTGGAAGATTTTCAGATCGACATCATGATCGGCGAGGGCCCCGCCGCGCGCTCGGTCAAGCTCGATCTGCCGCCGTTCACGCTGATCGGCGCGACCACGCGCGCCGGCATGCTGACCAATCCGCTGCGCGACCGCTTCGGCATCGTTGCGCGGCTCGAGTTTTATACCAACGACGAACTGACGCAGATCGTGCAGCGCTCGGCTCGACTGCTCGAAATCGAAGTGGTGCCCGAGGGCGCGCGTGAAATCGCCGGCCGCTCGCGCGCCACGCCGCGCATTTCAAACCGGCTGCTGCGCCGCGTGCGCGATTACGCCGAGGTCAGGGCCGACGGCAAAGTCACGCGCGAAGTGGCCGATGCGGCGCTGAAAATGCTCGATGTCGATCCCCTCGGCCTCGACGTGATGGACCGCAAGCTGCTGCTCGCGGTGATCGAAAAATTCGCTGGCGGTCCGGTCGGCATCGACAATCTCGCCGCCGCCATCAGCGAGGAGCGCGACACCATTGAAGACGTACTCGAGCCGTACCTGATCCAGCAGGGCTATCTGCAAAGAACGCCGCGCGGACGCATGGCGACAGTCAGCGCCTACCGCCACTTCGGCCTCGCCGCGCCGCGCACGGGCGGCAGCGCCGATTTGTGGGACGGCGAACCGCCGGCCGCCGCGCGCTGAGCATGCGGTTCGCCGTCGCCGCATCGCATATTCGCTGCCGCTTCGGCGCGCGTGCATGACATGAGCGGCGACGAAAAACCGGATCCCGCCGGCAACGTCGGCAATGCGGCCGTTTTCCACTGGCCGGTGCGCGTCTACTACGAGGACACCGACGCTGCCGGCGTCGTCTACTACGCGAACTACCTTAAATATTTCGAGCGTGCGCGCACCGAGTGGCTGCGCGCGGCCGGCTTCGACCAGTCGGTCCTGCGCGACCAACTCGGCGTCGTTTTTGTCGTGCGCGCGCTGGCGGCCGACTATGCGGCGCCGGCGCGTTTTGACGACGCGCTTGACGTCATCGTCGCCGTGCGCGCGGTGCGCGGCAGCGTGCTCGAACTGGCGCAGGCGGTGACGCGCAAGGGCGCCGTGCTGGTAACGGCGACGGTGCGCATCGTCTGCGTCAACACGCCTGCATTCAAGCCCGTTAGAATACCGAAACCGATTCTGGAAAAACTTGCCATGGGGTCCGCATGAACGTCACGCATGACATGTCGGTGCTGAGCCTGATCACCGGTGCCAGCGTGCTGGTGCAGCTGGTAATGTCCGGTTTGCTGCTGTGCTCGCTGTTTTCGTGGTACTACATCTTCGTCAAAATCTTTACTTATCGACGCGCTTCGCGCCAGTGCGACAAGTTCGAAAAGGATTTCTGGAGCGGCGGCGACCTCAATGAGCTGTTCCAGCGCGCGACCAATTCGCGCGACGCGGCCGGCACCATGGAGCGCCTGTTCGAATCGGGTTACCGCGAATACTCCAAGCTGCGCAAGCAGTCCGGCCAGAATCTGGCCGCCGTCATGGACGGCACGCGGCGCGCGATGCGCGCGACCTACCAGCGCGAAATGGAAGGGCTGGAATCGCATCTGTCGTTTCTCGCCTCGGTCGGTTCGGTCAGTCCCTATGTCGGCCTGTTCGGCACGGTGTGGGGGATCATGAATTCCTTCCGCGGTCTCGCCCAGGTTGCGCAGGCCACGCTCGGCACGGTCGCGCCCGGCATTGCCGAGGCGCTGATTGCCACGGCGATGGGCCTGTTTGCGGCGATCCCCGCGGTGGTCGCCTACAACCGCTTCGCCGGCGATATCAACCGGCTGGCCACGCGTTTCGATTCGTTCATGGAAGAGTTTTCCAACATCCTGCAGCGCCAGGGTTAGCCCTGTCAAAGCGGGGGGGCGCTGCCCGCATTTGCCCCCGCGCGCAGGTCACGTAAAACGCCCGCGCAGAAATTGCGGGCGATTGCGCGGTAAAGGCGGGTTGCAGTCGTGTTCAACAGCTAGTCAGGACGTGTAGTCATGCTGATCGAAAAACGCGGCAGCCGGCGGCTGATGAACCAGATCAACGTCGTGCCTTACATTGACGTCATGCTGGTGCTGCTGGTGATCTTCATGGTTACCGCACCGCTGATGAATCCGGGCCAGGTCGAATTGCCCTCGATCGGCAAATCCTCCAATCCGCCGATGGCGCCGATGGAGGTGTCGATACACACCGACGTGACGCTGTCGTTGCGCGACCGCTCGACCACCACCGACGATCGCAAGGTCACGCGCGACCAGCTGCTGGCCGCGGTGCGCGAAAAGCAGGCGAAGAACCCCGAACAGGCGGTGGTCATCGGCGCCGACAAGGAAGTGCGCTATGACGCGGTGCTCGACGTGATGGACATGCTGCAGCAGAACCAGGTCAAGAAGGTCGGTCTGCTGGTCAAGCCGCGCAGTCCGTAACCGCCGAGCCGAGCGCGCCTGCGCCATGTACGCCTACGCCACCCAGGCCAACCAGCAGGAGAAAATGATCTCCGGCGCGGTAGCGGCCGGCATGCATCTGCTGTTCCTCGCGCTGCTGGTGTTCGGCGTCAACTGGCAACGCCATGTCGAACCGCCGGTGAATATCGTCGATCTGTGGCCGTCGGCCTCGCCGGCGCCGCCGCAGGTCGCGCCGGCGCCCGAACCGCCGGCACCGCCGCCGCCACCGGAGGTCAAACCGCCGGAACCGAAAGTCGCCGAGCCGGTGCCGGCCAAGGCGGCGCCCAGGCCCGAGCCGGCGAAGCCCGACATTGCAATCAAGGACAAGCTCGAAAAGGAAAAACGCGCCGCCGAGGAAAAGCAGAAGGACGCGAAGAAAAAAGAGGAGGAGGCGCAGAAAGCGCAGGCCGCCGAAGCGCAACGCGCGGCCAATGAACAGGCCGAGGCGCAGCGCCGCGCAGCGGAGCAGGCCGCTTCGGCGCAGGCCAAGCTGATCGCCGAATACAAGGAGCGCATTCGCAACAAGATCCAGCGTCTGGTGGTGATGCCGCCCAATGTGCAGTCCAACATCGAAGCGGAATTCGATGTCGTGCTGCTGCCCGACGGCAACCCGCTCGGCGTCAAGCTGAAGCGTTCGAGCGGCAATCCTGCCTATGACAATGCGGTGGAGCGCGCCATTCTGAAGGCTCAGCCGCTGCCGTTGCCGCCGGATCAGGCGTTGTTCCGCTATTTCCGGGAACTAAATCTGGCTTTCCGCCCTCAACAGTAGCGGCGAGACCCGATCGCCTATAATACGGCGCGATGAAAAACAAAATAATTCTGCAGCTGCTGTTCGCCGGTTTGATGCTGGTGGTGTCCGCGGTGCACGCCCAGCTGCGCATCGAAATCGTCGGCGGCGGTTCGAACCAATATCCAATCGCACTCGTCCAGTTGAATGGCGAGGAGCAGTTGCCGCAGAAAATCGCCGACATCGTGGCCGGCGATCTCTACCGCAGCGGCCTGTTCAAGATCGTCGATGGCGGCGGCTTGCCGACGATACCCGCCGAGCCCAACGAAGTCATTTTCCCGATTTTCAAGGCGCGCAGCGCCGATTACCTCGTCATCGGCAGCGTGTCGCCGTTGCCCAACGGCTACTGGGATGTGCGCTTTCGCCTGCTCGATGTGGACAAACGCACCCAGCTCGCTGGTTATTCCTACCCGGTTACGTCGCAGCAGTTGCGCAATACCGCGCACAAGATCGCCGACGCCATCTACGAAACCATTACCGGCGATGCCGGTGTCTTCAGCACGCGCATCACTTATGTGGTGAAGTCGGGCACGCGCTTCGAACTGCAGGTCGCCGAGGCCGACGGCTTCGGACCGCAAACGGTGCTGGCGTCCAACGAGCCGATCCTGTCACCGGCGTGGTCGCCCGACGGCACGCGCATTGCCTATGTGTCGTTCGAGCGCAAAAAACCGATCGTCTTCATTCAGTCGCTGCTGACCGGACAGCGTATCGTCGCCGCCAACTTCAAGGGCAGCAACAGCGCGCCGGCCTGGTCGCCCGACGGCAAACGCCTCGCCGTGGTGCTGACCAAGGACGGCAGTTCCCAGATCTATCTGATCAACGCCGACGGCAGCAATCCGATGCGGTTGACCAGCAGCAGCGCGATCGACACCGAACCGAACTTCTCACCCGATGGGCAGTCAATACTGTTTACCTCCGATCGCGGCGGCAGCCCGCAGATTTACCGCATGCCGGTGAGCGGCGGCACGCCCGAACGGCTGACCTTCGACGGTACCTATAACGTCAGCCCGCGTTACGCGCCGGACGGCAAATCGTTTGCCTTCGTTCAGCGCAACAACGGACGCTTCAACATCGCACTGCAGGATTTCGCCAGCAAGCAGGCGCAGTTGCTGACGGAAAACAGCAGCGATGAATCGCCGACGTTTGCGCCGAACGGACGCATCATCCTCTACGCAACCGAGGTGAGGGGGCGTGGTATATTAGCTGCGGTTTCCAGCGACGGCCGGGTGCGGCAGCGATTCAGCGCGGAGTCCGGCGATGTGCGTGAGCCGGCGTGGGGGCCGACCCTCAAGGCCCCGTAAACCTAGGAGCGACAGGCATGAAAAAATATCTGGTGATTTTCGTGGCGTTCGCAGTGCTCGCCGGTTGCGCGAGCAAGGCACCGAAGGAGCAGGAGCCGGCGAAAGTCGAAACCGGCAAGCCGTCGATTGCGCCGGTCGAGGTTGTTAGGCAGCCCGTCGTTGAAACCCCGGTGGTGACCAAGGTCGAAACGCCGCAGATCATTGCCAACCCGCTCAAGGATGCCGGCAGCATCCTGTCCAAGCGCAGCGTCTACTACGATTACGACAGCAACGTCGTCAAGGACGAATACAAGCCGCTGGTTACCGCCCATGCGCAGTATCTGACGCAGAACCGCGGACGCAAGATCGTCATCCAGGGCAACACCGACGAACGCGGCAGCCGCGAATACAACATCTCGCTCGGCCAGCGCCGCGCCGACGGCGTCAAGCAGATGATGCTGCTCTTGGGCGTGCAGGAGACGCAGATCGAGACCGTCAGTTTCGGCGAGGAAAAACCGCGTTCGGCCGGCAAGGACGAGGCGGCGTTTTCCGAAAATCGCCGCAGCGACATCGTCTACGACGGCGAATAAGATCACGGCCGGCGCATTCCGGGCATGAATCCGCGGTTCGGCATATTCGCCTGCGTGCTGCTGCTGGCGGCGGGCACGGCGCAGGCCGGCCTGTTCGATGACGACGAGGCACGCAAGCAGATCACCGCCGAAAAGAAGCGCGTCGATGACCTTGCCGCCGATCTCAAGGCGCAGCAGGAGGCGGTCGATGCGCGCGTCGGCAAGCTCGAAGAATCGCTCAAAAGCCAGGCCCTGCTCGATCTGTTCACCCAGATCGAAGCGCTGAAAACGGAACTCAACAAACTGCGCGGCCAGATCGAGGTGCTCAACAACAGCCTCGAGAACACGGTCAAGCGCCAGCGCGACATGTATATGGATCTCGATACGCGGGTGATGCGCATCGAGCAGCAGGGCGGGGCGGGGCCTGTGGCGACAGCCCCCGGCGCGCCTGCCTCACCGCCGCCCTCGGCGCCGGCCACAGCGGCCGCGGCAAGCGCGCCGGCTGCGTCCGCCGCGCCCACTGCTGCTGCGCCGGCAGCGGCCGCTGCTGCGACGCCTTCCGCTGGCGACGCTGCCGCCGAAGCGCGCACCTATGAAGCAGCGCAGGCGCAGCGCCGGCTCGGCAATTATCAGGGCGCGATCGTCGCCTTTCAGAATTTCATCAAGCAGTATCCGAAGAGCAATCTGGCGCCGCGCGCGCAGTACTGGATCGGCGACTCGTATTTCAACCTGCGCGATTTCAAACTGGCCATCGCCAGCCAGCAGACCCTGATCAAGACCTATCCGGACAGCCCGACGTTGCCTGACGCGATGCTCAACATCGCCAGCTCGCAGATTGAAATGGGCGAGTCGATCGTTGGTAAAAAATCGCTCGAAGACCTGGTTGCCAAATTTCCGATCAGCGATGCCGCCGACAAAGCCAAGCGCCGGCTCAGCGCGCTGACCGCCGCTTCGTCCGCGCCTGCGCCCGCTTCTGGCACGCCCGCCGGCAAGCCTTAGCCGGTTTGTCCTCGGGCGTGGCCAAGCCGGATAACACCGCGATTGCGGATTGCCAGGCGCAGGACGCCTCGCGCGTTGCCGAAACGTTGCGCATCACCGAGATTTTTCATTCGCTGCAGGGCGAGACCAGCCGCAGCGGTTTGCCCACCGTCTTCATCCGCCTGACCGGCTGCCCTTTGCGCTGCGGCTATTGCGACACGGCCTACGCGTTTCACGGCGGCGAAAGTCGCCGTATCAGCGACATTCTCGCCGCGGTCGCGCCGTTCGGCACGCGCTATGTCACGGTCACCGGCGGCGAACCGCTGGCGCAGAAAGCCTGTCTCGCGCTGCTCAACGAATTGTGCGAACGCGGCTATTCGGTGTCGCTCGAAACCAGCGGCGCGCTCGATGTCTCGGCGGTCCATCAACGCGTGTCTAAAATTCTCGATCTGAAAACGCCGGGCTCGGGCGAAATGGCGAAGAATCTGTGGGGCAATCTCGCTCACCTGACACCGCACGACGAGATCAAATTCGTGCTCTGCGACGAAGCCGACTATCTCTGGGCGAAAAGCCGGCTCGCCGAACACGCGCTCGCCGCGCGCTGCCCGGTGCTGTTTTCGCCGGTGTGGGGAACGCTGCCGCCGGCGCAGCTGGGGGCGTGGATTTTGCGCGACCGTCTGCCGGTGCGCATGCAATTGCAACTGCATAAACAACTGTGGGGCGAAAAACCCGGCGTATGACAACGACACAATCTTCTTCAAAAAATGCGGTCCTGCTGCTCTCGGGCGGACTCGATTCGGCCACCGTGCTCGCCATTGCGCGCAGCGAAGGCTATGCCTGCCATTGCCTGTCGCTCGATTACGGCCAGCGCCATCACGCCGAACTCGACGCTGCGGCGCGCGTGGCCGCGGCACTCGGTGCCAAAGCGCATCGCGTGGTCACACTCGACCTCACCCTGTTCGGCGGCTCGGCGCTGACCGACGCCGCGATCGCGGTGCCGGTCGATGGCGCGAGCGCCGGCATTCCGATTACCTATGTACCGGCGCGCAACACCATCATGCTGTCGCTGGCGCTCGCATGGGCCGAGGTGCTCGACGCGCAGCATATTTTTTTCGGTGCCAATGCGGTGGACTATTCCGGCTATCCGGACTGCCGGCCCGAATATGTGCGTGCCTTCGAGGCGATGGCGAATCTCGCCACCAAGGCCGCGATCGAGGGTGCGCGGCTGACCGTGCATGCGCCCATCATCGCGCTGAGCAAAGCCGACATCATCCGCCGCGGCAGCGCGCTTGGCGTCGATTACGCGCTGACGGTCTCGTGTTACCAGGCCGATGCGGCGGGGCGCGCCTGCGGTGTGTGCGATTCATGCCGTCTGCGCCGCGATGGTTTCGAGGCGGCAGGCATCAGCGATCCGACGCGCTATCGTGTGGGCTGAGCGCGTGTCATTTAGAATGCCTCATTTCGGCAACGGAGCGGTGTGATGGAAGGCGGCGCACAGACGGCGTCACTGGTGGCGTGGAGCGGTTTTGCGCTCGCGCTGGTCTTCGGTTTCGTCGGCAACAAGGTCAACTTCTGCACCATGGGCGCGGTGTCGGACATCGTCAACATCGGCGACTGGGGGCGCATGCGCATGTGGCTGCTGGCGATTGCGGTTGCCATCGCGGGTTCGTATGCGCTGCAGGCAGCGGGCCTCGTCGATCTGTCGAAATCGATTTATACCTCGCCGAATTTCACCTGGCTGTCGTTCATCACCGGCGGGTTCGTGTTCGGCGTCGGCATGACGCTGGGCTCCGGCTGCGGCAGCAAGACGCTGATACGCATCGGCGGCGGCAACCTCAAATCGGTGGTGGTCTATGTGTTTCTCGCCATCTCGGCATACATGACACTGCGCGGCCTGTTCGGCCAGTTTCGCGTTGCGGTGCTGCAACCGGTGGCGATCAATTTCGAAGCGTACGGTCTCAAGGGGCAGGATTTGCCGTCGCTGCTTGCGGCGAGCGGCGTCGAACTCAATTCGCTGCGACTCGTTCTTGCCGGCGCAGTGGCGGGATTACTGCTGGTATTCGTGTTCAAGGATCGCGAATTCCGCGCCAACCCCAACTACATGGCCGGCGGCATTGTCGTCGGTCTGCTGATCGTCGCCGGTTGGTACGTCACCGGCCACCTCGGCTACAAGGAAAACCCGGACACGCTGGAAATGACCTTCTTCGGCACCAATTCGCATGCCGCCGAATCGTTCTCCTTCGTCGGGCCGCTCGCTTATTCGCTCGAATTGCTGATGCTGTGGACCGACAAATCGCTGACCGCCACATTCGGCATCATGGCGGCGGCGGGTGTGATCATCGGCTCGTTTGCCTGGGCCAAACTGAGCGGCAGTTTCCGCTGGGAGAGTTTTGCCAATGCTGAAGATCTCGCCAACCACATGATCGGCGGCGTGTTGATGGGATTCGGCGGCGTTACCGCGCTGGGCTGCACCGTCGGCCAGGGGATCAGCGGCTTTTCGACGCTGGCGCTGGGATCGATACTGACCTTTGTCGCCATCATTGCCGGCTCGGTCGCGACCATGAAGTATCAATACTGGAAAATCTCGCGCGAAGCCTGATTTGGGCGGCGCCTGCATTTCATTGACCCCCCTCGCCTCAACCGGTAAAATTCGCGCCTTTTGCAGCACCGGGCGGTTAGCTCAGCCGGTAGAGCAGCGGACTTTTAATCCGTTGGTCGCGAGTTCGAATCTCGCACCGCCTACCAATTTACAAGGGGTTAGCTTCGGCTAATCCCTTTTCTCTTGACAGTTGTGCCGCAATTGTGCCATCAAGCAGGTTCGAGACGACTTCTGCATGCTGCGCCAATTGCGCGGGGGCTAGGTGCGCATACCGCCGCACCATACCCTCGGATTCCCAAGCTCCCAACTCTTGCAGCACGTTTAGCGGAGTGCCGTGTTGCACCAGCCAGCTTGCCCATGTGTGACGCAGATCGTGCCAGCGGAAATTTTCAATTTCCGCCCTCTTCAATGCGCCTTTCCACGCCTTCGTATTGGCCTGATTAATTGGCCTGCCCCGATACGTGAATACACGTGAGTGATGCTTGCCGGTTTGCTCCTGCAACACGCCGACAGCTACGGAGTTTAAAGACACGTGTATGTCTTTCCGCCCTTTGGCCTGGTCGGCATGAATCCATGCAACACGCCGGTCCAAGTCCACTTGGGACCATTCAAGCTTGATCACATTGGCTTGCCTGAGGCCGGTGGCAAGTGCAAACAGCACGACTTTTCGCTGGTGTTCCGGTAATTCTTCAAGCAACCGTTTTGCCTGTTCCGGGGTGATCCAGCGGACCCGCCGCTTTGCTTCGCGAAACAACTTTACCCTGGGCGCTTTCTCAATCCACAGTACATTCCAATTGAGGTATGAGCCTGAAGGGGTGGTTTGAGCGGTGGGTTCAGGCGGCTGTTTTGGATCGATTTGAAATTGTTTTAAACAGAGTTGTGCGTGCTTTGTTCAGTCGCTCTGCGGCCTCATTATCGCTCA
>CAISYC010000013.1 GCA_903889565.1 uncultured beta proteobacterium
CATTCAGAACTTGCAGGTTCGAGAGACTGACATTGCCGCGCTGGCGCGGCAGGCAATCCTCGATCAGGCGATATTGCTCTTTGGTGATCTCCATGCCAATAGCATATCATATCCACCAATTAGTGTGAACACGCCCTAGTCAGTTCTGCTTCGCGGCCAGCAGGATCTTAAGCTTGGCGGTGTCGGGTGCGTGCACCACGCCGCGCTCGGTAATCAATGCACTGACCAGTTCCGCCGGGGTCACATCGAAGACCGGATTGCGCACTTTCACGCCGGCCGGTGCCCAGCGCACATTTCCGTAGCCCGTCACCTCGGATTCATTGCGTTCCTCGATCGGAATCTGTGCACCGCCGGCGATGGCAGCATCGATGGTCGAGATCGGCGCTGCGACATAAAACGGAATGCGATGGCGGTTGGCGACCACCGCAACCGAATAGGTGCCGATCTTGTTCGCAACGTCGCCGTTCGCGGCAACCCGGTCAGCGCCGACGATCACTGCGTCGATTTCACCGCGGCTCATCAGAAACGCCGCCGCATTGTCGGCAATCAGCGTGACCGGAATGCCGTCCTGCATGAGTTCCCACGCGGTAAGGCGCGCACCTTGCAGGAAAGGGCGTGTTTCATCGGCGTAGACACTGATCGATTTGCCGGCTTCAATGGCGGAACGAATCACACCCAGCGCGGTGCCGTGGCCGGCGGTGGCCAAAGCGCCGGCATTGCAATGCGTCAGCACGCGCGCACCGCTGGCGAGCAAGGCGGCGCCGTGGCGGCCCATCGCGCGATTGGCTGCGATGTCCGCAGCGTGAAGATCCTGTGCGGCGACGATCAAGTGCTCCGCAATGATTTCCTTTGAGGAAGCAGCGACGTGCTGCCATTCGTCACGCATGCGTTCCAGTGCCCAGAATAAATTCACCGCGGTAGGCCGGCTCTTTGCAAGAACGTCGAAACCGGCTTCGAGCGCGGTCTTGAATGCAGCAGCGCCGGCCGCGCGCTGGCGACTCGCTTCGAGCGCCACGCCATATGCGGCGGCAACGCCAATGGCTGGCGCGCCGCGCACCACCATGTCGCGAATACCGGCCGCTGTTTCTGCGGCCGAGGTATAGGCAAGATATTGCACTGTCGCAGGCAGCACACGCTGATCGAGCATTTCGAGTTTGCCCTCGCGCCAGCGCAGCGTTTCGAAGCCTTTCATCAGATCACCCGCTCGTTGCCGCCATCGACCGGGAGTTGCGCGCCGGTGGTTTTGGCAAACAGCGGTCCGAGCATTTCGGCGGCAAGTTCCGCCACATCGCGGCTCGTGACTTCCGTTTTTAGCACATTGCGTTTCTTGTATTGCTCGACGCTCAATCCGTAATGCGCAGCGCGCGCGGCCAGCACTTCGGGTGTCCACAGCCCGGTGTCGAACACCGCATCGGGATGCAATGTATTGACGCGTATATTGTCGGTCCCCCATTCGAGCGCGGCGACCCGTGCGAGCTGCGTCAGTGCCGCTTTGGATGCTGAATAGGCGCCGGCGCCGTGACCGGGTGCGGGCACGTTTTTCGAGCCGATGACGGACACGCGGCCGCCGCGCGGCGCGAGTTTCAAAAGCGGATGGCATAGTCGCAGCAACGTCAGATTGGCGTCGACGTTGACCTGCATGACTTTGCGCCACTGCTCGTCATCGAGTTTCGCCAGCAAGGTACCGCCCGGGAACATGCCGGCATTGAGCACCAGCATGTCGAGGGCGCCGAAGGCGCGCACCGCGGCGTCGAGCGCGGTGGCAAGGCCGGCCGCCGAGGTGACATCGCATTGCACGCCGAGGAAATCCGCGCGTTTGAGCGCGGTGGCGATCTCGCCATTGAGATCGAGCCCGACCACGGCGGCGCCGCGTGCCAGCAGCGCTTCAACGCAGGCCTTGCCGATGCCGGAGGCCGCGCCGGTCACCAATGCCACTTCGCCGGCAAACACCGGCGGCTTGCCGGCCTTCTTCAACTTCGCTTGTTCCAGATCCCAGTATTCGACATCGAAAATGTCTTTGGGCGGTAACGCCTGCCAGCCGCCCAGCAATGTCGCGCGTTCGATCACATCCATCGTATGCATGTAGAGGTCGGCGACGATGCCGGCGTCCTTCATGTTGCGACCGAGCGTGCACAGGCCGATGGCGGGATCCAGCACCAGTCGCGGCGCGGGGTCAAGCATGTTCTTGGGTTCTTTCGATTGCGCGTTATGCGCGGCGAAGTATTCGCGGTAGGCGGCAGCGTAGCCATCGACATCGCGGCCGAGCAGGGGCAGGCGCTTGGTGCGTATGACGTGATCGGGTGTCGCCGGGCCTTGCTGCGAAATCGTGGCAAGATCCTTGCGCGCGATGAACGACGCCGTACGGACATCGTTTTGCGTCGCCATTACCAGCGGAAAGCCGGCAACTCGTGAAATGTCGCCGCGCAGTTTGGCGATTTCTTCAAGCGCTGCGGTCGAGGTTTTTGCGGGGCCGTGCTTGAGGTTCCATGCGCCGTGCTTTTCAAGATGATTTTCCGCCATGCCGACGAGTTCGATCATGCGCTCGTACGATTCGCGCGCGGTTGCGCCGAATGAAAAAATGCCGTGCTTCAGCAATACCATGCCGATGGTGTTGGGGCCGGCGTGCATGGGGAACAACTCCGCGCACAGACGCGCGAGATCGAAGCCCGGCATGACATAGGGAATGATCACGACTTTGTCGCCGTAGATGTCGCGGATACGTTGTTCACCGTCGGCTGTATTGGACACCGAGAGCACCGCATTGGCGTGGGTGTGATCGACAAATTTGTGCGGCAGCAGCGCGTGCAGAATGGTCTCGACGGACGGCGCCGGCGCCGTGGCGCGCGTCATGTTGGTGACCAGCTCGTTGACCATCTGCGGATCGCTCAGCGTTTGCAGTCTGGCGAGCTTCAGCAGATGCGCCATGCGGACAGGGGAGAAGCCGGCCTCTTCGATGAATTCAAGATCCCAGCCGCTGCCTTTGACATAAAGGATTTCTTCGTCGTCGCCGACGAGATTGCTCGTCCGAGCCTTGACCGATGTATTGCCGCCGCCGTGCAGCACCAGCGTTTTGTCACGTCCGAGCAGGCGCGAGGTGTAGACGCGCTGCGCGAGATCGCTCTTGAATTGGGCGGCTTCCTGATCGTTCCACAGGCTGTTCATGAGATTGCGGCCGGATGATTCGAGGCCGCCATTATAATTCACGCCATGCCGACGCCATTTGTATTTGCGATTGCGCGTGCCGCCTGGCCGCGCGATGAAGCCGATCTGCGGACCGTGCGCAGTGCCGTCTTCATCGATGAACAGCACGTTGCCCCGGAATTGGAGTGGGACGGTCGCGATGCGGATTGTCAGCATGTCATTGCGCGCGATGCTTTCGGAGCGCCCGTCGGCACCGGACGTTTATTGCCCGAAGGCAAAATCGGCCGCATGGCGGTGCTGCGTCGTGCGCGTGGTTACGGCGTTGGCGCGGCGATTCTTCATGAACTGTTGAGTGCTGCGCGGGAGCGCGGCTTCTTGGAAATCGAACTCAGCGCGCAAACTCATGCGCTTGGCTTTTATGCGCGCGCGGGTTTCGTTGCAGAAGGCGGCGAATATATGGACGCGGGCTTGCCGCATCGAACGATGCGACTGCGTCTAACCAACTGCTGAGTTGAACGCCGCGCGGCTGTCGCTCAGGCGGCGGCGGAGGCGGGCGCGCTTTCGAGCGAGAAGCGGCCGGTGACCGAAGCGCCGGGTTTGCCGCGCTCGCCAAAGCTGCGTTCGACAAATACAACCTGGCCGTGGTTGTTTACCAGCACGACCGATGACGATCGCGTGCCGTAACCGGCTGCGGAAATAAACGCCGGCGACAGCGAACGCTCGCGCGGCAGACCGATGCCGGTATCCGGCAGATCCTGATCTTCGGCAGCGGTGCGATCGGCCAGAATGGTGAACAAGCCATCAACCAGATCCTGCGTTTTGGCGTTCATCAAATGCGCCATCGCATCGCGGCCGCGGGTCACCTTGGGCCAGTCGGTATTCAGCAGACTGTTGCTCAGGCCATGCACACCCGGTGCGACGGCGGTGACGCTGCTGCTGCGGTTCGAGACATAGAACAGCTCGTCGATATCGCCAAGCAGCAGATTGAAACCGTTATAGGAATTGCCGTCGCGCTTGACGCGATTGGCATATTCGGCCGCGCCCTGGTTGCCGCGCAGATAATTGCTGACCAGTTCGCCGCGTGAACGCGGCGACGCCTTGACGGCACTGCCGTCGCGATAATTGGTGATTGCAGCCACTCGACCGCTGCGCGACAGACCGAGCCAGGAGCCGCCCTTATCAAGATCGCGGCCCGCGTAAACATGCGGATAGTCGCGCCAAAAGGCCGCCGGCTGAGTTGGCCGGGCATAGGATTCATCCCGATTCGCTGCCAGCACCAGCGGAAAATCAGGATGGACTTTGTGGGCAAATAAAATCAAGCACATGGCAGGTTATTAGGCTGGCTTCGTCTTGGGGAGTTCCGTGATCTCAAGGGCGTAAGGCAAAGGGCGCATCTGCAGTGCCGGACCCGTGAAGGACCCAAAGTGTAACCCATTGTCACTAAAGGTGGAAGTCTGAACCACCGCTAAAACGTCAAATCCATCCCCGTCGGCAGGGGCGGCATTGACGACCGTGCCGGCCGCCTGTTCACCCAATTCCGCGCTGAAAAGCTTGTCGCCAGGCCGGGGCGCAGTGGTGGTTTCGAGGTGCCCGAGGACCATCCTTTGCTTCAGTTTGCCCAAATAATGCGTGCGGGCGACGATTTCCTGCCCCGGGTAGCAGCCTTTGCTGAAACTGACCCCGCCGATCAGGTCCAGATTGGCCATCTGGGGTACGAATTCCTCCTGGGTTGCGGGCGTGATCACCGCAATTCCAGCATGGATACCCGCCAGCTCCCAAGCCGACTCGTCGGTCGATTTCGCCTCTTTTTCAAGCAGCTCGCCGATTTCAGCGGCCTGCGTGGCCGGCACAATAATCTCAACCCGGCGGGCGTCGAGGCGTAGCGCCCATCCCCCGGCGGTTTCGCTTAGTGTCATCGGCGTTGCCGGCAGATCGATCGCGCCGGGCGCTTTTGCGTCGAGCAGCCCGATCAGCGCATATTTATCGCTGACGTCCGCCGCTTGCACCTTCGAGCGCAGGATATACATCGACAGCCGCTTGCGGATCGGCTCGCACAGCGCGTGCGGCAACTGCATGAAATAGTCCGCGCCGGCGCGCCACAACACAAAGCTCGCCAGCATACGGCCCTTGGGCGTGTTGTAGCTGCCGTGGGTGGCGCGCAGCGGCTGCAATGCGGCGACATCACAACTCAACTGGCCTTGCAGAAAGGTCTGCGCATCGGCGCCGGAGAAGCGGAGTAGGCCGGTTTGGGCAAGGGGCGCATAAACAATCGGAGGCATCGAACGAATTTCCTGAGGCGTTACGATTTTGCGAGGTGTTTAAACGCAGACTTGTATTTAGCGACCACTTTTTTTTGCGCATCCAACGCAGGCGCAGTATCAGGATTAGCCATTTGAGCCAACGCGCCGCGATAGCGCTTGGCGATTGCGCTTGCAATGGCGAGTTTTTCTTCACTGCCAAGGGCGCGTCGATTTTGGCTGTGCTTTTTGGGCTTTTTCATACGTGGCTAAAAAACCTCAAGATTGTGTTTTGCTTTTAGGGGCTGATTCCGCACGTTTGACGGTATCCATTGCGTACTTGAGCAATTCCGGGTCGCCGATTTCTGTTGCCGCCGCGACGTAGGCTGATATGTCATCTTGAGTAAGCAAATAATCGGCCGAATCGTATTTAGTGGTTTCTAGTTTGGATTTTGTCATGAGCGTATTGAGCTGAAACGCAGGTAATATTTTATCGGACGTTTGACTTGTGGCATACCTTTCCGCGGGGAATTGTATACATGACACCACAACAATGATTTTGCTACACTCGTTGCCGTGCCTTTACATAGATAAAGGCACCATACGTAAGTGCCTTGTTAGCTCAGTTGAATAGAGCGCTTCCCTGCTAAGGAAGAGGTCGGGGGTTCGAGTCCCTCACAGATTCCAAGCCCAGACTTCGCGCTGGGCTTTTTATTTGGCCTTGCGCGCAGACTTGGCGGGCTAACGTGCTGGAAAGTGCCAAAAATCGCGCGCTTCAAAATCGAAAAATAACACTCAGCCGTGTTGGTCGTAACAACACCTCGAACGTATTGGTTGATTTCTCTTTCTCCTTGAGAATATTTATTTGGGCTGAATTCTCACCCAAGGCATTCTTCTAGCGTTGCCGCCAGTTCAGGGGGGGCAGTCTTCGAGGCTGATTGAAGCAACTTTTTCCTGGTCGGTTTTATCAACTTTGTCATGGCGACCGGTGCTGCATCGAAAGCTTGCCGCAACAGGTGACTTTCAGTTTCTGCGATGTGTGTAGCCAGCAAAAGCGCTTGATGCTGGTCTTTTGCGGCTTTTTCGGCGAAGCCTTTTCGCTGTGTGCTTGAATACAGTTTGTGCCAGACAAAGCGCGGGGCTTGAGGCAGGCGGACCGGAATGCAATGCCCTCCGGCCAACACTGCGCCAGGTTCGGCATGGTCGAGCAGGTAGTCAAAATATGGAATGGTCTGTGCGGCCCAGGCCAATTCCGGGATTTTGATAGTCTTTCCCAGATCGGGCCCCGGTGCTAACAGATCGACACGCAGGCCCTGCGCGCCCGGCAATTTGACGGAGGTCGCGGGTTCGGTTGCCGGCAGGCTCGGGATTTCTTCGAAGGGCAGGCCTGTGGCCTGCATCGTTGCGATGAAAGACAATGGCGCTGCGAGTTTTAGCGACTGGCGGCGCGCGAGGTCAATATCCTGGGTGCGTGCGCTGGTGGCGATGATGCCAAGTTCATTGAGCCAAGCCATGTAAGCCAGTGTGCCGACGAGAACCAAGCCTGCAGAAAAGGCCTGCTGGTTGTGTAGTTCGACCAGCACCCGGGCCACTGACTTGTCGGCGACCTGAAAGCCGAGCTTGCGCAAGTCGCTGACCTGTTGCGCCATCCATTCTTGAAAGGCGATCTGGTTTTGCATTGCGGCGAGCAATGCTTTACCACCATCTTTGCAGACGAATTGTTCCTTGGCTTTGCCGGGGGTAGGGTAATAAATACGGTACCAATAGGACAATCCGGTGCCGTTTCGTTTCGCAAGCGAGCCCGGGCTACCCGGTAGCAGGTTGCCGGCGGCCTGCGCCCGTTCTTTCAACTCTGCATATTGGGTGCGGAATGCCAGTTCATGTTCGCGATAGTGGCTGGACACCAGTTACCCCATAGATTCTGGTTTTGTGGGGTAATCATAGCGTCTACCCCATAGAAAGTAAAATTATGGGGTAAGGCCAATAAGGCGCTTCGTTACGGTGGCTATTTTAAGAGACGAACCTTTCCCGTGAACAAGAGGATATGGGAATAAATTCTATTAAATATGCAAAAAAACAACAGATTAGAGCTGGCTACTGGCAGACAATCTTAATTACATCTATTTAAATCAAGTGGTTAAAGTAAATCTATCAAAATGTTAGATTTGACAATGGCTTAAACCTGAATTCTAATGCTGGATATAAGTTTCGTTGGAATGCTTCGGAAACGGGAGGGAGGCATGAAAACGCACTACGAACAGCTGGGCCTTACGCCCCAGGCAAGCCAGCGCGCGATCGAGCAATCCTTTCTGCGGCTCGCCAAAAAGTTTGATCCCAAGGACCCCGGCAACGGGGGTAAAGCAGAAGCACGTGAGCAATACCAGGCTGTGCACGACGCGTATCGAACGTTGTCGGATGCAAATGCGCGACGGCTCTACGACCTGACGTTGCGCACCCAGAGTTTGTCCGAACGCGTGAAGGCGGCGCGGGCAGCGCAGGGCGTCACCAAATAGCGCACCGGAAGCCGCGGAGGCATTGATGAAGCGTACGTTCTACGAAATTCTTGGCGTTCCACACGATGCCGATCAGGCTGTGCTGGATACAGCATATGCCGCGGCGCAGGCGAAGGTTCAGGAGGCGATCAAGCTGGGCACGGCCGAGGCCTCGATGGAGGCGCAACTGGTGAAAGACGGCTATCAGATGCTGTCCGACCCGGCCAAGCGCGCGCGCTACGATGCAAAACTCGCAGCTGACGAAAAAGGCGTCAAGCTGATGTTCTTCACCGACGACAAGAATGCGCAGCGCAAGCTGGGCATTCAGACATTTATTTTCGCTTTACTGGCGAGCACGCTCGTCATCGTGGTGTTCTGGCAGATGAATCGCAAGATCAACGAAGTGCGCGCCGATTACGACACCGTGGTGACGCGCAAGAACATCGAGAAGAACGGACCCAAAGTAATCGAGGAAGTGCCGGTGGAACAGTCCGGGACCAAGGCGGCGGAGGCGACCAAGGTCGATACCAACGCGCCGCGCGTCAGCGACCTTGCCAAGGGCGAAACGGTACTCAAGTTGACGGACGTTGTGAAAGGCGATCCGGTCGCCAAGGATGCGCCTCCGGCAAAACGCTAGCGCCTAGTGCGGGCGCAGGTCGTGGCGCTTGATGAAGGCGCGCCAGAGCGTGATTTCCGATTGCAGGTGACTGCCGAATTCGCCGGGCGTCGTGCCCAGCGGTTCCAATCCAAGATCAGTCAGGCGTTCGCGAATTTCGGCGAGCTGGATAACTGCGACCACTTCGCGGTTGAGAGCCGCAACCACCGCGTCCGGCGTGTGCGCCGGCGCCTGCATGCCGAACCATGAGGCGAAATCGTATCGCGGCAAGCCTGATTCCGCGGCGGTCGGCACCTCGGGCAGCGTGGGAAATCGCATCGTCGAAACGACCATCAGCGGCCGTACCCGCCCGCTGCGGATATAGGGCAGGGCCGGGGGAATCGCGTCGAAAACCACCTGCACATGGCCGGCAATGACGTCCGACAGTCCGAGTGCGGTGCCTTTGTAGGGCACATGATTGAGTGTCGCGCCGGTCATTTCCATGAAAACTTCCATCGCCAGATGCGGCGAGGAACCGTTGCCCGCAGAGGCGAAGTTGATCTGACCGGGTTTTGCCTTGGCGAGGGCAATCAATTCGGCAGTGGTTTTGGCCGGGAAAGCCGGGTTGACCACCAGAATCTGCGGGACCCGCGCAATCAGGCTGATCGGCGTGAAATCCCTGATCGGATCGAAAGCGAGTTTCGGTTGCATCGCGGCGTTGATGGCGAAACTTGCCGAATGAAACATCAGCGTATAGCCGTCCGGGTTGGCACGGGCGACGATTTCTGCGCCGATTGCAGTCGATGCGCCGGGCCGGTTATCGACCACCACCTGTTGCCCCCATTTTGCGGTGAGGCGTTGCGCAAGCAGACGCGCGACGATGTCGTTGCCGCCACCCGGCGCAACCGGGACCACGATGCGGATCGGCCGCTCCGGATAAGCCGCAAACGCGTTTGCACCACTCAGCAGGAGTGCACCCGCCAGTACAAAACTTTGCGCACGAACGAAACTGCGCCTGGTGCGCATCATCAATTGACAAGCTTGCTGTAGTCCACCTTGACCCAGCGCTTTTCGCGTACCGACTGTTCGGCGGCATCCCAGACGTAATGAATTTTCAGCTTGTCACGAAAGCTCGGGGCACATTCGTGGCCGTTGCGAATGGCGTCGGCGAAGGCGTGCCACATCTGCGCCACGAGGTAGGTCGCACGGCCGCGCTCGATGCCCTGCACGTAATAGTGTTTGGCATCGACCGGCAGCTCTTTAAACTGGCGCTGCAGCCGTTCCGGCGGCACCGGATTTTCCATGATGTCTTTGAGGTTGGCGCGCGCGCCGTAGAGTTTCAGTTCGCCGCGACTGGGGTCGCCCAAGCCGGTTTTTTTATCCCATGCCGGCGAGGCGTCGGTGGTCAGCATCAGCATGCCTTCGGTGCCGTATATTTCGAAGCGGTTGCCGGTGCCGAACCAGGCCGTAAAACAGGTTTGCATGGTACCCATGATGGTGTCGCCGACGCGCAGCAGATAGTTGGTGTTGTCCACCTGGGTGCTGCGGATCGGCGGGCCCCCATCGACGTTGGCGCGCTCGGGCACCTGCACCGCCATGTCGGCGCAGATTTCGGTGACGTCGCGGCCGATCACCTGATTGATGCGATCGAGACTGTGGCCGGTGCGGAACGGCGGGTGGCCGCCGGATTTGGCGTCGAACACCCATTGCCGGTGCGAGGGGCGCGGCACGATCTGGTTGCTGACGAAATAGGCGTGATTGAAAGCGAGCGGTTCGCCGATGAAGCCCGCGCGGACCAGTTCGGCCATTTGCAACGTGGCCGGTTCGTAATGACTCTGGTGGCCGAGCACGGTGCGCAGATTGTTTGTGTGCGCGAGCTCGTACATTTCCTGCGCCTCCTGCGTATTGAGGCCAAGCGGTTGCTCACAGTAGACATGCTTTCCGGCACGCAATGCTGCGGTCACCACCTGATGGTGCAAGGTCGGGCGCACACTCACGCAGATCGCTTCGAGGTCGGGCATTTCCTTCAGCATGCGCTCGACGCTGTCGAAGGCGTGCGGCACGTCGAAATGCCTGGCTGCAGCGGTTGCGGTTTCCATGCGCGTCGTGCACACGGCGGCGAGATCGTAGATATCGGGCAGCGCCTTCAGCGCGGGCACGTGCGCGCGCACGGCCCAGCGTTCGCGGCCATCGGGGCTGTTGCTGAAACCGGCGCCGACGACGGCGACCTTGATGCGTTTGTTGCTCATGCTATGAAGTGCTCCTCTGGCGTCATGTTTTTGAATTCGTTGTTGCCTGTTATTCGGCGCGCGCGCCGGTCGCGCGGACGACCGTCCCCCATTTCGCAAGCTCGCTTCTGATGTAGGCGCCGAACGCCGACGGTGTGCTGCCCGCCGGTTCGGCGCCGTCCGCCTGCATGCGGCTGCGGATATCGTGCGATTGTAGTATCGCGCGCAATTCCGTGTTGAGGCGGTTGATTACAGCGGGCGGCGTAGCGGCGGGCGCGAGCACGCCGGTCCATGAGGTGGCTTCGGCGCCGGCATAGCCGGCTTCAGCGAAGGTGGGCAATTCCGGCGCGACCGCCACCCGGTTCGGTGACGACACGGCGAGCGCGCGAATGCGGCCGCTGGCGATATGCGGCAAAGATGACGGGATGCCGTTGAACATCATCTGCACTTGATTGGCAATCAGATCGGTGATGCCGGGCGCGCCGCCCTTGTAGGGTACGTGCGCAATGTCGAGCCCGGCGACCGAGATAAATAAAACCGTGCTCAGATGCGAACCGGTGCCATTGCCGGCCGACGCATAGGACAGCTGTCCGCCGCGGTTTTTTGCATAGTTCACGAAATCGCGCACGCTGCGTGCCGGCAATGCCGGATTGACCAGCAGCATGTAGGCGGCGGCCGAAAGTTGCGTGACAGGCGCAAAATCGCGCAGCGGGTCGTACGGCAATTTACGATAAAGGTGCGGGCTGATCGCAAGATTGCCAATGGTGCCGACGAGCAGGGTATAGCCGTCGGGCGCCGACTTGCCGACGATCTCGGTGCCGATGATGCCGCCGGAGCCGCCGCGGTTATCGACGACAACCTGTTGATGCAGTGCATCGGCAAGTTTGTTGGCGACAGTGCGGGCGACCAGATCGGTCGAGCCGCCGGCGCCGTTGGGAACGATCAGACGCAGCGGGCGGATCGGGTATTGCTGCGCCATGACAGGCGATGTCAAGGCCGCAATACACAGCGAATAAACACAAAGGGGGAGAAAATTCACCCGCCGATCATAATGCGGTGCGCCTGCGCTGAGAAGTGCGGACAACGGCATCGTTGCAATTCATGTCGTTCCAATCGACCTCACAATCGTTAGTGGTGATATGGCAAACAGGCTTGACGAAAATGCACGGGGCGCCGGCGAATACCATGTGTCGCCGTCGTGGCGGCTGGCGGCGATATTGTCAGCCGGCCATTGCGCGGTTGCCGCCCTGATGTTGCTGCTGGATATTGAAACAAGCTGGAAATTCGCCGTCATCGCGCTGCTGGCGATCAGCCTTGGCTACGAATTGCGTAACTCGGCGCTTGGAATCGGCGCGCAGGCGGTGATCGCCCTGCGCATTACAAAAGACAATCTGCTCAGCGTGCAAACGCGCGGCGGCGAATGGCGCGAATTCGATGTCGCTGGCAGCAGTTACGTGACCTCAGCGTTGACGGTATTGAACCTGCGCGCGGCGGATACGCAGCGACTGCGCAGCGTGGTGTTGTTGCCGGACAGCATGGCAGCGAATGACTTCCGGCGCCTGCGGGCGTGGCTGCGCTGGCGTCCGCAGGCGAGAGAAAACTAGCTGCTTTTACGCGCGCCGGGGCTTGCCGTCTGCGGCGAGGATGTGGCCGGTGCCACGGGTGTGGTCGTGGTGCGCTTGGGCGGGTATTTGTGGCGTGGCGTGCCGTCGTAGGTGATCACGCAGTCGCCTTTTGAGGAATCGATATTGCGGTCGAGACAGGCCGGATTGGTGTCGTAAGGCGATTGCGTTGCGTCCGCCGCCAGCACGGACTGATTCATGGCAAGCGCGCCAAGCAGGGCGATAAACCGATATTCCATGGCGGTCTCCTCAAACAGATGACGCTGGGTGCACACGATTCCGTGCAAGGAACCGGCCCCTGCGCCGACTATACCGTCAATAACGCGCGAGCCGTCTGGGCGCTGACAAACGTCATTGAGGGCGCGACCGGCGGCGAGTGCCGCAAATTTGCCGAATATCATGATCGGGTTTACTGCCGTGAAGCAATATCTTCTAACCGTTCTTGCCATCGCCAGCAGCCTGCTTCATTGCATTTCTGCGCAGGCGTTTCCGGATCGACCGCTGAAACTGGTCGTGCCTTATCCGCCCAGCGGCAGTGCCGATATCGAGGGCAGCCCGCGCATCAGCAAACTGCTGAAACTGGTGCAGACAATGGCGGTGCCATCTTTGCCCGATACACTCGCACTGGAACTGACTTACGGACTCGGTGCGGCCCTGGGGCAATCCGTCGCCTTCGAACGTATCCCGGCGGGCATGACCGGCATGGCCACACGACAGGTTGCGCGTGCTGCCGCCGATGGCTACACGCTTTTGTTTGCTGGCAATCCGACCATCACGATTTACCCATCGCGGTCGCAGCGGGCCGGCGTGGACCCGCAACGTGACCTCGCGGCAGTCGCGCAGATCGCGGCAATGCCCATGGCGCTGGTCGGCGCTCCCGGCAATGCGTCACTTTCAATCAGAGAATTGATCGCGCGTGCGCGGGCGCGGCCCGGGCTATTGAACCTGGCCGTGCTGGGTGAAGGAACGACATCGGCGTTGGCAGGCGAATTGTTCCGCCGGCAAACCGGCGTGAACATGGTTCCCGTTAACTACAACGGCAGCGACGCGGCACTGAACGCGCTGACGACGCGCAATGTCGAATTCGGTATAGTGCCGCTGACGGCGGTGTTGCCCTTTATCGGCGGCGGCAGGATCGCTGTTATCGCCATCGGCTCGGCGCGGCGGCATCCTGCACTCGCCAATACGCCGACGATCGCCGAGTCGGGCGTAAGCGGGTTTGAACTGGACGGATGGTTCGGCGTATTTGCACCGGCGCCGACTTCCCTCGCGGCCCTGACTTTGTTGAATCAAGGCATTAACCGCGCGATGGCGGAGGCGGGTTGGCAACATCTATTGCTTGCACGCGGACTGTTCGCGGCCGCCGGCACGGTGGACGATTTCACGGCCCTGGTCGAACGCGATACGCTGCGCGCTTCGCGGCTGCTGGGTGCTACAGCGCGGTAAACTCCTATGACATTGTTCAGGGCGACGGCGGTTTTTCCTCCGGCGGACGCACATGTCTGAACCTGTTCAGCAGCAATAGATCGTAAAAAATTTTAAGTCCGCCGCATATCACCAGCGGCCAGCCAAAGGTGGACAGCGAAAGCAGCCAGCCGGCGATCGCCGGGCTTGCAGCGGATGCCACGCTGCGCGGCACGGCGGTCAAACTGGCGGCGGCGGCGCGCTCGGACGGCGTCACTACCGCCATGACATAGGAACTGCGCGCAGGAACATCCATTTGCGACAGTGCCGAACGCAGCATCAGGAAGATCAGGGCGAGCGTCAGATTCGGCATCAGCGGCACCAGTATCAAAAATACATTGGCTGGCAAATGCGTAAAGACCATCGTTCTGATCAGGCCGATGCGGCGCGCGAGCGGCGCTGCGGCCAGTTGCGAAAGGGCGCTGAGCACGCCGGTCCAGAAAAAGATTGTGCTGGCGACGACAATCGAGAGTTCAAAGCGCTCGAACAGCCATAACGCCAGCAGCGATTGCACCGCGAGGCCGCCGGCAAATGAATCGAGGCTGAACAGGGCGGCCAGCGTATAGACCGTTTTGCGCGATTGCCCGAGCGGCGCGGCGGCTATTTCACCGGATGCATCGGTGGCCGGTTGCAGACCGCGATAAAGAAAAAAGCAGGCGACGCCGAGGGCGCCGTACAAGGCGAACATGCATTGCACGGCGACCACGGGATTGATCGCGAAGTCTGTTTCAAGCAGCGCGGGCGCCGCCGCAGACTGCGCGCCGACGGCACCGACGAACGCGCCGACCAGGCTGTAGCGCGCGAACAATGCCGTGCGGTGGACGGCATCGACCGTGCGTGTGAGCAGCGATTGTTCGAGCGGGCCAAATACGCTGGCGTCGCCGTTCGATGGATTGATCGTGCCGACCGTGGCGACAATCAACAGCGGCCAGAAGCCGGTAGATAATGCGAAGGCAACGCCGGTCAATGCCATCAGCAATGCCGCGGCGATGAGCAGGGCGCGCTGGCGTATGCGGTGCGCGATGAAACCGACCCACAATGTCAGTGCGCCCGAGCCCAGCAGCGTGGCCGTGACCAGCAGGCCGATCTCAACCGTGCCATAGCCGAGCAACGTAAGGTAGTAGGGCAACAGCAGGCTGACAAAGCCGTCACCAAACGCGCGCAGGCCGCGTGCCAGCAGCAATCGACGCGCGTCGGTGCGCGTGTTCGGCGGTAGGAAGGTAACGCGTCGGCTGGCTTGAGTCATCGGTCGGCAAGGCTAGCAAGAACCCGCGATGCACGCGAGCATTGCCGCGGTTTGCCGCTGCGGAGGCTTGTTGGTAGTATCGACGCCTCATTTCTCAGGAGGAAAGCGATGATCGATATCTACAGCTGGCCGACCCCGAACGGGCACAAGGTTCATATCATGCTGGTGGAATGCGGACTGCAATACCGCGTGCATCCGATCAATATCCGCGTCGGCGACCAGTTCAAGCCCGACTTCCTGAAGATTTCTCCGAACAATCGCATCCCCGCGATCGTCGACTCCGATGGCCCGAACGGCAAACCGATTTCGTTGTTCGAGTCGGGGGCGATTCTGCTCTATCTGGCCGGCAAGACCGGCAAATTCCTGCCGAAGGATCTGCATGAACGTTATTCGGCGCTGTGCTGGCTGATGTGGCAGATGGGCGGCGTCGGTCCGATGTTCGGTCAGGCCAATCATTTCCGCGCCTATTCGGTGGAGAAAATTCACTATGCGATTGACCGTTATACCAACGAGGCAAACCGTTTGACGGGTGTACTCGACCGCCGATTGCGCGAAGCCAAATTTCTTGCCGGCGATCATTATTCGGTTGCCGATATTGCGGTCTTCCCGTGGCTGCGCAACGCCGACAAGCGCGGCATCAATCTGGCGGATTATCCGCATGCGCAGCGCTGGTTCGATACGATCAATGCGCGCCCGGCGGTGCAACGCGCGCTGCAGGTGTTGTCCGACACCAACAACTCGGCGCCGCACGACGAAAAATCGCGCGACATCCTGTTCGGCAAAACCCAGTTCCAGCGCCGCTGATTCCGGTATTTCATTTCAAACATCGCGGGCGACCGGACTAATCCGGCGGCCCGCGAGGTTATTATCGTGACGCCGGAAAAGAAAAACGTCGCCCTGTTGTCGGTCTGTCAGGGCTTGTTGATCACCAACAATTCCATCCTGCTGACGACCAACGGCCTGGCCGGATTCGCGCTCGCCGCCGACAAATCGCTGGCGACGCTGCCATTTACCGCCTTCATTCTGGGCGCGGCGCTGACCACCATGCCGGCGTCGTTGCTGATGCGGCGTTTCGGCCGCCGCACGGGCTTCATGCTGGGCGCCGTGTTCGGCATTCTGGGTTCGCTGGTCTGCACCGCAGCGATGGTGACGCACAATTTCTGGCTGCTGTGCGGCGGCGCGTTTTTGATCGGCGTGTACAACGCCAATGGACAGTATTACCGCTTCGCCGCTGCCGACAGTGCCACCGCGTCATTCAAGAGCAAGGCGATTTCGCTGGTGCTCGCCGGCGGCATTCTGGGCGGTCTGCTCGGTCCGGAAAGCAGCAAACATACGAAGGACTGGATCGTCGATGCGGTATTCGCTGGCTCGTATTTTTCGCTCAGTCTGTTCTGCCTCGTCAGTCTCGTGGTGCTGTCGCGCATCCAAATCCCGCCGCTGACGGCGGCGGAGCAGCGCGACAAGGGCCGTCCGCTGATCGAAATGGCGCGCCAGCCGGCATTTATCGTTGCGGTGCTGAGTTCCGTCATCGGCTACGGTTCGATGAACCTGCTGATGACGGCCACGCCGCTGGCGATGAGCGCCTGCCAGCATCCGTTCAGTGCGGCGGCTTTGGTGATCCAGTGGCACGTCATCGGTATGTACGCGCCTTCGTTTTTTACCGGCGCGCTGATCAAGCGTTTCGGTGTCATCAACATGATGCTGGCCGGTGTTTGCACCAGTTTGTGTTGCGTGGCGGTGGCGCTGAGCGGTAACGCGGTAATCAATTTCTGGATTGCGCTGGTCATGCTCGGTGTTGGCTGGAATTTCATGTTCGTCGGCGGCACCACGCTGCTGACTGAATGCCATACGCCGTCGGAGCGGGCCAAGGCACAGGGCATCAACGACACCTTGATTTTCCTCACGATGGCGGCGAGTTCGTTGTCGTCAGGTTTGCTGTTTACGCTCAAGGGCTGGGTGTTGATGAACCAGATGGCCGTGCCGTTTTTGGTCTTGACTGGCGCGGCCATTGCCTGGCTCGGCTACCGCCGCCGGCATGCCCGATAAAAAATTAAATGTCTGAATTGGAAGGGAAATACAGCTTCCAGAGCGTTTGGGGGCATCGGCAACCTGTAACCGGTCGCCGAAAAGGGGTAAAATTTCGGTCCTTTCTGCCGGTGGAATCCCGGCGCACAGCTTAAACGTCTGATCTTCAATAAGAATCAGCGTGCGATTAGGAGAAGGGCATCAATGAAACAAGCGTCGACCGCGGTACGACTCCCGGATGTGCAGCAGGCACCGGGTTACGTGCGCCATGAAAAACTGAAGGCCTGGGTCAACGAGATCGCAGCGCTGACCAAGCCGGACAACATCTACTGGTGTGATGGATCGCAGCAGGAATACGACCGGCTTTGCAACGAGATGTTGAAAACCGGTACGCTGATCCGGCTGAATGCGGAGAAGCGCCCGGAGAGTTTCCTCGCGCGTTCCGATCCCGACGACGTCGCGCGGATGGAAGACCGCACGTTCGTGTGCAGCAAGAACAAGGACGATGCGGGCCCCAACAACAACTGGATCGATCCGGTCGAAATGAAGGCGACGATGAATCGCCTGTTCGACGGTTGCATGCGCGGTCGCACGATGTACGTGATCCCGTTCAGCATGGGCCCGCTGGGTTCGCATATTTCTCATATCGGTGTCGAACTCACTGATTCGCCTTATGTGGCGGTAAGCATGCGCGTGATGACGCGCATTGGCACGCCGGTGCTCGATGTGCTCGGTAACGACGGTTTCTTCGTGCCCTGCGTGCACTCGGTCGGCATGCCGTTGTCGCCGGGCCAGAAGGATGTCGTCTGGCCGAGCAACAAGGCCGAGAAATGGATTGTGCATTTCCCCGAGGACAAATCGATCTGGTCATTCGGCAGCGGCTATGGCGGCAACGCGCTGCTGGGCAAAAAATGCTTCGCGCTGCGCATCGCATCGATCATGGCGCGCGAACAGGGCTGGCTCGCCGAACACATGCTGATTCTCGGCATTCAGCCGCCCAACGGCGAAAAGCGTTATATCGCGGCGGCCTTCCCGAGCGCCTGCGGCAAGACCAATCTGGCCATGCTGATCCCGCCCAACGCGCTGCCGGGCTGGAAAGTCACGACCATCGGCGAAGATATTGCCTGGATCAAGCCGGGCAAGGACGGTCGCCTCTATGCGATAAATCCGGAAGCCGGCGCCTTCGGCGTGGAGCCGGGCACTTCGGCCAAGACCAATCCGAACTGTCTCGAAGCGCTTAACCGCAATGTGATCTACACCAACGTGGCGATGACCCCGGATGGCGATGTCTGGTGGGAAGGGCTGACCAAAACCCCGCCGGCCAAACTGATCGACTGGCAGGGCAAGGAATGGACGCCGGATTGCGGCCGCAAGGCGGCACATCCGAATGCGCGCTTTACCGTGCCGGCTGAACAAATCCCGTGCATCGACAATGATTGGGAAAATCCCGCCGGCGTGCCGATTTCGGCCTTCCTGTTCGGCGGCCGTCGCAGCACCACGGTGCCGCTGGTGACCGAGGCCAAAGACTGGGTCAGCGGCGTGTATCAGGCGGCCACCATGGCGTCGGAAACGACTGCCGCGTCAACCGGCGCGCAGGGCGTTGTCCGCCGCGATCCGTTTGCGATGCTGCCGTTCTGCGGCTACCACTTCGGCGATTACTTCAAGCACTGGCTCGAAGTCGGCGCGAAGCTGAAGAACCCGCCGCGCGTGTTCGGCGTCAACTGGTTCCGGCTCAATCAGAAGGGCGAATTTCTGTGGCCCGGTTACGGCGAAAACATGCGCGTGCTCAAGTGGATCGTCGAGCGTTGTGAAGGCAAGGCGGGTGCTGAAGAAACGCCCGTGGGCCATGCGCCGCGCTTCGAAGATATCGACTTCACCGGCATGGATATTTCGCGCGAACAGTTCAATGAACTGATGTCGCTCGATGAAGGTCTATGGAAGAAGGAACTGCAGGATCACGACACACTGTTTCAGAGTCTCGGTACCCGCTTGCCGGAGGCCTTGCGCGATGAGCGCAAGCGCCGGGGAGCGAGCTTCGCCTAAGTTGGCTGAAATTGTTGGCTGAATTACTTTCGGTAACCCAAACTAAATCTCCTTACGGGTGGTTACCAACGCCCGCCGGCGCAAACCGGCGGGCTTTTTTTTGGCTTTTCCCCGCAGGAGCTGAGACCTAGAGCCCGGCCCGGCTCTTGCCCTTGACCGCCTTGTTGACGACGTTGATCGGCCATTCACCGGACAGGGCACGACGGACTTCGTTGGGTGCGCCGGCCTGCAGTCCGACCATCGCCTGTTCGCTGTACCAGGCGGCATGCGGATTGATAATGACGTTTTCGCGGTCGCGCAGCGGATGCGGGTTCGGCAGCGGTTCGGGATCCGTGGTGTCGAGCGCGCAGCCGGCGATCTTCTTGGCATCGAGCGCGCGCACCAGCGCGTCGGTGTCGATCAGCGGGCCGCGCGAGCAGTTGATGATGAAGGACGTCGGTTTCATCAGGCCGAACATCTGGTCGTTGAACATCTTGCGCGTCTGCGGCATCAGTGGTGCGTGCACCGAGATGAAATCCGATTCCTTCAGCAGATCGTTCAATTCGACTTTCTTGCCGGGCGTGTCGAACTGGCCGTCCTTGACGAAGGGGTCGGAGTAGATCACGCGCATGCCGAAGGCAGCTGCGCGCACGGCAACCTGACGCGCGATATTGCCGTAGCCGACCAGACCCATTGTGCAGGCGCCCAGGCGGAACATCGGTTTGCCCGGCGGCACCGTCCAGTGGCCTGCGCGAACCTGCCGGTCATAAAAGGCGATTTTGCGCGCGCAGGCGAGTACCATGGCCATGCTGTGGTCGGCGACTTCTTCAACGCAGTAGGTCGGGTTGTTGGTGACGATAATACCCGCAGCGGTGGCTGCTTCGAGATCGATGGTGTCGACGCCGATGCCGTAGCGGGCGATGATCTTGCACTTGGGCATTTTCGCCATCACGTCGGCGGTGATCGGGCCGGCGTAGGTGTTGAGCAGCGCGTCGCAGTCCGCGGCTTCGGCGATGAATTCTTCGGGTTTTTTTGTTTGCAATGCGACGAGGTCGGCGAGCGAGCCGAGGGTTTTTTTCTCGACGTCGAGCGACTCCCAGACGTAATCGGTCAAAACGACCTTTGCTTTACCTGCCATTTTCTCAAGCTCCTTTGTGGATCGAAACGATCTGCGTTGCGGCCGGTTGCGCCGGCGCACGCTTTTTAAAAATTGGCTGCCAGAACATCCAAATCAAACACAGTTTAAGGCTTTTCGACCTGCGCGCGATACGGGGCGCGCAGGCTTTGTTTTATCAGGCGAGTTGCGTATAGACCTCGGGATTCCAGCAGTTGGGCGCCGGGCGGCCCTCGATGACTGCAACGATATTATCGACCGCCACCATCGCCATCGCTTCGCGCAGGCTTGCCACTGCACTGCCCATATGCGCCGTGACCACTACGTTGGGCAGGCCCAGCAGTTGCGGATTAATGCCGGGTTCGTGCTCGAAGACATCCAGTCCGGCGCCGGCGATGCGACCCTCGCGCAGAGCGGTGATCAGTGCGGTTTCGTCGATCAGCGGCCCGCGCGCAGTGTTGATCAGGAAGGCAGCGGGTTTCATCAGCGACAGTTCGCGGGTGCCGATCAGGTGGCGTGTTTTAGCACTCAATTTGACATGGATCGACAGGTAATCGGCCGTCGCCAGCAGTTCATCGAAAGGCAGCCAGGTCAGACCGAGCGACGCTTCCTCGGCGGGATCAAGACGCCGCGGATCATGGTAGCAGCGTTTCATCGGGAAACCAGTGGCGCGCCGCGCCATGGCACGACCGACACCGCCGGCGCCGAGGATACCCAGCGTTTTGCCGCTGATGCCGGTCGCGCACAGATAATTCGATTGCGAACCCGGAATCACGCCGGCGCGCGCCAGGCGGTCGGCCTCGACCACGCGGCGGCCAACCCCAAACAGCAACGCCCACGCCAGATCGGCGGTGGCGTCATCGAGCAGCGAGGATGGAATAACCGTGACCGGAACGCGCTGGCGGGTGGCGGCGGCGATATCGATATCGGCGGGCGTGATGGTGGTGGAGGCAATTGCCTTCAGCGCAGGATTGGCGGCGATGACGTCGGCGTCGATGCGGTCGTGCAGCAGGCAGAACAGGATATCGTGGCTGCGTGCGGCGGCGATCAGTTCATCCTTGCGCGCGATATGCAGCATGTCCGGATTCATCGTGACATCGGCGACTGCGCGCAGGCGTTCGACTGCAGCCGCTGAAACCGGTTGCGTGATGTAGACCCGCGGGCGCATCAGAACACCGGCAGGCGCATCAATTCATCCAGCGGACGACGCCGGCGACGCCATCGACTGCAACGGTTGAGCCGTCGGGGATCCGTTGTGTCGCGCCCAGCACCCCCAACACCATCGGAATGCCGCGCTCACGCGCCAGCGAAGCCATGTGGGAGGTGCTGCCGCCGCGTTCAGCGACTACGCCGGCGACCTTGGACAGGATATGGCTCAACGCCGGGCCGGCCACTTTGGTGATCAGAATGTCTCCGGGACCGACACGCGACATTTCGCATTCGCAGTTGATGACGCAGGCGCGGCCTGTTCCCCAGCCGATACCGGCGGCGTGGCCGTTCAGGCGCGGCCGGTTTTCCCACACTGCGTCAGGCACGACGGACTCCTGAACGTGCAGCGGGCGCGCTTGCAGCAGCTTGAACCCTTGCTCATCAATGGCCCATTCGATTTCAACCGGCATGCCCATGAATTTTTCGACGCGCAGCAGCAGCTTGCCGAGTTCTACGGCTTCGGCTTCGCTCAGGCAGGGAGTTTCGGCCATGGCCTTTGAAACGATCTGAGTGGTCGGCTCAGCCTTGTGCACGCAACCGACCTGGTGGTCCTTTAGGCCGGGCGTGATGCTAATGAGCGTTGCATCGCGGCGCAATTCGTAGCGGTCCGGCGTGACTTCGCCCTGCGCGATGGCGGAACCCAGGCCCCAAGTCGCACTGAGAATCATGTTGCCTTCTGCCGACTCGCTCAACCCCCCGCCGGAAGCGCGTGCCGACACCAGCGGTTGCACCAGCACGCCCATGGCGGTGTCGGCCGGGTCGATGTCGTGCGTGGCCATATAGCGCAAGGCGCGTGTCATCCACAGCGCGCCCCAGCAGGAGCGGACCGCGGTGATGAAATCGCTTTCGCTCTCGATGCCGATAAAGCTTTCGAACTGCCCGGCGAAGCTCGATCCGAAACGGTCTTCGACCAGTGCCGACGAGCGCACGCAGAGCAGGGCGCCGGTTTCGGCGATCAGTTTTTCGCGCGCAGCCAGCAGCGGCTCGAGGATTTCAGGTGTGATCGCCTTGTCGAGAAGGCCGAGCTTCATATTGAGTGCATGTTTGCGCGCCTGCGGGCTTTCGGTGGCGCTCATCACGCCGCGTGCGTCGGCTTCAAGGCCGAGCGCGCGGATTTGTTCGCGATAGCCTGCGGCATCAATGCAGAATCCCGGCGGGGTCGGCAGGCTGGCATTGGCCATGCGCGCGAGATTGGCCGCCTTGGGGCCGAAACGATTGGCATCGGTAGCGGCGGGATCGGTAAGCGGGAAAATATATTGCGTCATGGCAGTCTAATTGGCGGTGGAGTCAATGACGATGCGCAGCACCTTGCCGGGATTGCGTTCGTATTCGTCGAAGGCCTCGGCAGCGCGCGTCAGCGGGTAGGTCGCGGAAACAAAGCCGGCGACATCGATCTTGCCGGCGGCAACGAGGTCGATGGACGGTGCCATATCGGTCGGGTTCAGTGCCCGCGATCCGATAATACTGATTTCCTTGTAGTACAGCGGAAAGGTCGTGAATTGTGTGCAGCATTCGTGGCTGACTGCATAGGGCGAAAGGCGGCCCCCGGGGCACAGCATTTCAATCGAGGCCATCAGGGTTGCCGCACCGCCTGCCGTATCGATCACGACATCGGCGCCGCAACCATCGGTCAGGCGCAACACTTCATCGACGGCCTTTTCGGCGCTGATGTCGAGCACGTGTTGCGCGCCCATGCGAGCGGCCATATCGAGTTTCCACTTGGTACGGGAAATCGCAATCACATTGGCGCCGGCAAGCACGGCAAGGCGTGTATGCAAGAGGCCGGTGGTGCCTTGTCCCAGCACCACAACTGATTCGCCGGCTTTGATGCCAAGCCGGATCTGCGCGTGGCGCACGGTAGCCAGGGTTTCGATGATGGTTGCATCGGCGAGCGACACGCTGTCCGGCAGCGCATGCAGATAACGGGTCGGCAGATGCACGTATTCGCACATCGAGCCTTCGACCTCGCGACCGAACAGGCCGGCGTTGCGGCACAGCTGCTGTTCGCCGCGTTTGCATGAATCGCAATGGCCGCAGGAAATGATCGGATTGATGATGACGTGCTGGCCGGCCTTGAGGTTGCCGCCGCCCGTAGCGCCGTCGCCGATGCTTTCAACAATGCCGGTCGATTCGTGACCGAGCACGACCGGATACTTCACGCCCGGATGGTCGCCTGTGAAGATCGACAGATCGGTGTGACAGACGGCCGTCGACGAGATGCGCACAACCGCTTCGCCGGCAGCGGCGACCGGGGCGGGGCGGTCAACCAGATTAAAACGCCGGGGGGCTGCAAGCACCGCGGCGCGTGTGGACTGCTTCATGCTCTGCCTTTGGAAACCCGCGGCGCGTGTTGATGTGCCGGAGATTCCGATGAGTTGTGAAAAAAACAAGGGGGCATCGCCCCCTTGTTTCCGTATTGCTTTACAGCTTAGTGACCTGCCAGCTTGCCGTAGTTCGAATACCCGGGCATCGGGTCGACAACGGTAATCTGCTCGACCGGGAAGTTCGACACGATTTCGCAACCGTCTTTGGTGACGATCAGCATCTCTTCGATGCGCACGCCCCACTGGTGGTTCTTGCCGTGCTGGGTTTCCAGCGCGAACGTCATGCCTTCCTTGATTTCGATCGGGTGATCGAGCGACCAGATGCGCGAAATAACCGGCTGGTCATATTGCGCAAGACCGAGGCCGTGGCCCCATAGGTTGGCGGCAGCCTGATCTTCCTCTTCGTAACCCCAGGCTTCTTTCGCCGACGGCCACTTCAAGGCGATGTCGCGGGTGGTGACGCCGGGCTTGACCACCTTGATCGAGTCATAGAGCCACTTGAGGGCGGTTGCGTAGTAATCCTTTTGCTCCTGGTTCGGCTCGCGGCCGACCATATAGGTGCGGTAGTAGCAGGACTTGTAGCCGTTCCAGGTCAGGGCGGCCAGATCCATGAACACCATGTCGCCCGGCTTGATGATGCGATCCGAGAAATTGCGCCAGTTCGGCCAGGTGTTGAGACCCGACGAGACGATGACGTCCTCGACGTCTTCCATGCCCGGCACGTTGTAGAGAAACTCCATGATGTGCGCGGTCAGCTGGTTCTCGGTGAGGCCCGGCTTCAGGAACTTCATGAATTCCCAGTGCGCGGCGTCGCCGATTGCGCCGACCTGCCGGAAGCATTCCTGCTCGTCCTGGTTCTTGACCGCACGCGCTTCCATCATCGGCGTCATGCCGTCGGCCCAGTCGATCTTCGCTTCCTTGAAGATCTGGATCATGTTGATATCGACGAAGTCGACGCCGAGTTTCATGCCCTCGACACCGCGTTTTTTCATTTCCTGCTTGATCGCCTTGGTGAACTTCGTGACCTGCTGGGTCGAGGCGGGGCCGGCCGCGCCCTTGATCCACGCGTAGGAATAACGGATGTTTTCCTTCGGAATCCACGGCGAATGTTTTTCGATATGCAGGCCGATGTCGCCCTGCTCGAACAGAACCGGCGCGTCATCGCCGCACAGCAGGCAATAGCGCAGGCCCGGCTTCAGCTTGTTCCAGCCCGGAGTCAGGGTACTGGTGACGTAACGGACGTTTTCGTCGTACATCAGGAGCATGGCGCCCAGGCCGTGCGCCTTCATGCGCTCGCGGGCACGCTCGAGCCGGTATGTGCGCATCCGACCCCAATTGATGCGCTCTTGCCAGTCCAACCCTACCATGCCTACATTGGCCATCTTTTCCTCCGGTGTATACGAAAAATCGCGTTAATCGATAAACTGCACTAGTGTTGCAAGACTTGAAAGCAAAAGACGGCCAAGAGTGCGTCGCGACGGCAATCGTAACCGCCGCGCCGGCAATTCAGGCTCTGGGTATCAGCGCAGAATTCCTCGACCATCCGTGTTACCCGGGACGGCTGTAAAAAGCGCCGCGTTCACGGGTATTGAAACAGGCCGAATTTTAGCACGGGTTGGCGCGCCATTTCTAGCGCCGGTGCTTGATCCGTATCAAACGCAAACAGGCGTATCCCGCGCCCGTCGTCTGCGTGTCGCGGCGGGGGCGGCGGTCAGTCGAGGCTGATATTGTTTTCGCGAATCACCGCAGCCCATTTCGCGACGTCTTCATTGACGAATTTCGCGTATTCCGCCGGCGACCGGCTGGTCACCACCGAGATCAGCTGCTTGCCGAGCGCTTCTTTCATCTCCGGCGAATCCATGACCTTGAGCGTCGCCGCATGGATTTGCGCAAGCAGCGCAGGCGGCAGTCTGGCGGGCGCGAACAAGCCGTTCCACGCGTTGGTGCCGATGCCCGGATAGCCGGACTCGGCCATGGTCGGAACATCCGGAAATTCCACGCGCCGCGTCGGCCATGTCGTCGCCAGCGGCTTCATGCGACCGGCACGGATGTGCGGCAGCGTCGAGGCGAGATTGAGCATGGTCAGCTGCACTTCGTTGCTGATAATGGCGGGAATAATCTGTCCGGCGCCGCCCTTGTAGGGGATGTGCGTCATCTCAATACCCATCGCCTTGAGCAGTCGCGCGACGTCTAGGTGGGGGTAGGAGGCAATGCCGGCCGAGCCATAGGCCATGCGCGGCGCGGTCTTTGCGTATTCCGCCAGCTGCTTCAGGCTGGCGACGGGCAGGGTCGCATTGCTGAGAAACATATGCGGAATTTCGATCAGATTGGTTACCGGCGCGAGATCGCGCGAAGGTTTGATCGAGAGGGTTTTCGCGAATGCCGATTCCGCAATCGCGTTGGTGGACACGTTGCCGACCATCAGCGTGTAGCCGTCCGGCGTGGCGCGCGCCACTGTTTCGAGCGCGATCGCGCCGGAACCGCCGGCGCGGTTGTCGACCACCACCTGATAGCCCCAGTATTCGGCAAGCCGCTGCGCGACCTGACGGGCAACGATGTCGGTGGCGCCGCCGGGCGCATAAGGCACGATCATGCGCACCGGCCGGTTCGGAAACTTTTCCGCGGCTTGCGCGAAAACGCTCAAGAAATTGCAGGCGATGACCGCCGCAATGACACGCAAACCATGTTTCAAGCCGGATTGCCGCATGGTTTTCTCCAGATCAAATCAAATGTGTCCGCCTGTAGCCGAACGGGTCGCATCAGCGGCCGCGCTTTTCATCCTCCGGCGTGATCGGCAGGGCGACCGGTTTTTTCAACCGCGCCGACAAATCGATTGCCTTGGTCAGCATCAGCCGGTTATGGCCTTCGCGCGCGGTCGCGTGCTGGGTGGTCGAGCCGAGCGCCACGCGGTTGAGCCAGGAATTGGTTTCCTCGCGCATCGGCCCGCGCAGTTCGCCCAGCGCCATATCGCCGACCGGATAGCTGGTCAGAAAATCGACGTGACGGCGTTTGTCCGGCGCATAGCCTTCGCCCTGCACGAGGTTCGTGGCCAGCACGATGTCGCGGTGGGTGTCATCGATGGTCAGCACGCCTTCGGTGCCGACCGCGCCGACCTCGAGGCTGTAGACCGCGCCCGGCCAGACTTCGGGCAGCGCCCATGAAATGACGCCGTGATAGATCGCGCCGTCGTCAAACGTAATGGTGTAACCGGTGCCGTCGATGCCCTGCCAGGTCGGGCCGAGCGCCTTGTTGACCGAACGCGCGTAGACCTCGACCGGCGTCTTGGCTTCCATCAGCCACATCACGATGTCGAGCGCATGCGTGCCGGAAATCACCATCGGCGAAATTTCCGCCGGATTGTCGGAACGCTTGTAATTGTCGATGGCGACCAGCCGATTCATGAAGGCGCGCGAAGTGACCATCGTCACCTCGCCGAGCGAACCGCTGCGCACCTTTTCCTTGGCCACCAGCCAGCGGCGGCGGAAGCGCTGGGTGTAGCCGATCACCGCGTCGATGCCGGCGTGTTCGAGCGCGTCCATCACCATCTGCGATTCGGTGAGATCCGTGGCGAGCGGCTTTTCGATCAGCATCGGCAGCCCGCGTTCGCAGGCGGCGAGGATCGGATCGACATGCAGGTGCTCGTCGGTCGAAACGATCAGGGCATTGACCTCCGGGCGCGAGACCAGTTCGCGATAGTCGGCGGTGACGAAATCGGCGCCAACCTTGTCGGCGACCAGTTTTGCGCGTTCCGGATTTTTTTCCGCGATGCCGATCCATTCGACTGCCGGGTGACGCGCGGCAAGCTCGCCGCGAATCAGGCCGACACGGCCGGCGCCGACAATGGCGAGGCCGATTTTTTTGGCCTGCTTTCTCAACGCGCGCCTCCCGCCGCCAGCATGCTTGGACGCGACTCCGGTAGCGGCAGCGACACGGGTTCGTTGCGCTCGGCGGAAATGTCGGCAGCGAGATAGACCTCCATCACTTGACGCGCTTCTTCGGGCTTTACCAGCACTGGACGGTCACAGGCGCAGGCCTCGATGAAGTGGATGGTTTCCTCCCGCATCGGGCCGGCATAGGTATGTTCGACAAACTCGCCCGGCATGGTTGACATCGGATGCACGATGCCGGTCTTCATGGTCGTCAGATGATTGTCGCGATGGGTGTTGTCGATGATCAGCGCGCCTTCGGTGCCGATGAACTCGATCCAGGTCATCGAGAAGTTCGGGTAGGCCGGCGGCAGGCTCCAGCCGGCACCAATGACGAAGGACATGCCGCTGTCCATGGTCACGGTGATGTACTGCGTGTCCGGGAAGTCGGCCCCGGTGGCCTCGCGCATCGCGCCGTAATTCACTTGCGAGTAGACGCGCACCGGTTTGGCCGGCAGCAGGCACCACAAAATGAAGTCGAGATCGTGGGTGGCTTCCATCGCCGCCGGCGACAGTTTGGTGCGGCCGGTGATTTTTTTGCCGAGACCGCGGCCGATGTGGCGGCTGACCAGCGCGCTGACCGGCTTGCCGAGCGTGCCGTCGGTGGCGCATTTGTGCACGTAGGCGAATTTCGGATTGAAGCGCTGCGAATAGCCGATGGTGAACTTGAGGTTGTTCTTTTTCGCGATGTGGATCAGGTCGTCGGCTTCGTGCAGTTCGATGGCAATCGGCTTTTCGAGGAACACATGCTTGCCGGAATTGAGCGCTTCACGCGCCATCGGATAATGCAGGACTTCGGGAGTGGCCGAAATCATCACGGCGTCGATGTCTTTATTGTCGATGATCTGGCGGTAGTCGGCGGTTGCGGTCGCCGGATTGACCAGTTTGGTCATTTCGGCAAGGCGTTCCGGACGCGTTTCGGCAATATGCAGGCTCTTGATCAGCGGGTTTCGCGCAGACGTTTCAGCGCGTATGCCGCCGCACCAGCCGGTGCCGATGATTCCCATGTTGAGTTGCTTCACGAGTGTCCTTTCGGTGTTTGCGTTTGTGTGTTCGTTGGTGCGTCAAATCGCCGCTCACAAGGCGTGCGGCGTGCGGGGCACATTTTAGCCTAACGGCTCCCCCTGCGCCCGCGCACTTGCGCGGCCGCCCGAGTGCTGCAATCATGCGAGGCTTCGTCGTGAACAGCCTCCGGCGGAAACATTTTTTCAATACGAGAGACAGCATGAAAGCAAAATCAGCAAAGCGCAGCAAAGGCAGCGTCGGCGTCGTCGGTCTCGGCATCATGGGCGGCGCATTTGCCAAACATTTGACGGCAGCGGGTTTCAGCGTCAGCGGCTTTGATGTCGCGCCGGCGGCAATCAAGGCGCTGAAAAAAATGGGCGGCATTGCCGCCGCTACCGCTGCCGACCTCGCCGCCGGCCAGAAAATCATTCTGACCTCGCTGCCGTCGTATGCGGCCTTCGAGGCGGCGCTGTTCGGCAAGGACGGCATCGCGGCCGGCGCAAAGCCGGGTACTATCGTGCTCGAGCTCAGCACGCTGCCGTTGAAACTCAAGGAAGACGCGCGCAAGCGCTTCGCCAAAACCGGTGTCATCATGCTCGACTGCCCGATCAGCGGCACTGGCGCGCAGGCCGCAGCCAAGGACGCGGTGGTATACGCCAGCGGCGATGAAGCCGCCTACAAAAGATGCAAGGCGGTGTTCGCCGGCATGGCGCGCAATACCTACTACTGCGGCAAATTCGGCGTCGGTTCCAAATTGAAATATATCGCCAACCACCTCGTCACCATCCACAACCTGTCGGCGGCCGAAGCCTTTGTCATGGCCGAAGAGGCGGGTGTCGACGCCGCGCTGATGTACAACGTGATCAAGGACGGCGCCGGCACTTCGCGCATGTTCGAAGTGCGCGGCCCGCTGATGATCAAGCGCAACTACCTGCCGGCAACCATGAAGGTCGATGTCTACCAGAAGGACATCGCCATCATCGGCGCCTTCGCCAAGGCGATCAAAACGCCAACGCCGTTGTTTACGCTGAGCAAGATGTATTACGACATGGCGATGGCGGCGGGTTTTGCCAAGCAGGATACGGCGGTCGTGCATCAGGTTCTCAGAACTTTGGCAAAAAAACGGTTGAAAAAACGCAGCTAGTGGCTGTGCATGACAAGGCATTGAAAGCAGGAACTCAAGCGGTTTGCGTGCGCCCGGGCGCAGCCGGTATTGAGATGACCATGGTCGCTCTGAATTGCCAATCCACGATGTGGTTTTCGTTGACGCGCGTTTCCTGACGCAAGGCGTATTGCAATGACTGGACCACTGCTTTCCGTTTTTATGCCGACGTATAACGGGGCGCTTTACGTGCGGGAAGCGGTCGAGTCGGTAATTCATAACGGGTTCCCCGATTTCGAGCTGGTGGTGCTGGATGACGGCTCGACCGATGAGACCGTGCGGATTGTGGAGGCCATTCGCCACCCCGCAGTACGTCTGCTGCGCAATCCCGCCAATCTTGGTGTTGTCGAGACGCGCCGGCGCGCGGTGCCGTTATTGCGCGGGCGTTACGTCGCCATGCTTGATCAGGATGACATTGCCATCAGCGGGCGTTTTGATGCCCAGGTCCAGCGTCTGGAAATGGCTGACGGGCCGGATATCATCGGCGGCGCGATAGAAAATTTCGGCGATATGGACGGCATGAAGGCATATTACACAAGTCACGCCGAGGTCTGTGCATCCCTGCTCTTCAATACGTCAATTCTTATCTCCGCTGCCTGCATGAAGCTTTCCCCATTGCAAAATGGAACGATCAATTATTCGATTGAAGCGGGCCCCGCCGCTGACTATGCGTTATGGGTGGACGCGATGTTGTCCGGGCTTCGACTGGAAAATCTTGCGACGGTGGTTACTCGTTACCGTCGTCACGCCGCGTCGATGACGCGCACCGGCCTGCCAGAAATGCTGGCCTGCGCAATGAAAGTCCGTGAACGTGTCGCCAACGCATATTTTCCATCTTTTGAAGCGGGCGAGCGCGCGGCGCTTGTCGGCGCTCTGTCGGGCTGGTTTGCGACCATGCAACGTTGGCGCGATGGTGTGTGTGCTCTGGCGCACGCGTCAATTCAGGCCGGTGAAATTCCCGGCATCGATACTGCGTTGATGGCGCGCCTTTTGTCAGGCCGCGCTTTGCGATTCATCGAGCGCGCGGTCACTGATGGCGTCGTCGGTTACGATCTTCTGGAGGAGATGTCTGAGCGCAATCCGTATTTTGAACAGTGGCGAGCGATGGCCGGCGGCGAATTTGACAGGCAGATCATGGCGCTGTTCAGCCGGCCGGATCATTTATGAATAGCTGGATGTTCGGGAACCGTTTGTGGATCGTAGGCATGGGCAGTGTTTTGCAATGGCCGGAAAAAATTTGGATTGATCCATGGAAAATTACAGCATGCTTGAGGTCGCACAGGTTCGAAACGGCAAGGGTATCGTCGCGCTGACAAATTTCCGGCGCGGCGCGCTGATTTTCGAGGTCGCCGGCAAGCTGGTTACCGGTGAGCAGGTTTGGCGCTATTGGGAGACTGATCCGCGCCTCGGCGAAAACTGTTTTCGCTACGATGACGATCATTACATCGATCCGGACGGGCGCATCGGGCAGTACGCCAACCATTCCTGCCACCCGAACGCGGGGCTGGTGCGACGCGGGCGCCGGCTGTTGATGAAGGCAATCTCGCCGATCGCCGCCGGCGACGAAATCACCCACGATTATTCGACCTTGCTCGGCGCCGACGACGTGTGGAAAATGCGCTGCAACTGCGGCGAAGCGGATTGCCGCCGCGTGGTGAGAAATATCGGCCATTTGCCAGTGGCGACCATCCGCCGCTACCGTCGCCTCGGCATTATTCCGGATTTCATCATGGCGACGCGTCGGCGTTAGCGTTGTGAGGGTTCTCCGGCGCACTTGAAATTGCATTCCGGCGTCCGCATATGCCCGTTGCTGCGCGCGGCGCTTGCCGTCCCCTCTGTTTTTTAACCAGCCCAATATCAGGAATCATTCCATGTCGCTTCTATTCGAAAAAGCCCAACTCGGTTCGTTGAGCCTGCAAAACCACCTCGTCATGTCGCCGCTGACGCGCAGCCGCGCGATCGGCAACGTGCCCAACGAACTGATGGCCGAGTATTACGGTCAGCGCGCCGGTGCCGGCCTCATCATCAGCGAAGGCACGTCGCCGTCGCCGAACGGGCTCGGCTATGCACGTATTCCGGGTGTGTTTTCGGCCGAACAGGTGGCCGGCTGGAAGCGCGTCACCGACGCTGCGCATGCCGGCGGCGCGCGCATGTTTCTGCAGATCATGCATTGCGGCCGCGTTGCTCATCCGCTCAATCTGCCGGCAGGTGCGCGCGTGCTGGCGCCGTCGGCGGTGGCCTTGCCCGGCGAGATGTACACCGACGCCAAGGGCATGAAGCCGCATCCGGTGCCGCAGGCGATGAGCGAAGCCGACATCAAGGCGACGATCGCCGAATTTGCGCAGGGCGCGAAGAACGCGGTGGCGGCCGGCTTCGACGGCGTCGAACTGCACGCCGCCAACGGCTATTTGCTCGAACAGTTCATCCGCCCGAACACCAACCAGCGCAACGACCGCTACGGCGGTTCGATCGAGAACCGCGCGCGCTTCGTGCTCGAAGTCGCCGACGCGGTGATCGCGGCGATCGGCAAAGACAAGGTCGGCATCCGCCTGTCACCGTTCGGCGTATTCAACGACATGCCCGTCTATCCCGAGCTGGCCGACGATTACGCGTATCTGGCGCAGCAGCTCAGTGCGCGCGGCCTCGTCTATGTGCATCTGGTTGATCATTCGCCGATGGGCGCGCCGGCGGTACCCGATACGATCAAGGCGACGTTTCGCAAGCTGTTCAAGGGCGCCTTGATTCTCTCCGGCGGCTATGATGCTGCGCGCGCAGAGAGCGATCTTGCCGCAGGCAAATGCGATCTGGTGGCCTTCGGGCGCCCGTTTCTCGCCAATCCGGACCTCGTCGCGCGCCTGAAAAAGGGCGCCGCGCTGAATGCGCCGGATCCGGCAACCTTCTACACGCCGGGTGCAAAGGGTTATACGGATTATCCTTCGCTGGCTTGATTGTTTGGGGGGGGTAACGCCCCCGGCAGTACAAAAAAACAGGCACTGCCCCAAAGCAGCGCCTGTTTTTATTTCTGCAGAATCAATTACCCGGCGCCACCGAAGAAGCCGTAGCCCACCAGCACCAGCAGGGTCAGGCCTATCGTCAGCAGGGTGATGCCGAGGATCTTCGAGCCCAGCGTCATCGCGCGCGACGGCGCATCGACCAGCAGTTTCTCCAGTTCGCCCGAGGCCAGCAGCCGTTCGTATTGCGCCGGGTGGTCGTGGCGGAACTCTTCCAGCGATTGCGTGCCGGTGAACATCACGACATCCGGCGGCGGCAGTTTGTCCGGCCGGAAGTGATTGTTGAAGAAGTGCACGGTGAACAGGAACACTGCGGCGAGGAAAGCTTCTTCGCCATGCACCAGCGTGCCGACGTTGAACACCCAGCCCGGCAGATACTGGGCAGTGATGTGCGGGAAGGCCAGCATCAAACCGCTCCAGCCGATGATGTTCACCCCCCAGAACACCGCCCAGTAGTCGAACTTCTCGTAATAGGCCCAGCGGTCGAATTTCGGACGCGGACCCTTATCGACGAACCACTTGAACATGCCCCAGCAGTCGGCAAAGTCCTTCCAGTTCGGAATCAATGAATCCGGACCGAACCAGCGGAAGGTCTTGCTGCGCAGCAGCTTCTGCATGACATAGACGAAGTGGATCACGAACACGATGACAAAGCCGGCTGCAGCAATGCGGTGGATGAGGCCGACCACCTTCGGTCCGCCGAGAATGCCGGCAACCGTCGGTGCCCACACGCTCTGCGAGTAGAGCGCGGCCATGCCCGTGAGTACCAGCGTCATCACGAACAGCAGCAGCAGCAGGTGGCCAATCCGCCAGCCGAGCGCAAAGCGCCTGAAGTGTTTCTTCTCGTCGAGCTTGAGCCCGCTGGTGTTGATGATTTTGACGGTCTTGCCGGCTTTGCGATCCTTCAGTTCGCGGTAGTACCAGAGGCCGCTGTGCGCCCAGAAAAAGGCGAACACGAAAATCAGCAGACCATACATCGACTTCGAAGCGATCCACATCTGCGGGAATTTTTCGAAATCGTGGCCGTTGGCGTGCGGCGCGAAGGACAGGAAGCCCGCGGTGGCCTGGTGCATGCCGGGCTTGTCGTCGCTGTGGCACTTTGAGCAGGTCTTCAAGCGGTTGTCGGGATGCACCTTCGATTTCGGATCGTCAACACGCTTGATTTCGTGGCTGCCGTGGCAATCGGGGCAACGCGCGGTATAGGTGTAGCCGAGACGGTTGACCTGGCCGTGATAGGTGTCTGCATAGGCCTTCAGTTCCTCCTTGTGGCAGCTGCCGCAGGCGTTGACGTTGGCAATCTTGAATTTGTCGGACGAAGTGTTCGACACGCTGTGCGTGGTGTGGCAGTCGGTGCAGACGGCAGCCTTGATGTTGCCTTTTTCCAGCACTTCCTTGCCGTGCACGGATGAGGTGTAGTCCTCAAGTTGATCTTCGTGGCATTTCTCGCCGCAAGTTTTCGGGATTTCCTTGTGCCATTCCGTGCGTTTGATGGTGCCTTTCGGCGGCACGTTGAAGGCGTGCGAGCTGTGGCAGTCTTCGCAGGTTGCCTTGGCGTGCGAGGGGTCGTCCTTGTCCGGACGGGCATGGAAAGACAGCTTGTATGCTTCAATGTTCTTGACGACGTCGCCTAGCCGTTCCTTTTCCTGCGTGAGTTTCTCCTGCTGGACCTTCGCCCACAAATCCTCATGGCAGCGGATGCAATTGGCCGGCGCCACATCCTTGGCTTTGACGTGTTTGGCCTGGTTGTCGGTAATGTCACGGTGACATTCGACACACTTCATTTCGCCGTGGATGCTCTTGCTGAGCTTGGCCGGATCGACCTTGCCCAGTTCGCGCTTGTCACCGTCGGCGCGCGGCACCTCAATCTTGGCCTTCTTCACGTCGTGACAGGCGAGGCAACCCTCATTGTCGAGGCTGGCGGTTGCTGCCATCGCAGGAGCACCAAATAAAAAAACGGCGGACACGCCGGCAATTGCAGCCAGGGTCCGCCACGCGGGATAGTGGGTTTTCATGAGGTGCGTTCCAACGGTTGATGCACATCCGGCACTGCCGGGATTGAGCTGCCTGAGTGTTGCGATTAGCGCGTGAGAATGAACTCGAACAGGTTATCGAGCTGCTTCGGATCCTTGGTGTCGATGACCTTATGTTTTTCCTTCGAACCGTCTTCAAGTTCGACCATCGGTTCCTTGGTCACGTTGTTTAGCAGCTTCGCCTTAGCTTCGTCGCGCGGCTTGTCTTTGTATTTGGCCGCTACTTTTTTGTACGCAGGGCCTTTCTTGGTGCGAGTAACGTCGTGGCATTTGAGGCAGCCGTTGCTCTTAAGAAGTGCCATCGCCGCTTCTTCATCAACCGCCGCAATTGCGGTCGTAATGCAGCTAGCCATGCCGGCGGCGAGGAGCAAAGTTGCGAGGCTCAGGTGCGATTTCATTTGATGGTGATCCTTTCGTGTTTAGATTAATTAGTCAACGTTCAAGCGATTGCTGCACATAAGCCTGCGCATTTTAGTTATGGACCTGTGCATTGAAATGGCAGTATCGGCCAATTGTGCAACGTAATATTGATATTGATCAACAGGACGGCTGATATTTGCCTGCTGGAATAGCTTAAAACGGGCCGGTCCAGGCATCTTATTTGTGCTTTCTGGCGGGTTTTTGGATTCCTTCCGCCCCGGATTGCTGCGCAAAGCAATTGTGGAACCAACTGCCGCAATGCAATAACTAGGAAAAAGTTCGTTGGGCGTTGATTTTTGTCAATTGTTTGGCGCGATTCGGCGTGACCTGTGATTTAGATCAACTCGCCTTTGGCTCAACGATGCATATTGCACTCACGGGTCGCAATCAGGCTCTGACGAGTGCGGAATACAAGATTTACAGCATGAAATGTGGTTGCGCGAGGCAAATTGAGCGTTGGCGGGATTGCGGAGAGTTTCCTCGCATGCCGGATTGTAAAGCCGGCAGAGGTGCATTCCGGTTTCCGGGATCCATGCAGCAAGGCCATTGGCGACCACTGCGGAATGTCGGCTTTCCTTCTTGATCCAGTGGCCGTTGCGCGCCATGGCAAACGGACGATCCCGGTCTTTTTCCCCAAAAGGTCATTTTGCAACCACGCATCCGCCGAGCTCGGTCGGGCGCAAATCAAATTTAACTCCGCGTTTAAGGGTGGCTTATGAAATCTCTATTTATCGGCATTCACAATTGCGCGACATTTTTGGCGACGATCCTGTTGGCAACGTTTGTCGGAAGCCTACATGTGCAATTGGCGGCGGCAGCGGATGAAGTGTCGATCATTCACGGCGCTCGACTGTATGACGACTGGTTCCGTGAGTCGAATGTCCAGCCGCCAGTCGGTCCGCACCCGTCTTTCCCGGCAAAAAATTCAGGCGTGCCGGCAAACGAAACTTGGCGTTGCAGTACGTGCCACGGCATGGACTACAAGGGCAGCAATGGCATGGTCGGCATTCGGACGCGTCAGGGCGCGGATGTCAAAGCGATCATCGCATTGTTGAAGAATGCGACTCACAAATACGATGCTTTGATCAGCGAAAGCGATCTGCAGGACATTGCCACTTTTGTCAGCTCCGGGCAAATGGATATGGCCGCAATTGTCGATGCCTCGCGGCGCGCCAAGCCAACCGCTCAATCATTTGAAAAGGTTTATGGAACAATTTGCGCTGGCTGCCACGATCTCGATGGCCGGCGCATGCGCGGCATTCCGCCGCTTGGCGAGGCGGCACGGCAACGGCCCAACGAAGTTCTGCACTCGATTTTGTTCGGGCATCCTGGACGTGAAATGCCGGCGTTGCTGCCATTGGGAGTTGATGTTGCAGCAAAAATGCTTGCCTACCTGCAGACACTGCCAGCGGTCAATTTGTCTGTCTCCGTCGCGCATGGCGGTCGTTTATATGACGATTGGCAGGCCGAAGAGGGCGCGCGCAAGCAGGCCTTGGCTCATCCTTCTTATCCCGCGACGGGCTATTACGCCAAACAGCCGCAAGTGACGTGGCGTTGCAGAACGTGTCATGGCTGGGATTACAAGGGAAATCAGGGCGAGTACGCAACCGGTCCATCCGCTACAGGGATAAAAGGGATCCGCGGCATGGCCGGCGGCGACACTGCGCAGATCATGGCCCTGCTTCGTAACAGTACACACCAATACGGCGCGGTACTGAAAGAGCGCGATATTCTAGATCTGGCGAACTTTGTAAGTTCCGGGCAGATCGATATGGATATCGCGATTGATCGCACCAGTCGCCGCTTCAAAGGTGATGCCGGTCATGGCAGCCCGTACTTCAGGGCGATATGCGCGAGTTGTCACGGTCAGGATGGAAAACGAATTACGACAACGTCGCTCGGTCGGCTGGTCAAGCGAAACCCCTACGGCAGCATGCATATGATACTGAACGGGCATCCCGATGAAAAAATGCCCGCACTGCGGGAGCTCGACCTCCAACTCGCCATTGATATTCTGACTTATGTCCAAGACATTCCGTGAGCGCAGGGCTTCCGGGGTCGATGGAAATTTGATGTCAGATATTGATTGATCATGCAAAAAGTGGCAGGAATTGTCGCTATCAATAACTATTTGAAATTGATTACGCATTGCGGTTGATCTACATCAAATCATCCGGTGCGGGACGGTGCATCATAATAAATGGCGGTTAATTTGAGCATGCGGACTCCCTTTAGAACTGTGGGTTCCCAGCTCTCTGAGGGTTTGCTTACTGATATTGAAGCGGCACCGGTTACACGCTGAAGAATTTTTGTTTGCATTGCAAAAACTTAGACGACGGAGGTTTTCTTGAAAAAAACGAATATCCTGGGCTTTTCATTTGCGCTGCTAATTGCCGGTGCTGGATTGCTGAATTCGCCAACTGCGGTGGCGGCCGATGAAGAGGCCGCGCGTGCGCTTGCCAAGCAGAACAACTGCTTCAAGTGCCACTCTGTTGACAAAGATAAGGACGGGCCGGCATGGAAGAAGGTCGCTGAAAAATACAAGGGCAAGGGCAACGGGGAGGCGCGTCTGATCGAGCATCTTACCTCAGGCGAGAAAGCAAAATTCCCGGATGGGCACGAAGAAGAGCACAAGATCATCAAGACCTCACCGCCCAAAGACATGGCACAGGTCAAAAATCTGGTTCAATGGATTCTGGCGCTTTAGAACGCCAATTGAGAATCTTTTTGCCGGTGTATAGCGTTAATTCGGGGCTGATCTAACCGGCCCCTTTTTTTTACTCTTTGGAATAGTGCGAAATGGCTGACAAAAAAGACGGTGCGATCAGGCGCTGTTGGGCTGCGCTGAAAAAACCGAGCGCTAAATGTTCTATTCTGGCTTTGCTGATAGTGGGTTTTTTTTCCGGCATCATCTTCTGGGGGGGCTTCAACACGGCGATGGAGGCCACCAACCAGTTGGAGTTTTGCATCAGTTGCCACGAGATGCGGGATACGGTTTATCAGGAATACAAGGAAACGATTCACTACAGCAATCGCACAGGCGTTCGCGCGATTTGTCCGGATTGTCATGTGCCCAAGGATTGGACGCATAAATTGTGGCGCAAAGCCAAAGCCAGCGCCGAGGTCTGGGGAAAGCTGACCGGTTTAATCGATACCAAAGAGAAGTTCGAGGCGAGGCGGATTGTTCTGGCGACCGACGAGTGGGAGCGCATGAAATCGCGCAACTCTATCGAGTGCCGCAACTGCCACAATTTCGATGCGATGAGTCCGGATCTGCAGAAAGCGACACCTTACAAGAAACACATGAAGGCGAAGGCAGAGGGTAAAAGCTGCATCGATTGCCACAAGGGTATTGCACATCATCTGCCCAAGGAATACGAAGACCCGGATGAGTAATGTGGATCGGGGGCGACGTCAAAACAGCAACATGTACATATAGTCACTCGACCCCGTAATCACTGATCCAGATCAAACTTCTTTTATTTTGCCGAACGATGATATTGATGATTAGTGATTCAAATCAAGTTTTGCCAGTGTGACATATGGCATAGTCTTCGAGAAGGTGGTTCCGGACCGGTTAACCGAGGTAAAAGCGGGTTCGATGACCGGGTTGTGCGGCATAACGTAGTCGGGCGGGTGGTGTCGGTCGGTTGCCAAAGATTGATGCGCCAAGGTAGCGCTGGAAATCTGGTGTCTGGTTCAGTAAATAGGGGAAATGAATGAAAAGCTTTCAACGAATGCTGCTCTGGCTGGCGTGTTATGTCTGCGTCCTGCTTGCCAATAGCGCTGTCGCTGCAGATGCAGCGCCGGAGAAAAGCAGGTTGCCGGAACGTTACAGCGTCTGCACCAAGTGCCATGACGAGAGCGAAGACCAGCCGATTCTTTCCCTGCTGCAAACCAAGCATGGTGTTACCGCCGACAGCAGAACACCGGATTGCCAGTCCTGCCATGGCGGGAGCGAAGCGCATGTCAGAAATCCGCAAGGACTGTCCACGCGTCCATCCCCCGATGTCGTATTCAAGAAAGGCACTTACGGGTTGACTGACGAGCGTGTTCGCTCTGGCCAGTGCCTGACCTGCCATAAGGGCACAGCTCGCGCGCGCTGGGACGGCAGCACGCATCCGAATAATCAGGTTGCATGCAACGACTGCCACAGGGTGCACTTACCCAAAGATCCGGTGTTGACGAAGAAGACGCAGAACGAGGTTTGCTTCCGCTGTCACAAGGAGCAGCGCGCCGCCAGCTTCAAGATTTCGACGCACCCGATCCAGGAAGGCAAAGTCGTTTGCGCCGACTGCCATAATCCGCACGGCTCTTCCGGACCGAGCATGGTCAAGAAGAACACTATCACCGAAACCTGCTGGCAGTGCCACGCCGAGAAGCGCGGCCCCTTCCTGTTCGAACACCAACCGGTGGTCGAGAACTGCGCTTACTGCCACGCGCCGCACGGTTCCAACATTTCGCCGCTGATGATTTCGCGCAGTCCGTTCCTGTGCCAGTCCTGCCATGACGGTTCGCACGCCAGCGGCAGCCCGATCGGGGCCGCTGTCGCCGGCAACCAAGGCGGTTTTGCTGGTAATCCGAGTGCGAATACTACCGGTCGTGGTTGCCTCGATTGCCACGCCCAGATTCACGGCTCAAACAGCCCCAACGGCGGCTTCTTGCAGCGCTAATATTTTTGGAGATTGTGATGAGAAATTTCACTGCGAAAATAAACCGTCGGATGTTGGCGCTGGCGGTTCAGGCGGCGCTGGTCGCGATCTATGCGATGCCGGCTCATGCCGATGACGCTGCCAATGACACCGATGAGCTGAAAGCTTTGATAATGCCGACCAATTCCATTGAGATCGGCGGGGCATACTCTTTTAATCAATCGCAAAAATTTGGCGAATACAATGGCATGAACAAGCAAGGCGCATATGGGATCGGCAATTTCAGCTACCGCGGCGGCAATGCCTACGGCCTTGGCGACGGCAACGGCATACGGCGCTATGAAGTGACGGGTACCGATCTCGGCACGACCATGCGCAGCATAGGCGGGTCGGTGAGCGATCAGGGCAAGTGGGGTTTCGGTCTCAATTATGACGAGTTGCAGCACAACACCGGCGGCGGCTACCAGACGCCTTATAGCGGCACCATGGGTGGGAATGTATTTACTCTGCCGAACTTTGGCGCGGCTGCCAATACCCGTACCTTGACCCCGGCGCAACTGGGGCAGTTTGGCTCGCTGGATGTCAATAACAACAGGAACAACACGTCGGCTTTCGGCACCATGGTTCTGGATTCACACTGGGACCTGAGAGTGGATTTCAACCATCTGGATCAGTCGGGGGCGAAGCTGCAGTCCGTCGCCTCTGCACCATTAACCGGAGTAACCGGCCAGAAAGTTGCGCTGTTGCCGATGCCAACCAATTCGAGAACCGAAACGGCTAATGTGGCGCTGAACTGGGCCGGCGAAAAGGCTTATGCGACGGTCGCCTATTATGGTTCTTTCTATCGCGACAATTACAACGGTTTTCATTTTAGTACATTTGCGAATGCGCCTAACGTGATGGAAACGTTTGGCACTCCGCCGGACAATAATTTCCACCAGCTCAATTTCACCGGCGGTTACGCATTTTCGAGCAAGACCAAACTGGCCGGCGGTCTCTCCTATTCATACAACACCCAGAACACTGATTACGCATACGACAACATTGCCGGAACGGTGATGAAGACTCCATCGCCGACGACTTCTCTCAATGGTGCGGTTTCCAACATCCATGCCGACGTAAAACTGACGGACCAAACCACTAAAGATCTGACGCTTTCGGCCGGCCTTAAATATGATGACCGCGAGAACAGGACTTCGTCCAACATCTACAACTTTATTTCCGTTGGGGGCAGCACTGGCACTTATCCGAATACGCCACTTAGCATCAAACGTACACAGGCAGAAGTGGCCGGCGATTATCGCCTGGATACCAAGCAGAAAATACGTGTTGCGCTCAACTATGATCAGATGGATCGCTATTGCAATTCCTACGCGATAGGCCCGGGTACCACAACAGCGTATGCCCCAGGTACCAATTGCGTGACCGCGACCGAGACCCGAAGCGGCAAACTCAGCGGCAGCTACCGATTGAAGGCGACCGACGACCTTAATTTCAACGCCGCCTACGCGTTCGACGCGCGAAGAACGAGTTGGGACGAGAACGCGCGTGATGCCATGATCAGTACGAACGGCACTTTTCCGCTCCCGGCAGCGGCGGGCTCCGGATTAAACGGCGGCGATTACCGGGGCTTTAATCCCTACTTCGATGCGTCCCGCAATCAGAATATGCTGAAATCGGGGGCCAGTTGGCAGGCCACTCCTCAGTTGTCTTTCTCGGGGAATGCGCGCTACACGGATGACAAGTACCTCGAAATGTATGGGGTTCAGAGAGGCCACTCGTGGGGTGTCGACCTCGATTCAAGCTATATATACCGGGCGCAAGGCACGATTACCGTGTATTTCACGCAGCAGGAGAGAACGCGGGACCTGACGGACATTCAACGGTCCCCCTATCAGGCGCCATCGGCTACCGTGCCGAGCGGGGCCACCTTTTCGAATAACATGCGGGATCGTGATTCGACGCTGGGGCTCAATATCAAGCAGGCCGGATTAATGCATGGCAAACTCGACCTTGCCGGCGATGTGGCGGTTTCGCTGGGCAGAACCGATTACTATACGATTCTCAACTATAGTCTCCTGAGCGGACTCCCTTGCAATGCGCCCTCTGTCGGATCCTGCGGTTCGCCACCGACCATCCGCAATCAGATGATACAGTTGAAGCTGACCGGTCACTACCAGTTGGAAAAGGCGACCAAGCTCTCACTGGGTTACACCTACCGTACGCTTCGTTCTGACGATTTTTACTACAACGCGCTGCAGTATAGTTTCACGCCGACAGGTGTTCTGCCGACCAATCAACCGGCGCCCAGCTATACCCAAAACGTTCTCTATGCGAGCGTTGTTCACAGCTTTTAATTGACGCAGGTATCCAATGGCGCGTCGGTCTTTGCCGTTGACTGGATAGGAAAAAGCCGGCGCACGCCGGCTTTTTCCATTTTGGGGTTGTGAGTGGATTCAAATCCTGACGGTCGGTGAGTTAGGCGTCCATCCCGTTGTGTAGTGCCTCGCTTAAAATTGCGGTAGGCTTGCCCTCAATAAATTTGCTGACCATGCAAATATCGGAGGGAAATTTATGAATCGCTTAGTTGCGGGTGTTGTCGGCGCGCTGACTGCTTTACCTTCCGCAACCGCCTGTGCACAAACCTGGCCGACCAAACCCGTGCGCATCGTCGTGCCGTTCGCGCCGGGCGGCGGCGTCGATACGGTGTCGCGCTTTCTCGCGCAAAAGCTGACCGAGCAACTCGCAACATCATTTATCGTTGAGAATCGCGCCGGGGGCGGGGGCCTGCTGGGCGCCGAGCTGGTGGCGAAGGCGTCGCCCGACGGCTATACCTTGCTGACCTCGGCGCCGGAGTTCTCGATCAATCCAAGCGTCAAGGCGAAGATGCCGTTCGATGTGCAGAAGGACTTCGTGTTTGTTTCGCAGCTGACCTCGGGGCAGTTCCTGCTCGCCTGTCATCCTTCGGTGCCGGTGAAGTCGGTGCGCGAACTGATTGCGCTGGCGAAAGCAAAACCGGGCCGGCTCAACTATGGTTCGTCCGGCACCGGCAGCATCAATCATCTGGCCGGCGAACTGCTGCAATCCATGACCGGCATCCGCTGGGGCCATGTACCGTTCAAGGGTTCCGGCCCGTCGCTGATCGGCCTGATGGGCGGCGAGGTCGATTTTTCCTTCGGCAGCACGACATCGCTGATCGATCAGGTGCGCGCCGGGCGCGTGCGCGCGGTTGCGGTGACCGGCCCCGCGCGTTATGGCGAGTTGCCCGAGGTGCCGACGATCGCCGAATCCGGCGTGCCCGGCTACAACGTTACCGGCTGGTACGGGCTCTATGCGCCGGCCGGCACGCCGATGGAAGTCGCGCGCAAGCTGCAAACGGAGGCCGCGCGCGGATTCAATGCGCCCGACCTGCGCGACAAGCTGATCAAGGCGGGCAACGAGCCGGTGGTGAGCACCCCCGAAGTCTTCGAAGCATTCATGCGCGCCGAAATCGCCAAATGGGGCAGGGTCGTCAAGGAAGCCAAACTGACCCTCGAATAAACGAACTAGGCGGCGACGGCATCGGCGCCGCGGCTTTTGACCACGCGGGCGATCGCTTCGCGGCCCCAGTTCGGCGCGATCATCAGAATCAGGTCGTACATGTAATCGCGCAAATAGCTGTCGCGGCGGATCGCGACATGGGTGATGGTCGGCGCGAACAGATGTCTTGCGTCGATCGCGCGCAGCCGGCGGTCGCGCGACGGCTCGTAGGCGATCGACGGCAGGATGGCGATGCCGAGACCCAGTTCGACATAGGTTTTGATGACGTCTGCGTCGATCGCGCTCAGCACGATATTCGGTTCGATGCCGGCCTTGTCGAACGCGGCCAGCACCGCGGCGCCGCCGGGAAAGCTTTGATCCAGCGTCAGCAACGGGTGAACGGCGAGTTTGGCCAGTGTCAGGCGTTTTTCCTTCAGCAGCGGATGCTTGCTCAGGGTGATCACGCTGCGCTGCAGGCTGGAGCAGGGCAGGAGTGCAATTGCGCGATTCGGTTCCGGCGGTTCGCTGCTGACGCCGATGTCGGCGTCGCCGGCCGCGACCCACTGCGCGATCTGCGCGGGGCTGCCCTGGCGCAGCGTCAATTGCACGGCCGGATGACGGCGCATGAAATCCTTGATCACGCCACGCAGCACGTAGCGCGCGTAAATGTGCGTGGTGGCGACCACCAGACGCTGTTTGCGCTGGTTGAATTCCTCGCCGATGCGGCGCAGGATTTCGGCGTCGCCGAGCATGCGCCGCGCGACATTCAGGATCGATTGCCCGGCGTCGGTGACGCCGACGATGCGGTTGCCGCGGCGGACCAGAATCTCGACGCCGATCTCGCGCTCGAGCAGCTGGATCTGCTTGCTGATGCCCGGTTGCGAGGTGTGCAGCGCGGCGGCGGCGCGCGAAATATTGAAGCCCTGTTCGGCGATCCCGCGCAGGTAGCGGAGCTGGGTCAGGTTCATCTTTAACGATAAGCAATGGTTATCAAACAATATCGAAAGATTCTTTTATCACATACTTGTGCGAGGGGTAAACTGACACCCAACCATGCGGGACGTGCCGGAACCGGGCGTCCCCCGATGTGGGTACAAGCGAAGGGCGTAGCCCTGCGCACAATCGATCCAGAGGAGGAATCCAGCAATGCCGAAAATGACAGGCTCGCGGCTGTTCGCCGAAATGATGCAGGGGTATGGCGTTTCGCACATCTTCTTTGTGCCCGCCTTCATGTTGAAGGCCTTCGCCGAAATGGAAGACATGCCGATTGCGCGCGTGATGGTGCACGGCGAAAAGGCCGCCGCCTACATGGCCGACGGTTACGCGCGCGCCAGCGGCAAACCGGGCGTCTGCATGGCGCAGATGATCGGCGCCTCCAACCTTGCCGCGGGTATCCGCGATGCCTATATGGCCGGCGCGCCCGTAATCGCCATCACCGGCGGTCCGACCCCGGTATCGCGCTACAAACATGCTTATCAGGAAGTCGATGACGTCACCCAGTTCGATCCGCTGACCAAAATGAATGCGCAGGTCGATGTGGTCACGCGCATGCCTGATCTGATTCGCCAGGCCTTCCGCGTCGCCACCACCGGCGCGCCGGGCCCGGTGCATTTGCGCATCCAGAGCCACCTTGGCCAGATTACGGAAGCCGAAGCTGAACTCGATCCGCTGGTCGAGACAATTTATAAACAAGCGCCGGCGCATCGCCCGGAGCCGGAAATGCAGCGTGTGAAAGACGCATTGGCCGCCTTGCTGGCGGCGCAGCGCCCGGTGATCGTCGCTGGCGGCGGCGTCATGCGCTCCGACGCCGCAGGCGAAATTGTCGAACTCGCCGAGAAACTGGGCATTCCGGTCGCCACTTCGCTCAACGCGAAGGCGGCAATGGTCGACAACCATCCGCTCAACGTCGGTGTGCCCGGTGCCTATTCGCGTGATTGCGCCAACAAAACGTTGCTCGAAGCGGATCTGGTGCTGTTTGTCGGCAGCCATACCGGCGGCCAGGTTACCAACAACTGGATGTTCCCGCCGGTCGGCACCAAGGTCGTGCAGATCGACATCGATCCGAACGAGCTCGGTCGCAACTATCCGAACCTGGTGTCGGTGCTTGGCGATGCGAAGACGACGCTGCGCCATCTGATCAATCTCGCGCCGAAACGTCCGGATGCGACGGCATCGTGGGTCAAGCATGCGCAAGGATTGGTTGCTGCCTGGCGCGGTGAAACATCGGAAATGCGCAATGCCGATGTGTCGCCGATCCGCCCCGAGCGCATCTGCAAAGAAATCTCGGAAGGACTGCCGCCGAATGGCGTAGTGGTGTCCGACACCGGTCACGCCGGCATCTGGACGACTCGCTATATCGAATTCAAACATGCAACGCAGCGCTATTTCCGCACCGCCGGTTCGCTGGGCTGGGGTTTCCCCGCGACGCTGGGCGTCAAATGCGCAATGCCGGATCGTCCGGTGGTGTGTTTCACCGGTGACGGCGGTTTCTATTACCACATTGCCGAACTCGAAACGGCACGCCGTCATAACATCAATGCGGTGATTGTGGTCAACAACAATTCGGCGCTGAATCAGGAAATCAATCTGAACAACGCCGCCTACGGTGGCAAGCAGCGCGGGCGCGCCGAGGAGATGTGGAAATTCCCGGACGTCAATTTCGCCAAGATCGCCGAAGGCTTCGGCTGCGTCGGCATCCGTGTCGAGAAGGCGAGCGATCTGGCCGGCGCGATCAAGAGCGGCATTGCCATGAACAAGCCGGTGGTGATCGATGTCGTCAGCGACATGTACGCGATTGCGCCGCATCCGTGGACACCGGTGGCGCGCGACTTCCACTCGTATCAAAAGGGTTAAGCAAAAAGCGAAGGCTAGTTGGCACGGGGCGGCTCGCGGAAGTTTTCGCGGCCGCTACCGGCATTTTCAAGGACACTGAAATGGCAAAAAAAACCGGGGCGCGTTATTTCGCCGAGACGCTGCAGGACTGCGGCGTCTCGCATGTGTTTTTCGTGCCGGCGATTTTGTTGAATGCGCTGGCCGAAATGGAAACGCTGGGTATTCGCCGTATCATGGTGCACGGCGAAAAGGCGGCCGCCTACATGGCCGACGGCTATGCGCGCGCCTCGAACAAGCCGGGCGTCTGTTTCGGTCAGCATATCGGCGGCTCCAATCTTGCCGCGGGCCTGCGCGATGCGTTCATGGCGCGCTCGCCGGTGATCGCATTTTCCGGCGGCCCGTCGCCGGCCTCGCGTTACCGCAACGCCTATCAGGAAATCGAGGACTTCTCGCAATACGATGCGACGACCAAGATGAATGTGCGCGTTGAAGATCCGACGCGTCTGCCCGATCTGTTGCAGCGCGCGTTCCGCGAAGCCACCACCGGCGCGCCGGGGCCGGTGCATCTTGAATTGCGTCAGCACCATGGCGACGTCACGCTGGTCGAAGGCGAATATGCGGCCAGGGTTGAAGCCAAATATAAAACGGTGCCGCCATATCGCACACCGTCGGACCCGGCTGCGGTTGCCGAAGCGCTGAAGTTGCTCGCGGCAGCCGAACGTCCGGTGATTGTCGCCGGCGGCGGCGTGACCTGGTCGGAGGCGCAGGCGGAAGTATTGGCGCTGGCGGAGAAGTTGCAGATTCCGCTGGCGACTTCGCTCAACGCCAAAGGCACCATCCTCGACAATCATCCGCTCGCGCTCGGCGTGATCGGTTTGTATTCGCGCGCCTGCGCCAATAAGGCGGTGGCCGAAGCGGACCTCGTGTTCTTTATCGGCAGCCAGACCGGCGGACAGGTGACGACGAATTGGAAGGTGCCGAAGTTCGGCACGCCGGTGATCCATCTCGATATCGATGCGCGCGAGATTGGCCGCAATTACGACACCAAGGTCGGATTGCTCGGCGACGCGCGCACGGTATTGCGCCAGATGCTCGAACAGGCGGATAGCGTCAAGCCGGTCAAGCGCGACGCATGGCTCGCACGCACACGCGCACTGGTCGCCGAATGGAAGCAGTCGTTTGCAGAACTATACGCGTCGGACGCTTTGCCGATGCGGCCCGAGCGTTTGTGCAAGGAAATCTCCAAAGCCCTGCCGGAAAACGGCATCGTGGTTTCCGACACCGGGCACTCCGGCATCTGGACCGGTGCGTTGATCGAATTCGATAAGAAGGGGCAGCGCCTGATCCGCTGTGCGGGTTCGCTCGGATGGGGGTTGCCCGGCGCGATCGGCGTCAAATGCGCGCAACCGGATCGCACCGTGGTGTGCTTCGCCGGCGACGGCGGCGTTTATTACCACATGGCCGAATTGGAAACCGCTGCGCGCTACGGCATCAACATCGTGCTGGTGGTGAACAACAACAGCGCGCTCAATCAGGAAATTCCGCTGGTCAACGGCGCCTACAAGGGCCTGCCCAACGATAAGAGCCGCGACATTTGGGGCTTCCTCGACGTCAACTTCGCGAAAATCGCCGAGAACATGGGTTGCGTCGGCATTCGTGTCGAAAAGCCGGCCGATCTGCCGGCAGCATTCGCCAAAGCTTTCGCCGCCGGCAAGCCGGTGGTGATCGATGTCGTGACCGACGAAAAGGCGATGGCGCCGACGGCGTGGACGGGCGGCGGAGGCGCCGGGCACTAGATCAATGGGAATTCCCTCCCCCTCGACGGGGGAGGATTAGGGTGGGGATGTAGTTAAGAAGCGACCTGAGAGTGGCGTCAATCACCCCCATCCCTGCCTTCCCCCGTCAAGGCGAAGGAGTTTGTCTGAACGCGCATATGGAGGAGTGCCATGAGGCAGATGTTTAAACGCGGACTCGTCGTATTGCCGGCGGCACTGATGTGCATCGGCATGACGGTCTTCGCGCAAACCTTTCCCGACAAGCCGATCCGCCTGATCGTCGGCCCCGGCCCCGACGTGCTGGCACGCCTCGTCGGCAGCAAAATGTCCGACAGTTGGGGCCAGCAGGTGGTGGTCGATCAGCGCCCGGGTGCCGGCGGCTTGATTGCCGCGGATCTGGTGTCGAAATCGCAGCCCGACGGCTACACGCTGTTGCTGACCACAGGCGCTTACACCATCAATCACACGCTGTATCCGAAGGCGCCGTATAACCTCGTCAACGATTTCGCGCCGGTCAGTTTGCTGGCGTCGATTTCATTTCTGGTCATCGTGCCGCCATCGCTGCCGGCGAAAAGCCTGCAGGAACTGATTGCGCTGGCCAAGGCCAAGCCGGGCACGCTCAACTGTGCGCATTCGGGGCCGGGCACCACTGCGCATCTGGGTTGCGAAATGCTCAAATCGGTCGCGAAAATCGATATCGTGTCGATTCCATACAAAGGCACGGTGCCGGCGATCATCGATGTCGTTGCCGGTCAGGCGCAGCTGATGTTCGCGGTGATGCAGGGCGGTTTGCCGCAGGTGAAGGCGGGCAAACTGCGCGCGGTCGCCATCACCGGCAGGAAACGTCATCCGTCGATCCCCGATGTGCCGACCATCACCGAGGCTGGATACGGCGGCGCCGATTTCGTGACATGGAACGGAATCCACATTCCGGTGAAAACGCCGAAACCCGTCGTCGCGAAACTTAACGCCGAATTCGATCGCATACTAAAACTGCAGGACGTGAAGGATCGCATGTTCGAACTGGGACTCGATCCGGTCGGGGGCAGCGCGGAATCGTTCGGCGATTTCGTCCGCGAAGACATCGCGCGCTGGGCGAAAGTGATCAAGGAAGCCGGCGTCAAAGCCGAGCAATAGCGTAGGCAATTATTACGGAGCATGGATATGGCAGAGACCGGCGGTTACACCATCGTGCGCAAGGCCGACATCCCGTGGGAAGACCGCAAGAACGTTGACGGCTGGCCGAGTCGCGCCGGCATGTACTACGACGACCGCGACAACGAATTGTGCATGCGCCTGATCGATTATCCGGTCGGCTCGGTGGAGCCGCGTCACACCCATCCCGGTGCGCATGCGACGACGCTGCTGAAACACAGCGCAGTGGTCGACGGCATCAAACTGAAACCGCTCGACGTCGTGTTGGGGCCAAGCAACGAGCCGCACGGCCCGCTGGATTACCGCGACAGCTGCCAGTTGTTCAGCGTGTTCGTCGGCAGCTTTTATCACAGCGAAGTCGAAAAGCTCGGCACGGAAAAGCATTACCGCCTGATCCAGTCGGAGCAGATTGCGTGGACGCCGGCCGGCACCGGCATCGAGGAAAAGATTTTGGTCGATCGCGGGGTCGGCAGGCTGCTGCTGAAGGCCGTGCGTTTTGCGCCGAGCGCCACCTTCACGAAGCCGCCGATGATCTGTGCACTGATCGTTTTCGGCAACGCAGAGATCGCCGGCGAGAAGCTCGGCGAGTGGGATTTCATCTACGCGAATCGCGGCACCGAACACGCGCCCATACGATTTCCTGAAGGCGCCACCTTGCTGACGGTGGCGCTGCAGTAATCAATCAACAGGAGGCTTGCAAACATGAACGACGGAATCAAACCGGTCCGCCGCGTGGTGACCGGGGTCGATGCGCAGGGCCGCTCGAAAGTGCTGATCGACAGCGCCGCGCCCGGCGTCAAGGCCAACACCTTCAAGAAGGGCACCGGCATGACCGACATCTGGCTGTGGGACAAATGTCCCGCGCCGCTGTCGGGCGATCGCGATGACGGCAATGTCGAGTTTCACTTCGAGCCACCGGATACCGGTGGCCGCCTGCGCATCGTGCAGTCCGACTGCAAACCGCCGGTCTACGACGCCGGCACCGACAAATACATCACCGCCGAACATGCGCCGAACAAAACCCCGGGCGGCACCTGGGAGCGCGGCAAGCAGAATCTATACACCACGCGCATACACAAATCGGAGACGGTCGACTACGGCATCATGCTGTGGGGCGAGCGCGTGCTGGTGACCGATGCAGGCGAACACGTGCTGACGCCCGGTGACGTGGTGGTGCAGGTTGGCAGCTGGCACCAGTGGTCGGACCGCAATATCGGCAGCCAGATGGCGTTTGTCATGATGGCCGCGCCGCTCGACGAATAAGGACTTTGAAATGACCAAACCTGTAAGACGCATAGTCGTCGTCGACGAAAACGACAAATCCAAAGCGCTGTGCGACGGCCCCTCGCCGGATGTGCGCACAGATCCCGCACGCCCCGGTTTCAGTTCGACGCGCATCTGGGTGACCGATCGTACGCCGGCCCGCATCAAGGGCGTGACCGAGACGCTGCATCTGGCGCATACGCTGGAACCGCCGCCCGGCGGCTCGGTGTGTCGTGTCATGACCTTTCCGCCAGATGACGCCTACAAGGGCAAGGTCGGCGCGAAGGAAGTGCAGGCCTATTTTGCAGCGATGGGTTCGCCCGCCGCCTCGACCTATTCGTCGAGTGCGCCCCATCCCTATATGCAAAAAACGCGCACGCTCGATTTTGCTTTGGTGATCGAAGGCGAGATCACATTGGTGCTCGATCTCGAAGAGGTCAAGCTGAAGGCGGGCGACACGGTGGTTCTGCGCGGCGTCAACCACGCGTGGAGCAATCGCTCGACGAATCCGTGCACGGTTGCCTTTTCATCGCACGACGGCTATTTTGGCCAGTAACCGCTGGCCTGAAAAAAGCGATTTTGAAAGAGGGGAGTTTCATGCCTAAGATGACCGGTATGCGTTTTGTCGCCGAAGCGATTCGCGGCTACGGCGTCACGCATGTGTTCTACGTGCCGCAGATGCTGCTCGAAACCCTGGTGGAAATGGAAGGCTGGGGCATCAAGCGCGTGATGACGCACGGCGAAAAGGCCGCCGCCTACATGGCCGACGGTTACGCCCGCGCCGCGCTGAAGCCCGGCGTTTGCATGGCCCAGCATGTCGGTGGTTCAAATCTGGCGGCCGGTCTCAAGGACGCCTATCTCGCATGCTCGCCGGTGATCGCGCTGACCGGCGGCCCGGCGCCGCTGGCACGCCATCGTCACGCCTATCAGGAAATCGAGGACTACACGCAGTTCGAGCATACGACCAAGTTCAACGCGCACGTCGATGCCGTTGATCGTTTGCCCGATTTGATGCGGCAGGCTTTCCGTGAAGCAACTACCGGTTGTCCCGGTCCCGCACATCTGGAAATGCGCGGCCACCATGCGGAGGTTGCGCACGCCGAGGCCGATCTCAATCTGATCGTCGAAGACCGCTATAAACAGATTCCGCCGTTCCGGCCGTCAGGCGATCCGGCTGCGGTGGAGGCCGCGATCAAATTGCTGGATTCCGCCGAGCGTCCGATCATCGTTGCCGGCGGCGGCGTGGTGTGGTCGCGCGCGGAAGCGGACGTCGTTGCGCTGGCCGAGAAGCTGTCGATACCGGTGGCGACCTCGCTCAACGGCAAAGGCACGATTCTTGATACGCATGCCTTGTCAGTCGGTGTGGTCGGCACATATTCGCGCACCAGTGCCAACAAATCGGTCGGCGAGGCCGATCTGGTGTTTTTCATCGGCAGCCACACCGGCGGGCAGGTCACGGCGCGCTGGCAGTTGCCGAAAATCGGCACGCGTGTGATGCATCTCGATATCGATGCGTCCGAAATCGGCCGCAACTATCCGACCGAACTCGCCTTGCTCGGCGATGCGAAAACGGTGTTGCAACAGATGCTCGCGGCCGGCGGCGGCAAAAACAAACACGCGGCATGGCTCGATCGCGTGAATGTGCTGAAGAAGGAATTCCGCGATGCGGTGGCGGAGAACGTCAATTCCGACGCGGTGCCGATGCGACCGGAGCGCGTCTGCCGCGAGATCACCGAGGCGCTGCCGGAAAACGGCATCGTCGTTTGCGACACCGGCCACTCCGGCATCTGGGCCGGCACCATGATCGATTTCACCAAACCGGGCCAGCGTTTGATCCGTTGCGCGGGCTCGCTGGGCTGGGGCTTTCCCGGCGCGCTCGGCGTGAAGTGCGGCGTGCCGGATCGCACCGTGATCTGTTTCTCCGGTGACGGTGGTTTCTACTATCACCTCGCCGAGCTCGAAACGGCGGCGCGTTACGGTATCAACCTCATCGTCGTCGTCAACAATAACGCTGCGCTCAATCAGGAAATTCCGCATTTCGATAAAGCCTATGGCGGCGATCCGCAGGAACGCGGTCATGAAATGTGGGGCTTCAACAAGATGAATTTTGCAAAGGTTGCAGAGTCGCTTGGCGTGATGGGCATCCGCGCCGAGACGCCGGCCGAAGTGAAGGCGGCGCTGGCAACGGCGCTGAAGGCGAACAAGCCGGTCGTGATCGACGCCGTTACTTATCACCGTGCCTTCGCGCCGAAAACCTGGACCGGTGCGCCGGTCGCCGGACATTAATCAACGTTCAGTTCAGGACAGCTAATCATGAGTGAAGATATTTCCATCGATTTGACCGCGCCGGGTTCCGAGCGTATTGCCTCGGGCGAGCTGCCGTTCGAAACCATCGCGACCGGCGTGGTGTTCGGCGAAGGCCCGGTGTGGGACAAGCGCAGCAAACAGTTTTTCTTCACCGATATCTGCGGCGACACCATCTACAAGTGGAAACCCGGCGTTGGCAAGGAAGTGGTGCTTACTCCCTCGATCAAAGCCAACGGCATGTGTTTCGACCTCGAAGGCCGGCTGGTGGTGGCGGGTTGGGGCGGGCGCACGGTGTGGCGTTTCGAAAAAGACGGTTCGCTGAAAACGCTGGCCTCGCACTATCAGGGCAAGAAGATCAACAGCCCGAACGATATTGTCGTGCGCAACGACGGCCAGATCTATTTCACCGATTCGCCCGGCGGCATGCTGAATGTCGGCATGGTCGGCTACGATCTGCAGAAATATCTCGACATTCAGGGCGTCTATCGCATCGCCAACGATGGCACGCTGCATCTGGTGACGGATGATTTCGTTTATCCGAATGGCCTGTGTTTCTCGCCGGACGAAAAAACCCTGTATGTGAACTGCAGCCGCGAGCGCGTCATCCGCGCCTACGACGTCAATGCCGATGGCAGCTGCGGCCCGGGCCGCTTGTTCTACAAATACACGCATCCTGATCACGGCAATCCCGACGGCCTGAAGTGCGATGTCGAAGGCAACGTCTATTGCACCGGCCCCGGCGGTGTCTGGGTGCACAAGCCCGACGGTTCGGTATTGCTGCGCCTGAAGCTGAAGGGCCACGCGACCAATATCGGTTTCGGCGACGACGACTGGTGTTCGCTTTACATCACCATGATCGGCTCTGTCACCCGCACGCGCCTGAAGATCCCCGGCGTGCCGGCACGCTAACGGTTAGACGACAAGGGGGCTCGCCCCCCCTAGAAACCCCCACTTCGGAGGCTGTTGAAAGCGAAATTCCAACAGCCGATAAACGAAAGGAAACAGACATGACCTGGAAATTTGATTTGGCAGCCGGCCCCTTCAAGGGCCGCACCGGCGGTCTCGCCTGGAACGGTTCAGTGATGTTGTGCAGCGTGGTGCTTGAAGAACGCATCGTTCAGTACGACCCGAAGACCAATACCACCGACAACTTCCGCAAATACACGGGCCGCACCAACGGCCTGTCGGTCGCCGCCGATGGCTCGGTGTTCGGCGCGCAGGAAGGCGGCCGCCGCGTGATTCAGTTTTGCCCGGACGGCTCGACCGCGCCAACCAACGATTTGCTCGACGGCAAGCATCACAACCAGCCTGTCGATGTCGCGGTTGATGGCAAGGGGCGCATCTGGATCGCGGACCCGTGGAATCTGCAGAATCCGTACGGCCCGGCGATTTATCCCTTCCTCGATCACGCCTCGGTGTTGCGCCTCGAACGCGACGAGCGCAAAGCGTGGAAACTGAAACGCATGACCACCGATACCACCGGGCCGCGCGCCGTGCTGTTGTCGGCCGATGAAAAGACCCTCTATGTCGCCGATGGTGATATGGAGAAGGGCAGCGGCCCGTGCACGCTGCGCGCCTATCCGGTGGCTGACGACGGCACACTGGGTAAGGTCAGCGTGCTGCATACCTTCGCCGCCGGGCAACGCGGCATCGAAGGCATGTGTCTCGACAGCGCAGGCAATATCGTCGCCTGCACCGGCTGGAAGAAAAACGGCGCGGGGCCGATGATCACTGTGTTTTCCAATACCGGCGCTGTCATTGAATCGGTACCGGTGCCGGCCGATCTGCCGATGCGTTGCGCCTTCGGCGATGCCGGGCTCGGCAGCCTGTACGTGACGACCGGCGAGGGGCAGCTGTTCCGCGTCACCGATAGCGGGCGCAAGGGTCTTAAACGATAACAGCGCAATAGAAGCACGATAAAAGCAGCGCTGATTTAAATCCAGGCGGAGGAATGCTGATGATGAAGCCGATGCGGAAGTTCCGGCTCGGTCTGTTGGGCGCCGTTGCGTGCACGCTGACCCTGCCGGTGCTGGCAGCCGGCATCGCCGACGCCTACCCGGCGAAGCCGGTACGCATCATCATCATGAGTTCGCCCGCATCGGGTCCGGATATTCTCGGCCGCATGATCGGCAGCCGTCTCAGCGAAATCTGGGGGCAGCAATTCGTTGTGGATAACCGCGCCGGCGCCAGCGGCAACATCGGCGCCGAAATCGCCGCCAACTCGGCGGCCGATGGTTACACGCTTTTGATGGTGACTTCGCAGGCAGCGATCGTCAATGCGATGTTCGACAAACTGAGCTACAGCCTGACCAAGGACTTCACGCCGATCAGTTATCTGGCTTCGACGCCGTTCATCATGGTCGTCAACCCGTCGGTGCCGGTGCAGTCGGTGAAAGAGTTGATCGCGCTGGCGAAGGGCCGGCCCGGCGAATTGAAATACGGTTCCGGCGGTTCCGGTTCACCGCCGCATCTTGCCGCCGAAGTCTTCAAATCGATGACCGGAACGGACCTGCTGCATGTGCCGTATAAATCGGTGAGTCCGGCGCTGACCGACACGATCTCCGGCCAGATCCAGATGACGATCTCGGTGGTGCCGATGGTGATGCCGACGGTGAAGTCCGGCAAGGTGCGCGCGCTCGGCGTCACCAGCCAGCAACGCACGCCGCTGGTACCTGAACTGCCGGCGATCGCCGAAACCGTGCCGGGCTTCGAGGCGATCGGATGGTACGGGCTGGTGGCCCCGGCGAAGACGCCGCCGGAGATTGTGGCCAAACTCAATGCCGAACTGGTCAAACTCATGGGCAGCGCCGATTTCCGTGAACGGCTCGCCACCATGGGCGCGACGCCGACCGGCACCAGCGCGCAGGAATTCGGCACGCATATCCGCAGTGAAATCGACAAGGCACGCCGCATCATCAAGGCCGCCGGCGTCAAACCCGATTAGCATTTTTTCGTGATTGATTGATCAAGGCAAAAAGGAGTTTTCTGGATGGACATGGACAGAGTAGCGCCGGGACTCGAACGGCTCGTCGACCGCGACGCGCCGCTGGACCGGATTTCGTACGGCATGACGTTCGCCGAGGGCCCGGTGTGGGACAAGCGCAACAAACAGTTGTTCTGGGTCGATATCATCGGCAACACGATCTGGAAATGGAAACCCGGCGTCGGCCGCGAAGTGGTGCTGCGACCGTCCGGCCACGCCAACGGCATGACCTTCGACAAGCAGGGCCGCCTGACGGTGGCCGGATGGTCGCTGCGCACGATCTGGCGTTTCGAGCACGACGGCAGCATCACGACGATCGCGACGGATTACAAGGGCAAGAAATTCAACAGCCCGAACGACATCGTGGTGCATTCGAGCGGCGCGACCTACTGGACGGATTCGGCCGGCGGCCTCGTCATTCCGGGCATGGTGGCCGAAGACTGCCAGCGCTATCTTGATGTACAGGGTGTGTTCCGCCTGTCGCCAGACGGCAAGAAGGTCACACTGGCTGTCGCGGATTGCACCTACCCGAACGGTCTGTGTTTTTCGCCGGACGAAAAAATTCTCTATGTCAACGACAGCCGTCTCGGGCTAATTCGCTCGTTCAAGGTCAATGACGACGGCAGCGTCGGCGCCGGCAAGCTGTTCCACACCATGCAGGGCCCGGAAGCCGGTGTCGCCGACGGCATGAAGTGCGATGTCGAAGGTAACGTCTATTGCACCGGCCCCAACGGTGTGCACGTGATCGATCCGAAAGGACGGTTGCTCGGCCGTCTGAAAATTCCGGGCCATAGCACCAACATGGCGTGGGGCGACGACGACTGGTGCTCGCTGTATGTGACGACCTATAACTCGGTATACCGGACGCGGGTGAAAGTCCCCGGCGTCGCGGTGTGGTAACGCGAAGGCAGACGACGATGAAACTGAAATTTGAAAAAGTGGCAGGGCCCTACCAGGGGGCGAATTGCGGTCTGGCGTGGGACGGCGGCGGCATGTTGTTCAGCCTGGTGGAGGAAGGGCGCATTCTGCGTTTCGATCCGAAGGCGAAAAAAACGACCGAGTTCCGCAAATATACGAACCGCATCACTGGTCTCGCCTTCGGCCACAAGGGTGAACTCTACGGCGGGCAGGAAGGCGGCCGCCGCGTGATCGAGTTTCTCGCCGACGGCTCGGCGCGGCCGCTGGGCACACGCATCGACGGTCGCATCCACAACTTTCCGAGCGATCTGACGGTTGATCGCAAGGGCCGCATCTGGTTCGCCGATCCGCACAGCGATCTCTACGCCTTCGGTCCGCAGATTTTTCCGAAGCTCGATCACGCCTCGGTGCTGCGTCTGGAGCGCGATGAACGCAAAGCCTGGACGATCAAGCGCATCACCTTCGACACCGCTGCGCCGCGCGCAGTGCTGTTGTCGGCGGACGAACAAACGCTCTACGTTGCCGAAGGCGATGCCAACAGCAAGGCGCGTGAACTGCGCGCCTATCCGGTCAAGGCCGATGGGACGGTCGGCCCGTTTACCGTGCTGCAGGTGTTCGGCAGCGATTACCGGGGCGCGCATCGCGGCATCGAAGGCATGTGTCTCGACAACACAGGCAATATCGTCGCGGTTGCCGGCTGGCAGCGCAGCGGGGCGGGGCCGCAGGTCTGCGTGATTTCGCCGGCGGGTGTGGTGCTGGAATCGCATGCGCTGCCCGGCGATCTGCCGATGCGCTGCGCGTTCGGCGAAGGCGACAGCCTCTACGTGTCCACCGGCGAAGGCCTGCTGTATCGCGCCAAATCGACCGGCCGGCGCGCTGCGAAACGTTGACCGGAGTGTTGCCATTGCGGAGAACGGTGCCATGCGTATGAAGTTCTTGTTGGGCGGCTTGGGCGCCGCGCTGTGTGCGGTCGCCGCAGTGAATTCTGCGGCCGCGGATGAAGCGCAGGCGTTTCCGAACAAACCACTGCGCATACTCGTCGGTCCGGGGCCCGATATCGTCGGCCGCCTCGTCGGCCAGAAACTCACCGAGGTCTGGGGGCAGCAGGTGATCGTCGAAACGCGTCCGGGCGGAGGTGGAGCGATCGCCGGCGAAATGGTTTCGAAGGCGACGGCCGACGGCTACACCATGTTGCTGGCGAGCGCGGCGTATACGATCAATGCCGTGATGCAGCCGGGTTCCTATGATCTGGTGAAGGATTTCTCGCCGGTGGTGTTCTGCGCCTCGGCGCCCTTCGTCCTGCTGGTGCATCCGACGGTACCGGCGAAAACGGTGCAGGAACTGGTCGCGCTGGCGAAGGCGAAACCGGGGCAACTGACCTACGCCTCGTCGGGCAACGGCACGCCGCCGCACCTCGCGGGCGAATTGTTCAAATCGATGGCCGGCGTCAACATACTGCACGTGCCTTACAAGAATGCGGCGCCTGCGCTGATCGATGTCGTCGGCGGCCAGGTGCAGATGATGTTCGCCATTACCTCGATCGGTCTGCCTCAGGTGCAGAACGGCAAGGTGCGTGGTCTGGGTGTTTCGAGCGCGCAGCGCACGCCGCTGGCGCCGGCGCTGCCGACGATCGCCGAATCGGGTTATCCCGGTTATGAGGTCACTGGCTGGAACGGCCTGCTCGCGCCCGCGGGCACGCCGCGTGCCGTGATCGCAAAACTGAACGCCGAAGTTTCGCGCGCGATGAAACAGCCGGACCTGGTGCAACGTCTGTCCGGCGCGTTCTACGATGTTGCTGCGCCCAACACGCCGGAGCAATTCGGGGCCTATATCCGGCAGGAAATTGCGAAGTGGGCGAAACTGGTCAAGGATACCGGCGCCAAAGTGGATTGAATTCGCAGCCGCTTTGATCGTCCGGCTTGTTCTGAACCGGTCCGGCGTCGTACTGTCACAGGTTCAACCCCTATTCAGGAAGGCAGCAGCATGACAACCCCGAGCAGCGGCCGCGATTATCTGCGCAGCCGCATTCCCATGACGGTGATCACCGGTTTTCTCGGCAGCGGAAAGACCACGCTGCTTAACGCGCTTCTAGCCAGCCCGCAGGCGGCCAATTCGGCCGTCATCATCAACGAATACGGCGACGTCGGCGTCGACCACGACCTCGTGCAGAGCATCGCTGAATCGGTCAAGCTGCTAGACAACGGCTGCGTCTGCTGTGTGGTGCGCGGCGACCTCGAGAATGCGCTGCGCGAAATGTTTCTGGCGCGCCGCTCCGGCCAAATGGCCAGTTTCGAACGCGTTATTCTGGAAACCACCGGGCTGGCCGATCCGGCGCCGGTCATGCAGGCGATCAGCAACGATGCCGCGCTGACCGAACACTATCGTCTTGACGGTGTGGTTACGCTGGTCGATGGTGTGCAGGGTACCGACCAGTTGACGCACACGGTCGAGGCCGTGAAACAGGCGGCGGTGGCCGACCGCATCGTCATTACAAAGTCCGATCTGACCGATCAGGCCACCATCGACAAGTTGATGGCCGAATTGAGGGCGATCAATCCGAATGCCGGCATCACCGTCGCGCAGAACGGCGCGGTCGATCCGGATTTTCTGCTGTCAGTCGGACTCGACCGGTCGCGCGTCGCTCCCGAAGCGATCGACCGCTGGCTGGGCCCGGCGAAAGAACACAATCACGCGCATGATCACGACCATCATGAACACGGGCACACCCATAACATCGTCACTTTCACGCTGTGGTTCGAGCAGCCGTTCAAGCGCGCGACCTTCGAGCGTTGCGTTGAACTGCTGACATCGCTGCGCGGTGCCGATCTCCTGCGCGTCAAAGGGCTGGTCAACGTCGAGGGCGAGGCGGGGCCGGTGGTGATTCAGGGCGTGCAGCACCTGTTCCATCCGCCGGTGACGCTGGCGGCGTGGCCCGGCGCCGAGCGCCGCTCGCGGCTGGTCTTCATCACGCGCGGCATCCAGCGCGAAACCGTGGCAAATCTGTTTGCCGCGGTGATGGCGCTGGGCTGATCGCCGCGCGCTGCCAGCGCGGCCTACTGCAGCGGCGAAAACGCCGCCGGCAGCATGATCTTGTTTTCCTGCGCCAGCAATCGGTAGCCGCGGCCGCCTTCCTTCTTGGCCTTGGCCGAGGGCGGCCAGTTGCCGGTGGCGATCATTTTTTTGCGCGTTTCGTCGCGCTGGTTGAGATCCTTGTACGGCCAGATGTGGACGAACTTGTTGAGGCCGCCGAGTTCCGAATACCAGATCGCGGTCACAGGCGTGACCTTGACGCGTTCGTCGATCGCGCTCTCCCATGCCTTCATGATGACCGGCAGTTCGCCGCTCTCGTAGGTATAGGTGCGCATTTCGTAGAAGGGGCCGAAATTGCCCGGCTTCAGTTCCGGCGAAATCGCGAACGGAATGAAAATGTCGGATTTCTGCTCGAGCAGAAATTCGCCGATCTTCGGCGGCCATACGCCGCGCTTGACTGCCTCGGCGCGGATTTTTTCGCGTTCGGCGAGATCTTTGTACGGCCAGACATGGATGATCTGATTGAGCGGACCGATCTCGGTGTGCCAGAACGCGGCCAGCGGCGAGAGTTCCTTGCGCTTTTCGTAGGCTTCGGCGTAGCGCTTCTCGACTTCGGGGATGCTGCCGGGTTTGACGTTGTAGGTTCTGACTTCGTAAATCATGCGCGGTCCTCTCGGGGGCTTCTAGTTTAAGAACGGGTTGGAAACTGCGGCTTTCTCCGGGCGCGCGCTGTTTCGCGTGCTGCCGTTGCGGGGAAGCGGTAATCTATCGCGAAACCCGCGCAATGGATAGAGGCGGCACGACCACCGCGGCACAAACTATGAGGGGATTTTCGATGAAACCCGTAACGACCATCGCGATGGCCGGCGCATTGCTGGCAACCGCGTGTACAGTGCAGGCGCAGCACTATCCGGCGAAGCCGATCCGGATGGAGATCGGCTATGCGCCCGGCGGCGGCACCGACATCATGGGGCGACTCATTGCGCAGCGGATCGCCGACGCCGTCGGCCAGCAGGTGATCGTCGAAAACCGCGCCGGCGCCGCGCAGAACGTCGCCGCCGAATTCGTGGCGCGCCAGCCCGCCGACGGCTATACGCTCTTCATGAGTTCGGCGGCGCTCGGTGTCAATGTCAGCCTGTATCCCAAGCTCAATTACGATCCGGTCAAGGATTTCACGCCGGTGGCAGTGTTCGCCACCAGCCCCAATCTGCTGCTGGTGCATCCGTCCTATCCGGCGAAGACGGTGCGCGATTTCATCGCAGTGGCGAAAAAGAATCCGGGCAAGCTCAATTTTTCTTCATCGGGCAGCGGCAGCACGCAGCATTTGTCGGGCGAACTGCTCAAGCTGATGCTGGGTGTGGATATGACGCACATCCCGTACAAGGGCAGTGCGCCATCGATGACCGCACTGGCCAGCGGCGAGGTGGATTTTTCATTCAATAATATTCCGGCTTCCCAGCCGTTGATGGCGCCGGGCCGCATTCGCGCGCTCGCCATCACCAGCGCGAAGCGCTCGCCGTTACTGCCCGAGCTGCCGACGATGATCGAAGGCGGGCTGCCGGGTTTTGTGACGGAAACATGGTACGGCGTGCTGGTGCCGAGCGGCACGCCCGACGAGATCGTGGCTGCGCTCAATGCGGTGGTGGTGAAGGCGGTGCAGAAGGACGATTTCCGCGCGCGCCTGGCGCAGTTGGGCGCCGATCCGCTGGCCGAATCGCCGGAATTTTTCCGCAAGCTGCTGGCCTCCGAAATCGAACGCTGGGGCAAGGTTGTGCGCGCATCGAAGGCGAAGCCGGAATAATTTTTGCCGCGTTTTTTCGGCGCACGGCCGATTGAACGGGCGCATGCCTGCGGTATTTCAAACCTGCGTCAATTTCCGCGCACGGTGAGACGCGCGCTTGGAACTTGCCGGTGCGGCCAGTATAATTCTGTCTGATTTTGCGCTGGTAAATCAGGTCCGGATGCCGCGCTGATTCAATCCCGGCAACACCGGCAAATCCCACGGCGTTCTGCGGCGCACTCCAGTCGGGCGCGGCGGCCTGTCGCGGCGTCCCGGCAGGACGGCATCATCATTCGAGAGGAGCATCATGAAAATCTGGTGGCAGAGCAGCACCCCCATTCACCGTCTGCACGATTATCGCAATGCGCTGACGGCGCATCTGGACAGCGTCAAGCGCCCCGATACCGAAATTCACATCAACGGCGTCGATGACGGCTCGATGGATCTGCATTACAACGCGGTGGTCGCGATCAACAGCTACGGCCCCGGTGGCGTGCTCAACAAGATCATGCAGGCCGCCGACCAGGGGTATGACGCGGTCGCGATCGGCTGCTTTCTCGATCCGGCGATGCAGGAAGCGCGCGAAGTGGTGCCGATTCCGGTGATGGGCCTCGGCGAAGCGTCGATGCTGGCCGCCTGCATGTATGGCGCCAAGTTTTCCGGAGTGGCCTTCCATAAAAAGCAGTCGCAGTATTACGACCGCAAGGCCTTCGAATACGGGCTCAAGGACCGCCATGTGCCGTTCGGCGATCTCGGCATCGATTTCAACGAAGTGCAGAAGGGCTTCACCGATCCGGGGCAGATGACCGAGCGCTTCATCAAGGAATGCAAGCGTCTGGGCGAGCAGGGCGCCGAAGTCATCCTCGCCGCCTGCGCGACGGTGAACTCAATTATTCGTCGCGAGAAGATCAACGAAGTCGATGGCGTACTGATCATGGACTGCAACGCCGTGCTGTTGAAAACTGCCGAGGGCATGGGCGATCTCTACAAGTCGATCGGTTTGCAGGCGAGCCGTCGGCTGCTGTATTCGGGGCCGCAGAAGAAATCGCTCGACGACTGGCGCAAGCTATACAACTTCCGTTCGAGCGCACAACTCAAATCATGATGCGGTGCGCGCATGCGTTTGTCGCGCTGGCCGGCGCCTGCGTCGGTTCATGCGCGCTCGCGCAGGCCTATCCGGCGAAGCCGGTGCGCATCATCAACCCCTATGCGGCCGGCGGCGGCATGGATTTTCTGATCCGGCCGCTCGCGCAGAAAATGGCCGAGAGCATGAAGGGCGTGTTTGTGATCGACAACCGGGCCGGCGCCAATGGCATGATCGGCATGGAGTTGACCGCGAAGGCGCCGGCAGACGGCTACACGCTGGCGGTGAGCACGACCGGGGCGATGCCGATGAATGCGGCGCTGTATCCGAAGTTGCCCTACGACTGCCTGAAGGATTTTGCGCCGATCTCGAATTTTGCCGAATCGGCCTTCATCCTGTCCGTGCATCCATCGGTGCCGGTGGGCAGCGTCAAGGATCTGATCGCACTGGCGAAGGCGCGGCCGGCCGAGGTCAGCTATGCGTCCTTCGGCATCGGCAGTTCGCCGCATTTCGGCGCCGAGCTGTTCATGCTGATGACCGGCGTCAAACTGCTGCATGTGCCATACAAGGGCAGCGCGCCGGCGGTGGCCGATCTGGTGGCGGGGCATGTCATGTCGAGTTTCGATTCAATGCAATCGACCATGCCGTTTATTCGCAGCAAGCGGTTGCGCGCATTGGGGCTGGCGGCACTCAAACGATCATCGGCGGCCCCCGATATTCCGACGATTTCAGAACAGGGCGTGACGGGTTTCGAAGTCGGATCGTGGTACGGTCTGCTGGCACCGGCCAACACGCCGCGTGAGATCGTCAGCCGGCTGAATGCCGAACTGGTGAAGGCGCTGGCGACGCCGGAAATCCGCGACAGCATCAAATCGGTCGGCACCGAGCCGATCGGCAACACGCCAGACGAATTTGCCGCCCAGATTCGCAACGACCTTGCGAAATGGAGCAAGGTCGCGCGCGCGGCGAATATGCGCGTCGAATAGAAAACGAAACAGGAGAGCATGCGTTGAAACCGATCAGAACGGCGCTGTTTGCGCCCGGCATCAAGGACAAGGTCATGGGCAAGGCGCTGGAAAGCGGCGCCGACGCGGTCATACTCGATCTCGAGGATTCGGTGCCGCTGGCGAGCAAGGCCGAAGCGCGCACGCTGGTGGCCAAGGTCATCGACGGCGTGGCGGCTGCCGGCAAAGCCGACGGTCCGCAGATCTATGTGCGCGTCAACGGCGCGCAGACCGGTCTGCTCGCTGACGATCTCGCGGCCATCGTGCGGCCGGGGCTCAACGCGATTCTGTTGCCGAAAGTGGAAAGCGTCGAGGAAGTGCGCGACACCGCCGCGGCGATGGCGCAGCATGAAAATTCGCAGGGCATGAAGGACGGCAGTGCCGAAATCATTCTGCAGATCGAAAGTGCCTTGGGTGTGCATCGCTGCTACGAGTTGATCAAGGCGTCGGCCCGCGTCGGCGGCACCTGCATCGGCGTGGCGCAGGACGGCGATCTGCAAACCGACCTCGGTTGCAGCTGGTCGATCGAAGGCACCGAGTTGCTCTATGCGCGCTCGAAGGTGTTGCTCGAAACGCGCGCAGCCGGTCCGGACATTTGCCCGATCGATGGCGTATTCAGCGCCCTGTCGGACGAAGCGGGCCTGATTCAGGATTCGCGGCTGTCGGCGCGTCTGGGTTACATCGGCCGCACGGTGATACACCCGAAACAGATCGCGCCGGTCAAACAGGCGTATGCGATACCCGCCGATCAGGTGGCGTACTACAGCAAGGTGGTTACAGAATTCGACGCGGCGCTCAAGACGGGGGCGGCCGCCATCGTGATCGAAGGCAAGCTGGTGGATTACGCCATGTTCCAGCGGGCCAAGCGCGTGTTGGCGGTTGCCGCGCTCGACAAGTAACCGGAAAGGTTGAAATGGATTTCGCATTTACGCAGGACCAGGAAACGCTGCGCGGCCACCTCAAGGATCTGCTCGACGCCGTGTGCACGCCTGAATACGCCGCCCGCTGCGACGATAAAGCGACACCGCCGCGCGAGGCTTACGAGGCACTGGCCAAACAGGGCTGGTTCGGCCTGATCATTCCGCAGGAATACGGCGGCACCGGCGGCAGCGCGATCGATCTGGCGATTCTGCTCGAAGAAGCCGGCAAGCATTTCGAAGAGCTGGCGATGTGGCTGTTCCGCACGCTGACCTACGGCGGCTATGCGGTGATGCTGCACGGCACGAAGGCGCAGAAGGATTTCTTTCTGCCGAAAGTGTTGAAAGGCGAACTCTCGCTGTGCTTCGGGCTCACCGAACCGAACTCGGGGTCGGATGCCTCGGCGCTGACTACGCGCGCGGAAAAAATCGGCGATGATTACATCATCAACGGCGGCAAGCTCTACACCTCGGGCATGGACATCAGCGATTACTGCCTGCTGGTGACGCGCACCACCAAGAGCGACAAGCAGCAGACCGGCATTACCAACTTTCTGGTTGATACCAAATTGCCGGGTATCGATGTGCACAATATCAAGACGCTCGGTCAGCGCGCGATCGGCACCACCCAGGTGTTTTATACCGACGTCAAGGTGCCCGCGACCGCCATGCTCGGTGAACTCGACAAGGGTTGGGATGCGGTCGACTCCTATCTTTGGTACGAACGCCTCTGTTTATCGGCGGCGCGCACCGGTGCTGCCACCGCTGCGTTCGAGTACGCGCTCGAACACGCAAAGACGCGCAAGCAGTTCGGCCGTCCGATCGGCAAATTTCAGGCCGTTTCGCACAAACTCGCCGACATGAAAATCATGCTCGATATTTCGCGCACCATGGTCTATCGCTTTGCCTGGCTGATTTCGCAGGGCAAGGCCACGCGCAGCGATGCGGCGGTGCTGAAGCTCTATACTGCGGAGACTTACAAGGCGGTCTCCGACATGGGTCTGCAGATCCTCGGCGGCATGGGCTATTGCATGGAGTATCCGATGCAGCGCTTCTTCCGCGACTCGCGCCTCGCCGTGTTGGGCGGCGGTACTTCGGAAATCCAGCGCAACATCATCGCGCGCGGTCTCGGGCTCTAAGGGCAGGGCATGCCAAATCCGCTCGACGGCGTCCGCATCCTCGAACTCGGCCAGATCATTGCCGGCACCTACGGCTGCCAGGTGCTGTCCGACCTTGGCGCCGAGGTGATCAAGATCGAGGCGCCGGAAGGCGATCTCGGCCGCATTCCCTCGGTGGCGCCGTACAAGGGCGTCAGCGGCCTGTTCCTGACCTATAACCGCAACAAGCAGAGCGTGGTCATCAATCTGAAGAGCGAGGCGGGGCGCAAGGTCTTTTACGACCTCGTCAAAATCTCCGATGTCGTGCTCGACAACTTCCGGCCGGGCGTGCTGGAGCGGCTGCAGATCGACTTCTCGACGCTGAAAAAAATAAACCCGCGCATCGTGCAGTGTTCGGTGACTGGCTTCGGCATGCAAGGCGTTTACAAGAACTATCCGGCGCTCGATCTCATCATTCAGGCGATCAGCGGCCACATGGCGATCACCGGCGAACCGGGACGGCCGCCGGTGCGCGTGGGCATTCCGCTCGCCGACATGAGCGGCGGCATCTTTTCCTGCAAGGCGGTGCTTGCCGCGCTGTTCGCGCGCGAGCGCACCGGCGAAGCACAGCGTGTCGAACTGTCGATGTTCGATTCGATGCTGAATCTGCTGGCTTATATCGGCACCATGTATCTGACCAACGGCGAGCTGCCGCTGCCGCCGGGCTCGGCGCACGAGTACACTGTGCCGTGGCAGGCCTTCCAGACGAAGGACGGTTATCTCGTCATCGCCACGCGCCAGGAAATCTTCTGGAAAAAACTTTGCACGGTGCTCGGCGATGAATCCATCGGCAGCGATCCGTGTTTTGCCACCAACGAGGGACGCGTAGAACACCGCGCGACGCTGGTGCCGATGCTCGAAGCCATTTTCCGTACGAAGACGACCGCCGACTGGATGAAAGATCTGCGCGCGCTGGATGTGCCGGCGGCACCCGTCAACAACCTTGACGGCGCCTTTGCCGAGCCCCCGGTGGCCGAACGCGAGATGATCGTCGAATACGATCACCCGGATGTCGGTCGCGTGCGTCTGCCGGGCAACCCGATCAAGTTTGAAGGCATGGGCAAGACCATATCGAAACCGGCGCCGCGTCTCGGCGAGCACACCGACCTCGTGCTGAAAAGCCTGCTCAACATGGCGGAGTCCGAATTGAACGCATTGCGCGAACAGGGCGCGATCAAATAGCCGTGGCTTTCTTCCTTCTCCCCTGGGGAGAAGGACCGAGGGTGAGGGCGCTGATGCATCAAATCACGACGCATTAACTTAATAGAGAAAGGTTAAATCATGCGCGGCATGTACTGGGAAGAATGGGAAGTCGGCGCCGAATTCGTATCGCCGGCGCGCACCGTCACCGAAACGGATATCGTTAACTTCGCCTGCCTCTCCGGCGACTTCAATCCGCTGCACATCAATGAAGAGCATTGCAAGCAGACCCAGTTCGGCACACGCATTGCGCACGGCCCGCTGATCTATGCAATCGCCGCCGGGTTGTTGTTCCAGTTGCATCTCTACGACGACACGCTGATCGCCTTCCTCGGCTTCGACAGCCTCAAGTTCACCAAGCCGACCAAGGCAGGCGATACCATCCACGCCAAGATCAAGGTGCTGGAAAAGCGCGAGACAAAGGATGCGACGCGCGGCGTCATGAAGCGCGAGCTGCAGGTGATCAATCAGCGCGGGGAAGTGGTGCAGGAAGGCATTCAGGCCTTTCTGTTGAAGCGCAAGCCGGCCTGAACATTTCTGCCAAGTATCCCGGAAGGAGCGTAACGCATTCCGCGGAAGTGGTGCAGGCGAGTCGCCTCCGCTACGTCAGGTTTCCAGCGGCAACCTAACCGGCTTCCCACTTTCAACCGCCCGCACCACCGCAATCGTCGTTTCCAGATTGACGCGCCCCTGTTCTGGCGTGGTCTGCACGGTCGGTGCACCGGTAACGAGGTGATCGAGCCAGGCGCGCGTTTCATTCGCGATCGGGCCCCAGAAATCGCCGACCGCCCATTCGCCGCCGGTGTTGCTGCCGAGGAAGGCCATCTGCACGGTGCGGTTGAGATAGGTACCGGGGATGCCTTTTTCCGAATAGATGATCTGGTTGAGATGGTCGTCGTCGATGATCATGCAGCCGTCGACGCCGATCAGTTCGACGCGGTCTGACTGGCCCTGCGTCGGGTAGTTGGTCGGCAGTGCGTAGCAGACGCCGAAGTTGATGATGGCGCCGGAGGCGAAGGTGACAATGGCCCAGGTCATGTCGTCGGCTTCGTAGCCCTTGAAGATTTCCTTGTTGCCGCGCGCAATGATTTCGACCGGGCGGTCGCCTTCTAGGAACCAGCACATCAGATCGACGTAGTAGGTGAGGATGTCGAGCACCGGCGTGGCGTGCTTGTCGCGCTCCAGAATGTTGAAGGCCTGGGCGCGCGAGTTGTAGACGCGCGCGGTGCCGCCGATCACCTTGCCGAGCCGGCCCTGGATCATCTGTTCCTTCGCACGCAGGAAACATTCCTTGTAGCGGCGGCTGTAGCCGATGCGCAGTTCGCCGCCGTAGTCTTTGAGTGCTGCGAGGATGTCGTCGGCGTCGCTTAATGTCAGCGCGATCGGTTTTTCCACCATCACCGGCTTGCCGAGTTCGAGGGCCTTGCGCACGGCGGCGACGTGTTCGCCTTCGGGCGTTGACACTATGACGGCGTTGACCTCGGGCCTTGCAATAACCTCATCGTTGTCGGCCGAATGGAAATCGGCGCCGCAGGCGTCAGCCAGCTTTTTCGCATGGATGATGTTGATGTCGGAGACGGCAAGAAATTTTACCGATGGGTGTTTCGAAGCGAATTTGGCGCGCAATGTGCCGATGCGGCCGGAGCCGATGACGGCGAGGCCGATGTCCTTGCGATTCACGAATTGCTTCCTTTGGCGGGTGTTTGTTTGATGATAATGGATCGCCCGAACCCGCGCCAAGCAGTTGGCGCAGCAGGGGCTTGAAGTTTGTTAGACTCGCAGCTCACTTTTTGCGCGGATACCCCATGGCAATCCTGCTGGACGAACAATGCATACGCGGTCTCATCGGTATGCCCGATGCGCTGGAAGCGGTTGAAGAGGTTTTTCGCGAGCAGGGCAAAGGTAACGTGCACAACGTGCCGCGCGTGCGCGCGCCGGTAAAGGGCGGCATCGTTCGCATCACTGCGGCGGTGCTGTCGTATCGCGGCTATTACGGCGTGAAGATTTCGAGCACCGCGGTGTTCGGCAGCAACGCCGGCCGCATGTTCTGTCTCTATAAAGAAGAATCCGGCGAACTCTGTGCGATCGTGCAGGTATTCGCGATGGGCGCGCTGCGCACCGGTGCGGCGAGCGGCATCGCCACCAAATACATGGCGAACCCGGAGGCATCCACCCTCGGCGTCGTCGGCAGCGGGCGTCAGGCGCGCACGCAGGTTGAGGCGATTTTTGCGGTGCGGCCGATCAGGCATGTCAAGGTCTATAGTCCGACCAAGGTCAACCGCGAGCAGTTCTGTCGCGACATTGCCGAGCAGTTCAAGGTCGAAGCCGCCGCGGTCGATGACGCCGAAAACGCCGTGCGCGACAGCGAGATCGTCGTCTCGGCAACCACCTCGGAACAGCCGGTGGTGTACGGGCGCTGGCTGCGGCGCGGCGCGCATGTCAATGCCATCGGCGCCAACTATGAACACCGGCGCGAACTCGACCGCGATGCGGTGCTGGCGGCGGCGGTGATCGCCGCCGACGACGTCGAGCAGGTGCGTTATGAATCGACCGATCTCGGTATTGCCGTCAAGCACGGCACCATGAGTTGGGATCGCGTGGTCAGCCTCGGAGACATCGTCGCCGGCAAGATCGAGGGGCGTAAATACGTCACGGACATCACGCTGTTCAAATCCCTCGGCGTGGCGATCGAAGACGTGGCGCTGGCGGCGCGGGCCTACGAGAAGGCGCTGGCCGCGGGCGTCGGGCTGACGCTGCCGAATCTCGCCGGCTGATCGCGCGACGGGCAGTCCGCATTTGCCGCTGGTTGAGCCGCACGGCCCGGCACCGACAAAAATCGTTTCAAAATGTTACGTCCGCCCGTCGGCGGGAACTTATTGCCGGCAAAGCCTGCCCAACTCCTCGTCTGTTCATGAAGGAGATTGGCATGTTCAAAAAAACATTTATCACGTTGACGGTGGCTGCGGTCGCCGCGATTGGCGCGCTTGCCTTCTGGCAGGGCGATTTTTCGTCGATCAAGAGTTCCCACGCCGTGTCGTCGCAGCCGGCGGTGTTGCAGAGCGGGCGCGGCCTGCCGGACTTTACCGCGCTGGTCGAGCAGGCCGGTCCCGCGGTAGTCAACATCAGTGTGGTGCAGAAGTTGCGGACTGCCGGCCCCGCAGCGGGTCTCAATCCCGACGATCCGTTCTACGAATTTTTCCGCCGTTTTCAAGGGGGCGCGCCGCAGCCGCGCGAGGAGCAGCAGCAGGGTGTCGGTTCTGGCTTCATCGTCAGTGCCGACGGGCTGGTGCTGACCAATGCCCATGTCGTGGCGGATGCCAGCGAGGTCACGGTCAAACTGACGGACAAACGCGAATTCAAGGCGCGGGTGCTGGGCGTCGACCGCCGTACCGATGTCGCCTTGATCAAGATCGACGCGCGCGACCTGCCGACGGTTCGCGTCGGCAATTCCTCGCAGGTCAAGGTCGGCGAATGGGTGGCCGCGATCGGCTCGCCGTTCGGCTTCGAGAACTCGGTGACGGCCGGCATCGTCAGCGCCAAGGCGCGCGTGCTGCCGGATGAAAATTTCGTGCCGTTTCTGCAAACCGATGTCGCGATCAATCCGGGCAATTCGGGCGGCCCGCTGTTCAATATGAACGGCGAGGTGGTCGGCATCAATTCGCAGATCTACAGCCGCACCGGCGGTTACATGGGCTTGTCGTTCGCGATCCCGATCGAGGTGGCGATGAAGGTCAAGGATGACCTGCAGAAATACGGCAAGGTCAGCCGCGGCCGCCTGGGTGTCAACATCCAGCCGTTGTCCAAGGATCTGGCGGATTCCTTCGGGCTGAAGACCACGCAGGGTGCGCTGGTCAGTGCGGTCGAACCGAACAGCGCCGCGGCGCGCGCCGGTATCGAGGCGGGCGATGTGGTGCTGGCGGCCAACGATCAGGCGATCGATCAGCCGGCGGATCTGGTGCGGGCGGTCGGTGATGCCAAACCGGGGGCCGGCCTCAAATTGAAAGTCTGGCATCAGGGAGCTGCGCGGGAACTCGTTGCACGACTCGGCGAAGCGGCGCCGGAACAGGCGGCGGCCAACGATGAACCGCCGGCGCAGCCGTCGGCCAAACTCGGACTCAGCCTGCGGCCATTGACGGGCGACGAAAAACAGCAGATCGGTGCGCGCAGCGGTTTGGTGGTCGAGGATGTTTCCGGACCGGCGGCTGCGGCCGGCATCGTGCCCGGCGACGTCATCCTTGCGGTCAACAACCAGCCGGTCAACAGCATTGCGGAATTGCGCCGTTTGCTTCCGCATGCGAAAGGCAGCGTCGCCATGCTGGTCCAGCGCGAGAACCAGCGGATCTACATTCCGGTGCGCATCGGCTGATGCGTCTTGCCGGCGGTGCCCGCCGGCCCTTGAAAATAAAAACATCCCGGCGGCAGTTGCGCCGGGATGTTTTCGTACGTTTGCCATCCGTACAGGCGTAGACTTGAAGCGTGCGGCCTGTTCGCACGCAGCGAGCACGATTCTTGCTGACTTGGGTAATGAACGGCAACGTAGCTTTGAATTTCTGATGAATATCAATAATTACCCGCTCAACGGGCTGTATGACGAATTGATCGATGCGGCTGGCAAGCCGCGTCCTCCGGCCAAAGCCTTATTCGAGTATCTGGCGGCGTTCGATCCGGCCGAACTGAATGCACGCCGCGCTGCCGTCGACGCCGCCATCATGACGATGGGGATTACCTTCACGATCTACAGTGACGGCACCAACATCGACCGCGCGTGGCCTTTCGACATCATTCCGCGGATCATGGGCAATCACGAGTGGCGGCGGGTCGATGCGGGCCTGCGGCAGCGGCTGAAAGCGCTCAATCTGTTCATCAACGACCTTTACAACGGGCAGAAGATCGTCAAGGACGGTGTATTTCCGATCGAGGTGCTGGCCGGGTCGAAAAATTTCCGCGAACAGTGCAAGGGCATCACGCCCCGTTTTGGGGTGTGGGCGCATATATGCGGCACCGATTTGGTGCGGGATGCCGACGGTACGATTTATGTACTCGAAGACAATCTGCGCGTGCCCTCCGGCGTTTCCTACATGCTCGAGAACCGCATGCTGATGAAGCGCTTGTTTCCCGAACTGTTCCAGAAGAGCGAAATCCTGCCGGTGGACGATTACACCACCCGCCTGCATGAAACCCTCGCCGCGCTGTCGCCGTATCCGGGCGAACGCCCGGTCATCGCCGTGCTGACGCCCGGAATCTACAACTCGGCGTATTTCGAGCACAGCTATCTCGCCCAGCAGATGGGGGCGGTGCTGGTCGAAGGCCCCGATCTGGTGGTCGCCGAGGACGATTGCGTTTACATGAAAACCATCGACGGGCTGCGCCGCATCGATGTGATCTATCGCCGCATCGATGACGACTTTCTCGACCCCGAGTCGTTCAGGCCGGATTCGGCGCTGGGCGTGCCCGGGCTGATGCGGGCGTGGCGGCGCGGCAAGGTGGCGATTGCCAATGCGCCGGGCGCCGGCGTCGCCGACGACAAGGTGGTTTATACCTTCGTGCCGAAGATCATCAAATACTATCTCGATGAAGACGCGATCCTGCCCAACGTGCCGAGTTATCTGTGCATGGACGCCAAGGAACGCGAATACGTGCTGGCGAATCTCGACAAACTGGTGGTAAAGCCGGCCAACGAATCCGGCGGCTACGGCATGATCATCGGGCCGCGCGCGACGCCGGCCGAGCGCGAGCGTTTTCGCGAGCAGATCCTGGCCGATCCGCGCAATTACATGGCGCAGCCGACGTTGAGCCTGTCGACGGCGCCGACGCTGGTCGATGGCGGGCTCGCTCCGCGTCACCTTGACCTGCGGCCGTTCGTGCTGCAGTCCGAGAATATGTACGTGACCACCGGCGGGCTTACGCGCGTAGCGATGCGCGAGGGTTCGCTGGTGGTCAATTCATCACAGGGTGGCGGCAGCAAGGACACCTGGATCGTTGAGGAGCGACGCTGATGCTTTCCCGTGTGGCGGAAAATCTCTACTGGATGACGCGCTATATGGAGCGCGCGGAAAATACCGCGCGCCTGATCAATGCCACAAGCCAGGTGCTGCTCGACCTGCCGCGCGGCGCCTCATTCGGCTGGGACGTGCTGATCCAGGTCGCCGGTCTCGACAAATTGTTCCGCGAGCACTATCCGACTTTCGACGAGACCAGCATCATGCGTTTTCTCGTCAGCGACGAAAAAAATCCGAGCTCCATCGTCTCCTGCATCCACAACGCGCGCGAAAACAGCCGTACCCTGCGCGAAGTGCTGCCGCGCACGGCGTGGGAACGCATCAATGCGCTGTATCTGTTTGTGAACGGGCGCGCCGCCCATGCGGTGGAGCGCGCGCGCCGTTACAACATCCTCGAGGAAATCATCGAGCGGCGCCAGTCGGTGGTCGGTTTGCTGGCCGATTGCATGAGCCACGACGTTGCGTATTACTTCATCCGGCTCGGCCGTTTCATCGAGCGCGCCGACATGACCACGCGGATGCTCGACATCAACGCCGCGGTGCTGGTGCCGCGCCAGCAGGTGCCGGAAGATCCGGCGATGGCGCTGCTGTGGATGGGCGTGCTTAAATCGCTCAACGCCTACCAGATGTACCGGCGGCACGCCTCGGTGCATGTGCACGGCACCGAGGTCGTCAATTACCTGCTGAAGGATCCGCTGTTTCCGCGCACGGTGCGGCATTGCCTCGACGAAATCGAATCCTGCGTTTCCGAATTGCCGCATCACGGCGCGCCGCTGAAGACCCTGCGCATCGCGCAGCGGCGGATCGCCGGCATGAAGGTGGACGGCCTGACGCCGGCGCAGCGGCACGAATACCTCGACGCCGTGCAGTCCGATCTGGCGCGCGTGCACGAGGAAATTGCCACCGAATATTTTCATTTCTGCGAACAGAGCCCCGACCCGCTTAAAGCGGTCGCCGCGGGTTGAGTTGCTTGCGCATGCAGCCCCACTCGCTGCCTGGCGATTTGCCTGTATGTCTGCATAGACGCTGCGCCGGCCGGCGCAACGCCTGAAAGGATAGCCTTAGTGTCCATCCATGTTGCTTTGAATCACGTCACGCATTACCGATACGACCGGCTGGTGAACCTGAGCCCGCAGGTGGTGCGCCTGCGGCCGGCGCCGCATAGTCGAACGCGCATACTTGCGTATTCCCTGCGCGTCACGCCGGAGGGGCATTTCATCAACTGGCAGCAGGATCCGCAGGCTAATTTTCTGGCGCGACTGGTGTTCCCGGAGAAGACGCGGGAATTTCGGGTCGAAGTCGATCTGGTCGCGGAAATGTCGGTGTTCAACCCGTTCGATTTTTTTCTGGAGCCCCACGCCGGCGAATATCCGTTTTGCTATACGGCCGAAGAGCGCGTCGAACTGGTGCCGTATCTGATCAAGCGTGCGGCGGCGCCGGAATTCGCCGACTATCTGGCAGGCATTTCGCGCGAGAAGATGCGCACCATCGATTTTCTGGTGGGCCTCAATCAGAAATTGCAGTCGGATATTTCATACCTGATCCGCATGGAGCCCGGCGTGCAGACGCCGGAACAAACGCTGATTCGCCGAGAGGGCTCCTGCCGCGACAGCGCATGGTTGCTGGTGCAACTGCTGCGCCATCTCGGTCTGGCCGCGCGATTCGTCTCCGGTTACCTGATACAACTCAAGCCGGATGTGAAGTCGCTCGACGGCCCGAGCGGCGCGAGCGAAGATTTCACCGATCTGCATGCATGGTGCGAAGTGTATCTGCCGGGCGCAGGCTGGATCGGGCTCGATCCGACTTCCGGCCTGCTCGCCGGCGAAGGCCACATACCGCTGGCCTGTTCGCCGGAGCCGTCATCGGCGGCGCCGATTACCGGTGCAGTAGACGATTGCGAGGTCGAATTCGAACACATCATGAAGGTCGAGCGCGTGTGGGAGGCGCCGCGCGTGACCAAGCCGTATACCGAGGAGCAGTGGCAGACCATTGAAAAACTCGGCCACCAGATCGACCGCGATCTGCTGATCCAGGATGTGCGGTTGACGCAGGGTGGCGAGCCGACCTTCGTCTCGGTGGATGATCGTGACGGCGCGGAATGGAATACCGAGGCGATGGGGCCGAACAAGCGCCCGCTCGCTGCCGAATTGCTGGCGCGACTGAAAAAACATTACGCGCCCAACGGACTGCTGCATTACGGTCAGGGCAAATGGTATCCCGGAGAAATGCTGCCGCGCTGGTCGCTCAATGCGTTCTGGCGTGCCGATGGTGAGCCATTGTGGTCCGATCCGGCACTGTTTGCGGATGAGAAAACGGACTACAAGGTCAATACGGCGCTTGCACACGATTTTCTGGATGGCGTCGCGCGACGGCTCGAATTGAATCCTGAATTCGTGTTCCCGGCGTTCGAGGATGTACTGTATTACCTCTGGCGCGAACGCCGTCTGCCTTCAAACGTTGATCCCCTTGATTCGAAACTCGAGGATCCGCTCGAGCGCAAGCGTCTGCGCAAATTGTTTACCGAGGGACTCGACAAAATTGTCGGCCATGTGTTGCCGGTATCGCGGGCGCCGGGCAATCAACGCTGGCAAAGCGGATCATGGTTTTTGCGTGAAGAACGCTGCTATCTGATTCCAGGCGATTCGCCGCTCGGTTACCGGCTGCCGCTGGATTCACAACCGTGGGCATCGGCGACGGACTATCCGTGGGTGCACGCGCCGGACCCGACGCAGGCGTTTGCGCCGCTGCCGCCGTACCGCCGGCTGCGCCTGCAATCGCCGGGGGATGCCAACGGCCTTCGGCAGGGCGACGGCACCGGTGAAATTGCGGGCGACGGCAAGGACGCGGCGCGCGCGGGGGCGGCAAGTTCGGCTGCAGACGTGAGACCACCGCGCCACGCCGAGTCCGCAGGCTGGATCACGCGCACCGCGATGTGTGCGGAGGTTCGCGGCGGCTGTTTATACATTTTCATGCCGCCGCTGTCGGTGCTCGAGGACTATCTCGAACTGGTTACCGTGATCGAGGACACCGCCGCAGAAATGAAATTGCCGGTCGTGCTTGAAGGCTACGAGCCGCCGCGCGATCCGCGTCTGGTCAGTTTGCGCGTGACGCCGGATCCGGGGGTGATCGAAGTCAACATTCAGCCGGCGAAGAGCTGGGACCAACTGGTCGAGCAGACCGAGTTTCTCTACGACGCCGCGCACCAGACGCGGCTGTCGAGCGAAAAATTCATGCTCGACGGCCGTCACACCGGTACCGGCGGCGGCAACCATTTCGTACTCGGTGGCGCGACGCCGGCCGACTCGCCGTTTCTGCGGCGGCCCGATGTGCTGGCGAGCATGATCGCGTACTGGCACAACCATCCGTCGCTGTCGTACCTGTTTTCGGGCATGTTCATCGGGCCGACCAGCCAGGCGCCGCGGATCGACGAGGCGCGTAACGACTCGGTCTACGAAATCGAAATCGCCTTCCGTGAAATGCGCCGTCTAAAGCTCGAAGGCAAACTCGGCGCCGCGCCGTGGCAGGTTGATCGCATGCTGCGCAACTTGTTGATCGATGTGACCGGCAACACCCATCGCGCCGAATTCTGCATCGACAAATTGTATTCGCCCGACAGCGCAACCGGTCGTCTCGGCCTGCTGGAATTGCGTGCCTTTGAAATGCCGCCGCACGCGCGCATGAGCCTTGCGCAGCAGTTGCTGATGCGCGGACTGGTGTCGCGCTTCTGGCAGCATCCCTACCAGCCTGAGCGCCTTAAACGCTGGGGCACGGAATTGCACGATCGTTTCATGTTGCCGTATTTCGTCTGGAGCGATTTCGGCGACGTCATCGAAGAGATGAACGATTTCGGTTATCCGCTGAAAGCCGACTGGTTCGGTCCGCATTTCGAGTTTCGCTTTCCGCGACTCGGCGATTTTGCCGCCAACAATGTCGAGTGCGAATTGAGGCTGGCACTGGAGCCGTGGCACGTGCTTGGCGAGGAGAACGCGGCAGGCGGTACCGCGCGCTACGTCGATTCTTCGCTCGAACGGCTGCAGGTGCTGGTGCGCGGACTGATCGACGAGCGTCACGTCATGGTCTGCAACGGCCGGCCGGTGCCGCTGCAGCCGACCGGCAATGTCGGCGAATTCGTCGGCGGGGTGCGCTATCGCGCATGGGCGCCGCCGTCCGCACTGCATCCAACCATCGGCACGCATGTGCCGCTGGTGTTCGATCTGGTCGATACCTGGATGAACCGTTCGCGCGGCGGCTGCCAGTACCATGTTGCGCATCCGGGCGGTCTCAGTTACGACACCTTCCCGGTCAATGCGTACACGGCTGAGGCGCGGCGCCTTGGCCGGTTCTTCCGCATTGGCCACACGCCGGGCGCGGTCACCGTCAACGCGGAACTGCGCAATCCCGACCTTCCGTTTACTTTGGACTTGCGCCGTCGCTAGAGCGCCTGACATGATGAAACACGAGTGCGTTGCATCATGTTGGGCACTATTGGGCATAATGTCGTCCGACCCGTTGCTGCCGCGCTGATGCGCGGTCGTTGACCCCGGACATAGAACCATGCTGGAAGAAATGCTCGCCACCTATCCTGAACCGCAAGGGCGCTTCGACGAATTGTTCGAGGCGCGCATGCAGCCGCGCCCGCACTGGTCGCGCTTTTTGTCCGAACTCAGCGCCGCCTCGCCCAGCGGCATCCGGGAACGCCTGCTCGCTGCAGAGCGTCGCATCCGCGACAGCGGTGTGACCTACAACGTCTACGCCGACCCGATGGGCCACGATCGTCCGTGGGATCTCGACGTGCTGCCCCTGATCATCGCGCCGGATGAATGGCAGCAACTCGAGGCCGGCATCGCGCAGCGCGCTTCGCTGTTCAACCGGGTGCTCGGCGATCTTTACGGCGAGCAAAGCCTGCTCAAGGAAGGGCTGATTCCACCCTCGCTGATTCTGGGGCAGAGCGGCTTTCTGCGCCCGGCGCGCGGCATGCGCGTTCCCGGCGGCATTCATTTGCATGTGTATGCCGCGGATCTGGCGCGGTCGCCGGACGGCCGCTGGTGGGTGATGGCGGATCGCACGCAGGCACCGTCCGGCGCCGGCTATGCGTTGGAAAACAGGCTCGTTGTCTCGCGCACTTTTCCGGCCCTGTATCGCGATCTCGGCATTCAGCATGTGGCGCGTTTTTTCGCCACACTGCGCGATTCGCTGATGCAGTTCGCGCCGCGCGGCGACGGCCAGACGCTGACGGTTCTGCTGACGCCGGGCCCGTACAACGAAACCTATTTCGAACACGCCTTGCTTGCGCGCTACCTCGGTTTTCCGCTGGTCGAAGGCGGCGACCTCACGGTGCGCGAAGGCCGCGTCTGGCTGAAAACCATCGGCGGGCTCAAACGCGTGCACGCGATTCTGCGCCGGCAGGACGATAACTATTGCGATCCGGTCGAACTGCGGGCGGATTCCGCGCTCGGTGTCGCCGGCCTCATGGATTGTGCGCGGCGCGGCAGCGTGCTGATTGCCAACGCGCTGGGTTCGGGCGTGCTGGAATCCGGTGCCTTGCTCGGCTTTCTGCCGCGCCTGTCGGAACATCTGCTCGGCCAGCCGCTGCAACTGCCGTCGATTGCAACCTGGTGGTGCGGCGAGGCGGCGGCGCAGGCCGATGCGCTTGAGCACTACCAGAAGCTGGTGTTCAAACCGGCCGATCCGGGGCAGGGCTTCGAAACCATCTTCGGCCAGGATCTGGACGAGCGCGGACTTGCCACATTGCGCAAAAAGCTCGCGGCACATCCGGAACGCTTTGTCGCGCAGGAACTGGTGCGCCTGTCGCAGGCGCCGGTGCTGGTCAAAGGGCAGAGCGAGAAAATTGCCGCGCGCAATATCGGGCTGCGCGTATTCGCAGTGGCCTCGCCCAACGGCTATGTCGTGATGCCCGGGGGACTCACGCGGGTGGCAAGCAGCGCCGACGTGCGCGTGGTGTCGATGCAGCGCGGCGGCGGTTCGAAAGACACCTGGGTGATGTCGGCAGGGCCGGTCGATTCATCGTTTACGCTGCTGCGCAATACGGTGACCGCGACCGATCTGGTGCGGGTGCGCGCCGGTATTCCCTCGCGCGTGATCGAAAACCTGTTCTGGTTCGGCCGCTATCAGGAGCGCTGCGACGACACCGCGCGCTTGCTGCGGGTGGCTTTGAATCAAAAACTGCAGGAAACCGAAGACGAGGAAAACGCGCTGACACCGATTCTGGCGCTGACACGTGCCTTCGGCGTGCTCGAAGACGAGGAGAAGGATGCGGATATCGATGTCGCGTTGATGGGGGCATCGACACTCGAGACCCATCCGCTCGGACTGCCGGCGAATCTGCGCGCGCTCGAACGCGTCGCCTTCAACCTGCGCGACCGCATGTCGCTCGACAACTGGCGCACCATCAACGGACTGATCAAGGATCCGGTGTTCGGCCGCAAGGCGACGCTGTCGGACACCTTGAACTGGCTCGATCGCAATGTGACCAGCCTGATGACGCTATCCGGTTTTGCGCTCGACGGCATGACGCGTGACGACGGCTGGCTATTCCTGTCGATCGGCAGGCGCATTGAACGGCTCGCATTTCAATGTCTTGCGCTGCATGTGGCGTTCCGCAACAGCAGCGATTCCGGACTCGGCTGGCTGCTGAGCCTGGCCGATTCGGCGGTGACCTATCGATCGCGATATATGGCGCGCCCGGAATGGCTGCCGGTGCTCGACCTGCTGATCCTCGACGGCGCCAACCCGCGTTCGGTAGTGTTTCAGACCGGCGGCATTGCGGCGGATCTCGCCAAGCTCGAACTCAACTACGGCGCCTGCGGCAGCGATCTGCTGGCGGCGGAAGTGGCCGCCCTGAAGAAAATCAATCCCGCGCGCGATCTGCAGCCGGATAACGCGCAGCTGCGCAATACCATCGATGCGCTGAGGCACACCGCTTTTTCAATCAGCGATCACCTGACGCAGCGATTCTTCAACCTTGCGCGCACCAGTATCTGGGCCACACTTGGCATGTAACCGGCATGACTGAACACACCGCCTATCGCGTCGTACATGAGACGCGCTACACCTACTCCGATACCGTCACCAGCGCGCATCAGCTGGGCCATCTGCGGCCGCGCGCAACACCGTGGCAGAAGATCAAGTCGCACAAGCTGATCATCGCGCCGAAGCCGGTTGAGCAAGTCATCGGCAACGATTATTTCGGCAACGAAGTGCTGCGCTTCATGATCGACACGCCGCACGACGAATTGACCGTGCGCGCTGAATCGGTGGTCGATGTCGAATCGCATGCGCCGGATGCGGCGGCCGGCTCCCCCGAATGGGAGCAAGGCCGTCTAGCCCCCGGTGTATGGGGGCCGGCAGTCGATCTCGATATCGAGGAATTCCGCGTGCCGTCGCCGATGGCGCCGGTGTCCGACGAGGCGCTTGAATACGGACGCGCCAGCTTCACCAGCGGACGGCCGTGGCTGGAAGCGATGCTCGACCTGACCACGCGTATCCAGAAGGATTTTGTCTACGATCCGAAGGCGACCACCGTCACGACCAAGGTCAGCGAAGTGTTCGCGCTGCGGCGCGGCGTCTGTCAGGATTTCGCCCACCTCATGATCAGCTGCCTGCGTTCGCTCGGATTGCCCGCGCGTTATGTCAGCGGCTATATTCTGAACCGGCCGAAGCAGGGCGCAGCACGCGTGGTCGGCGCCGACGCATCACACGCGTGGGTGGCAGGGCATTGCCCGGAGCACGGCTGGATCGCATTCGATCCGACCAACGGCAAACTCGCCGACATCGAGTTCATTACGCTGGGCTGGGGGCGCGAGTTTTCCGACGTTACGCCGCTGCGCGGTGTGGTGCTGGGCGCCGCGACGCAAACGCTGGCGGTCGAAGTGAAGGTGCAGCCGCTGTAAACCGTCTCAGGATCGCGCGCGGAGGATTTCCTCGCGCCGGCTCGATTCGGCGACGAATTCCTCGAGGTCGGGATCGAGCGCGTTGCGCGCCGATACCATGCCGACCACGCTGCCATTCTCGAGTACCGGCACGTGGCGAAAACCGTTCTCATGCATTATCAGCAGGGCAAAGCCGAACGATTTGTCGGGGCTGACGGTCTGCGGATCCCGCGTCATCACCTCGGAGAGCCGGGTCGTGCGCGCATCGCGGTCGAGTGCAATCACCCGCGACACCGCATCGCGCTCGGTAAAGATGCCGACCAGACGATTGTCGTCGATCACCATGACCGCACTCGTGCGCGCCTTGCTCATGCGTTTGGCCGCCGCTCTGACGGTGGTGTCCGGCGGCGCGGTGAGAATCTTCTTTCGTTCCATGACGTCGCGAACGCGTTGGCTGTACATGCGGCCCCCCGGGCAGTCATATTTTGATTGCGAGCCGCCTCGCTGACCGACTGCCAATGGCGTGATGCGGTCGCGCAGGGCGCTGAACCGGAATGCTAGCGACATGCCTGCAGCACCGATTTGACGTATATCAAACGTCAAGTGCGCGCTGCCGGTTTGGCGCCTGACGCTGCGTTTGATCTAACGCAAGTTCGCGCGTCAGCGCTTCGGTAATGATGGTCGCTTCGCCGGCTATGTTCAGGTTTTCCCATGCCCTCGGTCATTGAAGAACATGTGCTCTACCAGATCGCCAATGCGCGCATCCGCGAATATCCGTTTCCGCATATTTATGTGGAACGGATTTTTCCGGAACACTTCTATGCGCAATTGCGCGCCAACTGGCCGGACGACAGGGCCTTCGTGCCGCTGGGCGATACCGGGCGCGTGCCGAAGGGCGCTTATCCTGAACGCTTCGTGCTGCCGGTCACCCAGGACGGCATCGCCACGCTGACACCGGAACGGCGCGCCTTCTGGACCGACTTCGCGTCATGGTTTGCCGCGCAAAACTTTTGCCTGTCGATGATCGACAAATTCGAGCCTTATGTGCGGCGGCGGCTCGGCAGCGATCTTGAGCAGTGCGGTTTCGGCGCCGATGCGCTGGCCGTGCGCGATCTGACCAATTACAGCATCGGCCCGCACACCGACGCGCCGCACCGTCTGGTCACCATGCTGTTCTATTGCCCGCAAGACGACAGCCGGCCGCATCTGGGCACTTCGATTTACTGGCCGCTTGATTCCGAATTCCGCTGCCGCGGCGGTCCGCATTATCCGTTCGAGCGTTTCAAGAAGATCACCACCATGCAGTACAAACCGAACACGCTGTTCGCCTTTTTCAAGGACGAAAGCTCGTTTCATGGCGTCGAGCCGATCCCGGACGCCCACTGCATTCGCGATCTGATTCTCTATGACGTCCGCGTGATGGGAACCGACCGCTAGGGCGTCCGGCGGAAATCAAATGTGGCGCAACGCGCGCTGTTCGCGGCGGACGAGTGTCCGTATAATGCGACGTTTTTTGCCGCCATGTGGATCAAGAATCTCGTCGTATACCGGCTGCCCGCGAAATGCCCCGTGGAAGCCGAAGCGCTGGAGCGCAAGCTCGGCGAGCAGCCGCTGCAGGCCTGCGGCGGTTATCAGATGGAAAGCCGCGGTTGGGTAGCGCCGCGGGAAGAAGGTATTTTTCTGCACACGCAGAATCGCAACTGGCTGCTGGCGCTGGGGGTCGAGCAGAAACTGCTGCCGGCTTCAATCATCCGCCAGCAGACGCAGGAGCGCGCCGACAAGATTGCGCGCAATCAGGCGCATCCGGTCGGGTGCAAGCAGATGCGCGACATCCGCGACGAGGTCACCAACGAATTGATGCCGCGCGCGCTGGCGCGCCGGCGTCTGACCCATTGCTGGATCGATGCGATCAACGGCTGGCTGGTGGTCGATGCGGCCGCCGATGCCGGCGCCGAACAATTCATGGAGGCACTGCGCCGCAGCGAGGATGCATTCACGGTGCCGCGGCTCGAAGCCCAGCGTTCGCCGGCGGCGGCGATGGCCGAGTGGCTGGTCAATGGCGCCGCGCCCGCCGGTTTCACGATTGACCAGGACCTGGAATTGCGCGCCGCCGATGCGAGCAAGGCGACGGTGCGTTACGCCCGGCATAATCTTGACGGAAAGGAAATCCGCGATCACATCACGGCCGGCAAGACCGTGGTGAAGCTGGGCCTCACATGGAACGACAAGATTTCGTTCATTCTGACCGAGCAGCTGCAGATCAAGCGGGTGACTTTTCTCGACATCCTGCGCCGTGAATCCGATTCGCAGGTCGAGGACGAAGACGAACAGTTTGAAATTGATTTTGCCCTGATGACCGGCGAACTGGCGCAACTTCTGGAGGCGCTGGTCGAGGCGCTGGGCGGGGAAAAAGTCCGGCGTTGAAACCGCTGGCCGTCAAAACGCCGGCGCGGGCTTAGACGAACCAGAGCTCGCGCCAGCCCTCATGGCCGAGGCGGCGCATCGTCGCAATATTACGGTAGAAAATGGCGGCGGCATGCGGAAACGCGGCGACCGCGCGATCGATGCTCGACTCGCGCAGCAGATGCAGCGTCGGGTAGGGCGAACGATTGGTGAAGTTTTCAATGTCGTCCTGCAGGCTGCCGGCAAATTCGTATGCCGGATGCAGGCTGGCGATCTGAAAAATGCCGTCGAAACCCAGGTTGCGGAGCGCAGCGTCGGCTTCGGCGATGAAGAAGTGGTAATCGACGAATCCGTTCATCGTGTCCGGATGGATCAGGAGCGTGGTTTCAAGTTCGGCGGGATCGGCTTGTGCAAGCAGCAGCAGTTCATGCCCAAGCTCGTTTAGCAGTTCATCGGCATCGGCAGCCGCGGTCACGGCAAAGCGGATCTGTTTTTTGCGGTAAACGGCATTCGCGAACGGGCAGAGATTGAGCCCGATGACGGCGCGCTCAAGCCAGCGTCGGGTGGCAGCAACGCATGCGTCGTCGATTGCCGCAGTGCACGGTGTCAATACTGTGCTTGTCGCGCCGGTGATTGCAGACGATGGCGCGGGCATGTTCAAAGGCCGCCGCGTGCGCGTTCATCAAGGCAGTCATGATCGCCGGCCGCGTAATCGCGACAGATCACCGGCCGTATCGCATAGATGCCGCATCGATGGGTTTTGCGGTCGAGTGCGGCGCACCAGCCGTCGTCAAGCCGTTTCATGATGAGCCCGCCCCAGGCATCGACCTCGGTCAGTGCGGGCGGGATGTCCTCGTCGCCGATCAGCATGACTTCAAGTTTGCAGCAACAGGCCTTGCAGGAGGCGCAGGTAATCGCCGGCTGCCGGGGAGCCGCGGTGGCATCGTTGGTGGAATTCATGAAGGGGCCAGAGTATACGTCGTTCTGCGCAATCGGGGCGCCCCCGCGCATTGCACGCCTATTGCGGTCAGGAGATTACTCCGGACGCGCTCGATGCCACATTGCGCTTGATTCGGTCAGGACGCGACTGCGGACGGGGCGGCCGCACGCATGAAAGCGACGTAGAAAACGGCTCCCAGTGTCGCGCCGATCGCCCAGCCCCAATCGCCGACATCGAACATGAGCCCGGTCTTGCCGGCCAGCGCGAGGCCGATCGAGACCAGACCCGACAGGCCCAGCGCGCAAAGCGCGCGCAGGTTCCAGCCGCCGCGATAATGCAGGCCGCACTGCGGCGACATCGTGTAGAGATCGGCCGTGTTGACCAGCTGGCGCTTCACCAGATAATAGTCGGCGACCATGATCCCGTACATCGGGCCCAGCACGGAGCCGAACAGACTGACGAATACCGTGATTGCAGCGGGCGAGCCGACGAACAGCCACGGGCAGACCGCTACCGAGAGTATCGAGGTGATAAGGCCGCCTTTTTTGAAATCGATGTAGCGCGGGGCGAGATTGGCGATGTCGTAGGCTGGTGAGACAAAATTGGCGACGATGTTGATGCCCATGGTGGCGACAATGAAAGTCAGACTGCCTGCCAGAACGACGAATTTGTTGTCTATCCGCTCGACGATCGCCACCGGATCCATGATGGCTACGCCAAAAGCGCCGACGGTGCCGGCGGTGACGATCACGGTGACGATCGAGAAAACGACAAAATTCACCGGCAGCCCCCATAAATTACCTCTGCGCATCGCAGCTTCGGATTTGCCGAAACGGGCGAAGTCGCCGAAGTTGAGCAGCAGTGCGGAAAAATAAGCCACCACCAGCATGGCCGCATTGGCGCTTTCCCACACAACGTCGCCGCCGGTGAGATGCTTGTCGCCGAGCTGAAGCGAGAGGCTGCCGAGGCCGGACTTCGACAGTATCCAGATCGCCAGCGCAAACATCATGACGTAGACCGCGGGGCCGCAGAAATCGATGAAATGACGGATGGTTTCCATGCCGCGCTGGAAGATCATCAGCTGCGTGATCCACATGAACAGAAACGACACCCAGCCCAGCGTGCTTAGCCCGAACACGCTGTCATGCGTGTAGGCGGCGGTCGCCGGGATGAAGGTGACCAGCAGCACCTGTACCGCTTTCGAGGCAAGATAGGTCTGCACCCCGTACCAGACGATGCCGATAATGCCGCGGATCAGTGCGGCGAGGTTGGCGCCCATCACGCCGAAGGAGATGCGCGCCATCACGGGGTAGGGGATGCCGTATTTCTGCGACGGTTTGCCGATCAGGTTCATCAGTTGATAGACGATCAGGATGCCGACCGTCATGGCAAACAGCACCTGCCAGCCGTTTAGGCCGAGGAAGAACAGGCTGGCTGCAAATGTGTAGCCGCCGACGCTGTGCACGTCGGACATCCACATCGCGAACAGATCGTAGGTGCCCCAGCTGCGGCGTTCCGGCGGCAGCGGCGCGAGATCTTCGTTGTAGAGTCGCGCGTCGGTGGCCGGCGTTGCCGTCGGCGAAACCGCAGCGCTGATGGCGGGATCTGCTTTCATGTGCACGGTTTACCGGGGAAGTCCGCGATCCAATCAGCTGGCGGGCGATGCGGCGAAGAACGCAGGAATCGTACCCAGCTTCATGAGCTGACCGGCGCCGCGTTTTGCCGCCGCGTCGAGCGCAGGCGGGCGCGCGTGAGGTGGCTGGCTTTGTCGTGCTGTGTGCTGAAACGGTGCGGCCCGAGGCCATGGTGCATTGTCCGGGTGCGAAACGGGGACAAATGCGGCGGCCGGCGCGGGTGTCGAAGCGGCGGGAACGCTATTCAGTGCCGAGCAGATCGGCGAGCGCGCCGGCGACGACATGGGTCGCCTTGCGCAAATCTTCGAGCAGCAGATTTTCGTCGGCGCGCTTGGCGTTCGATTCAGGGATTGTGCGCGGGCCGGCGCCATAGAGCACGATCGGGCAGCCGGCTTCGCCATACAGGCGGGCGTCGGTATAGAGGGGCACGCCGACGGCGGGAATATCCTCGCCGAGAATGCGTTTGGCATGCTGCTGCAGAACGCCGACGAGCTTTTCGTGGCCGGGCAATGGCGTCAGCGCCTTGGACAGCAGCAGGCGACGGATTTCGACGCGGATACCGGCAAGCGGTGCGGCCACGCCTTCGATCAGCGCGCGCAGCGCAGCTTCGACCTCAGCCGGTTTTTCTTCCGGAATCATGCGGCGGTCAAGTTTGAACACGACCTTGTCCGGCACCACATTGGTATTGATGCCACCGGAAATAAGGCCGACGTTCAAAGTTGGATGAGTGATGCCGGCCACCCGCGAGGTGATTTTGCGGTATTCGGCGGCCTGCCCGTACAGCGCGTTCAACAGGGTGACCGCCGCCTGCAGCGCGTCGTGGCCGGTTTCCGGCATCGCCCCGTGCGCAGCCTTGCCATGCACGGTGACTTCAAGTTGCAGGCAGCCGTTATGCGCGGTCACGATCGAATACGAGAAACCCGGGCCGATCGCCAAATCCGGCTTGGTCAATTGGCGTTCGAGCAGCCAGCCGGGACCGGCGAGGCCACCGAATTCCTCGTCATAGGTGAAATGCAGTTCGATCGTGCCGTTGAGCGTGGCGCCGGCTGCCGCGGCTTGGCGCAGCGCTTCAAGCGCGAACGTGAAAGTGGCGATATCGGATTTCGAAACCGCGACGCCTCGCGCATACATGCGGCCGTTTTCGACCACGCCCTCGTAGGGAGGGCGTGTCCAGCCCTCGCCGGGCGGCACCACGTCGCCGTGGGCATTGAGCGCAATGGTCGGGCCGCCGCTGCCGAAATGGTGGCGCACGACGAGATTGGTCGCGCTGCGCATGCCGTAGTCGTGCAGAAATGCCGCATCGACCGGATGGCGCTCGACCGTGTAGCCCAGCGCGGTGAGCAGTTGCGCGGCCTTTTCCGCCGCCTGCGCGTTGTCTCCGGGCGGTGTGTCCGAGGGGACGCGCACGATTTCGCGCAGGAACTCGATCTGCTGCGCATGATGGTCGTCGATCCAGCGATCGAGCGTTGCAATTTGAGCGGGCTTCATGATGGGTAAGCGCGACGCGCCTCAGCTGCCGCGATAGGTCGAATAACTCCACGGCGATACCAGCAGCGGCACATGATAGTGTGCCGCCGGGTCGGCGATACCGAAGCGGATCGGGATGACATCGAGAAACGGCGGCATCGCCGGTTTCGGCTCGCGCGCGGCAAAGTAGGCGCCGATGTGAAAGGCGAGTTCATAGCGCCCGCTGGCAAACGCGCTGCCCTCGAGCAGGGGCTTGTCGCTGCGGCCGTCGCTGTTGGTATGGATGGTGGCGAGCAGGCGCATCGTGCCGCCGGCATCGATCACGTTGAGGTCGATGCGCACCCCTTCGGCAGGGCCGCCGTAAACGGTGTCGAGCACATGCGTGGTCAGTCTGCCCATGTTCAGCTCACCTGTTCCGCGGCCGGCGCCAACAGCGCATCGAGACGCAAGCGGGCGATCGTGAAAACTTCATTAAGCGCGGCCGCGCGTTCAGTCGCCGCATCGTTGGCGAGCCGTCGCTCAAAGGCGGCAAAGATGCCTTGCTTGTTGTGATTGCGCACGGCGATGATAAACGGATGGCCGAAGCGGCTGCCGTAGGCGCGGTTGAGTTCGTCGATGCGTTGCATTTCCGCCGGACTCAGCTGTTTGAGGCCGGCACCCGCCTGTTCGGCCTTGGACGCATCGGTGATTTCGCCGGCACGCGCGGCCTGACCTGCCAGTTCCGGGTGGGCGCGCAGCAGGGCGAGCTGCCGTTCCGGCGCTGCGTGGTTGACGACATCGACCATCGCCGCGTGCAGCGCAGCGACAGTGGCAAACGGACGCTGCGCCCAGGCAGCACGCGCGACCCACGGCGAATGTTCGAAAATCTCGCCCAGCTCGGCGGTGAAAGCTTCGACATCCATTCGGTTTAATGCATTCAAGTCCATCGGGCACCAATTTAGGGCGGACAGGGTCGCCAAGGGTTGATCAGAATTGTATACGGTTTGAATGTAAACCAGCCTCAAGGCCCGCCGGCGTGGCGGAAAATCGTGTCAAAACCTGCAATGAACCAGAGGGAATCACCAATGCTCGGATAAAATACAAATTATCGCCAGATCGTACGCAATAATTATGCCTTCGCTGCCTGTTTTTCCGTGGCATACGGCGACGGAACGATTCTTGCACCAATTCAGCCAAATGCACATGCCATTCATCCACCCGCGCGCGGATTCGTCCGGCGCGCGATGCCACAGAATCAACCAACGAAATGCCGCCGCGCCGCCCGCCCTTCGCGGAGATTGTTCATGAGCCGGGCTGTAGACGCACGCCGTGTGATGGAGCGCATCGATGCGCTGGCGAGTTGCTCGGCCGAGGACGGCGCGCTGACGCGAATTTTTCTGTCGCCACAGCATCGCGCAGCCAACAAGCTGGTGGCGGGCTGGATGCATGAAGCGGGGCTGGAACCGCGCGTCGATGCGATCGGCAACGTGGTCGGCCGCTACGAGGGCATGCAGGCCGGTTTGCCCTGTCTGATACTCGGGTCGCATCTCGATACCGTGCGCGATGCCGGCCGCTTCGACGGCATGCTGGGGGTGGTGGCGGCGATTGAATGCGTTGCGGCGCTGCATCGCGCCGGCGAGCGCCTGCCCTTTGCAATCGAGGTGATCGGCTTCGCCGACGAAGAGGGTGTGCGTTTTCAATCAACGCTGCTGGGCAGCCGCGCGGTCGCCGGCACCTTTGATACCGAATTGCTGAAAGCGGTCGATGCCGACGGCATCGCGCTGGCCGACGCGATGCGCAGCTTCGGTCTCGATCCCGCGCGCGTGCACGAAGCGGCGCGCCGGCGCGAAGACGTGCTGGCCTATGTCGAACTGCATATCGAACAGGGCCCGGTGCTTGAACGTGAAGGCCTGCCGGTCGGCATCGTCACCGCGATCAACGGCGCGGCGCGTTATGCGGTCGAAATCATCGGCGAAGCAGGGCATGCGGGCACGGTACCGATGCCGAACCGGCGCGATGCCTTGACCGCAGCGGCCGAGGCGATTCTGGCGATCGAACGCATTTGCAGGGGGCAGCGCGATCTGACCGGCACGGTCGGTCGCATCCGTGCGTTGCCGGGTGCGCTCAACGTAATTCCGGGGGCGGCGCAGTTTTCGATCGATGTGCGTTCGCCCGACGACGCCATCCGCGCGGCGGCCGAGAGTGCGATCGAAGACGCGCTCGACGGCATCTGCGCGGTGCGCGGCGTGCAGTTGCGCCTGAATCGCCTGCACGCGAGCCGCGCCACTGCCTGCGCCGACTGGTTGATGGAGCAGCTGGCGGCGGTGATTGCGGCGCGCGGGCTCAAGGTGTGGCGGCTGTCAAGCGGCGCCGGCCACGATGCGACGGCGATGCGCGACCTGACCGATGTGGCGATGCTGTTCATCCCCTGCGCCGGCGGCATCAGCCATAATCCGCGCGAGTCTGCCGAGGTCGCCGATATCGGCGTCGGCTGCGAGGTCCTGCTCGATTTCATCCGCGGCTTCAAGCCGCGCAACCGGTAAACACATGACTGACTATCCGCGCGATTTGATCGGCTACGGCGCCCGGCCGCCGCACCCGCAGTGGCCGGGCGACGCGCGCCTCGCGCTGCAAATCGTGCTCAATTACGAAGAGGGCTCCGAGAACAACGTGCTGCACGGCGATGCCGGATCCGAAACCTTTCTCTCGGACATCATCGGCGCGCAGTCTTTTCCCGCGCGTCATCGCAGCATGGAATCGCTGTTCGAATACGGCAGTCGCGCCGGTGTATGGCGGTTGTTGCGCGAATTCGAACAGCGCAGGATTCCGGTCACCGTGTTCGGCGTGGCGATGGCGCTCGAACGCCATCCGGAACTGACTGCGGCAATGGTCGCCGGCGGGCACGAAATCGCCTGTCACGGCTGGCGCTGGATTTCCTATCAGGAAATCGACGAGGCGACCGAACGTGCGGACATGCAGCGCGCGATGGCCGCGATCGAACGCCTCACCGGTTCGCGTCCGCTCGGCTGGTACACAGGTCGCGACAGTCCGAATACGCGCCGGCTGGTTGCCGAATACGGGGGGTTTTTGTATGACGCCGATTCCTACGCCGATGATCTGCCCTACTGGGTGGAGGCGGCGGGCAGGCCGCACCTGGTGGTGCCGTATACGCTGGAAGCCAACGACATGCGCTTTTCGACCGTACAGGGCTTCAATTCGGGCGACCAGTTCTACAGCTATCTGCGCGACACCTTCGACGTGCTGTATGCGGAAGGCGCGACCGCACCGAAAATGATGTCGGTCGGTTTGCATTGCCGCATCGCCGGCCGTCCCGGACGTTTTGCCGCCCTGCAGCGATTTTTCGATTATGTGATGAAGCATGAGCGTGTCTGGATTTGCCGACGTGTCGATATCGCGCGCCACTGGCACCAGCATCATCCGCCGCGCCCCTAAGCGGCGGTTGCGCATGGAGTATTGATCTGCTCGCCATACTGACCAGTCTCGGTCTGTTCGTGGTGCTCGTTGTGCTGGTGTTTGCCGCGGCCATCGTGTTCGGCGGACCCAAACCGTTGCCGCCGTTGGCGAGCATCAACAATGCGTTCAAGTCGGTCGATTACTCGACGCTGCCGCTGCTGCTGCGTTATGCAGCTGCCGACGGCGAGGCGCTGGCTTATCGGCATTACGCGCCGGCAGCGGCCGCGCGGGGCAGCGTCGTGCTGGTGCATGGTTCGTCCGCCAGCAGCAACAGCATGCATGTTCTTGCCGCCGCGTTCGCGCAGGCCGGTTACGCCGCCTACGCGCTCGACATGCGCGGACACGGCGCATCCGGTCGCAAGGGCACGCTCGCCTATATCGGGCAGCTCGAAGACGATGTCGAGGCGTTCATGCGCGCCGTTGCGCCGGCCACACCGGTGACCCTGGCCGGATTTTCCGCGGGCGGCGGGTTCGTGTTGCGTTTTGCCGGCAGCAAGCGACAGGATTTGTTCCACCGCTATCTTTTGCTGGCGCCGTTTCTTGGTCCCGATGCTGCGAATTACCGGCCGGGGGCCGGCGGCTGGGTCAGTGTCGGTGTGCCACGTGTGATTGCCATCGCGGTGCTCGACAGCATGGGAATCCGCGCGTTCAACGATTTGCCGATCAGCCGCTTCGCCCTCAACGAATCCGCGCAGGCGGTATTGACGCCGGCCTATTCGTATCCGTTGGCCATGAACTTCCGGCCGCAACTGGATGTGGCCGCGAATATCGAGGCTGTGCGGCAACCTTGCGCGCTCGTCGCCGGCGTTGACGACGAAGCATTTCAATCGGACAGACTTGAGGGTATCGTGCGCGAACGGGGCAAGCAATGGCCGGTAATTCTGCTGCCGGGGATCGGCCACATCGGCCTGTCGCTTGAACCCGTCGCAATTGATGCAATCGTGGGCATGGTCGAGCGGATGGAACCGCGGGGCGTTTAGCGTCTGACGGAGGCGGTTCGCACGTTTTTCGTTGCGGCGGGTGAGTGCAATCCCGCAAACGGCGTTCAGCCGGCCTCGGCATGCGCCGCGCCGGCTGCAGCCTCACGCGCGGCTTCTTCGGGCGCTTTTATGCCGTTGAAATAAAGATTCAGCGCGACCGCCGAAATGGACGCCAGCAGGATGCCCGAGTGCAGCAGCGGTGAGAGTGCAGCCGGCATGAACTGGAAGAATTTGTCGGCGACCAGCGGAATCATGCCGAAGCCGATGCTGATCGCGATGACGTAGGGATTCGCTTTCTGTTTCACGAAATCGACGCTGGTCAGGATCTTGATGCCGGTGGCGGCAACCATGCCGAACATCACAATGCCGGCCCCGCCGAGCACGAATTGCGGTACCGAGGCGACCACGTGCGCCATCTTCGGGAACAGGCCGAACAGCAGCAGTATCACGCCGCCGGCCGCGCAAACCCAGCGGCTGCGGATGCCGGTGACACCGACCAGACCGACGTTCTGCGAGAACGACGTGTAGGGAAAGGTGTTGAAAATGCCGCCGATCAGCGTGCCGAGGCCGTCGGTGCGCAGACCGCGCGTGAGGTCCTCGCGCGTGACCTTGCGCTCGGTGATCTCGCCGAGCGCGAGAAACATGCCGGTCGATTCGATCATGACCACGATCATCACCAGACACATGGTCAGAATGGCGATCGGATCGAAAATCGGCATGCCGAACTGGAACGGATAAACGAAATCGAGCCACTTTGCTTCGTCGAGTCCCGCGAAGCTGACCTTGCCGAAAGCGAGCGACACCAGAAAGCCGGCGACGATGCCGATCAGCACCGCGATATTGGCGAAAAAACCCTTGGCGTAGCGCACGATCCCGAGGATGACTACCAGCACCAGCAGCGCGACCCCCAGATGCAGAGGGTCGCCGTAGTTCGGCGCGTTCGGGTTCGGACTGCCGGCTGCCCAGTTGATGCCGACGCGCATCAGCGAAATGCCGATCACGGTAATGATAGTGCCGGTGACCACGGCGGGAAACAGCGGCAGCATGCGGCTGATCAGGGGCGCGGCGAAAATGCCGAAGATACCGGCGCCGATGACGGCCCCGTAGATGCCGAGCAGGCCCAGATCCGGATTGGTGCCCATGGCCAGCATCGGTCCGACCGAGGCGAAAGTGACACCCATCATGACCGGCAGGCGAATGCCGAATTTCCAGAAGCCGATCGCCTGCACCAGCGTGGCGATGCCGCAGGCGAACATGTCGGCGTTGATCAATACGGCGATCTGATCCTTGGGCATTTTCATCGCGCCGCCGAGGATCAGCGGCACAGCCACGGCGCCGGCGTACATGACCAGCACATGCTGCAGGCCGAGGATGATCAGTTTGCCGAGCGGCAGCTTTTCATCGACCGGGTGTACGCTGTTCGGATCGCTCATGATGTTGATCTCCCTGAGTTGGCGATATTCAATGCGGCAGAACGGGCCGCCCGAGAATGCAGGTTTGCGTGATCGCCCGGTCGTCACCGAGCATGATGAGGGCGAACAATTTTTCCTGCAACGTGCGTGCGTGCTGCAGGCGGCGCGCTGTCAGCGGCGTTGCGGCAAGGTCGAGCACGACAAAATCGGCATCCTTGCCGGGGGCGAAATTGCCGATATTCGTTTCGAGGCCGAGTGCCCGCGCGCCGCCTAGCGTTGCGGTGTAAAACGCGCGCAGCGGCGACAGGAAATGGCCGCGCAACTGCGCCACCTTGTAGGCTTCGCTCAAGGTGCGCAGCATGCTGAAGCTGGTGCCGCCGCCGACGTCGGTGGCAATTGCGAAGTTCATGCCGGCCTGATCCATCGCCGCGATATCGAAGAGGCCGCTGCCGAGAAACAGATTGGAGGTCGGGCACAACGCGGCAGTGGCGCCGGCGGCGGCCATGCGCCGGCGGTCGGTTTCGTCGAGATGGATGCAATGCGCGAACACTGAATGTTCGCGCAGCAGGCCGAAGTGATCATAGACGTCGAGATAGCTGCGGCACGCCGGAAACAATTCGCGGGTCCACGCCACTTCGGCGGTGTTTTCGGCGAGATGACTGTGGATGCGGGTGGTCGGGTGTTCCGCCGCCAGTTTGCCTGCGAGTTCGAGCTGGCGGTCCGACGACGTGATCGCAAAGCGCGGCGTGATCGCATAGTGCAGACGGTCGCGGCCGTGCCATTGCGCAATCAGTTCGGCCGAATCCGCGTAACCCGATTCCGGCGTATCGCGCAGGTACTCGGGGCAGTTCCGGTCCATCAGCACCTTGCCGGCGATCATGCGCAGATTCTTTGCCGACGCCGCCTCGAAAAATGCATGGACCGACTGTTTGTGTACAGTGCCGAACACGAGCGCAGTGGTGGTGCCGTTGCGTAACAATTCATCCAGAAAAAAATCCGCCACCGCACGGCCGTAAGCGGGGTCGTCGAAGCGCCGCTCTGCCGGAAAGGTGTAGTCCTCCAGCCAGTCGAGCAACTGGCGGCCCGGCGAGGCGATGACATCGACCTGCGGGTAATGAATATGCGTATCGACAAAACCGGGCACGATCAGCTTGCCGCTGTGGTCGATGACGCGTGTGGCCAATGAAAGGCCGGGCAGCAGGGTTGCGGCGTCGCCGGTGGATACCACCTTGCCGTGCTCGACCACCAGCAGGCCGTCTTCGAAATATTGCCAGCTCGCGGCGGCATCGTCGGCGCCGGGGTCAGCGAGAAAATGCAGAATCGACGCGCGATAGGCGGTAGGCGCTTCAGGTGTCGCAGTCATGCGGTCGATTACCGGCGTCGTGTCGATTGCTCGGATGCGCTATTTTTGCGCGCCGTGCGCAAACCATGCGGCGATGACGGCGCGTTCCTCGTCGGTCATGCCGGTGAGATTGCCGAGCGGCATTACCTTCGAAGCGGTCTGCTGCGCAATTTGCTGGGCGTGCGCGAGCACCTGTTCGGCAGTTTCGAACATCAGGCCCTTGGGCGCGGCATTGATACCGGGCTGGGTCGGCGTGGCGGCATGGCAGCGCACGCAGCGCTCCTGAATGATGATTTGCACGCGCAGGAATTCAACCGGATTGGATTGCGTGGCGGCCGCCGCTGGTGCATTCGAGGCAGGCGCTGGCGCAATTGCCACCGCGACGCCGGCCAGCAGCAGCACACCGACAATCGCCGGCAGCGGCGAGGCCTTGCCCTTGTGGCGGGCAACGAACCAGGTGCGGATGGCGGCGCCCGCCAGCGAAATTGCGACGAGGATCAGCCAGTTGTAGCGGTGGCCGTAGGTCATCGCGTAATGATTGCTGAACATCACGAAAATCACCGGCAGCGTGAAGTAGGTGTTGTGCACCGATCGCTGTTTGCCGCGCAGGCCGTGGCGCGGGTCCGGCACGCGGCCCTGCTGTTTCGCGATAACCAGTTCGCGCTGGCCTGGAATGATGACGAAGAACACGTTGGCGACCATGATGGTGCCGAGCAGGGCGCCGAAGTGTAGATAGGCGCCGCGGCCGCTGAAGACATGGCAGAGCCCGTAGGCGGCGCCGATCAGCAGCACGGTCATGATGGCGGCGAGCGTGGTGCCGCTTAATTTTGCTTCGCACAGCCGGTCGTAAATGATCCAGCCGGCGATCAATGTGCCGAGTCCGATCAGGATGGCGGTGCCGCTGGCGATGTCGGCAACATCCTTGTCCACCAGATAGGACGAGGCGCCGACGTAGTAAATCAGGCAGAGCAGGAAGAAGCCGGACATCCATGTCCAGTAGGCTTCCCATTTGAACCAGTGCAGTGATGGCGGCAGCTTTTCAGGCGCGACCAGATATTTCTGCGCGTTGTAGAAACCGCCGCCATGCACCGCCCATAACTCGCCACCGACGCCTTTTTTCTGCAACTCCGGATCGGTCGGCGGCACGAGGTGGTTGTCGAGCCAGACGAAATAAAACGACGCGCCGATCCACGCGATGCCGGTGAGAATATGCAGCCAGCGGCCGAGCAGGCTCAGCCAGTCGATGAGGTATGCTTCCATGCGCTGCTCTAGTCCACGCGCCGCATGAGTTTGCTAGACCGCATGTTCCGGCTCGACGTGGGTGCCCGCCGCCTCGAACTGGCCGCTCATCCAGACGCCGATCTGTTCGAGATTCGTTTCCGCCGCCGCATGCGTCGGTGACAGGCGACCCTCGGCGATCACGGCGAGACGATCGCTGATCATGAACAGTTCGTCGAGTTCTTCGGAAATCACCAGCACCGCAACGCCGCTGTCGCGCAAATCGATCAGCGCCTGGCGAATCAGCATCGAGGCGCCGACATCCACCCCCCAGGTCGGTTGCGACACCACCATGACCCTGGGCTTGAGCATGGTTTCGCGGCCGACGATGTACTTCTGCAGATTGCCGCCCGAGAGGCTGGCGGCGAAGGCGCTTTGCCCGCCGCACACCACCTTAAATTTCTGGATCACGCTTTCGGCGTATTCGCGCGTGGCCATGCGGCGGATCACGCCGAGCCCGACCATGCCGTGACGCGAGCCGGTCAGCAGCGCATTGTTCGACAGGCTCATCGGCGGCACCGCGCCGCGCCCGAGTCTTTCTTCGGGCACGAAGGTGAGGCCGACGCGGCGTCGCTGCGCCGGATTCATGCGGCCCGCCGGTTGTCCGCAGATGCGGATCGGGCCCGCTTCGTCGAGCAGCATTTCGCCCGAAATCGCCGCCATCAATTCCTTCTGGCCGTTGCCGGAGACGCCGGCGATGCCGACGATTTCGCCGCTGCGCACCCGGAGGTTGATGTTTTTCAGATGTGTGCCGAAAGGGTCATTGGTGTTCAAATTCAGATTGACCAGTTCCAGCATGACCTGCTCGGGCTTTTTCGGCAGCAGCTTGCATTCGGGCAGGTCGGTGCCGATCATCAGGCGGGCTAGGCTGCTCGAGGTTTCCTGTTTCGGCACGGCGAACCCGCTGACCTTGCCGCCGCGCAACACGGTGGCGGTGTCGCACAATGCGCGGATTTCGTCGAGCTTGTGGCTGATATAAAGAATGCTGCAACCCTCTGACGCCAATCGACGCAGGGTTTCGAATAATTTGAGCACCGCCTGCGGCGTCAGCACCGAGGTTGGTTCGTCCATGATTAAAAGCTTGGGCTTTTGCAGCAGGCAGCGCACGATTTCGACGCGCTGGCGTTCGCCGACCGACATGCTGTGCACCATGCGATGCGGATCGATCGGCAGGCCGTAACGTTCGGACACCTCGGTGATGCGCTTGGCCAGCGCCGCCGGCGCTTCCGGCTCGTCGAGCGCGAGGATGATATTCTCGGCCACGGTGAGCGACTCGAACAGCGCGAAATGCTGGAACACCATGCCGACACCCAGGCGGCGCGCGGCGGCCGGACTGCCAATGGTGACTTCCTTGCCTTCCCAGGTGATGGTGCCGCTGTCGGGCTTGGTCACGCCATAGACGATTTTCATCAGCGTGCTTTTGCCGGCGCCGTTTTCGCCGAGCAGGGCGTGAATTTCACCGGCCTTCACCGTCAGGTCGATATTTTCATTCGCGATCACGGTCGGATAGCGCTTGCTGATGCCGCGCAACTGCAGGCGTACCGTTTGTTCGGTGGTGTCGGTGGTCGTCATGCTGTTTGTACCTCCCTGTGTCGGGGTGTGACGGGAATGTAACAGGATTGTTGCGCGGCCTGCGCGACTTGCAGCAGCTGCGCGGCGATGGATACGGCGATCGCGCCCGGCAGCTTGCTGTCGATGCCGTCGATGCCGATCGGCGAAACGAGACGGGCGACGCTTTCAGGCGGAATCTGTTCGCGGCCGAAGCGCAGGTTGAAGCAGGCGGCCTTGGTTTCGGAACCGATCAGGCCCGCCCAGGCAAAATCATCGCGCCGCAGTATCTCTCGGCAGATTGCAAAATCGAGATCGTGACTGTGCGTCATGACTATGAAGTAGGCGGCGGCCGGCGCTTCCCGTACCAGTGCAGCGGGGTCGGCGACCGTCAGCGCGTTGACGTGGGCGGGCAGGGCGCGCGGAAATTCCTCGCTGCGGCTGTCGATCCAGGTCACGTTAAAAGGCAGTTCGGCCAGCACGCTGACGAGCGCTTTGCCGACGTGTCCGGCGCCGAATAGCCACAGCGGCAAGCCCTCGGGATCGATGCGTTCGATCAGCGCCTCTTGCTGGTCGATATTGACCAGCGATACACGGGCGGCATCCGCAGGCGCGTGAAGCAATGCGTCGATCGCCGCAGCGACAATGGGGGCACCGGATCGGCCGTCCGCGCCTGGCGCATGCAATGTTCGCTGAATGCCGCCATCGGCCTGCGGCCGCGTCAGCAGTACGGCCGGCGCGCCGGCACGCGCAACCGTCAGTGCTTCCTGCAGGAACCCGCATTGGTTCGCGTGAAATCGCTCGAACCACAGATTGACCGCGCCGCCGCAACACTGGCCGAGCGTGGCGCCGAGCGCGAAGCGGTCGAGCCGCGATGGGCAGTCGGGTTGAGCGAGCATTTGCCGCGCGATTTCGGTGGCCTTGAGTTCGAGGTGACCGCCGCCGATGGTGCCGTCGATACGGCCTGTTCCGATCAGCATGCAGGCGCCGGGTTCACGCGGTGCCGAGCCGCGCACGGTAGCCACGGTGACGCGGATCACCGCGTCTTCTTCGCCGAGGCGTTGATGCAGCACGGGCAGCCACGCTTTCATGCAAGATCCTTTGCTGCGCGGATCGCGCGCAACACCGCTTCCGGCGTCGCCGGCGCGTGCAGTGGCGAGCGCGTGCCTGGCGGCGCGCAATTCGCTACCGCATCGCGAATGGCGTGAAAAACCGCGATGCCGAGCATCAGCGGCGGTTCGCCCACCGCTTTGGAACGATAGATGGTGTCTTCGACGTTGGGGCTGCGTTCGAGCAGGTGCACGCGCGCGTCGAGCGGCCAGTCGCGCGCCGTCGGAATTTTGTAGGTCGACGGCGCATGGGTCTTGAGTTCGCCGCGCGCATTCCACCAGAGTTCCTCGCTGGTGAGCCAGCCGGCGCCCTGCAAAAAGCCGCCTTCGACCTGACCGATGTCGATCGCCGGATTGAGCGAGCGACCGACGTCGTGCAGGATGTCGACGCGCAGCATGCGATATTCGCCGGTGAGCGTATCGACGGCGACTTCCGCGACTGCCGCACCATAGGCGAAGTAAAAAAACGGCCGGCCGGTCAGCGTCGCGCGGTCCCAGTGGATCTTCGGCGTGCGGTAATAGCCGGTCGACGACATCGAAATGCGTCCCGCGTGCGCGGCGACCGCCAGTTCAGCCAGCGCCAACGACTTGCCATTGCCCAGCTGAACCGAACCGCCGGCAAACTTGATATCCGCCGCCGGCACGCCGTATTTTTCGCTGGCGAAGTTGGTCAGGCGTTCCTTGATGGTGCGCGCCGCCGCCTGCGCGGCCTTGCCGTTGAGATCGCTGCCGGACGAGGCGGCGGTGGCGGAGGTGTTAGGTACCTTGCTGGTATCGGTGGCGCTGGTGCGCACCTGCGTCAGCGGCACGCCGAATTCTTCGGCGACCACCTGGGTCACCTTGGTGTAGAGGCCCTGGCCCATTTCGGTGCCGCCGTGATTGAGCAGGATGCTGCCGTCGGTATAAAGATGCACCAGCGCGCCGGCCTGATTGTAGTGCGTGGCATTGAACGAAATACCGAACTTGACCGGAGTGAGCGCAATGCCACGCTTGATCAGCGGGCTGGCGGCGTTGAAGGTGGCGATGCGCTGGCGCCGCGTGCGGTAATCGCTGCTGGCCTCCAGCTGGTCGGCAATGGCATGGATCACGTTGTCTTCGACCCGCATCTGATAGGGCGTGACGTTGCGATCTTCGATGCCGTAAAAATTCGCCCGTCGCACATCGAGCGGATCGCGTTGCAGCTTGCGCGCAATGTCGTCGATGACGGCTTCGATCGCCATCATGCCCTGCGGTCCGCCGAATCCGCGGAACGCGGTGTTTGATACCGTGTTGGTCTTGCAGCGGTGCGAGACGACCTCGATGTGTTCGAGAAAATACGCGTTGTCGATGTGACAGATCGCGCGATCGTTTACCGGGCCGGAGAGGTCGGCGGAATATCCGCAGCGCGAAGCCAGCATCACGGCCAGCGCGGTGATGCGCCCGCTGTCGTCGTAGCCGACGTCGTAATCGGCGATGAAATCGTGGCGCTTGCCGGTCATCGTCATGTCGTCGTCGCGGTCGAGACGCAGCTTGATTGCGCGACCGGTCTTCGCCGCCAGAATCGCGGTGACGCAGGCAAACAGCGCGGGCTGGCTTTCCTTGCCGCCGAAGCCGCCGCCCATGCGCCGGCATTGCACCGTGACGTGGTGCGAATGTTTGCCCAATGCGTGTGCGACCAGATGCTGCACTTCGCTCGGATGCTGGGTCGAACTGTAGACCAGCATGGCGCCGTCTTCCTGCGGCACTGCAGCGGCGATGTGGCCTTCGAGATAAAAGTGATCCTGTCCGCCGATGGTGATCGAGCCTTGCAGCCGGTGCGGACTGGAAGCCAGCACCGCCTGCGGATGACCGCGCACGAGCTTTTGGCTGGGGATGACGAAACTGTTTTTTTCCAGCGCGCTGCGAATATCGAGAATTGCCGGCAGTTCTTCGTATTCGATTTTGGCGCGCTTGACGGCGCGTCGCGCGGCGTCATGCGATGTTGCGGCCACGGCGAAAATCGACTGTCCTGCGTATTCGACCAGCGATTCGGCGAAAATCGGGTCGTCGGCGAGGATCGGCCCATAGTTGTTGTCGCCGGGCAGATCGCGCGCGGTGATGACGGCGACGACGCCCGGGGCAGCCGCCACCGCCGACAGATCGATCGACTTGATGCGGCCGTGGGCAACGCGGCTCATGCCGAGCGCGACGTGCAGCGCATCGGCCGGCAGCGGAATGTCATCGACGTAGTTGGCGCAGCCGCTGACGTGCAAATGCGCGCTTTCGTGCCGTTGGGTATGACCGGCGATAGTCGTTGGCGGCAGCTCAGCGATGGTATTCATGCGTTCAGTCCGCGGCGACCATTTCAATGCGGCTGGCGATGGCGGCGCCGCTGTGTTCGAGATAAAAACGCTGCAGCAGATTGGCCGCGACCTGCAGGCGGTAGGCGGCGCTGGCGCGCATGTCGCTCAAGGGCGTGTAGTCGGCGGCGATCTGTTGCATGGCCGCGGCGACGGTGGCCTCGTTCCACGGCTGTCCGATCAACGCGGTTTCGGTGCGGGCGGCGCGTTGCGGAATCGCCGCCATGCCGCCGTAAGCGATGCGCGCTGCCGTTACCATGCCGTCACTGATGGTCAGCGCGTAGCCGCCGCACACCGCGGAGATGTCCTGATCGTAGCGCTTGGCGATTTTGTAACTGGCGACCGTGCATCCGGGCTGCGGCAGCGGGATGCGCACTGCGGTCAGAAATTCGCCCGCCGCAAGATCTTTTTTCTGATAGCCGAGATAGAGTTTTTCCAGCGGGAGTGTGCGCGTCCGGTCGCCGCAACGCAGTTCGACACTGGCGCCCAGCGCGATTAAAACCGGCATCGAATCGCCGATCGGCGAGCCGTTGGCAAGATTCCCGCACAGCGTGCCCGCATTGCGGATCGGCGGCGAGGCAAAGCGGTTGCCGAGTTCGGCTAGCATCGGGTAATGCTTGACGATCGCGTCGTAAGCTTCGGTCAGACGTACTGCGGCGCCGATTTCCAGCATGCCGCCGGTCTCGCGTATCGTTTTCAGTTCGGCCACTTCGCCGAGGTAAATGATCGGCGGCAACTCGCGCATTTGCTTGGTCACCCACAGTCCGATGTCGGTGCTGCCGGCAAGCAGCAGCGAGCCGGGTGCCGCCGCGTAGGCAGAGGCCAGTTCAGCCAGCGTCTGCGGCGCAAGAAATCCCGCCGGCGTGCCGAGGGCAAGGCTGTCCTTGCGCTGTATCGATTGCAGGCGTTCGCGCCGCGCCGCGCTTTGCGCGTCGTCGCGGCTCCAGTGCGCGGGCGGCGGATAGTCGTTCATTTTGCAGCCGGCATCGACTATCGGCCGGTAGCCGGTGCAGCGGCAGAGGTTGCCGGCGAGCGCATCGATCACCTCGTCGCGCGTCGCCGCCGGCTGGTTCAGATAAAGCCCGAACAGCGACATGACGAAGCCGGGCGTGCAGAAGCCGCATTGCGATCCATGACAATCGACCATTGCCTGCTGCACCGGATGCAAGTCGCCCGCCGCCGCGCGCAGGCTTTCAACCGTGACCACTTCCTTGCCATCGAGGGTGGGCAGAAAGCGGATGCAGGAATTCACCGCCCGATAGGCAATGCTGCCGTTGGCCGGTTCGCCCACCACCACGGTACAGGCACCGCAGTCGCCTTCGGCGCAGCCTTCCTTTGTGCCGCTGCGGCCGAGCGACTCGCGCAGATACTGCAGCAGCGTGGTCGTCGGTGGGATATCGTTCACCTCGATGGTTTTGCCATCGAGGATGAAGCAGATCGCGTGCCCGGGGTTGCTCATTGCGGTGTGATAGTCTGAGAATATGCGTGTCGCGGTGACGATAAAAGACGGAATTGATCAGTGCTGCATTTCGCAACCCGGATTTCGAGAGGCCCGGATGGCCAACCTTGGTGAGCCTGACGCAATATGCGTGCCACCGATATACGGAACAATTGGCAGTCTGCAAAATTATGGGGTTTGATGGCAATGGCGGCAGTTAAAAAGCGGCAGCCCGGCGGCGGGCGCGCTGCGCCGGTGCGGCTGCTTGCCGGCATTCGCGGGCAGGGCAGCAACCGCGGGGCAGGGCGCAAAAGCACCGGCGTCGATCAACGGATTTACGACGCCGTTTACGGCGCGGTCATGCGTCATCGTCTGCCGCCGGGTACCAAACTGACCGAAGCCAGCCTGTGCGAACTGTTCAAGGTCAGCAGGACCATCGTACGCAAGGCTTTGCTGCGTTTATCGCACGAATATATTGTCGAACTGCGCCACAACCGCGGCGCCGTGGTGGCGTCGCCGTCGCCGCAGGATACGCGGGAGATTTTCGCAGCGCGGCGGGCAATTGAGGCTGCAATCGTGCCGCTGGTCGCGGCGCGTGCCGGCAAAGCCGATTTTGCGCGCCTCCGGCAGCATGTGCGCGACGAACATGCCGCTTTCCAGAAAGGCGACCGCTCGACCTGGATACGGCTGACCGGGGAATTTCATCTCGCGCTGGCGGAGGTCGGCGGCAACGCGGTGCTGCGCCGCTACCTCGCCGAACTGGTGTCGCGCTGCTCGTTGATCATCGCGCTCTATGATCCGCCGCAGCGCGCGTTCTGCGACAACCACGAACACGACGGACTGCTCGACGCCATGGCGGGCGGCAATGTGGTGCAGGCGCAGCGCTTGATGGACGAACACCTGCGGCTGATCGAGGATGGTCTGCGGCTTGCCGAGCGCGCGCAGGATATCGATTTGGCCGAGATTCTCGCCGACGCCTGAGTCATCGGCCCGCAACGGCAAGGGGGGCGAGAGGATTCTTGCGCCGCTCTGAATCGAGCCCCAGGGCCGGCGTGGAGACTGATCTGCCGTTGGCCACTGAAACTGTATACACTTTTATCGATTTTTGTACCCGTTTTGGTGGGCCACTAAGGGTGCCCGCTTTCCCTCGGTAGATCCGATGCGCGTGCACCAGAATGGTTCACCGGCCGACACGCCCTGCGTCATTTTGATGCTGGTATGCAAGCAGAGACTCAATTTGCGCCGGACGCCATCGGCGGCGGTCGGCCGCAATCGACGATCGACGGTGTGAACTCTGCGGGTAATCAGTTGTTCACTGCCCCCCCAAATCTGTATCCAATTCCTTTCTTGGCATGTCGTTTGCTTTACGTGGACGTAACCGGATTGCGCCATAACGATTATTGCGATCCGAGAACGATTTTTTTATAAAGGAGAAACACAGATGGCCAAGAAAAGCATGCCTGCAAAAGCACTCCGGCTTGGGGCAGCCGCATTGACGGTTGGTTCGATGATGATCGCCGCCGCACCGGCCGGCGCGGAAGAATGGAGCGATACCTCGATTGGCTGGCGCTACGGCACCCAGTTCCACGAGCCGTTCAACAACAACAACATCACCAAGAATATCCTCGACCTGCAGCATGCTGGCGGTTACAAATACGGCAAGCAGTTTTTCAACGTCGATTTCCTGATGTCGAACAGCAAGGATCCGGCCTCGGGTAACGCCAATGCGGGCGCGCAGGAGGTTTATGCCGTCTACCGCAATACCGTTTCCATGAGCAAAATTACCGGCGGCACCTATAAACTTGGCCCGATCCGCGACATCGGCGGCACCTTTGGTTTCGATATCAACACGAAGAACGACGGGTACGGTTCGAGGAAGCGCATGGAAGTAGCCGGTCCGACCCTGATGTTCGATGTGCCCGGTTTTCTCGATACCAGCATCCTGGTGCTTAACGAGAGCAATGCCCCGAACGGCATCCAGGGACGTTACACTTACCAGACGCATTACATGCTCGACGTGGCTTGGGGTATCGCGCTCGGCGATTCGCCGTTTAATTTCCAGGGCTATTTCGACTACATCGGTGCGAAAGGCCTGAACGAGTTCGGCGGTGCGACCAAACCGGAAATCCATACCGATTTCGCGGTGATGATGGATGTCGGCCGTGTCATGGGCGGACCCAAGGGCACGTTCAAGGTCGGTCTGGAATATGAATACTGGAAGAACAAGTTCGGTAACGATGCTTCAGTTCCCGGCGACAGCGGTGCCCTGGCCAAAACCCCGATGATCCGGGCCGAGTACCACTTCTAGAGCAACGCAGCAGCAGAGGATAGTGCTCATGCGGTCTTCGTCGCGCGCAGGTCAAACCCTTCGCAACCAGCGCGTGACGGAGCCCGGTCCTCTTGAGTTGCCGGCGTTGGCTTGCTTTCGCCGGGATGGTAGGAAAGAACAACGGAAAAGGATTGCCGCAGGATGATCAGGTTCCGTCTCGTACCGCGCGTCGCACCGTCGCAAAAGATGCTGGTCTATGCGCCGCTGCTGGCGGTGGTGCTGACGCTGGTGGTGGGGCTGACGATCTTCGCCGCGCTGGGCCAGAATCCGCTGCACGCATTCCGCGCTTTTTTTCTCGATCCGGTCAGCAACGCCAACGGCATCAGCGAACTGCTGATGAAGGCGTCACCGCTGTGCCTGATCGCGCTGGGTCTCGCGATCGGTTATCGCGCCAATATCTGGAACATCGGCGCCGAGGGTCAGATGTATCTCGGCGGGATTTTTGCCTCCGGTCTGGCCATTCATTACAACGATGCGGGCGGGCCCTGGCTGTTGCCGACGATGATGCTGGCGGGCGCAGTCGGCGGTGCGCTGTGGGCATCGATCACGGCGCTGTGCCGCGCGCAATTTCACGCCAATGAAATTCTGGTCAGCCTGATGCTGACCTATGTAGCCGACCTGCTGGTCAAGTTTCTGGTCTACGGGCCGTGGCAGGATCCGATGGCCAATAATTTTCCGATTTCAATTTCGTTCGGCGACGATGCCCTGTTCGCACCACTGGCTTCGTACGGCTGGGCATTGTGGGAAGGCACGCGCATCAACACCTCGGTGTTCATCACCCTGATCGCAATTCCGCTGGCCTGGTTTTTCATGGATCGCTCGTTTGCCGGCTTTCAGCTCTCGGTGGCGGGGGTCGCCCCCGGCGCCGCGCGTTACGCCGGTTATCGCGAAAAGCGCATGGTCTGGCTGGCGCTCATCATCAGCGGCGTGGCGGCGGGTCTTGCCGGCGTCACCGAAGTGGCGGGGCCGCTCGGCCAGTTGAACGATCGCTGGACGCCGGGTTACGGCTTTACCGCCATCATTGTGGCGACACTGGGCCGCTTGCACGCGGTGGGCATCGTCATCGCGTCATTGTTGATGGCTTTGTTGTATCTCGGCGGCGAAGCGGTGCAGGTCACCATGCAATTGCCCAAAGCGGTTAGTCAGGTGTTCCAGGGCCTGCTGCTGCTGTTCCTGCTCGGCTGTGACGTGCTGGTCAATTATCGCGTCATCATGATTCGTCCGCTCGGCGTTGCGCCGGCGCCGACGCCGCCGGCGCCTGCTCCCGCGGCAGTCTCGACATGATCGAATCGCTGACACCGCTGCTGGCGAGCGCGCTGGGCGCGGCCATTCCGCTGGTGCTGGCGGGCCTTGGCGAACTGATTGCCGAGCGCGCCGGCGTGCTGAATCTCGGGCTCGAAGGCATGATGCTTCTCGGTGCGCTGGCGAGTTTCATGACGGTTGCCAACGGCGGCGGCCTGTTCGAGGCAGTCACGCTCGGCATGGCGGCCGGTTTGCTGGCCTCGCTGGTGTTCGGTTTCGTGACGATTACGCTTCAGGCGAATCAGGTCGCAGCCGGTTTGTCGTTGACCATACTGGGCTCGGGGCTGTCGGCATTTCTCGGCCGCTCCTATGTGGGCATCGGTGCGCCGAGCAGCTTCGCGCCGTTGCCGATCCCGCTGTTGAAGGATATTCCGCTGCTGGGGCCGTCGCTGTTTTCTTTCGATCTGCTCGGTTACACCGCGTTGATTGCACTAGTCGCGGTGACCTGGTTTCTCAGCCGGTCACGCGCCGGCCTCACCCTCAAGGCGGTGGGCGAATCCCCGGTGGTGGCGCGATCGCTTGGCTTGCCGGTGACCCGTGTGCGCTACATGGCTGTCGCCTTCGGCGGTTTGATGTCGGGACTTGCCGGCGCTTATTACTCGGTGGCGCAGTTCAAGATGTGGCAGGAAGGGCTGACCTCCGGCAACGGCTGGATCGCGCTCGCGCTGGTGGTATTCGCGACCTGGCGGCCGCTACGTGTTGCGGTCGGCGCGCTGCTGTTCGGTAGCGTCACCGCGTTGGGTCTCTATTTTCAGGCCATCGGCATGCATGTGTCGACCTTCGCGCTGGCGAGCCTGCCTTACATCGCAACGGTGATCGTGCTGGTGATTATTTCTTCGGATCAGGAAACCGTGCGCCGCCACGCGCCGGCGTGGCTGGGCAAACCGTTCTACGACGATAGTTGATTCGCGTCGTCGCTTCGCAGTTTTTTGCATCGTTTATCACGTACCAACAAGGAGAGTTGAAATGAAATTCTGGAAAACAAAACTGGCTTTACTCGGCGCGCTCTGCCTGCTCGCCGTGAGCGGCACAGGCTTCGCCGCCGATCCGGTGAAAATGGCCTGGGTTTATTTCGGACCACCCGGCGACGGTGGCTGGACTTTTGCCCATGATCTTGGCATGAAGATGGTGCAGAAGGAACTCGGCGGCAAGGTTATTGCATCCACGGTCGAGAACGTGCCGGAGAGCGCCGATGCAGAACGCGTCATCCGCGATCTCGCGTCGAAGGGCAACCAGTATATCTTCACGACGTCGTTCGGCTACATGGAACAGACGCTGAAGGCCGCCAAGTCCTTCCCGAAAGTCGAGTTCTACCACAACACCGGCTACAAATCGGCCGAGAACGTCCACACCTACAACTCGCGCATGTATGAACCGGCTTATCTGGCCGGCATCATCGCCGGCCGCATGACCAAGTCCAATGTGCTCGGTTATGTTGCTTCCTTCCCGATTCCGGAAGTGGTGCGCAACATCAATGCCTACACGATGGGCGCGCGCAGCGTGAATCCGAAGGTCACCACCAAGGTCGTGTGGGTGAGTTCGTGGTTCGATCCGGGCAAAGAGCGTCAGGCCGCGGAAACCCTGATCGGTCAGGGCGCCGACATGCTGATGCAGAACACCGACTCGTCGGCCACCCTGCAGGCGGCCGCCGACAAGGGCGTCTATGCGTTCGGCTGGAATTCGGACATGTCCAAGGTCGCGCCGAAAGCGCACCTTGCTTCGGTGACCCAGATCTGGGGCCCGTACTATGTGATGGTTGCCAAGGCCGCGGTCGAAGGCAAGCCGTTCAAGGACAACGTCTGGGGCGGCATGAAAGAGGGTATGAACGGCCTCGTTTCGCTCAACAGCAGCATCCCGGCATCGGTGGTCAAGGAAGTTGACGCGAAGAAAGCCGATATCGTTTCCGGCAAATTCAAGGTCTGGTCCGGCCCGGTGAAACTGCAGGACGGCAGCGTCAAGCTGGCGGCCGGCGAAACCTTCACCGACAAGGACATTGACAGCATCAAGTTTTATGTCGAAGGCGTGGACGGCCAGCTGCCGAAGTAATCCGCTCTTTTAAAAGTTGCAGTTCGAGACGACAATTCCCGCCGCCGCAAGGCGGGGGGAATTGTTTTTTTGGGCAACCCGTTATCCGCATTTGACAAAATATAATTTCCTTGTCTCGTCTTAAAAAATCTTTTTCAGCGCGATGAATGATCCGGTTCTGTTGAACGACTGGCATCCGGTTGCCGCCGCTGCGGAACTGGCGCCGGGGGCGCTGGTCGCGACGCGTTTATTCGACCGGGAACTGGTGCTGTGGCGCGGCCAGGACGGCGTAATGCGCGCGTGGGCGGACCGCTGCCCGCATCGCGGTACCCGTCTGTCGATCGGCAAGATCGAAAACGACGAGTTGATCTGCGCTTATCACGGCTGGCGTTTTGCCGGCTCTGGACTCTGCACGCATTTTCCGGCATTGCCGGAACTGAAACCGCCGGCGCATGCCTGCGCGGCGGCATATCGCGTCGAAGAACATTACGGGTTGGTCTGGGTTTGCGTCGGTGAACCGCGCAGCGGCGTATTGCCGTTTCCCGAATATCACAACAGCGGCCTGCGCAAGGTTTTATGTGGTCCTTATCAGGTGGCGGCGAGCGGGCCGCGCATCGTCGAGAACTTTCTCGACATGGCGCATTTTCCGTTCGTGCATGCGGGCATCCTTGGCGAGCAGCCGAAAAACGCCGTCTGCGATTACAAGGTCGGTCCGTTCGACGACGGCGCCGGCGGCACCGGCGTGCTGGCGACTGAATGCTTTTTCTGGCAGCCGCAGACCAACAGCCTTGCGCATGGCGGCGCCAATGTCGAATACACCTACCGCGTTGTGAGGCCGTTGACGGCGATCCTGACCAAGGTTCCGGAAAATCAGGGCGGTTTTCACGAAGCGATCAGTCTGCATGTGCAGCCGGTCGGCGAAGAGGCCAGTATTGTTTGGATCGTGCTTGCAATGACCAATTTCGAACAGAGCGACGCCGAATTGCGTGCCTTCCAGGACCGCATCTTTCTGCAGGACAAACCGATCGTCGAGAACCAGGTGCCGCTGCGTTTGCCGCTCGCGCAGGGGGCTGAATTGCCGATCCGCAGCGACCGCATGTCGGTGGCCTATCGCGCGTACCTGCGTGAGCAGGGGCTGCGCTACGGTGTGATATGAATTCCATCCTGATCAGGAATGCCGCGGTCGTCGTGACCATGGACGGCCGGCGCCGCGAGATCGCCGGCGGCGCCATCATGGTTGCCGACAACGTCATCGTCAGCGTCGGCAGCGACGCGGAGGTGGCGGCCTGGATCGGCGCGGCTCCGGCGCAGCGCACACCGCGGCGCGTGATCGATGCCGGTGGTTGCGTGGTTCTGCCCGGGCTGGTGAACTGTCATCACCATTTGTACCAGACACTGACGCGAACCATCGGCACCGGGCAGGGCCGCGGCTTGTTCGACTGGCTCAAATTGCTCTACCCGGTATGGGCGGGACTGGATCCGGAGGCGGTTTACGTCAGCGCAAAGCTCGCGCTGTGCGAACTGCTGTTGTCCGGCGCGACCACCGTTGCCGATCACCTTTATCTTTATCCGAACGGCGCGCGCATCGGCGACGAGATTGCCGCCGCGCGCGAACTGGGTGTGCGTTTTCATCCGACCCGCGGCAGCATGAGCCTCGGCCAGAGCAAGGGCGGACTGCCGCCCGACAGCGTGGTCGAAAACGAAGAGGACATACTCCGGGACTGCCTCGACGCGATTGCCGAGTTCCACGATCCGCGGCCGCATTCCATGCTGCGCATCGGCCTCGCGCCGTGTTCGCCGTTCAGCGTCACCGCCGATTTGATGAAGGAGAGCGCAAGGCTCGCCCGTTCGCACCCGAAAGTCGGCCTGCATACGCATCTGGCCGAAACCCGCGACGAACACCGCTTTTGCATGGAGAAATTCGGCATGAGCCCGCTGGCGTATGCCGAATCGCTGGGCTGGCTGGGTGACGATGTCTCGTTCGCGCACATGGTGCATCCGTCAGCGGCCGAAATCGGCACGCTCGCGCGTACGCGGTCCGGCGTATGTCATTGTCCGAGCAGCAACATGATATTGGCGTCCGGCATTGCGCCGATCCGCGAAATGCGCGATCAAGGTGTCAAGGTTGGCCTCGGCGTTGACGGATCGGCCAGCAACGACGGCAACCACATGCTGGGCGAAGCGCGCCAAGCCGCGTTGCTGCAGCGCGTGGGCTGGCCCGGCTTCGAATCGCGCGCCGATCGCATGCCGGTGCGCGAAGCGCTGGAACTGGCGACGCTTGGCGGCGCCAGCGTGTTGCAGCGCGACGACATCGGCAGCATCGAAACGGGGAAGGCGGCGGACTTCGTGGCTTTTCGCATCGACGACATCGAACATGCCGGCGCGCTCGGCGATCCGGTGGCGGCGCTGCTGACCTGTTCGCCGACGCGCGCGTGGTTGTCGGTGATCAACGGCCGTATCGTGGTCGAGGGCGGCGCGCTTCCCGGGGTTGATCTCGCGCAACTCGTGGCACGCCACAACTCGATCAGTCAAAACCTGATGCGCAAAGCGGGGCTCGCCTGAAGTGGGCATGCCGCTAATGCAAGACGACGCCGGCTGGGTGCAGCGCGCGATCGCGCTGTCGGCTGAATCGCGCGCGCAGGGCAATCATCCCTTCGCCAGTCTGGTTGTCGCCGCCGATGGCGAGATCCTTGCGCAGGCCTTCAATGCGCACCGGATCGATTGCACCTGTCATGCCGAAATGAACGCGGTTCGGCTGGCCTCGGCAAAACTGCCGGCGAGTGCGTTGCGGACTGCCACCTTGTATTCGAGTGCCGAGCCCTGCGCCATGTGCGCCGGCGGCATTTACTGGTCCGGGATCGGCCGTGTGGCGTATGCGCTGTCGGAGGCGCGATTGCTGACCATCACCGGGAATCATCCGGAGAATCCGACGCTTTCGCTGCCCTGCCGCGAAGTGCTTGCGCGTGGTCAGCGGCCGATTGAGGTGATCGGTCCGATGTTCGAAGACGCTGCCGCCGCAGTCCACGCCGGCTTCTGGGATTGAGCGTCTAGCGCGAAGCGGGAATGCTCCACAGGAAAAATCTGCGCTGCAACTGCACCACCAGCTGGAATAGCAGCAGGCTGGCGGTGACCAGAATCGCGAGCGCGGCAAAAGCCTGCGGCACCTTGAACGAAGACGTCGAAAACAGAATCATGTAGCCGAGGCCTTTTTCGGCGGCGACGAATTCGGCGATCACCGCGCCGATCACCGACAGCGTGATGCCGACCTTCAGCGCGCTGAAAATATACGGCACTGCGAAAGGCAGGCGGATCTGCCAGTACTCGCGTGCGCGGCTCGCGCGCAGCGAGCGCGACAGTTCAATCAATTCCGGCGGCGTCGCCTGCAGGCCCGTCGCAGTCGAAATCACCAGCGGGAACAGCGTGATCAGGAAGGTGATCACCACGCGCGGCAGCAAGCCGGCGCCGAGCGTGACGACAATGATGGGCGCTACGGCAACGATTGGCGTCGATTGCACGACCACCAGCAGCGGCAGCAGGGTACGCGAAAGAAAGCGCGAATTGGTCAGCGCAATGGCGATCGGCACGCTGACCAGAATCGAGACCACGAAGCCGATCAGGGTCACTTCAAGCGTGGCCGCCAGATGCGCCCACCACTGCCCGATATCGACCGCAAACGCGGCGATGACAATGGCGCTCGGGGTGGGCAGCAAAAAACTGGGCACCGCAAGCAGGCGGCACAGGGTTTCCCAGATCGCGAGGATGGAAATGAAGGTGAGGACGGGCGCCGCGCGGTCGAGCCATTTATGCATTGCCGTTCCTAGGCCGCCAGTTTGCGGGAAAAGACTTTTTCGCGGATCGCATTGGCCAATTCATGCAGGCGCGGATTGGAAAGCGTTTCGAACGAGCGCGGACGCTCGAGCGGAACCTCGATGATTTCGCTGACGCGGGCCGGGCGCGCGCTCATGACGACAATACGATCGGAAAGCAGCAGCGCCTCGGGAATCGAATGGGTGACGAACACCACGGTCTTCGGACGTTCGCGCCAGATACGCAGCAGTTCAAAGCTCATCTCGTCGCGGGTGAGCGCGTCGAGCGCGGAAAACGGCTCGTCCATCAGGAGAATTTCCGGGTCGTGCAGCAGCGAGCGCGCAATCGCCACGCGCTGCTGCATGCCGCCCGACAATTCGTCCGGACGCTTGGCCATGAAGTCCTTGAGGCCGACCAGTGCGAGCAACTCGAGCGCACGCTCGCGATCCTTGGCATCGACCGTGCCGTACTTGTGTTTCATCGGGAAGGTCACGTTGTCCAGCACGTTCAGCCACGGCAGCAGGGTCGGCTTCTGGAACACCATGCCGATTTCGTCGCGTGGCTCTATGACTTGGAGATCGAAGATTGCAACCCGTCCGGCACTCGGCCGCAGCAGACCGGCGATCAAACGCAGGATGGTCGATTTGCCGCAGCCTGAAGGGCCGATGATGGAAACGAATTCGTGCCGGCCGATGGCAAGGCTGACGCCTTCGAGCGCATGCACCGGAGTGCCGTCGCTGGAAACGAAGGTCTGCTGGACATCGGCCAGTTCGATCACCGGCCCCGCGGCATTCGTCACGCGATTACTTCTTCGGCAGGAAGCTGCGATCGACCAGGGCTTCCGGATCGATCTTGTTTGCCGGATAGTTTTTAGCCTTCGCCACCCATTCCCACGTGGCTTTGAGCAGTTTGGGCTCGAACGCGCCCATGCCGTCGCGGTCGCTGATCGGATTTTTCATCAGCGGCACGGAGGCACGGTACTCGGCGGTCGCGGCGGTGAGATCGGCCTCGGGCACCATGGATTTCAGCGCCGCCGCTGCTGCTGCGGGGTCCTGGATCGAGGCCAGTGTCGCCTTGATATAGGCGCGCAGGAAACGCGTAATCACCTGAGGCCGTTCCTTGATCATTTTTTCGGAGGCAAACAGCGACAGGCCGTAGCCGTCGAGCCCGTATTCAGACCACGGCAGCATGACGAGTTGCTTGCCGGCTTCTTTCAGCACCGCTTCGAACGCCGGGCCGGTGGTGACCCAGCCGATGGTCGCATCGACCTTGCCGGTGGCCAGCATCGGCGCCAGCGCCGGTACGTCGGCGTTGAGCATCTGCACCTTGGTCAGATCAAGACCATTGGCGGTGAGCATGACCGGCCAGATCGTATTTGACGAAGAAAACGGCGCGGTCGCGATCTTGTGTCCGGCAACATCTTTCAGCGCAGTAATGCCGCTGCCCTTGACCGTGAAGATCGCATCCGGCTGCTTGCTGTAGATCGACATCACGGCCTTGACCGGCGCGCCGCCTTCGGCTGCGGCCATCATCAGTGCGCCGATGCCGCCGGTGCCGAGATCGGCCGCACCGGTGCCGATTTTGGTGATCGCATCGGAAGAACCGCGGCCCGGTTTGATCGTCACTTCAAGGCCTTCGTCCTTGAAGTAGCCTTTTTGCACGCCGAGATAAACGGCGGCCTTGTCGCCGCCGGGCAGCCAGTCAAGCTGGAAAATGATGCTGTCGGCGGCGCTGCTGCTCATGCTGGCGAACATCATCGCCGCGGCGATCCATGCAAATCGGTTTTTCAATTGAAGCTCCTGTCAGGTGGTTGAATTAAGGTCGGTGATTCGTAATCGTCTCAATGGGCTGCTGCGAACGCGGCATCGCGCGGCGCAGCGCGCGCGTTTGCGGACGGCGAGGCGATACGCATTTCCGCGATCAGTTCTTCGATCAAACCCGCGAGTTGCGCAGGCTCGGTCAACTGCGGCACATGGCCGGAATCGATCCGCGCATGCTGCGCGCCGGGACTCAGCGTAAGCATGCGTTGTTGCACCACCGGCAGCACCGAGCGGTCGCGCGTCGTTTCGATATAGGCGCGCGGGACCCGTCCGTAATTGGCTGCGCTAAGCCGCGGCGCCACAGCGCGACCGCCTTCGGGTTGCGCCGTCAGTTTTGCAATCGCGGCATTTGCTGCGGCGATGGTGCAATCGTGAAAGAAAAAATCGCGCGCCACCGGTGCCGGCACCCGGCTGGCAAGACGATCGGGCGACCATTCGAGATGCGGGCCGACGCCGCGCGCCGCTGGATGGGTGGGTGCGATGTCGTCGATCAGGCGCGCGAATGGCAGGCCGTCGGGCAGCATCATGCCGGCCACGTAGACCAGCGCGGCCACCTGCTGCGGGCGCGCCTCGGCGAGTTGCGAGGCGATCACGCCGCCGCCGCTGTGCGCAACGACCACCGCGGGTTTTTCCAGACGGTCCAACACCCGAGCGACATGCGCAACGTAGAGGTCGAGCGTAACCTGCGCGGATGCTGTGGCATCGCTGCCATTACCGGGCAGATCGATCGCATGGCAGCGCCAGCCGCGCGCATCGAGCTGCGGCAACAAGGCGGCCCATGACCAGCTGCCTTGCCATGCGCCGTGTATCAGCAGTATTTCGCTCGCTGCGGAAATGTTGTCAGATTGCATAGGTTTGCCGGTACATGCCGGCGAGGTGTGCGCCGACGGTGATCGGCGGGTAATGCGGCGCTTCTCCTGCATCCAGACAGGTCGGCAGGCAGCTCACCGTGTGCCCGGGATTGCCGCTGTAAAAGAACGGTATCGAATAGCGTTCGCGCCCCGAGATGGTGACCACGCGGTGCAGCGTCGAGCGATAGCGATCGTTGGTCCAGCGCGCGATCATGTCGCCCAGATTGACCACAAAGGTGCCGGGCAGCGGCGGCGCGTGTATCCAGCCGGCGCGGGCATCCCATACCTGCAGACCGCCAACGTCGTCCTGCGCCAGCAGTGTGATACCGCCGAAATCCGTATGCGCGCCGCAACCTTTTTCGCCCGGTTCTGGATTGGCCGGTTGGGGCGGATAGTGCAGCAGGCGCAGGGTCGCCATCGCGTCGGTGCAGAAGGCGTCGAAGTGGTTGGGGGCCAGCCGCAGCGACAGGGCGAGGCCTTGCATGACCACGGCGGCGAGTTCCAGCATCTGGCTGAAGTAACTCTCCAGCGCCTCGCGAAAACCGAGCAGCACCGGCCACTGGTTGGGCCCCTGATTGAACTGCCGTGCGACCACGCGCGGGTCACCGAGCGGCAGATCATTGCCGCTGTAGAAACCCTCCTTGAGGTCGGGCGGCGTGCCCGCTTCAAGCGTTTGCGCACGCAGCGGTTCATAGCCGCGGTTGCAGAACGAGCGTTGCATGTGCACGGCGAGCTTGTCCTGTTCCGGCAACGCGAAAAATTCCCGGCTCGCGGCGAAAACCGCGGCGATCGTATCCGCTGCGATGCCGTGCCCGCTGATATAGAAAAAACCCTTGTCGAGGCAGGCGGCGCGCAGTTGCGCTGCCACCGCGATGCAATCATCGCGGTCGCCGCGGCGCAGGCCGGCAATATCGATGACGGGCAGCGCGCTGCGATCCGGTTTTTGGGCGGAATTGGGCGGCATCGCTAGAGTGACGGCGGCTGGATTGCGCCAAGCGGCGCCGCACCGCGCGCATGGCGCTGGCGGGATCGTGGAGTAAGCCTAATTGGCATAAATGTATACAATGTTTTGGGGATAGCCATCGCAATTGCCATGCCATGCTCCGGGTTTCACCTAAGCACCGGTTTCCAATGGGTAAGCTGCCAACGCTCGCGGGTAAACGCACCACCCGCATGCTCCTCCTTGGTGCATCAAACGGAGGGTATGGTGCATGGCGCTGGACCCTGGGCGCGAGAGTGTCCGGGCTTTGCCCAAGGCGAAAAATTCGCGTTCTGTATACAATCGGCGGGGGCGAAATGTCGCCTCGCGACTGTAAGCGAGTCGGCGTCATCCGGCCAAGGTGCAAGTTTTTGCATTGCGGTAAAGTGCGCGGTTTCCGGTCAAGCCCATGCAGATGGCACTCTCAATGTTCGCCAAAATCGCGGTTGCAGTGTTCCTGTCGTTGTTGGCAGTTGCCGCAACGAGTGTCCCGGTTGCGGCAAAGACGCCCGGCGAAGTCGAAATCGGCGCTGTGCTTCGCGAGGTCGAGATGACCGGTCTGTCGGGACCGTCGCGCAAAATGTCGGCGTTTCGCGGCAAGCCGCTCATCATCAACATCTGGGCCAGCTGGTGCGAACCCTGTCGCAATGAAATGGCTTCGCTTGACCGGCTTGCCCGCCGTTACGGTGGCCGGCAGTTCAATGTGATCGGCATTTCAACGGACGACTACCGTGATCGCGCCAGCGCGTTTTTGCTTCGTGCCAGGACCTCGTTCGGTCATTACATCGACAACGATCTCATTCTGGAAAATATGCTCGGCGCGGACAAGATTCCGCTGACGCTGCTGGTCGATGCGCAGGGCAGGGTGCAGGCAAAGATTTACGGCGCCAAGGAATGGGACAGTGCTGCGTCCAAAGCGCTGATTGCGAAGACGCTGGGTATCAGCCTGTGATCGCTTGCGCCCGCTGCGTGACAACGGTGACCTTGTGGACGTTGCCGCCAGGCGGTGTCTATTGCGGCTTGAGTCCGATTTCGGGCAGCAGTTTGCGGTAGCGCTGGTATTCATTGCGCCACTTCTCGGCATAGGCGGCGGTGCTGACGTCGATTGCGGGTTCGCCACCCTGACGGTCGAAAGTGACGCGAATTTCCGGGCGCTTGAGCACGTCCTGCACATCATCGTGAATGCGCGCGATCATCGCTTTCGACAGCGTCGCAGGTCCGACAATGCCGATCATGGTATCGACCTCGGCACCTTTCAGGCCGGCTTCGCCGACGGTGGGCACATCGGGCAACGCCGCCGCGCGCCTCGCGCTGGTCACCGCCAGCGCGCGCAGCTTGCCGTCCCTGACCATCGGCAGGGACGACGGTGAAATCCAGATCAGATAATGCACGCGGCTCGCCAGCATTTCGGTATACACATCCGGCACCGTCTTGAAGGGCACGTGCACCGCGTCGATGCCGGCGACGCGGTTGAATATCTCGGCGGTCAGGTGCGACGCGCTGCCGGCGCCGATGGACGCGAAGTTGAACTGGCCGGGATGCGATTTCAGCAGCGCAATGAATTCGGCGGCGGTTTTGGCCGGCACGCCGGGGGCGACGACCAGTATGCTGGTGATCGAGGACAGCAGCACGATGGGCGCGAAATCCTCGAGCGGACGGTAGGGCGGTTTGCTCTGCAGCAGCGGTGCAACCTGCGTTGAAGTCGAGGCGACGCCAAGCGTGTAGCCGTCGGGTGTAGCCGCGGCGACCACTCCGGAACCAATCAGGCTGCCGGCCCCCGCGCGGTTATCGACGATAACCTGCTGCTTGTATTTGTCGCTCAGGGACTGCGCAACTGCGCGGCCCATGTAATCCATGCCGCTGCCGGTGGAGGCGGGAACAATCAGCCGCACCGGGCGCCGCGGATATTGAACATCGTTTTGCGCGTGGACGACCGCGATCGTGCACTGCGCGATGACGCATGCGGCGGCGAGTACTGAACGGGCGAGCAATTTCAATGAAGGCATGGCGTTCGATAATACAGCAGGCGTTATTTTGTTTTCTGTTGCAAAAAGCAGATCAGGTTTTTACGTGCAGCGGCGTCGGGCAGACCGGCGAACGGCATGGCCGTGCCGGGCACCAGCGCCGCCGGATTGGTCAGCCATTTTTCCAGCATTTCAGCATTCCAGGTAATGCCTGATTGTTTCAATGCCGCGGTGTAACCGACCGGAAAAATCGCGGTGCCGGCCTTGCGGCCAAACAGTTTGTGCAAATTGGGTCCCGATTTCTCGTAGTCCTTCGGCACATAGGTGTGACATCCCGCGCATTGCTGTTCCTGAAACAGGCGTTGCCCCTCGGCGATATTGCAAGGCTCGGCGCCGTATGCCACAAATGTTATCGCGCTGCTGATCGCAACCACAGCCAGTGCAGATGTTTTTTTCATGGCGGTTCCCCTATACGGCCGCGATCTTGTTGATGTCCTTGCCCTGATCCTCGAGAATGATCCAGGCGGCATTTCTGCCGGGCTCGCCGCGCAGGCTGCCGCCCGGGTGCGTCATGCTGCCGGTCTGGTAGAGCCCCTTGATCGGCGTGCGGTAATTCGACCAGCCGGGCACCGGCCGCATGCTGCCCGATTGTGAGAACATTTCGGCCGCGCCGTGGCAGCTGCCGCCGACGTTGTTGATGTTGCGGCCCTCGATATCGAGCGGCGTGGCGATGCGTCGCGCGAGAATATTCCGCTCGTCCAGATTCTCGGCGTAGGGGCGGATCCACTTCAGCAGGCGATCGGCGTAGGCACGTTTGATTTCGTCCCAGCGCTGCGCGCCGCCTTTCAGTTTGTACGGCGCGAGCACCTCGAGTTTCAGAATGTGCTTGCCCGGCGGCGCGCGCGAGGGATCGACCACCGTCGGATTGAAAACCTGGATGAACGGCAGCCCGTCGTAGAGCCGTCCCTCCATCGAGGCGTTGGCCTGCTTGATGCGACCTTCGAGGTTATCGATCACCTGCACCGCCGAGCAGTTGAGGCGTTCCTTGCCGACTTTCCAGCGCGGCGCCTCGTTCAGCGCGTAATGCACGCAGAACAGCATGTCGGTGAACAGCGGCGTCAGCATGCGCGCCGCTTCGACATAAACCGCGCCAAGTTCGGCGGGATTCATCTTCGCCAGTTGCAGGATGTGCATCGACGAGACAACACCGAATTTTGCTCTGTAGACTTCGCCGCCGGCGGTTTTGACACCGGCGCAGCGGTCGTTTTCGATCACCAGTCCGGTGACGAATTTGTTGGTCAGCACGGTGCCCTGATGCGCTTCGACCATCTTCACCATGCTGTTGACGAGGCCGAGCGTGCCGCCGACCACCGACACCCAGCCGGCTTCCTGGCGACCGTGATACTGATCGAGCGAATCCATCCCGGTATGCTCGCGGTACGGCGGCTGGCGCGCGATCGTCGAGTAGTAGGTGAGGAAGGAGCGGAAATATTCGCTTTCGAATTCCTGCGTCAGCGTATCGGCCATGGTCTGGTGCATGCGCCGCAGCCAGACCGCGCCGTCCGGCCGTTTCATCAGCGCGTCATCGACCGAGGGCGCATAGCCGATCGGCGCGGCGTTGTATTTGCGCACCGCTTCCAGAAACGGACCCATGTCCTTGTAGAGAACGCGCAGGCGCGCCGCATCCTTGCTGGAAAAGCGGGAGAGTTCTTCGATCGTTCGATCGAACTCCTTCCAGATCTTGAGCGGCGTGCCGTCGTTGAAAAAAATCAGCGAGGAGAGATCGTCTTTGCTTAATGCAAAGCGCAGGCCGTATTTTTCGAGCTCGAGTTCACGCTTCACGTTATTGCGGAACAGGCCGCCGGGCGTATTCGCGCACGAGTCGTGCCAGAAGCCGGGCAGCGTCAGTTGCTCGGTCGCGGCATTGCCGCCGGCCACCGATTTCGCTTCCAGCACCACGCAGCGGTATCCGGCCTTGCCGAGATAACCGGCGCAGGCCAGCGCGTTGTGCCCGCCGCCGACGACGACGTAATCATATTCATCCCTGGCCGGCGTCTTGTCATCGGCAGACATGATCTGGGCGGCGACCTTGTCGCTGCCGACGGCAGCGGCGGACAAGCCGAATTGCAGAAAATTACGGCGATCGACCATGCATCCTCCTCAGTGATCTTCCGGTGTGAGATCTGTTTTTATTGCCGGATTGCCGGCAAATTATAGGCGAGAAAAAGACCGGCCTTCGTGAAAAAGAATCGAACACCCGGAGCTGCGTCGCCGTCCACGCGGTCTAGACCACCTTTTTATAGACCTGGACGAAGCGATCGTTTTTGGCAACCCCATAGTCGCCGGGAGCGTATTGCAGCAGCCAGTCGCCGGCATCGCCATGCAGCAGGTCGCCGCCGGCGGAGCGGGCTGCGGTAAAGGGTTCGCTGAGTTGCCGCGCCAGCACCGGTTGCGGCCGTGCCTGATAACGGCCGTCGCCATTGGCGACGGTGCCGGCGAGCGGCGCGTATTTGGCGGCGAAGCGGTCGCGCGAAACGCTCCAGCGCGTAGCGGTCGAGCCGGTGATCAAAGCGTCGCCGGCGCGATAACGATTCGGCCCCTCGGTACTGATCAATTCGCCGTCGCTGCGTGCAAATTCGACGCTGACGATTTCGGTCTTGATATAGCGCGCGGCCAGCGGGTCGGTGGCAAGATCGATGTTGCCGAGTTCGAGCATGACGAAAACTACAGCGGCCTGACCATCACCTTGCGGAACTTGATTGTGCCGGAATTGTATTGAAGGGCAATCGGACCGCTGGTGAACGCGCCGTCGTTGACATCAACCGCCGGTTCGCCGTTCATTTTGACCGTCATGTGCGGCCCGCGCGCGCTGATTTCCATCGTGTTCCAGTGGCCGGCAGCTTTGAAGGTCGGCGCGGCTTTGGCCGGCGGCATCAACGACGCGGTGGCCATGGTCGGGCTCTTGTCCCAGATCTGTATCTCGTAGGCGGCGCGCGTATTGACAACCTTCTGGTTCATCACGCGAATGTAAATGCCGCTGTTGGCTTCTTCGTCCGCCCAGAATTCAGCATAGACCTCAAGGTCCTTGTAGGAATCCTTCGACAGCAGTATGCCGGTTTCAGCGGTGGTTTTTTTGTCGGCCTGAATCGCGCCGTTGATCGCGGTCCAGTTGGCAGAGCCGAGTTGGGTGAAATTCTGCAATCCGTTGGCGCCATCGATCAGCGTAATCCAGCCGGGGCCCGATGGCTGACCGGCACAGCCGCACAGTGCGCACGCAATCAAAAGCAATGAAGCCGTCGCAGAAAATATTGTTTTCATGATGATCCCCTCCGAGTTGGACGGGCAGACGATAGCAGGAGTGTCGTAAAAGCAAAAGGCCGCGTTTCAGGCGGCCTTTCGAGGGAATCCGGCACTGATCTGTGCCCTGACCGATCAATAAACAAATTTCTTATCGCCTGAAATCGTCCACCGGCGGCCGCCCAGAGGACGGCAGGCCTCTGGCAAATTTCACCAGCTGATTTCGTCGCAAAAATTGCTGCTGCGCTTGCCGATGCTGAGTGCGGTAACTTCGATGTCGCCGATTTTGCCGCTGGAATTCGCAATAATCCTGAGGTCGCAGAAGTAGGTGGTTCCGGCCACGCTCTCCTGTCGGCTCCATACGTAGACGAACTGGCCCGTGGGGTTGGTCATCTTGTTGGCGGGCGCGCCCAGTTTTGCGAAGAATTCGTCGGTCTGCTTGCCGCCCCATTTCGAGCGCAATTCCTGATTGGCTTTGAGATTGGCATTGGGCTTGGAGAACGGCGAATATTCACTGATCGTCGCGCAGCCGGCAGCGGCCACGGTAACGAACGCTAAAACCAGAACAGATTTCATGAGCAAACGCCTTTGCATGTTGAATGTTCGCGCCGCACGCGGGCGAAGAGCGGCGCCCAGAATAGCAAAATCGGCACTGCGCGTCGCCGCTTCGCGAAATTGTCACTCTAACGGCGCCGTCGCCGCCATCCGGGAAAGAAAAAGGCCACCCCGCGGCGTGGCCTTTCGTTTGTAACCGCCAGCCGTCCCGCATTCGAAACGGCGGGCGGAATGGTGGCTTAGTGCGGCTCGTTCCAACCGGTCGTTTTCGCGCCCTGCGTCGCGACCAGAACAAATGCCATGACGCAAGGTTCGGTGCCGCGGTTGTTCCAGTTGTGCAAGGTGCCGCGCTGAATGACAACGTCGCCGGGCTTCAGATGCACCTCGCCGTCCTCCATTTCCATCCACATTTCGCCGGAAATGCAGATGCCGTAATCGATCGAGTCGGTCTTGTGCCAGCGCGCGACATTGTTGGGCTCGTAGCGGCCGTAACGGAAAACCGAGCCGCCGGCGAGGCTGGTGCCCAGATCCCAGGTATTCGGATCCTCTTCGGTCGATTCGGCCGGCAACTGGCGCGTCGCCCACATCGGGATGTTGTCGAAGCCGGGCCGCAGATTGACCGGCTCGATTTCGCTGTCCCACTTGATGCAGCTTTTCCCGTCTTTGTTGAAGCCGGTGACGACTCTGCGTCCTTTGATGCTCATTGCAAGTTCTCCTGTAATCGCGATGATGGATTAATCGGTTGTGCAAAATGCGCCAGAACCTTGCGCGCATTTTACCGCGCGGGCGGATCGGCTCGCGTTCAAACCGGCCGCCACGTCGGCTTGTGATGAAGATAGAGCTCTTCCACTTTCTGCCTGGCCCACGGCGTGCGCCGCAGAAACTTCAAACTCGACGAAATGCTCGGATCCTGCGTGAAGCAGCGAATGGGCACCGCAGCGCCCATCGCTGCCCAGCCCAGACGATCGACCATTTCGGTGAGCAGCTGCGCGAGCGTGACGCCGTGCAATGGATTGCGCGGTTGAATCTGGCTCATGGCGACAGCGGGCGAGGGCAGGATGTAATGCGGCCTGCTACTGCAGGATTTCCAGAAGTTCGACTTCAAAAGTCAGGGTTGCATCCGGCGGTATCGTGCCGGGAATACCCTGGCTGCCGTAAGCCAGTCTCGACGGACAAACCAGTTTTGCCTTGCCGCCCACTCTGATCAGTTGCACACCCTCGGTCCAGCATGAAATGACGCGGTTCAATGGAAACGTTGCCGGTTGCCCTCGGCTGTAGGAACTGTCGAATTCCTTGCCGTCAGCCAGCACGCCGCGGTAGTGAACCTTGACGGTATCCGTGCTTTTCGGGCTGGCGCCGCTGCCTTCCTTGAGCATGGTGACGCCGATTCCGGAAAATGTTTTGACTTCCTTGGGTTCGGCTGCAATGGCGGGCAGCGAAACGGCAATGAACAGGACGGTAACGGCAGTAGCCAATTTTTTCATGAAAGGACCTTTTGAAGGTTGTTATCGGTATGTTGAATACGGCGAACGCAAGCGTGTGCCTGTTGATGTCGCGGGATTTTAGTCTAATGTCGATAACATCGAGCTTGGGCTCAATTCCGCATTCGTCTGAAAAGAAAAAGACCACCCAGAAGGTGGCCTTTTACGTGAATCTGGCTCCCTTCATCGGGCAAATCCGGGCACTGGAGTGAAGTCATTTCGCTCCCTTAATGGCAGGTTCCTGCATTCCATCACCGCGTGCACGAACTGCACCCCGCGCAGCGCCTGCAGTTGTTTGACCGCGGGTGCAAAGCGCCAGCCGTCCACCGCCTGTTCGATCGCGCGCGTGAGCCGCTCGATGCGCGAACCGGCCACCACCACCGCGTCAACATACTCCTCGAAGGCGATTTGCTGCACCGGCTGCGGCAGCTTCAGTTGCGCCAGCCAGCGCCGGTGCGCCTGTGTCCACGCGCATTTGCCCACGTAGCGGATCTCGTTCCTCAACAGCAACGCCTGCAGTTGCTGGCGCGCCCGGCGGTGCGCGATGATCGCGTCGTCGCGCGAGCGCACCAGGTCGCGCACCGCCTCGTCGGTCTCGGCCGGCACGTAGATCGGCTCCAGTTCTCCCGCGCGCGCCATGCGCGCAATCTTCTCGCTGTCGCGCCGGTCGGTCTTGATCCGATCGCCGCTCTTCTTCGGGATCAGCGACGGGGCGACACTACCCAGCAGGCGTGGCCGCGCGCACGAATGCACCGCTCGATCCAGAACCCGCACGGCCCCGCCTCATAGACAAAATGCAGTTCCCCGCCCGCGGATTCGAGCTTGCGCACCGCCTTGGCCAGCGCCGCCCGGTCGCCGCCAATCTGGCCCCAGCGGCGAACCTCACCGCCGACTTCTGCCACCGTCATATCGATCGATTCTTTGTGCACATCCATTCCCACGAAAACCTTGCTAGACTTTCTCATGGCCTGCCTCCTGAGTTTGGTTGATTCCCCACGGACAACCCTGTGGCTCTACGCGCTACCGCGCGCAATCCACGCTATCACGGAGGCGGGCCGCCTTCAGTTAAGCCATTCTGTCTAAATGGCTGCCAAATCTACACGGCCTTGGACATTTCGTCAGCATTTCTCGTGGCGAGCAAGTACTTTGCTTCTTGCTTACTTTGTGGTGCTTGCATTGCTAGGGGCATTCCACACATCGCTACCACAGTTGTTCTCCTCTGCCATAGTATGGGCGCAAGAAACACTGGGGCCAGGCGCTTTAATTGTTTGGTTGCCAGCTGCAATTCTGTCCCTTGCATATTTTGTTTCTTCAATATGGAGGAGAAACCCTCAGGTCCAGTTTGTAGCGGAGCTATTCGTGGCAGTTCTCATCGCGGTCTTGATGCCGACGTACTGATGTGGCTCAAGACTGCGAGGGTTGCCGCATTGAGGACCTGCACATTCACGATCTTCGGCGCACTTTGGGAAGTTGGCAGGCGAAACAAGGCGCAAGCCTTGCCATCATCGGCAAAAGTCTGAATCACAAGAGCCAAGCGGCTACGGCGATCTATGCCCGTCTTGATCTTGATCCGGTGCGGGCGTCGGTGAATACCGCGACGGCCGCCATGTTCGAAGCGGCAGGCATCAAGAGATCCGCCGAAGTGGTGGCGATTCGTGGCAGCAAGGCAGGAGCGAAAGAGGCGCCATGACGCAACAACCAGTGCGGGCCACGTAACATAGTTCGCTCCGCTAGTAGTAGCGATTGACAATACTATTGTATATCGTTACTATCGAATTATGATTAAGACGTTTGCCGATAAGCAGACCGCCGCGATCTTTGCTGGTTACGAGGTTCGCCGGCTGCCCAAGGCTATTCAGGCAGGTGCTCGTCGAAAGCTGGTGTATATCGACAGTGCTGCCGGAATCGAGAGCTTGCGCGTCCCGCCTGGCAACCGGCTTGAGCGCTTGAAAGGCGACCGGGCTAGTCAATGGAGTATCCGCATCAACGATCAGTGGCGGATCTGTTTTCGCTGGCAAGATGGCCATGCGTGGGATGTTGAGATTGTTGATTATCACTGAGAGGACGTTATGACGATTGCTCGCGAATCCATTCGTAAGGCGGACTTCCGGAGCGTGGTTACCGGCAAACGCCTGGCGCCGGTACATCCCGGCGAAGTGCTGCTCAGAGAGTTTATTGAACCCATGGGACTTACCCGCTACCAGGTTGCCAAGGCGATAAAAGTGCAGCAGCGCCGGATCGACGAAATTTGCGCTGGCAAGCGTAGTGTCACCGCGGCAACTGCATTGCGGTTCGCCAAGTTGTTCGGCATGGACGCGCAAACGTGGATGAACCTGCAGGCCCAATATGACCTTGAGATTGCCGAGCGCGAACTCAGCAAGCAAATCGACCGAGAGGTAATGCCTCTACCTCAAGCGGCGTAGGTGCGGAGGTGGAAATTGTACTTGCTCGCGACCGGGCATTGGTCAGTGTGGGTGGCCGCCTGTCTGCAATCGCAAATAAAGGATGCGCGGCGAGGGTGTACACATGGACTTCATCACGCTAGATCAAACCATAGACGGTATCGCAAGGCGAATTAAGTTCCCTGAGGGGTATTCAAGGTACGCGGATCTTGGAATCGTTTACAAAACGTCCGAGGCTGCCGCTAATCTGCATCAGCGATTGCATACGGCGCTATTGCGCCAGTCATTCGCGGGGTTGAATGCGCCAGTTTTGAGCCCGTAACTCAGGTTTTTCGCGTTCGAGCCCTCAAAAAACTGCGCCAGGAACCAATGCTGACGCGGGTTTCAGCGCATCGTCACTACCGGTACGCACCGGTAGTAACGATGCGCGTTGGCGCAGGCCATTGGCGCATCAAATCGCGGGAATTCTTGGCGCAGCATGCGTCGACACCGCTGCGATATCGGTTCGCGGCAAGGTTGGGTGGACAACGAAGAATGTGTTTATTGCCGCCCGCATTACTTAATGGACAGCGCGGAAGACGGTACCTTGTGCCTCGCGTTTTGGCTGGAAGTTTAGTGCTCTCTGTTAAAGCGCACCGATCACAACGAACAATCCCCGCAACGACGCGCATTTTCGCAGGTAGCTTCATGGACTCTGGGCTGCGACCAAGTCGGCCTTGCATGCGCCCCAGAGTCAGACTCGCGGATTCACATCCCACAGTCCCGCTGCCCGCGCGAGGGTGCCTTTCACCAAGTGCTCCCGCGGAAATCCTTCAAGCATGTTCCGAATCTGCGTCAACGTGGCTTCCTTGCATTGCGCGGCCTCAGCGGCGCTCAGTGTCAGGTCGTATACCGTCAGGATTTCGCCGCCTGTCGCATCGTACGCGCGACCCGCACAAATCCAATAGAGCGCCATCAGCCCGCTATTCAGTGCAAAGAGTGGCTCCGTTGCGACGAAATCCTCCGCGGCTCGCATGAGAGTGCGGTGATCCACCGGCGATTTTTGCGCCAACTTCACCGCGAGGCTGTAGAGCTTCGCGTTCTTGGCTGCAGCGAACCACTTGCCTTCCTCGCCGGGTGTGCTGGCCACCAGATCTTCAAGAATGGCCTCCGGTTTCTTGTGCGGGTACTTCCGGCAGATCGCGCCAAATTTCGCGAGATACGTGCCGGCTTGATTGGCTTCGAAGGCGTAGCGCTGGTATGCCTCGTCCGCCAGACCCGATGAGAGAAGAATGGCTTCGCACGCTTCCGCAATTTGGCCCATGGGCTCGTTGCGGCCGCGCGACGCTTCAGCGTATCGCAATGCCTCGCTCTTTCTGCCCATGGCGGCGAGCGCCTTAACGCCCCATTCGCGGTACGACCAGAATCGATACGGGCACCGTTCCAGCAAGGCGAGCAACTGTTCGTGGCGCCCGGCGGCGAGCAGGGCTGAAAGGCACATGGTCGTTCCGTGAAAAAAGCCATGTTCTTCCCGACCACGGCTCCACATCGGTTCAACGGTGCCCACCAACCGCTCGGCCCATTCTGCCGCGAGGTCCGGAGAAGTGCAAAGCTCGCCCCAGTAGTCGCCGAGGCTTTCGATATACGGAATCGCATCGTCCGCGTGGGCTTGGTAAAGCCGTTCCAGCCATTTTCGCCGCATGGGGATCTCGGCCGGCGCCTTGGCAATGATTGGGACCAGCGCTTCGATGGCTCGGTTGACGGCATTGCCGATGGCGCCGGATGAGCTATCGATGTTCTCGAGGGCGGGGGATAGCTTCTGCAGGAATAACACCGCCCCTTCGGCGGCGCGGATCGCATCCTTTCGGTTGGCCGCCTTTATTTCGGCGATGGCTTCCCTGATGCGGGTAATCGCCGGGTCCGAGCGCCATCCGAAAGCGCCTCTACGAAAACGCGGGGCAAATGACCAGGATTGTTTCTCCGCGGTATTACTCATCGCGCTCACGTTGGGAGTCCAGGACCTCAAGTTCCAGCGTTTCGCCGTTGAATACGGTGGAATCGACCACTCGATGCAGCAGGCCGTACGGAACGCGCCACTGTTGATTCCCACATTGCAGTGTGACCGTCTTGTCGTTGAGCCGAACAATCCGGCCACTTTGCTGCTGATGATTGCGATCAAGGAAGCCGACCACGTCACCGACAGCGACCTCATTGCGGCCTAGACCGTGTTTCGGCTTTTCCCGGATATCCACGTCGGCGCCGTCAAGGTTGACGGCCGCGTATGAAATCAACCAGCGCTTCTGCGTAGCCAAATTGAGGACAACCGCCTGCTTGCGCCGCAGGTCAACGACCTGCCCGGAATGGGCGCGATTCGTCTGGGGATCGAAATACTCGATGGTCTGCCCGATGCGGAGCCGGGACCTCACGACGTCTATCCACCCCGGTTGGCCAAGCACGCGATCAATGGCCGCGCGCAGGCGGTACAGATCAAATGCGGAAGCTTTATTGAGGGTGGCGATTGTCTCGGAGAAATTCATGGTCTTGTCACCGTTGCGGATTATTAGAAACCAATAGCTTAAGGTATCCGGCTAATCCAAGGAATCCACCGAGTAGCATCACATCATTTTCTTCAAGCCCCTCAGACCCCGGCGGCCACCCAAACTCCCCCCAGCTGTGGCCACCCCAAATTCCCCCACCTGAGCCCGCGTAGTATCGGCTAAGCCGCGGCTCACCGGCGACGAGACGTTACCCTCGGCGGTCTTGAATTGGGCGCGCAGCTTGCGGATTTCGCCGAGTTCACGGGCTGCGCTATGGGGACCGATGCGCTCGGCCTTGGCGAGCAGCCGTGCGCTTTCGCGCGAGGGGTTGAAGATGCGATCGGCGTGCTCGATGGCGAAGGTGCCCTTACGCTCTGACTTCGGATGCCGGCGCAGCATTTGGC
>CAISYC010000014.1 GCA_903889565.1 uncultured beta proteobacterium
GTTCTGCATGCCCTCAGCGGCCAGCAGCACAATGCGCGCGCGCTGCGCCAGCCTCACACTCGTGCGCTTGGAGCGAACCAGCTTAGACAATTCAGCATGCTCTTCGTTGGTCAGCACAATTTCAGGGGCAACTCGCATTCATCTCTCCACTCTGCATGTATTGTGCATTGGAGATGCGGAAATACATTAAGTTTCCTCAAGAATAGAACACTACACTAGGATGGCTTTACGGTTTGCCATCGCGAATCTCGGGCAAATTCAAATTGAAATCCGATCGCACAACGCGCCGGCTGTCGCCTCGCAATATGATAATGACAGCATAGAAAAATTCTATTTATTTTCGAGTGCGTCAGGTCTATGATGACCCGCGAAAGATAATCTGTATCCGAAATGCCGTTTTAATTTCCGGCGGCTCGTCTGAAAAATTCCATTTCGCGGGAGCGTTTGAATGCCTGGCAAGAAAAAAGTCGTAAGCCCGATCGCAAAGCTGCGCAAACAACTCGGCCTTAATCAATCCGAATTCTGGTTGCGTGTCGGCGTCACTCAATCCGGCGGCAGTCGGTATGAAACCGGCCGCAAACTGGCGCGCCCGGTAACGATACTGATCGATCTTGTTTATGGCAAGAATCCGGAGCGCGTGCTCAAGCGCATGCGCCAGGGTCTGCACTAGCCAAACCGGCATCAATAACCGCGTCGCGTCAGTCGCGTTGCGGCCATAAAACTCGCCAGCACCACTGCGATCACCAGCAGGCCGCCGGCGACCCCGCGGCCGTCTGCGATGACCGCCACTCCCGGCCAGGTTTCACGTGCTATGCCGTAGATGCCCACCAGCAGGCTGGTTACCCCGATGGTCAAGCCCATGACGCGAGAACCGATGCGTGCCCGGCGATCTGAGCGGCTGAGCAGTCTGGCAATCCACACGGCGTTGATGCCGTCCGTGGTGATCATGCCCAGCATGAAGGTGACACCGAGGGCCACGCAGAACGGCAGTCCGGCCATCGCCTTGGCCGACAACGCAAACAACGCGACCTGGCTGACAGTGTCGAACGACAGCGCAAACAGCGCGCCGGTGGCGACGATCAGAAGCGGATGCCGCATGTTCGCCGCACCGAATAAACGCGCCTTCAGGCCGGCGGGTTGCACCACGGCGTCCGCCGCGGTATTCAGCACCGCCAGAACGTTGAACAAGCCGAGAGCAAGCAAAAACGCGATCGAAATCCACGCCCCGGTCGAATCCAGCCACGCCGGCGTATTCCATTGCGCCGCCATCAGGCCGATGAACACGGTCAATGCGACGACCACTGCGCCGTGCCCCAGCGAGAACAGCACGCCGCTCCAGCGCGCCAGTCGCGGCTTGGGCGCAAAATTGAGCCGCGTCAGGCCGTCGATCGTCGCCAGATGGTCGGGATCCATGCCGTGCCGCAGGCCCAGCAGATAGACCACGACCAGCAAGCCGAACCAGTCGCCGGGCAAACCGCTCATGCGGTGACGAGGCCCTGATGCTCGATAAAGGCGATGATTTCGTCGAGCCCTTTGCCGGTTTTCAGATTGCTGAATACGAAAGGCCGGTCACCGCGCATTTTTTTTGCATCGCGATCCATCACCTCGAGTGAAGCGCCGACCATGGGCGCGAGATCGATCTTGTTGATCACCAGCAGATCCGATTTGGTGATGCCCGGGCCGCCCTTGCGCGGAATCTTGTCGCCGGCGGCGACGTCGATGACATAAATCGTCAGATCGGACAGTTCGGGACTGAAGGTCGCCGCAAGATTGTCGCCGCCGCTTTCGACGAAAACGATGTCGAGATCGGTAAAGGTCGAAGTCAGTCGCGCGATCGCCTCCAGATTGATCGAGGCGTCCTCGCGGATCGCAGTATGCGGGCAGCCGCCGGTCTCAACGCCGATGATGCGGTCGGGCGTCAACGCATCGTGGGTGACCAGAAACTTGGCGTCTTCCTCGGTGTAAATATCGTTGGTAACGACTGCCAACTGGTAGCGATCGCGCAGCGCGCAACACAGCGCCAGCGTCAATGCGGTTTTACCGGAGCCGACCGGCCCGCCGATGCCGACGCGCAGTGGATTGCCCGCGCTGGAGTTTCCGAAATTCATGGCATGCTGCCTTTCAGGATCTGAAGATACGGCTGTACTGCATTTCATGCCGGCTGCTGGCGATTGCCAGTCCCGGCGCAAAATTGCTTAAATCGTCATCGGCGAGCGTCATTGCGGATTCTGCGATTCGCGGCAGTTGCGCCCCAAGCGTCAGCAGAATCTTCTGGCCCGCGGTCTGGCCGACGGCCATCGCCTTCAAGGTGGCCATCACCTGATTTTCCAGCCAACTCCACAGATAGGCGAGCAGCGCGGCGTTGGCGTCGATCTGCATGTGATGCGCAGCGAAAGCAAAGGCGGCCGGAAATGTCAGCGGCGCGGCTTGCTCCAGTGCTGTCATCTGTGTCGCGTCACAAAACGCCAGATCCGTCAGCAGCTTTTTCAGCGCGCCGCCCATCTGCAGCGTTTCCGCGCGCAACTCGGCGGTTTCCCGGCCGGCCCTGAATACCGCGTTCCAGCTCAAAAACATTTCGAAGTCGCCGGCCTGCAGTGCGCCCGACATGCGCCACAACAGCGGGGCTTCGAAGCTGCCGACGCTGTGTTCGAGCACATCGCCGATCCACGTCGCGGCAGCTGCGGCGTCAGCGACCAGGCCGTCCTCGATCGCCGATTCGAGTCCACCCGAATAGCTGTACGCCCCCACCGGCAAGGCCGGGCTCGCCAGTTGCAGCAGGCGCGCCAGCGCGAGGGCATCGATCGGAATCATGGTTTTTTGAAATTGCGGAATTCGTGAATGATGCCGTTGTGCCGCGCATCCATCGAGTGGTGATGATGACCGCCGGCATAGGCGCCCGCCTCCGGTTCGAACGGCGCCGACAGCGTCGTCACTTCGACGCCCATGCCGCGCAGCATTTTCGCCAGCACCTCGTCGGCCTGAAAACGCAGCCAGCCCTCGCCGATCTGCACCGGCACATGGCGGTTGCCGAGATGATAAGCGGCACGCGCCAGCGCGGTCGGATTGGCGCAGGCTGCGTTCATCAAGGCTTCATCTGCCGCCACCACCAGCACCACGCGGCCGTCCTTGGCACGCAGATAATCGCCGCCGCGCAGGATCGTGCCGTGCTCCAGAAACAGCCCCACCTCTTCGCCCGAAACCAGTTTGGAACGCAGGCGGCTCTTTTGCCGCAATTCAAAAGGCAACTTCAATTCCGCATCGTGCGCCGGCTGGCGTTCGGCGCGTGTTTCGATCAACAGCATGTCCGGTCCTAAAACAAAAAATAACGCTGCGCCATCGGCAGCTCTTTGGCCGGCTCGCATTCGAGCAACTGGCCGTCGGCAACCACGCGGTAGGTTTCGGCATCGACGTCGATCTTTGGCGCGTAATCGTTGAGTTTCATGTCGGCCTTGCCGATATTGCGCACGTTCTTCACCGCCACCAGCGGCTTGTGCAGATCGAGTTTGCGCACCGCCGGGTTCTTTAATGCCGCCTTCGACACGAACGTGACTGAGCGGCTCAACGCTTTGCCGAAGGCGCCGAACATCGGCCGGTAATGCACGGGCTGCGGCGTCGGAATCGACGCATTGGGGTCGCCCATTGCCGCCGCGGCGATCATGCCGCTTTTCATAATAAGGAAGGGTTTGACGCCGAAAAATGCCGGCTTCCAGATCACGAGATCGGCGAGCTTGCCCTTCTCGATCGAGCCGACTTCGTGCGCGATGCCGTGCGCGATCGCCGGATTGATCGCGTATTTGGCGATATAGCGCTTGACCCGCGCGTTGTCGTGATGCGACGGGTCGCGCGCCAGCGAGCCGCGCTGCACCTTCATTTTGTGCGCGGTCTGCCAGGTGCGGATGATAACCTCGCCGACCCGGCCCATCGCCTGGGAATCGCTGGAGAACATCGACAATGCGCCCAAGTCATGCAGTATGTCCTCGGCCGCGATCGTTTCGCGCCGGATGCGCGACTCGGCGAAGGCGACATCCTCGGCGATTTTCGAATCGAGATGATGGCAGACCATCAGCATGTCGAGATGCTCGTCGAGCGTGTTGATCGTGTACGGCCGCGTCGGATTGGTCGACGACGGCAGCACGTTGGACTCACCGCAAACCTTCAGAATATCCGGTGCGTGTCCGCCACCGGCGCCTTCGGTGTGAAACGTATGAATGGTGCGGCCCTTGAAAGCCTTGATGGTGGTTTCGACGAAACCGGACTCGTTCAGCGTGTCGGTGTGGATCGCGACCTGCACATCCATCTCGTCGGCCACCGACAGACAGGCGTCGATCGCCGCCGGCGTGGTGCCCCAGTCTTCATGCAGCTTGAGACCGATTGCGCCGTGGCGCACCTGCTCGCGCAGCGGCTCGGCGAGACTCACATTGCCCTTGCCGAGAAAACCGAGGTTCATCGGGAACGCTTCCGCCGCTTCCAGCATGCGCAGCATATGCCACGGCCCGGGCGTGCAGGTGGTCGCGAAGGTGCCGGTGGCCGGCCCGGTGCCGCCACCGATCATGGTCGTGACGCCGGACATCAAGGCCTCTTCGATCTGCTGCGGACAGATGAAATGGATATGGCTGTCGATGCCGCCGGGGGTGACGATCATGCCTTCGCCGGCGATGATTTCCGTGGCGCCGCCGATGACGATGTTGACGCCGGGCTGGATGTCCGGATTGCCGGCCTTGCCGATGCCGGCGATGCGGCCGTCCTTGATGCCGATATCGGCCTTGACGATGCCCCAGTAATCGATGATCAGCGCATTGGTGATCACGGTGTCGGCGCAGTCTTTGGCGTTGCGCTGGCTCTGCCCCATGCCGTCGCGGATGACCTTGCCGCCGCCGAATTTCACTTCCTCACCGTAGATCGTGTGATCCTTCTCGACTTCGATGAAGAGTTCGGTGTCAGCGAGACGCACGCGGTCGCCCGTGGTCGGCCCGAACATTTCGGCATACGCCTGCCGGCTGATCTTGAGGCTCATTTTTTTCCTTTCGCCGGCAATTTCTTCGCCGCTTTTTTCGCCGCCGGTTTTGCCTTCACGCGATCGAGTTTGCCCATGATCTCGCCGAGAAAACCGTAAACGATACGGTCGCCCGACAAGGCCACCAGTTCGACCGTGCGTTCCTGTCCCGGCTCGAAGCGCACTGCGGTGCCGGCAGCGATGTTGAGGCGGAAGCCGCGCGCGGCGGTGCGATCAAAGGCGAGCGCCGAGTTGGTTTCGAAAAAATGATAATGCGAGCCGACCTGGATCGGCCGGTCGCCCTTGTTCGCGACTTTCAGCGTAACCGTTTCGCGGCCGGCGTTGAGTTCCAGTTCGCCGTCCGCCGTAATGATTTCACCCGGATTCATGCGCAGTCTCCAGACAGCCTAGTTGATCGGTTGATGCACGGTGACGAGCTTGGTGCCGTCGGGAAAGGTCGCCTCGATCTGGATATCCGGAATCATCTCGGCAATGCCGTCCATGACGTCGCTGCGCGTCAGCAGCGTCGTGCCGTAGCTCATCAGCTCGGCGACGGTTTTGCCGTCGCGCGCGCCTTCCATGATGGCGGCCGAGATAAAGGCCACCGCCTCCGGATAATTAAGCTTGAGTCCGCGCGCCCGCCTGCGTTCGGCCAGCAGTGCGGCGGTGAAGATCAAGAGCTTGTCTTTTTCGCGCGGCGTCAGTTCCATGGTTCTCCCGTTTCCCTCTTATGTGTTCCAGATGCGCGGCGTCACCGCCGCGCGTCCGGCAAGCAATGGCCGCAGCTCGCGCCACAGCGCGACAAAATACGCGCGTGCCTGTTCGGTCGAGCCACCGACATAACGCGCCACCGTCAACGTGTCGATGGCGCTGACACCGACCCGCGCGCCATCCGCCGCCTGCAACACGCGGCAACGTGTCATTGTATCGGACGAAATCTTTACCCCGACCACAAGCATGGTCGCACTCACCGGCGCGCCGCCAAGCCCCGCCGCTGTGCGCAGTAGCGCCGCGTCACCGGCCAGCCGCGCGCGTTCGTCCCACAGCAGGCTGTCGCCGGCACGGATCGCTGTCTGCTGCCGCAGCAGTCCGGCATCGAAGCGCTCGCCCGAGGCGGTGCGACCAAGGCACAAAATTTCCCAGCCGATATAACGCGCTCCGGCTTCAAGATTCACCGTGGTCTGCATACGCGCGATCGCATTGCTGTAAACGATGGTTTCCGGCGGCAGCCATTCGAGCATCGCCTCGCGGCCCACCGCGAAATTCATGCACTGCGTTGCCGTGGCGCCGGCCGAGCCGTACCAGCGCGTGGCGCCCGGCATGGTGATCAGCGCATGTGCCGCGCGATTCACGCCGATATCGATTTCGAGCGTGTCGCCGCCGACGATCCCGCTCGGTGGATGCAGGATCAGTGTATGACAGACTGCGGTCCCCTCCGGATACAGCGGCTTCTGCGCTGTCAAGGGCCCGCTGTGCTCGCGGCGCGACACCCGCGTTGCACCGTCCACGGAGCTGTATTCGAGCCGCAGGCGCGCGCGCCAACCGCGATCGCTCGCATCCGGCCTGGGGTCGCTGACGGCGGTGGTTGGAAGCACTGCGGGCAATCGCGCTGCGGTTGAAAATGAAGACTGCATTATGCATGTTTCGGCGCAACGGTCGGCGCTGCCGGCAGCGATTTTTTGCGGCCGGCATCGCTAGCGCGCAGCAAGCGCAGCGGCGACCTCCCCGCAGGTTGCAGTCCAGCCGATAATGCCGCCCTGTGCGCGGATCATTTCGAGCGCCGCGGTTTTGAATTGCGGAAAATAACTTTCGGTGGCGTCTTCCACCAGCAGGCATTCGTAGCCGCGGTCGTTTGCCTCGCGCATGGTGGTCTGCACGCAGACTTCGGTGGTGACACCGGCGAACAGCAGATGCGTGATGCCCTGCAAGCGCAGGATGTCGCCCAGTGCGGTCGCATAAAAAGCGCCCTTGCCCGGCTTGACGATGACAATCTCTCCGGCGATCGGCGCCAGCGCCGGCACGATGTCGTTGCCGGGCTCGCCGTCAATCAGAATGCGGCCCATCGCACCTTTGTCTCCGATCTTGAGCGCGGGATTGCCACGTTTGAGTTTGGCCGGGGGGCAATCGGTAAGGTCGGCCCGGTGGGCTTCTCGTGTGTGAATCACGCGAATGCCGTAACGGCGGCACAAGCCGATCAATTCCGCCACGGTCGGCACGATGGCGGTCAAACGCGCCACGTCGTTGCCGAGCGAATCGCCGAAGCCGCCCGGTTCCACGAAGTCGCGCTGCATGTCGATCACGACCAGTGCGGTGGTTTTCGGTTCGAATGGATATTGATAGGGTTTTGCGTCAACGACTGGCATGATGAATTCCATTGGTGCCGGATCGCGGAATTTGCGCGAAAAGCACAACCGCTTCGCCTGGTAACACAATCTCGCGGCAAAATGAAAAACGGGCGGAACGCGATGTTCCGCCCGTCGTTGCTGCCAAAGACCCGGAGGCCGATCCTGGCGTCGCAAACACGTTCACAACGCCATTCATTGGACCGATCCGGTTCCCGCTTACTGCATCGTGTTAGTACTGCAACTGCACGCCGAGCACGAACTGATTCGAGCTTTGCACGCCGGCGGCGAGACGCGTATCGTTAAACCGCGTGTAAACCGCGCTGACCTTGGCGTTGAAACCCTTGATCAGGTAGTTCAGGCCGAAGTCCGTGCCCTTGTTGGTGGTCTGCGTCACATCGCGGTTAAACTGCTGATAGCGGACAAACGGCTGAAACTGGCCCCAGCCGTATTTGCCGGGCAGCAACAGCGCAGCGGTCACGAGATAGGATTTGCCCGAGACCAGACCGCCCACGTTGCCGGTTCCGCCCAAACAACCCGGCGCACCGGTTTCACCCGATCCGCAATCGACCGCGCCCAGGCTGTACTTGTAGTACGCGCCCTCGAGGGTCGGCACATAATCACCGGCCAGTTTCTTCTCGAGCAGGAAGTCGATATTGGAAATTTTGAGGTTACCCGGTGCTGCCGCGCTGCCAACACCGTTGCCTTGGCTTTGGTAAGAACCGCCCAAGGTCAGGATGTTCTTTGCGCCCAGGTAGGTCCCATTGCGGTAGTAGCCGGTTTCCGCATCCCAGAAGCTGTATTGCAGACGACCGGCATAGAGCGATTTGTCGCCCTGGTTCGAGAGGCCGGCAACGCGGTTGTGGCCGTTAAACATGCCCAACGAATAAGCCAGCTTGCTGTCCGCCACACTGCCCCAGACCGCGGCACCGTCGTCGCGGCCAGCCGCCACCGCAGGACCAGCCGATGCAATGCCGGGATACGACCAGGCGCTGGTGTAGAACGGGCCGTACAGATTGGCGCGATCGCTCGGCGGCAGAAAGCGGCCGCCCCAGACGTTAAAACCTTCAGAAAATTCGAACTGCGCGATGCCGTCGATCATGCGCATGTCGGCAGCACCGTTGGCGCCTCCAGTGCGATCGAAATTCATGGTGGCCTTCAGGTATTGGCCAAACGCACCGCTCATGTAGATGCGCGAATTCTCGACACCGAAGCTGTTCGAACCGGAATTGCCGCTCGGCGCACCGTTCTGCAAATTCGTATAGCTGGTACGCAGTCCGATGCCCAGATTCAACGTCGCATCATCGCTGAGCTTGAATTCGGCACCGGCCATGGCCGACTGGGCCGTCACCGCGAGCAACGCGGCAGACACAAAAGCGCCAACACCGATACGGCGCCGAAGCCCGGCGAGCGGGCGACTCACTGACGAGCCGACATTTCCTGAAGTAGATTGCATCTTTATTCCTTCGCAATTGAAAAATTTTTCGATGTGCCCCGATACCCCGGTTCGGTGCACGTTTCCCTAAAAGCATTTAGCGTGCCATTGATTTTTTATGGCTCCGTTTTTTCCGGTTTCGCAGCAATTTCGTCACGCCACATGCGATTTCCGGTTGTATACAAGTTGATGAACGATCGAATTTCGACAAGCTGCGCAGAAATGCGTTAGTCGACGTTCAAAATTTGCGAATTTTTCGCAAGTACGCACAAATGCGTACCACGTATTTATTTTGGAAAATTTGCGCACCGTCAAGGCGCACAAACCAATTGCGCCGCACTCATTTGTGTCAGAAAAAATTTATTCGGAAGCACAAAAACATTTCAAGCCCAATGCGCAGCATTTTTGTAACTCGCTAATCACCATGGAGAATTCAACTCATGCACCACGAATGCGGGAGGCTGGCATGGAACCTGCGGTAGCGACGCACGCCAGCACGCGCCATGAGGGGCGTTGCCTGCACCGTGCGTTACACAATCAACTTCTCATTGGGAGTGCATCTATATGTCGCATCGAAGAGGATTCATCAAGCGCCTGGCGTCAATCGCCGGCACTGTCGCCCTGTCAGCCTCACTGGGCCTGCCGACCATGTCGGCGAACGCAGCCGATACCATCAAGGTCGGCGTGCTGCATTCGCTGTCTGGCACGATGGCGATCAGCGAAACCGTGCTGAAGGACGTGACGCTGATGGCGATCGATGAGATCAATGCCAAAGGCGGCGTGCTCGGCAAAAAACTGGAAGCCGTTGTCGTCGATCCGGCCTCCAACTGGCCCCTGTTTGCTGAAAAAGCCCGCCAACTGATCACGCAGGACAAGGTTGCGGTCGTGTTCGGCTGCTGGACCTCGGTCTCGCGCAAATCGGTGCTGCCGGTGTTCGAGGAATTGAACAGCCTGCTCTTCTACCCGGTTCAGTATGAAGGCGAGGAACTGTCGAAGAACGTGTTCTACACCGGTGCCGCGCCGAATCAGCAGGCGATCCCGGCCGTCGAATACCTGTTGAGCAAGGATGGCGGTGGGGCCAAGCGCTTTGTTCTGCTCGGCACCGACTATGTCTATCCGCGCACGACCAACAAGATCCTGCGCGCCTTCCTGCATTCGAAGGGCATTCAGGACAAGGACATCGACGAAAAGTACACCCCGTTCGGTCATAGCGACTATCAAACCATCGTTGCCGACATCAAGAAATTCGCGGCCGGCGGCAAGACCGCAGTGGTCTCGACGATCAACGGCGACTCGAACGTGCCCTTCTACAAGGAACTGGGCAACCAGGGCCTGAAGGCGACGGACGTGCCGGTGGTGGCGTTCTCGGTCGGTGAAGAGGAACTGCGCGGCGTCGATACCAAGCCGCTGGTGGGCCACCTGGCCGCATGGAACTACTTCATGTCGCTGAAGAACCCGACCAATGATGCGTGGAAAAAGCAGTGGGCCGCCTATGCCAAGGCGAAGAATCTGCCCAATGCGGACAAGCCGCTGACCAACGACCCGATGGAAGCCGCGTGGATCGGTATCCACATGTGGAAGCAGGCCGTTGAGAAGGCGAAATCGACCGACACCGACAAGGTGATCGCAGCCATGGCCGGTCAGACCTTCGCAGCGCCGTCCGGCATCACCTCGATGATGGACCCGAAGAACCACCATCTGCACAAATCGGTATTCATTGCCGAAGTCAAAGCCGATGGTCAGTTCAACGTGGTCTGGAAGACCCCCGGCCCAGTCAAAGCCATGCCGTGGAGCCCGTACATTCCCGAGAACAAGGGCAAGAAGGATGAACCCGACGTCGCCAAGAA
>CAISYC010000015.1 GCA_903889565.1 uncultured beta proteobacterium
AACAACAAGATTCGCGTCATCCAGCGCCGCGCATACGGACTGCGCGATGAAGAATATCTGCGGTTGAAAATCCTCACTTGCATGTTGCCAGCTCTCTAAAATGACCCAAAATCACCCACTCGACTTCCCGAAGACCCAAAATTATTAAGCGCACCGCACGAGTCGCCAGCCATGGGCGCCAAAGAGGCGTACCACCGGCAAATTGCGCCTACCTTAGGACGCTCGAACCACGCGAACAAGTGAACTAAATCACAGTCTTTTGCACAACCAGCCTAACCAAGCCCAATTCGAAAAACAATCTATACAAATCAATTTGTTAGGTTTATTTGAGGAATCAATAAACCCAAACCATTGCCGCATGCAACGTATTCGAATTGCGCCGGCCATCCTTGATCAGGCGGGTCGTGCCCGTTTCGCCATCGTGGTAAACCTGCGCGTAATCCATCTTCAGGCTGAACGTTTTGGTCGTCTGCACGCGTAAACCGAGACCATAACTCGAAATATCCTCCCCCTTGACCTCGCCGGGTTGCGGATCGTTACGCGTCAGGGTTGCGGTATCGATAAATGCGAGCGCCTTGACGCGTCCGCCCCCCCACTGCAGTTTGGGGGCGATGTCAGGCGTATAGAGTTCGAAACTGGCGCGCCAGCCGCGATCCTGCGAATAGTAACGCTCGTCGAAACCGCGGACGGATTCGACGCCACCCGCGCCGAATTGTTCGCCGGCGATCAGGGCGTCGTCGGATTGTTGAACCGAGAACGCCGTGTGCGCCTGCCACTCGCCCCAGAACTGGTGCGTGTAGTTGGCGCCCGCCCGGATGATGTTGTAGCCGGCCTTCGCGTCGGTCCGCACCGGATTGGGGTAGCCGGGTCTGATTTGCTGGAAGTCGCTCAGCGTACCGTCGTTGCCGCCGGGGATGTTATGCGAAAACGTCGCATAAAAATCGACCTGGTGCGCGGTCCCGCGCCACAATCCCGAATACGTCACGCTGACCGGATGAACCGTGATGTCCGGCACCAGCGGTGCGGTGCTGCCGACGAATGTCACGTTGCTTTGGAACGCCTTGTAATCGATACCGTAGGTAATCTTGTGTTCGTAATTGTCGATGCGATTCAAATTCTGGTTGTAGCGTGCACCGTAGACCGCGCCTGCACCGGCAACATTGAACAGCTGGGCGACAGTGCCGGACGTGACATCGGAATAACCGGCAATCAAATCGATCGAATTGCCGGAAGCGTAGAGGGGAATGCGGTAACCGAGCCCGAACACCGTGACCGTCGGCGGATGCTCGGGGTTGGTGATGTATTGCATCGTCAGCGTATGGTCGCGACCAAACATGTTCGAGTTCTGGTAACCGAAACCCGAGCGGTATTTGCCGGTCGCATACGTGCCGGTATTGTCCATGCTGACCGAGTATTTGACCGGATCGTCCTCGATCAACTTGACCGTTGCATCAACCTCGCCATCCTGACTGCCGGCGCGCAACGCAACCTGCGTCTGTTTGCTCGCGTTTTCATTGGCCAGCTTGAGATTGCGCGCGATATCGATCGAATTCGGCGACATGCCCGGCCGCAACGCCGTCAGGCTGTTGAGAACGTTGCGTTCGGTATGCAGCTCATTGCCCTGAATTTCGATTTTGCCGATGCGTGTTTCGAGCACCTCGAAACGCACCTCGCCGCGTTCCAGTTCCTGTTCGGGCAGATTGACCTGCACCGCGCTGTATCCCTTGTCCGAATAGGCAACCTGCAGCGCTTCAAGTGCGCGCTGGACGTCGGCAAAATCCTTCTGCCGCCCGGTATAGGCGAGCAGAACCTTGTTGATTTCGGCCGGTTTGAGCAAGGTATTGCCGACGACCTGGTAACGCGCAATATCGAAACGCAATGCCGCAGCAGCCGCGTCCTCATCCGCGGGCGCGGCGGCGGCCACGGGTTCGGCGGGGCCCTGAACGTAAACCGGTTCCGCCGCCTTCGCAGGAGTGGTGATTGCCGGTGTCTGCTGCGCAATCATTTCCGTTGGTGCCGATTTCGGCGCGGCAACCGGCGCAGTTGGCGCCGGCGCTGCGACCTGCACTGGGGGCCGGTCCTGCAGCGGCCGCACCGGCGCGCGCTCAATTTCCGGCGTCGCCTCCGGAACAGACGGCACTTCAACCGGCGGCACTGAAGCACTCTCCATCGGTTTGACCACCACCGCAGCTGCGGCAGCCGGCGCCGCGTCTTCCGGCTTGATCGTTGCAACGAACGGCGGCGCAGGCTTGGCTTCCGCGATTGCCACCGACGGCGCGGTTGGTGTTGGCGCGCTCACCACAACATCGGGCGCGGGCGCAACATCAGGTTTTGCCACTGCGGGCACTGATTGCGACATTGGCGGTTCGACGGTCGGTGCGATTGCCGCTTCGGATTTCGATTCCGCTGCCGTTACCGACACAATTTTTGGTTCGGCGACGACTGCCGCTTGAGGCGCGGGCTCAGGCGCAGGCGGTGTTGGCGGGGCAGCAGCAGCGACTTGCGGCTTTGGCGCATCCACTTTCGATGCAGGAGCAATCTGTTGCCGCGCATCGGCTGCCGGCTCGGGCTTGGCAACCTCCACTGGCCGCGTGACGGCTTCGGCATTCGCGAACGGCAGGCTTTCGGGCGAAGGTGTCACTGCCACAATATCCGGCTTTGATTGTGCGACCTCAGGCGCGGCGCCGATGCGCTGAATCACATCGGCATCCTGCTTGGGCTTATTGACCATTTCGGGTTGCGCGCGTGTTTCATTTTCTGAACCCGCCACCTCGTCGCGCTTTGCAGCAACCGCATCCGGCTTGAATGTTTCGGCTTTCGGCGCGAACGCAATCTGCGCTGACGCCTCAGGCTTTCGCACAGGCTCGGCAACCACTGCAGGGGGCGAAACAGCTTCAACTTTCGGTGCCGGTTCTGTTTGCGGTTTCGGCGTAATCGCGGGCGTGATCTCGGGAGCCACCGCAAATGAAGGCTGGGCGACAACTTCGACTTTGGGTGCAGGCACCGGTTCGGGTTTGGACGCAAGCGCTATGACTTCAGGCTTCGGCGCCTCGACCTCGGGTGCGACCGCGATCTGCGTTGCCGGGGGCACAACCTCGGGCTTCGGCTCCGGCGCGGCAACAGCGGGCTGCGCGACGACTTCAACTTTGGGCGCAGGCACCGCTTCGGGTTTCGGTGCAATCGCGATGACTTCCGGCTTTGGCGCCTCGACCTTGGGTGCGACCGCGATCTGCGTTGCCGGGGGCACAACCTCGGGCCTCGGCCCCGGCGCGGCAACAGCGGGCTGCGCAACAAGCTCAACTCTTGGCACAGGCGCCGGTTCGGGTCTCGGTGCAATCGCGATGACTTCCGGCTTCGGCGCCTCGACCTTCGGTGTGACCGCAATCTGCATTGCCGGCGGCACAACCTCGCGCTTCGGCTCCGGCACGACGGCAGATGGCTGCGCAACAACTTCAACTTTGGGCGCAGGCACCGAGTCGGGCTTCGGCGCAATCGCGATGACTTCCGGCTTTAACGCCTCAAACTTAGGCGCGACCGCGATCTGCGTTGCCGGCGGCACGACCTCGGGCTTCGGCTCCGGCGCTACAACTGCGGATGGCGGGACAACCTCAACTTTGGGTGCAGGCACCGGTTCGGGCTTCGGCGCTATCGCGATGACTACTGGATTCGGCGCCTCGACCTTTGGTGTGACCACAATTTGCTCGGCCACCACAGGCTTCGGCGCGGTTTCGACTTTCGTCGCAGGCTGAGCTTCAGGCAACACGGCAACGACCGCCGGCTTGGGCGGTTCCGCTCGCGCCGCTTCAATTACTGGCTTGAATTCAGGTTTGGCGACAGGCGCCTCAGCCGGGGGGGGGGCGAGCGCCTGCGCAATTTCAATCACTGGTGCAGCCGCAATCGGCGGCGCAGCAATCGGACGGTCCTGCAATGGTTTAGTGACAGGTCCATCCGCCAACGGCTTGAGCGTCGTCGCGCGGGCAACTTCGATCTTCGGTTCTGCGGCAACGGGCGAAGTATTTGCGGCGTTTCCGGTCAAATCGGTCAACGGTCGCGTCACAACCTCGCCTGGCGCAACAGCAACCGCGGGCGCGCCTTTTTGATTGAGTACCGTGGTCGGCGCGCAGTCGCGCCCCAACGGCCTGGCCGTCTGCACGAGGCGGAAAGTGATGACGCCTGCTTCCGGCACCGGTGTTTCAATCGTGACCTGGGTTGAGCAATGCCCGAGCTCGAAATACGCCTGCTGCACGGCTTGCTGCGCCCTTTGCACATCGTCGGCGGATTTTTGCCGACCGATAAACGGTGACACGATTTTGGAAAATTCTTCGCTGGATAACTGAGGCGCGCCAAGGACCGAAAAACCGCCGATGTCGAAGCGCGCGGCCGGCACCGGACTCTGTGCCATCGCCGACCAGCTTAAGACGAGCAGCGTCAACGCTGCTCCAGCCAATTTTTGTGACTTAAAACCCATCAAATTTTCGCTGTTTTTCTTATCACCGCAAAAATACCCGTTTGCAAGACACAAAATCCCTATTTTTTTATTATATACCAAGGCATTAATGCTGAATATTCATGCTGATTTAAAGCTCGACAGAGGGTCGATTTGGCTGCGAAAATGTTGTTTTCCCGCAATTCAGCCCGATTTGGACCCAAACCATGACGAAAAACACCAAAAACTGCCGCCTTTTGATCCTTGGATCGGGTCCGGCCGGTTATACCGCTGCGGTGTACGCCGCGCGCGCGAACCTCAATCCGGTCCTGATTACCGGGCTGGCCCAAGGCGGCCAATTAATGACGACCACGGAGGTCGATAACTGGCCGGCAGATGCAATGGGTGTGCAAGGCCCGGAATTGATGGAGCGCTTTCTCAAGCACGCAGAACGCTTCAAGACCGAAATCATTTTTGACCAGATCCACACCGCAAAACTGTCGGAGAAGCCGCTCACACTGATCGGCGACAACGGCACTTACACCTGCGACGCACTCATCATCGCCACCGGCGCCTCCGCGATGTATCTCGGTCTGCCGTCCGAGGAAGCTTTTATGGGCCGCGGCGTTTCGGGCTGCGCGACCTGCGACGGTTTTTTCTACAAGGGCCAGGACGTCGCGGTCGTCGGCGGCGGCAACACGGCGGTAGAAGAAGCGCTCTATCTCACCAATATCGCCCGGCATGTCACCGTCGTTCATCGCCGCGACAAGTTCCGCGCCGAGCCGATCATGGTGGACAAACTGAATGAAAAAGTCGCCGCCGGCAGCGCCACCATCCTGTGGGATCACGTGCTCGAAGAAGTGCTGGGCGACAAATCCGGCGTAACCGGCATGCGCGTTAAAAACGTCAAGAACAACGCGACCACCGACAAGGCTTTGCAAGGCGTCTTCATCGCCATCGGTCACAGACCGAACACCGAGTTGTTCATTGACCAGCTCGAGATGAAAAACGGCTATATCGTGACGCAGAGCGGGCTTGCCGGCAACGCCACGGCCACCAGCGTTCCCGGCGTGTTCGCGGCGGGTGACGTGCAGGACCACGTCTACCGTCAGGCCGTAACCAGCGCCGGCACCGGCTGCATGGCCGCACTCGACGCCCAGCGCTACCTCGAATCTCTGGGCGGCTGACCGGCGCGCCATTACAACGGCGCCATGCAAAAGCCCCCGCGTCCGCGCAGCGGCGAACCGGAAAAACTGGAGAGCCTGCTGCCCGACGTGACTCCGATCGCGCATCACGGGCGCGTCCTGCAACCGCGCAAAAAGATTCCGCCGGTCGCGCGCCAGCGGCTGCGCGACGAACAGGCGGCGCTGGCTGAAAGTCTCAGCGATCATCCGCAGTGGGACATCGGCATCGAGACCGGCGAGGAACTTGTATATTTGCGCGAAGGGATCGCCTCGCACACGCTGCGCAAACTACGCCGCGGACATTGGGTGATCCAGGACGAACTGGACCTTCACGGTTACACCGCGGATGAAGCGCGAAGCGCCGTGGCGTTGTTTTTGCAAGCCTGCCTGCGCGACGGTTTTCGCTGCATTCGCATTGTGCACGGCAAGGGGCTGCGCTCGAAAAACCGCGAACCCGTGCTCAAAACCAAGGTGGGGATTTGGTTAAGGCAACGCGAGGAGGTGCTCGCATTTTGTCAGGCCAGGCAGGCCGACGGCGGCGGCGGCGCGGTAATCGTTCTGCTGAAGTCGGCGTCGCGCCGGTAAGCACCGGGCCGGCACTGCGCCGGCCACCGGCGCCGACTTGACGTTAAATCGCTGCTTCGTTGGTTTCGCCGGTGCGAATCCGCACCACCTGATCAACGCTCGATATGAAAATCTTGCCATCGCCGATCTTGCCGGTGCGCGCCGCCTTGATGATGGCATCGACCGCCCGTTCGGCAAGCGTGTCGGGCACCACCAGTTCGATCTTTACCTTGGGCAGAAAATCGACCACGTATTCCGCGCCCCGATAGAGCTCGGTGTGGCCCTTCTGACGGCCGAACCCCTTGACCTCGGTTACCGTCAGTCCGCTGACACCGATCTCGGACAGCGCCTCGCGCACTTCATCGAGCTTGAACGGTTTGAAAATCGCTTCAACTTTTTTCATCTGCATTCCCCCTGCGAAGTGCGTTGCAATCGCGGGCCCAAGCCCGCCGTGGGTATAGTATAGCCCAGCCCGGCGGCTTTTCCGGCATTCTCAATCGAACCGGTGGCGGTATTTATTGGTGATCGGGTAGCGCCAGTCCTTGCCGAAGCCGCGCGGCGTGATACGGATGCCGACCGGCGACTGCCGGCGCTTGTATTCGCTGATGCGCAACAACTGCACGACGCGCTCCACATCCTTGCGCGCGTAACCCGCCGCCTCGATCTCCTGCGGGCTGCGATTGTGCTCGACATAAGCCTCCATGATGGCGTCGAGCACTTCGTACGGCGGCAGACTGTCCTGATCGGTCTGATTCGGCCGCAGCTCAGCGGACGGCGCACGCGTGATGACGCGCTGCGGAATAACCGGCGACAGCGTATTGCGGTAATTCGCCAAGCGGTAAACCAGCATTTTGCTGATGTCTTTCAATACGGCAAAACCGCCGGCCATATCGCCATACAAGGTCGCATACCCCGTGCCCATCTCGCTCTTGTTTCCGGTGGTCACCACGATCGCCCCGGTCTTGTTCGACAACGCCATCAACAGCGTGCCGCGAACGCGGGCCTGGATATTTTCCTCGGTCGTATCCAGCGCCAGCCCCTTGAATTCATCGGCGAGCGCCGCAGTAAACACATCAACTACCGGCTTGATCGCGATTTCCGAATAACGCACGCCAAGCTGCTCCGCTTCTTCGCGCGCGTCAATCTGGCTGATGTCGGCGGTATATTGCGAAGGCATCATGACAGCGTGCACTTTAGACGGCCCGATGGCGTCGGCAGCGATCGCCAGCGTCACGGCCGAATCGATGCCGCCCGACAGGCCGAGCAACACGCCTGGGAAGCCGTTTTTGCGGACGTAGTCGCGCACGCCGAGGCACAGCGCCGAATACACTTCAGCTTCGACCGATGCCGCCGGCACGATGGCCCCCGGCCGCGGATCGCCGCCGTCTAGAATCACAATGTCCAGCGCTTCTTCGAACATCGGCAGTTGATGCGTCAGGACCCCCGCGCGGTCAAGCACGAACGAGGCGCCGTCGAACACCAGTTCGTCCTGGCCACCGACCAGATTGGCGTAGATCACCGGCATGCCGGTTTCCGCTACCCGCCGGCGGATCACGTCGTGACGCGTTTCCTGTTTGCGCAGATGGTAGGGCGACGCGTTAAGCACCAGCAACACCTGCGCGCCGGCCTCGCGCGCCGCCAGTGGCGCCCGCGCGCTGCCACTGAGCGCGCCGTCGCCGTCACGATCGGCGCCGGGCCGGGCCGATGACGGCCCCTGCTCGCCCCAGGTGTCTTCACAAATATTGATGCCGAAGGTCACGCCCGAAACGGTAAACACGCAGGGGTCGCTGCCCGAATCGAAATAACGCTGTTCGTCGAACACGGTGTAGTTCGGCAAGGCGTGCTTGCGATAGGTCGCAACCACGCGGCCGCCCTGGATCACCGACGCCGCGTTGTAACGCTTGCCATCGGCCTGTTGCGGATGACCGACAACCAGCGTGACATCCTGCGCGCCGGCGGCCAGCCGCGCCAGCGCGGCGTCGCAATCGAGATAAAAATCGTCACGCAGCAGCAGATCCTCGGGCGGATATCCGCACAAGGCGAGTTCGGGCGTAATGACGATCTCAGCCGACTGCGCGCGCGCGCGCGCAACGAAGTCGAGAATGCGGGTAACGTTGCCGGCGAGGTCGCCGACGGTGCAGTTAATCTGGGCAATCGCGATTTTCATGGCGCTAATATATCATCTGCGCGCACCCGCGCCGCTCATCGGCCGACCGAACGCAATGCAATGCTCAACCGAGAAGACGCCGCCCCGATGGCCGCCACCGCAATAGAAGTCTGCGCATCGATCAACGGCGTCGCAGCGGCGACGTGGAACACGCTCGCCGGCGACGATCCATTCATGCAGCATGCCTTCCTCAACACGCTGCACGAAACCGGTTGCGCCTGCGACGACACCGGCTGGACGCCGCAATATCTGCTGCTGCGCGAGCACGGCGCACTGACCGGCGCGCTGCCGTTGTACGTCAAGATGCATTCATACGGCGAATACGTGTTCGACTGGGCGTGGGCCGATGCCTATCAGCGCAGCGGGCTGCGCTACTACCCGAAACTGTTGAATGCGGTGCCATTTACACCGGTCGGCGGCCGCCGCGTACTTGCGGATACCGCGCCGCGCCGCGCGCTGCTGATCGAGGCCGCCCTGCAGCTTGCGCATGACAGCGGCGTGTCGTCGCTGCACAGCCTGTTCCCGCCGCCCGATCAGGCGGCGGCAATGCAGGATGCCGGCATGCTGCTGCGTCATGGTGTGCAGTTTCACTGGAACAACGCGAGCAGCGGCGCCGGCTACGCCGATTTCGAACAATTTCTCGCCTCGCTTAATCATGTCAAACGCAAGAAAATCCGTCAGGAACGGCGGCGCGTGCACGATGCGGGCATCCGCTTCGAATGGCTGGCCGGCCCCGACATCAGCGATGAGCTGTGGGTGTTCTTCAACCGCTGCTATCGCGAGACCTACCGCCTGCATCATTCGACGCCGTACCTCAATCTCGATTTCTTTCGCGCGATCGGCCGCCTCATGCCGCAAAACATCCTGCTGGTGGTGGCGCGGCGCGAAGGTCGTGCGATAGCGGCCTCGCTCAACATCCACAACGGGCGCACGCTGTTCGGGCGTTACTGGGGCGCGCTCGAATATCACCCGGCGCTGCACTTTGAAACCTGCTACTACCAGGTGATCGAATGGTGCATTGCGCGCGGCATCGCGACGTTCGAAGGCGGCGCGCAGGGCGAACATAAAATGGCGCGCGGCCTGCTCCCCGTGGAAACCAGCTCCGCGCACTGGCTGGCGCACCCTCGCTTCGCCGCTGCCGTCGAGGAATTCCTTGTGCGCGAGCGCGACAGCGTTTCCGCGCATATCGACGAATTATCCGAACGCAATCCTTACCGCCGGAGCGCACCCGCGGAAAACGAAACACCGCGAAACGAAGCGGATGGTTAATCCGCTTGCATCTCGCCGGGGACTGAATAAACTGTCGCCACAAATCAAAGAAGCAGGCCTGCGTGGAGAGCACCACAGTCATGTCCACCCTTCAGCGTAAATGGGGCTACGGCCTGCCCGATCAGGCCGAACCAGCCTCGACGCCGGCCACAATGCCGGAATCCCCCGCCACCACGCACTGGCTGCGTCACCTGAAGGGCGATGTCGTCGGCGGAGTCGCTGCGGCAATCATGACCATCCCGATCAGCATGGGCTACGGCCTGCTTGCACTGGCGCCGTTCGGCGACACGATGGTGCCGACGGCCATCCTCGCCGGCCTTTACGCCCCCGTCATCGGCTGCCTGGTTGCCCTGATACTTGGCGCCAACACGACGATGATTTACTCGCCGCGCAGCATCGTCACCTTTCTCATCGGCGCCCTGGTCCTTGAAAACATCACGCGGTCGAATCTCGCCTTCCTGCATGCAGCCACGCCGGCGACCTTGCTCGCGGTCGCCTTCCTGCTGATTTTCGTCGCCGGATTATTCCAGACGCTGTTCGGCTTGTTTCGCCTGGGCGCGCTGGTCCGCTATATTCCGGCGCCAGTGACCGCCGGCTTCCAGAATGCGGCGGCCTTGCTGATATTCTTTTCACAGTTAAACGGCATGCTGGGCCTGCCCAAACATATTGCCGTAATCGATCTCACCGGCAGCCTTGGCGCGATCAAACTGCCGACGCTGCTGATCGGCATTATCACCTGCGCGCTCATTCTGAAAGGCGCCCGACTCACCCGCCGTATTCCGCCGACCATCATCGGCCTCGTGGGCGGCGTCACCGCCTATTACCTGTTCAAACTGGCCGGCTTTGACGCGGGCCTGTCGCCGACCATCGGCTCGATCCCGTTTGCCCTGCCAAGCCCGCAATATTTCCTGCAATTCACCGAACTTGCGACCAACCCGGCGTTCGCCGCTGTGCTGCCGATGGTGATCGGCGGCGGGCTGAGCCTTGCCATCGTCGCCTCGCTCGACGGCATGCTGTGCGCGCGCCTGATCGAAAGCGACTCCGGCAACCGCATCCATGCCAACCAGGAGCTGACGCGGCTCGGCATCGGCAACATGATCGCCGCATGCTTCGGCGGCATCGCCAACGGCATCAATCTGGCGTCGAGCTTCGCCAATCACCGCAGCGGCGCGCGCACGCCGCTGTCGCTCGCGGTGCACGCGGGCTTCATTCTGCTGGCAGTGCTGCTGCTGTCGCCGCTGCTCGCCTACATTCCGCGCGTGGTCATTTCCGGAATGCTGGTGGTGGTGTCCATCCAGTTATTCGACCGCTGGACGCTGCAGATCGGCAAAAAGCTGATCAAACGCGAATTCGCAAGCTCGCAGAACATGCTGCTCGACCTCACGATCATCCTATTCGTCACGGTTGCGGCGGTTGCCATCAACATCGTGTTTGCGGTCCTGATCGGCGTCACCGTCACCGTCGTTTTCTTCCTGCTGCGCATGAGCAAATCGGTGATCCGCCGCAGCTTTCATTGCGACAGCGTGCACTCGCGCAAAACACGCGACGAAAAGCTGATGGCCGTGCTGGCGCGGCATGGCGGCAGCATCCTGGTTTTCGAACTCGAAGGTCCGCTGTTCTTTGGCACCGCCGAAAATCTGGCCAGTGAAATCGCCGCCGCAATCGGGGAAAACGTCAGCCACGTCATTTTCGATTTGAAACGCGTCAACGACATCGACAGCACCGGCGCAAAAATACTGCTGCAGACGCACGACCGCCTGATGCGCGACGGCAAGCACCTGCTGCTGAGTTCGCTCGAGGAACGCACGCATATTGCCGATCTCCTCAAGGACATGGGCGTAACCGCCGCGCTGACGCGCAACCGCATTTTCAGCGACACCGACAGCGCGATCGAATGGGCCGAGGATCGCGTCATATTCAGCCACATGGGCGAAATCGACGCCGCGCTCGAATTCCCCTTTGACCAGCTCGATGTACTCGCCGGCATGGACGCCGCGGAGCTGGCGGTAGTGAAGTCGGTATTGTCACGCCGCCTTTATCACAAGGGCGATGTCGTCTTTCTCGAAGGCGACGAGAGCCGGGAGTTGTACATCGTTGCCATGGGCAACGCCAGCGCCCGCTTGCGCCTGCCGGGCACCGCGCGGCAGACGCGCCTGATTACATTCTCACCGGGCACGGTGTTCGGCGAAATGGCCCTGCTCGACCAGGAGGCGCGCTCGGCCACCGTCGAAGCCGACGAGGATCTATTGTGCTATGTGCTCGATCGCGCCGGCTTCGACAAACTGACGCGGCAAAACCCGGCAATCGCGATCAAGCTGCTGACCAACCTCGGTCGCGAACTGGCCAGCCATTTGCGGCGCGCCAACCGCACCATCTACCAGCTCGCCAGCTAGCCGGCGAACCGGGAATGCGGGCGCGGGCCTGCCCTGTTTTAAAAACAGCCTTCGAACCGGATCGGGAAATAACGAGCGCCTTCGCCGGATCGACCGGCGAAGGCGTCGCAAACATTACTTTTTGGCGGGTGCCGGTGCAGCGGCGGCGGGCGCCGCGGCGGGTGCTGCAACGGCAGGCGCGGCAGCAGCTGCCGGCGCAGGCGCAGGCGGCTGCGGCAGCAGCGCGTAATCGGCCAGCAATTTGCGATTGGCCGCTTCGATCGCCTGATCCTTGGCCGGCCAGTTTTGCTTGAGCGACTCGAGCGCAACCTTGATCTTGTCCGGATTCGGCGTCGCCGCGCCAAGTTCCGCGGCCAGCGCGTCCATATCGCCGTCCATGGAGGAACGCACGCCGTCGAGCGACGCCCGGATGCTGTCACGTGCAGCCAGCAGCGCGCGCGTTGCGTCGATGAGTTTTGCCGGATCATCGGTAGCCGCACCGGCCGCAGTGACCAGCGCGCCGAGATCCTTGCTGAATTTCTTCGCCGCGTCATCCGGCATCTTCTTTGCCTTGTCGGCGAGCTTCAGGGCGTCATCCTTTTCCTGCGTGGTCATGGTCAGCTTCTGCGTGACATCATCGACCTGCATCATGCCGAATCCGCCACCGCCGGCGGCGCCAACCAGCAGCGATACGACGCCGACCAGTCCCAACTTTGCTTTTTCGTTCATTTCCAGGTTCTCCCATCAGGTTTAAGACCGAGACAGACGCGCATCATAGCATGCGGCAGGAACGCCGCCCGTGACGGAAAACACGCCTCCGGCACGAACACGCCGGTTGCGCAGAAACACGCAATTGGCGTGTGGTAAGCTCGGTTTCCGCTCTGGAAATCGAATGAAATACTGCAGCCAATGTGGCGCCGCCGTCGAGCTGCGCATCCCCGACGGCGACAGCCTGCCCCGCTACGTGTGTTCGTCCTGCGCGACCATCCATTACCAGAATCCGAAAATGGTTGTGGGCTGCATTCCGGAATGGGAAGACAAGGTTTTGCTGTGCCGGCGCGCGATCGAACCGCGCCGCGGATTGTGGACTCTGCCGGCGGGCTTCATGGAAAACGGCGAGACCACCTTTGACGGCGCCATGCGCGAGACGCTCGAAGAAGCCAACGCGCGGGTCGCAATCGAATCGCTCTACGCGCTCTACAACATTCCTTACATCAGCCAGGTCTACCTGCTGTTCCGCGCGCGACTGCTCGACCTCGACTTCAGTCCCGGTATCGAAACACTGGAACTGAAACTGTTTGCCGAAGCCGACATCCCGTGGGACCAGATCGCCTTCGCCACCGTGCGCAACACCCTCACCCATTATTTCGAAGACCGTCGCAAGGGCGCGTTCCCGTTTCACATGGGCACGATCGAGCGGGTCAAACCCTAGCCGTAACGGCAGCGCGGATCAAACGGCGCGCAGCGCATCGACGATATTCAGGCGTGACGCTCGGATCGCCGGCAAAAAACCGCCGACCACGCCCATCGCCAGCGAAAAGGCGAGTGTCTTGACGCCGATTGCCGGGGTCAACGTGAAACTGAAAGCGAGTTCCGAAAAAGACTGCCAGTTCATGGTAGAGATCGTAAACAATTGCATGAATGAAGCCAGCAGCAGTCCGGCGCAACCGCCGGCAAGTCCCAGCATGGCCGACTCGAGCAGGAATGCGGCCAACACGCTGCGACGGCGGAAACCGAGCGCGCGTAGCGTGCCGATCTCGGCGGTACGGCTCGCTACCGACGCATACATCGTGATCATTGCGCCGATCACCGCGCCGATCGAAAAAATCAGCGACAGCGTGAGGCCGAGATATTTGATGAAATTCGCCAGCACCTCGGACTGGTCGGCGTAAAAAACCGTCTCGCGTTTGGCCTCGACCGTCAGGCGCGGATCGCTCTCGACGCCGGACTTGAATTCAGCGAAGCGCATCGAGTCGCTCAGCCGGATCACCACGGCCGAATAAACCGGCCGGCGAAAGGCCTGCATCAACTGGTCGGCATCGCCCCAGATTTCCGAATCAAATCCGCTCTGACCCGCGTCAAAGATGCCGACCACGCGCCATTCGCGCTGGCCGAGCCGGAGTGTTTCGCCGATGCCGGCGCCGCGAAAACGCTCGGCGGTGCTGCGTCCCGCGACGATCTCCGCCGCTCCGGGCCGGAACATCCGTCCCTCCACAATGTTTACCTGCGGTCGCAATACGGGCGCGGCGACGCCGACGCCGCGCACCAGCACGTTGGCCGGCCGTCCGCTGTCGCGCTTGTTGAGATTGACCAGCACCACGGTTTCCTTCGATACCAGCCGCTCGCCGTCATTGCCGAGCGCGACCGCCGGCTGGCTTTCAAGCAATGCCGCCTGCGCGCGGTCGATGATGCTTTGCACCTCGGTCTGCGAGGAACGGCGCGTCACCACCACGTTGTCGTACGACCCGGTATCGACCAGCGTCCTGCGCAAGCCCTCCTCCAGCATCAGCACGGTCGCGAACACGAACACCACCAGCGCCATGCCGCCGGCGGTCAGCAGCGTGGTCCATTTGCGTGTCCACAGATTGCGCAGCGTGTAGGAATACGGGATCTTCATGTTCAGCCGATGCTGCGCAGACCGTCAACGATGCGGATGTGCATCACCCGCCAGCACGGCACCAGCGCGGCGACCACCGCAATCAGCACGGCGCACGCGATTTGCCACTCGATCGTTTCATCATGCACATTGAACGTCGGGAACAATGTGCCGGTGGCCTTGCCGAAACGCTCGGCGATCGGAAAGGTGCAGAAAATGCCGATCAGGGCGCCGCAGCCGGCAATCACGAAAGCCTCGCCGAAAATCAGCCCGGCCAGATGGCGCGAACCGAAACCCAACGCTTTCAGCGTCGCATATTCGGACAGGCGTTCGCGCACCGTCATCGCCATGGTGTTCGCCATCACCGCCATGATGATGAAGATAATCAGGTAGGACACCACCCGGATCGCCACCACGATCGCCTCGGTCATCGACACGAAGCCGAGCTGGAAGGCCTGTTCGGTTTCGGTCAGCGTTTCAGCGAGCGAATTGCGGAAGGTCGCATCAACCGACGCGGACACGTCGGAGGCGCGATCGGCGCCGGTCAGCGCGATGATGTAGACGCCGACCGTGTTCATGCGCCGCGGCGCCGTGATGCGCATGGTTTCGTTGACGTAATCCCATTGAAAGAAAAACTGCGACACGTCGGTGGTGCGCTCCGCGCCGTCATAGATGCCGCGGATCACGAAATCCCAGATGCCCGGATAAATCGTGCCGCGAAGGCTGACCGTGTCGCCGATCTTGAAACCATAGGTCTCGGCAAGCCGGCGGCCGACGATGGCGCCTTTGCGATCGTGCAGAAAATCGCGCATCTGCTCGGGCGGCACCACGAACTCTGGATACAGGTTGAAATAGGTCGGCGCATGCACCGCGAACTGCGGAAAAAAGTTCTTCTCCGTGACATAAACACCGCCGAACCAGCTTGCATACGACACCGCCTTGACGCCGTCGATCTGGCGGATCTTGCCGGCATAGGCGAGCGGCATCGAGAACACCAGCGAGATGGCGTTGCGCGTGATCAGGCGCGATTTCGACGCCGCCTCGGCGCCCGAATACCAGGCATCGACCACGGTGCGCAGCAGGCCGAAGGCGACGATCGCAACGACGATGCCGAGCACGGTGAGTCCGCTGCGCAACTGGTGGCGCATCGCATTGCGGACGATCATCCTCAGGTAATACATGCGGCCGCCGTCCTATTGGGTCAGTTCGCCCTTGTCGAGATGGCGGATGCTGCGCGCCTTGGCCGCCGCATGGGGATCGTGGGTGACCATGATGACCGTCTTGCCCAGTTCCCGATTCAAGCGATCGATCAGGTTCAGCACCTCTTCCGCCGACACGCGATCGAGATCGCCGGTGGGTTCGTCGGCCACCAGTATCGTCGGATCGGTGATGATGGCGCGCGCGATTGCCACACGCTGCTGCTGTCCGCCCGACAATTCCGACGGATAGTGCTCGACGCGGTCAGCGAGGCCGACCATCTCCAGCGCATCGCCGACATGCTGGCGGCGCTGCGCCGCGGACAGATCGGTCAGCAGCAAGGGCAGTTCGACGTTCTCGAAGGCCGTCAGCACCGGCATCAGGTTGTAAAACTGGAATATGAATCCGACATGGCGCGAGCGCCACGCCGCAAGATCGGCTTCATCAAGCGCAGTGATGTCGATGCCGCCGATGCTCAGGCTGCCGGCATCCGGCTTGTCGATGCCGGCGATCAGATTGAGCAGCGTGCTTTTGCCTGACCCCGAAGGCCCCATCAGCGCAACGTAATCCCCGGCAGCGATATCGAGCGTGATATCGGTTAACACCGGCACCACCTGGTCGCCGCGGCGGTAAGCCTTGGCGAGATTGCGAATGGCGACGATCGTCTGCGCGGCCTGATCCATCGGAACTCCGCGAAATGCCGCCGGCTAACGCCCGCCGACCGTCACGCGCGCGCCGTCGCGCAGCTTCTCCGGCGGCCGCAACACCAGTTTGTCGCCGGCGGCGACGCCGCTGCGAATCTCGATCAACTCACCGACCTTGTCGCCGGTTTCCACGGCCGTCTGCACGGCGCGGCCGTCACGGATCACGAACACGACTTTTTTGGCGTCCCGTTCAACCACTGCCGCCGGCAGCGCGGCGATGCGCGCCCCGCGTTCGCTTTCCGGCACTTCTTCAGACAAAAACGCGACCTTCGCGCTCATTTCCGGCAGGATGCGCGGATCGAGTTCGGCGAAACGCACTTTAGCCATCACCGTGGCCTTGGCCCGATCGACCGTCGGCACCATGCGCAGCAGGCGCCCGCGGAAGCGCGCATCGGGCAGCGCATCGAGCTGGATTTCGCAGGGCTGATCGACTTTGACCTTGCCGAGATTGGATTCCGACACGTCGGCCTCGACTTCGAGTGTGGCCATGTCGGCCATCGTCACCACCGCGGCCTGCGAACCCAGCGCCGACGAAAACGGCGTGATAACGTCACCGACATTCGCGTTCTTGGTCAGCACCACGCCGTCGAAAGGCGCGCGTATCAGCGTCTGCTCGACCGCAACCTGCGCCGCCCGGTAGTTGGCCTGCGCCACCGCGATCGCTGCGCGATTGCCGCTGACCGCCGCGCGCGCCTTTTCGAGCCGGCTGATCGCCGTGTCATGCGCTGCCTGCGACACGAAATTCTTGGCCAGCAGATCGCGCGAGCGGTTGAAGCTGCGCTCGGCTTCGTTCAACTCGGCCTCGCCCTGCTCCAGATTGGCCTGCGCCACCTTGATGTTGGCGGCCGCCTGTTCCATCGAAGCGACGACATCGTGACTTTCCAGCCGCGCCAGCACTTCATTGGCCTTGACCACCGAGCCTTCGCGCACGCCCAGCCACTCGAGCCGGCCGGTCGCCTTCGATGCCACCGCCGCCTTGCGCTGCGCGACCACATAACCGGTTGCATTGAGCAGCGCGAAGGACTGCGAGCGGTAGGCCTTGGACACCGTCGTGCTCTCGACCTCGACCGGCGCCATGACATTGCGCGCGATCAAGGCCGCCACAACGAACAGACCCGCGGCGATCAAAATCCATCGCGTCCATCTGCGCCGCCGCGGCAATGTCGGCGCGACCGTCTTGTCGCGCGAAATTCTGAGCTTGGATAAATCGGATTCGGCCATCTCGCACACCCGCGCCGGAGCGCCCGCAATTCGCTGTAAACTACGATTCATTCTAGCAGGAGACTTCAGTGAGCGCCCCTTCCGCGTCGGCCAAAAATTTATTTCAGTGGGAAGATCCTCTGCTGCTTGAAGATCAATTGAGCGACGACGAGCGCATGGTGCGCGATTCCGCGCGTGCCTACTGTCAGGACAAGCTGATGACGCGCGTGCTGATGGCGCACCGGCATGAGAGCTTCGACCGCAGCGTGTTCAACGAGATGGGGGAAATGGGCTTTCTCGGCGCCACCATCGAAGGCTACGGCTGCGCCGGCGTCAGTTACGTGTGTTACGGGCTGATCGCGCGCGAGCTCGAACGCGTCGATTCCGGCTATCGCTCCACCGCCGGCGTGCAATCCAGCCTTGTCATGTATCCGATTCACGCCTTTGGAAGCGAGGCGCAACGGCAAAAGTACCTGCCCAAACTCGCTGCCGGCGAATGGGTCGGCTGCTTCGGGCTCACCGAGCCCGATCACGGTTCCGACCCGATGAGCATGATCACGCGCGCCAAAAGCGTCGACGGCGGTTATCTGCTCAGCGGCGCCAAAATGTGGATTTCAAACGCGCCGGTCGCCGACGTATTTCTGGTCTGGGCCAAAACCGATGATGGCGTTATTCGCGGCTTCCTGCTTGAGAAAGGCGCGAAAGGGCTGTCGTCGCCGAAAATCGAGGGCAAGTTCAGCCTGCGCGTATCGATCACCGGCGAAGTCGTGATGGACGACGTGTTCGTGCCGGAAGAAAACATGCTGCCCGGCGTCAAGGGCATCAAGGGTCCGATGAGCTGCCTGAACAAGGCACGTTACGGCATTGCCTGGGGCGCAATGGGCGCGGCCGAATTCTGCTGGCATGCGGCGCGCAATTACACGCTGGCGCGCAAACAGTTCGGCAAACCGCTCGCTGCCAACCAGTTGATCCAGCTGAAGCTGGCCAACATGCAGACCGAGATCACGCTGGGTCTGCAAAGCGTGCTGCGCCTGGGCCGCCTGATGGATGAGGATCGCGCCGCGCCCGAAATGGTTTCGCTGCTCAAACGCAACAATGCGGGCAAAGCGCTCGACATTGCCCGGCTGGCCCGCGACATGCACGGCGGCAACGGCATTTCGGATGAATACCATGTCATCCGCCATTTGATGAACCTTGAGGTGGTCAACACCTACGAAGGCACGCACGACATCCACGCGCTGATCCTTGGGCGCGCGCAGACCGGCATTTCCGCCTTCTAGTGCGGCGCCGGCGGCGGCCCCCGCAACCGGCAGGCCGGGTACGCCTTATTCCCTGCAATAACCTTCGCTAAGTCCCTGTAACGCAACAAAATGGTGCGTCGCAACAGGCTTTGTGCTATGATGAAGCATCAGACGACCATTAAATTCATTTAATGCATTGATTTGATTAAATTTATTAATGGCATGCTTGTTGCTACGCACTTTGCAGCAACATTATTTGATGAAGGAACGAAAATGCACATGGGCATACTGAACGGCGAAATCTCGGTGGACTTTGCCGACGTATTGCTGATCATCAACGTGTTTGCGATCGCAATGCTGCTTGGCGTGCTGTACATCGATGAAATCGTTGCGGCGCTCAAACGCGTTTTGCACACTTTGAGCCCGCAGGTGCTGATTGCGCGCATGCGTTTCTGGATCGACGAGTACCGCGCAACACATTGATGTAATCGCGGCGCGCGGGCGTTGCCAGTACGCGGCTATTCGTGTACGGCCCAATCCGCCGCACGCGTGAGAGCCCGCCGCCACTGCGCACACAGTTGCGCCGCCTCTTCCCTCCGCATCGCCGGTTCGAATATGCGCCCCGCCTGCCACTGCGCATCAATCTCGGTTTCGTCCCGCCAAAGTCCGGCCCCAAGCCCTCCCAGGTAAGCCGCCCCCAGCGCAGTAGTTTCAACAATCCGCGGACACACCACGCGCACCCCCAGCACATCGGCCTGAAACTGCATCAGCAAATTGTTTTGCGTAGCGCCGCCGTCCACACGCAGTTCGCCAAGTGCGATACCCGCATCGGCCTGCATGGCTTCAAGCATGTTGACCACTTGATAAGCGATGCTCTCGAGCGCGGCACGCGCGATATGCGCAGCGGTGCTGCCGCGCGTGAGACCGACGATGGTGCCGCGCGCATAGGGGTCCCAGTGCGGCGTACCGAGACCTGCGAATGCCGGCACCATATATACACCGCCGTTATCGGGCACGCTGGCCGCCAGCGGTCCAACCTCCGCCGCACTTCTGATAATGCCGAGACCGTCGCGCAACCACTGCACCACTGCGCCGGCGACGAATACGCTGCCTTCGAGCGCATAGCTGTCATGCCCGCCCAGCCGCCATGCCGTCGTCGTCAGCAATTTGTTTTTCGATGTAACCGGATTGGCGCCGGTCTGCATCAGCATGAAGCAGCCGGTGCCGTAGGTGTTCTTGACCATGCCCGGCGTCGTGCACCGCTGCCCGAACAACGCGGCCTGCTGGTCGCCGGCAATGCCGCCAATCGGAATCGACGCGCCGAATACCGCGCGCGAGGTTTCCGCGAGGCGGCCGCTCGATGGAACAAGCTGCGGCAAAACCCGCCGCGGCACCTTCAGCACTTCGAGCAGTTCATCGTCCCAGTCGCCGCGGTGAATATTGAACATCAAGGTGCGCGAAGCGTTGCTGGCATCGGTGATATGGCTCTTGCCGCCTGAGAGCTTCCAGATCAGCCAGCTGTCGATGGTGCCGAATGCCAGACGTCCGGCTTCGGCAGCGACGCGCGCGCCCTCGATGTTGTCGAGCATCCACGCCAGTTTGGTGCCGGAAAAATACGGATCGAGCAAAAGCCCCGTGCGCGCGTTAAACATGGCCTCATGTCCCGCCGCCTTGAGCGCCTCGCAGGCCGCCGCAGTGCGCCGGTCCTGCCACACAATCGCGTTGCCCAGCGGCAGACCGCTGGCGCGGTCCCACAGCACCGTGGTTTCCCGTTGATTCGTGATGCCGATGGCGGCAACTTCAGCCACGCCGATACCGGCGCGCGCAATCGCCTCCATCGCCACCCCGGACTGGGTCGCCCAGATTTCGTTGGCATCGTGCTCGACCCAGCCGGGGCGCGGAAAGATCTGGCGAAATTCCTTTTGCGCGACCGCACGAACCTCACCGGCGCGATCAAACACGATCGCGCGCGAACTGGTCGTGCCCTGGTCGAGCGCGAGTATGTAGCTCATGACAAACGCACCGCACGTTCGGGGTGATCGGTGATCAGTCCTGCCAGGCCGAGCCGCGCGCAATGCAAATGCTCTTCGATCGTAACCGCGCCGTAAACATAATTGCGCCAACCGGCTGCGCTGACGCCTTGCAAGGCCGCCTCATCTACGATGTTGTAATCCCAAACCACGCTGCGAACCGAGGTCATTTCAGCGCAGGCGGCAATCGTGCCAGCAATGTCGACCGGACGACTCGCCAGCAGCAGCCCGCAATCAATCCCCAGTTCGGTCGCGCAACGCATCACAACGTCATGGCGGAACGAACTGACGAACAGGCGATGCGTGGCCTGAAATTGCCGCAGCACCGGCAGCGCGACCGGCCACACCTCCGTTTGTTTGATTTCGATGTTCCACAGCACATCAGGGATCGCCGCGAGAATTTCGCCAAGCAAGGGCACCGCGTGGCCGACGTCGCGTTCGATTTCGCGATGTGTGATGCTGGAAATCGCGCGCCCGGCCGGCGTCACGCGATCATGCATGATGACCGGCTTGCCATCAGCGCTGAGACGTACGTCGGTTTCGATACCATCGACATCCAGCCGTCGTGCCGCGTCAAAGGCAGCCAGGGTGTTTTCGGGCAGGTCGGCATGATAACCGCGGTGAGCAAGAACCAGCACAGGCACTCCGGTTGAAATTGTAAAACTGCTGCCGATAATATAGCCGCACATGCGATTTGACATCGATTGCGACAAATGCCACCGACAGGACCTGCAAAAGCATGCGAAACCCGTGATTTTCCAGCTTTTTCTTTTATTCGATCTGCGGTATTATTGACCCGCCTTAAGTGGCCTGAACGGAGGAGGGTCCGATCAGAAGGGGGATTTATTATGGCGTTTTACGCCTTCTACGCAGTTGCAATCGTTATTTTGATTCTGCATTTCACCGGCTGGCTCAAACGCCATGGCATGGAGTGGCTCATTCTCGCCCTCGCCGTTGGCACCTTTCCCGCCGTCATTTTCCTGAAATAACCGCCGGAAGCGGCGCCTCTGAGCGGCGCCTTCCGCAATCGGCAGAATCAGTTTCTTTTTTCAGCGCACGAACGGCGCGAGTAAGTATCGTGCGCGCCGTTGACATGTCACCGGGCTGCTCATAGTATCGCAAGCCCGACCGGACATTGCCTGTGGCCACGCCAACCGCTCCCAACCGCCCGCGCAGTAGCGCGGCGGAGATTCCCCTGCTGACCGACCGCGCCTACGAACGCATCAAGCATGATGTGATCACCTGCGTGCTGGCGCCCGGCGCCGAGGTTTCCGAGCCGCAGTTGTGCCTCAACTACCGCCTCGGCAAGGCGCCGGTGCGCATGGCGCTGATCCGGTTGGCGCACGACGGACTGGTGCGGGCAATCCCCCGCCGCGGCTATCGCATCACGCCGGTGACGCTGAAAGACATCCAGGACATCTTCGAACTGCGCCTGATGCTGGAGCCGGCCGCCGCGCGCATGGCCGCCGGCAAAATCGACGGCAAACAAGCCCGCGCGCTCGACGAAGCCAGCCGCACCGGCTACCAGTCAGGCGATGCACAAAGCATCGGCCGCTTTCTTGAGATGAACAAGGATTTTCACGTCGCCATCGCCGACACCACGGGCAATCTGCGTCTGGCCGCGATGATCGCCCAGTTGCACGACCAGATGACGCGCCTGCTGCATCTCGGTCTGGGGCTGCGCAACCGGTCGGCGGAAATGCAAAGCGAGCATCGCGCGCTGATCAAGGCGCTGTTGCGCGGCAACGGCGATAGCGCCGAACGCATCGCGCGCGAGCAGATCGAGGCCGCGCGCGCGATGGTGCTCTCGGCGGTGATGACCAGCAGCAGCGTGCTGAATCTGGCGCTGGGCGGCGAACCGCACTAAACGAAACAAGCTATTTCAACGGAGAACAGCATGAAGGCAGTCGTACTGAAACAACACGGCACGATCGACGATCTCGAATACGTTACTGATTTTCCGGACCCTGTCGCCAAGGAAGGCCACGTCGTCATCCGCGTCGGCGCCACCTCGTTCAACTATCACGATGTTTTTACCGTGCGCGGCATGCCCGGCATCAAAGTGCCGATGCCGATGATCATCGGCCTCGACATCGCCGGTGAAATCCTCGCAATCGGTTCGGGCGTGAACGATTGGAAAAAAGGCGACCGCGTGCTGGTCAATCCGCTCAACCCGAAGGTCGGCCTGATGGGCGAAATGATGCACGGCGGCCTGGCCGAAAAATGTCTGGTTTCGGCCGGCCAGTTGATCCGCATGCCGGACAACGTCAGCTACGAGCAGGCCGCCTCATTGCCGGTCGCCTATGGCACCGCGCACCGCATGATAATCACGCACAAAACCATCAAGGCCGGCGACAAGGTGCTGGTGCTGGGCGCCAGCGGCGGTGTCGGCACCGGCTGCGTGCTGCTCGCCAAGATGCTGGGCGCCGAAGTCATCGCCTGCGCCAGCAGCGCCGACAAGATCCAGCGCCTGAAGGATCTCGGCGCCGATCACGTCGTCAACTACAAGGACACCGATTTCTCGAAATGGGCGATCGAAAAATTCGGCAAGCCGCAGCGCCGCAGTTATGAAGGGGGCATCGACGTCGTCATCAATTTCACCGGCGGCGACACCTGGCTGCCTTCGCTGAAATGCGTCAAGCGCGGCGGCAAGATTCTCGTCTGCGGCGCCACCGCCGGCTTCGATCCGAAGGAAGACCTGCGCTACATCTGGAGCTTCGAGATTCAGATCGTCGGCTCCAACAGCTTCTACGACGAGAACCTCAAGGCGCTGATGGACCTGATTCAGGAAGGCAAGATCAAACCCGTCATCGACGAAGTGCTGCCGCTCGAAAAAGCCGGCCAGGGCCTGAAACTGATCGAAAACCGCGAGGTCTTCGGCAAGGTGGTGATTTGTCCCTGATTCTGCACACGCCGCCTGCCGGCGCAGAGGGGATCGCCGAACCGGCAGCGCAGGGTCACGCCGGTAATCTCGGACTGCTGTTCGCCACCCATGCGCATGAAGAACGCACGGCGATCATTGATCTCCATGATCCGGCCGCGCCGCGCGATGTCAGCTTTCGCGAACTGGATGACCTCTGCAACGCGGTGGCGCGCGGACTCATGCGCGCCGGGCTCAAAGCCGGCGACCGCATTGCGATACTTTCGCTGAATCGTATCGAGTTTGTCGCAACCGTGCTGGGCAGCATGCGCGCGGGCATCATACCGGTGCCGATCAACATCAAGCTCGCCGCCGACACCGTTGACTACATCGTCAGGGATGCCGGCGCGCGCCTGATTTTTGCGGAAACGGCCTTGCGGCGTTTGTGTCTGCTCGATCTGCCGGTGGTGGTTTACGATAAAACCTTCGACGCTTTTCTCAATTTCGGCGACTTCACCGCGATCGAACCTGCGCCGGACACGGTGGCGATTCAACCCTATACGTCAGGCTCGACCGGCCGGCCGAAAGGCGTGCTGCTCACCCACTACGGCCAGAACTGGAGCCGTCTGGTGCTGGCGTGGTCGCGCAAGACAACTGCCCGCGATGTGATCCTGGTCGCCGCGCCGCTGTACCACAAGAATGCATTGAATGCGATCAAACAGGGCCTGACCGCAGGCGCGATGCTGCCGCTGCTCCCGCAATTCAACGTCGAGCGCTATATCGAGGCGATCGGCCGCTACCGCTGCACCGTGATTTCCGGCGTGCCGACCATGACGTCCATGGTGCTCGCGCGCAAAGACCTGCTCGCCAAAACAGACGTTACATCAGTGCGCACCGTGATGATGGGTTCGGCGCCGGCCTCGCTGCAGATTTTGCGCGATCTGAAACAAGACTTTCCGAACGCCGAAGCGCTGGTGGTGTACGGCGTCACCGAAGGCGGCCCGGTGCCGCTGGGTCCGCATCCCGAGGGCAGACCGCGCCCCGCCGGCTCGATCGGCGTGCCCTACCGCGGCACCGAAGCGAAACTGATCAACGGACCGTCGGACAACGAAGGCGAACTCATCCTGAAAAATCCCGGCATCCTGCTTGGCTATCACAACATGCCGGAAGAAACCGCCAAACGCATACGCGACGGCTGGTATTACAGCGGCGATATCTGCCGCCGCGACGCCGACGGCTTTTACTGGTTCGTCGGCCGCACCGACGACATGTTTGTCTGCGGCGGCGAAAACATTTTTCCGATCGAGGTTGTCTCGCTGCTGGAAAAACATCCGGCCGTGCAACAGGCCGTGGTGCTGCCCTTCGTGCATGAATTGAAGGGTCAGGTGCCATACGCTTTCGTCGTCCTGCGCCCCGGTCAGGCGACGAAGGAACAGGACTTGAAGGCCTACGCGCTGGAACACGGCCCCGTCTACCAGCACCCGCGCCGCGTGTTTTTCCTCGACAGCATGCCGCTCGCCGGCACCAACAAAATCGATCAGGCGGCACTGCGTCAACTCGCCGCCGCAGATTCCTCTTCAACTCCGATACCGAAAGCACATCATGGCTGAAACCGCTTCCATCGAAACGCTGCAGAAACTGATCACACGCGGCCCGTTCAATCAATGGCTGAATTTCACCGTGCTCAAGGCGGATGCCGAGGGTATCGAAGTCAAAGCCGGCTGGCGCGAAGAATGGGTGGTCAACCCGGAGCGCAAATACACGCACGGCGGCATCCTCGCCGCGATCGTTGACGTCGCCGCCGACTACGCGATCGCCGCGCAAATCGGCCGTCCGGTGCCGACCATCGACATCCGCGTTGACTATCACAAGGCCGCGATGCCCGGCGATTTGACCGCCAAGGCGCGGGTCGTTCGCAGTGGCAGCCAGTACTCGACCGCCGAGGCCTATATCTACGACAAGGACGGCGCGCTGGTCGCCAGCGGCCGCGGCACCTACTTCACCGCGCCGCCGAAAGCGTAAATTTTTACGGCTGATGGCATGAGCGAACACGCCACACTGGCAGCGCCCCGCAGCGGCATGCGCATTGGCCTTGTCGGTCAGCGCCTCACGCTGTTGGCAGTATTGCTCGGCATCTGGTGGCTGTGCTCGCTGCGCCTGCCGCACTATGTGCTGCCCGGGCCGCAACGCGTCTGGGATGCGCTGATGCTGATCGCCGGCAACGGCGACCTCTGGAGCAATCTTGCCATCACGCTCGAACGCGTTTGCATTGGCTTTGTGCTTGCAACGTTGATCAGCGTGCCGCTGGGCATCATGCTGGGCGCGATCAAACCGCTCGGCGAATTTTTCGAGCCGGTGCTGCCGGTGCTCAATACCGTATCGTCGGCGATCTGGGCGATCTTCGCCATCATCTGGTTCGGCATTTCGAACGCCACCACCATCTTCGTCGTCTTCATGACGGCGATGCCGCTGATCATCACCAACGTGTGGCAGGGCACGCGCACGGTCAACGCCGACTTCATCGAACTCGCACACACGCTGCGCATGCCGGCACGCAAGGTCATGACCAAAATCTACCTGCCGACCATCATGCCCTACTTCTTTTCCGGCGCGCGCCTCGCCTTCGGTTTCGGCTGGCGCGTCAGCCTCGTCGCAGAGACGCTGGGCTCTTCGAGCGGTGTAGGATATCGGCTGCGTCAGGCCGCCGACCTGATTCAGACCGATCAGGTATTTGCCTGGACCCTCACCATGATTGCCATGATGGTGGCGCTTGAATCGGGCGTCCTGAAGCCGCTCGAAAATCATCTGTTCCGCTGGAAGAAAGAAGCCGAGGCGCAGTAAGCGCCGTCGCACCGCACGCATGGGAAAATCCAAAATGAAAAAACGCCTGATCGTTGCCATCACCGGCGCCACCGGCGCCGTCTACGGCCTCGGCATCCTCAAGCAATTGCGCGCCATCGGCGGCTGGGAATCGCATCTGATCCTGTCCGAGGCCGGCGTTCTCAATGCCTGGCAGGAACTCGGCCTGAAACGTGGCGACATCGAAAAACTCGCCGACGTCGTCTACAACCCGCGCGACATTGGAGCTACGATCGCGAGCGGCTCCTTCATCACGCAGGGCATGGTGATCGCACCGTGCTCGATGAAGACGCTGTCGGCGGTCGCGAATGCGTATTCCGACAATCTGGTCGCGCGCGCCGCCGATGTCATTCTGAAGGAGCGCCGCCGGCTGGTCTTGATCACGCGCGAAGCACCGCTCAATCTCGCCCATCTGCGCAACATGGTGTCGGTCACCGAAATGGGAGGCATCATTTTCCCGCCGGTGCCGGCCTTCTACAGCAAGGTCAAGGACATCGACGGCATGGTCAATCACACGGTCGGCCGCATCCTCGACCTGTTCGACGTGCAGCACGACAACATCGCGCGCTGGCAGGGCATGAGCACGGACGCCAAAGCCGGCAAAGCCGCGAAAAGCAAAGGCAAGACCCATGAGTGAAAATTTCCGCCAGTTCCTCGAACGCCTGCGCAGCGAGAAGGAACTGATCGACATCAAACAGCCGGTCGACATCCGCCACATCGCCACGCTGGTCGATCAATCCGAACACGCCCTGTGGTTCCACAACGTGATCGGTTACGACATTCCGGTGGTCTCCGGCATCATCCGCACCAAGAAGCGCGCGGCGATGGGCATGGGCGTCAACGACTGGAACGACATTGAAGGCCTGCTCGAGCGCGGCATCCGCAAACCTTTGCCGCCGCGCCATCTCGAAACCGCGCCACACAAGCAGGTGATTCAGCGCGGCGAGGAGGTCGATCTGTTCAAGCTGCCGGTGCCGATGTCGTCGATCTACGATGGCGGGCCGATGATCACTGCCGGTGTGGTGATTGCCAAAGACCCGGAGTTCGGCCTCAACTCGGGCATGTACCGCTTCATGGTCAAGGAAAAAAACCTGACTGGTATCGACATCGTCACTCCCAACAACATGCGCCTCTTTGCGCAGCGCGCGTTCGAAGCCGGCCGCCCCTGCCCGATCTCGATTTCTATCGGCACGCACCCGTTTGAAATCATGGGCTCGGGTTTCCGCGCACCGCTGGGTGTCGATGAAATGGGCATTGCCGGCGGCATCCGCGGCGCGCCGGTCGAACTGGTGGCCTGCGAAACCATCGATATGCCCTGCATTGCCGACGCCGAGATCGTGCTCGAAGGCGAGATCCTGCCGACCGGCTGGGTCTATCCCGAAGGCCGCTTCGGCGAATTCACGCGCCTGATGGGCGGGCTGCACTGGAATCCGCAGGTGCGCATCAACGCCGTCACCATGCGCCGCGACGCCGTCTATTACGCGCTGCACATGCCGTGGGAAAACACCTGGCTGGCCGCCCCCACGCGCTACACCGCGATCCGCTCGGCGCTCAAAACCGCCGGCGTGCAGGTCAAGGCGATCAACGTCACCCTCGGCGGCTGCGCCTTCTGGCACGCCGTCATTTCGATCAAGAAACAATCGGGCGAAGGCAAGAATGCCCTGCTCGCCGCGCTGTCGGTGATGGATTTGAAACACGTGGTGGTGGTCGATGACGACATCGACGTCAACAACCCCATGGATGTCGAATGGGCGATCGCCACCCGCGTGCAGGGCGACCGCGACGTCATCGTCATTCCGGGCGCGCGCGCCAAGCCGCTCGACCCCAGCCTCGCGGTGATGCCGCCGGGCGTGGTGCCGACCGGCGCCAAGGTCGGCATCGACGCCACCATCGGCGAAGGCATTCCGAAGGAGCGCTTCGAGCGCATCGCTTACGCCTACGCCGACCGCGCCAAAATCGCCGATTATGTGGCGGGCAAGGCCGACCCCGCACCGGCGGTTCAGGGAGCGGACGACAAGATCATTGCAGACGCGGCCGGCAAGATCGTCGCGCTGATCGAAAAGATGCCGCTCTACTATCAGGACGTTGCCGCGCAACTGGCCGAGTACGACTTTCAGACCATCGCGCGCGCGCTCGGCCAGCTCTATTCCGACAACAAATTGTGGCAGGACCCGCGTGGCCGCCTCTGCCTACGTGATTCGGCCTTCGCGGCGAAGCCGCCGGCCAAGGCCGGATGACCGTGCACGCTGCCATCGCCGAAGTTGATGCAGGCGCCATTGCGCTCGCCGGCATCAGCAAATCGTTTCCGTCCGCCAATGGCGCGCTGGCGGTGCTCGACAACATCAACCTGTCGGTGCGCCCGCATACGATCGTGGCGCTGCTCGGCGCGTCCGGCTGCGGCAAAACCACCCTGCTCAGTATCATCGCCGGCCTGGTGCGCCCCGACCGCGGCGAAGTCAGTTTCGGCGGCCGGCCGGCGGCGCGCTTCAATGAGTGGCGCAGCATCAGCTACATGTTTCAGGAAGACCGCCTGCTGCCGTGGCGCAGCACCGTCGCCAATGTCGAATTCGGCCTCGAAGCCGGCGACATGCCGCATGCGGAGCGTCGCCGGCGCGCGCTCGATGCGCTGAAACTGGTCGGCCTCGACAGCTTCGAAGACGCTTTTCCGCACCAACTCTCCGGCGGCATGCGCTCGCGCGTGGCTCTCGCGCGCAGTCTGGTCACTGAACCGGTAACGCTGCTGATGGATGAGCCGTTTTCAAAACTCGATGCGCAGACGCGCGCGCAGATGCACGCTGAACTGCTGCGCATCCACTCGTTGAAGCATATGACCATCGTCTTCGTTACTCACGACGTGGAAGAAGCGGTGATCCTCGCCGACGAAGTCGTGGTGCTGGCGCCGCGGCCGGGTCGCATCCGCGAGATCGTGCCGATCACCTGCGCGCGTCCGCGCGACCCGACCGAGTCTTCTGCAATCCACGCCATTCAACATCTACGCAGTCTCATCTAATCTTCTTCGCAGAAGGCGCTTTTGCCTTTGTGGCGCAGGCGCCCCGCCAGCGAAACCACAAAGCACCCGCTCGATGCATTTCGCAGGCGAGGCGCCTGCGCCACGGTTGAAGCGCCGTATAATGACCGCCTACTGTCCGCATTTATCCGGAGAACTCCCGTGAAATCCATCCTCTTGCGCCTGCTGGTGATCGCATTGATCGCCGCGTCCACATCGTCGTTCGCCCAGAAAATCAAAGTCGGCTACTGGACCAGCGGTTTTTCGCTGGGCTTCGGCGCGGTGATGGAGCAGATGAAATTCGCCGAAAAGGAAGGCCTCGACATCGAATGGGTCAAATTCGCCGAGGTCAACGGACCGACACGCGCGATTCCGACGCAGGCGATCGACCTTGCCTTCGGCGCGCCGTCGGCCACCTCGATGGCGATCGCTGCCGACGGACTGCCGATCAAGATCGTGCTGGCAACGCAAATCGCCGAATCGCAGTTCGTCGTGCTGGCCGATTCGCCAATCAAATCGATCGCCGAACTCAAGGGCAAAAAAATCGGCATGACCGCGCCGCCCAGCGCCATGCACGCCATCGTCAACGCCATTCTCGAAAACAATTTTGGTTTTAAACCCACCGACTACTCGGTCGCGCCCGGCAATGAAAGCCGCCTTGCGCAGTTCCTCACGCAAAAGGATGCCGATGCCGCCGCCATCCGTTCAGTCACCATCGCGCAGATGAACGAGGTCAAACTGCGCACTCTCGGCAGCGTGGTGGATGAATGGAAAAAGATGACCAAATCCAGTTCGCCGCCGACGCTCGCCGTCACCATCGTCCACAACGACTACCTGGCGAAAAATCCCGAGGCAGTGGCCAAATTCATCGCCGCCACCCGCAAGGCGGTTGAATGGGGCAGCAAAAACAAACCGCAGGTCGCCGAGATTCTGCGCAAGGCAGCCAACATGGATGCAACCGATTCGCTGGCCTACGCCAACCAGTGGGACAACGCCTACTTCGCCAGCTTCGAGCCGCAGGACATTGCCACCTTAAAACGCATGAACCAGATCTTCAAGGCCGCCGGCACCGCCAAACAGGACGTGCAGGACAGCGCGTTTCTGGCCGAGCCCTATCAGAAGTCGAAACTGATCAAGTAATACCGATGCCCCGCACCGCGCCACGCCGCGCCAAACTGCGCGTGCATCTTGAAAACTCGCGCAAGAAACCGGCGGAGAAGGAATACACGCTCGCGCGTTTCAAAGCGGCCGCGCGCCGCCACCCGGCGCTGGCCAAACAACTTGAAGTCAGCGTTGGCTACGACGGCGACATCACCGACGACGAGCTGAAAAAAATCGACATCATGCTGGGCGTGCCGCCGGATCGCGCACGACTTAAAGCCGTCGCCATGCGTCTTAAGTGGCTGCATTGCACGATGGCCGGCATTGATTCGCTGCTGCCGCTCGACTGGCTGCCGGAAAAAATCATTTTCACGAATAACGTCGGCGTGCACGGCGCCAAGGCGCGCGAATACGTGCGCATGGCAGTGGCGCTGCTGCACACGCGGCTGCCGCACATGCTGGCCAACCAGCGCGCCCACAAGTGGCAGCAGATCTTCTCGCCGGCACTCACCGGACGCACTGCACTGGTCATCGGCCTCGGCGATGTCGGCGGCGGCGCCGCGCGCGCCGCGCGCGATCTCGGGCTCAAGGTCATCGCCGTCACGCGCAGCGGCAAAGCCTCTTCGCTGGCCGACCGCGTGGCACGGCCCTCGCAACTCGACCGCCTGCTGCCAAAAGCGGATTTCGTCATTCTCGCCGCACCGAATACCGCCGCCACGCGTGATCTCATCGATGCACGCCGTGTCGGCCTGCTCAAGACGGGCTGCGGCATCGTCAATATTTCGCGCGCCGCACTGATCGATCATGGCTCCTTGTGCGCGCGTCTGCGCGACGGCTCGCTCGCCGGCGCCGTGCTCGACGTCATGCACAGCGAGCCCTTACCGGCCACATCCCCGTATTGGGATGTACCCAATCTCGTCATCACACCGCATATTTCCTGCGACGACGCCGACTACACGACCCTCACTTTGGATGCATGGTTCGCCAATCTGGCGCGCCTGCTTGCAAAAAAACCGCTGCGCAACCGCATCGATCCCGCACGCGGTTATTGAACCGCCTCTCACGAAAGCCGCGATGTCAACCAAGCCCACTGCCGAAGCCATTGCCGCCGCCCAGGCGCCGCGAGCGGGCACACTGAATCTCGATCATGTGGCGCACTTCGTGCCCGACATCGACGCCGCATCCGCGGCGTTCGAAGCACTCGGGTTCACGCTGACGCCGTTTTCGGCGCAGATGCAGCGCAACGACGCCGGCGAACTCACGCCGGCCGGCGCCGGCAACCGCTGCGTGATGCTGGAGCGCGGTTATCTCGAATGTCTGACTCCGACCGCCGAAACCACCGTCGGAAACCAGCTGAGCGACGCCATTGCGCGCTACACCGGTCTCCATTTGATCGCCTTCGGCAGCAGCGACGCCGCAGCCGACCATGCGCGTCTGGTGCAGCAGCAATTTTCGCCGCTGCCGGCGATCGATCTGCAGCGCGTGATCGGCACTGGTGTTGGCGAAGGCACTGCGCGCTTCAGCGTGGTGCGCGTGCCGCCGGGCACGATGGCCGAGGGGCGCATCCAGTTCTGCCAGCAGCACACGCCGGAACTCCTATGGCAATCGCACTGGACTGCGCATGAAAACCGCGCAGTCGGCCTCTCCGCCGTCATCGTCTGCGTCGCCGATCCGGAAGAGGCGGCGCAGCGTTACGCGCGTTTCACCGGCATCGCGGCGAGCGTGCTCGGCGACGACCGCGCGATCGATACCGCGCGCGGCCGCGTGCTGCTGGCCTCGCCGGCGTCTATTCAGCGCCTGTTCAGAATCGATCCGCCGGTGCTGCCGTGGATTGCCGGCACGGTGCTCGCGAGTTCGCGCATGGACGCAACCTGCCGCCGCATCGTCGCCAGCGGATTGCCGCACGGCATGATCGGCGCAAAACGCATGTACGTGGTGCCACCCGCCGCCATCGGCGGCGTCATGGTGTTCGAGCCGCGACGCATCTCACCCTTCACCCTGGCTTCCTGAACCGCAACCAACATGACTGCCATTCCCGGAACATTCGACGAATCATTCGACGTCATCGTTGTCGGCTTCGGCTTCGCCGGCGCCATTGCCGCGCTCAATGCCCACGAAGCCGGCGCCAAAACCCTGCTGATCGAAAAATCCGCGGTGCCCGGCGGCCTCTCGATCTGTTCCTACGGGGCCGTGCGCAGCGCGCGCGACCCCGAACTCGCCTTTCAGTATCTTAAAGCGACCAACGACGGCCGCACGCCCGACCCGGTGCTGCGCGCACTCGCTGAAGGCATGTGCGACCTCGAGCGCTATGTGCGGGAGCTCGGCGAAATCAACAATGCGGTGATCACCAACTCGGTCGAGGAAAACGAATTGCGCGCCAAGTCCGGCGATCCCTTCCGCCGGCAGATCCGCGCCAATTATCCGCTGCCCGGCACAGACGCCTTCTATCACACCACCGTGATGGACATCCCAGGCGCCGATCTGCGCGCGCTTTATCCCTGGGCCAACGGCGCACCGGGCGGACCGAAACTGTTCCGCATCGTGCACGAACACCTGCTCAAACACGCGATCGAGATTCGCCTTTCGACGCCGGCGCTGCAGTTGATCGCCGATCCGCTTGCCAACGGAGGGCGCGAAGTGCGCGGTGTGCGCATCGCCACCAACGGCATCGAGCGCAGCATCGAAGCGCGCCGCGCGGTAATCCTCGCCTGCGGCGGCTTTGAAGGCAATGCCGACATGAAGGCGCAGTTTCTCGAAGGCAAGCCGGTGCTCAACGCCGCCGCGCGCATGAACAACGGCGACGGCATCCGCATGGCGCAGCATCTGGGCGCCGCGCTGTGGCATATGTGGCATGTGCACGGTGCCTACGGCTTCCGTCACAGCGATCCGTCGTATCCGTACGCGATCCGGCTAAAACGTTTTCCTGACTGGTTTCCGGGCGAAGCCGACAAGGCGAAGCTCAAAATGGCGTGGATACTGGTCGATCAATCCGGCAAACGCTTCATGTCTGAATACCAGCCCTACACGCAGGACACCGCGGTGCGCTCGTTGCAGTATTTCGATCCGGTCACGCAAAGCTTTCCGCGCAACCCTGCGTGCATGATCTGCGACGAGGAAGGCCGCAAAATGTATCCGCTCGGCAAGGCCACTTCCAACGACGAGGGCATCCTCTATCACTGGAGCGACAACAACCTGAAGGAGGTCGAAACAGGCATTCTCAAGCGCGCCGACACGCTGAGCGAACTCGCCGGCCTGCTCGGCATCGATGCCGCGGCCCTCGAACACGGCGTCGCGCGCTGGAACGCGCTCTGCGCCAAAAGCCATGACGAGGATTTCGAGCGCCCCGGTGGAACCATGACGCCGATCAAGACGCAGCCGTTCTACGGCGCACAGGTGTGGGCAACCCTGTCGAACACGCAGGGCGGACCGGTGCACGATGCGGAACAGCGCATCATCGACGTCTACGGCCAGCCGATTCCGCGCCTGTTTGCGGCGGGCGAACTCGGCAGTTCCTTCGGCCACCTTTATCTGTCGGGCGGCAATATCGCCGAGTGCTTCGTCACCGGCCGCATTGCCGGCAGGAACGCGGCGGCGCGATAGCTTCAGTCGGCGCGGATGCCGGCGGCCTTGATCACGCGGCCGAATTTCTCGATGTCGGCTTTGATTGTCGCCGTGAATTGCTCAGGCGTGTCGCCGATCCCCTCGTAACCAAGTTCGCCGAAACGCGCGCGCACGTCGGCCGACTTCACGCCGTTGACGATCGCCGTGTTCAGTTTGGCGACAATGTCCTTTGGCACGCCGGCCGGCGCAACGATACCGAACCACGCATCGACCGCGTAACCCTTGACGCCCGATTCGGCGATGGTCGGCAGTTGCGGCGCCACCGCCGCACGGCGGCTGCCGGCGACGGCAATCAGGCGCAGCTTGCCGATTTTCTCGAACGGCGCGAGTGCTGCGTAGTCGGCGATCATCATGTCGATCTGACCGGCCATTACATCGGTGACCGACGGCGCCGTGCCCTTGTACGGCACATGCAGCAGATTGGCGCCGCTGGACGCCTTCAACAGTTCCGCCGCGAGATGCGACATCGAACCGCTGCCCGAACTGCCGAATGTGAGCCCGCTTTTCTGCGCCTTCGACGCCGCGATCAACTCGCGCACGTTCTTTGCCGGCACATGCGGATTGATTGCCACCGCGTACGGCACAAAGGCCACATTCGATATCGCCACCAGATCGCGCAGCGGATCGTAGGCGAGCTTGGGATAGAGTCCGGGCGCAACCGCGAGACTGCTCGAGCCGCCCATCACCAGCGTGTAACCGTCGGCCGGCGCCTTGGTCGCCAGTTCGACGCCGATGGTGCCGCCGGCGCCGCCGCGATTGTCGATCACGATCGCGTGCCCCCACAATTCGTTGAGCTTCTGTCCGACAAGGCGGGCGATGATGTCGTTGGGCCCGCTGGGTGCAAACGGCACGATGATTTTTATCGGCTTGGCAGGAAAAGCCGCGCCCTGCGCGCTTGCATCTGCCACAGGCAGCGCGGCCAACATCGCCGTCAAATAGATTGCCTTGTTCTTCATTCCTTCAACCTCTGCATTCAGTTTCGCCGGACTGACCTGTACGCGAGCAATCGCCGTGCCTGCATTGCCTCGACCTTGGTCTTTGAGTGTGCCACGAAGCGCGCACGCGCCGAAGGAGCAAATATTTCAATGGAAATAACCTTGCGCTATATCGCGATGGTGAGCCGGCACCGTGATCGTGCGCCTGGCCGGTCCAATGCCCGCCGGCAGTGCCGCGGCAGGCAACCAACGCTATTCCCGCGTCAGCGCACCGATCCTGATCAGATTGCTGAGGCGCGCGGCTTCGTGCTGGATGAAGCGCTGAAAATCCTCCGGCGTGCCGCCCTGCACTTCCAGCCCCAGTTCGTCGAGTCGCTTCTTCACATCCGGCAGGCCCAGTACGCGATTGCATTCGGCGTTGAGCTTGTCGATGATGGCACGCGGCGTTTTCGCCGGCGCGGCCAGCCCGAACCAGACGATCGCTTCCGCATCCTTGATGCCAGACTCGGCAAGGGTCGGCACATCGGGCAGCAGCGCGACACGCTTGGCCGCTGCGACGCCGACCACGCGCACGCGCCCGCCGCGGATCTGCGCATCGGCCGACACCGTGGTGGTATGCATGAACTGAATCTGCCCGCCGACCAGATCGGTCAGCGCGGGCGCCGATCCTTTGTACGGAATGTGCGTCACCTGCACGCCGGTGGCGGCCTGAAACAGCGCAAGCCCGATATGCAGGCTGCTGCCGGTGCCCGACGAACCCCAGTTGACCTTGCCGGCATTGGACTTCAGATATTCCATCAGTTCCTTCGGGTTGTGCACCGGCAGGTTTGGATTCGTGAATATCAGCAGCGGCGCATAACCGATGTAGATCACCGGCGCGAAGTCATCGACCTTGTACGGCGACTTCTTCGACAGCAGCGGCGAATTGACGTTGGGTCCCGGGTTCGACAGCAGCAGCGTGTAACCATCGGGCGGCGCCTTCGCCACCGTATCGGCACCGACCAGGCCGCCGGCACCCGGGCGGTTGTCGATGATAAATTGCTGCCCCCAGGCGTCGCCGAGTTTGGCCGCCACCAGCCTTGCCACGATGTCGTTGGATGCGCCGGGCGTGAACGGCACCACCAGCCGTACCGGCTTCGAAGGATAGCCGGCCGCGCTCTGCGCCGCCACGGTACCGCACAGCGCGACCGCCGCGACCATCGCCAACCAGCGCAGCGCATTCAGCATGGCGCCCTCCGCAATCAAGAAACTACTTTCCGGTCCGCGCCAGCACGTCCGGATTGACGACATTGATCGGCTTGCCCGCGACGAAGGCGGTGATCTGGTCGAAGATGTCATTGAACTGCACTTCGAATTCGTCGCGCCCGACATAACCGATGTGCGGCGTGCACACGATGTTCGGCAGATTGATCAGCGGATTGCCGGTATCGAGCAGCGGCTCTTCTTCATACACATCGACCGCGCCCATGCCTGGGCGTCCCGCGCGCAACGCAGCAAGCAATGCACCCGGCTCGATCAATCCGGCGCGGCTCGTATTCACGATCAGCGACAGCGGCTTCATGCGCGCCAGATCCGCCGCCTTGATGATGCCGCGCGTGACATCGACGAGCCGCATGTGCAGCGAAATGACGTCGCACTCCTCGAAAAAAGCTTCACGGCTGCGCGCCACGCTGTAGCCGTCGGCGCGCGCGCGTTCGCACGATGCCTCGCGCCCCCACACCAGCACTTTCATGCCGAAGGCCTTGCCGTAGCCGGCTACCACGCTGCCGATGCGGCCGTAGCTGTAGATGCCCAGCGTGCGCCCGCGCAATCCCATGCCGAGCGCGGTCTGCCACTTGCCGGCTTTCAAGGCATTCATCTGCTGCGGAATCTGCCGCATTGCGGCGATGATCAATCCCCAGGTCAGCTCGGCGGTCGAATACGACGGCGTGCCCGCATGCTGGTTCGACGACACGACGATGCCCTGTTGCGTGCAGGCGTCGATATCGATATGCGGATAAACGCTGCGCTGGCTGATCAGCTTCAATTTCGGCAGGCGCTCGATCAGCGGCGCCCGTATCGCCGTGCGCTCGCGGATCAGCGTCAGCACCTCGGTGTCCTTCAGACGCTCGGCCAGCACATCGTTGTCCTGCACATGGTCATTCCAGATGGTGACATTGTGCCCGGCCACTTTGCTGAAACATTTGAGTGTGCGGACGGTATCGAAATAATCGTCAAGAATCGTGATATTCAAATTCAACTCCGGAAGCGTTTGCCGCAGAGGACACAGAGATCACAGAGATTTCAACCGGCACATTGGCCGCCACTTCATTTTAACCTCTGAGCCCTCTGTGTTCTCTGTGGCCGGGTTTTAGCGTTTTACAACCAGCTTTCCGCCGCTTTCAGCACATCATCAACAATCTCCGTTGCCAAACCAACGTACGTGGTCGGATCGAGCGCCGCTTTCAACTCCTGCTCGCTCATCGCGCCACGCACCCGCGCGTCAGCCATCAGCGCCTGTTCGAACGGAATGTTGTTTTCGATGCCATGCATGGAAATCTCGTAGACCAGTTCATGCGCGGTCTGTTTGCCGATCTTGTCGGAGAGTTCGAACATCACGCGCTCGGACAACAGGAAGCCACCCAACAGATCGAGATTGGCACGCATCTTTGCTGCATCAACTTCGAGGCCGCCGATGATGTATTTCATCGAGCCCAGCACGCCACCGGTGATCAGGCAGGACTCCGGCAGCGCGCGCCACTCGGCCCGCCACGCCGCGCCGTCGCGCTCATGCTCGATCACCATCGATTCGAGCATCAGGGTGACGTTGTATTTGAGCGCGCGGGTCGCCCCCATCACCGCCTCGCAACTGCTCGGATTGCGCTTGTGCGGCATGGTCGAGGAACCGAGCTTGCCGTCGCTGAAGGGCTCGTAGAGTTCGCCGATCTCGGTGTGCTCGAGCACGTAGATTTCATTGGCGATCTTGTTCAGCGTCTGCCCCAGCATGCCAAGCACGCACACGTATTCGGCGAAACGGTCGCGCGCCGGCTGCCAGTTGATATCGGCCACACCCAGCCCGAGACGTTTCATCAAACGCTTCTCGAGTTCGCGCGCCTGCGGCCCGTACGAGGCCATGGTACCGACCGCACCGACCATGCCGCCGACGAACACGCGTTTCTCAAGCTCGCGCAGGCGTTCGTAATGGCGGCCCAGTTCCGACAACCAGATCGCGCTCTTGTGGCCGAAAGTGATCGGCAGCGCCTGCACGCCGTGGGTACGGCCGACCATCGGGGTGGCACGATGGGTTTTCGATAAGCGATAGAGGTCGTTGCCGATAGCCTTCAGATCGCGCAGATAAATCGCGTGAATATCGCGCATCTGCAGCACGGTGCCGGTATCGAGCACATCCTGCGTGGTCGGCCCGAAATGAATGTACTCGCCGAGATCGCCCGTGCACTGCGCCTGCAGCGCCTTAAGCGCCGGCACCAGCGGATGCTTGATGCGGCGGATTTCGGCGCCGATCGCTTCGATATCAATAGTCGCAGTTTTCGCTTTGGCCACAATCTCGTCGGCCGCCTCTTTCGGAATGATGCCCAGCGCCGCCTGCTCGATTGCCAGCGCCGCCTCGAATTCATACCATTTGCGCACGCGGTTTTCGTCGCTGAAAATCGCGCGGCACTCGTCATTGCTCCACAGGTGCTTGATCAGTGCATCGTCGAATACGCCGGTTGCCATCAGGTTCTCTCCAGTATGTGCAGACCGCGCACGCGGTCGAGCAGGTAAAACAGGCCGCGGTCATCGACCGTGATGTCGTTGCTTTGCACGCGGTCGGAACCCGGCGGCACGTCGGGCAGATAGTAGGCGACTTCCTTCAGCGCATGCGGCTTCGAGATGTCTATGATGCGCAGGCCGTAGGCGAACCACGCCACCGGGATTTCGGTGCCGGTGACGATTTCGCATGGCTGGTGGCAGCCGGTCATGCGCGGTTGCGGCGTGTCCGGCATATCGTCGACCTGAAAAGTCGAAATCGGCTGCGGATGTTTTTCGTCGGTGATATCGACCATCCACAGGAAGGCCGCAGGAAACGGCGGAAAATCGGTCTGACGGAAGACGTCTTCGTCCGACACCACCATGAAATCGCGGTTGTTGATCTTGAACGGGATGCGCAGCGCCGTGTGCGTCGGCCACGGAAACGGCGGACTCCAGTCGAGGCCAGAAACGAATTTCGGTTTGCTCATGTCGTCGATGTCGAGAATCACCAAGCCACCCTGCCAGTAGCTCGTATACAGGCGATTGCCATGGCGCAGCGGGTGATGGCATTTGTGCGCGTCGTTTTTCCACGTTGGCGTTTCGCCGCCGGCGACCCATTGGCCCGGCATCCACCAGCGGCCGACTTCCTCGGGCTTGGCCGGATTCTTCAGATCGAGAATCAGCATGATGTTGCCGACGTAACCGTCCATCGTCGGCGAAAGATAGGCGTAACGGCCGTCGAAATCGAAGCGGTGCACGCCGCGCGCATAGTTCGCACCGGGGCCGAGGGTGGCACTCCAGTCGGCGATCAATCGCGGCTGCGCCGGCTTCGAGATGTCGTAGATGCCGATGCCGCCGTTGAAGCCCGCCGGCGGCACTTCGCCCTGCATCGAATGCGCGCCCAGCACTTCGCGATTGACCAGCATCAGGTCGCCGTGCACGCGCACCTTGTGCGAATGCGTGCCCGGCGGCATCGTCAGTTCCGCCAGCAACTTCGGGTTTTTCGGATCCTTGACGTCGATGATCTGTGTGCCCTGCGGATTGCGCATGTTGCCGACGTAAGCGATGCGGTTCTGCACCACCACCTGGCCGCCGCCCGCGCAGTCGTGCCAATGCACCGGATTGACGCCGTCGGCGTGGCCGTGATTTCGCACATCGACGTAACCGACTTCCTTGATGCCTTTCGACTTCGCCATCCTGCCTCTCCTCTCGAACGTTTTACTCTGCCTGTATTTTTGCCTGACGGATTACGCCGGCCCATTTTGCATGTTCGCTCTTGATGAAAGCGCCGAAGGCCTGCGGCGTATCGCCGACCGGATCGGCGCCCAGCGCGAGCAGGCGCTCGCGCGTCGCCGGCTCAACGAGAATGCGCGTGATTTCCCGGTGCAGGCGCGCCACGATGTCCGGCGGCGTTTTTGCCGGCGCCAGCCAGCCGAACCAGCCGACCACCTCGAAGCCGGGGAATCCCGACTCGGCGATCGTCGGCAATTCCGGCGCCAGCGGCGAACGCTTCGCCGTGGTGATCGCCAACGCGCGCACCTTGCCGCCCCTGATCTGCGGCATCGCCGCGATTGCGATGCTGAACAGCGCCTGCAGTTGTCCGGCCATGACTTCCGTCAGCGCCGGACCGCCGCCCTTGTACGGCACGTGTATCACATCGATACCCGACGATTGCCGGAACAGTTCGAGCGCGAGATGCCCCGAAGTACCGTTGCCGGCAGAGGCGAACGCGATCTGGCCGGGGCGCGCCTTCGCCAGCGCAATCAATTCCCTGACCGAAGCCGCCGCCAGCGCGGGATGCACGATCAGAATATTCGGCACCGCAATGCCCTGCGTGATCGGCGCGAAATCTTTGAGCGGGTCGTATTGCACTTCGCGATAGAGGCTCGGATTGATCGCCACGCCGGCCGCCACCAGCACGAAGGTGTAACCGTCGGGCACCGCGCGAGCGGTTGTTTCATAGGCGATGTTGCCGTTGGCGCCGGGCCGGTTGTCGATGACGACGGGCTGGCCGATGGCCGCGGTCAGGCGCGGCGCGATCAAACGCGCCAGCGTGTCGGCCGGACCGCCCGGCGGCACAGCGACGATCATGCGCACGGGTTTGTCCGGCCACGCCGCGTGTACGGAAATGCAGCCGCAGGAGAATGCTGCGCAAGCTGCGGCTGCGATTAAACGACCGATCTTGACCTCCGTGAGCGGACCTGAGGGCACACCTCAGGTCCGGATGCGAGGTGAAACTAATCGGTCATTCTAGCATCGCGCACCCGGCCGGTTTTACGCGCGCCCGCTCGCTTTCAGCCCCAATTGCAAAGCGGAAAACGACTGACTCGGCCCCGCCATCAGCCAGCGATAGCCCTTCGCCAGCAGGCTCTCGACATTTTTGGCATCCACATGCGGATGCCCGCAAACCACGTTGTGTTCCTTGCAAATGGCGAGTATTTCGTCCATCGCCGACACCACCGTCGGGTGATCGTACTGGCGCGGCACGCCGAGTTCCTGCGAGAGATCGCCCTCGCCGATCAGCACGACACCGATGCCCGGCACCTCCTTCAGCATCTTCGGCAGGTTTTTGATCGCCTTGACCTCCTCGCACATGACGATCACCATCACTTCGCCCCCGGGATTGAGCGGCCAGACATCGGCGCGGTCGTAGTATTCCTGCTGCGTCAGTCCCCAGTAGCGCGCCGCGCGCGTCGGCCCGTCGCCGCGCTGACCCGCCGGTTCGAAATACGGCGCATGCGGCGGCCGCGGATAACGGCAGGCGGCCACCGCATTGCGCGCTTCTTCGACCGTGCTGACATGCGGCCACACCACGCCGTAGACGCCGATGTCGAGCACCTGCTTGGCCATCCACTGGCTCATCTCCGCGCCGTTGGGCGGAATGCGCACGAACGGCGCCACCGCCGGTGCCAGCGAACCGGATTTCAGAATCTGCCTGCGGTCGAGCATGTACTGCATGCAGTCGCGCAGCGCCTTGATGTCGTATGGATTGTGCTCCAACTCGAAGACCACCGCGTCGTAGGCGGCTGCACCGATTGCCTGCGCGGTATTGATTTCCGGCGCAGCAAATGCCGTGAACGCCGGCTTTCCTTGTTCAAGCGCCCCGATTGCTGGGTTGAGACGGGGGATGTCTGCCATGATTGAACTCCCTGTAAAAAGATTATGCGGCCGGTTAAGTCGACGTGTTTGCCGGTGTCGCGTATCGCTTTGCCGGGCACGCTCATTTCAATCTGTATTCTCGCTGCCAACGCGGCCGGCGCGCCGCCGGCGGTATCGCCCCCCGGCGCCGCGCTCCATTCGCGCCGCAGCCTCACCGCCATTCAAAGTCCAGCGAGCCGCGCCGCGAGTCGCGGGTAGACCTTGAATGCGTTCTTCTCGAATATTTTTTCGCGATCGACCGCCGACACCGTATCGATCGCATCGATATAACGCTTGGTGTCGTCGTAGTTGCAGCCGGTGTCCGGATCGACGCCTTTGACTGCACCGTAAATTTCCGAGCCGAACAGGACGTTGTCGGCTGGGATCACCTTCAACAGCAACTCGATGCCGGGCTTGTGATAAACGCAGGTGTCGAAATAAACGTTTTTCAGCAGGAACTCCTTCAGCGGCGGTTTCCCCATGTCCTGCGCGAGGCCGCGATAACGCCCCCAGTGGTAGGGCACGGCCCCTCCGCCGTGCGGTATGACGAAGCGCAGGGTCGGAAAATCCCGAAATAAATCACCCTGAATAAACTGCATGAAGGCGGTGGTGTCGCCGTTGATGTAATGCGCGCCGGTCGGATGAAAATTCGCGTTGCACGAGCCGCTGACATGAATCATCGCCGGCACGTCGAGCTCGACCATCTTTTCGTAGATCGGATACCAGTACTTGTCGATGAGCGGCGGGTCCTTCCAGTGGCCGCCCGAGGGGTCCGGATTGAGGTTGCAACCGACAAAACCGAGCTCCTTCACGCAGCGCTCGAGTTCGGCGGCGCTGTTCTTCGGCGACACGCCGGTGCTCTGCGGCAACTGGCAGACGCCGATGAAGTTTTTCGGATAGAGACTGGTCACGCGATGGATCAGGTTGTTGCAATGCACTGACCAGCGCTGGTTGGTAATCAGATTTCCGATGTGATGGCCCATCTGCCCCGCAATCGGCGAAAAAATGGTCACATCGACCTTGCGCTCGCGCATCGTCTTAAGTTGCCAGTTTTCGAGACTGTCGCGGATCTGGTCGTCGCTGATTTTGATTTCTTCCTCGAAGGAATCGGCGAGCGGCGTTTTCAGCGCCTCGATCTGGCGCGCGCGGTAGTCCTTCAGCGGTTGCGGCGCGGTCGTGTAATGCCCGTGAATATCGATGATCATCGCATCTGCTCCGTAGTCGATTCCAGAATAGCGCAGGCCCTGCCCCGCCTCAGGCGCCCAGCGGACGCGTCGTCGCGTCAAACAGGTCTTCGGTACTGAACTCGCGCGGTATGGTGCGCTGCTGCCACGCAAACTTTATTGCGAGGTCAAAATTCGGTTTGTTTACCGCGAAGCCGATCGGCCGGCTGTCGAGTTCGTCCGCCGCCGCCGGCGGTGCGCCAAGCTTCTTGCCCTCGACGAACATGCGGTAAATTTCTCGCACGGCCTCCGGGTGCTCTTTGGACAACGATTCCTTGACCACAAGAATGTGATTGAGCTGCAGCGTCCCGTGCTGCCTGTACCAAGCGGCGGCAGCGGCCTCGGCATCCGGAATCAGCGTCTTGATGCCTTGATCCCCGTGCTCACCCACCGCCATCACCGCCGCATCGATCTCGCCGTTAAACAGCATGTCGATCATCTTCTTGCCGCCGGCGGCGCGCGTGCAGTTCGACGGATCCTTGAATTCCGGCACGTGGCCGTCGGTAAACGTCACCCAGTTCACCCTAGAGAGATCGACACCGTGGTCGTTTTGCAAAATCCCGCGCACCCAAGTTGGCGTCGTCTGCGAATAAGTGCGCACGCCGACCTTCCGCCCCTCGATGTCCTTCGGTGCAAGCGTGCCGCGTTTCGCGTTGTAGCAGATTTGCGCGTGTTGCATGCGCCCGTTCATGGCAACCGGCAGCGCGACCAGAGGCCGGTTCCAGCTTCTGGCCTGCAGGTAAGTCATGATGGCGAGTTCGGCGACATCGAATTCGCCGCGCACGACCTCCTTGAAGTGATCATGTGGCACCTCGGCTTTGGTGAAATCAAGTTCGACGATGCCCGAAGTCACCCTGCCTTGTTTGAGCGGGATCGTATGCGGATAGTCACCCAGCATCGTACGCAGTTTGAGTTTTGCCATGTCCTCTCCTTCAGTCCGTCATGCCGGGAAAAAGTCTTTGTGCGGTTTTCGCGCAGATCCTGCCCTGATCGGGCGGCGGACGCCAAGCCGGCACCGCCTTTGCCTCGACTATCCTTTGCGGCAGCACTCCCACCGACGCCGGGCAGTGGGTGCCACGGGCAATGCGGTTCGACGGAATCTCCTGCATCGGCTGCCGGGAATATTTCGCGGACGTTGCTCTGCCCTCTGCAGAAACGCAGCAATGATCGGTTGGCAGCCTGGAGTACACGGTCGGGTATTTCGCGAGTTCGAACAGAAGGGTCACGCGCGAATAAGGCCGTCAATCCCCGGGCAGTACATGCATAAGGCGATCGACCACGATTTTCGCGTTGGAAAATCCGGGAATCAGTGTATAGCACATGTGCATGCTTTCGTGGCGCAAGCGGGTGCAGGCGGGAATCTCGAATCCTCGTTGGTTTCACGCAATGCAAAAACGAGCAGTGCACTCGGCTAATGCGCTTCGCCGGATTAAACAGTATGCCGGCGAATATCGATAATTCTTGTTGCCCTGCACGGTCCTTCCTTTGCACGAAGGTGCTGGAATTCGGATTTACAAGGCGTCGGGATCGACAAACAGCTCGTCAAGCGATAACCGGCGCGGCATCAGCCCCTGCTGCATGGCGATGTCGATCAGCATGTTGATCGCCGGCAGGTTGTGTTTCATGCCGTAGGGCAAGGGGTCGCTGCCGACCAGCGGCTTGAGCTTGCGATATCGCCGGTCGTTCGGCGTGTCGCCCTCACCGGCGCGCAGGCCCGCCAGGTATTGCTGCTTGGCCTCGGTGAAGGCGCGATAGAGCGATTTCACCAGCCACGGATGCCTGGCAATCAGCTCATCCTTGACGACGAGCACGCCGTGCATCGGGAACACGCCGGTGCGTTTGTACCAGGCTTCCTCCAGCGGAGCGACATCGGGAATCAGATCGTGATAAACCTGCGGCGGCGCCTTTGCCCCGCCGCCCCAGCCCTCTTTGGGAGGGCCTTCGCGACCGATCCCGGCGTTGGCGGTAAAGCCCGCCTGCAGTTCGCCCGCGGCCATCATGCTGACCAGCGATTTGCCTTCCGGCACGTGCACGACGTTTTTCGGCAGCTTCAGTTCCATGACGTGCTCCTCGTCATCGACCACCCAGGTGACCTTGGACAGATCGAGGCCGTATTCGGCGGCGAGAATGCCGCGCGTCCACACCCCGGTGGTCACCGAGTAGGCGCGCACGCCGACGTTTTTCCTCTCGAGATCCTTCGGCGTCCTGATATTCGCGTCCTCGCGGCAGACGATGCCGCCGTGATGGAAATTGCGCATCAGAAATATCGGCAGCGCCTTGAACGGGCGGCCGTAGGCGCGCGCAATAAAATAGGTCGTCGAGGCGATTTCGCAGACATCGAACTCGACGTCGCGCACCATGCGGCGGAATGCCGCGATGATCGGCTCGACCTTGACGAAATCCGGCTCCACGCCATCGATCGACACGCTGCCGTTTTTGAGCGGCGCCGTATGGCCGTAATTGGCGACGGCGATTTTAAGTTTCAACGGTGTTCCGTCCTGCATTATTGCGATCTCTTTTTTTCGATCGATTTGAAAAACCGCCTTATCGTCACCTGCCGTTGGGCGCTCAATCATTGGCGCTCGCGATGAAAGGTTCCCGTTTTGGCGATGTCGGCGACGATCGGTTCGCGCGTCTGTTCGGGAGTATATTCCCGCGCGCCAATGCCTATCAGGAACACTGACTCCGCTCCATGACGACGCCTGACATTCCGGGACGCCGCTCCTCGACACATCGGGCAATCCGGCAAATTGATCGCTGTCACCGGTTGCGATCTTCGGATCCTGTGCCCGGCCCACATTGGGCGCCCCGCCACCATCCGCCACTGCAACAGCGATTCGCCGGCCTTGGCGTCCGACCTGTCGCCTCGACACCGCAGAAACCGGGCAGCCAGTTGAAATCGGAACTGACCAAATGGGGCGGCGTGATCAAATGCACCGGCGCGCGCATGGAACAGGCGCAGCCGGCATCGGAATCGCCGCCCGCCCGATGTTATGATGACCGCAACGTCGGCTCCGGCAACACAAACGGCATGACCAATTCCGCTCCGAAAAAAATCATCAGTCTTGCCGCACTCGCCAATCTGGTTCCGGACGGCGCCTCGCTCGCGGTCGGCGGCAGTTTCCTGCACCGCGGCCCGTTCGCGCTGATTCGGGAGCTTGCGCGGCAACAACGCCGCCACCTCGAATTCATCAAGCCTTCTCCCGGCTACGACGTCGATCTGCTGTGCCGTGCCGGCGTGGTGACCAGGATACGCGCCGGCATCGTCGCCATGGAAGGCAACTTCGGACTGGCGCAATGGTTTCGCCGGGCGATCGAACGCGGCGACGCAAAGCTCGAAGAACACGCCTGAATGACCCTGGTCGCGGGGCTGCGTGCAGCCTCCTACGGAATCCCCTCCCAGCCGGTGGCCGGCGTGTTCGGCAGCGAACTCGCCCGAGTCAACAACTGGAAAACGATAGTCGATCCGTATACCGGCAAAGAGGTTTATGCGATTCCGGCAATCCGCCCCGACATTGCGGTCATCCATGTCAACGAGATCGACGAACTCGGCAACGCGCGCCTCTACGGCACGCCGTTCTGGGATCATCCGCTCACGCGCGCGGCCAAACGCGTGCTAATCACCGCCGAAAAGCTGGTGACGACCGACCGCCTGCGCGAGCAGCCGGAACTGACGCTGGTGCCCGGTTTCATGGTTGAAGCCGCCGCCGTTGTGCCCAAAGGCGCATGGCCGGGCTCGATGCATCCGTATTACGAAATTGATTACCCGGCGGTTGAACGCTATTTGAATGACAGCGACGATGCGCTCGCAGCCCATCTCGCCGAAGCACCGGAAGCTAGGCGATGAATTTATCCGCAGTCACGACCGTTCAAATCGCAATTGCATTTCCCCTTCCACCCTTGAGGGGGAAGTCAGGGATGGGGGGTAGCGTTTTTGTTTCTTCTGGACGGCATACCACCCCCACCTCATTCCTCCCCCTCAAGGGGGAAGGCGGATTACGAGCGGCGCGATGACCTGGTCGCCCTTCTCCTACATCGTCATCAACCTCGCGCGCCAGATCCGCGCGAGAGAAGTGACTTTCAGCGGCGTCAATTCGACGCTGCCGATGCTGGCCTGCTTGCTCGCCAAACGCGCCTATGATTTCCATTTCACCTGGATCAACGTCGCCGGCGGCGTCGAACCGCAACCGGTGAAGATTCCGCATTCGAGCAGCGATCCGGGTATTGTTGCCGGTTCGGCGGGGATTTTTGCGAATCAGGATTTCTATGACCTGTGCGCACGCGGCGGCATCGGTCTGGTCTATCTCGGCTGCGCGCAGATCGATGCCGAGGGCCGCACCAACGTCTCGACGATCGGACCGCACGACAAGCCGAAGGTGCGTCTGCCCGGCGGCGGCGGCGCGGCGGTGATGTTGCCGACCGCGCAGCGCGTCGCCACCTGGCGCACCGAACACAGTCCGCGCGCGCTGGTGGAGAAACTCGATTTCGTCACCGCAGCAGGCAATCTTGCCGCACTCGTCACGCCGCGCGCGGTGTTTCAGCGCACGACAGGACGCTTCCGGCTCGAGTCATGGCATCCCGACGCGCGCCTTGAAGAAATCATCGAACGCACCGGTTTCGCATTTGATGCGGCCGGCGCAACGCCGACCGCGCTGCCGACCGCCGGCGAACTGTCGGCGCTGCGCGAAATCGATGCCGACGGCGCGTTTGAACGGGAAGCCGCGATCGACTGAGGCTCACGCCGCCCCGGCGATCACAGCCGTTACTTCAACGGCGAAAAACTGGTCGGCTCGATATAGACGGAGACCACCTTGTCGACGATCGGTCCGTTGGCTTCGGTATCAGCCTTCACCTTCTGCCATTCCGGATCGTTGCGGAATGCATCCCAGTTTTTTTTCGCCGCCTCGCGGCTCGGATGGGCCAGTATGTAAACAAGCGTGTTGCCGGCGAGTGGCGCGTCCTGCGGCGTGAAGTAGCCGACGCTGGCCATGCCGTTTTTGGCAAATATCCGCATGGTGTGGTCGCGAAAACGCGCCACCACGTCGGCGAACCTGCCTTCGTGCGCGGTATAGGTGCGCAATTCAAATACGCGCGCCGGACTCTGCGCGTAGGCAACACCGGCATCCCCCGAACCATACTGCCCCCCCGCCAAATAACCCGCCGCGAACACGGCGACAAACGACAGCGACGCAACAATCTTTTTTATACACATGTGATTTCCTCCCGTTGGTGTTGCGATTGCGCACCGTCGCGCCGATCCGGAACGGCAACGCGTTGTTTACTCCGGCCTCGCGCCGGATTCCTTGATGATCTTCGCCATCTTCACCACTTCCGAGCGCACGAACCTGCTGAACTCCTCGGGCGTCGAGGTCTGCGCTTCGAGGCCCTGCCGGAACAGCTGCTCCCTGACCTCGGGCCGCAGCAGTGCCTTGGTGATTTCGGTGTTGAGCCTGGTGATGATCTCCTTCGACACTTTCGACGGCGCATGCAGGCCGTACCAGGTGTCGAATTCGTAGCCCGGCACGCCGGATTCCGCAAGGGTCGGCAGATCGGGCAGGAAGGCCGAGCGCTTCTTGCCCGTGGTGGCCAGCGCGATCACGCGCTTGGAATTGATGAAGGGCACGGTACCCGGCAGTGCCGAGATCATCAACTGCACCTGGCCGCCGACGACGTCGGTCAATCCGGGAGCGGTGCCCTTGTACGGAATGTGCACGATCTTCGTCCCCGTCTCGATGCGGAAATATTCCATCGCCAGATGCGAGGTGCCACCGGCGCCGGTGCTGGCGTAATTCAGGCCGTCCGGTTTCGCCTTCGCCAGCGCGATCAGCTCTTTGGTGCTGCGCGCCGGTACGTTCGGATTGACCACCAGCGTGTTGGTGGTGGTGCCGATGATCGCGACCTGCGCGAAATCGCGCACCGTGTCATAGGGCAGCTTCGAATACAGCGTCTGGTTGATTGCAATCGCGTTGTGCGTGACCAGCAGCGTGTAACCGTCGGGCGTGCTCTTGGCGACGATGTCGGTGCCGAGCGTGCTGCCCGCGCCGGGGCGGTTATCGACAACGGCTGATTGATTGAAGCCCTCGGTCAGACGCTGCGCGACGAAGCGCGCCGAGATGTCGTTGCCGCCGCCGGGTGAAAACGGCACTACCAGGCGGACCGTTTTCGAGGGGTAATTGTCGGCGGCAAATGCCGCGGCTGTTGCAATGGCGCATACGGCGGCGCCGATCAGTTTCACCTGCATATGGATGCTCCTTGAAGAATCGCCGCACCGGGGCGCAGCTTGGTCAGTTCAATCTTTCGCGTGCTAGTATATCGTCACTCCTTTAGTCCACCGCCATCGCGCGTAGTTCGCGTAAAAAGTCCGCATGAAAAACCTCGCCCGTTTCCGCCAGTTCGTCACCGCTTTCACCCGCCTCGTCGAAGATCAAACGGCCGGCGAAGCCGCCATATTCGAGCGCGGCGGCCAATTGCTCGGCGATCTGGTCGCGCACGACGACTGGCTGCCCGACGAATGCACTGCGCCGCATCCGCAGTATTACCAGCAGTATCTGCTCTATTGCGATCCGTTTGAGCGCTTTTCGGTCGTCAGCTTCGTCTGGGGTCCGGGCCAGAAAACGCCGGTGCACGACCATTGCGTGTGGGGCATGATCGGCATGTTGCGCGGCGCCGAGTTGTGCCGCCGCTTCACGCTGGGCGCCGAAGGACAACCGATGCGCGCCGAAGAATCCTGCACGTTGAGTCCCGGCATGGTCGATCGGGTGTCGCCGACGGTCGGCGATGTGCACGAAGTCGCCAACGCGCTCACCGACCGCCCTTCGATCAGCATCCACATTTACGGCGCCAATATCGGCGCGGTCGCGCGGCATGTTTACGATCCGGCGACCAGCGCGATCAAACCCTTCGTCTCCGGCTATTCGATTCCGATGATGCCGAATTTCTGGGACCGCTCCGCCGAAGTCCGCGCAGGCCTCGCCAGATAACGACAATCGTTCGCGCGGCGGGCGGCCCATCCAATCCAAGCACAGGAGCAGTAATGAGTTCAGCGTTGCCGCAGCAAATGCAGTGCATCGAAATCAGCGCGCCGGGCAAACCCGAGGTTCTGAAAAGCGCCACGCGCGCGTTGCCGGCGCCGACAGCAGGCGAAGTCCTGATCAAGGTTGCCGCCGCCGGCGTCAACGGACCTGACATGATGCAGCGCAAGGGCTTGTATCCGGCGCCACCCGGCGCCTCGGATTTGCTCGGTCTCGAAATCTCCGGCGAGGTGGTGGCGCTCGGTGAAGGCGTGACGCGCTGGAAAACCGGCGACCACATCACGGCATTGACCAACGGCGGCGGCTACGCGGAATACTGCGCGGTCGATGCGCAACACTGCCTGCCCGTTCCCGCCGGCGTCAGCCTGCGCGATGCGGGCAGCCTGCCCGAAACGCTGTTCACCGTCTGGAGCAATGTGTTCATGGGCGCGGCGCTCAAAGCCGGCGAAACCTTTCTCGTTCATGGCGGCGCCGGCGGCATCGGCGCCACTGCGATTCAGCTGGCAAAAGCCTTCGGTGCTACGGTGTTCACCACCGACAGCCCGGCGGCACGCTGCGATTTCGTGCGCAGCCTCGGCGCCGACCGCGTGATCGACTACAAGGAAGAGGATTTTGTCGAGATCGTGCGCGCGGCCGGCGGCGCCAACGTGATTCTCGACATCGTCGGCGGCGCCAATATCGAAAAGAATTTCAAGGCCGCCAATCATGACGCCCGCATCATCCAGCTTGCTTTCGGCGCCGGTTCCAAAGTCGAGATCAACCTGATGCCGGTGATGTTGAAGCGTTTAAGCTACACCGGCTCGACGTTGCGCACGCGCCCGCCGGCCTACAAGAATGAAATCGCGAAACAACTCGAAGCGCAGGTGTGGCCGCTGATTGCCGCCGGCAGAATCAAACCCATGGTCAACGCCGTTTTCCCGCTGGCTGAGGCGGCGAAGGCGCATGCGCTGATGGAATCCAGCACGCACATCGGAAAAATTCTGCTGACGGTCGGCTGACCGCGGCAGGCCGCGCGCGGTTCAGATCAGCGGAAACTGGCGCGCGCCGGCGGCGTCCTTGGGCGGGCGCCGGCGCAGAATCGAAAATGCGCCGCTTTCGGACAGCACCCGCGCGTAGCGGATATTTTTTTCGACCTCGGCGATATAGGGGTTAGAGCCGCCGAAATGCGATTCGGCATAGCGATAGGCGCCCTGCAGCGCTTCGTCGAGCCGTTTCGCCGCGCTTTTGTAGAAACCCGGCGTCTTCGCGATCAAATCGGCGGCCGATTCGAAAATCACCAGTTCGCCCTCGCTGGTCTTGCGCCGCGCCACCCCGCCGAGCATGAACTCCGGAAACAGCCGGTCGTAGCATTTCTCGAGATAACAGCGGTCGGCCATCTGCGCGATGATGTCGGCGGATCCGAGCAGGTTGCCGACCACGCGATGTATCGGCTGTTCGGTGCGGATTTTTTCGACCGGGGTTTCATAGCCGGTGAAATGCACCAGCCGCGAGGCCAGATCGGCCATGTCGCCCATGCCGATCAACGGCAGGTAGCTGCGCAGAAAGCGCGCGCTGCGGCTGACGTGGGTCAGCGTGTATTCGGCGCCGTTATGATGGCGGCTGTCGGTGCGGCGGCGGATGTAGCCGGCGTCGTGGTACAACGCCAGCACCACGCCGAGCCGGAAGGTGCGTTCATCGAGCGGTTCGCGGCCGACCCGTTTGTAGCCGTCGAGCAGGCGCGCCATCGCAAGCGTGACGTCGAGCACATGCTGAATATCGTGATAACCGGTGTCGCAAGCGCGGTAGCCCGGGAATTCACCGCTATAGAGCGCCTCGAAATCGTCGAACGCCTGTTGCAGGCGTCCGGCGCCGGATTTGCGGTAGAGGTCGGCATAGATGCCGCGGATTTCGCCGGCCACCGAAGCAACATCGGTCGTGCGGACCGAATTGGTGACGTCGTAGTCGTTGCGGCGATCGGTCGTTTTCACGCTGGCCAGAGACAATTGCCGCCCTCCGAATGAAGGCGGTATTAAACTATAATGACTCTGCACCGGCAATAGGCGAACATGGTCCATTTGGCTATGCCAGCCAAATATCAGGATAGTGTGAATTGCTGCCGTTAACCTTCGTGGTTAAACGTAGTACCGTTCGAACAAGGACTTACCGTTAATCGCTGCGACGGCACATTGCATTCATCCACCGCCCCCCACGCCCACATTCCCCGCTCATGCAACCACATTCGATTTATGCCAAGACTGCCAAGGGCATTCTTGAGGTCAAGAACAAAACCATCCGCCTGACGCGGGAACTCGGCCTGTTGTTTCTGGCCGTCGATGGCAAGACGCCGGCATCGGAACTGCCGGGGCGCTGCGGGCTTGCCGACGCGGCACTCAGCGACGCTGTCGATAAACTGCTGGCCGACGGCTACATCAAGCTGGTCGCCGAGCAGGCTGCATCGGCCACCGAGAGCGAGGAGTTTGATCTCGATTTCACCTCGCCGGTGAAAGTCGCGAAACTCAATCAGGAAGCCGAAGAGCGCGCCAAATCGGAAGCCGCCGCCCGATTGCAGGCCGAGGCCTCCGCGCGCGCCGCCGCCGACGCGAAGGCGCGCCAGGCTGCGCAGGCGCGCGAACTCGCCGCAGCCGAGGGCAAGGCCCGCGAGGAAGCGGCCGCCAAACTGAAAGCCGAGGAAGCCGCACGCGCCGCCGCGCAAGCCGGGGCCAAGGCGCAGCAGGAAGCGAAGGTCGCCACCGAGGCGAAAGCCAAAGCCGAAGCGGAAGCGCGCATGCGTGCCGCCATGCTGGCCAAAGCCAAAGCCGACGCCGAGGCGCAGGCCCGCGCGGCTGCCGAGACACGCGCGCGCATCGAAGCAGAAGTCAAAGCCAAGGCCGAGGCCGGTGCACGCATCGAAGCCGAAGCACGCGCGAGGGCCGAGGCCGAAGCACGCGCGCACGCCGCCGCCGAAGCGCGCGCGCGCGTCGCCATCGAAGCGAAGATGCGCGCAATGGAGCAGGCGCTGAAGGATGCCGAGGCGCGCGCAAAATCGGAAGCCGCGGCGCGCGCCCGCGCCGAAGCCGAAGCGAATGAAAAAGCCGTCCGCGAAGCCGCGCTTCGCGCCGAAGCCGAGGAACGCGCGCGCGCCGCCGAACAGGCGATCGTCGAAGCCAAGGCAATGGCCGAAGCTGCGGCACAGGCCAAGGCCGACGCCGAAGCCCGCGCTCGCGCCGAGGCGAGCGCCCGCGCCGAAGCCGAGGCCCGCGCACAGGAACAGGCCGGCGACCAGGCGAAGGCCGAAATGGATGCGATCGCGCGCGCCGCCGAGGCGGCGCGCGCCGAAGCGCTGGCCAAGGCGCAGGCGGCCGAACGCGCGCTCGCCGAGGCGCAGGCGAAAGCCAAAGCCGAAGCCGACGCTCGCGCCGCCGCCGAGGCGCGCGCACAGGAGGAAATCGCCCGCCGCGCGCGCGAGGAAGCCGACAAGCTGCAGCGCGAAACCGAACTGCAGATCGCGCGAGAGGAAGCCGAGGCGAAGGCGCGGGCGGAACTGCGCGCGCTTGAGGAAAACATCCGTAAAACCCGCGACGAGGCGAACGCGCGCGAAGAAACCGAGCGCCATGCCCGCGAAGAAGCCGAGGCGCGCGCTGCCGCCGAACGCCGTGCACGCGAAGAAGCCGAAGCGCGCGCCGCCGCCGAACTGAAATCCTACGAAGAAAAGCTGCGCGCGGCACAAGCCGCGGCCGAAGCAAAGGCCGCCGCCGAAAAGGCCGCCTACGAGGCGGCGGCGAAATCGGCGCGCGAGGAAGCGCTGCAACGCAGCGAGTCCGAGCGCCGAGCGCGTGAAGAAGCCGAAGCGCGCGCCAACGCCGAAACCGCCGCGCGCCAGGAGGCCGAGGCCAAGGTGCGCAGCGTGCATGAAGAAGCGAAGGCGCTGACAGAAACCGAACGCAAAGCACGCGAAGACGCCGAAGCGCGCGCCAACGCGGAAGCGGCTGCCCGCGCCGAAATCGAGGCGCGGGTCGAAACCGAACGCAAGGCGCGCGAAGAAGCCGAGGCCAAAGTCGAGATCGAACGCCGCGCGCGCGAAGAAACGGAGCGCAAGGCGCAGGTCGAAATCGAAGGCCGGCTCGAATCCGAACGCAAGGCGCGCGAAGAAGCCGAACGCATGGCGAAGGCCGCCTTGAGCGCCAGCGCGACCGCCGAAAAACTGATCAAGGAAGCCGCCGACAAGCAGACCGGTGACGCTGAAAAGGCGCGCGCCGAAGCGCAGCGCATGCTCGACGCCGCCCGCCTCGCGCACGAACAGGCGGTGGCCCGGGTGCAGGCCGAGATGATGGCGCGCGTGCACGCCGAGCAAAAAGCGATACTGGAAAAACAGGCGCGCGCCGCGGCCGAGGACCGCGCCAAGCAGGAGGCGGTTGCGCGCGTCATGCAGGAACACCAGGCGCGCCAGCGTGCCGAACAGGAGATTGCGACCAAGGTTGCGGCCGAGCTGCGCGCGCGCGAACAGGCCGAACGCGATGCCGATCTGCGCGCGCGCCAGGAAGCGCAACAGCGCGCCGAGGCCACCGCCGCGCAGCGCGCGCTTGAGCACGACAAGGCCGCCGCCAAGGGCATCACGGTTGCCGCAGCGCGCAAGCGCACGAAATGGGGCCGCGTCGCGCTGATCGGCCTCGTCGTGATCGTCGGCTGCGGCATCGCCGCGCTGCAGGTGCTGCCCTTGTCGGGGCTGCGCACGCGCGCGGAAATGCTGTTATCGGACCGCCTGCAGGAACAGGTCAGCATCGCCAGCTTCCGCTTCATGCTGCTGCCTTCGCCGCAGATCCGCGTCGATCGCATCACGATCGGACGCGCGCAGGAAATCACCATCGAAACGGCAACCGTGCCGGTGGCGTGGTCGTCGCTGCTCGAAGAGCACAAGGATTTCGATGAGGCCAATCTGACCAACGTGAAAATAGATCCCGTTGCGCTGCCGCGGCTTGCCGCGTTCGGCAAGCCGCGCAGCGCCGACACACAGATCAATTTCGGCGTGATCCGGTTTAGCGGCGTCAAAACCACCGTCGGCGGCGTTGAACTGCCGCCGTTCGAAGGCGCCGTCACGCTGGCGCCGAACGGCGCTTTTCAGAAGGCGCAGATCCAGCATTCGAAACTGACGCTGGACATTCTGCCGCTCAAGGATGCCGGCGGCATACGCGTCAATTTCACCGGCAAGGGCTTTGCCCCGGCGCTCGGCCCCGCGCTCGAATATGCCTTCCTCTCCGGCACCGCGGTGATCGATCAGCATCAGGCGGCGTTCTCCAACGTTGAGGCGCGTGTCGCCGACGGCTCGCTCAACACCAGTTTCACGCTGAGCTGGGGCGACAAGTTCCGCGCCCAGGGCGATCTGTCCTACAAGGGCGGCGACATCGGCCAGCTGCTGCCCGCGTTCACGCGCGAATTCCAGGCCAGCGGCACGCTCGACCTCGAGGGCAAATTCTCCACCCAGGGCGAGACGCTGGATGAATTGTTCAACGCGCCGAGCATGAATTCAACGCTGACCGCCGCCCGGGGCGCGCTCAACAACATCGACCTCGTGCGCGCGATCCAGTCCCCGAGCCGCAGCGCGCAGCGCGGCGGACGCACGCCCTATACCGAAATCACCGGCGAGGCACAGGCCGCCGGCGGCCGCATCGCGCTGCGCAATCTGAAACTGAGTTCGGGACCGATGAACGGCACCGCGGCAGTCGATATCGGACCCGGCGGCGAACTGTCGGGACGCCTGAACCTCGTGCTCGGCTCGCAATCGGTGACCATCGCCAGGGGTTCGCTCAACCTCGGCGGCAGCCTGAAGGATCCGCAGTTGAGCCAGTAAACACGCGCCGCCGCGCTAGCGCGAGACGACGCCGAGATCGACCAGCATCCGGCTCAAGAGTTCGTATTCCGCGTCCAGATGCTTGCGCGTGTCGGCGCTGTTGAGAAAGCCCTCGGCCCAGGCATTGTCCTCGAGTTCCTTCTTCCACTCGTCGCTTTGCGCGACCTTGGCGAACACCTGATCCCAGAACGCAATCTGCGCGGCACTGATGCCATGGGGCGCCAGAAAGCCGCGCCACGCGAAATAAGTCGCCTCGATGCCCTGCTCGCGAAATGTCGGCACCGCGGCCATCCTGCCCGCCTGCCGCTGCGGCCCGCTGATGCCGAGGACCCGGATACTGGCGTTGGCCATGTAAGGCATGGCGCCGCCGGCGGTGCCGACCCAGACATCGACATGGCCGCCCAGCGCTGCGGTCATGCCCTGCCCGCCCGACGGAAAGATCACGGTCTTCAGCGCCTTCGGATCGACGCCGGCGGCGCGCGCGATCATGCCAATGACGACATGGTTCTGGTTGCCACGCGAAGTTGAAAACGCAAACACCACCGACGCCGGGTCGCGCCTGATACGCGCCACCAGATCGCGGGCGGAGGCAATCTGCGATTCGTTTCGCACCCAGGCCACCACGTATTCGCGCATCAGAATGTTCAGCGGCGTCAGGTCCTGATAACGAATTTGGCTCAAGCCCGTGATCTGGTTGGTCAGAATGCCGGTGGACAGGATGCTCAGATAATGCGGATCGCCGGGATGTTGGGTCATGAAACTGAGCGCAAGCAGGCCGCCGCCGCCGGCGCGGTTGGTCACGCTCACACTCGGAATGCCCGGCACCGACTGCAGGAATTTCTGCGCCACGCGCGCCTGCCGGTCGGCAGTGCCGCCGGCGCCGGAATTAACCACGATATCCACGTTACGTTGCGGTTTCCATTCCTGTGCGCAGGCGCATTCCGTGGCAATTACAAGACACGACAGGACGCAGAATGTTGCTTTGAACAATTTCATCATCTCACCCGGCAATCCCTGAAGAAGCGTAGCGAGCAGATCGAAATGCGAGGAGCCGCGCAGCGAAAGCCGGGACATAACGTCAGTCAGGCGAGGCCGAATCTGAAATGCGGCGAGCACGCAACGAAGCAATTCGAACGAGCAGCAGCTTATTCAGGGGTTATCAGCCCCGGTCGTCGTAACCGGGCAAGACCCGCGCATCGATTACGCACACCTGCCCTGCCTGCACTGCGGCGATGCCCTGCCTGAACGCCGGCAGCAGGTCGGCGACCTTCTCGACCGGACCGATCGCCAGCGCGCCCTGTGCGCGCGCCATCGCCGCGAGATCAACATCAGGGTCGCCGATGCGCAAACCGATCCAGCGGTTTTCCTCGGGACGCCCGCGGTTGATTGCCATGCGGCCCTGATGGCGCTCGTCGTTATAGAACGAACGATTGTTGCAGACGATCATCAGGCAGGGAATCTTGTAATGCGCGGCGGTCCACAGCGCAGTATTGCCCATCAGAAAATCGCCGTCGCCCATGAGTCCGATCGGCACGCGGCTGCTACCCTTTAGCGCAAGAGCGGCGCCGATGGTCATGCCGGGACCGGAACCGACGCCGGCGCCGCCGTCGTGGCCAATGTAGGACAAGGGATCGACAAACTGCGTATAGCCGCCGTTCCATCCGAGCGGCAGGCGCGTGTAGCTGACATCGACGCCGCGCGTCGCCTCTGCCAGCGCAGCGGCGACCGTGCGCAGCGCGACCGCATCGGGTAGCGGCGGCAGCGTGACGCGCGCAGGCAGCGCTACGCTGCTCTTCCTCGCGGTGCAGGCATCAAGCAGCAGCGGCACCGCAGCATCGGTTTCGCACAGCATGTAGACATCCGCCGGCGGCAGGCCCTGGTAATCGGCGCTCCAGCCGCGATGGCTGTGCGCGTCGCAGGAAACGTGGATGACTTTCGCCGTCACCGCGGCGCCGCCACAGGCCTGCTGCAGGGTGCCGGCGAGATCAAGCCAGTCGAGCGCCAGAATCACATCCGCCGATTTGATCAGTTCACCGGCGCTTTTCGGCAAGGCCTGGAACGGCGGAATCGGATGCAGGCGATGCGTGGTCGGAAAGGCCGCCGCGAGTTTGATACTGGACAGCACCGGCGCTTCGAGTTTCTCCGCCAGCGCGATGCGCTGCCGCCAGCCGGTGATGCCGCGTGAGGCGCGGCCGGCAAGGATCAGCGGATTTTTCGCCTGCGACAGCAGCGTCGCCGCTGCGCTCACCAGTTCGGGCGCCGGCCGCACCATCGGCGGCACCGGATACCTTGCCGTCTCGGGCATCGCCGGCATCGCGGCCAGTTTTTGCTCCTGCATTTTGACTTCGAGATTCACGTAGACCGGACCGCGCGGCGCGGTCTGCGCAATCTGCGTCGCCCGCAGCAGCGCTTCCATCGCCGCCGCCGGCGAACCCGGCTGATTGTCCCACTTGGTAAAGTTGCGTATGAGTCCGCCCTGATCCGAACTGGTGTGGATCCAGTCGATCCACGGCCGCCGCTGCGTTGCATCCCACGGCCCGGTAGCGCCCAGAATCAGCATCGGCGCGCGGTCGCACCAGGCGTTGTAGATCGACATCGGCGCGCGCAGGAGGCCGATATTGGCGTGCAGCGCCGAAGCCATCATGCGATCGGATATCTTGTAATAGCCGTGCGCGATCGCGATGGCGGTCTCTTCGTGGATCGTCAGCACCATCTGCGGCGCGCGGTTGCCGAGGTAATTCACGATACTGTCATGCAAACCGCGGTAACTCGAGCCGGGCACCAGCGCGATGTAGGGAATATCGAGCGCGTGGAGCATCGCCGCAATGGCGTCGCTGCCCCAGAATTCGCCGGACGCCTGGGCCGGCACCGGTGTGTCGTGGACAATCGCCGCCGGCGACGGGTCTATGCTGTTCATGCGGATCCCCCAGGGTTGGCTGTGCGCCGGGTCCGCCCCGCAGAGCGGCGACGGACACAGCGGATTTTTTCGTATCATAACAGGCGCACCGCACCGAGCCGGCGGTGACGCTACCTGCGACGCGCGCAGTTGCGTTAATATCCGTCACATGAACATGACATTTCCGTCACGGGAGTTTTGTTGGATTATCCGTTTCTAGGCAAGGGCGACGTCGAAGCAGTCGGCTTCGAAGCCGACGAACTGCGGGGATTTTCCCGCACGATCGCAGAAATCGAGTGGCTGCTCGTCATTCTCGTACTGCTCTACCAGATCGTGCAGGGCCGCGACGACGAGACCACCGGCCCGATCTATCTCGGCATCATCGTCTACGCCGCCTTTGTAATCGGCTTCCGCTATTTCAACATTTACCGCAGCGAATCGCGCTGGAAAATCGCGATCGAAACCTGGGGCATGCTCGCCTTCATCACGTGGATACTCTATTTCACGGGGCGCCTCGAAAGTCCGCTGGTCAATCTCTATCTGCTGACGATCGTCACCAGTGCGCTGACGCTGGGCCGGCTGATCACCATGCTGGAAATGGCGCTGGTCGTCGCCTGTTACGTGTTCCTCGGCTACTCCTCGACCGACGACTCGCTGTTCTGGCTCTACAACGCGGGCGACTTCATGTCGCAGCTCTCGCCGATGCTGCTGGTCGCCTACATCACGACCATGCTGTCGGCCGACATCCGCAGCGCGATGTCGCGCATCAAGATCATTTCCGAGACCGACGAACTGACCGGCATCTACAATGTGCGCGCCTTTACTGCGATCGCCAACCGCGCGCACAAGCAGTCGTTGCGCTACCGGCATCCCTACAGCATTGTGATGGTCGATTCGGACAATCTGAAGGCGGTCAACGACACCTACGGCCACGAGGCCGGCAACCGTCTGCTCAAGCTGACCGTCAACTGCGTGCAGCAGTGCCTGCGCGAAACCGATGTCTTTGCGCGCTACGGCGGCGACGAGTTCATCGCGCTGCTGCCGCAGACCAAATCCGACGGCGCCTTCGAGGTGGCCGAGCGCATCCGCAAGATCATCGCGACCACCCCGCTCGACACCCAGGGCAAGCAGGTGGCGACCACGGTCAGCCTCGGCATCGCCTGCTATCCCGAGCATTCCGAAGACCTTGCCGTTCTCATGAATCGCGCCGATCAGGCGCTGTATCACAGCAAAAAATCCGGCCGCAACCGTACCACCGTCAGCGGCGATCCGTCCTCCGCGGCCTGAAATAACCCCTGTCGTCGTAGTAATCTTCGCGCGCGTTGCCCCCGCACCAGCCGGGCACGCCCAGCAGCGGCACCGCGGCGAGTTCCGCCGTCGAACAAAAACTTTCCGGCGCAGTCAACAACGCCGCCAGCTGCGCGTCGAGCTGTGCGAACTGCCGCAGCGGATCCTGCGCGAAAAAATCCGGCGTGACCGCGCAAATCACGCCGCGCGCGGTCAAACCCGTGTACGGCTGCAGCATCTTTTCGCAGACGGCATGACCGAACAGGTGAAAGCCCATGCTGCCCCCCAGTTCGGCGCGGCGATGCCAGAACAAGTCCTTCCATGCGTGCTCGCGCAGCAGTTGGCCGAGCGCTGGCTGCGCCACGGGGACGATGATGCCGCCTTCGTCGAACAGCGTCAGCGCATCCTGGCGCGGCCCGCGATTGGCCTGCCCGGCCGCGTGCTGGGTGCGCAGCGCTTCAAAGTGGCACGCATTCAGGGCCGCCTTGGCGCGCGGAAACACCAGCCACACCAGCGCATTGAAAAGATCGTGCCAGTTTTGCTCGCGCATCTGGATTTCGCCGCGCAAAAAAATCCGCGGCTCGTATTTATCCTCGAACGCCACCTGCCGCAGCGACTGCGGCACGAAACGCACCGGCAGGCCGCCGGCATTGAGCGGCCGCGTGACTGCACTTTCGGCGAGCGCGTTCAGCGCGGCGCAATCCGGCCACGCATCGCGCGGCAACGCCCGCGCCAGCGCGCGCAGCGGCGCGAACGCCGGCACATGTTCTGCGAAATCGGGATTCCAGTCTGCGGTCATCGCGGCACTTCGAAAAAGCGGCAACGCGATGATACTATTGGGCCAGACTTGATTTCGAATTGAAGCATCTGCAGACGCTGCCCGGCCGCATGACTTTCATTCAATCCCGCACGCCACGAATCTGAGCATGGAACACATCGATTGCGCCGTCATCGGCGCCGGCGTCGTCGGCCTCGCCATTGCGCGCGAACTCGCGCTGGCCGGACGCGAAGTCATCATTTTGGAGGCGGAAAACGCCTTCGGCACACACACCAGCGCGCGCAACTCCGAAGTCATGCACGCCGGCATCTATTATCCGACGGGATCGCTCAAGGCACGTTTCTGCGTCGCCGGGCGCAAAATGCTCTACGAATATTGCGCCGAGCGCGGCATCAATCACAAACGCATCGGCAAAGTGGTCGTCGCCTGCGACGAGCATCAGCTCGACGGCCTGCACAAATACAAAAAGCAGGCCGAACTCAACGGCGTCGATGACCTGCGCCTGCTGAGCCGTGAAGAAGTCAATGCGCTCGAACCGGCAGTAATCGCGGTAGCCGGCTTTCTGTCGCCCTCGACCGGCGTGATCGACAGTCACGGCCTGATGCTCGCTTACCTCGGCGACGCCGAAAACGCCGGCGCCACGCTGGTGCTGAACAGCCCGGTCAACGGCGGCCGGATCGGCGATGACGGCATTGTGCTCGACATCGGCGGCGCGGAGCCGATGCAGCTCGCCTGCCGCACGGTGATCAATTCGGCCGGGCACGGCGCGCCGGCGGTGGCACGGTCGATCGCGGGAATTCCGGCAAGCACGATTCCACAGAGCTACTACGCCATCGGCCATTACTACACGCTCACCGGCAAGGCGCCATTCAACCGGCTCGTCTACCCGGTGGCGCGTCAGGACTGGCTGGGCGTGCACGTCACCATCGATCTCGGCGGCCGCTGCAAATTCGGTCCCGATTTTTCATGGCGCGATTCGCTCGATTACAAATTCGACGAAGCGCGCGAACCGCTGTTCTACGAGGCAATCCGCCGCTACTTCCCCGGCCTCAAGGACGGCACGCTGCAACCCGGCTACACCGGCATGCGACCGCGCATCACCGGTCATGGCAAGGAAGCGGTCGATTTCGTCATTCACGGACCGCAAGATCACGGCGTGCCGAATCTGGTCAATCTCTACGGCATCGAATCGCCGGGGCTGACCTCGTCGATGGCGATTGCCGAATACGTGCGTACGGTCCTCGCCTGAGACCGGAACGCTTGTTCAGGGCGAATTACCGCTAACGGCCCGCTCCGGACGGCCACGTTCTTCAAAAGCTGCCGCTCGAGGGTAGACTAATCGCAGCCGTTGGAGAAATCATCTCATCGGCGTAGAGCGGTCTATTTTTCGCCCCCCCACCTGGCTATGGATTTGAAAAACACACGGCATGTAATGAGCCACGCGGCGCGATTAGTTAAGGCGCTGGTGGTTTGTTTTGGCTCGTTGCTGCTTCTCTGCATTGCGCCCCTTGCATCGGCGCAGCCTGGCCCGGTGAATGGAGTTATGGCATTTGACGCGACCGCCAATGCTGACATCAAGAAGATCGTTCTTCTGAAATCTTCGACACCCGCATTGATCGTCGAGCGCATGGGTGGCATCCTCGTCGCAGGGGTGGGTGTCAATACCGGCGCTGCGCTGGCCTTTGGCGCGATCGGGGCTATGGTTGCTTCGGGCACGGATAAGACCCAGCCGTATTCGCGGGAAGTCAGCGCGAAGATCAAGGCCCTCGGCTTTGACCTCCATGACTCGTACGCGGATCAGGTCAAGCAAGCATTGGAGCGGACCGGCTACGAAGTACGCGTGGCAGCGGCCAGCCGGACTTCGGCGACCAAGTTCGTCGCCAACCTCGCAGGCATAGCAGACGCCGACGAGGCCGTGCTCGATCTTGGCATGGTGATTCCGGTGATTAATTGGGTTGAGAGCGAGAAAAAGTTCACGCCGGGCTTTACGACCGCCGTGAGGCTTGCGCGTTCGGCAGGAGAGCCTATCGCCTATGGGAATTCGTTCGCGTATGTGCCCGCCCATCGGAAAACGGGGGTTACGCTGGTCCCGCTAGAGGAGAAATATGCTTTTGATAGTTTCGAGACCGTCTTGCAGAACGCAAATCTCCTTGTGGAGGCGTTCCAGCTTGGCGCGTCCGGGGTGGCCGCGCGCATCGCAGCGGATTTGAAACGGCGCGCGGATTAGGGCGGCAGTCTGCGGTACCAAATAGGCGGCATGCGTCCCAAGCAGAGACAATAGCAAGTGCTCTGCCTAACATTTAGGCTCCCTAGAAAGAGCGGCTAAGGCGCTGCGGGGAATTTTCCTTCCGAAACGAAAGGTGATGTGAGCCGTCCTGCCAGGTTTGTTACGGCCGACGCCCGCGTCAGTAGTGCGCGGAGCGAAGGGCATAAATTGATTGCGCCGATCGAGGGACAGGAGTTATGGATTTTCTACTGTTTTCTTGACAACCCTGCCGGCCCTGCCAATCCTTCACCTTGCCCGGTTCGATGATTTTCCACTGCATGTTAGGTGGGCAAACTTAGCCGCCATAACATTGCAGTGTATTTTGTCGCTTTCGCAGGTGTCGCAAGCGACATTAGCGAGGGTTCGTCTGCGCGCAGCGACGCCCAATGAACTGAACGTATAGAGACTATGATGGACGCAGGCAATATGGTGAGGGTGCGCTTTAACACAGACTGTACTCGCTGCGGAAGTCTGGCCAGTATCACCCCCATCTGCAAACAGGTTGGCGTGCGGGTGGCAATGATGGCGCGGTTTCAGGACGGAGAATCAGAGTTCATGTATTATAAAAACCACTATCGAGTAGCGTGTATGCTGTGTGATGATGACTCTGGAACCGGCCCGCAACGTTGGTGTGCGCTGGCACCACGTGCGAACGCACAACAGTGACCGTTTAGACGGTCAGATTCAACGCTGCAGCCCATGACATTGCCACCACTGCTGTCTATTTTTGTTCCGACCTACAACGGAGCCCGCTACGTGCGGGAGGCGATCGAATCCGTGTTGGATAATGGTTTTGCGGACCTCGAAATTATAGTTGTCGATGATGGATCTACAGATGAAACTGTTAAGATCGTCGAGTCCATCCATCATTCGGCCATCCGACTATCGCGCAATGCGAAAAACCTCGGAGTTGTCGAGACGCGTCGGCGTGGCGTATCGCTATTGCGCGGCCGATACGTCGCCTTGCTTGACCAGGATGATATTGCGGTCAAGGGGCGATTCGAGGCGCAGGTCGAACGGCTCGAGACGGCTGGCGGACCCGACATCGTCGGTGGCGCTATAGAGAATTTCGGCGATTTGAATGGCGTAAAAACATTTTTCGCCTGCGACTCCGAGATACGGTCAGCCCTGCTTTTCAACGCATCCCTTGCCCACCCCGCGGTCTGCATGAAAGTCCAGCCGCTGCGCGACGGCATTATTGCGTATTCTGTCGACGCAGGCGCCGCAGCAGATTACGCATTGTGGGTTGACGCAATGTTGAACGGACTGCGACTGGAAAACCTTGACAGAGTGGTGACGCGCTATCGCAGACATGCCACATCAATGACGCGGACCAATCTCGACGAAATGATCGCTTGCGCGTGCCTAGTTCGCAGGCGAGTTGCGGCAGCCTACTTCCCGAATTTTTCGGAGGCCGAGCGCGCAGCACTCGTCAATGCAATATCACGACGGGGGGGGGTACATTACGACACAACAATGGCGCGACGAAATTTTCGCGTTGTCGCATGCGGCGCTGGTTGCGGATGCTATTCCCGCAATCGACTGCGCACTGATGGTACATTTGTTGTCCGAGCATGCCATGCGATTGATCGAAGACGCGCTCAAGCGGGCGGCAGTGGATTTTGCTGCACTGGAAATGATGACAGAGACAAATTCATATTTCGAACAATGGCGCGCAGCTGGTAATGGCGTGCTGGATAAGCGCATCATGGCATTGTTCAATTAGGATGTCGTCCGCGCCTGTTGCTGACGGTCAACGCAAACTCTTGCAGTTGGCGATTGCCAAGGTTAGCCGGCCGCTATCCGATCAACACTTCATCTAATCTTGCAACCACCTGCTTGAAGGCCAGCCACCGTATCTGAGGAATCGGTTTGGCTTGCCAGCTGGCGGATCCAAGGCGATAGCGGCAGAACGTGATCGCGGCGACGTTCATGATCTGCGCACCGCGTCAGCGAAGTATCGCGTAATTGCGGAGCAGCGCGGGTTTGCTGTTGCAGAAAGAAATTGGCGGCAGGGAAGATGCTCTGGCACCGTAATTGCACTTGCCACTTGGACGCTCCCCGATGCTCGCCATTTCATACTCCAATTTGATGGGCGTGCGATGAGCAGGGTTAGCGGACCAGTTGATAATTATCTAATCGCTTGAAACAATTGGTGCCACCTATCTGGATTGAACAAACGACCTACTGGTTACAAGGCGCAACAACTTCACGTTACCATTGAGCACACCCCTGCATTAAGGACGTGACGCGTGAAACATCACCAATAACGGCGGTCAGGCTGCACAAACCAGACGGTAAGTTGCCAAAACCAGAATGTGATTGACTGCAGTTTCAATCTAATCGGGGCTAAGCGTCCTACAGGCTATATAACGCGCTCAGTAGTCCGGCAATTCCAGCGCCGGCTCGTCCATCGCAGCGCACTGCTCGCGCAAGGCAAGGATCTGGTCCTGCCAGTAGCGCTGGGTGTTGAACCACGGAAAACTCACCGGAAACGCAGGGTCGCTCCAGCGCTGGGCGAGCCAGCCTGCATAGTGAATCATGCGCAACGTGCGCAAGGCCTCAATCAAGCGCAGTTCGCGGCGGTCACAATCGTGAAACTCGCGGTAGCCGCGCATCACGTCGGCGAGTTGCAGCGTCATCGCCTCGCGATCGCCCGACAACAGCATCCACAGATCCTGCACGGCGGGGCCGCTGCGGCAGTCGTCGAAATCAACGAAATGCGGACCGCCGTCTGTCCATAACACATTGCCGGCGTGACAGTCGCCGTGCAGCCGGATGTCCTTGAGGCTGCCCGCCGCTTTGTAACAGGCGCGCACACCGGCCAGCGCATCGCGCACAATCGCCGCGTAAGCCGGTTTGATGTCATCCGGCACGAAGCCATTGTCGAGCACGAATTTCGACGGCGCCTCGCCGAAACCGGCAATGTCGATGCGCGGCCGCTCGCGGAATTTTCTGGTGGCACCGACCGCATGAATGCGTCCCATGAAACGGCCGATCCACTGCAGCACGTCCGGGCGGTCGAGTTCGGGCGCACGCCCGCCCTGCTTCGGAAACAGCGCAAAGCGAAATCCGCCGTGCTCATGCAGCGTCCTGCCGTTGAGCAGCAGCGGCGCCACCACCGGAATTTCGCGCGCTGCCAGTTCCTGCGAATAGGCGTGTTCCTCGAGAATCGCCGCGTCGGTCCAGCGCTGCGGGCGGTAAAACTTGGCCACGCGCTGGCTGCCGTCATCGAGCCACACCTGATAAACGCGGTTCTCGTAGCTGTTCAATGCATACTGACGACCATCGCAACGCACGCCGCAGGTCTCAATTGCATCGAGCACGAGATCGGGTGTCAGCAGCTGATAATCGGGTTCGGCCATGGCCGCTTCACCATAACACAACCGATGCGGCTAGAACTCGGCGTGGAAGCGCACGCCGGCGAAATTGACCGGTCCGCGATCGGCGTTGTAGGCGGGATTGTTGACGCGCTGGAAGTCGGCGGTCAGATAGACGTTCTTCCACGCATTCCAGCTGTAGTAGGCCTCGACGATATCTTCGGGCCTGTAGTTCAACGCGCCGTCGCCGATAAAAAAGGAAATCCCGCCGGCCGCCAGATAGCTGCGACGCTCGGGGCCCAGCATATTGCGCAGCAAAGCCACGCCGACGGTGTCGTTGCCGCGCTGCCACGCGCCGCCTTTGAGCGACAGGCCGACCGACAGCGACGCATCCGCTTCGGTAAAGGCATAGGTTTCGGTGCGACCGTCGGAATTCATGGCACGCAAAAAGGCACCGAGATTGCTGCTCAGCGCCTGTTCGACGTTCACGCCATAACCGATTTTGATCTTCTCGCCGCTGCGCACCTTCAGGATCCACTGATGATTCGGATCGCCGGGATTGGCGAGGCCGTAGGCCAGCGCATCCTGATAGCTGGCAAGGTTCGCCCGGTTACGCCATGCCAGCAGCCTGACCTTGCCCGGCAGTCCGCCCAATTGATGCGCGTGTTCGATTTCGAACTGGTCGCCGTAATGCCTGCCGATCTGGTAATCGATCGGCAGGCCGTTCGGTTCGCGCGGCCCCGTCATGCGGCCAAAGCGGTAAACCCAGTCGCCGCGGTACCACTCGCCCGCCGCCCCCCAGCCGTAACCGCGCGCATCGGCCGCATAATCGTATGCGGCATACGCCCAATTGCCCCAGTTCATGAACTGGGTGCGCGGATCCTTGGCATAGATGTTGTCGTCGAAAACATCCAACGTGGAAAAATTGCCGGCGGTCAGCACGAAACGGTTGCGGTCGACTAGACCCGCCATCTGATTCAAATCGGCCTCGACGGTTTCGCTGCCGCCGCCGAGATTCCAGGTCTGGCGCAGAAACGCGCGCTGGCGATAAACCTTCGGTTCCGTTCCGGACACCTTGGTCAATTCACCATTGGTAAAGCCGGCGAGCCCCGACAGATTCGAGAGCGGCGCGCCCTGCGTGAGTTCCGGATTGAAGTACAGTTCGCCGCCGTTCCAAGGGCGGAATCCCAGATAGGCGGTCGCCGTAAACGTATAACTTTTCTCCGGCGTGGCGAGCAGACTGTTCTGGCCGCTGTAGGCGGCGTCGAAGCCCGGTTTCTTCTGCCAGATGTAGGTGGTCTGGTAGCGCGCAGTCCAGTTCTCGGACTCAAAGGCGCCGTCGGCCGCGCAGGCATAGCCGCAGCCGGACAACAGCAGCACACAGGCACCGCGCAATAAAATACGAACCGCAATCATCAAACACCACGCCCCCGAAAACTGGCCGCGATTTTACCCCCCGCAGCGGCGCGTAACGTTTAGATTCGGTTAATTTTCAACGATTGTCGCCGGCCCGGTGTGCGTTAAAACAACAGCGCCCGCCCCGCGCGGTCAGTGCGCGCCGAATGCCGGCCACTCGCGCAGCGCCGGAAACCAGATCTGGCCGTGCGTATTGCAGTCGGGCAGCACCCGCGGCGCGACCTCGACGCGACCGACATGGCAGTCTGCGAGCAATGCGCTGATCGAGCCGATAATCGCCGGCAGATCGTCGAGCGGGTGCAGCGGCCAGCGGAAACCCTCGACCATTGTTTCGTCGAAGGGCTGGCTCAGCGTCAATCGAAGCTCCGCGCTGTCATGCGTGCTGATGATCGCCACCGGGTCGCCGCTGGCGAGGCGAAACCGGCGCACCGCGTTGCTGGCGAACAAATTGCACGCCGTCTCCAGCTGGGCGCTGCGGCCGGCATGCGCCGCGCGCAACAAATCCAGCGGCGGCCTTGCCATCGGCAGCACTTCGGCGCCGGCGGCGGCGAGCTGCTTCGTCAACAGCTGCGTCAACGCCATCCCCCACATGCCGATGTTGGACGCGGTCTCGACGAATGCCGGCTCGAATGCCGGCGCAATGCCGGCCCCGACCAGAAAGCGCAGATGCACTTCCTCGCCCGGTGCGTCCATGGTGATCGGCGCCGGCGGCAATTCGCGCCGCGCGGCGCCGAGCGCGACGGTCCATGCATGGACCTCCGACGGCGTCACCGATTCGAGTGTGGCCAGCGCGCACAGCGCATTGCCGAGACCGAAATTCTGCGTCTTGCCGAGCACGCCCTTTTGCGCAAACAGTTCGCTCACCGCAGCAATATCCGGCAGCACACCGGCGAGATGCAGCGGCCGGCGGCTGCCGGCGACGATCACCAGCGGCAGTGCGAACACGCGCGCCGCCAGTGCGCCCTCGTGTTCACCCGCGGGATAATGGGCGAGTTCACAGACCTCGTTCCACAGTGCCGCATAAGCCGCCTGCGACGGTGCTGCGCGCAGCGCCGCACGGATCTCTTTATCGGCGCGGCGCGCCAATGCATCGCGCAGCGCAGCGGGCCGCCCGGCAGCAGTCATGCTCAGCAATGGATGTTGCCCGTCGCCGTAACGGCGCGGATCGTGCAAGGTGTTCGACGACATGAATGAATGCCCTGATCTGGATATGTTGATGCAATGACTGTCGGCGCCAGCGGTAAACGCCGGCGCAACAGCGCGTTAATCGACCCGCGCGCCGGACTCCCTGACCACCTTCTCCCACTTCACCAGGTCGCGGCGGATCATCGCCGCGAAATCCGCCGCGCTGCCGCCGGCGGCGTCGGCGCCCTGTGCGCGCAGACTCTCGATCAGTGCAGTGGTCGCCAGCGCCTTGTTGAGATCGGCATTGATGCGCAGCGCGATTGATTGCGGAATGCCGGCCGGCGCGATCACGCCGAACCAGTTGATCACTTCGTACCCGGCCACCCCGGCCTCGGCGATGGTCGGCAGATCGGGCAACGCGCCGGCGCGCCGGTTGCCAGTGACGGCCAGCCCGCGCAGCTTGCCCGAACGCACCTGCGGAATCAACGGCACCGCGCTGGCAATCGTCACGCTGACCTGTCCGGCGATCAAGTCGGTAATGAGCGGACCCGTTCCCTTGTAGGGAATGTGGTTCATCTTCACGCCTGCCATCGACTTGAACAATTCCATCGCGAGGTGGCTCGACGCGCCGGAACCACCCGAGGCGTAATTGATTTCGCCCGGATGCGCTTTCGCCATGGCGACGAGTTCCTTCACGCTGTGCGCGGGGAATGAGACCGTCGATGCCAGCATCAGCGGCACCGTCACGAACGGTATGACCGGATCGAAATCGCGCACCGCATCGTAACTCACCTTGCGGTAAAGATGCGGATTGATCACGTGCGGAATCGAAGTGAACAGCAGCGTGTATCCGTCGGGCGCCGCGCGCGCGGCGATTTCGGTCGCCACCAGACCGCCGGCACCGCCGCGATTGTCCACCACCACCTGTTCTTTCAGCGCCAGCGACATCTGCTGCGCGGCAATGCGGCCGAGAATATCGGCGGCGCCGCCCGGCGGAAAGCCAACGACCAGACGAACCGGCTTGTTCGGGTACGGTTTCTCTGCCGCGTATGCGGGCAATGCGCTTGCGACGGCCAATGCAATACAGGTCCAGTAAATCAATTCAAGCACCGCTTTTGTGGTGCAGGCGCCTCGCCTGCAAGCGATATTTTTCGCAGGTGAGGCGCCTGCGCCACGCAAGCCGCCGCAGAAAATCGATTCTGCGGATTAATCAACTTTTGCCCCCGACAGCTTGACTACCCTGCCCCATTTCGCAATTTCATCCTTGACGAAGGCCGTGTATTCCTCGGGGCTGTTGCCGATGAACTCTGCGCCCTCCGAAGCGATCCGCTCGGCGACTTCCGGCAGCTTGATGATACGCACGACTTCGGTGTGCAATTTCGCGACAACCTCGCGCGGCGCGCCGGCCGGCAGCGCAAGACCGAACCACGAACCGGTCTCGAACCCCTTGAGGCCCTGCTCGTCGAGCGTCTGGATCTCCGGCGCCGCGGCGGTGCGCTTCATGCTGGTGACGCCAAGCGGGCGCAGGCGGCCGTTCCTCACATGCGGCAGCACCGATACCATCGCGCCGAAATAAACCTCGATATGGCCGGCAACCACGTCGATCAGCGCCGGCGACGCACCCTTGTACGGAATGTGGATCATCTTCACGCCGGCCATGGTCTTGAACAATTCTGCGGCGAGGTGATGCGGGCTGCCGCTGCCGGTCGAGCCGTGGCGCAATTCGTTCGGATGCGCCTTCGCCAGCGCAATCAACTCCTTGATGTTTTTCGCCGGCACCGAGGGATGCACGACGACAATGCCCGGCACCTTGGCAATATTGGTGACATAGGCAAAATCCTTCACCGGGTCGTAGTTCAGTTTCGGATACAGCGTCGCATTGATCGCGTTGGCAATGGTCGGCATGAACAGCACATAGCCGTCGTTGGGCGATTTCGCCGCGATCTCGCTGCCGAGATTGGTGCCGGCGCCGGCGCGGTTTTCGATCACCACCGGCTGCCCCCACGCCTCGGTGAGGCGGGCGCCGACCGCGCGCGCCAGAATATCGGCGGCGCCGCCTGGCGTGTAGGGAACGATGAAACGGATCGCTTTGTTCGGGTAGGTCTGCGCGACGCCCGATGCGGGTGCGAGCGACAACACGCCCGCCAGGGCGGCCAGCACGCGAATAACCGTCGTCATGGCATGCACTCCTCGATGGCGCCGGCGACCGCGGCGGCGATTTGTTGACGCTCCGCCGGATCGGCCATGCGGAGTTCCTCGGTGCGGTTGATGATGACGCCGGCCTCGAACAGCAGGGCCGGCATCTTCGCGTCGCGCAATACGGCGAGACGATCGAAATAATGCACACCATTAGGCTTGTCGGCAAACGGGCGGTTTTCACCGACATTGCGGTCGGCATGATATAGCGAGGGCTTGAAACCGGCCTTGATCAATCGCGCGCCGATGGCCGAGGCGCAGCGCAGGCCCTTCTTCCAACCCGGGTTCTCGCGCGAGACAAACAGCGAAAAACCGTCGAAGCGGTCACCGTATTTGCGCTCGACGCCTTCGTAGGTCCAGGTGGAGAGCAGTTTGTCCTGCATCGAATCGTGATGCACCGAGATGAACAGCGCGGCGCCGGCCGCCTGGCGTGGCCGCCGTGCCAGCGAGTTCATGTCGCCGTCGGCGCCGATCAATTGCGTGCTGCGTCCGCGCGCCTGCAATTCTTTATCGATATCGCGCGCAAGATCAAGGTTGAATTCAAATTCAGGCCGGCCGTGCGCACTGATCACACCCGGCCGCTCCAGATAATGACCGACGTCGATCGCAATCGTGCCCGATGCGGTCGCCGCCAGCGGCAGCACCGCCAGCAGCCACGCCAGCCATCGCCCTACCATCCGAGCGCATAGGCGGGACGGCGCGGATCGGCGCCGCCGTGCCGCACGCCGGTCTTGTGATCGACCACGATGGTGCACGGCGCGCCGGCGAGCCAGGTCCAGTCGTCCCACCAGTAGACCTTATGGCCCATTTTCGCCAGTGCATTGCCGGTCTGTTTAGGGATGCGCGATTCGAGGTAGAGCCGGCCCGGAAAATAATCGTGCGGCTCGAACGAACCCGGGTAGCTGTAATTGGCCACGCGCGGCGCTTCGATCGCGGTCTGCGGATCCATGCCGAACACGTTGACGTTAAGGAAGACCTGCAGCATCGCCTGCGGCTGCACATCGCCGCCGGGCGTGCCGAAGGGCATGTGCACCTTGCCGTTCTTGAAGGCGAGCGCCGGGCACGGCGTCAGGCGCGGGCGTTTGCCCGGCGCGACCGAACTCGGATGCGTCGGGTCCGACCACGATTGCGTGCCGCGCCCCGAACACAGTATGCCGACACCCGGAATGATGGTCGAATTGTTCGAGCCGTCCGACGGTGTGGCCGACATCGCATTGCCGTGACGATCGACACAACACAAATAAGTGGTGTCGCCCGGCCCCGGCGCCTCTTCGGACTGCGGCTGCGGTATCCAGCGCGGCGCGAGTTCCTTCAGTGTGGCCGGGTCACCCGGCGGCGGCATCGCCGACCACGCGGTTTCGTTGCGGATCAGGCTGCGCCGGTGATCGGCGTAGGCCTCCGACATCAGCCCCTTGATCGGCACCTTGATAAAATCCGGATCGCCGAAATGATGATGGCGGTCGGCAAAGGCCAGCTTCAGCGCCTCGGTGATCAGGTGGATGTACTGCGGCGAATTGTGGCCGAGGCTCTTCAGATCAATGCCTTTCAGGATGTTCAACGCCATCGGCAGCACCGGTCCCTGCGACCACGGTCCGCAGGCGTGCACGTCGATGCCCATGAAGCGCGCCTTTACCGTCGGCTCGAACTTGATGCTGTAATCGGCGAAGTCCTCCATGCGCATGAAGCCGCCGTTCTTCTGATGGAACTTGACGATGGTGGCGGCGACGTCGCCTTTGTAGAAGGCATCGCGCGCGGCGCGCAATGCGGCGCTGCGGCCGCGGCGTTTGTTCGCCTTCTCGACGTCGGCGAGATACTGCAAGGTATTAGCGAGTTCCGACTGCACAAATAAATCGCCGGGTTGCGGCGGCCGTCCCTTCGGCAGGAACACCTTCTTGTTCGACGGCCAGCGTTCGTACGACGACTGGTTGTCGGTGATGAACTGCGACATCAGCGGATACATCGGAAAGCCGTCGCGCGCGAAGCGGATCGCCGCCGAGGCCACTTCGGCGAAGCTCATGGTACCGAAACGCTCGAGTGCGGTGATCCACGCATCGGGCGCCGCCGGCACCACGCTGCGCAGCACGCCTGCGGGTATCTTGCCGCCGTGGTTTTTCTGGAAATAATCGGGGGTGATTGCCTGCGGCCACACGCCGAGGCCGTCGATGCAATGAATCTCGCGCGTCTTCGCCACATAGATGATCATCGGCGCCACACCGCCGAAATTCACTTTGTCGGTCTGCAGCACGCCGACCGCAATGCCGGCGGCGACACCGGCGTCGATTGCGTTGCCGCCGGCCTCGAGAATTTCAAAGCCCGCGTGCGCGGCCAGATAGTGGCCGGCCGCGATGACGTGGCGCGTGCCCATGATGGCCGGGCGGTTCGACGGGGCGGGCCTGACTGCGGCCGGATCTTCCATTTTCATAAATCACCTGTGGGCGTGTATGCGTTTGATCGCGACGAACATTGTAGCCGCGAACCGCCGGCGCGGCATCCGCTACAATCCACCCATGAATATTGCGCAAATGCTTCATCATCGCGCGCTACCTAGCCCGGAAGGGACAACGCCGATTCCGCGGCATTGCACTTTCGGGCTCATCTCATTTGTCGTTCTTGCATTGGTGCTGACCATGACCGGCGCGGCGACCGCGCAGACCGCATGGAAGCCTGGCAAGCTGGTTGAAATCGTCGTCGGCGTTGCGCCCGGCGGCGGCGTCGATCGCACCGCGCGGCTGCTGCAGAAAGTACTGCAGGACAAACGCCTGCTTGAGGTCGCCGCCAGCGTGATCAACAAACCTGGCGGTGGCGGCATCCTCGGGCAGGTGTATCTCAACCAGCACGCCGGCGACGCGCATTATCTCGAGATCTCGGCAACCTCGGTCATCACCAACCAGATCACCGGCAAAAGTCCGAGCAGCTGGAGCGACTTCACGCCGATCGCGATGCTGTGCGACGAATACATCGGCTTCGTCGTCAAGGCCGATTCGCCGCTGAAAAACGGCGCCGATCTTGCGGCCTTGCTGAAACTGGATGCGTCGGCACTGCCTGCCGGCATCGCCACCAGCGCCGGCAACACCAATCACATTGCGCTGGCGCTGCTCGCCAAACGCGCAGGCGGCGATGCAAAGAAGCTGAAAGTCGTGGTCTTCGGCTCCGGCGGCGAATCGACCACCGCGCTGATGGGAGGCCATGTCGGCATCGTCACTGCGCCCGCCGCCAGCGCGCTGTCCGGCGTGCAGAGCGGCGCCCTGCGCATGCTCGCAGTAGCAGCACCACGTCGCCTCGACGGCCCGCTTGCCACGGTGCCAACGTGGAAGGAATTGGGTTACGACATCGTCGTTACCAACTGGCGCCCGGTACTCGGCCCGCGCGGCCTCACCGCCGCGCAAGTCGCGTTCTGGGAGGAACGGCTGTGGCGTTTCACGCAGACCGAAGACTGGAAACACGAGCTCGAATCGACCGGCGCGGTCGCGCATTACATGAACAGCCGCGAGCTCGCGCAATACCTGGCGGCGCAACACGCCGAATTTAAAATCGTGCTCGCCGAAATCGGACTCGCCCGCTAAGCGCTGAGGGGCGCACGACCAAAGCCGGTGCCGGGCGTGGTGTATCATCGCCGCTACTTTCAATCCATTTCTTCAACGCGCGCCGCGCCACTCACATGACCGATTTCAGCTGGGATTTTCCGTATCCGTCGCAACGCATGCCCATCCTCGCGCGCAACTGCGTGGCGACCTCGCAACCGCTGGCCGCGCAGGCCGGTCTGCGCATGTTGTTGAAAGGCGGCAGCGCTGTCGATGCCGTGATTGCCACCGCCGTTGCCCTGACCGTGCTCGAACCGACCAGCAACGGCATCGGCTCCGACGCTTTTGCAATCCTGTGGGACGGCAAAAAGCTGCGCGGTCTCAACGCCTCGGGCCGCTCGCCGGCAGCGTGGACGCCTGAACGCTTCAAGGATGCGGCCACCATGCCGATGCGCGGCTGGAACGCGGTCACGGTGCCGGGCTGCGTGTCGGCCTGGGTCGAACTGTCGAAGCAATACGGCAAGCTGCCGTTCGCCGATCTGTTCGAGCCGGCAATCGAATACGCCGAACGCGGTTACATGGTCACGCCGACCATCGCGCGCCTATGGGCGAATCAGGTGCCGGAACTGAAATCGCAACCCGGTTTTGCCGCGGCCTTCATGCCGCGCGGCCGCGCGCCGCTGCCGGGCGAAAAATTCACCTTCGCCGATCAGGCGACCACACTGCGCAAGATCGCCGAATCCAAAGGCGAAGCCTTCTACCGCGGCGAGCTCGCCGAAAAAATCGCCGCGCACGCCAAAGCCAATGGCGGCGCCATGACCACTGCCGATCTCGCCGCGCACACGCTCGACTGGGTCGAGCCGCTGGCGCAGGATTACCGCGGCTACACACTGCACGAAATTCCGCCCAACGGCCAGGGTATCGGCGCGCTGATCGCGCTTGGCATCCTCGATAACTTCGACCTACGCGAACTCAAGGTCGATTCTGCGGACAGTCTGCACGTGCAGATCGAGGCGATGAAACTCGCCTTTGCCGATATCTATGAATATGTGTCCGATCCAGAAACGATGCGGATCAAACCGTCGCAGATGCTCGACAAGTCTTATCTGCGCGACCGCGCCAAACTGATCGACATGAAAAAGGCGCAGGATCCAAAATTCGGCTCGCCGCCCGCCGGCGGCACCGTTTACCTCACGGCGGCCGATGACTCCGGCATGATGGTGTCGTTCATTCAATCGAACTTCGCCGGCTTCGGCTCGGGTTGCGTAGTTGACGGCACCGGCATCAGCCTGCAAAACCGCGGTTATGGCTTCAGCCTCAAGCCCGGCCACGCCAACATCGTGGCGCCGAACAAGCGTCCGTTCCAGACCATCATTCCCGCTTTCATAACCCGCGATGGCAAACCGGTCATGAGCTACGGCGTGATGGGCGGCTCGATGCAGGCGCAGGGCCACTCGCAGGTGATGGTGCGTTTCGCCGACTACGGCCAGAATCCGCAGGCCGCCGCCGATGCGCCGCGCTGGCGCGTCGATACCGGACTCAAGGTCGGAATCGAGCAGGGTGTCAGCGAAGACGTCTTCAACGAACTGAAGTCACGCGGCCACGACCTCGCGCGCGCCGACCGCTGGAGCACCGACTTCGGCCGCGCGCAGCTGATCTACCGGATGGAGGACGGCTATCTCGCAGCATCCGAGCGCCGCACCGACGGTCAGGCCGTCGGTTACTAACAGATATCCCCTCTCCCGCTTACGCGGGGCGAGGGAGCAAATTGTTGTGAGCCACCGCACTTAATTTCGTATCCGGAGCACATCATGTCCGAACACAAAGCCACCATTATCTGGACGCGCACCACACCCGACTTCACCTACAAAACCTATACGCGCGACCACCTCTGGCGTTTCGACAACGGCGTCGAAATTGCAGGCTCGGCGGCGCCCGCCTTTCTCGGCAATCCCGACCGCGTCGATCCCGAAGGCGCTTTTGTTGCCGCGCTGTCGAGTTGCCACATGCTGACCTTCCTGGCGCTGGCGGCGAACAAGGGTTTTGTTGTCGATCGCTATGACGACGCGGCGGTCGGCCATCTCGCCAAGAATGCCGCCGGCAAGATGGCGGTCACGAAAGTCGAACTGCATCCGAAGATCGCCTTCAGCGGCGCCAAGCTGCCTACAGAGAGCGATCTCGACTGGCTGCACGACAAGGCGCATCGCGAGTGTTTCATCGCGAATTCAGTGACGACCGAAATAGAAGTCCTGCCCGCGAACTGAACTAGCGGGCGGCCCCGCGCGCCACGCACTCGGCGACAAACCGGTTGCGATGAATCTGCGGGTCTTCCGGCTTTTCGAACACCTCGGCAGCCTTGGCGAACAAAAAGTCCTCGTCGGCCTGATCCTGCACGAACCAGCGCAGATCCGGCGGGAAGGCCTTGATCAAGACCAGATCGTCGCTGAATTTGCCGAGAAAAGACGTGCCGCTCATGCCGTCATCGCGCGACAGCGCGGCATTCCGGATGAAATCGCCGCCCTCGCTGCATTCCTGTTCGCTCAACGCATGTGACTGCGCGCCCCGACTGAAGACCAGCGCGATCGATAAACCGAGAATGGCTGCCGGTCTCTGCATTAAATTTCCGCTGGTTCAGCCCGCCAGGATCTGCAGCGTTTTCGAACGGAATTCGCGCTGGTGCAGCACATAAACGATGCACACCGTCATGAATATCATCAGCACCGGATGCACGAACCACGACAACGCCGCCACGCCGAAATAATACGCGCGCAGGCCGTTGTTGAAATTGCCGCTGGCAAACGACGCCAGCGCGGTGATGCGCTCGATGTGATCGGCGTATTGCTCGGCGTCCGCAATCGGTTTGCGCGTGGCGCCGATCAGCACCGAGGCCAGACCAAACTGGCGGATCGACCACGACAGCTTGAAAAACGCGAAAACGAAAATCACCACCAGCAGAAAAATCTTCAGCTCCCACTCGCGGTCGGACACCTGCTGCGAGAACGGCAGCTCGGCGATCACGCCGGCGGCCTTCTCCGCGTAACCCATCATCGCCACCAGCGCGCCGAGGATCAGCATGGTGGTCGAGGCGAAGAACTGCGAGCTGCGCGTCAGGTTGCGCATGATGTTGACGTCGAGCATGCGATTGTCGCGGCCGACCATCTGCACGATCCATTCGCGGATGTACTTGTCCATCTGGCGGCGCAGGGTGGGCTGTGCCGTTTCGCGGTGATCGGTAAACCAGACATAGCCCGCCCACCACGCGGCAAACCACGCCAGCGCCAGCAGATCGAGCCAGGGCAGAAACAGGGAATTGAAAAAATTGTTCATACGCTCACGCAAAAAGGGTCAGCACGCCGGTGTAGCCGTACAAGCGGTTATGCGAAATTTCGCCATTGCAGAAAAAGCCCACCAGCGGAAGATCGCCGAGCGCCTCCTGTACCAGTTTAAGCTCCTCGGAGTCCGGCCCGAACAGATTGGCGCCACGCCCGAGGCAGGAAAAATACACCGCGCCGCGCGGCTTCGTATACAGCCCCTCTTTGATGCTCGACAGCATGCGGCGCATGTCTTCGACTGCAGTGGCGTTGTCGCGCCGGCAAAACACGAGTTCGCCGCCGGATTCGACATTGTCGCCGATCGCCACCAATCCGCGGCTGGCGTCGACCCCGACCAGATTGCGCACGAGGTAGTCTCCGGTGTCGCTGCCGGCGACCGGCAGCCCGGCAAACACGGTGCTGCCGAGGCGCTGCAGATCGCGCGCGAGTTTTTCGCCGACATCCTGCTTCAGCACATCGAGCGCCGGCTTGCCGTCGAGCTTGAGAATGATGTTGCGCTGCGCTTCGGTAATGCGGTGTTTTTCCCCGATCGGCGAACAACCCTGCGTCAGACGGGTGGCGACCGTGATCTCATCGGACAACAGCACGCCGGAGATTCCGCCCTCGAGCAGCTTGTCGGCGATCTGCCGGTTTTCCGCGCGCGAACTGGTCAGCCCGCCGACGACAAAACCGCTGTCGACCTTGCCGGCCAGCGCGGCAATCAAATCCGGCACCGAGCCGTTGCGCGGATCGGCGTGCACGATGGCGAAATTGGCCTGCCGGCCGCCGACGTGGAGTTTGCGCAGATTGAGGTCATCGGTGGTACGGATGTTCGCGAACACCTCGAACGAGCCCGGCGCGAATTCCGCAAGCATCACCGCCATTGCCGGCTCGTCGAGATATTCGCGCCCGGTCGCGCAAACGCCGATGCCGGTGCCGCCGATCCAGTGCGCCACGCCGGTCCTGTCGCGGAAAAACGCGGTGATCTGCTCGATGTGCTCCGCCAGCAGATCGGTCACATACAGAAACCCGAGGTTCTCCGGTCCGCCGCTGCCGAGCTGGGTCACGCAATTCTGCGCAATCGCCCGCCAGTCATCGCCGGCCCCGTGCGCATATCGGAAAGGCATCGTCATGCCGCCTATTATCGCAGGCCCGCCGCTTGGCGCGCCAGTTTTGACGCGTCCGGATTCGGGGACGTCCCGGAACGCGTTGCGGGGCCGACTGCACGCATCGGGAAAAATGCTAACTTATGCGCTGATCGATCATGTTTTCTCCATGCCCATGAAAACCACCGTGCGCTTCACCTGGAACCAGCTGCGGATATTCGACGCCGTCGCCCGCCTCTCCAGCCATACCCGCGCCGCCGCCGAACTGCACGTGGTGCAGCCGACGGTGTCGGCGCAGATCAAGCAGCTTGCCGGCGCCGTCGGCATGCCGCTGTTCGAACAGGTCGGCAAGAAAATATTCCTGACTCCGGCCGGCCGCGAACTGCACGCGACCTGCGCCGAGATGTTCGACTGCTGGTCGCGCTTCGAGATGACCGTCGCCGATCTCAAAGGCATCAAGAAAGGCACGCTGCGCGTGGCCATCGTCACCACCGCCAAATATTTCATCCCGCGCCTGCTCGGCCCGTTCTGCCGGCTCTACCCGGGCATCGACGTTGCGCTTGAAGTGGTCAACCGCGACCAGATCATCGAACGGCTCGCCGCCAACCGCGACGACCTCTACATCATGGGCGTGCCGCCCGAACAGTTGCCGACGGAGCGACACCCGTTTCTGGAGAATCCGCTGGTGGTGATCGCGCCGCGCGAACATCCGCTGGCCGGCCGCCGCCGCATTGAACTCGCGCGGCTTGCCGGCGAACAGTTCATCGCGCGCGAACCGGGTTCCGGCACGCGCATCGCCGCGGAATATTTTTTCAGTACACAACGCTTCAAACCGCGCGTGCGCATGCAGCTCGGCAACAACGAGGCCGTCAAATGGTCAGTCGCCGCCGGCCTCGGCATCGCCGTGGTGTCGCGCCATGCGCTGATGCACGAACCGATGGAAGACAGGCTCGCCGTCCTCGACGTGCAGGGCTTTCCGATCCGCCGGTCCTGGTATGTCGTCTATCCCTCTGGCAAGCGGCTATCGGTGGTGGCGCAAACCTTCTTCGATTACCTCAAGCGCGAAGCGGCAACCATCCAGGCCGAGCTCGCCGCCGCGCCGACCGGCGGCCGCCCGAAAAAAGCGGTGCCGCGCCGCCGTGGCGCCGCCTGACTCAGTCCAGCGCCAGTAGCAGCGCCGCGAGCAGCACACCAACGCCCGCCGGCACGCCGATGCGCTCGATCCGCCCCGCGGTCTCGCCGGCGATGATCTCGACCGGCACCTGCGTCTGTTCGAGCACCTTGTTGGTGACCGAATCCTCAATCATGCGCGTGAAGGAATTCTTGCGCGCCGTGCCGATCACGAGCTGGTCGGACCGGATGCGCCGCGCCACCGCACTGATGGTCTCGGCGCGCTCCCCGCACTCGACATGCGTCGTATACGGTATGCCGCGCGCATCGAGCAGTTGCCGCGCCGCCTTGAGCGCGCGCGCCGCCGTGTTGCGCTGGTAACCGGCGATATCGCGCCGGCTGACAAAGCGCGCAATGTCGCGCGAAAACGGCGTGCACACATGCAACAGATGCAGCTCAATCGACCAGTCGGTCGCGCACCGGCTGATCACATGACGCACCGCCTTCAGCGAATTGGCCGAGCCATCGACCGGAAGCAGGACGCGTTTCATCGCATGCCCTCCTTCATCCACGGTTGAACCACGGTTCGTAGCACTGCCGGCCCGCGCCTCAAGCTGCACGGCGATACGCGCTTCAATGCGGCGGTGATTGCCGCGCCAGCCGTACCACAGCACCGAGGCGATCACCGCGAAGTACACCAGCGGCGCGATCAGCGCATTGCCGGCCAGCGCATTTTTCAGCAGCGGCTCGCCGAGCATCATTTTGGCCGCCGTCCACGCCAGCACGCCGGCGCCGAAATAGACAATCGACGGATAGCGGTCAACCCACTTGAGTATCAGCTGGCTGCCCCAGATCACGATCGGAATGCTGATCAAGAGGCCCAGCACCACCAGCACAAAGCTGCCGTGCGCGGCGCCGGCCACCGCCAGCACGTTGTCGAGCCCCATCAGTGCATCGGCGACGACGATGGTTTTCATCGCACCCCAGAAGTTGTCGGCGGAACTCACTTCATGCCCGCCGCCCCCGTCGGCCGGCAGCAGCAGGCGGTAGGCAATCCACACCAGCATCGCGCCGCCGGCCAGCATCAGTCCCGGCACCTTGAGCAACCACACCACCACGATGGTCAGCGCGCTGCGCACGACGATCGCGCCCGCCGTGCCCCACAGGATGGCGCGCTGTTGCAGGTGTTTTGGCACGTTGCGCGCGGCCAGTGCGATGACGATTGCGTTGTCGCCCGCCAGCACCAGATCGATGATTACGATCGCCAGCAGTGCCGAGAAAAACTCCGTTGAAAATAATTCCATGACCTACCCCCTAAATGAGTTGCCATCAACACCCTCAAGGCATTGCAAGCGGCCAGCCGGACCTGTAGTGGCCCGACCAAGGTCTCGCTTGCAACCTTGCGGCTGCTGTCAGGGCCGGGGCGACTGCCCGTGTTGACGACCCTGACTCGAACGGCGTCGCGCCGTCCGCAAGCTACTCCCCCTGGGGAGGATGTACCGTGTCCCGGTAGGCAATTCCCCTGCAGGAACGGAGCGGATTATGCAGAGCCGGCCGCCGGCTGCACAATGAAGATTCGTAATAGCCGGACGCAGGCTTGCGCGTGGAAAACGCTGACGTATAATCGCATCTGCCGGCAGCGATGCCGGCACCCTCCAAAGGGGAGTAGCTTGGGTGGTGCCAGCGGTATCACCAGGCATGATCGTCAATACGGAACGGCAGCAGTGTTCCCGGTCATACCGGCAGCGGATCAGGGCTGCGAGCGAGACCTTTGCCCGACGGGCAATGGTCTTTTTTTACGCCCATTGTTTGTCCGGGGTAAGGGTCCGTGCCTGCGACGGCACGGCATTCAACCACTTGCTCGGGAGCACAGACATGCCGCAATCGAAAATCCGCCGTTACCTCAAGCACGGCACCCTGCCCCAACTCAGCGTGTTCGAGGCCGTTGCCCGCCACGGCAATTTCACGCGCGCCGGCGAAGAACTGCACATGGCGCAACCAACCGTGTCGGTGCATATCAAGAAGCTTACCGAAACCGTCGGCCTGCCATTGTTCGAACAAATCGACCGCCGGGCGGAACCGACCGCGGCCGGACGCCGCCTGCAAGCCGCCTGCGCCGAAATGTTTGCCATCCTCACGCGCACGGAACTCGATTTCGCGGCGATGCGCGAACAAGCGACAACGCCGCCCGCGCCGCAGACGCAACCGCCGGTCGGCAGCAGCTGAGGACCGCGCCGGCGCCGGGCTATAATCGATGGCGTGAAAAACAATCGATACCATGTGGCGACCGGCGCCTGCGCATGGGCCGCGATGCTTTTGTCGCTCGCCGTCCTCGCGGCGCTGCCGGCGCGCGCGCAGAACAGCCTGCTGCCGCCGGCCTGCGCCCGACTCAGCGGGGACGCGCTCGATCAGTGCGTGCGCAATATCACCACGCCGGTCATCGTGCCCAATCTGGAAGCAACCGAACTGCCGCCGCCGGATCCGGCAGCGCTGGCCAACTGCACGCGCGTGCTCGCCGCCGATCAGGAGTTCTGCATCTGGCGCAACGAAATCCTGCTGGCCTGTCGTAACCGCGCGAAATATCCGGATTTCGGCAGTTGCTATACGACGTTCATTGCCAACGTAAACAAACCGCTGATCGCCAGGTGCGAGTTTGAAAAAACCGAAGTCCGCGCGACATGCAGCGCGCGCAATGCGGTATTCGCGAAATGCCTCGAAGACCCCCTCGGCTACTTCCTCTGCCTGGCGACGCAGGGCCGGCCGGCAGAGAAACCGGCCAAACCCTAGCGCTATCACTCCCGCGCAGGCAGGCGTGACATCAGGCCGTACCCTTGTTGTCGAGCACCAGCATCAATTGATTGAGGCGCTTGACGAAGGATGCCGGATCTTCGAGCTGGCCGCCCTCCGACAGCAGCGCCTGATCGAACAGCACATGACACCAGTCGTCGAAGCGCTGGCCTTCTGCCTCGTATTTCAGGCGCTGCAAAAGCGGGTGGCGCGGGTTGATTTCGAGTATCGGCTTGGATGATGGCACCTTCTGCCCGGCCGCTTTCAGCAGGCGCTCGAGATTGCCGCCCATCCCGAATTGTTCGGAGACCAGACAGGCCGGCGATTCGGTAAGCCGCGTAGTGGTGCGCACTTCCTTGACGCCGTCACCCAGCGCCTTTTTGATCTTCTCGACCAGATCCTTGTATTCGCCGGCGTCTTTTTCCTGTTCCTGCTTGTCCGCTTCGTCGGCGAGCTTGCCGAGATCAAGTTCGCCCTTGGCCACCGATTGCAATTGCTTGCCGTCGAATTCGTTCAGGTGCGAGACCAGCCATTCGTCGATGCGATCCGACAGCAGCAGCACTTCGATACCCTTCTTGCGGAATACCTCCAGATGCGGACTGTTCTTCGCCGCCGCAAATGAATCGGCGGTGACGTAGTAGATTTTGTCCTGCTCGGGTTTCATGCGCGCGATGTAATCGGCCAGCGAAACCTCCTGCACTTCCGTATCGAGCTTGGTCGAAGCAAAGCGGCATATTTTGGCGATCCGCTCGCGGTTGGCCGCATCCTCGCCAACGCCCTCCTTGAACACGCGACCGAACTCGCCCCAGAATTTGGCGAATTTCTCCTTGTCGTTCTCGGCAAGTTCTTCGATCATGCCGAGCACCCGGCGGGTGGCGCCGGCACGAATCGCGTCGATGTCCTTTGACTGCTGCAGAATTTCCCGCGACACATTGAGCGGCAGATCGCTGGAGTCGATCACGCCGCGCACGAAACGCAGGTAATTCGGCATCAGCTGCTCGGCGTCGTCCATGATGAAAACGCGGCGCACGTAGAGCTTGATGCCGTGGCGATGCTCGCGATCGAACAGATCGAACGGCGCCTTCTGCGGCAGGTAAAGGAGCAGCGTGTATTCCTTGCTGCCCTCGACGCGCGCGTGCGTGTGGGCGAGCGGGCCTTCGAAGTCATGCGCGACGTGCTTGTAGAACTCGTCGTACTGCTCCTGTGTGATGTCGGCTTTCGGCCGCGCCCACAACGCGTTGGCTTGATTGACGGTTTCGTCTTCGTCCTTGATTACATATTCGGATTTGTCCTTGTCCCACTCTTCCTTCTTCATCACTACCGGCAGCACGATATGGTCGGAGTACTTGCCGATGATGGAACGCAGGCGGCTGCCCGATAGAAAGTCGTCCTCGCCCTCGCGCAGGTGCAATGTGATCTCGGTGCCGCGCGTCGCCTTCTCGGCCGGTTCGATGGTGAACTCGCCCGCGCCCTCGGATTCCCAGCGCACGCCGTCAGCGGCCGCTGCGCCGGCGCGACGCGTGGTCAGCGTGACTTTGTCGGCGACAATGAACGAGGAATAAAAACCGACGCCGAACTGGCCGATCAGGTTGGCATCCTTGGCCTGGTCGCCGCTCAACGATTTGAAAAACTCCCGTGTGCCCGAGCGCGCGATGGTGCCGATATTGGCGATCACTTCGTCGCGCGACATGCCAATGCCGTTGTCGGCGATGGTGAGGGTGCGCGCGGCCTTGTCGAAGCCGACGCGGATTTTCAATTCGGCATCGTTTTCAAACAGTTCCTTGTTGGTCAGCGCCTCGAAGCGCAGCTTGTCGCAGGCATCCGACGCGTTGGAAACCAGTTCGCGCAGGAAAATCTCCTTGTTGCTGTAGAGCGAGTGAATCATGAGGTCGAGCAGCTGCTTGACCTCGGTCTGAAAGCCCATCGTTTCTTTGGTTGCGGTGTTCATTGTTGCGGGTTCCCCTGTCGATTCAAGTTGGATCAAACCCCATCGAATTGGGGGCATTTACCCCGTTTTCAAGTGTTTGTTGTGCCGTGCGGTGGCAATTTACACCTGCCGTCGGTAATATTGGCCGCCCACGAACGACCCGAGGAGACGCCCGTGTATCGATTCAAACCGGCCCTGGCCGGCACCATGCTTGCGCTGGCCGCCATTGCCGCCCACGCCCAGCAGCAGGTCGTGGTCGTCACCTCGTTTCCGAAAGAGCTGACCGAAGCCTACAAAAAGGCCTTCGAAGCGAAGAATCCCGGCATCAAGGTCGAGATATTGAACAAGCCGACGCCGGCCGGCGTCGCCTATATCCGCGAAGCCCCGGCCACCAACAAACCCGACGTGTTCTGGGTGTCCGCACCCGACGCCTTTGAAGTGCTGGCGGCCGAAAAGCTGCTCGCCAAAATCGAGTCGCCAACCAGGGAAGTGCCGGCCAAAATCGGCAACTACCCGATCAATGACCCGCAAGGCTATTACCTCGGCCAGGCGCTCGCCGGCTACGGCATCATGTGGAATACGCGCTACACCCGCGCCAACAAGCTGCCCGATCCGAAGGAATGGTCGGACCTGACCAAGCCGGTGTATTTCGGCCATGTTGCGATGTCCTCGCCGTCGCGCTCCGGCACCACCCACCTCACCGTCGAAACCATTCTGCAGGGTGAAGGTTGGACCAAGGGCTGGCGCGACATGCTGATGATCGCCGCCAACTGCGCCGCGATCACCGAGCGCAGCTTCGGCGTGCCTGACGGCGTCAACAACGGTCAATACGGCATCGGGCTGGTCATCGATTTCTTCGGACTTGCCGGCAAGGCTTCGAAATTTCCGGTCGAGTTCGTCTATCCGTCGGTGACCGCGATCGTGCCGGCCAATATCGGCATCGTCGCCGGCGCGAAGAATGCGGAAAATGCGAAGAAGTTCATCAACTATACGATGTCGCCGGAAGGTCAGGAATTGCTGTTTGATCCGGCGATCAGCCGGCTACCGGTACTGCCCTCGGCGTACAAGAAGGCGCCGGCCGGTTTTCCGAATCCATTCTCGGGCAGCATCAAGCCGAAGGTGAATTTTGATTCCGATCTGGCCGAATCGCGCTACTACGTGGTGAGCTCGATTTTCGATCAGGCCATCACCTTCAAGCACAAGGATCTGGTCGCCGCCGCCAAAGCCATCAACGCCGCGGCAGCCAAACTCGCCGGCAAGAACAACCCGCAGGCGCAGCAACTCCTTGCCGATGCGCGCGATCTCGCCTATTCGCCGGTCGTCAGCGAGGAAAAATCGAAGGACAAGGAATTCCTCGCGCTCTACCGCAACACCAAACGCGACGCCGAAAAAACCAAACAGACCACTGCGCTCGAAGAATACTGGAGCAACACCGCGCGCAGGAACTACGCGCGCGCGGTCGAACTCGCGGAGCAGGCCGCGGCGCTGGCCAAATAATGCGCGCGGCGCCGACCCGACGCCGCGTTACCCGCTGACATGCAGCAGCGGCTGAGCTTCACCCACGCCGCAGTCGCGCTCGCGATTGCGGCGTTTCTCTTTGTGTTCCTGCTGATCCCGGTGGGCACCGTGGTATACGCCGCCTTCACCAACAGCGACGGCAGCCTGACTCTGGCGCATTTCGGTTCCTTTTTCAGCCTGACGCTGATGCGTGAATCGTTCTACAACAGCCTCTACGTCGGCGGCATGAGCGTATTGATCGCATCCATCATCTCGCTGCCGCTGGCCTACTTTACGATGCGCTTCCAGTTCCGGGGCGCGATCCTGATCCAGACCCTCGGCGTGCTGCCGCTGATCATGCCGCCCTTCGTCGGCGCTGCCGCCATGCAACTTCTGTTCGGCCGCAGCGGCTCGGTCAACCTGCTGCTCAACGACTGGTTCGGCTTCAGCGTGCGCTTGATGGAAGGCCTCAACGGCGTGATTTTCGTCGAAGCGCTGCATTACTTCCCGTTCATCCTGCTCAACCTGACGGTGGCGCTGGCCAATATCGACAGCGCAATGGAAGAGTCGGCACAGAACCTCGGCGCCAGCGGTTTCCGTTTATTTCGCCGGATCGTGTTTCCATTGGCGATGCCCGGTTACCTCGCTGGCGCCGCACTGGTTTTCCTCAAGGTATTCGACGATGTCGGTACGCCGCTCGTATTGAACGTCACCGACATCCTCGCCGCCCAGGCTTATCTGCGCATCACCTCGATCGGCATCGACGATCCGATCGGTTATGTCGCCAGCGTCATCATGGTGATCGCCTCGCTGGTCGCGTTGTGGGGCTCGACCTGGGTGATGCGCGGCCGCGATTACGCCACCCAGCAGCGCGGCGGCTCCTCGCTGGCGCGCCGCCGGCTCAAACCGTGGCAGGCGGTATTTGCCTACGGCTGGATCATTCTGGTCCTGCTCGTCGTGCTGTCGCCGCACCTCGGCATTCTGCTGCTGTCGCTGTCCAAGGTGTGGAGCTATTCGGTAGTACCCGACGTTTACACGCTGGACAACTACGTCACCGTGTTCCGCGATTCGGCGGGCATGATGACCAACACCCTGCTTTACTGCGGCATCGCCGCCGGCGCCGATGTAGTGATCGGCACCGCCATCGCCTATCTCATTTTGCGCACCAAACTGCCGGGCCGCCAGTGGCTCGACCTCACCGCCACCGCGGCGATTGCAATTCCCGGCGTGGTGCTTGGCATCGGCTACCTGCGCACCTTCAAGGATTTCCAGTTGCCGTTTACCGACGAGCCGTTCACCGCGTTCTGGCTGATCATCGCCATCGCCTATGCGGTGCGACGGCTGCCCTACGCCCTGCGTTCCTGCTCGGCGGCGCTGCAGCAGTTGCATGTATCGCTGGAAGAAGCCGCCGAAAACCTCGGCGCATCGAAGAACCGCACGATTGTCCGTGTGGTGGTGCCGTTGATGGCCGGCGGCATCCTTGCCGGTTTCGTCACCAGTTTTCTCACTGCGGCAGTCGAACTGTCGGCGACCATCATGCTGGTAACCAAACAAAGCGATGCGCCGATGTCGTATGGCATCTATCTCTACATGCAAAGCATCGCCGGCCGCGGCCCCGGCGCCGCGCTGGGCGTGATCGCGGTCATCACCGTCGCGCTCGGCACCTATTTCTCGAACCGCCTGATCCGCAATCGCGCGGCCGGACAGGACAGCAACCCGCTTAAAACCGGAGTTCACGCATGAACACACTATCGCATCGCAAAGTCCGCGTGCAGATCGACAACGTCAGCCTCGCCTACGGCGCGACGAAAGTGCTGCGCGATGTGAGCATCAATATCGAACCCGGCGAGTTCTTCGCCCTGCTCGGCCCGTCCGGCTCGGGCAAATCGACGCTGCTGCGCATGCTGGCCGGATTCAACCAGCCGCAGTCCGGTTCGATCCGGGTCGACGATACCGACATTACGGGTATCCCACCGTGGAAGCGCGACATCGGCATGGTGTTCCAGAACTATGCGCTGTGGCCGCACATGACGGTCGCTGCCAACGTCGCCTTCGGCCTCGAGGAACGCAAGCTGCCGCGCGAAGAGATCAATCGTCGTGCAGCCGCCGCGCTCGAACTGGTCGGCCTCGCCGATTACGGTTCGCGCCGCCCGAATCAACTTTCCGGCGGCCAGCAACAACGCGTCGCGGTGGCGCGCACCATCGCGATCGAACCGAAGGTGCTGCTGCTGGACGAGCCGCTGTCCAACCTCGACGCCAAGCTCAGAGTGCATATGCGCACCGAACTGCTGGCGCTGCAAAGGAAGCTCGGCATCACGACGATTTTCGTCACCCACGACCAGGAAGAAGCGCTGTCGATCGCCGACCGCGTAGCGGTGCTCGACGGCGGCGTGATCCAGCAGGTCGGCACGCCGACCACGCTGTTCGATCGGCCGGTCAACCGCTTCATCGCCAATTTCGTCGGCACCATCAATCTGGTGCGCGGCGAGGTCAGCGGCGACGGGTCTGCCTTGCACTTTGCCGCGCCGCTGCTCGGCAACCGCACGCTGACGGTGACCGACTGCCGGCCCGGCACCGCCGAACTCGCGATCCGTCCGCACGCCTTGAAGGTCGTCGCCGCCGGAAATGCCCCCCACGATGAACGTCTGTGGGTCGATGGCGGCGTCACCGAACGCGAGTTTCTCGGTGAATTCATGCGCTACCGCGTCGATGTCGCCGGCACATCGCTGGTGGCCGATGCGCCCCACTTTGGCGGCGCCGGTCATGCGCCCGGTACGCGCGTGCAACTCGGCATCGATCCGGCGACCGTCAATATATTGCCGGCGGCTTAGCGCCCGGTATTGCCCCCGCCGCGCTTCTGCGGATACGCGGTCTGTACGTCAGCCCACATACAAGACATTCACATCGGCAGAATATCCGGCATGCGGTGCGCAAGCCGCCTGATCGAGAACACCGGACGGAGGACAAAATGAATCTGCTGCCGAATTCTAATCGCAATGCCCATATCAAACCAACGGCGCGCTCGCCGTTTGTTGCCTGGTCGTGCATGACCCTGCTGGCGATTATGGTGCCCGGCTGCGCGACGCCGGCGCTTGAGGGTAATTCAATCGATGTGGTTTCGCGCAACAACAGCATCGTCAGTCATGGCGATATTTTCAGCGCATTCCCGGGTCTGCGCACCATTGTCATCAACATCGACCGCCGCACCTATATGGGCAATATCGAGCCGACCGCCGCCAACGACACCTTTGGCTTCAATCAACGCTACGGCCCCGGGCGCTACGCGGCGAGTCCGCCGGCGATATCCGGCCGCGACGTTCACTACAAGGCGATCCTGTCGTCGACCGATCATTTCACACTGCGCTGCGATCTCACGCACAACCAAGGCAAGCCGCGCGACGGCTTGTGTCTCGACGATTTTGGACGCGTTTACGATGTTATGGCGATTCGCTAGGCCGATACCCTGAGGCCATTGGCAATCCTGACAAGTCAGTCGCGCGATTCCTGCGTGGGCGGTTATTCGCTGCCCTTGAGTCCGGCGCGGATCACCACCTTGCTCCAGCGGTTCATTTCGCCGGCATAAAATCTGCGCGCCTCGTCAACGCTCGACGGATTGGGCTCGGTACCCAGTTCCAGCAGGCGCTCGCGCACTGCGGGCAATCCCAGGATACGCACGACCTCCTGATTCAGTTTCGCCAACGCGCCCGGCGGCGTGCCGGCAGCAACGGCAAACGAATACCAGCCGATCGCCTCGAAACCCGGCAACGCCGTTTCGGCAATCGTCGGCAGGTCGGCCGCGAAGCTCACGCGCTTTGCGCTGGTCACGGCAAGCGCGCGCAACTTGCCGGCACGCACCTGCGGCAGCGTCTGCAGGACCGTGCCGAAGGTCATTGAGACCTGACCGCCGAGCATTTCGGTGAGCACCGGTCCGCCGCCCTTGTACGGCACGTGAACGATGTCGATGCCGGCCGCATCCTTGAACATTTCGCCCGCGAGGTGATTGGCCAGTCCGGTGCCGCTCGACGCATAAGTAATCTGGCCCGGGCGCGCCTTCGCCAGCGCAATCAACTCCTTGACCGTATTGACCGGCAGCGACGGATGCACCACCAGCAGATAGGGAAAGCGGATGCCCAGCGACACCGGCGTGAAGTCGCGCAGCGGATCGTAGTTGACCTTGTGATAAAGCGTCGGGTTGATGACAAAACCGGTAACAGCGATCAGCAGCGTGTATCCGTCAGCCGGCAATTTCATCACCGCCTCGACGCCGATCATGCTGCCCGCACCCGGGCGGTTATCGATGATGACCGGCTGACCGAACGATTCAGACATGTGCTGGCTGACCAGGCGGCCGAGAATATCGGCGCCGCCGCCCGGCGGAAACGGCACCACGATGCGCAACGGCTTCGACGGAAAAGATTCGGCCTTCTGCGCCGCGCATTCCGGCATCGTGCCGCCAATCAGCGCCGGTAACGCAGCAAGGATGCAAAACCGTCGCGCAATCGCCGCCAACGAATTACCGTGCGTCGCGCTCACCTGCCGTTAATCACTTTCGCGCGGGAACTGCAGCACAAGAACTTCAAGACCGGTCGCGCCAGCCTTGATTTCAATCGCCGACTCGCCGGTCCCGAGCGCGAGCATCGACCACTGCGGCAGGATCCCGCCCGCCCGCTCGAGGCTGCCGTTGACGACGAACAGATAAAGCCCGCCGGCGCCATGCGGACTCGTCGTCGCCATGCCCGAGCCCAGCCGCCATAATTGCGCAGAGAGGCCGTCCGCGTATTCTTCTGCGTAGAGCGCTTCGCGCGCCGCCTCCTGTCGGTGCTGCAGGACCGGCGGGGTCGACAGCACCACCGGCGCCGACAGCAGATTGCGCCGCGGGCCCGGCTTCATTTGTTCGCGATAACCGGGCTTGTTCAGATAAACCGGCGCCGAGTTGTAGGCCTGCATGCGCATGGCGAAAAACGTCAGCCCCTGCGGCCCCGCCACCACCGGACCGTAGGCGGTGTGGTGATCCTTGAACTGAACCGTCAGCGGTCGCACCTCGTTGCGGCCCATCGAGCCGGAACCGCCGGAAAAAACCTGGAACTGCGCCACGCCGTGAAAATGCGGCAGGATGGTTTCGTTCGGCGCCATCTCCGTCACCAGCGCATGCGGCAGCATGGCGGCCGGATGCGACGCATCCATGGTGGTATCGCGCGGCCCGAAGAATTCCGCGCTCCAGTGCGCAAGGCCGGTGCCGCGCGACGTCACCATCTGCATCCCGCGCAGCGCCTCGCTGCCGTTGATCGAATAAATCATGGCATTCTCCGCAACACGGTCATGTCCCCGATTCTAGCGGCGGCGCACAACGGCGCACAGTCAGCGGCACGACGCGCGCAACTGCACCGACCGGCGCGGTCGCTAAGCCGCGCGCGGCTGGGTTGCGCGCGCAATCCACATCATTGGCAGGCCGGCCAGCAGCACGCCGATGCCGACCATCGCGCCGATGCTGCCCGGATCGAGGCTCATCGCATAATTCACGCTCGAATACAGCATGTAGCCGCACATCGCGCAAAACAGCAGCGGCAACAGCGGATACAGCGGCACGCGATACGCGCCGGCATTCGCGCCGGGCTGGCGGCGCAGCACAAACAGCGACACGCCGGTCAGCAGAAAGAACAGCCAGAACGCCGGCGCCGTGTAGGCGACCATGGTTTCGAAACCGTCCGGCGTGAACGAGGCGAGCAGCACCAGCAACAGCGAAATGCCGCCCTGCACCAGCAGACCGTTGACCGGTGTGCGCGCGCGATCGCTCCAGCGCCCCATGAAACCGAAGATGACGAAATCGCGGCCCAGCGCGTAGTTGGTGCGGGCGCCGGTGAAGATCGTCGCATTCAGCGCCGACAGCGCCGACAGCATCACGATCAGACTCAGCGCCACCGCGCCGTAATTGCCGAGCGTCAGTTTCATCAGATCGGCGGCGACCACACGCGTGTTGCGCATGCCTTCGAGGCCGAGGGTGTTGAAGTAGGCGAGATTGAGCAGCAGATAGAGCACGGTGATGATGCAGATGCCGAACACCAGCGCGCGCACGATGTCGCGCCGCAGGTTCTGCATTTCGGCAGTCAGGTACGCCGCCTCGTTCCAGCCGCCATAGGTCAGGAGCACGAATATCATGGCGAGCCCCGGGATCGCGACATGCGTCGCATCCGGCGGCGGCGCGGCGACGGTGGCGCCGCCCATCGCCAGTCCGGCGCAGACGATCGCGAGGATCGCCAATGCCAGCGCGAAGGTGAGAATGTTCTGCGCCGTCTTGCTCTGGTAGGTGCCGACGATATTCAGCGCGGTGACGGCCACCACCGCCGTCGCCGCGCAGAGCGCCGGACCGTGGCTGCCGAGATTGAGCAACTGGGACGCATAATCGCCGAACACAAACGCAATCGCCGCCACCACGCCGGTCTGGATCATGGTCATGCGCGCCCAGGCGAACAGGAAAGCCAGCGAGCCGCCATAGGCGCGGCGCAAAAAGAAATATTCACCGCCCGCACTCGGATAGGCGCTGCCGAGTTCGGCGTAGCACAGCGCGCCGATCAGCGAGATCACGCCGCCCGCGATCCACAGGCCGAAGAACATCGCCTCGCCCGACGAGTTGCCGGCAACAATCGACGGCGCCTTGAAAATGCCGATGCCGATGACGTGGCCGACGACCATCGCCAGCGTGTCGGTCAGCGACAGGCTGGCGCGCGGTTGCGCGTCCGCCGCCACGCTCATTTGGCGCCGGCGGCCGCCGCCACCAGTTTGGCGCTCCACGGCAGCTGCTTCGCCGTGCTGCCGCTGCCGATACTGACCGTACCGTCTATCGTGTCGCCCTTGATGGTGCCGTGGAACTCGTGGCGCGTGGCCGCGTCACCGGCCTTGACCAGCACCGCAAATTCGATTTGATCACCTTTTATTCTGCTATCCGGCAGCTTGACCGTCTGCGCGCCGATTTTCGCGCTGCCGCTGATGACCTGATAGGTCTGGGTAAACTCGAATTCGCAAGTAGTCGCGACGGCACCGTGCTTGAACTCGGAGGTCCAACGACCGCCAACCTTCGCCGGAACCACCCACATGTAGGTGTAGCTGATACCTGGCGTGCCGACGATTTTTTCAGGCACTGGAATGGTCTTCTGCTCGTCCGGGGGCCAGTCGCCGAAATGATAGTCGTGCGCAACCACGCGCGTGCCCGGCGGCAGCGCGAGAATTTTCGGCCGCAGTTTTTCGTTCATCTCCGGCAGCAAATAGGTTGAGATGATGGTGGCCTGTTTGAGATCCGTTTCGAACAGGTTCTGTTTGCGGAACTCCGCGCGATCGGCGACACCGGCCGCGGTCGCATTGGCCCGCGCCTCAGCCAGCAGTTCGTCCGAGAGATCGACGCCGAAACCGCGGGCGCCGAATTTTTTGGCCGCCGTGATCACCATGCGGCCATCGCCGGAACCCAGATCGATGATGAAATCCTTCGGCCCGGTCTTCGCCATGGCGAGCATTTCCTCGACCACAACCTGCGGCGTCGGCACGTAAACCACGTCGCCCACGCCGCGCTCGCGTTCTTCCGCGCTCCAGCCCGCCAGCGGCGCAACCAGTGCCAGCGCCAGCGCGCATTTCAATCCGCTCCGCAACAGCCATTGAACCTGCTTCATGCCATTCTCCACGCCAGTGATTGGTTATTCAATTTGCATTGTGACACGGCAAGCCGCGTGCGCGAACAGCACGCGCGCCGCCGCTCACGGCTGCATTTTTTCCTGCAGCTCCTGCATGGTCGGCCGCTTGAGCAGCAGGTGCGCCGGCGTGCCGAGTTCGACGCGCGCCGCATCCCAGCCCAGCCGGCTTTGCGCCGTCGGCGCAGTCACCTGCACGCTGCCGGCAAGGTCATGCAGCGTGATGTGACCGGAGAATGCATAACGCGTGCTGCCGTCGGCAAGCTCGAAAGCAATGTCTTCGCCGCTCAGCCGCGGATTGAGCAAGGCAAGCGTGCGATCGTCGATGCTCACGCTGCCGCTGATCTTCTGGAAATTCTGCGCAATCGTCATTTCCCACACCGCCGGCTTGCCCGCCAGCGGCAGTTCCCAGCGCCAGCGCCCGGCGGCGTTGCCCGGCACCACCCAGAAGAACACCTTGCTGCGCTTGTCGCGACCGACCGGCTTGTCGGGAACGTCCAGCACGGTTTGTTCATCCGGCTGCCACTCGCCCATGTCGTAATCGTGCGTGACCAGGCGCGTGCCCGGTTTCAGCGTCGAGAGCAGCGTCGGCCGCAGCATCAGGTTCACTTCGGGCAGCAGATAGGTCGTCACCACGGTGGCCGAGGAGAGATCGGTTTCGTAGATGTCACGTTCGTAAAACACGGCGCGGTCGCGCACGCCGGCGCGCGCGGCGCCGCGGTTGGCGAGATCGACGAGGCGGCGGTCGAGATCGACGCCGAAGCCGTGCGCGCCGTATTTTTTTGCCGCCGTGATGACCAGACGGCCGTCGCCGGAACCGAGATCGATCACATAGTCACGCGGCCCGACATGCGCCATCTGCAGCATGCGCTCGACCACGCTCATCGGCGTCTGCACATAGGGCGTGTCGCCGAAATCCTGCGCGAGGGCGACGGTGGCCGGCATCATTGCGGCGGCGACAGTAATTGCGATTCCTGAGAACACACGCATCAACGGCAGCAAACTCTTCTCCTCCGTGCCGTGCCTGCAATCCGGGGGCGCACGGCGCCGTTACAAGTCGGGAAAAACTCTGGTAAATTCCGCGGGCCGAACCATTTTTTACGCGCTGCGCATTCGTGATTCGCGGACGCGCGATTATACCCGAGGCACACCCGACGATGATGCTGCAGGCGATCATATTCGTGACCGGCGGCGCAATCCTTGCGCTCGAACTGCTCGCGTCGCGCATCATGACGCCCTACTTCGGCGTCAGCCTCTATATCTGGAGCGGCATCCTGTCGATCACGCTGGTGTCGCTTGCCCTCGGCTACTGGTGGGGCGGCCGGCTGGCCGGCGGGCACAGGGGGCAGGCGCTAACGGTCGAAAAACTCGCCCATCTGTTCGCGTTGATGCCGGCGGCGGCGTCGATCGCAATCGTTGTCGCCTGCCTCGCCTATCCCTATCTGTTCTACCAGCTCGCGCGCTTCGACCTCGTCGCCGGCGCTTTTCTCGCCTGCATCGTGCTGCTGTTCGTGCCGCTGTTCGCGACTTCGGCGATGAACCCGTTGCTGGTCGCGCTGCTGCTGCGCCGCTCGGCTGCCAAAGGCGCGCCGGCGGACGCGGGCGCCGGCAAGGTGTTTTTCGTCAGCACCATCGGTTCGGTCGCCGGCGTGGTCGTCACCGCCTTCGGCATGATTCCGTATCTGAGCAATTTCGTTTCGACCCTGCTGGTGGCAGTCGTGCTGGCCGCACTGCCGCTATTGATGCTCTACCGCTCGCCGGTCACGCTCGCCCAACGCAAGCCGCTGACGGTCACCACTTTAATTGCATTGCTCTCCTCTCTCGGCCTGCTTGCCGGCGCCGACGCCTACACCGGCCGCATGTGGCCGGTGAATTACAACAACACATCGTGGGCGCCGGAGGCGGTCTACCGCTCGATGTTCGGCACCATCAAGATCATCAAGAGCGGGCCGCGCGATGGCGAGGCATTCAACCGCATGTTCTTTCAGGACGGCCTCGTGCAGAACATGGTCGGCGCGCGCAACCAGTCGATGTCACTGTATACATGGGCGCTGGAAGCGCTGGCGCAATCCTACCGGCCCGGGCTGAAAACCGCCCTGGTGCTCGGCAACGGCGCCGGCATGGTGCCGATGCGGCTGGCCGGCCTCGGCATTGCGGTCACCGCGGTTGACATCGACCCCGCTGCGCTGCGCGCCGCGCGCGAACTGTTCGGCTTCGATTCGAACAGGGTCAATACGGTGCAGGCCGATGCACGCACCTTTCTGCGCGGCTGCGACGGCGGCTACGATGTCGTGGTGGTCGATCTGTTTCACGGTGACGGCGTGCCCGACTATTTGATCACGCGCGATATCTTCAGCGATCTCAAACGCTGCCTCGCCGCCGGCGGCGTCGCCGTGTTCAACACCTTCGCCGATCTCGAAAACCCGCGCCCCTACGCGCATTTTCTGACCACACTGCGCACCGAGCTGCCTTATATCGTGCTCTATCGTCCGGATTACGGCCTCACCACCCACGTCAACAGCTTCGTCGTCGCCGGCCGCGCGCCGCTGCCGGCGCCCGCGGGTGCCGACCTCGCGCAGGTGCCGGCCAAACATTTCGATACGCTCGCCGCGATGCTGCGCAATCCGCAACCGCTCGATCAGCAACTCCTGCGCGACGGCCGCGTCATCACCGACGCAATCAATCCCGTCGCCGCCGACATGGCCTCCAGTCAGCTGGCCAACCGCCGTTATGTGATCGACGCGCTGCCGGCGGCGTTTTTTGTGAATTGATTTTGTACGGCGGATAAGCGAAGTGCAATCCTCCGGATGGCAGTTTCCTGCAATTTCCCAATCATTCGGCGCAAGGCGCTGCGCTTTTCCGCCCTGCGGCCCCGATTCAATCACCGCTCGCAGGCGAGGCGCCTGCGCCACAAACGCGTCAACGCGCCGGGCCGCACACCACTCGCACGCCGCGCTTCGCCGAGCGCCTGCGCTATTCCGTCACTACCGCAGCGCCGGCGATTCTCGTTGCCGTCCATTTCACCGGCGCTTTTCCGTCCGGCAATTCGACCGTGCCTTCCATCGACTCACCGCTAACCCGCCCGTTAAACCGCGCCACAATCCTGCCATCCGGCAACAGGAAACTGAACTCATCCCCGCGCAGTGAGACCGCTTGCGGCCGCAACGGACGAATGCCGGCGCGGGCGGTCGCTTCGGTGATGGCCTGGAAGCGCTGCTTCAGAGCCAGTTCATACGTCTCACCGCCGGCGATCTTGATCTGCCAGCTGCCAGCGACTTTCGCCGGCACGATCCATTTGTAGAGCGTCGCGCGCGGCACGCCGGTGATTGCTTCTTTTTCGGCAACATCGAAACCGATCGTATCGTCGGGCATCCACTGTCCCAGGTGGTAATCGTGCGAGACCACGCGGACGCCTGGTTTGAGTTCGTTGAAAAGCTTGCTGCGCAAATCGATCATCATCGCCGGCAGCAGGTAGAGCGCGAGCACGGTGGCCTGACCGAGATCGGCTTTGAATACGTCCTGCTGCACAAAACGCACGCGGTCGGCAATGCCGTATTTCTGCGCGCTGGCGTTCGACTGCCGCACCAATTCGGGATCGATGTCGATGCCCATGCCTGCGGCCTTGTATTGCCGCGCCGCTGTCAGCACGATGACACCGTCGCCGGAGCCGAGATCGATTACGTAATCCTTCTCGCCAACCGCCGCGAGTTTCAGCATCTGATCGACGACGATCTGCGGCGTCGGCACATAGGGGCCGCCGGTTTTGAGTTTTTCGATGTCCAGGGCGAATACCGGAGCCGCCAGAAACAATGCTGTGACCAGCCAGGCAGCGCGCATGACATTGCGTTTCATCGAATGACTCCCCTTGCCTCAAACCGCGGCGCGGTCGTAGCGCAGGCGACCCGCCTGCATTCCGGCCTTTGCACAGGCACCGTACCTGCGTTTAATCGATGCAGACGGGTCGCCTGCGCTACATCTTGACGAACTTCAGCACGAATTCGTCGTTGCGCACAGGGTTCTTGCCCGACGGTGCGGTACGCGGATCATCCGGATTGCGCAGAAATCCGCCTTCGGCTGCGAGTTTGAAGCCGGCCGCCTCGATCTCCTTGCGCAGCACCGCCTCTTCGATGCGATGCAGGGACTTGGTCTCGCCGATGCCGCTGCCGGCGCGTGCCGAATGATCGGCGACGATGAGAATGCCGCCGTTTTTCAACGCACTGTAAAGCGCGCGGTTCATTTTCGCGCGGTCGACCTCCATGTTGACGGTGTCGTGATAGACGAAGTTGACCACCACCAGATCAAGGTTGCGCGCCTCCGGCGGCAACGGATCGTCGAACGGCCGGTTCGCCGCGATGACATTGGGCAGCGTCTTCATGCGCTCGGCCATGCGCGTGTTGCCGGACGGCGGATTGTGCGCATACACGCGACCTGCGGGGCCGACCGCGCGCGCCAGCAGTTCGGTGTTGTAACCGCCGAAGGCGCCGATGTCGGCCGCCGTCATGCCGGGCCGGACATCGTAGAACTTCAGCAGTTCAACCGCATTGCGCCGCTGGTCGGTGGTGCGATCCGCCTCGCTGCGATCGGGCGCAGCGAGCAGCGCCGCATAATCCGGCGCCGGCGCCACTGTCGCACAGGCGGCGAGCGTCGCCGCCAGCAGAATTACACTCAGAATCCTGGCAAAGTTCATTTTGATTCTCCTCGAAACAGCGTTGAATTATTTTTTGGTCTTTTCACGGCACTCGACGAATATTTCATCCGACGTGCGCGCATGCAGATAGGCGTCGCTGATCACCTTGCGGAGAGCGAACATTTCCGCCGTGCTGAATTTGCCGCTCGCCGCCAAGCGGTCGGCTTCGACCATGACATCGGCGAGCGCATAACCCTGGTCGCGCAACTGTTCGGTCGACAACGCAATCTGCCCGAACTGTTCGCAGCTGACGTCCGCAATCGCGGCGCCCGCAGCGAACACCGGCAGGACCGCGAGCCAGCGAAGGTGATAGCGCAGGAATTTTTTCATGCACCCATCTTAATCCAGTCCGGCACGCCCGCCACCGCCTATTCCGCCGCCGGTTCGTCGAGACCGACGTCGTGCCGCCAGTCCTTGCCCTTGAAGATGAGCGGCTTGAGCGCCAGCAGAATCAGCACGAACGCGGCGCCGAACATGGTGATCGCGATCGGACGGTCGAGGAAGATGCCGTAGCTGCCGCCCGACATTGCCAGCGACTGGCGCACCGACAGTTCGAGCAGCGGCGACAGCACCAGACCGAGCGCCACGGGCGCCAGATCAAAATGAAATTTGCGCAGCACGTAGCCGACTCCGCCCATCGCCAGCATGATCCAGACATCGACCACGCTATTGCCCACCGAATACACGCCGAGCACGCAAAAACACAGGATCGCCGGGTACAGATAGGAATACGGGATGCGCAGCAGGTTGACGAAGATGCCGACCAGCGGCAGGTTCAGCACCAGCAGCACCACGTTGCCGACGTACATGCTGGCGACGAAGCCCCAGAACAGCTGAGGCTGCTCGGTGATCAGCATCGGCCCCGGCGCGATGCCGTGAACCATGATGGCTGCGAGCATCACCGCGGTGATCGGCCCGGTCGGCACGCCGAGCGCCAGCATCGGCACGAAGGCACCGGTGGCCGCCGCGTTGTTGGCCGATTCGGGGCCGGCTACGCCCTCGATCGCGCCGTTGCCGAATCGCTCCGGATGGTTCGAAATGCGACGCTCCATGCCGTACGACACGAAAGACGAAATGATGTGGGCGGCGCCCGGAATGATGCCGATCAGAAAGCCGACCACGCTGCCGCGCGTGATCGGGCCGATCGACAGCCGCATTTCCTCGGCCGATGGAATCAACTGGCGCAGCGTCGGTTGCTGCACCGGCGGCGGCGACGCCTGCCCCGCGGTCATCAGAATTTCCGAGAGCCCGAACAAGCCGACCGCCACCGGCACGATACCGACACCGTCGGCGAGTTCAGTCATGCCGTAACTGAAACGCGTATAGCCGCTCATGGCGTCGATGCCGACCATGCCGAGCAGCAGACCGACCGCCGCCATCGCCAGCGTCTTCAGCATCGACCCGCCGCTCATGTACGAAAGCACCAGCAGCCCCATCGTCAGAAGCGCCGTGTATTCGGGCGGACCGAAACGCAGCGCAAAAGTCGCCAGCGTCGGCGCCAGCAGCATCAGCGCCACCACCGAAAAGGTGCCGGCGACAAAGGAACCGATCGCGGCGATTGCCAGCGCCGGGCCGGCACGCCCGCGCTGGGTCATCGCATAACCGTCGATGCAGGTCATGACCGATGCCGCTTCGCCCGGAATGCGCATCAGAATGGATGTCGTCGAGCCGCCGTACATGGCGCCGTAGTAGACACCGGCCAGCAGCACGATGGCGACGATGGGATCGAGCCCGAAGGTCGCTGGCAGCAACAGGCTGATGCCGGCGAGCGGCCCCAGCCCCGGCAGCATGCCCACCAGCGTGCCGATCACGCAGCCGGCGAAGGCATAGGCGAGCACCGAGGGCTGCATCGCGACCGAAAAGCCCAGCATCAGATTGCCGAAAACGCCGTCCATCACAACCCCCACGGTCCGAGCGGCAGTTGCACCTTCAGCAGAGTCGCGAACATGAAATACGAACCATAGGCGAAGCCGATCGACACCAGCGCGGTCGGCAGCGGCTTCTTGCGTTCGACCACGCCGAGCATGAACACCAGCAATGCGATCATCGACAAGCGGTAACCGATGCGCTCGAGCACGAAGGTCGCGACGCCGCAGGCAAGAAGCAGGACGAAGCCGCGCCGCGCCTCGCTCCATTCGATGCTGTTGAGCAGCGGCGACGCAGCGCCGCGCACGATGATCAGCAAACCGAGCCCGCCGAGGATCAGCGCCAGCATCAGCGGCACACTGCCCGGTCCGGGCGAGGCCAGCGAGCCCAGCGGATAGCTGCGGTTTTCCCACGCCACGAGTGCGGAAAACGCCATCAACACGGCGCCTGCAACATGGTCGCCGCGCATGCCGCGCGCGTGCGCGCCGGCGGAAACTGAATCATTCATGGTTTACTTTTGCTCCTCAACGCGGCCGATTACCCTCACCACCTCGGCGAGGCGTTTGGCGTCGGCCGCCCAGTACTTTGCAAACTCCGGGGCGTCTAGGTACTGCACCGGCGAATTCACCCGCGCCATCGACGTGCGGAAGTCGGGATCTTCGACCGCCTTTCGCGTGGCGTCGCGCAGCACCCGCATGACCGGTTCCGGCGTCGCCTTCGGCGCAAACATGCCGGCCCAGATGTAATACTCGATGTCGTAGCCGAGTTCCTTGAACGTCGGCACATTCGGAAACGCCTCGTGGCGCCTGGCGCCCCAGCCGACGACGGGCCTCAACTTGCCGGCGTTGACCTGCGCGGTGATCGCCGCCGGCCCGCCGACCGTCATATCGACATGGCCGCCGAGCACCATGGTGATCGCCGGGCCGCCGCCGGTGCTGTGCACCGCGCGCATTTTCAGATTCAAGGCGTGCAAAAACATTTCCATCGGCAAATGCAGCGCGCCGTAGACGCCGGAGGTCGAGAACGACAGCTGACCCTGCTTCTGGCGCGCAAGCGCGACAAGCTCCGGCAGCGTCTTCGCCGGCACCGAAGGATGCACCACCAGAATGACCGGATCGGCCGAGATCAACGCGACCGGCGCCAGTTGATCGAGCGTATACGCGGGCTTCAGATCGAACAGCTTGTCCGCCTCCGGCAGCACCGACACGCTGGAGAGCGCCATCATGATGGTGTAACCGTCGGGCTTGGCGTTGGCCACCGCCGCGTTGCCGACCTTGCCGCCGGCACCGGGGCGGTTATTGATGGTGACCGGTTGTTTGAGAACTTTTTCCAGTGCCGCCGCGGTCGGACGACCGGTGATATCGGCGACACCGCCCGGCGGAAACGGCACGATCATTGAAATCGGCCGCGACGGATAGACGTCCTGCGCCGACGCGGCAGCCGCCGTCAGCGCAAGCAACACGCAGGCGAGACCGTTTTTCATTTTCCCCTCCCGTTGATCCGTCTGTCGATCGCCGCGAACAGCCGAAATACTTTTTCTATTCGACCGGGTTTTCGAGCGTACCGATCGGCTCGATGGTAATGGCAACGACATCGCCCTTGTGCAGATATTTCGGCGGATTGAATCCGATGCCGACGCCGGCGCAGGTGCCGGTCGCGATCAGATCGCCCGGCTCCAGCGTCATCACGCGCGAAAACGTTTCGATCAACGTGGGAATGTCGAATATGAGCTGGCTGACCATCGCGTCCTGCCGCGTTTCTCCATTGACTCTGGTTATTAGCCGAAGCTGAGTGACATCCTTGACCTCATCGGCGGTGACGATGCACGGCCCCATCGGGCAATAACCGTCGAGGCTCTTGCCGAGAAACCACTGGCGGTGCGCATTCTGCAGCGTGCGCGCGGTGGCATCGTTGATCACGGTGTAGCCGTAAACGTGATCGTAGGCGTCTTTCTTGGCGATACCGCGGCCGCCCGGCCCGATGACAACGCCGAGTTCGCCTTCGTAATCGGTCGAGTGGGTGTAATCGAGATAGCTCGGAATCGGCTCACCCGGCCCGATCACGGAGTTCGGCCATTTGGTGAACGGGATCGGCAGTTCCGGAATCGCGTTCTTGCCGGCGCTGGCATCGACGCCGCTGTTGTGAAATTCATGCGCATGATCGAAATAGTTTTTGCCCACGCACAATACATTGCGCAAAGGCCGCGGAATCGGTGCCAGCAGCTTGACGCTGTCAAACGCAATGCGGCCCTCGCCGCTTTTCACCGCGGCGCGCGCACGCTTCAGACCGTTCCCGCCCAGCGCGATGAAGGCATTCATGTCTTTCGGCAGGCGCGTTGTCGCCGCCAGATCGACGATGCTGTTGGAAGCCGCATCATGCACGCCGATGCGCGTGCCCTTTTCATCGGAAAAAGTTACCAGACGCATGAATCAACTCCGGGATTGAAAATTGAAGATTGAGGAATGGGAGCGATTGTAATGCGGTCAGATCGCCCGGAATCCTCGCCCCTTCTCCTGCTGTTACTGGTCGGCCCGCGCCCCCGACGCCTTCACCACCCTGGCCCATTTGGCGATGTCGTCGTTGAGATATTTTTCGAATTCGGCCGGGTTCATGCTCATCGGCTCAGCGCCCTGCTCGTTCCAGGTTTTTTTGACATCCGCGCGCGCGACCACTTTGGCAATCTCGGCGTTCAGACGATCGATCACCGCTTTTGGCGTTCCGCTCGGCACCATCACGCCGAGCCAGATGGTCGCTTCAAAATCCTTGATGCCGGCCTCGCTGACGGTCGGCACCCCGGGCAGCACCGCCGAGCGCTTGAGCCCGGTGGTGCCGAGCGCGCGCACGCGGCCCGACTTGATAATGGGCGTCATGGTGGTAATCGCATCGAACATCAACTCGACCTGCCCCGACATTACGCCAGTGCGCGCCTCCGAGCTGCCTTTGTACGGCACGTGCACGAGATCGACACCGGCCATCGATTTGAACAGCTCACCGGCCAGATGGTACGGCGTGCCGTTGCCCGACGAGGCATAGTTGAGACCGCGCGGCTGCGATTTGGCAATGGCGACGAGATCCCTGACCGATTTCGCCGGCACCGATGGATGCACCACCAACACCAGATCCGAATAATTGATCGGCGCCACGGGTGCGAAGTCCTTCATCAGCGCGAACGGCTTTTTCGCGATCAGGGATTCATTGATGGTGTGCGTGTTCGACATCAGCAGCAGCGTATAACCGTCGGCCGGCGATTTGGCGACGAGTTCGGTGCCGATGATCGAGCCCGCGCCCGGCCGGTTGTCGATGACGAAGGACTGCCCCAGCGGCTCCTGCAGGCGCAGGCCGAGATAGCGCGCGTAGATATCGGCGGGGCCGCCGGCCGCGAACGGCACCACGATGCGCACGCTGCGCGCCGGATAATTTTGCGCGTGTGCAATGGCGACAACAGCAAATGCCGACAGATACAGCGCCAGGCTGCGGACAATGCCGCCTGAAAATTGATTCATGCAGGACTCCTGACGTGACGTCGGAGGACGAAAAGGCGCAAGTATCCAGCGCCGTCGCGGTCAGGTCAACCGCGACTGAATCCGCACGTCAGGCAGCCTCGACCGGCATGTGCAGCCATTGGAGCTGCTGCTTCCAGAACAGATCGACCAGCGCAATCTGGTCTTCGACCGCCTCCTGTGCGACCGCGCCGAAGCTCGGCGCCTCGAGCCGCAGGTGGGCATCAACCGATCCCTGATCGGTAACCACTTTGAGCCCGGCCTTGCGCGCGAGATGCACCATGGTCTTGTTTTCGGACAGGCAGTACATCAGCAGCGTATTGAAACCGCGATTGACCGCATGCAGCTTGGCCCGGAGCAGCAACGCGAAACCGAAGCCCTTGCCGCGTTCCCGCGCATCGACACTGAGGCCGAGTTCGGCATAGCGTTGCGCGGGCTCCAGCGCGAGGTGCGCGATGCCGGCCAGATGCATGTCAAGACCGAAAATGCCGAACAGGCGATCATGCGAAAAATCGATGCCTTCGACGTAGCGCTCGATGGCGGCGTCCTGCATCAACGCACCGAAGCGCAAACGGCGGTCGGACGCCGACAATGCGAGCAGATGGGCAAGCACCAGCGGCCGCTCGGCGGCGAACAGCTTCTGCACGACGGGTAAGGTCATTTCGCCACCGTCCGCGACGACAACGCAATGCGTTCGGATACCACGAGATTTGCATTCATATTCAGTGTGATCATCTTAACCGATTACAAGTTCAACCAGCCACCGAATTGAGGGCTTTTTATGCGCCAAATCAATGTCGCGGCGCGTGAACGCCGGAAGTTCACACAATCGGTGCACCGTATGAAGGTGCTTGCACCAAAACAGCCGCATGACTAACCTACGGCCTCGCCGGCGTGAATTGCGGCGGATACGATATCGAGGCCGGCAATGGATCATCCAAACACAGAAAACATTGAACAAGCCGGCGCCCTGCAACGCACGCTTGCCCGCGTGGTCGCGGTGCAACCGCAGGAAGTGCGTGCGCTGCTGTGGTCGTTCGCCTATTTCTTCTGCCTGCTGGCAGGCTACTACGTGCTGCGTCCGCTGCGCGACGAAATGGGCATTGCGGGCGGCGTGCGCAATCTGCAATGGCTGTTCACGGCGACGTTTTTCGTCATGCTGGCGGCGATCCCCGTCTACGGGACGCTGGTGGCGCGGCTGGCGCGCCGGCGTTTCATTCCGCTGGTCTATCATTTTTTCGTCGTCAATATCGCGCTGTTCTGGCTGCTGCTGACATTCGACGTCGAGAAAGTCATCGTCGCGCGCGTGTTCTTCGTCTGGATCAGCGTCTTCAACCTGTTCGCCGTGTCGGTGTTCTGGTCGTTCATGTCGGATCTCTTCGCGGCCGAGCAGGGCAAACGATTATTCGGCTTCATTGCCGCCGGCGGCTCGGCCGGCGCGCTGGTCGGCCCTGCCGTCACCGTCGGCCTCGCGCAATTGATCGGGCCGGTCAATCTGCTGATCCTGGCCGCCTTTCTGCTCGAAGCCGCAGTTCTGTGCGCCGCGCGGCTCGAAGCCGCCGCGCCGCGCGGCGGCGAATCCGGCGCCGCATCGCCGCGCAGCGGCGCCGCCGGGCTTGGCGGCAATCCGTTCGCCGGCATTGCCGAAGTGCTGCGTTCGCCCTACCTCGCCGGCATCGCGCTGTGGGTGACGGCGCTGTCGCTGGCCGGCACTTTTCTCTATTTCCAGCAGGCCAACATCGTCGCCGCCGCCTCCGACGATCCGGCGGTGCGCACGCGCATTTTTGCCACCATCGATCTGGCAATCGGCGTGTTGACCCTGATCGTGCAGTTTCTCGCCACTGGACGTTTGATCACGCGCTTCGGCGCCGGGCCTGCCGCCGCCTTTCTGCCGTTCGTATTCGCAGTCGGCTTCATCGTATTGTCGGCGACACCGGCGCTGTGGGTGGTGATCGCGTTTCAGGCGACGCAACGCGCGGCCAATTTCAGCCTGTCGAATCCGGCGCGCGAGGTGCTCTTCACAGTGCTGTCGCGCGAGGAAAAGTACAAGGCGAAAAATGTCATCGATATCGTGGTCTTCCGCGGTGCCGATGCGATGAGCGGCTGGCTGTTCTCGGCATTGCGCAGCCTCGGCCTGGAACTCGGCAGCCTGTCGCTCGCCACCGTGCCGGTGGCCGCAGGCTGGCTGCTGCTCTCGCTCGCCCTCGGCCGCGCCCACGAGCGCAAGGCCGCAGGCCTGAAAACCGCCGCCTGATATGATTTGCGGGTGAATGCAGCCCCTGCTTACCGCACCCGAATTGAAACGGCGGCGCCTGCTGCAATGTCTTGCCGCCGCGTCGTTGCTGCCGGCTGCCCGCGCCATGCCCGCTGATGCCCCCGCCTTGCTGCGGCGCGCGATCCCGCGCAGCGGCGAAGCCCTGCCCGTGGTCGGACTCGGCACCTACGTCGTTTTCGATGTCGCCGCCGACGCGCCCGAAATGGCCGAGTTGGGCGAAGTGATGCACGAATTCGCCGCGGCCGGCGCGCGCCTGATCGACAGTTCGCCGATGTACGGCCGCGCCGAAGCGCGTGTCGGCGATCTCACCGCAGAACCCGGCATGCGCGACAAACTGTTTCTCGCCACCAAAGTGTGGACCAGCGGCCGTCAGGCCGGCATCGACCAGATGCGCGCTTCGCTTAAACTGATGCGCAGCGAAAAACTCGACCTGATGCAGGTGCACAACCTGCTCGATGTCGCCACGCACACGAAAACACTGCGCGAATGGAAGGATGCCGGCGCGCTGCGTTACCTGGGCATCACGCACTATCACGCCGGCGCCTACGGCGAACTCGAAAAACTTCTGAATACGCGCGCCTACGATTTCGTGCAATTCAATTATTCGCTGGCCGAGCGCGAAGCCGAGGCGCGGCTGCTCGGCGTCGCCGCCGACTGCGGCACGGCGGTCATCGTCAACCGGCCGTTCGCCCAGGGCGAACTGTTTCCGCGCGTGCGCGGCAAGGCGCTGCCGGCATGGGTTGCCGAATTCGATTGCGACAGCTGGGCGCAGTTTTTCCTCAAATACATTCTCGGCCACCCGGCGGTCACCTGCGTGATACCGGGCACCGGCAAGGTTTCCCATCTGCGCGACAACCTCAAATCCGGCAGCGGTCGCCTGCCCGACGCGCAGCAGCGCCGGCGCATGGTCGAAGCGATCGAGGCACTCTGAGTGACACGCGCGCTGAAAGTACTGCTGATCAGCGCGGTTCTGCTGCTCGCCGGCTGCAGCGCGTTGCAGTTCACCTACAACCAGGCCGATGCCCTGCTGGCGTGGCGCGTCGATGACTATTTCGATTTCGATGCGCGGCAAAAGCACGAATTCAAACAGCGCCTCGACCGCCTGCTGGCGTGGCACCGCCGCGAGCAGCTGCCGGAATACGCGCGCTTCGTGCAATCCGCGGTTGAGCGCGCCCAGGGCGGGCTGCGGCGTGACGACATCCTGTGGTTCGTCGACGGCCTTACTCAACGCTACCGGTTGATCGTCGAACGCGGCTACGCCGATGCAGCCGACCTGCTCGCCACTCTGAACCCCGAACAGTTGCGCGCGGTATCGAAGGAGTTCGCCAAGGTCAACAAACGCTTTATCGACGAGCATGAACTCGACGGCAGCCTCGAACAGCAAAAACGCGCGCGCCTGAAACGCCAGCTCGACCAGATCAGCGACTGGACCGGCAATCTCACCCGCGCGCAGGAACAGCAGGTCGAAACGATGCTGGAGGCCGTGCCGTTGATCGAGCCGCTGCGCCATCAGGACCGCATGCGGCGGCAGCGCGAATTCCTCGAACTGCTCAAGCTGCGCATGCATCGCGCGGAGTTCGGCGAAAAGCTGCGCCAGTGGCTGCTCGACTGGGACCGCGGCCGCACGCCGGAGTACGAGCGTGCGGCGGCGGAGACCGCAGAGCGGCGCGTCGAATTCTATCTTGCCCTTGAAAAAATACTCACGCCGGCGCAGCGCGAACGCGCATTGAAACGTCTGCACGGCTTCGGTAACGACTTCAAGGCGCTGAGCGAGCGGCCCGGCACGGCGGCCTCGGCAGATTGGCTGGCTGATAAAATCAGCGGCTGACCCGCTTTGCGAAAACCGCCGCATGCCCGCCTACCGCCACCCCGTTTCATCCAAGCTGCCCGCCGTCGGCACCACCATATTCACGGTGATGTCGCGGCTGGCGCAGGAACACAATGCAATCAATCTGTCACAGGGTTTTCCCGATTTCGAGTGCGCGCCGGCGCTGCGCGCGCTGATCCCGAAATATTTCAACGCCGGACTCAACCAGTATCCGCCGATGGCGGGCGTGATGGCGCTGCGCGAAATCATCGCCGAAAAATCCGCTGCTCTGTACGGCACCGCCTACGATCCTGAACACGAAATCACCGTGGTGCCCGGCGCCACCTACGGCATCTTCACCGCGGTGACGGCCTTCGTGCGCCCCGGCGACGAAGTGATCGTGTTCGAACCGGCCTATGACAGCTACGTGCCGGCAATCGAAGTCAACGGCGGCAAACCTGTTTACGTCCGCTTGCAATATCCGGCCTACAGCATCGACTGGCAGGCGGTCGCCCGCGCAATTACGCCAAAGACGCGCATGCTGATTCTGAACACGCCGAACAACCCGACCGCCAGCGTATTCTCGGCGGAGGACATGCGCGCACTGGAGGGCCTGCTGCGCGGCACCGACATCGTCGTCGTCAGCGACGAGGTCTACGAACACCTGATCTATGACGGCGCCGAGCACCAGAGCGTGTCGCGCTTCGCCGGCCTCGCCGAACGCAGCTTCGTCGTCTCTTCGTTCGGCAAGACCTACAGCGTCACCGGCTGGAAAATGGGCTATGTGCTCGCGCCAAAAGAATTGATGACGGAATTCCGCAAAGTCCATCAGTTCAATGTATTCGTCGCCAACGGTCCGCTGCAGCACGTGCTGGCCGAGCACATGAAGGATCGCGACGCCTATCTGTCGCTGGCGGATTTTTACCAGAAAAAGCGCGACTTCTTTCTGGCCGAACTGGCCGACTCGCGCTTCCGGCCGCTGCCCTCGCGCGGCACCTTTTTCCAGAATCTCGCCTATAAAGCAATTACCGGCGAATTGGACCGCGACCTCGCGGTGCGACTGACCAGGGAGAAAGGCATCGCCTCGATTCCGCTGTCGGCGTTTTATCACGACGCGCACTGCGACCGCGTGCTGCGCTTTTGTTTCGCCAAGTCTGAACAAACGCTGGCGCGCGGCGCCGCCATTCTGCGCGCACTGTGACGGCGGCTATTTCAGCCAGTTGATCTCGTGCGCGGTCGCCGCGCCTAGCGTCGTCTGATCGAGACTGCGCGGAATCTCCGCCTCGCTGCGGGATAACGGTATGCGCCCGCCCATGATTTCGGCGCGGCGCTGCGGAAACAGCGGTACCGCGTTCGGTTCGGCATAGCCCTCCGGATACAGCGGCAGATTGGTCGCGGGATCGTATTTGTCGGTGGCGCCGAAGGTGTGCAGCAATTCATGCGCAATTACCACGTTGTTGCCGCCTTCGTTGTCGGCGCCGGCGAAAGCATTTGCGAGCACGATCATGCCGGCGCGCAGACCGGTCGAATGCGGCAGCGTGAGGCCGGCCGCCGGCGCGTGGTAAAGCACGAAAACCCGCACATGCGGGCGCGGCCCGTCGAACCCGTCGTGACGCCACGCCCACCAGCGCATCTGCAGGCTCCACCAGACGATTTCCGCGGCGCTGCCGTTGCGCGGCGGTGCCGGCGGCACCGCGTTGACGCGCGGCGCGAGATAAACCTCGATCGGCTCCGCCAGCCGCAGGTTATAGCCGCGCGCCTGCTCGCGCAGGAATACGGCCAGCGGCTCGATCACCGGTCGCCGCAGCCCGCCGATGTAGCTGTCCGCCGCGGGCGATGCCCCGGCATTGACCGGATAGACCGCAACGCGCAGCGTCTCGCTCCAATCGCTGGTGCGGACATGCGCCTTCCATGCGCCCTGCGCCACCGCCAGCAAAACGATCAGTAACAGCGTAACGCGTACGATCTTTGCCATTCACGCGATTCCGGCTGGATTGGGTGCAAAATCGCCATTAAACTTACCGATTGAGTTTTCACGAGGAGACATCATGCAACGATATACCGCAATTGTGGTTGCCTTGCTGTGCGCGGCGGCCGGCAGCGTCCCGGCGCAAAACTACCCGACCAAGCCGATCCGCATCATCGCGCCCTTCGCGCCGGGCGGCGGCACCGATTTCATCGCCCGCGTCGCCGCGGCAAAAATGACCGAATCGCTCGGACAAACGGTGCTCGTCGACAACCGGCCCGGCGCCGGCGGCACGCTGGGCGCCGAAATCGGCGCCAAGGCGGCTCCCGACGGCTATACGCTGACGCTGATCGCCGGCAGCTACGCGGTCAATCCCAGCCTCTACAAAGTGAACTTCGATTCAAACAACGACATCACTCCGCTGATCCAGTTGTCGCAGGGTCCGTTTCTGGTGGTGGTGCATCCGGCGCTGCCGGTCAAAACAATCAAAGACCTGATTGCAATGGCCAGGAAAAAACCCGACGGGCTCGCCTTTGCTTCGAGCGGTTCCGGCAGCATCATTCATCTGGCCACCGAGTTGTTCAACGACATGGCGGGCATCAAGATGGTCCACGTGCCGTACAAAGGCACGGGGCCGGCGCTGACCGACACGATTGCCGGGCAGACCCAGGTGCTGTTCAGCAGCATCGCGGTGGCGGTACCTCAGGTCAAAAGCGGCCGCCTGCATGCCATCGCGGTGACCACGATGAAGCGCGTCGAAGCCTTTCCCGATGTGCCCACCATCAATGAATCCGGCCTCAAAGGATATGAAACCGTGTTGTGGCACGGCCTGATCGGCCCGAAAAACCTGCCGCGCCCGATCGTCGATCGGCTCAACGGCGATTTGAACAAAATCCTGCTGGCGAAAGAGATGCAGGAAAAACTCGCCGGCGAGGGCGTCACGGCGGCCGGCGGCACACCGGAACAATTCGCCGCAACCATCCGGCGCGATATCGAAACCTGGCGCAAGGTCGTGCAGAAAGTCGGCGCCAAAGCGGACTGAAACCCTCGCGCTGGAAAAAGCGGCGGCGCGCAGAGTATTCTGCGCGCCGCTTTTTTTCGCCTGCGCAAAGGAACGCTAGGCGCCGAGGCCGCGCGCGAGATCGGCCTTCAGGTCTTCGAGGGCTTCAAGGCCCACCGCGACGCGCAGCAAACCGTCACCGATACCCGCGGCGGCGCGCGCTTCCGGCGTGATGCGACCGTGCGTGGTGGTTGCCGGGTGCGTGATGGTGGTCTTGGTGTCGCCGAGGTTGGCGGTAATCGACATCAGCCGCGTGCCGTCCACCACTTTCCACGCCGCGTCCTTGCCGCCCTTGACGATGAAGGAAACGATGCCGCCGCCGGATTTCTGCTGGCGCATGGCCAGCGCATGCTGCGGGTGCGAGGGCAGGCCGGGATAATAAACGCGCTCGATCCACGGCTGCTGCTCGAGCCAGCGCGCCAGTTCCAGCGCGGTTGCCGATTGTGCGTCGAGACGGATGCGCAGTGTTTCCAGTCCTTTGAGTATCACCCACGCATTGAAGGCGGACAGCGTGACACCCGCGGTGCGCAGGAAACCGAACACGCCGGCGTGTATCACGTCGCGTTTGCCGAGCACTGCGCCGCCCAGCACGCGACCCTGCCCGTCGAGATACTTGGTGGCCGAATGGATCACGATGTCGGCGCCGAACTCGAGCGGCTTTTGCAGCGCCGGCGAACAGAAACAGTTGTCCACCGCCAGCAGGGCGCCGGCCTTGTGCGCGATTGCGGCAATCGCCGCGATGTCGGAGATCTCGGTCAGCGGATTCGACGGCGTCTCCAGAAACAGCAGTTTCGTGTTCGGCTTGACCGCCTTTTCCCACGCCGACACATCGGTCGCGGAAACGAAGGTCGATTCAAGTCCAAATTTTTTGAAAATATTGACGAACAACTGGATGGTCGAGCCAAACACGCTTTGCGAAACGATGACGTGGTCGCCCGCCTTCAGCAGTCCCATGGTCATGGCAAGGATTGCCGCCATGCCGGAAGCGGTCGCGATGCAGCACTCGGCGCCCTCAAGCGCGGCGAGACGCTGCTCGAACACGCTGACGGTCGGATTGGTGAAACGCGAATAGATCGGGCCCTTCTCGCGCTCTGCAAAACGCTCGGCCGCCTGTGCCGCCGACTTGAAGACGAAGCTGGAGGTCAGATAAAGCGCCTCGGAGTGTTCGCCAAACTGGCTGCGTTCGATGCCGGCGCGCACGGCCAGCGTGTCCAATTGATATTTTTCCATGCTGTTTTCCGTTCTCAAAAAGCAAAAAACCCGATCAGCTTGCGCGGACCGGGTTCTGGCTCGCTTTAGCCGAATTTATTTTTCACCGGTTAGTGGAACCGGCGGCGCCCGCAAGCTGATTTCAAATCGGCGCAGTCACAAATCTAAACGCTTGCCGCAGGCTTGTCAAATACGGCTGCACGCCGTGGATACCCGGTGCTATTTCAATCGACGACTTCGAGATTGAGATCGAGTTGGGTTGCCGAGCGCTGCGGCTTGCCGCCGTCGCGCCGTTGCGCCTCGACGCCGTCGAGGTACTCCTGGGTAACGTCGCCGGTGATGTAGTCGCCGCTGAAGCAGGAGTCCTCGAACCGCGTGACCGCCGGGTTAACCGAGCGAACATCATCGATCAGCGCATCGAGATCCTGATAGATCAGGTGGTCAGCACCGATTTCGCGCGCGATTTCTTCGTCGCTGCGGCCGGTCGCGATCAACTCCTCGCGCGTCGGCATGTCGATGCCGTAGACGTTCGGAAAGCGCACCGGCGGCGCCGCCGATGCGAAGAACACCTTGCGCGCGCCGGATTCGCGCGCCATTTGCACGATCTCTCGGCTGGTGGTGCCGCGCACGATCGAATCATCGACCAGCATCACGTTCTTGCCCTTGAACTCCATGCCGATCGCATTGAGTTTCTGGCGCACGGATTTGCGGCGCGCCGACTGGCCGGGCATGATGAAGGTGCGACCGATGTAGCGGTTCTTGATGAAGCCCTCGCGATAGGGCAGATTCAGCCGGTTGGCAAGCTGCATCGCCGCCGGCCGGCTTGAATCCGGAATCGGAATCACCACGTCGATATCGAGATCGGCATGCTGGCGGCGGATCTTGTCGGCGAGGCTCTCCCCCATGCGCAAGCGCGTTTCGTAAACCGAGATGCCGTCGATCACCGAGTCCGGGCGCGCCAGATAAACGTATTCGAAAATGCACGGGTTGAGCGACGGATTGGTCGCGCACTGCTGCGCGTAGAAATTACCGTCCTCGTCGATGAAGATCGCTTCGCCCGGCGCGATATCACGCACCACTTCGTAGCCCAGCGCGTCGAGCGCCACGGATTCGGATGCCACCAGGTATTCGGTGCCGAATTCGGTTTCCAGCTTGCCGTAAATCAGCGGCCGGATGCCGTACGGGTCGCGGAACGCCAGCAAACCGTAACCGGCGATCATCGCCACCACCGCATAGGCGCCGCGGCAACGCCGGTGCACGCCGGATACCGCCTTGAAAATGGTGGCGGGGTCGAGCTTGTAGTTGGCCGCCCCCTCCTGCAACTCGTGCGCGAGCACGTTGAGCAGCACTTCGGAATCCGAATTCGTATTGACGTGGCGCAGGTCCTGGCGGAACAGCTCGCTTTTCAACTGATCGGTGTTGGTCAGGTTGCCGTTGTGACCGAGTACCAGACCGAACGGAGAATTGACATAAAACGGCTGCGATTCGGCGGCCGACCAGGCTGAACCGGCGGTCGGGTAACGCGTATGGGCGATGCCGCAGGCGCCAAGCAGCGCGCGCATGTCGCGGGTGCGGAACACATCCCGCACCATGCCGCCGCCCTTGTGCATGTGAAAGGTCGCGCCCTCGGCGGTGACGATGCCGGCCGCATCCTGACCGCGATGCTGAAGGACGAGCAACCCGTCGTAGAGCAACTGGTTGATCTGGTTTTTTGCGACGACACCGAGGATTCCGCACATAACGTCAATTATCCGTAGTTGATGTGCTTCGACAAATCGTATGGTAGCCAGACCTTGATGGTCTTGGCCAGCGCTTCCAGCGGCGCACTCGTCATCGCCTGCCGCCAGTCGGGGGTGGCCGGCAGCGTCGTCAGGCCGGCCAGCAGCACTGCCACCGTGACCACCGCGATGCCGCGCACCAGACCGAACACCGCGCCGAGCAGGCGGTCGGCCGCGCCAAGACCGGCGCTCCTGATCAGGCTCGACAGTCCGATCGCCAGCAGTGTTGCCGTAATCAGCACCATCACGAATACCAGCAGAAAGGCCGCCAGCAGCCGCAGTGATTCATTGGGTATTGCCGCCGGCAGCATGGCGGCGACATCGGTGGCAAAGAACTGCGCGACCAGAAAGGCGGCGACCCAGCCCGCCAGCGAGAGCAATTCGCGGACCAAACCGTGCATCACGCTTAACAGAACCGACACGCCGATGATTGCGAGCACTGCGTAATCGATCCAGTTCATGGCGCTTACTTGGCCACCACGTTACCGGCGAGGCCGAGTTCTTTGAGCTTGTCGCGTGCTTTTTCGGCAGCCGCGCGTGTCGCAAACGGCCCGGCGCGCACGCGCGTCACGTTGCCCTTTGCGGTGGGCACCGCTTCGGTATAAGACTTGACCCCGGCCGCAGCGATTTGATCGCGCATCTGCCCGGCCTTGTCGGCATCGTTAAGCGCAGCGATCTGCACAACGAACGCGCCGCCTTCGCCGGCCTTGGCGGCCTTCGCAGACTTGGGCTTGGCGTCGGCCTTTGGCTCCGGTTTGGCTTTGGGCTTGGTCGCAGCGTCGCTCGCTGGCGCCTTCTCCGGCGCGGCTTCGCTGTCGGTGGATGCCGGCGGCATTTTCGGCCTGGCCTTGGCTTCGCTTGCCGCCGCTTTCGGGTCGACCACGGCGACCTTGGGCGGCGCGACCTCGCTGTCTTTTACCGGTGGCGCCGGCGCGGCAGGAGCCACCTTGGCCGGCTCGGCTTTCGCTGCGACCTCAGGCGCCTTGGACGCATCGACCGCTGCTGGCGGCACGGCAGTTGCCGGCACCGCATTCGCATCGACCGCCGGCTCCGCTTTGGTCTCGGCGCCGCCCGGAACCACCGGCACGATCTTGGAGGTAAAAGTTCCCGCGTTTTGCGCGGGTATCTGGATGTTGATGTCCTGATTAACCGGCCGCGGCTCGTGATCGAGCACCATCGGCAGGAACACGGCCACCACCGTCACCAAGGCTATCGCGCCGATCAGGCGACGACGCGCGCGCTTTTTGAGTTGCAGTTCTTCGTCGCTAATCGGTGTCGCCATAAGCCTGGAATCCGGAAGCCTCACCCTGCCCTGTTGGCCTGCTTGTCGCGCTCGATTTCGAGCATTACCGCAGAGACGGTAAGAAACGATCCGAAAACGATGATTTTATCATTGTCGCGCGCTTTTTTGCAGGCTTCGCGCCAGGCTGCAGCGACATTCGAATACGCCGCGACCGGCGCGCTGTTACCCGCCTGCGACAACGCGGCCGCCAGTTCGTCCGCGCGCGCGCCGCGCGCGCCCGGCGTGTCGGCAACATGCCACTGCGTGACCGCCGGCGTCAGTGCCGCCAGCACGCCGGCGATATCCTTGTCGTGCAACATGCCGCAGACCGCCATGGTCTCGCCGTTCGCAGCGGGCATTTCCGCCAGATTCGCCGCCAGCACGCGCGCCGCCTGCGGATTGTGCGCGACGTCCAGTACCACCAGAGGTCGTCCGGGCAGCACCTGGAAACGCCCGGGCAATTCCACCGCAAGCAGGCCGGCGCGCACATCGGCCGCGGTCAGCGGCAGGCGTTCACGCAACGCGTCAAGCGCAGTCATGCAGGCCGCGGCGTTCGCCAACTGGCGGCGACCGCGCAGCGCCGGCCACGGCAGGCCGTTGCGTTTGACCCGCGGCCCCCAGTAGCGCCACTGCTGCGGCTCGGCGACGTAACCGAAATCGCGGTCGATCAACAACAGTTCCGCGCCAACCGCCCTCGCATGAGCCAGCAGCGATTCCGGTGGATCCGCATCGGCGCAGATCGCCGGACGATCACCGCGATAAATGCCGGCCTTTTCGAAACCGATCGCCTCGCGCGTGTCGCCCAGAAAATTCTGATGATCGAGATCGACGCTGCTGACCAACGCGCAGTCCGCGTCAAAAATGTTCACCGCATCAAGGCGGCCGCCGAGTCCGACTTCGAGCACCGCAACGTCGATGCCGGCCTCCGCAAACACCAGCATGGCTGCCAGCGTGCCGAATTCGAAATAGGTCAGGGTCACATCACCGCGCGCGCGCTCGATGCGCGCAAAGGCGCGGCACAGCGCGTCGTCATCGACGGCACGGCCACCGACGCGCACCCGCTCGTTGTAACGGATCAGATGCGGCGAGGTATAGCAGCCGACGCGATATCCGGCATGCAGCAGGATCGCTTCGAGCATCGCGCAACAGGAACCCTTGCCGTTGGTGCCGCCGACCGTGATGACCGGACAGGCGGGTTTAATACCCAGTTCGCGGCGCACGCGCTCGACCCTGTCGAGGCCCAGTGCGATCGCCTGCGGATGCAGTTGCTCAAGGTGGGTGAGCCACTGCGCCAGCGATGCGGGGCTCACAACGGGTAAACGATGATGTCCGGCGACCGCTCAGGCCGCGGCGGGCTGCCTGAGCAGCAGTGTGGCAAGGCCGGCGAGTTTGTCGCGCATTTCGCGACGGTCCACTATCATGTCGATCGCGCCGTGTTCGAGCAGGAACTCGGAACGCTGGAATCCCTCGGGCAGCGTTTCGCGCACGGTCTGCTCGATCACGCGCGGGCCGGCGAAACCGATCAGCGCGCCGGGCTCGGCAATCACGATGTCGCCGACAAATGCAAAACTGGCCGACACGCCGCCCATGGTCGGATCGGTCAGCACCGAAATGAAGGGCAGCTTTTCTGCCGATAACTGGGTCAGCGCCGCGCAGGTCTTGGCCATCTGCATCAACGACAGCAGCCCCTCCTGCATGCGCGCGCCGCCGCTGGCAGTGATGCACACGAACGGCAGCTTCTGCTCGACGCAAACCTGGATGCCGCGCACGAAACGCTCGCCGACGACGGAGCCCATCGAGCCGCCGAGAAAACGGAATTCAAAAGCGGCTGCGACCAGCGGAATCGCCTTGACGCTGCCCTGCATTACGACCAGCGCGTCGGCCTCCTCGGTCTCCCGGTGTGCCTCGTCAAGGCGTTCGCTGTAGCGGCGGCTGTCGCGAAACTTGAGCGTATCGACCGGCGCAACCTCGGCGCCGATTTCGAAACGCCCCTCGGGGTCGAGCAAGAGGTCGAGCCGTTCGCGCGCGGAAAGGCGGTCGTGGTTGCCGCACTTCGGACAGACGAAAAGATTCTTTTCAAGATCGGTGCGATACAGCACCGCTTCGCATTTATCGCATTTGCTCCACAGCCCTTCGGGCACGACTTTCTTCGGGCTGCCGCCATCGCGTTTGATCTTCGGCGGCAGCAGCTTCTGTAACCAGCTCATGGCATCCCCCTAGCCGCGATCGATGGCGGCACGGATTTCCCTGATCAGCACTGATACGTTTTCAACCGCCTTGCCCGGCGCGCTCTTCTCCATTTCTTCGACGAGGCGGCTGCCGATGACTACCGCGTCGGCAATCTCCGACACCGCGCGCGCGGTCTTGCCGTCGCGGATGCCGAAGCCGACGCCGATCGGGATTTTCACGCGGGTGCGCAGCGAGGCGATTTTCCTGCGGATTTCGTCCACATTCAGATTGGCGGCACCGGTGACGCCGCGCAGCGACACGTAATAAACATAACCGCGGGCGAGCAGCGCAATCTGTTCGATACGCGAATCCACCGACGTCGGCGCGATCAGGAAAATCGGCGCAATGCCGCTGCGGTCGAGCAAGGTGCACAGCTTGACCGATTCCTCGGGCGGATAATCAACCACCAGCACACCATCGATGCCGGCGGCGTTCGCCGCGGCGGCAAAGGCTTCGTAACCCATCGCTTCGATCGGATTTGCGTAGCCCATCAACACCACCGGCGTGCGGTCGTTGGTCTTGCGAAATTCCGCGACAAATCCGAGCACGTGGCGCAGCGTCGTGCCGTTGCGCAGGGCGCGCTCGCTCGAACGCTGGATGGTAGGACCGTCGGCCATTGGATCGGAAAACGGCACGCCTAGCTCGATCACGTCAGCACCGGCAGCTGCCAGCGCGTGCATCAGCGGCACGGTGGTTGCCAGATCGGGGTCGCCTGCCGTGACAAACGGAATCAAAGCCTTGCGATGGTGCTGCTGCAAGGCGGCAAAGGTGGCGGCGATTCGGGACATTGTTCAGCTACCCGCAAGTGCCGGCTCGCGCGCCGGCAGCAGAGACATTTTTCGAGATATCGATGACACCCGGCCTGCGCTCAAAACGTGATGCCCGATTTTTCGGCGACGGTATGCATATCCTTGTCGCCGCGCCCGGACAGATTGACCAGCAGAATCTGGTCTTTTTTCATGCGCGGCGCCATTTTGGCGGCGTAGGCCAGCGCGTGACTCGATTCGAGTGCCGGAATGATGCCCTCGAGGCGACACAGGTCGTGAAAGGCCTGCAAAGCCTCGTCATCGGTAATCGACACGTATTCGGCGCGACCGCTGTCTTTCAACCATGCATGCTCGGGACCGACGCCTGGGTAATCAAGCCCGGCGGAAATCGAATGCGTCTCGATGATCTGCCCGTCATCGTCCTGAATCAAATAAGTACGATTGCCATGCAGCACGCCGGGTTTGCCGGCGCACAGCGTGGCGGCATGTTTGCCGCTTTCAAGGCCGAGGCCGGCCGCCTCGACACCGATCAGTCGCACGTCCTTGTGCGTGATGTACGGGTGAAAAATACCCATCGCATTGGATCCGCCGCCAACACAGGCCAGCACCGCATCGGGCTGGCGGCCGGTGAGTTCTTCCATCTGCCAGATCGATTCGCGGCCGATCACCGACTGGAAATCGCGCACCATCATCGGATAAGGGTGCGGGCCGGCCACCGTGCCGATGATGTAAAAGGTGCTGTCGACGTTGGTCACCCAGTCGCGCATCGCTTCGTTCAACGCGTCCTTCAGCGTCTTCGAGCCGGATTCGACCGGTATCACCGAAGCGCCAAGCAGCTTCATGCGATAGACGTTCTGCGCCTGCCGCTTGATATCCTCGGAACCCATGTAGACCACGCATTCCATGCCGTAGCGCGCAGCAATCGTCGCCGACGCCACGCCATGCTGGCCGGCGCCGGTTTCGGCGATGATGCGTTTCTTGCCAAGCCGGCGCGCCAGCAGGGCCTGACCGACCGTGTTGTTGATTTTGTGCGCGCCGGTATGGTTGAGGTCTTCGCGCTTGAGATAAACCTGGGCGCCGCCGAAGTGTTCGGACCAGCGGCGGGCATGATAGACCGGGCTCGGCCGGCCGACATAATGTTTGAGTTCGTATTCGAATTCGGCGCAGAACTCCGGATCCTCGCGATACTTCGCGTAGGCCGCCTTCAACTGGTCGAGTGCCTCGATCAAAGTCTCGGCGACAAATACCCCGCCATACGGCCCGAAATGACCCTTGTCGTCCGGCAAATCACCCATCTGCATCGCGCACACCCTGAAAAAATGCCGCCATTCTCCGCGCGTCCTTGATGCCGGGCGTGGATTCGACACCGGAACTGGTATCGACCGCCGCCGGCCTGACGCGCCGGATCGCCGTGGCGACGTTTCCGGAATTCAATCCGCCGGACAGCACAACCGGCAACGGCAAAGCGGACGGGATCAGATCCCAATCGAAGCTGGCGCCGGTGCCGCCGTGTTTGCCCTCGACAAAGGCGTCGAGAAGCAAGCCGCGCGCGTCCTCGAATTGACGCGCGTATTGTAACAAATCCACGCCCGGCCTGACGCGCAGTGCCTTGATGTAGGGCGTATCGAACTGACGGCAATATGCTGGCGTTTCCTCGCCGTGAAATTGCAACAGATTGAGCGGCGTTTCGGCGAGCACGCGCTTGACCTCTGCCGCCTCGGCGTTGACGAACAAACCGACTGCCGTGACAAACGGCGGCAGCCGTCGCACGATGGCCGCTGCCTGGGCCGGTTCGACATGCCGCGGGCTGCTCGGGTAGAAAACGAAGCCGAGCGCGTGCGCGCCGAGGCGGGCCGCTTCCAAGGCGTCCTCCAGGCGGGTCAAGCCGCAAATTTTAACTGCCGTCGCCATGATCGCCTTCATTAAACCACACGCGGCGCGGCGCCTGCGGCAGGCCGAAAACGGGATCGTAATCGACCCCCGCGAGATAAAGACCGGCGGCCGCCATCGTCGGCGCGCCCTTCGAACGATCGCGCTCGGCGAGCAATTCGGCGAGCCATTGTGGCGGCCGGCGGCCGGCGCCGACATAGACAAGCGAGCCAACGATATTGCGCACCATATGATGGAGAAACGCATTGCCGGCGAGATCGAACACCACGTAGTCGCCGCGGCGGTTGATGTCGAGATGCCGCAATTCACGCACCGGCGAATTCGCCTGACATTCGGACGAACGAAATGCGCTGAAGTCGTGTTCGCCGAGCAGACAGTTGGCTGCGGCGCGCATTGGTTCGATTTCTAGTTTCTGGTGGATCCAGCCGACGTGTTTGCGGTTCAACGCCGCGCGCACCGGCTGATCGAGCAACAGATAACGGTAGCAGCGCTCGCTGGCGCCGTAGCGCGCATGGAAATCGTCGCTGACCGGATGGGTCCAAACCACCGCCACCGCAGCGGGCAGCAGCGCATTGACCCCGCGCAACCATGCCGATTGCGGCCGCACCGCGTCGCTGTCGAAATGGACCACCTGGGCTACCGCATGCACGCCGGCATCGGTACGCCCGGCGCAGATCGTCGCCACCGCATGTCCGGCGATTTCAGCCAGCGCGCGCTCCAGCGCGTCCTGCACCGCGCATCCCCCGGGCTGTGTCTGCCAGCCGCAAAACGCGCTGCCGTCGTATTCGATGCCCAGCGCGATGCGCGGCATGCATTACCTCAAAAAAAACTGCCGCTCAGGTCTGCGACCGGGCGGCAGCGATGTCGATTGTGCTGTCTGGCGTCAGGCGAGCGAATCAAGCAAAGCCTTGGCCTCGGATTGTTGAGCGGTGTCGCCTTCCTTGATGACTTCCTGCAGAATTTCGCGCGCGCCGTCTTTATCCCCCATTTCCTGGTAAGCCTTGGCGAGATCGAATTTGGTCTGAACGTCGTACCAGCGATCATCCTTGACGCCACCCTCGGCGGCAGCCGGCGCCGGCGCGGCATCGACTTTCGGCGGTTCGTCGAAATTAAGGCTGATGTCGTCCAGCCTCAGTTCCGGCAGCAATGGTTCTGCCGCGGGTGCTGCAGAAGTCGTCAGATCGGACGGCAGTTCGAGATTCAGGTCCGGCAACACCAATCCCGCATCCTCAACCTTGCCCGTCTTGCCCATTTCGAAATCGATATTCAAGCCGGCGGCGTTTTCCTGATTCTCCGGCGTCATGACCACGGTTTCATTCGGCGCAAACGCGGGCAATTCCGGCGCTGCGCTGGCTTCGGGCGTCGGCGCGGTCATTGCCGTCGAATCAAAATTGAAATCGATCATGTTGCCACCCGCGCCGGCATCCAGATTGACGTTGGTTTGCGTCATTTCGTCGGGGCCCGGCGCATCCAGCGTCAAATCGGGTTCCGCCGTCGCGAGCGCGCCGCCAGCCGGAATATTCAGAGTGAAATCGGGCGCCGCAGCGGCCCCTTCTTCAGCCAGCGGACGACCGACGCCGGAATCCGCGGTGACATCCTGCGTCGCCGACGGATCGAACCCGGCGGCCAAGCCGGCAAGTTCGCCCGGCTGCATCATCACGGTCTTGCCGCTATCGACGTCAAAATCCGTCCTTGTACCGGTGGCGCTGCCATCCGGCGCCAACTCAAGATCGAAATCAAGATCAGTACCTGCGGCAGCACCTGCGGCCGGAAGGTCCGCAACAGGTGCGGATTTGCCGGCCTCATACAATGCATTGTCCGGATCGATGGCGTAACCCATGCCAGCCGCCTTGATCCAGTTGTCACCCGCGCCACCGGTCTGCTCATGCAGATTCTTGGCGATTTTTTCGAAGGCATCCTTGTCTTTGCGGCCGGCGTAAATCTGCAGCAGCTTGAGCTTGGCTTCCTCGTGATTCGGGTTCTTGGCCAGCGCGTCCTTGAGGACTTCCTCGGCCTGGGTGTCGCGGCCGAAATTCAAATAAAGATCGGCTTCCGCCAGCGGATCAACATCGTCGACGCCAGCAGGGGCCATGACCGGCGCGACGGCCATCGGGGCGACCGCTGCAGCCGCGGCCGCAGCCGATGACTTGGCCGGTTGTTCGTCGCCGTCATCGGCGTCCGCACGGGCCCGACGGCGGCGCACGAACAGGTAACCGCCGATTCCGAGCACCGCCAGGGCGCCGGCGCCACCGAGATAAAGCGGGTCGGTCAACTGATCAAGAAGATCCGGCTCGGGCGGCGGCGGTGGCGGAATAACAGGCTTGGGTTTGGGCTTCGGCGCAGGCGGCGGCTCTGCCTTGGGCGCTTCCGCGACCTTGGCCGGCTCCGCCGGGACCGCATCCTTGGCCGGTTCGGCTTTGGCTGCATCTTTCGCCGGCTCAGCCTTGGCCATATCCTTGGCCGGCTCCGCCTTCGGCGCGTCTTTCGCCGGCTCGGCTTTCGGCGGCGCAGCTGCAGCTGGGGCAGCGGCTTTGGCTGCATCGGGCTTCGCCGGCACAACGCCCTTCAACTCAAGCAGGCGCTGCATATCCTTGATGTTTTTTTCAAGCTGGGCGATGCGGTCGTTCGCATCTGCCAGGGCTTTTTCGCGCACCGTCGCCTCGTCTTCAAGGGCACGCATGCGTTCTTTTGTCGACGCGCCCTTGCCCGCTTTGGCACTACCGGGCGCGATTTCACCCTTTGATAACTTGACAACTTCTTTCGGCGCCTCTTTGGAGGCCGCCTTGTCTTCAACCGGCGCAATCTTGCCCTTCGCAACCGAACTCGATTCGCGCGCAGGCGTATCGCCGGCGCTATCGGCAATTTTCTGGCGATAGGCGTTCCAGTTTGCGGCCTGCACACGCACTTCCTTCAATGCATCCGCCGGCGGCGTCGCTGCGACCTGCTCCGCATCGGGAACACGCAATATCTGACCGGATTTCAAACGATTCATGTTGCCGGCAAAAGCATCGGGATTGTTGCGATAAATGCCAACCAGCATCTGCTCAAGCGTAACGCCATCGGGCTTCACGTTTGCGGCAATCCGCGCAAGCGTTTCGCCGCGTTTGACCGGGCCATATTCACGATTGGCCGGCTTGGCTGCGGACGGCCCGGGGACCGGTTTGGCCGCATCTGTAGTCGGCGCGGGCTTGACGACGGGTTTGCTCTCGGCGACCGGCGCGATTGCTGCGGCAGGCGCTTCAACGGCGGCAACCGGTGCCGCGACGACGGGCGGCGCAACCGGCGCAGCCGCTATCGGTGCGGGCGGCACATTCGGCGGATCGATCAACGCCGTGTATTCACGCACCAGACGCCCGCGCGACCAGCTTAACTCGACCAATACATTGATGAAGGGCTCATTGACCACACGCGATGAAACGATCTTGACGTAGGGCGTGCCGTCGGCGCGTTTTTCAATGCTGAGCCGGGCGCCGATTAATACCGGGCTGAATGCGATGTTGGCTTTGGTGAAAGATTCCGGCGGTGCCAGACGGATCGCCAGACTGGAGGCCTCATCCTTTTGCACCGAAACCAGATCGATCTCGGCCGACAGCGTCTGCCCGAGCGCCGACAGAATCGTCAATTTACCGAGCCCCGCCGCATTGGCGACCAGAGGTAACAGCAGCCAAAGACCCGCCAAAAACCACGTTTTATACGGCAATTTATGCACCGCCCGCCCTCTTGTTATTCTCAGCCACAAGTAAATTAACATCAAATAGTTAGGGTTGCAAGCTCACCCTGCCTCTAACCATAACCCCGTATTCGCCGGCGGGCGCTGACGATTTTCGCATTTCGGCCACTAAATAACCGCGGAATTCCGCCGGACCTTGTTACCGGCCAGAAAGCCCTCAAGGCGCAACAGCTAATTTTCGAGCAAAATCCGCAGCATACGACGCAAGGGCTCGGCCGCACCCCAGAGCAACTGGTCACCGACGGTGAAGGCGGACAGATATTGGCCACCCATGGCGAGTTTGCGCAGTCGGCCAACTGCAATCTGCAAGCCGCCGGTAACCGCGGCTGGCGTCAATTCGCGCTCGGACGGTTCGCGCCGGTTCGGCACCAGATGAACCCACTGATTGGCCGACGCAATCATCGAATTGATCTCGTCGAGCGGTACGTCGCGCTTCAATTTGATGGTCAAGGCCTGACTGTGGCAACGCATTGCGCCAATCCGCACGCACAGGCTGTCGACGGGGATCGCCGCCACACCGAAGCCGTCGCCACGACCGAGTATCTTGTTGGTCTCGGCACCGCCCTTCCATTCTTCGAGCGACATGCCGTTGCCCATATCCTGATCGATCCACGGAATCAGATTGCCGGCCAGCGGCACGCCGCGGAAATTTTCCATCGGCAGCGAGCCATCGTTTTGTTTGGCTTGGACCTTGCGATCGATTTCGAGAATCGCGGACGCCGGATCCGCCAGCAGATCGCGTACTTCCGCATTGACCAACCCGAACTGTGTCAGCAACTCGCGCATGTGTTGCGCGCCACCGCCGGATGCCGCCTGATAGGTCATGCAGGTCATCCACTCGACCAGATCGTTGGCGAACAGGCCATGCAATCCCATCAGCATGCAGCTGACGGTGCAGTTGCCGCCGATATAATTCTTTACCCCCTTCGACAGCGCATTCTTGATCACGGCCAGGTTGACTGGGTCGAGCACAATCACCGCGTCGTTCTTCATGCGCAGTGTTTTCGCCGCATCGATCCAATAGCCCTGCCAGCCGGCAGCGCGCAATTTTTCGTAAGTGGCCAGCGTGTAATCGCTGCCCTGGCAGGTCAGGATTACATCGAGCTTTTTCAATTCGGCAATGTCGCCGGCGTCCTTCAACGGCGCGGTTTCACGGCCCAATGCCGGCCCCCTGCCGCCAACCTGCGAGGTAGTGAAAAACACCGGCTCGATGAGATCGAAATCACCCTCGGCCTGCATGCGCTGCAGCAGCACCGAGCCCACCATCCCGCGCCAACCGACAAATCCCACGCGTTTCACGATCGCTTCTTTCCTGTCAGGCGTTGCAGTTGCAAAAATTAATCGAGTGCCGCGACCACCGCGTCGCCCATTTCGATGGTGCCGACACGGCGCGTTTCGGTTTCGTAAATATCCGCAGTCCGGTAGCCCTGCGCAAGGACTTTCTTCACCGCCGCCTCGACGCGTTGCGCGGCCTTTTCCTGATTAAACGTATAACGCAGCATCATCGCCGACGACATGATGGTCGCCAGCGGATTGGCCATGTTCTTGCCGGCGATGTCGGGCGCGGAGCCGTGCGCCGGCTCGTAGAGGCCCTTGTTGTTCACATCAAGCGAAGCCGACGGCAGCATGCCGATCGAACCGGTCAGCATCGATGCCTCGTCCGACAGGATGTCGCCGAACATGTTGCCGGTGACGATGACATCGAACTGCTTGGGCGCGCGCACCAGTTGCATCGCCGCGTTGTCGACATACATGTGCGACAGCGCAACGTCCGGATATTTCTTCGCCATGTCGTTGGCGATCTCGCGCCACAGCCGGCTCGTCTCCAGCACGTTTTCCTTGTCGACCGAACAGAGCTTGCGGCCGCGCTTCATCGCCGCCTGAAAGCCGACCTCGAGAATGCGACGGATTTCCGGCTCCGAATACAGCATCGTGTCGTAGCCCTCACGCTCGCCCGCCGCATTATTGCGACGGCCGCGCGGCGAACCGAAATAAATATCGCCGGTGAGTTCGCGCAGAATCAGAATGTCGAGACCAGCCACCAGTTCGGGCTTCAACGACGATGCGCTCGCCAGTTCCTCGAACAGGATCGCCGGGCGCAGATTGGCGAACAGACCGAGTTCCTTGCGCATGCGCAGCAGGCCCTGTTCGGGGCGCTTCTCGCGCGGCAGCGCGTCGTACTGCGGGCCGCCTACAGCACCGCACAGGACAGCGTCCGCTTCCTTGCACAGCTTCAGCGTCGATGCCGGCAGCGGATCACCATGCGCGTCGTAACCCGCGCCGCCATAGGGCGCCTCTTCAAGTTCCATTTTGAGACCGTCGCGCCTGAGAATTTCCAGCACGCGCATCGCCTGCGCAATGATTTCCGGGCCGATACCGTCGCCGGCCAATACTGCAATCTTCATTTTCTCTTATCCCTTCAGGGGAAACCACAAACAGGAAACCGGGCCGGCGCGCGTCACGCCCGCCCTTTCGTTACGTCCGCAGTCAGTTGAATAACCAGGGGCGCGTTTCGCGCCGGGCGGCTTCAAACGCCTTGATAGCGTCGGCGTGCTCGAGCGTCAGCCCGATTTCATCGAGTCCGTTCTTCAGGCAGTGCTTGCGGAACGGATCGATCTCGAACGAAAAATGCTCGCCGCCCGGCGTGCTGATGGTCTGCTGATCGAGGTCGATCGCCAGCCGGTAACCCGGCGACGCTTCGGACTCCTTGAACAAACGATCGACGGTCTTGGCGTCGAGCTTGATCAACAGCAAGCCGTTCTTGAAACTGTTGTTGTAAAAAATATCAGCAAAACTCGGCGCGATCACCGCCTGAAAACCGTATTGCAGCAGCGCCCACGGCGCGTGTTCGCGCGACGAACCGCAGCCGAAATTCTCGCGCGCGAGCAGGATCTGCGCGCCCTGATACCGCGGCTGGTTCAATACGAATTCCTTGTTGAGCGGACGCTTCGAATTGTCCTTGCCCGGCTCGCCCTGATCGAGATAACGCCATTCGTCGAACAGATTCGGGCCGTAACCGGTGCGCAGAATCGATTTCAGAAACTGCTTCGGAATGATCGCATCGGTATCGACGTTGGCGCGATCCAGCGGCGCCACCAGTCCTTCGCGTGAAACAAATTTTTCCATGATCGTGTCCCGTTACAGCGTGCGTGCGTCAACAAAATGACCGGTCACCGCGGCGGCAGCAGCCATTACCGGGCTGACCAGATGCGTGCGGCCGCCGGCGCCCTGACGGCCTTCGAAATTGCGGTTCGATGTCGAAGCGCAGCGCTCGCCCGGCGACAACTGGTCGTCGTTCATGCCGAGGCACATCGAGCAACCGGGTTCACGCCATTCGAATCCGGCCTCGATGAAAATCTTGTCGAGACCTTCCTGTTCGGCCTGGCGCTTGACCAGACCCGAGCCCGGCACCACCAGTGCGAGCTTGATGTTCGGCGCCACCTTGCGGCCGCGCGCGATCGCCGCTGCCGCGCGCAGGTCTTCGATGCGCGAGTTGGTGCAGGAACCGATGAACACCTTGTCGGGTTTGATCTCGACGATCGGCGTGTTCGGTTTCAGATCCATGTATTTCAACGCGCGCTCGATGCCCTCGCGTTTGACCGGATCGGATTCTTTCGCCGGATCGGGCACGCAACCGTCGATCGACGTTACCATCTGCGGCGAAGTGCCCCAGGTCACCTGCGGCTGGATCGCTGCGGCGTCGAGCGTCACTACACTGTCGAATTCAGCGCCGTCATCACTCTTCAGCGTGCGCCAGTAGGCCACCGCACGGTCCCACAGCGCGCCGGTCGGCGCCAGCGGGCGGCCTTTGACGTAATCGATCGTGGCGTCATCCACCGCCACCATGCCGGCGCGCGCACCGGCTTCGATCGCCATGTTGCATAACGTCATGCGGCCTTCCATCGACAAGGCGCGGATCGCGCTGCCGGCGAACTCGATCGAATAGCCGGTGCCACCGGCGGTGCCGATCCTGCCGATGATGGCCAGCGCAATGTCCTTGGCGCCGACGCCGGCACCCACATTGCCCTCGACCACGACCTGCATGGCCTTGGTTTTTTTCTGCGTCAGGCATTGCGTCGCCATCACGTGCTCGACTTCACTGGTGCCGATACCGAACGCGAGACAACCGAAGGCGCCGTGCGTGCTCGTATGCGAATCGCCGCACACCACCGTCATCCCCGGCAGGGTGGCGCCGTTCTCCGGACCAATTACATGCACGATGCCCTGACGTTCGTGACGGAACGGAAAGTAGCTCAGCGAACCCGATTCCTTGATGTTGGCGTCGAGCGTTTCGACCTGCAGGCGCGACACCGGATCCTTGATCCCCTTGTCCCAATCCTTGGTCGGCGTATTGTGGTCGGCCGTTGCCACGATCGAACTGATGCGCCAGACCTTGCGCTTGGCGAGTTTCAGCCCTTCATAAGCCTGCGGGCTCGTCACTTCGTGCACGAGGTGGCGGTCGATATAGATCAACCCGGTGCCATCCTTGTCCTCGTGAACGAGATGGTCCTGCCATAACTTGTCGTAAAGGGTTTGCGCGGCCATGTGTGTCTGCTTTTCAAAATACGTTGGAGAAACGTTGTACTGTCCTTCTGTTCAACGCTTCAACTTCGGCGTGAGGTATACAACCGCGCGCGATGCGCCGCCGGTTGTTTCCTAAGCCATTGGAAACGTAGGATTATCTCACGAAACGCAAGTTCGGCGCCAGCGTCAGGCAGCCGCCGCCGCGCCATCGACTCGCAAATTGCGCCACAGAATCAGCATGCCGGCGAAAGCGCACAGGGCCGCACCGGTAAAGGTCAGGCTCGGACCGAAGCGTTCCCACGCGCTGCCGGCATAGATGCCGCCCAAGGTGCCACCGACGCCATAGGCGAGGCTGGTGTAGATTGCCTGCCCGCGCGCCTGATGCCTGCCGCCGAAAAACCGGTTCACGTAACCCAATGCGGACGCATGGAAGGAGCCGAAACTCGCCGCGTGCAGCGTCTGCGCGAACAGCAGCATGGCAAGACTGTCAGCGCACCAGCCGATGACGAGAAAGCGGAACGTTGCCAGCGCGAAACTGGCGATCAACACCGCCCGCAATGAAAACGCCCGCAGCAGATGCGCGAGCCAGATAAAAATCGCGATCTCGCAGATGACGCCGAGCGTCCACAGCCAGCCGACCGCGCTCTTGGCATAGCCATGCTCGACCAGGAAAATGGAATAGAAAGTGTAGTAGGGGCCGTGCGCTACCGACATCAGTGCACAGGCGACAAACAAGGCGATCACCGGCGGCCGGCGCATTAACCGTCCGATCGAATCCGCCTCCTCCGCATGTTCGATGCGCGGCGCATCCGGCACCAGCATCAGTAACAGCGAGGCCGCAATCAGCACCGCGAGCATGATCCACAGCAACACGCGCACCGGCAATGCATCGAGCACGTAACCGATCAGCGCCACGGCGACGATAAAGCCCAGCGACCCCCACACGCGCACGCGACCGTAGCGGCCGTGTTGAGCGCCGAGATGCGCGAGGGTCGTCGATTCCAGCAGCGGCAGCGCCGCGCTCAGGCAGAAACTCATCAGCAGCACCACCGCGAAGACAGCCTCGAAACCCCTCGCCGCAAACAGGCCGCAAAAAATGACGGTGCCGGCGATGCTGCCCGCGCGCGCAACGCGCAACACGCGGCCGTCGCGATCGGCAAGCCAGCCCCACAGATGCGGCGCAACGATGCGCACCAGCTGCGGCAGCGACATGATCAAACCGATGCCGGACGCCGCCATGCCGAGACTGCTCAAATAAAGGCTGAAGTACGGAGCGAAGGCGCCGAGATAGGCGAAATAGAAAAAATACGCGCCGGCGAGCCGCCAGTAGGGCAACTCACTCATGACGGCGCGCCGCGCAAAGCACGACGCGCACGGTCATGCTTCGTCGGGATCGGGATTTTCGGTGGCGGTGGCGCTGCGCAGGCGCGCCACCACATCGGCCGGCGCCAGCGCCGCAATGCGCGGCGTCGTCGTCTGCACATCGGCGTTCTGCGCGCGCTGACGCAGGGCATGATCCATCAGCGTCAGCGCCAGCATCGCCTCGCAGATCGGTGTGGCGCGAATGCCGACGCAGGGATCGTGACGGCCGTGCGTTTCGATGATGGTTGCATTGCCCGCCACGTCGATGGTGCGGCGCGCAAGCCGAATGCTCGAAGTCGGTTTCACGGCAACGTGCACCACGACATCCTGCCCGCTCGAAATGCCGCCCAGAATGCCGCCGGCGTTGTTCGACAGAAAACCCTGCGGCGACATTTCGTCCGAATGCTCGGTGCCGTGCTGCGACACCGCCGCGAAACCGGCGCCGATCTCCACACCCTTCACGGCGTTGATGTTCATCATGTTGTAGGCGATATCGGCATCCAGCCGGTCGTAGACGGGCTCGCCCCAGCCGACCGGCACACCGGTCGCGATCGTTGTAATACGCGCGCCGACCGAATCGCCGGATTTGCGCAGCTTGTCCATGAATTCTTCAAGCCTGGCGACGTAGCTCTCGTCGGCGACGAAAAACGGATTGCTGTTGACGCCATCCCACGATTTGAACGGCACTTCGATCGGCCCCAGTTGCGACATGTAGCCGCGTACCGCCACGCCGTACTTTTCATGCAGCCATTTCTTCGCAATCGCCGCCGCCGCTACGCGCACCGCGGTCTCGCGCGCCGACGAGCGGCCGCCGCCGCGGTAATCGCGGATCCCGTATTTCTGCGTGTAGGTGTAATCGGCGTGACCGGGACGAAAGCTGTCCTTGATCTTCGAGTAGTCCTTGCTGCGCTGATCGGTGTTGCGGATCAACAGCCCGATCGGCGCGCCGGTGGTCTTGCCTTCGAACACGCCGGAGAGAATTTCGACAATATCTTTTTCGCGCCGCTGCGTGACATGACGCGAAGTACCGGGCTTGCGACGATCGAGGTCGCCCTGAATGTCTTCGGCACTGAGCGCGAGTCCGGGCGGACAGCCGTCGACCACGCAGCCGATTGCCGGCCCGTGGCTTTCGCCGAACGAGGTCACGCAGAACAATTTTCCCAGTGTATTGCCGGACATGATACGCCTGTCTTAAACCTGATTTATTTCACAAGTTTAGCATAGGGCTACCGGCATCCTTCGCGACACATTAACCGGTCTGCTGCTCCGCATCGCCCGGTGGCACCGGCGCGAGATAACCGATGATCATCAACAAAACGCCGACGCCGAGGAAGGACACGATGCGCTCGACCGTGCCCGAATTGGCGAGATCAAGCAGGAACAGTTTGCCGACCACCACCGCCAGCAGCACGGCGCCGGCGAGCCACAAACCGCGACGAAGGCCGCGCGTGGCAAACACCATCATCACCAGCGCGGTCAGCGTCCACACAATCGACAACGCCGACTGCACGACGATCGAGTTGTACATGTCGTCGATTTCATAGGGCACGCCCAGCCAGTGGTGCAGGCTGCGCAGCAGGACGCAGTTGAGCCAGGCAAAGCCGAGCGCGGCGAGCAGCAGCGAACCGGTGCGCCGGTTGTCGCGCTGCGTGATGTCCAGTCCGCCCAGCCACACACGCAGCGCCGGCAGCGCTGCGATCTGCGCGAGATCCACCGGATTGAACAGCGGCAGGTAGGGCAGCGGCGCGCTGTCCGACGCGTCCCAGCTCGACTTCAGCGACCACAGCGTGACGGCAACCGCCAGCGGACCGAGCCCGGCGTAACGGATGACGCCGAAGTCGTTGCGCCATGCCGTGAACGCCGCGCCGTAACGCGTCAACACACACAATGCGATCGCCGGCACCGCGCCCCACATCGCAAATGCCCAGCTCGAGCCCGGACTCCACTGGGCGCACTGCCAGGCCAGTTCCCACGCCACCAGCCCGGTCGCCAGCCATGACGCCAGCACCGTCTGCGGGGCCGCCGCGATTGCGACGGCGTCGTCCTGCTGGCGCCGCAAAATAAACGCGAACGCGGCGAATGCAGCCAGCCACGCCATCCAGCCGTCATCGGCGCCGGGATGCAGCCCGCCCTCGAACTGCATGAACAAGGCTACCAGCATGGCCGGCAGCAACAACCATTGCACTCGGCGCAAGGCCGGCCAGCGGCACCAGGCACCGGTGATTTCGAACAGCGTGCACGACACCGCGAGAAAACCCAGCCCGTACGCCACGTGCAGCGCATCGTCGAAACGGCGGTCGATCAGCGCCAAGCCGGCCAGCAACCACAACGCGAGTCCCCACGACAATGCCCATTGGCTGATCGCTGCGGCGGCCACGTTGTCGCGTTCGCGCAGGTGATAGCGCAGGGCACCGGCCGTAATTCCACCAACCGCCATCAACATGCACCATTCAAAGAACTGATGATCGTAGAGCCACCACGCTTCCCACGTCGCCACCGCCGCCAGCAGCAACCAGCCGCTGCGATAACGCGCGCCATAGATGGTGGCGATGCCATCCTTCGCCTGCCAATGCAGACACCAGAAAAACACGATGAAGCTTAGCGGCCATGCCACTGCGCCAAGGTCTGCCAGCGGATGACGATCGCCGATGCTGATAAGCCCGGCCAGCAAGGCGAGCAGATGGGCGCGCGTAATCAGGCGCAGCGCCGCCCATTCGAGCCAGCCGCCGATGGTTTCAGCCAGGGCAAACGTCGTCGCCGCAAAAATCAACGCGGCCGCATGCAAATCACGCGGCGACAGCCCATCGTGCAGCGCATGCAGGCCGCCGACAAACCACCAGCCGAACGCCCACGCCAGCAGTGTCGTTGCCGCATCGTCACCGCCTTCGATCAGCACCTCGCGATGCCGATGCATCAGCCACGCGGTGATCGCGCCGGCAGCGGCGATCAAGCCACAGCCCAGCACGAAATCATTCAGCCACGGTTGCGCGCGATCGTCGTCGCTGTAATGCAGCAGAAAAAGTCCGGCGCCGGCGAATTGCAGCGCGATGCCGAAGATGCGCGCGAGCACGCGCTGCTGGCGCAGGCCCACCCACACGATCGCCGCGCCCTCAAGCGTCCACAGCGCGAAGGTCGGATACGCATCGAGCGCGAAAAAGATCGCCATCGTCGCCAGCACCACCGCCAGCGCCGTATAGGCCTCGCCCAGCAGGCGCATGCCCTCGCGCCGCAGCACCATCAACGCCAGCACGGCATAAAGCGCAGCACCGATGCCGGCGCTCCACGCGAGGCCATAAGGCAGATCACGCACCAGCCCTTCCTGCATGAAGGCGACACTCAGCGGCGTGCCGAACACCAGCGTGCCATCGACCAACCCCTTCAGTTGCGGCCGCTGGCGCTGCGCGAACAGAATCGGAATCACCAGATAGATCGCAAAGAAAATCAGCACGAAGGGTTCGACCGACGCGAACAACTCCGGCCGGTAATCGGCGCTGCCCCAGAATACGCCGACCAAGAAGGTGAAAATGAAACCAGTCAGATTCAAATCGCGCCACGCCTTGAACCAGCTGATGACCAGAATGAAGGCGTTGAGCAGCATGTAGTACGAGAACAGCACGACGTGCTGGCCCGAACCGCTGCTGGCGAGTATCGGCGCAAGAAATGCACCGGTGAGCCCGATCACCGCCAGCACCTTGGCGTCCTGCCGCACCGCCAGCAAGGTCGCCGCAATACCGAGCAGCATGAACAGCGTGAAGCCTGCCGTCGGATGAATCAACGCAAACACGCGCAGCGCGAAAAACACATCGAGATAGAGCACGCCGATACCGGCGCCCTGCAGGATTAAGCCGTAGAGCCGGCGCGTGGCGCTGACACGCCAGCCCGCCGCCAGCATGGCGAGTCCGGCCAGCGCAACACTGGCGAGGCGCACGGGCACCGGCAGTACCGCGTGATCGTAGGCGTACTTGAGCAAAAAACCGACCCCGAAGAACAGAATGATCGCGCCGACCTTGGCGACGATATTGCCGGCGAGCAGGCGCTGCCACAGTGCGGGTGCCGGCGCGTCCTCAAGCGGCGGTTCGTCGTTCGGCGTTGGCGTCGCGACCTGCGGTGGTTCAGGTATCGCGGCGCGCAGGCGCGCAGCCTCGCCGGCCAGTTTGCGGATCTGCGCCGGAGAGGATTCCATCCCCACGCTTTCAACCGCCGGCGTCACGCCGAGAAACTCCATCGCGGCTGCGACTTCGGGCGGCCTCGATTCCGTTACGCGAGTTGCGGCCTCGCGCGCAGCAGCGACGGACTCGACAACCGGCGGTGCCGCCGGCGCTTCAGTCTCCGTTAGCGGGCGCGGCGAGGCTTCCTCACCGGGCTTCTCAAGCTTGACCAGCCGCCAGTGAATATCCTCCAGAGACTTGTAGATGTGATCGATTTTGCGTTCGATTTCGGCGAGGCGTTGTGCTGACTCGCCATCCTCGCCCGCGCGTTTCGGATTGGCCGCGCGATACGCCGCGCCGGCAATGGCGCCGACAATCGCGCCCGCCAGCGCACCGGCGCCATGTCCGAGCGTTGCACCCAGCACCATTCCGATCAACAGGCCCGCAAACCACATCGACATGCCCCTTGTTTGATTCAGCGCCAGTCGCCGCGCAAATCATGCACGATTTTCTGCAAGCCCTCCGGGGTCACCGCTGCCGGCGCCAGCGCGTCGCCGACCACCAGCGCAATGCGTTTGAACGGTGCCAGCTTCGACCAATCCGACATCGCGCGCCCGCCCATGCGGCTGAAAAAACTCCCCCACAGCCCGCGCAACGCCATTGGCACCACGGGCACCGGCGAGCGCGCAATGATCTGGCCGATGCCCGGGCGGAACGGATACAGGTCGCCATTGTCGGTGATAGTGCCTTCAGGGAAGATGCAGATCAAATCGCCGGCGGCGAGTCCGGCGGCAACCTCGTCCATCGCCCGCTCAAGCAGTTCGGGATCTTCCTTGCGCGTGGCAATCGGAATCATGCGACCGGTGCGAAAAATGAAATTGAGCACCGGGATGCGGAAATTCTTGTGGTGCATGACGAACCGCGTCGGCCGGCGGCAGGCCGCGGCGATGATCAGCGCATCGACAAAACTGACATGGTTGCACACCAGCACCGCCGCGCCTTCTTCCGGAATTTTTTCGAGCCCCGATTTTTCCAGCCGGTAAACCGAGTGAATCAGCAGCCAGATCAGGAAACGCATCAGGAATTCGGGCACCAGCGTGTAGATATAGACTGCCACTGCGGCGTTGAGCACCGCGGTCACCAGAAAAATCTGCGGTATCGAAAAGCCGGCGCCGAGCAAAGCCACCGCCATCACCGCCGAGACCACCATGAACAAGGCGTTCAGTATGTTGTTGCCGGCGATGATGCGCGACTGGTGGCTGCGTTCCGATCGCGTCTGGATCAGCGCATACAGGGGCACGATGTAAAAGCCGCCGAACACACCGATCATCACCAGATCGAACAAAATGCGCCAGCTGCCGGCGCGGGCGAGAAATTCCGCGGCGCCGACCAGCGGGCCGGCCGCGGCCGGGCTGGCAAAGTAAAGGTCCAGCGCAAATACGGTGAGCCCGATCGAACCGAAAGGCACCAGCCCGATCTCCACCTTGTGCCCCGACAGCCGTTCGCACAACAGCGAACCGGTGCCGACGCCGATTGAGAACATGGTCAGCATGACGGTGGCGACATGCTCATCACCGCCCAGCACATCCTTGCAGTAATTCGGAAACTGCGCGAGCAGTGTTGCACCGTAAAACCAGAACCACGAGATGCCAAGCACCGACAGAAACACCGTGCGATTCTGTTTGGTGAATTTGAGGTTTGCCCAGGTTTCGGTGACGGGATTCCAGTTGATCCTGAGATCCGCCGCAGCCGGCGGCGCAGCCGGAATCGCGCGGCTCGTTAAATAGCCTGCGCAGGCCACAGCGACCACCGTCACCGATACCAGCGCGGCGAATTGGGCCTGCGCCACCAGCAGGCCGCCGAGGATGGTGCCGATCAGAATGGCGAGAAAGGTACCCATCTCGATCATGCCGTTGCCGCCGACGATTTCTTCGGGCCGCAGATGCTGCGGCAATATCGAATACTTGACCGGCCCGAACAACGTCGAATGCAGCCCCATCAGAAACAGCGCAACGATCAGCAGCGAGAGGTTGTTATGAATGAAACCGATCGAGCCGATCACCATGATGCCGATTTCGAACACCTTGATGGCCCGGATAATGCGCGACTTGTCGAACTTGTCGGCGAGCTGCCCGGCGGTCGCCGAAAACAGGAAAAACGGCAGAATGAACAAGCCACCGCACAGATTGACCAGCGTGCCCGCGCTGATGGTGGTGATGCTCGCCGCATGAAAAGCGAGCATGATGACGAGCGCGTTTTTGTAAACGTTGTCGTTGAATGCGCCGAGAAACTGCGTGCAGAAAAACGGCAGAAAGCGCCGCTCGCGCAGCAGGCCAAACTGGTTATGTTCTGACACGCCACGCCCCCTTTTGCGCACGGCCCGTGATCGCCGGCTATCGCTGCGCCTCAATCATTTGCAACGCCCAGGTCACGCCAAATCCCGTCAGATCAGACGCCACTGCGCCAAGGCCGCCCTTGCAACTGCTGGCCGACAGATCAACATGCAGCCACGCGCGCTCGCCGGTGAATTTCTTGAGAAAGCGCGCAGCCAGAATATGATCGGCCTCGCCATCCAGCGTGCACTGCTTGACGTCGGCGATTTTACTGTCGAGCGCATCGTCGTAATCCGCATCGAGCGGGAACATGCAGATGCGCTCTCCTGCCGCGCGGCCGGCGGCGACCGCCTTCGCCGCCAGCGTGTCGGAGGTCGCGAACGCGCCGCTGTAGCGGTTGCCGAGCGCGACATGCATGCTGCCCGTCAAGGTGGCGAAATCCACCATCAGGTCCGGCCTTTTGCGCGACGCCAGCGTCAGCGTATCGGCCAGCACCATACGCCCCTCTGCATCGGTATGCGTGATTTCGATGGTGGTGCCGTTCAACGCTGTCACCACTTCGTTCTGGTGATAGGCGCGCGGACTGATATCGTTGCGGGAAATCGCCAGCCAGCAATCGAGATTGACCGCCAGCTTCATGCGTGTCGCCGCCAGCAATATACCGAGCACCACCGCCGAGCCGTTCATGTCTTCGTGCATGCCGTACATGTAACGCGCCGGCTTGAGGTTGTGGCCGCCGGTGTCATAACAGATACCCTTGCCGACCAACGCGATGGTGCGACGCGCTTGCGGATGGCTGTAGCGCAGATGCACGATCGCCGCATCGAGCGCGGTGCTGCCCTGCGCCACCGCACAGAACGCACCCGCGCCCATTTTCTTCAGCCGCGCGAAATCGTATTCCTCGCGCTTCCAGCCGTGTTCGCGCGCGAGCGCGGCGACGCGTTTGCGATAGGTTGCGGGACCAAGTTCATTCGGCGGCAGTGTCGTCAGTTCACGGCACAGCAGATTGCCCTCGGCGCGCGCGCGCACCACGGCAATAGCAGCGGCATCGCGTTCGCCGTAGAGATGAATCACCTTCAGGGGCTTGCGCGTCGCCTTGCTTTTGCGCTCTGGCAGCGGCGCGCCGTTGACCCACGCGCAATACAGCGCAAGTTCGGCGGCCAACCGGCCCGGCGCGATGACCGCGATCTCGAGTGGGTTTTCCGCCAGCAGCAGATCGAGTGCACTGCGCATCGCCGCCAATGCCTCAAAGCGCGTGTGTTTCGCGTCAAGCGCCGTCCACACAACGAGGGTGCCGTCGGCGAGGTTGGCGCACAGCGGCTTTTTCAGCAGGTCCTGCGGCTTCAGGTGCCGTCGCGCCAGCAATGCACGCAAGGCGGACTCCGCTTCGCCGCGCCCGCCCGGCGCCTGCGCAGCCGGCAGGATCACCAGAACATGGCGGTGTTGGCGAAACGCAGCGGCGGTGGCGCCGGCGTGAACCTGCAGTCTGGCGAGCATCGGATTCCCTTGGGCAAATTTCGTGATCGCAAATTATAATCGGTTCACCCTGTTCCCCCGCATAAAGCGGTGGCTCGGCAATATCGACTAAAATCCGATCCATCGTTTACCGCCCCGACGACCGCATGCGCGCCTATCTCGACCTGATGAAACACGTGCTGGAACACGGCGCAAAGAAACGCGACCGCACCGGCACCGGCACGCTCAGCATCTTCGGCGCGCAATTGCGCTTCGATCTCGCTGCCGGCTTTCCGCTGGTGACGACCAAGAAAGTGCATCTGAAGTCGATCATTCACGAATTGCTGTGGTTCCTCAAGGGCGATACCAACACGCGTTACCTGAAGGAAAACGGCGTCACCATCTGGGACGAATGGGCTGACACCAACGGCGACCTCGGACCCGTTTACGGCGCGCAGTGGCGCTCGTGGCCGCGCCCGGACGGCAGTCATATCGACCAGATCAGCCAGGTGCTGGAACAGATCCGCAAGACACCGGACTCGCGACGCATGATCGTCTCGGCATGGAATGTAAGCGATCTCGACAAAATGAAACTGATGCCCTGCCACGCGTTCTTCCAGTTTTATGTTGCCGACGGCAAACTGTCCTGCCAGCTGTATCAGCGCAGCGCCGACTACTTTCTTGGCGTGCCGTTCAACATCGCCTCCTACGCCCTGCTGACCATGATGATTGCGCAGGTCTGCAATCTCAAGCCGGGCGACTTCGTGCACACTTTTGGCGACACCCACCTTTATTTGAACCACCTCGACCAAGCGCGTGAACAACTGTCGCGCGCACCGCGGACGCTTCCGGTGATGCGCCTCAATCCTGCAGTGAAAAGCCTGTTCGATTTCAAATACGAAGACTTCACGCTCGAAGGTTACGATCCGCACCCCGCCATCAAGGCGCCAGTTGCAGTCTGATCGCATTGCGGTCCGCCATGACTGACGCTGCTGCCTTGAATCCTGCACGCGTTTCCATCATCGTCGCGATGGCGCGCAACCGTATCATCGGCGCCGGCAACAAAATCCCGTGGCATCTGCCGGCCGAACTCAAGCTGTTCAAAACCATCACAATGGGTCATCACATCGTGATGGGTCGCAATACCTGGGAATCGATCGGCCGTCTGCTGCCCGGCCGCACCACGGTTATCGTGACCCGCCAGCCCGGTTACCATGTTGACGGTGCGATCGTCGCCACCTCGCCGGAAGCTGCGCTCGCCGCCTGCAAGGATGACGACGAAGCGTTCGTAATCGGCGGCGCCCAGCTCTACGCCGCCCTGCTGCCGCGCACGAACCGGTTATACCTGACGGTGGTCGATGCCGATGTCGAAGGCGATGCCTTGATGCCGGAATTCGATCCGGCAGACTGGCGCAAATTATCCGCGCAGTCTTTCGGCGCGGACAACAAAAACCCCTATGATTACGTGCAGACGGTTTACGAAAGGGTGTCGTCGCCGGCCGATGCTTGATCTGCACGACATGCGCCGTGTTGCCGCGTTCACCGCCCTGCTGGCGCTGGCTTGGCCCGGCGCGTTATTCGCGCAAAACAACATCCCCCTCACCGATCTCAAAATCCGCGCCGAAGCCGGCGACCGCACTGCCACCCGCCAGCTCGCCGAAGCCTATTACCTCGGCAAGGGTGTCGATCAGGATTTCAAAGAGGCCGCGCAGTGGTACGAGAAGCTCGCCAAACAGGGCGACGTGCGCGCGCAAACAAGCCTCGGCCTGATGTTTGCGCGCGGCTACGGCGTCGACAAGAACATCGATCTCGCGCTCAAGTGGTGGAAGCTCGCCGCAATTCAAAACGATCCCGGCGCGCAATTCAATCTCGGCACGCTCTATCTCGAAGGCGCCAGTGTTCCCCGCAACTACGCCGAAGCGGCAAAGTGGTATTTGCAGGCGGCCTCACGCGGCCACCTGCAGGCGCAATCCAATCTCGGGCTGATGTACTGGGAGGGCAAGGGCGTCGAAAAAGATCTCAAGCGCGCCTACTACTGGCTGGCGGTTGCCGCCGAACAGGGCGACGACGAAGCGCCCGGCCAATTGAAACGCATGGCCGGCGAGATGAGCGCCGATGACGTCAAGGATGCCGACAGCAAGGCCAAGGAGTGGATGAAAACCGCCAAGAAGATGTGGCGATAGCTGCCGGACCCGATCAGTCCGCGCACTCCGAAACAAAATCCTCGAACTTGTAATTGCCGGCGCGCGCGATTTCGTCCACCCGCTCGACCGTCATTCGGAACGGATAACCCAGACAATCCTGCAATACCGCGATCAGCCGCTGCGCTTCGTCTGCGCTCAAATCGCGCGGCGCGACGATGCGCACTCGAATGTCCTGCAGCGACTTTTGCACCAGTTGCAGTTGCCTGATCGGCGCGATGGCTACCCAGCGCGACTGCGGAAAACTCGGCCAGTGACGCCGCCCGTCGGGCAAGCGCAGCAGATTGCGCTCCCTGCCCATGATGCGACGAAGCACCGGCAGACCACGACCGCATTCGCAGGCATCGCCGGCCTCGGCAAAGTCGCCGATCTCATAGCGGATCAACGGCATCGCAAAATTATGCAGAGTGGTGACGACGACGCGCCCCACATCGCCCGGCGGACAGGGCGCGCCGCTGCCATCGAGAATTTCGACGATCAGGTTTTCCGATTGCACGTGGTAATGCGCATGCAACGGGCATTGCAGCGCGATATATCCGACCTCCTGCGCCGTGTACATATCGACGACCTTGACCTGCCACGCGGCATCTACTGCATCGCGCGTCTTGTCATCGACGATGCCGCCGTAGCTGCGCGCTTCCAGCAGACCTGGCAGCTTCAATTTCCGCTCGATTGCGCGCTCCGCAAGCCAGCGCAAATTGGTTGCAATCGTAATCAAATATTGGGCCGATTGCGCTTCAAGCCAATCAAGCTGGGTATCGATGTCTGTCTGCAGATTCAGCAGCGCGCAGGGGCCGGTGGTAAAAGCAATGTCTGTTGCGGGCCCCCAGCCAGGCATTTCGCCGGAATTGACCTTGAGCCGGATCGCAGCGAGCCTGCCGGAAAAATCGCGCCCATGCCAGAAGTGTTCGCGCAAGGTAAACGCGCGCCAGAAGAAATCCGTCAGCGCAGTACCGTAGCAGGTAAGCGGCATGCCGGTGGAACCGGAACTGCCGCTGCGGGTCAGCGCACCGTGATCGCCTGGAATCCGCCGGCTCAATAAATCATTACCGGACTGCTGCGCGTCGGCACGCGTCATCAGCGGCAATTGCCGGAACCGCGTCCAATCGGGAATGATGTCATCGCGCCGCCACTCTTTTCCCAGGCGCGCGCCCCAATATGGCACCGTCTCGATCGCATGCCGCAATACCAGGCGCAATTGCGCCAATTGATGCAGTTGCAAGTCGGCCGGCGACCACCACTGACTCTGGTCGAGCTGGTGCTGCAGGGCCAGCGCGGTCGCGCCGGGTTGATCGGGCAGCACGGGCCAGACCACGCCCGGCACCGCCGAACGCAGCTGATTGAAGATGTCAGTCATGGCGCAGTCAGAAATCGCATATTAGCATCGCGCCTGAATTCGACGCCCGCCGCCGCCGGCAGCTATGATGCGGGATGACCTTCGCAGAACGCACCGCACTCGATGTCTGATCCGGCAACGTTGTTGCTGCAGGCCGCGTCGCTCGCCCGGCTTCTCGCGCCGCAATGCTGCCGCACCGAGCCTGCAACCGGCGAAAACTGCGCGTGGACCCACGGCCTGTGGCCGCTTCTGCGTCTGCTGGGTATCGTCGGCTCGATCGAGTATCGCGGAGAATTTTTTGCGCGCGCATTCTCCCGGATTGAAGTTGACGCGCCCCGCATCCTGCTGTCGGGTGCCGCCGATTACGCCACGCTGGCCTTCGTGCTCGACGTGCTGCGCCCGCGCGGCGTGCAACCGCAAATCACGCTCGTCGATATTTGTGAAACTCCGCTCGCGCTCAATCGCTGGTATGCGGAACAAGTCGGCGCCGTCATCGAAACCGCGCGCTGCGACATTCTGAACTTTGCGCCGGCAAAGCCGTTTGACCTCATTTGCACCGACGCATTCATCGGCCGCTTTCCGGTCGCCCGCCGCGCCGCGCTGCTGACACAATGGCACGCGCTGTTGCGCCCGGGAGGTATTGCAATCACCTACAACCGCCTGCGTCCGTCCGCCGGCGACACCGCGGTCGGATTCTCGAACGCGCAGGCCGACAGTTTTGTGCAGACTGTGACAGCGGCGGCGCAGCCCTGGCTGAGCGCAATCGGCAGCGATGCGCCGTCCATCGAGCGTTCCGCCCGCGACTACGCGCGCAGACACATGACTTATCCGCTGCGCTCGGCCGAAGAGATACGCAGCCTGTTCGAAAACGCTGGATTCGCCATCGAACTATTGGAAACATCGGGTGCGGCGTCTGCGACCGCCGCGGTGAGCGGCCCTTCGACGCGCGACGGCGGCAGCTACGCCGGCCTGATGGCGCGGCGCGCATGAGCCTTTAACCGCGCGCGGTCGCGACTTCCGAAATGAAGTCCTCGAATTTGCCGCCGGCACTGCGCGGGATGTGGTCGCAGTAAACGAAATTCATGTGCATGGCCACCGGCAGGCGGCCCAGCACGAGTTTTCGCACACGCTCTTCCTCGGCGGACGACAATGGCGACGAAACCACGGCGCGAATTTCAACGAGATCGAACGCTTTCTGCACGATCTGATACTGACGGATCGGCGCCGCCTCTGCAATTTCGCGCGAACCAAGCGCTGGCCAGAAGCGGCGGCCGTCCGCCGTCACCAGCATGTTGCGCACGCGACCGATGATCCGGCGCAGCACCGGCAGGCCGCGTCCGCAGGAACACGCCGCCCCGACTTCAGCGAAATCGCCGACGTCATAGCGGATCAGCGGCATCGCAAAATTATGCAGGTCGGTGACGATCACGCGGCCGACTTCGCCCGCAACGCAGGCGCCGCCCGCGTCGTCGAGGATCTCGACCAGCACGCCCTCGGCCTGAACATGGTAGTGCTCGTGGTGCGGGCATTGCATCGCGATATAGCCGACCTCGGTCGAGGAATAGGTATCGGTCACGCCGACATTCCAGGCCTGACGGCATAGAATGCGCGTATCGTCATCAAGCAATTCGCCGTAAGTTCGCACTTCCCTGAGCCGCGCCAATTGCGCGCCGTGCGCCAGCGAAAGACGCGCAAGTTCGGCGGCCATCGACGGATGCGTGATCAGGTAATCGGGCTGCTCGCGCAACAGCCAGTCGAGTTGACTGGCGGCGTCCTCCTGGATGCCGCGCACGACCGCGGGGCCTGTCACAACGAGCCCGTCGGTTGCCGTGCCCCAGCCGTCGAAACTGCCCGGCGTCACGCCCTGCCGGATGGCTGCAAGCTTGCCGGTCAGCGCGCGCCGGTGCCAGAGATGATCGCGCAGCGCGAAGGCATTCCACATCAATGCGCAGATCGGCGTCTTCAATACGCAAACCGGCGCGCCGGTCGAACCCGAGGTGCGGCTCTCGAAGGGCTCGCCGTGACCCGGCGGCAGATCCGCACTGCGCAGAGCATCGAACTCGCGCTGCAGATCGCTGCGCGTCAGCAATGGCAAATCGGCGAAGCGCGCCGGCGACAATGGCACCGCGGGATCGTAGCGACTGCTCCAGCACGCGCGATAAAACGGCACTGATGCGTAAGCATGGGTGACCAGCACTGCAAGCTGGCGGTACTGCAGTTCCAGCAAGCGGGCCGCGGACAGGCGTTCGCTGTGCGTAAACTGCGCCTGCAACGACAACGCAATACTGGATTGCGCCCCGCCGATGGCTGGCCAGGCGATCCCCGGCAGGGCGCTCGAATATTTCCAGTCCGGCGCCGGAGACTTAAATTGCAACGGCGCGCCGCTCACCGTTGCCGCTCCGGTTCAGGCCGGTTGCGAGGCACGATGCGTTCTAGTTCTGCGCCACGCAATCGACGTAATAGCGCGAACGCCGACTGGTCTCATCCGCCACCAGACCATGGATATCGGTATCAAAACCCGGGAACTTCTGGTTGAACGACTTTGCGAATTTCAGATAGCGCACAATGATCGCGTTGAAGCGCTCGCCCGGAATCAGCAGCGGAATGCCCGGCGGATAAGGTGTCAGCAGCACGCTGGTGATGCGGCCTTCAAGGTGGTCGATTTCGACGCGCTCGATTTCGCGGTGCGCGAGCTTGGCCCAGGCATCCGCCGGACGCATCGCCGGCTCCATGTTCGACAGATACATTTCGGTCGTCAGCCGCGCGATGTCGTTGGCCTTGTAGACGCCGTGAATCTGGGTGCAGAGATCGCGCAGGCCGACTTTCTCATATTGCGGATATTTGCCGACAAACTCCGGCAGGATGCGCCACAGCGGGCGATTGTTGTCGTAATCGTCCTTGAACTGCTGCAGTTCGGTGACCAGCGAGTTCCAGCGGCCCTTGGTGATGCCGATGGTGAACATGATGAAGAACGAGTAGAGACCGGTCTTCTCGACGATGATGCCGTGCTCGGCCAGATATTTGGTCACCACCGCCGCCGGCATGCCCGGGTTCGAGAACGAACCGGAGACGTCGAGTCCCGGCGTAATCACGGTCGCCTTGATCGGATCGAGCATGTTGAAGCCCGGCGCGAGGTCGCCGAAGCCGTGCCAGCGATCGTTCGATTTCAGGATCCAGTCTTCGCGATTGCCGATGCCTTCTTCCGCCAGCTGGTCGGGCCCCCAGACCTTGAACCACCAGGACTTGCCGAACTCGTCGTCGATCTTGCGCATGGCGCGGCGGAAATCGAGCGCCTCGAGGATAGACTCTTCGACCAGCGCGTTGCCGCCCGGCGGCTCCATCATCGCTGCCGCAACATCGCAGGAAGCGATGATCGAATACTGCGGCGAGGTCGAGGTGTGCATCAGATACGCCTCATTGAAGGCGTGGCGGTCGAGCTTGCGCGTGTCGCTGTCCTGCACCAGGATCTGCGAGGCCTGCGACAGGCCGGCCAGCATCTTGTGCGTCGACTGTGTGGCAAAAATCATCGATTCCTTGCAGCGCGCGCGGTCGGTGCCGATGGCGTGCATGCCGCGGTAGAAATCGTGGAAAGTCGCGTGCGGCAGCCACGCTTCGTCGAAATGCAGGGTATCGACCTTGCCGTCGAGCATTTCCTTGATGGTGTCGACGTTGTAGACCACGCCGTCGTAGGTGCTCTGCGTCACCGTCAGCACACGCGGCTTGGTCTTGGCTTCGCGCGCGAACGGATTGGCGGCGATCTTTTTCTCGATGTTCTCCCACCTGAATTCGTCGAGCGGAATCGGCCCGATGATGCCGAAGTGATTGCGCGTCGGCATCAGGAACACCGGCACCGCGCCGGTCATCGTGATCGCGTGCAGAATCGACTTGTGGCAGTTGCGGTCAACCAGCACCACGTCGCCCGGCGCCACCGTCGAGTTCCACACCATCTTGTTCGATGTCGAGGTGCCGTTGGTGACGAAGAACAGGTGATCGCAGTTGAAAATGCGCGCCGCATTGCGCTCGGACGCCGCCACCGGCCCCGAGTGGTCGAGCAACTGGCCGAGTTCATCGACGGCGTTGCAGACGTCGGCGCGCAGCATGTTCTCGCCGAAAAACTGGTGGAACATCTGGCCGACCGGGCTTTTGAGGAAGGCGACGCCGCCCGAGTGCCCCGGGCAGTGCCACGAGTAGGAGCCGTCCTGCGCGTAATTGGTCAGCGCACGGAAGAACGGCGGCGCCAGCCCGTCGAGGTAGGAGCGTGTCTCGCGGATGATATGGCGCGCCACGAATTCCGGCGTGTCCTCGAACATGTGAATGAATCCGTGCAGTTCGCGCAGGATGTCGTTCGGAATGTGCCGCGAGGTCTTGGTTTCGCCGTAGAGGTAGATCGGGATATCGGTGTTGCGGAAGCGGATTTCCTCGATGAATTTGCGCAGGTTGAGCACCGCGGGATCGAGTTCGGGGCCGGGCGTGAATTCCTCGTCATCGATCGACAGGATGAAGGCCGAGGCGCGCGATTGCTGCTGCGCGAATTGCGAGAGATCGCCGTAGCTGGTGACGCCGATGACCTCGACGCCTTCGTCCTCGATCGCTTTTGCCAGCGCGCGGATGCCCAGACCGCTGGCATTCTCCGACCGGTAGTCTTCATCGATGATGATGACTGGAAACTTGAATTTCATCGTCGTTCCTTATTTGCGCAGACCGGCCGGTCGTTGGATGGTCATTAGGTGTTCTGCACCACGATCTTCGGAAACACCGCCGAGTGATCCTGCTGCTTCTCGGCAATCTTGACCGCGACGCGGCGCGCGATCTGGCGGTAAATCTCGGCCGAGCGCCCGTGCGGATCGGCCACCACCGTCGGCTGGCCGGAATCGGCCTGCTCGCGGATTTTGATGTCGAGCGGCAGCGAACCCAGCAGATCGATGCCGTAATCCTTCGCCATGCGGTCGCCGCCGCCGCTGCCGAAGACATGCTCTTCGTGACCGCACTTGGAGCAAATGTGCAGGCTCATGTTTTCGACGATGCCGAGAATGGGAATATTCACCTTCTCGAACATCTTGAGGCCCTTTCTCGCATCCATCAGCGCGATGTCCTGCGGCGTGGTGACGATCACCGCGCCCGTCACCGGCACGCGCTGCGCCAGCGTCAATTGAATGTCGCCGGTGCCCGGCGGCAGATCGACCACCAGATAATCGATGTCGTGCCAGTTGGTTTCGTTCAGCAACTGCTCCAGCGCCTGCGTCACCATCGGGCCGCGCCACACCATCGGCGTTTCGACATCGATCATGAAGCCGATCGACATCGCCTGTATGCCGTGGCCCACCATCGGCTCCAGACGTTTGCCGTCTTTCGATTCGGGCTTGCCCTTGATGCCGAGCATGGTCGGCTGCGACGGGCCGTAGATGTCGGCATCGAGCACGCCAACCGAGGCGCCCTCGGCAGCCAGCGCCAGCGCCAGATTGACCGCGGTGGTCGATTTGCCCACACCGCCCTTGCCGGAGGCCACCGCAATGATGTTCTTCACGCCCGGCACCAGTTTGACGCCGCGCTGCACCGCGTGCGAGACGATCTTCATGGTCACATTGACCGTGATCTTGCCTGCGCCGGGAATCGACTTCAGCTTTTCGCCAACGGCGGCACGGATCGGCTCGATCTGCGTTTTCGCCGGGTAACCGAGCAGGATGTCGAGCGCGATGTCGTTGCCGGCGATCTTGATGTTGCGCGCTTCCTTGCCCGTCACGTAGTCCTTGCCGGTGTTCGGGTCGATCAGGTCGGCGAGTGCGTCCTTGACCAGCTGTTCGGTAATTGCCATGGGGTGTCCCGGTTCGCTGCAATGAGGGCGGAATTCTAAACAATTACCAAGGCAAAGCCCATAGGAACGTCTTAATTTTCCGAGGGGTTTGTTACAATCCGGCGCTCAATCCGCCTGCATACCCCATGACTCGCAAAATCTTCGTCACCACAGCCCTTCCCTACGCCAACGGGTCGTTCCACATTGGCCACATCATGGAGTACATCCAGGCCGATATCTGGGTGCGATTCCAGCGGATGCAAGGCCACGAGCTGCATTTTGTCGGCGCTGACGACGCCCATGGCGCCCCCATCATGCTCAAGGCCGAGGCCGAGGGCATTACACCCGAGCAGCTGGTCGCCCGCATCGGCGCCGAGCGCAAGCAATACCTCGATGGCTTCCACATCGCCTTCGACAACTGGCATTCGACCCATTCGCCCGAAAACACCGAGCTGTCGCAGGATATTTACCGCCAGCTCAAAGCGGCGGGTTTGATCTATACCAAGTCGATCGAGCAGTTCTACGACCCGGTCAAGCAGATGTTCCTGGCCGACCGCTACATCAAGGGCGAGTGCCCGAAGTGCGGCGCCAAGGACCAATACGGCGACGCCTGCGAGGTCTGCGGCTCGGTCTACGCGCCGACCGACCTCAAGAACCCCTACTCGACGCTGACCGGCGCCACACCGGTGATGAAGTCGTCGGAACACTATTTCTTCAAGCTGTCGGACGAACGCTGCCGCGACTTCCTCAAGAAATGGCTCGACGAGGCCGGCCATCTGCAGCCGCAGGTCGCCAACAAGGCGCGCGAATGGCTGACCGGCGAAGGCGACAAAGCGCTCGGCGACTGGGACATCTCGCGCGACGCGCCCTACTTCGGCATTCCGATCCCCGACGCGCCGGGCAAATACTTCTACGTCTGGCTCGATGCGCCGGTCGGTTATCTGGCGAGTTTCAAGAACTATTGCGCGAAGAAGGGTATCGACTTCGACGCCTTCCTCGCCGATCCTTCGACCGAACAGATCCACTTCATCGGCAAGGACATCATCTATTTTCACACGCTGTTCTGGCCGGCGATGCTGCACTTCGCGCAGAAAAAAACGCCCAACCAGATCAACGTGCACGGCTTCATCACGGTGTCCGGCGAAAAAATGTCGAAATCGCGCGGCACCGGCATCGACCCGCTGCGCTATCTCGAAGTCGGCATGAATCCGGAGTGGCTGCGTTACTACATCGCGGCCAAGCTCAATGCCAGCGTCGAGGATATCGACTTCAATCCTGACGACTTCATGGCGCGGGTGAACAGTGACTTGATTGGGAAGTACGTCAATATCGCGTCTCGCTCGGCCAAATTTGTAACCGAAAAGTTTGGCGGCAAGTTGGCTGAAGTGAAGCCCATTCAGTGGCTTGGCGGTCTACCCTCCCGAGCTGACCTTATATCTCGAATTGCCGAGCAGTATGATTCGCGCGAGTTTGGAAAAGCGATCCGCGACAGCATGCAATTCGCGGACAAAGTTAACCAATACGTCGATGTAGTGAAACCTTGGGCGATGGCCAAGGCCGGCGACAATGATGACCGACTGCACGAATTGTGTTCGGAATTTCTCGATTACTTCCGTGTACTGACGGTGTTGCTGGCGCCAGTACTGCCCCAGGTTCGAGACAAAGTTGAGAAATTTCTAAACTGCAGCTTGCGCACATTCGATGACGCACTTCAGCCGTTGCCCGCCGGACACCAGATCAGCGCCTACACTCACCTCATGACCCGCGTCGAAGAAAAACAACTCGACGCCCTGCTCGATATCGAAAAGGAACCTGCCAAAGTGACGAACTCGACTCCGCATCCGGCGACACCGGCTAAATCGGGGGTTACACCCCCATCCCAACCTTCCCCCGTCAAGGGGGAAGGAGTTTCGAGCGGCGCTGACACGCCGACGATATCGATCGATGATTTCTCGAAGATCGATCTGCGCATCGCCAAGATCGTCAATGCCGAACACGTCGAAGGCGCCGACAAACTGCTGCGCCTTACGCTCGATGTCGGCGCGCTCGGCACGAAACAGGTCTTTGCCGGCATCAAATCGGCCTACGACCCCGCCACGCTGGTCGGCCGCCTGACGGTGATGGTAGCCAATCTGGCGCCGCGTAAAATGAAGTTCGGCATGTCCGAAGGCATGGTACTGGCCGCTTCGGGCGAGGCGCCGGGACTGTTCATCCTGTCGCCGGACGCCGGCGCGCAACCCGGCATGAAGGTCAAATAGCCGAAAACTTGCGCCAGCGCAAGGATGTGAGCGGCAATCCGTAGTATTCAGTTGACTCCGCCGCCCCCCCGCGGCACGCCGCTCACGACTCGTTCATGATTACCTTTTCGCAGCACTTCGCGTTCAAGCCCAAGCTCATCGAGTGCCTCAAGGGCTACGACCGCGCGACCTTTATGGCCGATCTGCTGTCCGGCCTCACGGTCGGGATCGTCGCCCTGCCGCTGGCGATGGCCTTCGCGATCGCCTCCGGCGTCAAGCCCGAGGCCGGCATTTTCACCGCCATCATCGCCGGCTTCATCATTTCCGCGCTCGGCGGTTCGCGCGTGCAGATCGGCGGCCCCACCGGCGCGTTTATCGTCATCGTCTACGGCATCGTCGCCAAGTACGGCCTCGCCAACCTGCTGATCTGCACCTTCATGGCCGGCTGCATTCTGCTGGCGCTGGGCGTGCTTCGGCTGGGTGTGCTGATCAAATTCGTGCCCATGCCGGTGGTCATCGGTTTCACCAACGGCATTGCGGTGCTGATCTTCATGTCGCAGATCAAGGATTTTCTCGGCCTGCAAACCGGGCCGCTGCCGGCCGAATTCTTCGCGCAGATTCACACCCTTAGTTCGGCGCTCTACACCATCGACTGGCCGACGGTGGCGACCGCCTCGGCGTCACTGCTGCTGCTCATTCTGTGGCCGAAGGCGCTGAACAAGCGCATTCCCGCGCCGGTCGCCGTGCTGGTGCTTGGCGGTCTTGCCGCGGCGTTTTTGCATCTGCCGGTCGAGACCATCGGCAGCCGCTTCGGCGGCATTCCGCAAACGCTGCCGCATTTCAGCGCGCCGGATTTGAGCCTAGAGCATCTGCGCGATCTCGTCGCGCCGGCGATCACGATTGCGCTGCTGGGCGGCATCGAATCACTGCTTTGCGCCGTCGTCGCCGACGGCATGATCAAGGACAAGCACGATGCCAACCAGGAACTGATCGCGCAGGGCATCGCCAATATCGTGGTGCCGTTTTTCGGCGGCATCCCGGCCACCGGCGCGATCGCGCGCACCAGCACCAATATCCGCAACGGCGGACGCACACCGGTTGCCGGCATGATTCACGCAGTGACGCTGCTGATCGTGATACTCGCCGCGGCGCCGCTGGCAAAACACATTCCGCTGGCCTGCCTGTCGGCGATACTCATCATCGTCGCCGTGCACATGGGCGACTGGAGCCAGTTCAAAACGATGCACCGCTATTCGCGCGGCCGCATGGGCACCCTGCTATCGACCTTCGTCCTCACGGTTGTCTTCGACCTCACGGTCGCGGTCGAGGTCGGCATCCTGTCGGCTTCGCTGGTGCTGATCCGCCGACTGACCCAGGTCACGATGGTGACGCGCGCGCGCCATCTCGATCACGACAAACTGCCGGCCGGCGTGGTGATTTACGAAGCGCGCGGCGTATTGTTCTTCGGCGCCGCCGACACGCTGGAGGTGCTGTCGCGCAACCGCGATTACGGCACGCGCGTGATGATCCTCGACCTCGATTACGTCATCTATATGGATTCGACCGCGGCCAATGCGCTCGAAGGCGCCTACTTCGATCTGCAGGCGCGCGGCATCCAGTTGCTGGTGTGCGGCGCCCACCAGCAGCCGGCTTCGCTGATCCGCCGCTCGGGCCTGCTCGACGGCATGGGCCGGCATCAACTGCCGGCAGATCGCGCGGCCGCGCTGGAGCAGGCGCGGGAACTCACCGCGCCGGCCTGAACCGCCCGCTAGGGCCGGATGTAGGCCCAGCCCTGCTGTTGTTTCGCCACCAGTTCGACCACACCCGCCTTAACGAAGCCGACATCCGCCAGCAAATCGGCCTTGGTCGTTTTCGTGCTGCGCATGGTGTTCTCGCAGGCAACGATGCCGGCGCCGGCAGCCAGCGTTTCATGCACCCGCGCGCCCACCACCGAATCGAGCTTAAGCATATTGAGCCCCGGACCGTAGGCGACCAGTTCGATCTCGACGTTTTCGCGGCCGAGATCCTGCTGCAGGTTGCGTATGTTGTTCAGCGCCAGATTCCACTTCGCCGGATCGTTGTCGCTGACCTGGAACACGACCTTGTAGTGCGCGGCGGCCGCATCGGCGGCCAGCACGCCGGTGCCCGCCGCGGTCAGCGCCAGCAGCGCGGCTGCAATCGCAATCAATTTTTTCATGAGTGGCTCCGGATCAAGCGCCGCGCGGCGGCGGCGCGAAGCGGGCATTGTAGCAGCGCCGCACTCGCGCAACCCCGCCGAAGCGTTTTATGATCCGTCGGTGCCGATCACCCGATATCTGAAAATCAGCGGCCGCGTGCAGGGCGTCGGCTTTCGTCATTTCGTCACGCGCAGCGCGCAGGAACTGCGGGTGACGGGCTGGGTGCGCAACCGCCGCGACGGCAGCGTTGAGGCCGTGATTTCCGGCAGCAGCGAGGAGGTGCACACGATGCTCGAACGCCTGCGGCGAGGGCCGCCGCATGCCATGGTCGATGAATGCAGAGTCACCGACGCCGCCGGTACATTTGACCGCTTCGAAACGCTGGCGACCGAATAGCCGGCGCAGCCGGCTAGCTGTAGAGCACCTTGACGTTGTCGTCGGACAACCAGGCGCCCAGCGACTGCATCAGATTGTCGTTGAGGTTGACGCGCCAGTCGTCGCCCAACTGGATTTCGCAGCTTGCCTGCGCGTTGTGATAAACCAGCGTCACCGGGCAACTGCCGTTGCGGTACGGCCCCAGCAGTTCGCGCAGCTTCGAGGCCGATGACTGGCCGTTACAGGTCAGGCGCACGCCGCGCGCGAATTTGTTGCGCGCGGCCTCGAGATCGTAAATTGCTTTTGCCTCTATCCTCAATATGCTCGGCTCACTTCCATCACCGCGCACGATATTTCGCGCCTTAACTTCCATCACCAGCACCGCGTCATCGACCACGATCTTGCGGTACGGATCGAAGTTCTCACCGTAGACGACGATCTCCTGCGTCGCCCTGCCGTCGGACAGCGCAATGATCACCATGCGCGAGGTCGCCGTCTTCATGAAGCGCACCGATTCGACCACGCCGGCGATCATCTGCACCGGCGCGGCGTTGCCGTAACCCTGCGACGGCTGCAGTCGATCCAGCGAGGTGCGCACGAACTGGCCGATCTCGTCCTTGTAGGCCGAGAACGGATGACCTGAGAGATAGAAGCCGAGCGCGGTTTTTTCCTCGCGCAGAAACACCCTGCGGTCCCAGCGCGGCACCTCGATCAGCGCCGGGCGCGCCTGCGCCGATTCGCCGGCACCGCCGAACAGGCTGACCTGCTGCGCGTTGCGCTCATTCTGCTCGGCCGCGCCCAGCGCGATGCCAACCGAGGCGAGCAGGCGCGCGCGATGATCGTCGATCGAATCGAAGGCGCCGGCGCGGATCAGCGCCTCGACCACGCGTCGATTGACCAGACGTTTATCAACGCGCTCGCAGAAATCGAACAAATCGCGGAACGGCCCGCTCTTTTCACGGGCGGAGACAATTGAATTGATCGCCGACTCGCCGGTGCCCTTGATGCCGCCCAAACCGTATTGAATGGTGCGCGTGTCGATCGGCACGAAACGGTATTCGCCGCTGTTGATATCCGGGCGCAGCACCGTCAGGCCGTTGGCCACTGCGTCTTCGTAAAACTGCTTGACCTTGTCGGTGTCGTCCATCATCGCCGACAAGTTGGCGGCAGCGAATGCGGCCGGATGATGCGCCTTGAAGTAAGCGGTCTGGTAGGCGACCAGCGCGTAGGCAGCGGCGTGCGACTTGTTGAAGCCGTAACCGGCGAATTTCTCCATCAAGTCGAACAACTCGTCGGCCTTCGCCTGTGTCAAGCCGTTCTTGCCGGCGCCCTCGCGAAAAATGGCGCGCTGCTCGGCCATCTCCTCGGCTTTCTTCTTGCCCATCGCGCGGCGCAACAGGTCGGCGCCGCCCAGCGAGTAGCCGCCGATGATCTGCGCCATCTGCATGACCTGTTCCTGATAGACCATGATGCCGTAGGTCTCGGCCAGGATCGATTCGACGCGCGGCTCCGGATATTCGAAGAGTTTGCCGTGCTTGCGCGCAATGAAATCCGGAATCAGGTCCATCGGCCCCGGACGGTACAGCGCAACCAGCGCGATGATGTCCTCGAAGCGGTCGGGCCGCGCCTGCTTCAGCATGTCGCGCATGCCGCGCGATTCAAACTGGAACACCGCCGTCGTGTTGGCGCTCGAGAAAATTTTGTAGGCATCGACGTCGTCGAGCGGCAGACTTTCGAGCGGGACGTTGTACGACGGATCGAGGCGCTTGATGTAACGCAGCGTCCAGTCGAGGATAGTCAGCGTGGTGAGACCGAGAAAGTCGAACTTGACCAGCCCCGCCGCTTCGACGTCGTCCTTGTCGAACTGGCTCACCGCACTGGTCGAACCCTCGGCCATATAAAGCGGGCAGAATTCAGTGAGCTTGCCGGGCGCGATCAGCACGCCGCCGGCATGCATGCCGACGTTGCGCGTCATCCCTTCGAGCTGGCCGCCCAACTCAAGCAGGCGCGCCACTTCCTCTTCGTTCTTCTCGCGCTCGCGCAGCACCGGCTCCATCTCGCGCGCCATTTGCAGCGTGATCAGCTTGCCCGGCTGAAACGGGATCAGCTTGGCGATCTGGTCGCAGAAGTTGTAGCCGAGATCGAGCACGCGGCCGACATCGCGCACCACCGCCTTCGCCGCCATGGTGCCGAAGGTGGCGATCTGCGACACACTGTCGGCGCCGTACTTCTGCCGCACGTAATCGATCACGCGGTCGCGCCCGTCCTGACAGAAGTCGATATCGAAGTCGGGCATCGATACGCGTTCCGGATTGAGGAAGCGCTCGAACAGCAGTTTGTAGCGCAGCGGATCGAGATCGGTAATGCCGAGCGAATACGCGACGAGCGAACCGGCACCCGAGCCGCGACCGGGACCGACGGGCACGCCGTTGTTCTTCGCCCAGTTGATGAAGTCGGCGACGATCAGGAAGTAACCCGGAAAGCCCATCTGAATGATGGTCTTGATTTCAAATTCAAGCCGCGCCTCATATTCGGGCAGGCGCTTTCCGCGCTCGGCTGCATCGGCATACAGTTGCGCCATGCGTACCTGCAACCCTTCGTTGGCGCGTTCGCGCAGAAAATCATCGAGCGTTTTGCCCTCGGGCGTTGGAAACAGCGGCAGGCGGCTCTTGCCGAGTTCGATCGACAGGTTGCAGCGCCGCGCGATTTCATAGGTGTTGGCAAGTGCCTGCGGAATGTCGGCGAACAGTTCAACCATCTCCGCCTGCGTCTTGAAATACTGGTCGGGGCTGAAGCTGCGCGGCCGCCGCTGGTCGGCCAGCATATGGCCCTCGGCGATGCAGACGCGCGCTTCGTGGGCGGTGAATTCATCGGCCTTCAAAAACTGCACCGGGTGCGTGGCCGCCACCGGCAGCTTCAATTCGGAAGCCAGCTGCAGCGTTTGCTGCAACACGTTTTCGATCGCCGCGGCGCCGGCGAATTGCGGCAGTCGTTGCAATTCGAGGTAGTAGCGCTGCGGCAATAATGAGGCCCACGCTTTGGCGTATTGCTGCGCCTGTTTCAGATTGCCGGCGGTGAGCGCCATGCCGACGTCGCCGTGATGCGCGCCCGACAAGGCAAGCAGGCCGTCGGCCAGGCCGTCGGCGAACCACTCGCGCTTGATCTCGGGGCGACCGCGATACTGGTTTACGCGGAAGGCCTGCGTGATCAGTTCGCACAGATTGCGGTAGCCGGCGCGCGACTGGCACAGCAGCAGCAGGCGGTGCGGCTTGTCGCGGTCGGTCTCGTTTTCGATCCAGACATCGCAACCGATGACCGGCTTGATGCCCTTGCTGCGTGCTGCGCGATAGAACTTGACCATGCCGAATACGTTGGCCAGATCGGTCAGCGCCAGCGCCGGCATGCCGTCGGCCGCCGCCGCGGCGACGGCGTCGTCGATGCGCGCGATCCCGTCGGTGATCGAGTATTCGCTGTGTAACCGGAGGTGAACAAACGGCGGCGTGGACATCCCAACATTTTAGCCTGTCTGGCCGCGCCGTCGACGCAACTTGGCAAGCCGCAACGCGTGAACACAAGTGCCTGATTGGTCGGCGCTGTTGGCGCGGCGCACAACTGATAATACGAGGCGCCAATGAGGACTGGTTGGCTTGACAGCGGGGGCATTCACGGTCAGATTCCACATACCACAACGCGGCGCGCAATAACTTCAACAAGCGCCCACGACTGAAAGGCGGAGTCACCATGAAACGACTCGCATGGATGCTGATTATCTCGGCCTGCTGCACGGGCGCACTGGCGCAGCCGATCTACCGCTCGGTCATGCCCGACGGACGTATCATTTTCGGCGACAAGCCGGCGCCGGGCGCGCGCGAGTCGAAAGAGGTGATCCTGCGGCCCTCGAACACCGCCGCGCCGGGCCCGACTTCGGGCGGCGGATCGACGCCGCGCCAGCAGACGCTCGACAACGCCACCGGCAATCTCAATGCAGCGCAGCAGAACCTTGACCGCGCGCGTGCCGCGCTGGAAGCCGGTCGCACACCGACGCCCGATGAACAAACCGGCAGCACCAAATCCGGCAAGGGCGGCACCGGCGGCATGCGCACTACCGACGGCTATGACGCGCGCATCAAGGGCCTCGAGCAGGACGTGATCAACGCCCAAAAGCAGCTCGACGACGCGCAAATTCAGCGCAACGACGCCCGCTAGCGCCGCCTCGTCTGCCGCAGCGCGTTCGCCGGCTGCCGTTTTATTGATCTGACCCCGTATCGCGGCGGTCAAAAGCCTGCACAATCGCAGCCTCCCGTCACTCCCGTTCATTGCATGTCGCGAACACCCGTTCCCCGCCGCATACTGCTCACGATGTGCGCGCTCTCGCTGATCTGGTCCTACAACTGGATAGTGGTCAAGGAGGCGCTGCATTTCTCGGGGCCGTTCGACTACTCGGCGCTGCGTTGCATCTTCGGCTCGCTGGTGATGTTCGGCGTACTGAAGGTCATGAAGAAGCCGCTGACACCGCCCTCGCTCGGCCGCGCCTTCGTGCTCGGACTGTTTCAGACAGCGGGTTTTCTCTGTTTTTCGAGCTGGGCACTGGTCGAGGGCGCGGTCGGCAAATCGGCCGTGCTGATCTACACCTTTCCGTTCTGGACGCTGCTGTTCGCGCGCATCGCGCTGGGCGAGCGCATCCGCGGTCTGCAATGGCTGGGCGTCACACTCGCCGCCGCCGGTCTCGTGCTGGTGCTGGAACCGTGGCAACCCGGCGGCAGCCTGTTCAGCCGTGTGCTCGCGGTGCTCTCCGGCATGAGTTGGGCGATCAGCACCGTGATTGCGAAGGACTGGCGGCGCCGCGGCGACTTCGACCTGCTCACGGTTACCGCCTGGCAGTTGCTGCTGGGCGGACTCGTCTGCTGCGCGATTGCGCTGGCGGTACCCGCAAAACCGGTCGTATGGAACGGCTACTTCGTGCTGCTGATCGCCGCCAGCGGCATTGTCGCCACTGCGTTCGGCTGGCTGCTGTGGCTGATGATCCTCAAGCATTTGTCGGCGGGCGTTGCCGGTCTGGGCATGATGGCGGTGCCGGCGCTGGGCATTCTGTTCTCGCGGCTGCACTACGGCGAAACCTTCGACCCGGTCGAGGTCGCCGGCATGCTGTTGCTCGGCGCCAGCCTCGTGCTGCTGTCGTGGCTCAATTTGCGCAACACGCAGGCGGTGCCGGTCGCGCAGGAGTAACCGCGACGGCGCGCCTGGCGCGTGTAAGATCGGCAGATGCCGATGAAGCCCAGCCATTCGCAATTTCATACCATCCGCAACCTGCGTTATCACGTGCGCTGCTGGGGCGAGGCCGGCGCGCCGCAGCTCTTTCTGCTGCACGGCTGGATGGATGTCTCGGCCTCGTTCCAGTTTCTGGTCGATAGTTTCGCCCGCGACTGGCAAGTGATCGCGCCCGACTGGCGCGGCTTTGGTTTGAGCGAATGGGCGCGCGACGGTTACTGGTTCCCCGATTACTATGCCGATCTCGACGCGCTGCTCGAAATTTATCAGCCGGACACGGCGGTCAATCTGCTCGGCCACAGCATGGGCGGCAACGTTGCCTGCACCTATGCAGGCATCCGCCCGCAGCGCGTGGCAAAGCTGGTGTCGCTCGAAGGCTTCGGCGCGTCGCGCATGCAAGCCGGCGAGGCGCCGCAGCGCTACGCGCGCTGGCTCGAACAACTCGCCGCGCCACCCGCCTTCCGGCCGTATGCGTCGTTCGATGCGGTGGCGGCGCGCCTGCAAAAAAGCAATCCGCGTCTTGGCCCCGAACGCGCGCAATTCCTCGCCCGCCACTGGGGACGTGAAACCGCAGACGGCGCGATCGAATTGCGCAGCGATCCCAAACACAAAGTGGTCAATCCGGTATTGAGCCGCATCGACGAACTGCTGGCCTGCTGGCACCGCGTCACCGCACCGGTTTTATGGCTGCGCGGCGACGCCTCCAGCGCGCCCGGCTGGCGCAACGACGACGCTGCCCAATTCGCGCAACGCAAGGCCGCCTTCGCGGATTTTCGCGAGGCGACGATCGCGGATTGCGGCCATATGCTGCATCACGACCAGCCGGCGCGGGTGGCCGCACTGGTCGAGGAGTTTTTTGCGCGGGAAAAAAATTCCCCTTCGCATTGAATGCTGCACGCAAACGAGCGTAGGATTGGCGGTCGCGCGTAAGTTTCGTGTAAGCTTCGCCGGGATTGATGCAAACAACAGGCCCCGCCCAAGCGGGTTCACAAGGTTTTAAGGAGGTTGCAATGCATGCTTTGATCAAACATCTGATTCCCGCCGTTGTATTGGCCACCGCATGCGGCGCGGGCGCACAGGACTATCCGAACAAATCGATCACCATTGTCGTGCCGTTCGCGGCCGGCGGCCCGACCGACACGCTGGCGCGTAATCTCGGCGTCACCCTGACCAATACCCTCAAGCAGCAGGTGGTGATCGACAATTCGGGCGGTGCCGGCGGCACCATCGGTATCAACAAGGTCGCGAAGTCGAAAAACGACGGCTATACGCTGCTGCTGATGCACATCGGCATGGCCACTGCGCCGTCGCTCTACCGCACGCTGCCATACGACACGATGAACGATTTCGAATTTATCGGTCAGGTGGCCGATGTGCCGATGACGCTGCTCGGCAAAAAAACACTGCCGCCGAACAGCCTCAAGGAACTGCTGCCCTACCTCAAGGCCAACAAGGACAAGGTCAACTACGCCAATGCCGGCATCGGCGCCGCCTCCCACCTGTGCGGCCTGCTGTTCATGAGCCAGATTGAAACCGACCTCACCTCGATTGCCTACAAGGGCACCGCGCCGGCAATGACCGATCTGCTCGGCGGTCAAATCGACCTGATGTGCGACCAGACCACCAATACCACCGCGCAAATCAAGTCCGGCACGGTCAAGGTCTATGGCGTCACTTCAGCCGCCCGCGTGCCCTCGCTCAAGGATATTCCGACGCTGGCCGAACAGGGCATGAAGGGTTTCGAGGTCGTGGTCTGGCACGGTTTCTATGCGCCCAAGGGCACGCCGAAGCCGATACTGGACAAACTCGTTGCCGCCTTGCAAACGGCGGTGCAGGACCCGGGCTTCAAGTCCAGACTGGCCGAACTCGGCGCCGAACCGGTGCCGCTGGCGAAAGCCAATCCGGACGCGCTCCGCAGTCATCTGCAGGCGGAAATCAACAAATGGGGCCCGATCATCAAGAAGGCCGGCATCTACGCCGACTGACTCAAGCGCCGCAAACAAATAACGGGCGCCGGCATTGCTGCCGGCGCCCGTTTATTTCAGCAGTCAAACTGTCTACAGCAATTCGGTGTCGTCGTGCGCATACGCCGGCGAACAGGCGCAGAGAATTTTCAGTGGCTCGGCGCCGGTATTTTCGATGCAATGCGGCGTGCCCGGCGTGATATACACGGTGTCGCCCGCCGCCACCGCAAAGTTCGCCTCGCCCAGCGTCATCACGCCGCTGCCCGCCGTGATGTGATAAATCTCCTCGGTCAGCGCATGGCGGTGCAGCGCGGTGCGCGCAGCCGGCTCGACCACCGCCTCGGCGAGACTTTGATTGCGATTGCCGTGCACTGCCGGATGCATCAATTCGCGAATGACCGATCCATCCTTGGTCACGTAGGCGGTGACCTCGCCGTAACTCGTTTTCATTTAACCTCGCCGAGGCCGGCGCGCTCGGCAATGTAATCGGCCATCGACGCCCAGTCCTTGTCGCCGAGGCCGCGGTTCAGCGCGCCCATATGCTGTTCGCGCAGCATGCCCGCCAGCGGCAGCGGCACGCGCGTTTCGCCGCCGGCCGCGAGCGCCAGTTCGATGTCCTTGAGTCCGAGCTTGAGCGGGAACGACGGGTTGTCGAAATTGCGTTCGACCATCAGCTTGCCGTAATTGCGGTAGGAACTGCCGGTAAACGAGGTGGTTGTCACCAGATCGTAAAACGCTTTCGCATCGACGCCGGATTTGCGCACCAGCGCGAATGCCTCGCCCATGCTCTCGACCGCCGCCGCCAGCATGTAGTTGCGCGCGATCTTGACGATGGTTGCCTTGTGCGGCTCGTCGCCGACGATAAAGACGTTCTTGCCCATCGCCGCGAACAGCGGCGCGCAACGCGCCAGTGCAGACGCCGCGCCGGCGGCGACGATATCGAGCTGGCCCTCTGCGGCGGCGGCCGGGCGGCCGAACACCGGCGCGGCGACGTAATCGCTGCCGCCGGCGCGATGCAGGTCGGTGAGGCGTTGCGCCATGCGCAGACTCACGCTCGCCATGTTCAGATGCAATCGTCCGCGCGGCATGCGCTCGGCAAAGCCGCTGGCGACGCACAACGCCTCGACCGCCGTGTCATCGGCCAGCATCGAGACCACGATATCGGCATCGAGCAGATCGAGCGGCGACGCCGCCAATTGCGCGCCACGCGCCTGCAACGGCGCCGCCGCGGCGCTGCTGCGATTGTGCACGACCAGTTCGTGGCCGGCATCGAGCAGACGCCCCGCCATGCCGCGGCCCATCTGGCCCAGCCCCATGAATCCGACTTTCATCCCAACTCCCCGTCCGCGACCCTGTGCGAGCGGCAAATGTTAGCATCCTGCGACGGCTGGACAGGGCAGCGAATTGCGCGCTAGAGTGGCGCCGCGGCTCAATGTCAGAGGTCGCATTTCATTGGAGAACGCCATGCGCAGATTCAACTTTGCCGTGCTGTGTGCCGCCGTCATGCTGTGTGCCGGCCACGCCGCCGCCCAGGAATTGAGCGGCACGCTCAAGAAAATCAAGGAAACGGGCGTCATCACGCTTGGCCATCGCGAGTCGTCGATTCCGTTTTCCTACCTCGATGACAAACAGCAGCCCGTCGGCTATGCGCTCGACCTCTGCATGAAGGTGGTCGATGCGGTGAAAGCCGAATTGAAAATGCCCGCGCTCAAAGTCGCGCTGCAACCGGTGACCTCGTCGAACCGCATACCGCTGCTGCAGAACGGCACCATCGATCTCGAATGCGGCTCGACCACCAACTCGGTGCAGCGCCAGGAGCAGGTCTCGTTCGGCCCGACGTATTTCGTCATCAATATCACCGCAGCGGTGAAAAAGAGTTCCAGCATCCAGTCGATCCTCGATCTGAACGGCAAACCGGTTTCGACCACCTCCGGCACCACCTCGGTTGCGGAAATCAAGAAACTCGAAAAACTCAAAGGCGTCGATTTCAAGGAAATCTACGGCAAGGACCATGCCGAATCGTTTCTGCTGATGGCCGAGGATCGCGCCGCCGCCTTTATCATGGACGACATCCTGCTGGCGGGCCAGATCGCCAATGCACGCAATCCCGGCGATTACCGCATCCTGCCGGAAATCCTGCGCACCGAACCCTACAGCATGATGCTGCGCAAAGGCGACGCGCCGTTCAAGGCGCTGGTCGACCACGCCATCGGCGCGGTCATGAAATCCGGCGAAATCGATAAAATCTACGCGAAATGGTTCACCAGCCCGATTCCGCCGAAAGGCATCAATCTGAATTTTCCGGTGACGCCGGTGATCCGCGACGCCTTCAAGAATCCGAACGACAAGGGCGTTTGATTGATGTTTGATTCGTCTCACCGAATCAAACCTGTTCTCACCCTCTCCCTCGGGGAGAGGGTCGGGGCGAGGGCGCAAGCCTAGCGCCCAATGAATTTCGACATCTTTTTTCAGCAGGTCCCCGACGGCGACGGCGCATGGTGGCAGATGCTCGCCTCGGGGCTGCAATGGACGCTGCTGGTCGCGCTGTTCGCGTGGATCATGGCCTTCGCGCTGGGCTCGCTGGTCGGCGTCGCGCGCACCACCGAAAAGCGCTGGCTCATCCGCGCCGGCAACGCCTACGTCGAATTGTTCCGCAACATTCCGCTGATCGTGCAGTTCTTCCTGTGGTATTTCGTCGTGCCCGATGTAATCCCGGCGGTGAAAGCCTGGGTCATCACGCTCGATCCGACGCGCCACCAGTTCTTCACCGCGGTGGTCTGCCTCGGCTTTTTCACCTCGGCACGCATCGCCGAACAGGTGCGCTCCGGCATCCAGTCGCTGGCACGCGGCCAGCGCAACGCCGGTTATGCGATCGGCCTGACGCAAACCCAAACCTACCGCTACGTCCTGCTGCCGATGGCCTATCGCATCATCATTCCGCCGCTTACCTCGGAATTGATGAACCTCATCAAGAACACCGCGGTGGCCTATTCGATCGGCCTCACCGAACTGTTTTTCCGCACGCGCGAGATGGGCGAAATGACCTTCCGCTATTTCGAGGCGTTTGCCGCCGCCACCGTCATCTACGTCCTGATCGCGCTGGCCGCCAACCGTGTGATGGCGTGGATCGAGCGCCGCGTCGCCGTGCCCGGCATGATTGCGGGAGCGCACTGATGGGCGATCTCGATTTCGACGTCATCGGCCGCGCGCTGCCCTATCTCGCGCACGGCATGCAATACACGGTGCAGCTGACGGTCGTCGCCTTCGCCGGCGGCGTCGTCTTCGGCACCCTGCTGGCGCTCGCGCGACTGTCGTCGTTCAAGCCGCTGGCGCTGGCGGCCGCCGGTTACGTCAACCTGATGCGTTCGATTCCGCTGCTGCTGGTCATATTCTGGTTCTACTTTCTGGCGCCGGTATTGCTCCAATCGCTGACCGGCGCGGAACGACCGCCGCAAATCGGCGCCGAACGCTCGGCCTACATCACCTTCATCCTATTCGAGGCAGCCTACTTCTGCGAGATCATGCGCGCCGGCATCCAGAGTATCGCCAAAGGCCAGGCCGCCGCCGGTTTCGCGCTCGGCCTCGATTACTGGCAGGTGATGCGCCGGATTGTGCTGCCGCAGGCCTTTCGCAACATGCTGCCGGTGCTGCTGACGCAGGCCATCGTGCTGTTCCAGGACGTTTCGCTGGTGTCTCTGCTAAACGTCACCGATTTCGTCGGCGCGGCGGTCAAGATCGCCCAGCGCGACAGCCGCGTGATCGAAATGTACCTGTTCGTCGCCGTCGTCTACTTTCTGCTCTGTTTCGCACTGTCATCGGGCGCGCGACGCCTGCAGCTGCGGCTGGCGATAGTCCGGTAAGATGACGCCATGATCGAAATCCGCAACATCAGCAAATGGTACGGCAGCTTCCGCGTGCTGACCGACTGCAGCACCTCGGTCGCCAAGGGCGAAGTCGTGGTGGTCTGCGGACCGTCCGGTTCGGGCAAATCGACTTTGATCAAATGCGTCAACGGTCTCGAAACTTTTCAGCAGGGTGAAGTCGTGGTCAGCGGCGTCTCCGTCGGCGCCAAGGGCACCGACCTGCCGAAACTGCGCGCCCGGATCGGCATGGTGTTCCAGAATTTCGAGCTGTTCCCCCATCTGTCGGTGATGGAAAATCTGACGCTCGCGCAGGTCCGCGTGCTTGGCCGCACTGTCGAGGAAGCGACCGCGAAGGGAGCGGCCCTGCTCGAACGCGTCGGACTTGCCGCGCAGGCGCCGAAGTTCCCGGGCCAGCTCTCCGGCGGCCAGCAGCAGCGTGTGGCGATCGCGCGCGCGCTGGCGATGGATCCGATCGCCATGCTGTTCGACGAGCCGACCTCGGCTCTTGACCCGGAGATGATCAACGAGGTGCTCGACGTCATGGTCGATCTGGCGAAAGACGGCATGACCATGATGGTGGTCACCCATGAAATGGGCTTTGCGCGCAAAGTTGCGCATCGCGTGCTGTTCATGGACAAGGGCGAGATCGTCGAGGATGCACCAAAAGAGGATTTTTTCGGCCGCCCCCGCTCCGAACGCGCGCAGCAGTTTTTATCGAAAATCCTGCATCACTGAATAACTGGCCGGCGCCTGAAAACGGTTCCCATCGCCGGGGCGCTCACGTAAAATTTGACGCTTTCCACCTGCGCTCACCCCAAAAAAAAATCATGCCTGCCACGAATAAACGCGTCATCCCGATCAAGCTCGTCTCCGTCGCGCCCGCAAAGAAAAAAAAGGCCAAGAAGAAACCCGCATACGACTGCCGCAAGTGTCCCGGCTACTGCTGCAGCTATCCGCTGATCGAAGTCACCAAACGCGATGTCGCGCGGCTGGCCAAGCATTTCGGCCTGACCTACGAACAGACCGAAAAGCGCTACACGCGCTACGACAAGAGCGAAAAGGCGATCGCTCTGCGCCGCCAGAAGGACCGGCACTACGGCCACATCTGCAAAATGTTCGACACGCGCAAGCGCCAGTGCACGGTCTACGAAGCACGGCCCGGCGTCTGCCGCGACTATCCGGTCGCCAAGACCTGCGGCTATTACGACTTCCTGTTGTTCGAACGCGACCAGCAGGAAGACAAGAAGTTCGTCGCGACGACGAATTCCTGAGGCTGTCCGCACCAGCGCCGGTCCCGCGGGCCGGCGTTCAGGCGCTCATTTGCCGGTATCAAGGCACAGGCGCGTCATCAGGCGGCGCATGAACGCTTCACACTGCAATACCTGATCGACCTCGACGTATTCATTGGCCTTGTGCGCCTGCGCGATCGAACCCGGTCCGCACACCACCGCGGGAATGCCCTGACGCTGAAAATGCGCGGCCTCGGTGCCGAACGACACCTTGCCGAAATCGTGATGGCCCGATAACTCCTGCGCGAGGCCGACCACCGCCGCCTCGGGCGCATTGCCGAGCGCCGGCATCGCCGACAGCGGCGCGATCGAAAACCCGCAGGCAGGATCGACCGCGCGCATTTCCGGCTCAATCGACTCGGCGATGAATTGCGTGAACTCCGCGACCATCGCCAGCGGGTCGTCGCCGGGCAGATTGCGGAATTCGAAATCGAATACGCATGCGTCGGGCACGATGTTGACCGCGCTGCCGCCGCGAATGACGCCCGTATGCACCGTAGTGTGGGCAATGTCGAAGCCGCGATCGTAGGGCCCGTTGTCGCGGTAGCGCCGCGCCATGCGCTTCAGAAATGCAATTGCCTCGGCCGCCGCCTCGACCGCATTGACGCCCTGCGGCGCATAGGCCGAATGACAGGACAGGCCGCGCACCGTGCACCGATAACTGAGCTTGCCCTTGTGCGCGATCACCGGTCGCATCAGAGTCGGCTCACCGACGATGCAGGCCTCGGGATGAATGCCGGCCGCCTCGAGATCGGCGATCAGGCGGCCGACACCGATGCAGCCGATCTCCTCGTCGTAGGAGAGCGCGATATGCAGCGGCCGCCTGAGCCCGCGCCGCGCGAACTCGGGCGCGAAAGCGAGTGCGACGGCGACGAAACTTTTCATGTCGGCGCTGCCGCGGCCGTATAAGCGGCCGTCGCGTTCGCCGAGTACGAAGGGATCGCTGTGCCAACGCTGCCCGTCCACCGGCACCACGTCGGTGTGCCCCGAAAGCACGATGCCGCCGTCGTCTGCCGGACCGAGGCTGGCGAACAGATTCGCCTTGCGGCGATCATCGTCATAGGTCAGCCGCGTGGCCGCGCCGGCCGCCGCGAGATGCGCGCGCGCGAACTCGATCAATTCGAGATTGGATTCGCGGCTGACGGTCGGATAGGCGATCAGCCGGCGCAGCAATTCCAGACTGACCGGTACGCCCTGTCCTGCGGTATTCATGCGGGAACCTGCGGGGGAAAATGCCAGAATAGGTGCGCGCTCCGCGAGTGTCAAACCGCCGCCGACGCGTCGCCCCGTCGCTTTGCCGCCTGCAGGTGCGGTGCTAACATGGCCGCCATTCAAAAAAAGATGTTCACGGGGGAGCGCAATGCCCAGCGATAACGAAAACAAAATCGACCGCCGTTCGTTTCTGAAAGGCGCCGCGGCTGCCGGCGCCGCCGTCGCCTCGGTCACCACCGCAACACGCATCGCCGCCGCGGCCGACACGCCGGCCGAGGGCAAACCGGCGGAACCCGCCAAAGCCGCGCCGAAACTGCCGAGCGAAACTTTCATCACGCATCCGGGCTCCGACTTCATGGCCGACGTGCTGAAAAAAATCGGTCTGCAGTACCTCGCGATCAACCCGGCGGCGGGCTTTCGCAGCCTGCACGAATCGATCATCAACTATTCCGGCAACAAAAATCCGGAAATCATTCATTGCCTGCATGAAGAATCGGCCACCGCCATTGCGCACGGTTACGCCAAGGCCTCGGGCAAACCGATGGGCGTGATGGTGCACGGCACGGTCGGCCTGCAGCATGCGTCGATGGCGCTCTACAACGCATGGTGCGACCGCGTGCCGCTGATGATCTTCGGCGGCAACGGCATCAACGCGGAAACGCGCCGCCCCGGCGTCGAGTGGAACCACAGCGCGCAGGATCCGGCGGCGCTGGTGCGCGAATTCATCAAGTGGGACGACCAGCCGGCGTCGTTGCAGCATTTCGCCGAATCGACTGTGCGCGCCCACCAGTTCACGCTGACTGCGCCGATGGGTCCGGTGATGATCGCCATCGACATGGATCTGCAGGAAGATGAAGTCGAACATCCGGAAAAACTGAAAATTCCGAAAGTCTCGCGTCTTATCCAGCCGCAGGGCGATTCGGCCGCGCTGCGCGACGCCGCGAAGTTGCTGGTCGCCGCCGATAAACCGCTGATCCTCGCCGACCGCGCGGTGCGCAGCCAGCAGGGCGTGAAAATGCTGATCGAACTGGCGGAGGCGCTCGGCGCACCGGTGGTCGATCTGGGTTCGCGCATGAATTTTCCGAGCACGCACGACCTCGACTGCACCTTCATGAAGCAGACGCTGGTGCGCGACGCCGACGTCATTCTGATGCTTGAACTCGGCGACCCCTGGGGCAATCTGCATTCGTTCAGCGATCCCTACAAAGCCTACCGTCCGCTCTACAAGCCGGACGCGAAAATCATTTCAATCTCGATGCTCGACATCGCGCGCAAATCCAACTATCAGGACATCCAGCGTTTCATGCCGTCGGATCTCGCCATCGGCGGCGACGTCGAGGCCACCCTGCCCGACCTGATCGACGCGGTGAAACGCGCCACCACGCCGGAACGCAAAACCGCCTTTGCCGATCGCGCCAGGGCAGTGGCCAAAATGCACCGCGAAATGCGCGCGCGCGACAAGGAAGCGGCAGCGGTCGGTTTCGACGCCTCGCCGGTATCGACCGCGCGGCTGACCGCGGAAATGTGGAATGCGATCAAAAACGAAAGATGGGCGCTGGTGGTCAGCGACCGCATGCCGTGGGCGCGCCGGCTGTGGCCGGTGACCGAGCATTATCAGATGCTCGGCGGCAACGGCGGTTACGGCCTCGGCGGTTACGCGCCGATCGCGGTCGGTGCTGCGCTGGCCAACCGCGATCAGGGCATCATCTCGGTGACCTTCCAGCCCGACGGCGACATGATGTATGCGCCGGGCGTGCTGTGGACGGCGGCGCGCCACAAAATTCCGCTGCTGATGCTGATGCACAACAACCGCTGCTACCATCAGGAGATCATGCACGTGCAGCGCATGGCGGCGATCCACAACAGGCCGCAGGCGAACACGCGCATCGGCACCGAAATCAGCAACCCGGATATCGATTTCGCGAAAGTCGCGCAGGGCATGGGCGTATGGGCCGAGGGACCGATCAGCGATCCTTCCAAACTCGGGGCGGCATTGCGCCGTGCGCTCGACGTGGTCAAGAAGGGACAGCCGGCACTGATCGACGTCGTCTGCCAGCCGCGCTGAATCGAAACGTTTTTTTCCACGTTGTCCGAAAAAAGCACGCTGCGCCCGGCGTGCTTTTTTTTCGCCGCCGGTTCGCCGCCGTTACAAATGTTTACCATTGCTCACATCTTGTGCATGGACTCCCCGGGTGCGGCGCCGTTTAATGTTTTGACGGCGCACGAACAGCCGCAAATGGAGCAGGGAAACCAACCATCAAGGAGAGCATGATGAAATTCAACCGCACATTGATCGCCACCGCCGCCCTCGCTGCCTTGCCCTTTGCCGCGCTGGCGCAATCTACCGGCAACACCTACCCGCAGCAAAACTCCGCGCAGACCACACCGTCCAGCGGCCAGCGCAGCGACTACCGCAATGCCGGCGGCTATACCGGCAGTTCAAGCAATACCGGTTCGACCGGCGGCTATACCAGCGGTGCAGGCAACAGCGGCACGAACGGCAGCTATGGCAATTCAGGCACCCAGTCATCCGGCGGAACACGCAGTTTCGGCCAGCCGGGCAGCGTTGCGCAGGGACAGAATCCGGGACAGAACGGCAACCGCGCCGACTACCGCCAATCGGGCGCCAACCGGCCGGATCTCCGTAGCGGCGAAGGACGCGGCTGGAATGAGCGCCGCGATGAGGGCCGCCGCGACGCGCGCGACGACCGCCGCGAGGCGCGCCGCGATCATCGCGAAGACCGCGCGGAACAACACCGCGACAACCGCCAGACAAATTACGAGCGTCGCGGCGAGCGCTTCGGTCAACAAGGCGGCCAGCAACATGCGTATGCCCAACACTCATTCGCGCAACATTCGAATGCCGGTTTTGGCGGCCGTCGCTTCCGTTAAGACCGCAGCAGCAGAAACGACAAGCCCCGCTATCAGCGGGGCTTGATCGTTTTTTGCGCCGGCGCAGTCAGAACACGCTGAGCAGGGGTATATCCTTGGCCGCCGGGCCGGCTTTGATCGAAGCCAGATAAGCATAGATGTCGGCGAGATCCTGTTCCGGCAGATTCTTCTCGGTGAACGGCGGCATTTCCGCGCGCGGCCGCCGCACCTGTTGCGCAAAAGCGCTCCACGGAAATGGCGCCGGCGCAATCTTCGGCCCGGCAACGCCGCCCCCCTGCCCGACCGTGCCGTGGCAGTTGAAACACATCTGGCGCATGAAAATTTTTTGTCCGCGCTCGACGGAACCCGCGGGTGCCGTTTGCGCCCACGCCTGACCGGCCAACAGCAATGTCGCAACGGCCACGATGGTTTTATTCACGACCACTCCCCCTTTTTGTTGCCGGTCATTCTGTAGTCAACGCCAGGGCGCGTCAAATTTTCCGCTAAACTTGCCGCTTCTCTGGATACGGACTCGCAATGCCGGAAGCGCCCTATGACATGCTCGGCGGCGACGCCACGGTGCGCCGCGTGGTCGATCGCTTCTACGATCTGATGGACAGCGTACCCGAGTATTTCGTCATCCGCAAACTGCATCCGGCCGATCTCGCCGGTTCGCGCGACAAACTCTACCGGTTTCTTTCCGGCTGGCTCGGCGGACCACCGCTTTACGTCGAAAAATTCGGTCACCCGATGCTGCGTGCGCGCCACCTGCCGTACGCAATCGGCGAGGCCGAGCGCGAAGCCTGGCTCGCCTGCATGCGGCAGGCGATGGAAGACTGCGCGATCGAACCTGCGCTGCGCGCGGGCCTGATGGAATCGCTGTTCAAGACCGCGGACTGGATGCGCAATAAAAAAGGCTGACGCCGTGGGGTCAGCCTTTTTCATTCATTCCGGCTTGCGCCGGAATTGCCGCTCAGCCGCGACCGCGCGGACGATTGCCGCCGAAGCCGCTGCCGCCTTCGCGTGACGGCCGGGCGCCGTTGCCACCGAACGGTTTGCCGCCCGTGCTCGCGCGCGCTTCGCCGCGGTTATTGCCGCCCCAGCGTGATTCGCTGCGCTCGCCGCCAGCCCAGCGCGAACTCGTATTGCCGGTCGACGGACGCGCATTGCGATTGCCGCCGAAACGCTTTTGTGCGCCGGCCGGCGGGCCGCTGCGCGGCTTCACCTTCGGCTCCATGCCTTCGACGACATGGCGCTCGATCAGATGCCCGGTGTAGCGCTCGATCTGCTTCAACTGATGACCTTCGTCAGGCGATGCGAACGATATCGCGATGCCGGTGGCGCCGGCACGGCCGGTGCGGCCGATGCGGTGTACATAGTCTTCGGCGACTTTCGGCAGATCGTAATTGATGACATGCGTGATGCTCGCCACATCGATGCCGCGCGCGGCGACGTCGGTCGCCACCAGCACGCGCACGCTGCCGCTGCGCAGACGCGCCAGCGTGCGGTTGCGTTGCGACTGGTTCATGTTGCCGTGCAGGGCGGCCGAAGCGTGGCCCTTGTCGTTGAGCGATGCGGACAGGCGGTCGGCGCCGTGCTTGGTCGCGGTGAATACGATCGCCTGCGTCAGATCGGCATCGCGCAACAGGTGATCGAGCAGACGGTGTTTGTGGCTGCCGTCGTCCACATAGTGCAGACGCTGTTCGATGTTGTCGTTGCGCTGTTTCTGCGCGGCGATTTCGATCAGTTTCGGATTGCGCAACAGGCGTTTTGCGAGGTTGGCGATGCCGCCGTCAAGCGTCGCCGAGAACAGCAGCGTCTGACGTCCGGCCGGTGTGGCCGCGGAAATTTTTTCCACCGGCTTGATGAAACCCATATCGAGCATGCGGTCGGCTTCGTCGAGCACCAGCAGTTCGAGGCGCGAGAAATCCACCTTGCCCTGGTCAATAAAGTCGATCAGACGGCCGGGGGTCGCCACCAGGATGTCGAGCGGCATTTCGAGCAAGCGGCGCTGTTTCGGGTAAGGCATGCCGCCCAACACCGTGCCGGTGCGCACGCGCGGCATGAATTTGCTGTATTTCTCGACCGCGCTGGTAACCTGCATGGCGAGTTCGCGCGTCGGCGTCAGCACGAGTACGCGCGGGCCGCGGCCGGGTTTCGCCGGCTGCAACAGTTTTTGCAATGCGGGCAGCACGAAGGCCGCCGTCTTGCCGGTGCCGGTCGGTGCCGAACACATCAAATCATGGCCGGCCAGCGCCTCGGGCACCGACTTCGCCTGCACAGGCGTGGCTGCGGTGTAACCGGCTGCGGTCAGGGCTTGCAGAATGGAAGGATTTAAATTGAGCGATACAAATGACATACGAGCTTTCATAACAATGAAAACAACAAAAGCGCAGACCTGCAGACTGGTTTGTCTGTCGAAAACGACAGGCGAATGCCGTCAGCGCACGGGTATCGTCGCTAACCGTGGCAGAAGCAGCTATTCGAAGGAAGGAAGCTGAGACGAAGGGGTCAGGGACAGATGCAACTCGAATTTTCCCGGCCAAGGCCGCTTCGAGGTGCGCGCACTATACGCGTTAAACCTGAAAATAGCGAATTAATTTACGCACTTATCCAACGACTCCTGGCAAATCGCCTCAACACCGCTGCCGGCGGACGGCGCCCGCCGCCCGCACCGCAGCAAAATTTATAAAATATTCAAGGCCCTGTGCTATACTCGCGCGCTTTTCAAATCAGCCCCCAAGGGTCGCACCATGCGCGCCATTCGCAATATCGCCATCATCGCCCACGTTGACCACGGCAAGACCACGCTGGTCGACAAACTCCTGCGCCAGTCCGGCACGTTTGCTGCACACCAGCATATCGAAGAACGCGTGATGGACTCGAACGACATCGAGAAGGAGCGCGGCATCACGATTCTGGCCAAGAATTGCGCGGTGACCTATGAGGGCACGCACATCAATATCGTCGATACCCCCGGCCACGCCGACTTCGGCGGAGAAGTCGAACGCGTGCTGTCGATGGTGGACAGCGTGCTGCTGCTGGTCGATGCCGTCGAAGGCCCGATGCCGCAAACGCGCTTCGTCACGCGCAAGGCGCTCGCCCTCGGCTTGAAGCCGATCGTCGTCGTCAACAAGGTCGATCGTCCAGGCGCGCGCCCCGACTGGGTCATCAACCATACCTTCGATCTGTTCGACAAACTCGGCGCCACCGAAGAACAGCTCGATTTCCCGATCGTTTATGCTTCTGCGCTGGAAGGCTGGGCGACCGACGATTTGGCCAACAAGAGCAGCGATCTCAAGCCGCTGTTCGAAGCCATCATCAAGAACGTGCCGGTGCGTCAGGACGATCCGGACGGCCCGCTGCAACTGCAGATCTGCTCGCTCGATTACTCAAGCTACGTCGGCCGCATCGGCATCGGCCGCATCACCCGCGGGCGCATCAAATCCGGCCAGCAGGTCGCGGTCATGAATGGCCCCGGTTCGACCCCGATCAATGCCAAGGTCAATCAGGTGCAGGTGTTCAAGGGTCTTGAGCGCACGGTGGTCGATCAGGCCGAAGCCGGTGACATCGTGCTGATCAACGGCATCGAGGAAATCGGCATCGGCGTCACCATCACCGATTCCGACAACACCGACGCACTGCCGCTGCTGAAAGTCGACGAGCCGACGCTGACCATGAATTTTCAGGTCAACACCTCGCCGCTGGCCGGCCGCGAAGGCAAATTCGTCACCAGCCGCCAGCTGCGCGAGCGACTGCAACGCGAACTGATGGCCAACGTCGCGCTGCGCGTGACCGACACCGCGGATGCCGACGTGTTCGAAGTCTGCGGCCGCGGCGAACTGCATCTGACCATTCTGCTCGAAAACATGCGCCGCGAAGGCTATGAACTGGCCGTCTCGCGCCCGCGCGTCGTCATCAAGGAAATCAACGGCGAGAAACAAGAGCCGTACGAAATGCTGACAGTGGACGTCGAGGAAGCGAATCAGGGCGCAATCATGGAAGCGCTCGGCGCGCGCCGCGGCGATCTGCAGGACATGGCCCCGGACGGCAAGGGCCGCGTGCGCCTCGATTACCGCATTCCGGCGCGCGGCCTGATCGGCTTTCAATCCGAATTCATGACCACCACGCGCGGCACCGGCTTGATGAGTCACGTGTTTGACGATTACGGCCCGATGAAGCCCGACATGGCCGAGCGCCGCAACGGTGTGCTGATTTCCGCCGAAGCCGGCGAAGCCGTCGCCTACGCATTGTGGAAGCTGCAGGAACGCGGCCGCATGTTCGTCAGCCCCGGCGATCCGCTATACGAAGGCATCATCATCGGCATTCACAGCCGCGACAACGACCTCGTCGTCAATCCGATCAAGGGCAAGCAGCTGACCAACGTGCGCGCCTCGGGCACCGACGAAGCGGTGCGTCTGGTGCCGCCGATCCAGGTCACGCTCGAATCGGCGATCGAATTCATTGCCGACGACGAACTCGTGGAAATCACGCCGAAGTCGATCCGTATCCGCAAGCGCCATTTGTCCGAGCAGGATCGCAAGCGCGCCTCGCGCGCCGCCGCCTAGAGGCCGGCGCCGCAAGCCGCATGACAAATCAGGCGGGAACGCGCGCCGGCGCGCTTGCCGCGCTGGCGCCCGCCCTCTTCGTCATTCTGTGGAGCAGCGGCTTTATCGGCGCCAAACTCGGCGTCGCCTCGGCCGAACCGTTCACCGTGTTGCTGCTGCGCTTTGCCGTGGTGCTCGCCATCATGCTGCCGCTGGTGTTGCTGTGGCGCGTCGAGTGGCCGGCCACGCGCGCGGGCGTTGCGTACATTGCCGCCTCCGGCGTGCTGATTCAGGGCGGTTATCTCGGCGGCTGTTTTTCCGCGGTCTACCACGGCATGCCCGCCGGCATGATTGCACTGGTCACCGGCATTCAACCCATACTCACCGCATTTGCCGCCGCCCCCCTGCTGGGCGAAGCCGTTTCGCGGATTCAGTGGCTGGGCCTCGCGCTCGGCTTCGGCGGCGTCGCCATGGTGGTGTGGCAGAAAGTCAGCTTGCAGGGTCTCGCGCCCGTCAGCGTGATCTGGTCGCTGGTCGCGCTCGTCAGCATCACCGCGGGCACGCTCTACCAGAAGCGCTACTGCCCGCGTTTCGATCTGCGCGCGGGCTCGGTGATCCAGTTCGTCGCTGCCGGCGCGGTGCTGCTGCCGCTCGCGCTGCTGACCGAAACCCTGCAGGTCAACTGGAACGCGCGTTTCGTGTTCGCCGTGATCTGGCTCGCGGTGGTGCTGTCGATCGGCGCGGTCTCGCTGCTGTTCGTCCTGATCCAGCACGGCGAAGCAACACGCGTGTCCAGCCTGTTCTACCTCACACCGCTGGCGACCGCCGCGATGGCGTGGTTCGCTTTCAATGAAAAACTCGATCTACTGGCAATGGCCGGCATGGTGATCGGTGTCGCCGGCGTCGCGCTGGTGCTGCGCAAGCCGGGGCTGCCGCCGCCCGAGGCTTAGCGATGGCACGCGCGCGATGGCGTGCCATAGAATTGCTTCTCTGCAATTGCAACGGCACACCGGCACGCAAAGTCATCCGCCAGCGGTTACGACGAATTCATCATGGAACACATCAGGAATGCGCGGGGCTACCGCGTGCTTGATGATGCAAGCCATCACGCCGACGGCGCCAACCCGCTGTGCGGCGACGAAATGAAGGTTTATTTCAGGATCCGCGACGAGCACATCGAAGCGCTGTCGTTTCAATGCAGCTGGTGCGGCATTTCGATAGCGTCGGCTTCGATGATGTCCGAATACATGCAGGGGCGACACCGCAACGACGCCAGGGCGATCGCAGAGGCTTGCACCGCCGCCATCACGGCCCGCGCGGAACCGCCATCCGCGCAAAGCGATCCGATGCGGCACGCCCTGCTGAAAATCGTACGCGATCTGCCCGCACGACTGCCCTGCGCGGCATTGCCGTGGGTGACGCTGATCGCAGCGCTTGAAGGACGCACCGATACTGTATCGGTTCAACTCTGACCGCGGGCGTGGGATCAGTTCAATGCCGGCTTGATCGCGACTTCCGGCCACGCCGCGCCGGCCGCGTCCTGCAAGCGCCGTGCAGCCTTGCCGAAAATCTGCATCGAAGCGCCGGGCACCGCGGCAAATTCGAATTCGGTGTATTGCATGAACCAGGATTTGCCGCGCGCAATACGAATTTCCGACCACGGCACGAACAAGGTCGGGCAATTCACGCGGAATAAAAACACCATGCGGATTTCGATCCCGCGCGCATTGACGCCGATATTGAGCGCGTTGTTCACGCCGCCGAGCAGACTGCGGCCAAAGCGCGCATGCCGGATCGGCACGCGCACGCCATCAAAAGGGGCCGTTGCGCGATAGTGCTGCGCAAGGCGCGGCCAGCCGATCTGGTGACTGATGCCGGAACAGACGACGATCCACAAGGTTGCGAAGAAAACCGCGAACAACAGCGGTGGCAGCCAGGGCGTATCGATCAACAATGCCGCCTCAGCGCGCCGCTACGGTGTCAGGCCGACAACGCGGCGTCGAGTGCGTTGACCAGCGGGCCCAGCTTGGGCGGACTCGCTTCGATCAGCGGGCGCACGCCGAATTGCGCCAGCGCCGCGCTGCATACCGGGCCGATCGAAGCAACCAGCGTGGAATTGAGATGGTCCGCAAGCGTTGCTTCACTGCCGCTCGCCCGCGCAAACTCAAAGAGATTGTGAACCTGCGACGCACTGGTGACAACGACGGCCGCGACCTCGCGTCGTTCGAGTGCCACAATCAGATCGGCCAGCGGTTTTGTATCGGCCGGCATCGCCCAGCGGTAAACCGGGATTTCGAGCACCTGCGCGCCGCGCGCCTGCAGCCACGCATCGAGCTCAAGATTTTTCCCGCCGTAACGCTGCACCACCACGCGCGCGCCGGCCAGTTTCAGGGATTCGAGCTGCGCAATCACTTCGGCCGTCGTATACGGATCGGCAGCGCTCAAATCGATGCGCACACCCGCCGCATTCAATGCACCGGTCGGCTTGGGCCCGCGCACCACCACCGTGCTCGCCGCCAGCAACGATTTCAACGTTTCTTCGAGCCCGAGTTCAGCAGCGGTTTTGAACAATGCACGTGTGCCGACGCCGGTCTGGAAAATGGCCGCCGCCACCGGTGCCGTCTGCCAGTCATGAATGAGTTTGGCGATAAAGGCCGGCACGATGTCGGGAATCTCCGACAACGCCGGCGCGTGCAGCGGCCGGCCGCCGCGCTTTGCAATCAATTCGACGATCTGCTCGCCAAGACGGCTTTCGAGTATGGCGACAGTTTGGCCGTTCATTTCGTCGGCGTGCAGGCGGTGATCGGCGCTGTCAGGAATTCAAAATCGCAGCCGCGATCCGCCTGCTGCACGGTATCCATGAACAGCTTGCGATAACCGCGCTCGTCACCCTTGCGCGGTTTAGGCGCCTTCCACTGTTTGCGCCGCGCCGCGAGTTCTTCGTCCGACACCAGCAATTCCAGCCGGCGGCCTTTCACATCGAGACGGATGCGATCGCCGTTTTTCACCAATGCGAGCGGGCCGCCGACCGCCGACTCCGGCGTGATGTGCAGCACGATCGCGCCGAAGGCGGTGCCGCTCATACGCGCATCCGACATGCGCAGCATGTCCTTCAAACCTTTTTGCGCAAGCTTCTTCGGAATCGGAATGTAGCCGGCCTCCGGCATGCCCGGCGCGCCGATCGGTCCGGCGTTGCGCAACACCAGAATATCGTCGGGTTTGACATCGAGATCCGGTGAATCGATGCGTGCCGCCATGTCGGGCAGCGAATCGAACACCACCGCGCGACCTTCGTGCTGCATCAAGGCTGGTGATGCCGCCGCCTGCTTGACGATGGCACCGCCGGGCGCGAGATTGCCGCGCAGCACCGCGATGCTGCCGCCTTTGAATATCGGATTCTTGAACGGCCGCACCACCTCCTGTGCCCAGGCCGCCGGCGCGGCCTCGATATTCTCGCCGAGCGTTTTACCGGTGATGGTCAGCGCTTTCAGTTTCAGTTGCGGCTTAAGTTCGCGCAGGATGGTGGTGACACCGCCGGCCTTGTCGAGATCTTCCATGTAATGCTGGCCGGTCGGCTTCAGATCCACCAGCACCGGCGTGTCGCGCCCCATGCGATCGAAGGCTTCAAGATCGAGTTCGATGCCGAGGCGCCCCGCCATCGCCGCCAGATGCACGATCGCATTGGTCGAGCCGCCGATGGCGAGCAACATGCGCAACCCGTTTTCGAAGGCGTCGGGCGTCATGATGCGCGAGGGCGTCAGTTTCTCTTTGGCAATCGCCACCGCGCGCGCGCCGGTCGCCTCGGCATTGCGCAAGCGCTCGGCCATTACCGCCGGAATACAGGCGCCACCCGGCAGCATCATGCCCATCGCCTCGGTCACGCAGGCCATCGTGCTCGCCGTGCCCATCACCATGCAGGTACCGGCACTCGGCGCCAGTTTCGATTCGATCTCTTTCATTTCCGGCTGGTCGATGTCGCCGGCGCGGTAGCGCGCCCAGAATCGACGACAGTCGGTGCAGGCGCCAAGCCGCTCGCCCTTGTGATCACCGGTGATCATCGGCCCCGTCACCAGCATTATCGCCGGCACGTCGGCGCTGGCGGCGCCCATCAGCAGCGCCGGCACGGTTTTATCGCAGCCGCCGATCAGCACCGTCGAATCGACCGGCTGCGCGCGGATCATCTCCTCGGTGTCCATCGCCATCAGGTTGCGCAGAAACATCGAGGTCGGATGCGCGAAAGATTCGTGCAGCGTAATCGTTGGGAATTCCACCGGCAGGCCGCCGGCCAGCATGACGCCGCGTTTGACCGCTTCGATCAACTCCGGCACGTTGCGGTGGCAGGCGTTGAAACCGCTGAAGGTGTTGGTAATGCCGATGATCGGGCGGTCAAGCGCATCATCGCTGTAACCCATCGCCTTGATGAAAGCGGTGCGCAGGAACAGCGAAAACTCCTCGTCGCCATAAGCCGTGAGTCCGCGCCGCATGCCGCGTTTTTCTTTTGCCATGTCCGTATCCGATCCAATTAAACCGTGGGCAAACAATAACCAATGCCATCGGCCGGCGCAACCTCATTCCTCGGGAATTGCCAACTGCCGTGAGGCATAATATCGCCATGACCCTGACCGAACTGCGTTACATCGTCGCTGTCGCGCGCGAGCGCCATTTCGGCCGCGCCGCGGAAAAATGCTTCGTCAGCCAGCCGACGCTGTCGGTGGCGGTCAAAAAACTCGAAGACGAACTCGGCATTGCCCTGTTCGAACGCACCAGCACCGAGGTGGTCGTAACACCGCTGGGCGCGCGCATCATCGAGCAGGCGCAGCGCGTGCTAGAAGAAACCGCCGCGATCAAGGAGATTGCAAGCGCCGGCAAGGATCAGCTCGCCACACCACTCAGGGTCGGCGCCATCTATACCGTTGGCCCTTACCTGTTTCCGCAATTGATCCCCGCTGCGCACAAGCGTGCGCCGAAAATGCCGCTGCTGCTGCAGGAAAACTACACGGCGAAGCTTGGCGAACTGCTTAAAGCGGGCGACGTCGATGTCATCATCCTCTCGCTGCCGTACAGCGAACCCGGCATCGTCACCCACGCCGTCTACGACGAACCGTTTCGCGTGGTGCTGCCGGCGAATCACGCCTGGCACGCGAAGAAGACCATCGCCGCCGACCAGCTCTGCAATGAAACCCTGCTGCTGCTCGGCGCCGGCAACTGCTTCCGCGACCAGGTGATGCAAACCTGCGCACGCGCCGGACGCGCCAAATCGAGCCATATCCAGCAGGCGCTTGAAGGTAGCTCGCTCGAAACGATACGCCAGATGGTCGCCTCCGGCGTCGGCGTCACGGTGCTGCCATCGACCGCCGCCGAATCGCGCTCGTCCGCCAGCGCGCTGATCGTGACGCGGCCGTTTGCCGCGCCGTCGCCGCAGCGGCGAATTACCTTGGCCTGGCGCGCCAGCTTCCCGCGCCCCGCCGCGATCGAAGCGATGCGCCAGTCGGTGCTCGCCTGCAAGCTGCCGGGCGTCACACTGCTGCCCGACGCCCGCCCCGTCGCGGGCTGATTTCCCCCGGCGGCGCAGCCGCCCCGCAATCAATAGGCATTGCCTATTGATTCGATATTAACAATCCATTGGATCAATCGATGGCCGGCGGCCACAATGCGCCCCATGCAGTCGATGAACTGCAAAAACATTGCAACCAAACACGACAAGGAGCACGTAAATGAAAGCTGAATCCATCACCATCAAGAACATCGAAGCCGCCTTCGCCGGCGAATCCATGGCCCACATCAAATACATGTATTTCGCCAAGATCAGCCGCGCCGCCGGCGACGAAGCCACCGCCCGCGTGTTCGAGGAAACCGCCGCGCACGAAGTGCAGCATGCCTTCGGCCACCTCGATCTGCTCTACCCGGCCAGCGAGCTGACACCAGCCAAGGCGCTCAATATGGCGATCGCCGGCGAAACCTACGAATACACCGAAATGTATCCGCAGTTCCGCCACCTTGCCGAGCAGGAAGGCAACACCGCCGCGGTCAAGGAAATGGACGAGCAGATCGAGGAATCGAAGGAACACGCGCAACGCTTCCGCGACACGCTTACCAAGGCCGCCAAGCGCTTTGCCGCTTTGGCAAAAGTCGAAGAGCGTCACGCCAGCCATTACAAGGCCACGCGCGCAAAGATCGCCGCCTAGCCCCTTTAACCTGTCAGGAGAATGAACATGAAGAAATGGCAATGCATCGTATGTGGTTATGTGTATGACGAAACCCTCGGCGACCCCGAGCACGGGATCAAGGCCGGCACGCGCTGGGAAGACATTCCGGGCGACTGGGCCTGCCCCGAGTGCGGCGTAGCCAAGGCCGATTTTGAAATGGTTTTGCTGGCGGCGTAATCCATGCTGCTGCGGACAGCGCACAGACGTGCGCTGTCCGTTCCGCATACTGTCGAGCCTGGTCAATCGCAAACATTACCGAGGAGAGAACCATGTCAGACGAAGCCAAATGCCCGTTCGCGGCTGCGAACCCCGCAGTGAGCGGAAAAGCCCAAACCAACAACGACTGGTGGCCGGACCGGCTGCGCCTGAACATTCTGCATCAGCATTCACCGAAGGGCGCCCCTCTGGGCGCGGACTTCGATTACGCAGCCGAGTTCAAAAGCCTCGATCTCGATGCCGTGGTTCGCGATCTGCGCGCGCTGATGACCGACTCGCAGGACTGGTGGCCCGCCGATTGGGGCCATTATGGCGGCCTCATGATACGCATGGCCTGGCACTCTGCCGGCACCTATCGCATCGCTGACGGCCGCGGCGGCGCCGGCAGCGGCAATCAGCGCTTCGCGCCCCTCAACAGCTGGCCCGACAACGGCAACCTCGACAAGGCGCGCCGCCTCCTGTGGCCGATCAAACAGAAATACGGCCGCAAGATTTCGTGGGCCGACCTCATGATACTGGCCGGCAACGTTGCCCTCGAATCGATGGGCTTCAAGACCTTCGGTTTCGCCGGCGGCCGTCCGGACATCTGGGAACCGGAAGAAGACGTTTACTGGGGCATGGAAAAAAGCTGGCTCGCCACCAGCGACAAGCCCGACAGCCGCTACTCCGGCAACCGGCAACTCGAAAACCCGCTGGCCGCGGTGCAGATGGGTTTGATCTATGTGAACCCCGAAGGCCCCGACGGCAAACCCGATCCGGTGGGCTCCGGCCGCGATGTCCGCGAAACCTTCGCACGCATGGCCATGAACGACGAAGAGACGGTGGCGCTGATTGCCGGCGGACACACCTTTGGCAAGGCACATGGGGCCGGCGACCCAAAGCTGGTCGGTCCCGAACCTGAAGCCGCAGCGATCGAAGAGCAGGGCCTCGGCTGGAGCAACAAGCTCGGCTCCGGTCGCGGTGCGGATACCACCACCAGCGGCATCGAAGGGGCATGGAAGCCCAACCCGACCCGCTGGGACAACGGCTATTTCGACATGCTGTTCGGCTACGAATGGGCGTTGACCAAGAGCCCGGCCGGCGCCCATCAGTGGGTGGCGAAGAATGTCAAACCGGAACACATGATTCCGGATGCGCACGATCCGTCGAAAAAACATCCGCCGATGATGACCACCGCCGACCTCTCGCTGCGTTTCGACCCGGCCTATGAAAAGATCGCGCGCCGCTTTCATCAGAATCCGCAGGAATTCGCCGACGCCTTCGCCCGTGCCTGGTACAAACTGACGCATCGCGATATGGGCCCGCGCGCGCGTTACCTCGGCAAGCTGGTGCCGAAGGAAGTGCTGCACTGGCAGGACCCGATCCCCGCCGTCGATCATCCGCTGGTCAACGCGCAGGACATTGAAGCGCTCAAGGCAAAAGTGCTGGCCGCCGGGCTGTCGATTTCCCAACTGGTGACGACGGCATGGGCGTCAGCGGCGACCTTCCGCGGCAGCGACAAGCGCGGCGGTGCCAATGGCGCGCGCATCCGCCTCGCACCGCAAAAGGATTGGGCGGTCAACCAGCCGGCCGAACTGGCGACAGTACTGTCCGCGCTGGAAACGGTGCATAAGGCATTCAATGGCGCGCAGTCCGGCGGCAAAAAGATTTCGCTGGCCGATCTCATCGTGCTGGGCGGCTGTGCCGCCGTCGAAGCAGCGGCGAAAAAGGCCGGCGTCGAAATCAAGGTGCCGTTCGCGCCGGGGCGCATGGACGCATCGCAGCAGGAGACCGACGTTGAATCCTTCGCCGTGCTGGGGCCTGCCGCAGACGGCTTCCGCAATTACGTATGCGAAGGACTCGAAGGCGTGCAGGCCGAGATGCTGATCGACAAGGCGCAATTGTTGACGCTGAGCGCGCCGGAAATGACGGTGCTGATCGGCGGCCTGCGCGCCCTCGACGCCAACGCCGGCCGGTCGCAACACGGTGTATTCACCACGCGGCCGGGTACACTGACGAACGACTTCTTCGTCAACCTGCTCGACATGCGCACGCGGTGGCAGAAGTCGGCCGCCGCAGGCGTGCTCGAAGGGCGCGATCGCGCCAGCGGTGCAGTCAAGTGGACGGGCACCGTGGTCGATCTGGTGTTCGGCTCGAACGCCCAGTTGCGCGCCATTGCCGAGGTCTATGCCAGCAGCGACGCGCAGCAGACCTTCGTGAATGACTTTGTCGCGGCCTGGAACAAGGTGATGAACCTCGATCGCTACGACCTGGCGTGATCCCGCGGGCGGATGGCCTGACGGCCGCCGCCCCGAACGCTCTGCTTGGTAAAATAGCTTCACTCTCCGCCGGTCACGCGACCGGCGGTTTTTTTCGGCTTACCTGAAAGCATTGTCATGAATCCCATCGTCATCCTCGGCAGCGGCCTGGCCGGTTATAACGTCGCGCGCGAACTGCGCAAGCTCGACAAGGAAACCCCGCTAGTCATTCTCAGCGCCGACAGCGGCTCGTTTTATTCGAAACCGATGCTGTCCTCCGCCTTCGGTTCCGGCAAAACCGCGCAAAGCATTGCGATGAACTCGGCCGAACAGATGGCGACGCAGATCAATGCCACCATCCGCCCCGACACGCAGGTGACAGCGATCGATGCCGCCGCGCATACAGTGAGTATCGGCGAGGAAAAGATCGCCTACGGCAAACTCGTCCTCGCACTCGGCGCCGACCAGATCCGGCTGCCGATCGGCGGCGACGGCGCAGATGCCGTGGTAACGGTGAACGATCTCGACGACTACGCGAAATTCCGCGCTGCGCTGAAAGACCAATCGACGGTTGCCCTGATCGGCGCCGGCCTCATCGGCAGCGAATTCGCCAACGACCTGACGACCGGCGGTCACAGCGTCCACGTCATCGACATCGCCGCCTGGCCGTTGTCGCGCCTGTTGCCGCCGGAGGGCGGCGCCCTGTTGCAGCAGAAACTCGCCGGCATCGGCGTGACCTGGCATCTGGGCACCAGCGTTGCCTCGATCGACCGCGAAGGCAGCCGGTTGAAAGTGTCGCTTGCCGACGGAAGCGCCTTCGATGCCGATCTCGTGCTGTCGGCCGTCGGTTTGCGTCCGCGCACCGCGCTTGCGCAGGCGGCGGGGATCAAGACCCATCGCGGCATCGTCGTCAACAAATTGCATGAAACCAGCGCGCCGGATGTTTATGCGCTCGGCGATTGCGTTGAGATCGAAGGTCTCGTCCTTCCGTATGTGATGCCGCTGATGAATTCGGCGCGCGCACTCGCAGCAACGCTCGCCGGCAAAGCGACGCCGGTCAGTTATCCAGCGATGCCGGTGCTGGTGAAGACGCCGGCCTGCCCGACCATTGTTTCGCCGCCGGCGACCGGCGCCCAGGGCGTTTGGGAAATCAGCGCCAAAGACGACGGACTCAAAGCGCTGTTCAAAAACGGCGAAGGACGCTTGCTGGGTTTTGCATTGCACGGCAAGGCGACTGCCGAACGCGCCGCGCTGGCGCAGCAACTGCCGCCGGTGCTCGCCTGATTTGCGTCAATCGCGCCTGAATCAGCCGCCGATGAATTTGACGAACACCATCACCGACCACGGGTTGGCCACGTAGAGGGCGGCCGGCACCACGCCGAGCAGACAGAACAGACCCTTGTATTCGCGAAAGTAGCCGACCACGCACAGCGTCATCGCCGCGATCGCCAGCCACCAGCCGGCGATGAAACCGCCGGCCTGAATGCCGCCGCGCTGGGTAAACAATTGCCCCGCATGCGCCGGCACGTCGGGCACGAACAATGAAGCATAGGTCAGGGTGGCGATGAAGATGCCCCATGCCGCCAGCCCCGCCACCAACCCCCACGTGACATAGCGACCGCATTCCTGAATTTTCATCGCACTCCCCGTAATCGCTTCGACCTGCAGCGCCGTCGATTCGCGCCTGCACTGCCGACTATGCAGTGCATTCTACTCCGCGCCGGCGATCATCCCGTACGCAACGGCAGCCGCGCCGTTTTACAGCGCGCCGCTTGTCTGCATACAATCGGGCACCACACCGGAGATTACCGCGATGCCGCGCAGCGCGTCCGTCGAACCGTCACTGCTGGGCTTGCGCCAGATCAGGTTCCTGCGCGATCTGCCCGAGCCGGCGCTCGAACAACTGGCGCGCGACTGCCGCTGGCGGCGTTATTCGGCAGCGCAACAGGTGATTTCGCGCGATGCGCCGGATCGCGATGTTTATCTGATCGTCACCGGCGCGGTGCGCGCCACCGCATTTTCGGCCGCCGGGCGCCAGGTCACCTATCGTGAAATTCCCGCCGGCGACTGGTTCGGCGACTTCTCCGCGATCGACGGCCATGCGCGCTCGGCCGACGTGGTGGCGGTGAAGGAAACGCTGGTCGCCACCATGAGCCCGACGGTGTTCCGCCGTCTGGTGCATGAACATCCGGCGGTCTGCGACCACATGCTGCTGCGGCTGGTCACATCGGTGCGCGAGTTAACCGAGCGGATCTTCGAATTCAGCACGCTCGGCGTGCAGAACCGTGTGCATGCCGAGTTGCTGCGTCTGGCGCGGCAGGCGGGAATCGTAAAAAACCGCGCGCGCATCGAGCCGGCGCCAAAACACGCCGAGATCGCCGCACAGGTCAGCACCTATCGGGAACAGGTCACGCGCGAATTGTCGCGCATGGTCAAACAGGGCCTGATTGCGCGCGCCGGTCGCGCGCTGGTGGTGCAGGACGTCGCCCGCCTCGAAAGCCTCGTCGCCGCCGTGCGCCGCTAGGCGGTTTCAGGCAATGGATTCGGCATCCACGCCGATGATCTGCGCGGTGGTGCCGTCCCACACCACGCGCAACACCATCGGCTGACGTGCCGCACGGCCGCCGGCAGTCGGCAGCGCACCGGTTTTGTCTTTCACGAGCCCGAGGCGGCGCGCCACGATCGCCGCCTGCAGCCGACTGTTCACATTGAGCGCGCGCAAAATGCTCGACACATGAATCTTCACCGTCGCGTTGCCGATTTCGAGTTTGCGGCTGATGTCTTTGTTGGTCATGCCTTCACACAGCAGTTCCAACACGTCGAGCTGGCGGCGCGTGAGGTGCGTGCGCGCCGGCGCGCGCGCGGGTTCGATACCCAGGGCCGCGGCGTCGAAGGCACGGCGCGCGGCGACGGTTTCGATTGCCGATTGCAGAAACGATTTGGCCGTCTCCGACATGACCATGTTCTTCATTGCGCTCTCCCCGGAGTTGTCCTGCCTTGCCTTGACCCGACGGCGGGCCGCCCGCATCCCCTGCAACCTGTGGCCTAGGCCCTAGGTGGGATAAGGGTTCAAGTCTAGGCAGCGTGCAAGCCACGGTATGTGCGTAAACGCACACGATTTCGCAAGTCGCAAAACGGAGCACCTCAATGCCACTAAGGCAGCGGCGGCGCCTCCGGCAGACCGAGCGTTTCGTACAGCGCGGCGGCACGCGCATGCGCGACGGTTGCTGCCGAGCCGGTGGCATGTTGCGCAATCGCCTGCCACGCCAGCGCTTCGTCATAAGGCATTTGCAGCCGCGCCGCGGCGTCGGCCGCCCGCTGCCAGCATTTGAGCGCGCGTGCACTGCGGCCCGCCGCCAGCCACTCGCGTCCCTGCAACCATTGATAATGCGGCTCGCCGAGCGGGAATATGCGTGCAAAACGGCGCAGCAGCTTCAGTGCAAGGCGCGCATCGTCCGCGAGCGCGCGGTCGCGTCCGCCGGCCTTTGCCGAAAGCGCCATCAGACTTTCGACGACGCCGGCGGTGCCGGTCAGCGTGGTAAACGATACGGGTCGCGCTTCGAGCAAGGTCTGCAGACCCGCGCGCGCCGACTGCACAGCCGCCACCGGATCGCCGCCGCGCAAACAGGCGAGCGCAAGCAAGCCGTGCAATTCCACGCCACCGAGGCGATCACTCACCGTCGGCGCCGCCTCCTGCAGCGCCGCCAATGCGCGCTCCGGACGCCCGCGCCGCAACTGCACGCGCGCGCAACCGAGCAGCCCCCAGCCCATGGTCTGCCGATCGCCGCGGCGGCGCGCCGAGGCCGTCGCATTTTCATAGCAGCGCTGGGCGGCATCGATATCGCCGGTGTGCAGATGCAGGTAACCGAGAATGACCGTGCATTCCTCGGCGCGGCGCACGTCGCCGATCTCGCGGCTCAGGCGTTCGGCACGCGCCACCCGTTCCATGCAATCGGCCCACGCCGCGCAACCGGCCTCGTAGAGCGAGACGAACAGCAGCACCTGCGAATCGATGCCCGGCTCGCCGAGCGCGCGCGCGCCCTGCAACGCCAGATCGCGATAACGCCGCGCGAGGCCATGCGCGGGCAACGCGCCGGCGCCATTGGTCAATACGCCATAAATCAAGGCGGTTTCCGCGGATTGCTGCGCGCGCTCGGCGAGATTAAGGCAACGCAGGCTCATATAAAACGACAGCGGAATATCGGCCCGGAACCACGCGATATGGCTGTAGCGAATCATGCTCTCTGCAAACCCCGCCGGCGCCGCGGCCGCGCGATCGCGTTTGATGAAGCGGCGGCCGAGAAAATGATTGCGCACGCTGAGTGCGAGTTGCCACAGCGTGCCGAGCGCGAGTTGCGCGCGCGACTGCGGAATGCGCTGTCCCAGCGCGGCGAGACTGTTGCGGATATGCGCGGCACTCTGCTCGACGTGCCCCAGCCACAGGCGCGAAAAGCCCAGCAGCCGCTCGCAGGCCGCACGCATCGCCGGCGGCGCTTCGAATTGCAGCGCCAGCGCTTCGTCGAGAAAAGCCGCCGCCTCGCGGTTGGCATAGCGCCGGAACGCCTGCTCGCCGGCGAGATGCAAAAAGCGGAAGGCGTTGGGCGCATCCGCGGCGCGCGTCCAGTGGTGGGCCAGCAAGGGATAGGCCGCGCTCAGATCCGCCGCATGCGCGCGTTCGAACCAGCCGGCGGCGACGCGATGCAACTGGCGGCGCTGCGCGAATGCCATGAGACCGTAGGTCACCTCCTGCGTGATGATGTGCTTGAAGCGGTAATCGATGCCGCCGCCTGCTACCTCGACGTGCACCAGATCAAGCGCGATGAATTGATCGAGTTGGCGCGCAAGCGCCGCCGCATCGGGCCGCATCGGATGCAACTCGCGCAAGGCGCTCGCGGCAAAGCCGTGACCCAGCACGCTCGCTACCTTGAGCGTCAGTTGTTCGCCCGCGCCGAGGCGATCGACGCGGCTGGCGATGATGCCCTCGACCGTCGCCGGCAGATCGCGCACATCCACACTGGCGTCGCCGCCGGCAATCAGGCAGCGCCGCTCACGCAGCACCAGATAGCCGCTGTCGCGCAATGAATACGCGAGTTCTTCGCTGAACAGCGGGTGTCCGTCGGTGCGTTCGTAGATCAGCGACAGCAGTTCGTCCGGCAGCGCATCGACGCCGAGACGGTCGCACACCAGCGCGGCGGCGTCTTCGCGCGAAAACGTCGCCAGATTCAGCCGCTGCGCCGCGGCCGTCAGCTCGCGCGCCGCGTTGCCGTCGGGCGCGTATCCGCTGCGCGTCACCAGCACCAGCAGCAGCGCCGCTTCGCGTTGCTTGAGGCGCGCCGCCAGTATCCACGACATCGAATCGAGCCAGTGCGCGTCTTCGAGCACGATCACCACCGGACCGGACACGGTGGCCTCATGCAGCAGGTGCAAAAGTAGTTCCAGCGTGCTCTCCGCGCGCGCCTGCTCACTCATCCGGCGAATCGCCAACGGCTCGTAAAACCCGAGCGGCAACACGTCGTTCAGCAGCGGCAACCACGCCTGCACGGCCGGCAGCGGCGCGCACAGCGCTTCGAGCCAGGCGCGCCGCGCATCGTCGTCGTGCGCCGCATGGCGGTCGAGTATCTGGCGCAGAATTTCGCGCCACGCGAAATAGGTGGTCGCGCGCTCGATCGCATCGGCATGTCCCAGCAGAAAGCCGACGCCGGCCGCAGCCGCCGCGCGCTTCAATTCGGCGACGAGTTGCGATTTGCCGACACCGGGCTCGCCTTCGATCACGGTCACCGCGCCGCGGCCGGCTTGCACATCGCGCAACTGCGCGCGCAGCGCTTCGACTTCGCGCCTGCGGCCAAGAAAACGCGCAACCGTCGCGGTCCGCCGTGCCGCAGCGGATTCCGCATGCGGACGCCACACCGGCAGCGCGGCGATGCGTCCTTTGACGTGGATCGCCGGCAGCGCCTCGCAATCGATCGCCCCGCGCGCCGCTGCCATCGTTGCTTCGTCGCACAAGATGTCGTCGCCCGCGGCGACCATCAGGCGCGCGGCGAGATTGACCGCATCGCCGGCAACCGTATATTCGTAACGCCGCCCGCCGCCCGACAATCCGCACATCAGCCGGCCGGTGGTGACGCCGATGCCGCAATTGATTTTCAAATCGCGCAGCGCAAGCTGTATCGCCAGCGCCGCACTCAGCGTGCGCGCCGGATCGTCTTCGTGCGCGCACCCCGGTATGCCCCACACGCACAGAATGTTGCTGCCCTTGTCATCGACGATCACGCGATGAAAAGTGCCCTCGAAGCGGGCGACCACGTTCTGCACCGCGAGTGTGGCGGCCTGCAATGGCGCCAGCGCATCGCCATCGAGGGCCGCGCGAACGAACAGCGTGGTCGCGCGCCGGTATTCGCCCAGCCAGTCGGCGTGTCCGGCATCGAGCTGTTCGAGTACCGGCGCGGCGATGTAACAGCGCAGCGCCGGCACTGCGTCTGCATCCGGCGACAAGGCTGCCGGCGGCGGCAACGGCGTCTGCACACGCAGACCGCGCAGCAGCGCATAACCCTCCGCACGCGGTTCGCATTCGGCGGCGGCACCAAGCGCGCGCGCGGCGGTTGATTCGAGCAGCACTTCGCCCGGTTCGGTTTGCCCCAGCCCCGCGCCGATTGCGGCGAGCGACGCGCCGGTCATCAGGCAATGCCATTGACCGGCGTGACCGCCGACCGTCGCCAGCGTGACGTCACCCGCGGCGACGACAATGCGCATGCGCAGCAACAACCCTTCACCAAGATCGCTGCGATCGAGCGCGCGCTGGGCGGCGAGCGCGCATTGCGCTGCGAGCATCGGCGCAGCCTCACCGCCGTCCCACAACGCAAACACCGAATCTCCGGCGAAGCTGACGATGTCGCCACCGTGATCGAGGATCAGCGTATTGAGGCGGCCGAAGAAATCGTTGAGGACAACCTTCAGTTCCTCGACGCCTTCGGCGCGCCGCGCATAACGTTCGGTCAACGCCGTGTAGCCGATGATGTCGGCCATCAGGACGGCGCCACGAACACATTCGGCGCACGGCGCCGACGGCGGCGCCGGCGCGCGGCAATGCCGCCGGATCAGATGGTCGGGGAGAAACCTGGCGCAGGTCTCAGCGGTGGTCTGCATGGGTTCGGTCGGGCTGACGATTGCAACCGCAAGACTAGCGCGATCAAGGCGCTGCCGACCACAGATTTTTTCCGCTGCCGAGCGTGAACGCAAGATCGATCTCGAGCCCCAGCATCACATCCACGCTGTTGCCCGCCTGCAGTTTGAGGCCGAGGTCGGCCGCGATCGGATGACTGTCGAGCGGCGGCAATTGCAGCGCGTAGCGCCCGCGCAGCAGGCGCAGACATTCGAGTTCGAGCGGGTGTTCGCTCGCCGTGGTCACCGACTGGATATCGCAGCCCCTGCCGCCGGCGAGCGCGCGAATCTCGCGCAGGTACACCAGATCGAGTCGTTTGTTCATGAGCGCGGTAATCGATTCGCCAACCAGCGCCAGCGCGGTGTCGCCGATGCGGCCGCTGCGCACTGCGGTCAGCAGATCGCCGGCCAGTTCGCAGGCAGCGTGACCGAGGCCCTTCAACGCCGAATCGTCGATGCGCCTGCAGCGCAGAATTTCGGTGTCGGGCAGCGCAATCGCCCCCGGCTTGAACACCGGCACCGCGAGTCCGCGCACCGTGTAATCGTCGGGCGCCGCGCCGCGCAGCGGCATGCCGACCGTCGCATATTCCTTCGGATAACCGTAGACCTCGCGGCCGGTCGCCACCGCCACGCTGTTCTCCGCGAAAATATACGGAATCAGCAGAGCCTGATCGCCGATCTTGTGGCCCTGCCGGTCGAATCGCTGCGTAAACACCCAGAACGCCGCTTCGCAGTAAGTGTGGCCGCCCAGCGTTTCACAGCCGGGCGCGAGCGAGCGCAGATTGTGAAGCCGCTGGAACGTCAGCACGACATGGCGCGTCGATGGTTTGAACACCAGACAACCCTGCGACGGCTGGTTGATCATGCGGTCGCACAGCGCCTGCAAGGCGTCGAGATCGCCATGCAGATAAAACGCGTCGAGTTGCACGTCGTCGCAGCGCCACGGCGCCGGCAGCACGTCGAGTCCGCCGCGGCGCACGTGATCGCCGATCAACGGTTCGATCGATGTCTTATTCGCAGGCGACGGCGCCGCGCGTGCGGACGACGATTGGTTTGCGGGCTCCACGACTGCCAAAAGCGCCGGTCGCTTCGGCCGCGTCGCCGCAAACGGCGTATTCGCGGTGCCGTCGGTTTCGCCGTACAACGCACTCGGAAACCCGGTGATCGCGCGCGCCGCCTGAAATCCGCCCAGTACCGCCGATTCGACGCAACCGTAATTCAAGCCGTTGCGCACCCAGTCGCCGGCCAGCAGCAGATTCGAGAAGCCCGATTCACCGGCCTTGAGCCGCAGCTTAGTGGTGCCGGGCAAGGCCAGCACGTAGCGCGCGGTGAGATCGACATTGGCCGAGAACCACTGGTAATCGAAGCGCTGCGCATCGCTGCCGCCGCCCGGGCGATACAGAATCTGGTAATCGAGATCGGGCAGCCGCGGGCAGGTGCCCAGCGGCCACAGTTCGCCGGTGTATTGATGCAGCCATACGCGAGCGTTCTCTTTGGCCTGCTCGTGCGCCTTGAGAAAATAACCGGGCTGCGGTCCCGGCGGCAGGATGCCGCAGGCGTCGTCTTTCATCACGCCGCAGAAATAAGCGAGGCTGCGCGGCGTTTCACCATCGCACCAGCCTTCGCGTTCGAGCAGCCCGCTCATGTCGGCCCAGGTGTCGAAGGGCTCGCCGTACGAACAGACAATGGGCGGCGGCAGTTTCCAGCCAAGATCGTAAAGCGATTTACCCGCCCACAACTGCATCGACTGCGTGCGCACGGTCTTGATGCCCTCGACGCCCTGCTTGAAGCGCGCATTCTTCGCGCTGAGATCGGCGCACAGAAACTTCACTGCCTCGACCGAGATGCCGAGCACGACGCGGTCGAAGTCGCCGCCCTTCCTGAGCGTGATCACCTCGCGGTCTTCCCAGTCGCCGTAGTTCGATTCGAGTTCGCACAGCCGCCCTTCGTACTTGGCGGCGAGCGCCGCGCCCTCGACCAGTTGATCGTAACGCGGCGCGGACGGCCAGCCCGGCAGCTTGCAATAGGTTTTCAGCGGCGCATATTCGCTGAGCCCCTGCTTCAACGTGGCTTGACGGCCGATGACGATTTCATCGACCGCCTTGCCGTCGCCGGATTTGATCGCCGTCACGCGATGGAAAAACTTGAACTTGACGCCGCGCGCCCGCAAGGCCTCGTAGAGCGGCGCGAATATGGTGTCGCCCATGCCGCCCTGCATTTCCCAGAACACCGCGCCGCGCGAACACAGCAGCAGCCGCATCAGCAGGCGGATCGCGACGCCGGCGGCGAGGCGCGGCTTGTCGGGGTCACCGTTCTCGAAAGAGAAAACATAACTGTAGGCCGAATCGACCGTCGCGTTGGCGAGGCTCTCCGGCTGCGCGCCGTGTTCGGTGAGCCATGCGCGCAGATCCATGTCGTCGATGACGTCGAAGCCCCCGGCGATCACGCCGTCGCGCAGCATGCCGATCATCATCGATGAAAACAGGTCAGCCTGAATGTAGAAGCTGCGCTGGTCGAACTGCGAGACATTGATCGATTTCAGTTGGCGATGGAACCACCACTGCAAGCAGGCCATGCGATCGGCCAGCGTTTGATAGGGGCCGTCGGTATGCTGTTGTTGCCGGGCGGCGGCGCCCTGCTTCAGCGCCTCGTCGTGATAGCGCTGCGCCTTGCGAAACGCGCGCAGCAGGCGCCACAAAATCACGCCCAGCAGAATTTTCTCCGCGCACCACTTCAATCGCGGCAGCATCCATGGCGGCGGCGCCTTCGGCTTGAGCAGCGCGTCGAGCAGCCAGGTCGGCCCGCCTGAGCGTTCGGGTTGATTCGCGCTCGCCGCATTGGTGGTGGACTCGATATATTGCGCCGCCCACATCACCACTTCGCACAGCATCTGCCACGGACTGCGGATGTCGTTCTGCGGATCGAAATCGTATTTGTCCGGATGAATAAAATCGCCCGGCAAGCCGGTGTCGTGCGGCAGATAGCCTTTCCAGAACAGCCATTCGCCGTTGACCATGTTGCTCAAGGCGGCGTAATGGCGCGGCCGGAATGCAGTGAATGCGGCCGCCAGCGGATGCGACGACGGCCGCGCCAGTTCGCGGTAAACCTTGCGCATCATCCAGAACGCGTTTTCGTAAAAGCCGCTCCAGACGTGCAGGCCGTGTTCCTCGATGCGATTGCCGGCCTTCTCGTTGCGGCCCGCCGCGCCTTTGCCGCCGAGACGCCAGCCCGGCTGATAAACCGTGATCTCGTGGCGGTTTTCCCAGCCGTCCTGTTCGGTCAGCATGAACACCGCCGACAGCGCCGCGCAACCGCCGCCGAGGACTACGATTTTTTCTTTCGCCATGCTGAAACCCTGCAAACTCGATTCATTGAAAACTTCCTCATCACCTGAAAAGGCGGAGAGTGGTGGGGTGAAGGGCACTGCCAGTTGGCAATCGCGCGAGCGCCCCTCACCCCCGCCCTCTCCCCGCGTTGCGGGGCGAGGGATTCATTTCCTCACGGGCCAAGCGCGCAGCACCGAAAAATCCCTGCCCCCTCGAGGGGGAAGGCAGGGATGGGGGGTAAGCCGCGCAGATATCCGATTGCGAATTGCGCCGCGCCCAATCATCGCCACTAAAACGCGTAGCGCACCTGCGCCGACACCGTAGTCACACTCGGCGTCACCGAATCGCTGATCGTGGCCGTGCTTGCCACCGCGGTGCCGGTAAAAAAGCTGCGCGTAATGCCGATGCCGGCGGTGCGAAACTTGACGTGCCCCGCCGCAAAATCGAAGTACGTGCGCCGGTTGAAGCGATAACTCGCGCCGGCGGCAAACACGATGCGGTCCGAATCCGGAAACGTGGTGTCGCGCGTGGCATCCACCGTCGGCGTGAAATCTAACTGCACGCCGCCGCGCACCGTCAGGCGCTCGCTCCAGGAGTAATCGGCGCCCACCGCATAGGCGAAGGTGTTGCGGTAATTCGCCGGCCGCACCGCATCCGCGGTGCCGTTGTCGAACTGCACGCGCAACTCCTTGACGATGCTCCAGCCGTACCAATCGATTTCACCGTACACGGTGAGTTTGTCGCCGATGCGGCGCATGACGCCGGCGGTCACGATCTGCGGCAAATTGAGTTGCGAAGTGGCGCCGACCACGCCGTTGCCGGCGGCCAGCGCGCCGGTCAATCCCGTCGTCGTCACCGTGCCGGTGATTTTGTGACGCATGGCCGAGCGGTAATGCAAGCCGAAACGCGTTGCGTCGTCGGCCTGATACATGGCGCCGATATTGAAGCCCGGCGTCCACGCCGTGCCGGTGCTCTCGGCGCGCGCATCGGTCGCCGCCGTCGGCCCGCCAGCATTCAGCGGATTGGGCACCGCCTGCACCAGCTTCGATCGCGCATACTGCACATCGAGCCCGCCGCCCACCGACAGCGCCGGCGTGAACTGATAGGCACCGACCATCGCGAAATTAACGGTGCGCAGCGAAACCTCGGTCGCATCGTAACGGCCGAACCAGTCGTCACTGTATTTCGCCGACAAACCGAACGGCGAGGTGATGGCCAAGCCGACGTAGGCGTTGTCGCCCGCCAGCTTGTGCGCGATGAACATGTTCGGCACCGGCGTCGGCTCGGTTGGATCGCTGAAGTTGACACCCGCATAGCGCACCGCCGCGCCGCCGCTGCCCGGCGTGGTCGCAGTCGAACCGGTGTTGACGTGATCGCTGGTCGGAATGATCAGGTGGGTGCTGAAGGCGAACAGCGTATTGCTGCCCTGCGTTGCGCTGTCGCGCCACAGATAGGGCAGCCCGGCCGGATTCGAATACACGGTACTCGGGTCACCGGCCGCCACCGCATTGCCCGCATCGGTGCGGCCGAGGCCCTGCACGCTCTGCTGATTGAGAAAAAACCCTGTCGCCAGCGCGGGCGACACCATCACACCCATGATGCATGCGGCAACCACACGCGCACGCACGCCCATCCCCGCCCCAACGCCCCGCTGCAACATGGCTTGCCCCTCCCCGGGGTCGCTAGTTCTTTTGGGGGATATTAAAACAGGCTCATCAGGAAATCGAGTGGGCGAAAAGGGCATTAAAAATGCCTGAAAGTCTTATGGGCACTGGGTTGCAGGGGTTTCGTAAGGGCTTTGAATTGGGCATCATGTTTGGATGGCCAATTCAACGAAGCGACAGCGACGG
>CAISYC010000016.1 GCA_903889565.1 uncultured beta proteobacterium
GAACGATTGTTTCGCCGACTCAAAGGCTTTCGTCGCATCTTCTCGCGATTCGAGAAACTCGACATAATGTTCTTGGCTTTTATCCATTTCGCCCTGATCGTTGAAAGCCTTCGCTATCCACTTGTGTGAACACGCCCTAGTAGAGCGTCGACTTCAGCCGCGGATACAGATCACGGTCGTATTCCGCCGCCTTGATCTTCGCGCCGCTGATGTCCTCGACCATGGTGCCGAGACTGGGCAGGCTCGCACGCTCGATCTGTGTCGCCGGATCCCACAGCTTCGAGCGCCACAACGCGCGCGAACACTGGAAGAACACCGTTTCCACACTGATCACAATCACCGAACGCGGCAGCGCGCCCTCCATGCGAAAACGCTCCAGCACAGCCGGCGCCGTGGTGATCGCCGCACGCCCGTTCACGCGCAGCGTTTCACCGATACCGGGAATCATGAACAGCAAGGCGACGCGACAATCGGCAACGATGTTGCGCAGGCTGTCGATGCGGTTGTTGCCCTTCCGATCCGGCAGCAGCAGGGTCTTTTCGTTTTCGACGACGACGAAACCCGGCGCATCGCCGCGCGGCGAAGTGTCGAGGCCGCCGGGCCCGGCGGTCGCCAGCACCGCAAACGGCGACTTCGCGATCAGCAGCTGATAGTGCGGATGCAGGTAGTCGAGTTCCTTGGCCACCGCGGCGCCGCTTGGTGCGCCGTAAATGCGCTCGAGGGCGGCAATATCGGTGATGCGGTACGGATCGGTATTGTTATCCATGATCGTGTCCTGAAGAGCATGGCCGTTCCCTCTCCCCAAGGGGAGAGGGGGTCCTTCAAACTAGGCTTTGATCGCCTCGCGGAACAGTGCGGTCGCCTCTTCACTTGTGGTGACGACATTGTTTTCGCCTTGGCGCGATTTCACCTTGAACTGCACCGCGCTTTTCTCGTCGTGCTGGAACACCGCCAGCGAAACGGCGCTTTTCCAGTTCGGCCCGCGGTAGGCAAAATAATACTCGGCGATTTCCTCGCCCTTGGTCATCGGGGTGCCGGCACGCACGCCGTTGACCACCGTGTTGTCTTCCCAGTTGCCCCAGCCCTCGGCGGCGGCAATGGTGTTGATGACCTTCTGCACCTTGTCGCGGATCGGCTTCACGAACAGCTTGGCGTAGGCGCGCGAATTAAGGTCTTTCAGCGCGCCCTTGGCCAGCAACTGCACTTCGTCGTGGCCCATGCGCTCGGCATTCATGTACAGGTTTTCAAGTTCGTGGCGGTCGTACTTGCCGGCCCTGATGTTCTCGATGATTTTTTCGCTCATGTCCAAACTCCGCCTTATTGTCGTGCAGTCAAATTACGATAGACGCCAGCGGTCGGGGAGCGTCGGCAAACGCCGCTTGCCGCCCCGCCGAACCAGCACCGGGAGGCGACCTTCAAAATCCGGTAACCGCGTATTTTAGCGCGGGTTGCCTGTTTTCGACTTTTAATTGAAACGCGCGTCCGGCAGACGCCGCCGGGCTACCCCGGCTGATTGGCGAAACGGCGCCGGTTCCACAGGGTGGCGGCACCGTACAACACCATCAGCCCGAGGCTGACGAAATAGCCGACCGCGCCCGACCACCAGTAGTGTTTGCCGTTGTCGTCGTGCTGCGCGTAATAAACCGCAATATCCGCGAGCTGGAACACAATGCCCAGCAGCGCCAGCACGATGATAATCAGCGAACGATGGTCATTGGAACCCGGCCGCGACGGCGGAATCACCGCCGCCACGATCGCGCAGGCGCCGGCAAACATGGTCGGCATCAGCGTCCAGTCGAACAGAAAGCGGAATCCCGCCATGGTGCCGATCAACACGCAGAACAGGCGCGCCAGCAGCGACAGCGCCATCAGCATGCCGTCGTAGGATTTCGGTGCCGTCGGTTCAGTGTTGGTGTTCATGTCGGCCATTTGTAAATTCATGCGCAACCCGGAAACCGATCTTACCTGCAATCAGGCGGGCTCGAGTCCGCTCTGACGAATCGCCGTCGCCGCTGCGGGCGAGGCCAGCAACGCGATCATCTGCGCAGCCGCCTCCTTGTTTGTACTGTTGGCACCGATACCTGCGATATAAAGCGAAACCTTTTGCAATTCCGCCGGCAGCGGCGTGATGTGGTCTATGCCCGCCACCGGCAGCATCTCGCTGATCTGCTGGCAGCACACTTCAGCTTCGCCGCGCGCGACCACCGCGGCAGTGCGCTGGCCGTTGCCGACCCAGATGCATTTCGGCGTCATTGCATCAAGAATGCCGAGACGCGGAAACAATTCGGTCATCAGATAGGTGCCGCTCACGCTCGCCGAATACGCCAGCGAATTCGCTTCCAGCATGTATTTTTTGAACGCCTCGACGCTGCCGATCTCCGGCTTCGGCGCACCGGCGCGCACCGCGATCCCAATGGTCGATCTGGCGAGCGGCGTGCTGCCGGCTTCCAGCACATAACCGGCGTCGATGAACTCGCGCATGTTTTTGCTGACCACGATCACCACATCGGCAAGCTCGCCGCGTTGCAAGCGGTTCGGAATCGAGGTCTCACCGGTGCCGATCGAGGTCGTCAGCGTGAGCACCTTCTGGCCGGTCAACCGTTCGACCTGCGGCAGCAAGGCCAGATGCGCGCCCGTAAACGCGCCGGAAGTCATCACGCGCAGTTCAGTGGTCATGATTCGTCAGCCGCCATCCGTAGCCCGGAAGGAGCGCAGCGCATTCCGGGACAACATCTAATCACGATCACGCCGGATCAAGCCCGCTCTTCCGGATCGCCTCGGCCGCCGCCGGCGAGGTAAGAAACGCAATCATCCTGCGCGCGGCAGCCTGATCCGGACTGTTGCTGCCGACACCCGCCGAAAACAGCGAAACTTTCTGAAACTCAGGCGGCAGCGCGGTGATGTGCGCGATGCCTTCGACCGGCAACAGCTCACTGAATTGCTGACAGCACAGGTCGGCTTCGCCGCGCGCGACCACCGCGCCGGTACGCTCGCCCCCGGTTACGAGGCGGCTGCGCGGCAGCATCACATCCGAAATGCCCAGACGCTGATACACGTCCTGCGTCAGATAGTTGCCGCTGACGCTCGCCGAGTAGGCCACCGTCTTCGCCGCCAGCAGCGTGCGCTTGAACGCCTCGGGCGTGCTCACATCCGGCGCCGGCGCACCCGCGCGTACCGCGATGCCGATGCTCGAGCGCGCCACCGGCGTATGGCTGTCGGCTAACGCGTATCCATCCGCAATGAATTTGCGCAGCACTTCGTCGGCCACGATGATGACGTCGGCCACTTCACCGCGCTTCAGACGGTTTGGAATCGAGGTCTCACCGGTACCGATCGACGTCGTCACGGTGACCATGGACTTGCCGGTCAGGCTTTCAAGTTGCGGAATCAGGGAACGATAGGCGGCGGTACAAGCGCCGGAGGTCATTACGCGGAGTTCGGTGGTCATGTCGGTGATTTGGCAAACAAAGGAAGAAGAGCGCGTATTTTAGGGCAATCCTTGGTCCGCGCTTTTGCCGTTTATTTCGCACGCTGATTGCGCGTGCTTTCCGAAGGTATCGTTTGATCGCGCGTTTAAAGCGGGACGTTGTCCGTTGCGCCCGACTCGCGTTATCCTGCAGCACTGCATTCAGCTCACGGAGTCCCCATGACCGCCCCTCCCCTCAACAAAGGCCCCCACGACGTCGGCGGCGAAGCAGCCGATGCCGTCGATACCCTCGATCACGGCATGGCGTTCTGGGAGAAGCAGGCCAACGGCCTGCGTTCGGTGCTGTCGGCGCGGCGGATCACGCGCACCGACGAACTGCGCCGCGCCGCCGAGGATCTCGGCGACCGTTATTCGCAGCTTGCTTACTTCGAACGCACGACGATGGCGCTGCGCACCGTGCTGCTCGAAAAAGGCCTCATCACCGAAGTCGAACTCAAGGCGAAGATGGACGAGATCCGCGCGCGCTTCAACGTGCCGGATGAAATGGAGTCGCCGCTGATACAGGCCGCGCAGAAATGAGCGCCGCCACTTCAACCCTGCCGTCGACCTACACGCCCGCCCCGGGTCACCGCTACAAGGTCGGCGATGCGGTGGTGATCAAGCGCGCGTTTCCGCCGGGCCACCGCCGCACGCCCTATTACATCCGCGGCAAGCAGGGCGTCATCGAGCGCATCTGCGGCAGCTTTCCGAATCCGGAGGAACTCGCTTACGGCTTCGACGGCGAGCCGAAAAAAATTCTCTACCGCGTGCGCTTTGCGCAGAACCATGTCTGGCCCGGCTATGCCGGCCCGGCGCACGACATCATCGAGATGGAAATTTTCGAACATTGGCTGCTGCCCGCCGGCAACGCCGCGGCAAAAGGATAACTCGATGACCGATACCAAATTCGACTACTACGCGCAGAAGAAACACGCGCACGACCATGGCGACCATGACCACGCCGCTGACGCCCATGCCGCGATCGAAGAGCCCCGCGAAGGTCCGCCGTCCGAATTCGAAATCATGAGCCGTGCGATGCAGGAGCTGCTCGAAGCCAAGGGCGTGATCACTGCCGAACAGGTGCGCGCGCGCATGGAGCAGTTCGAGGAGGATCTTCCCTACCGCGGTTCGCGCGTGGTCGCGCGCGCCTGGGTCGATCCGGATTTTAAACAACGCCTGCTCGCCGACGGCAAGGCCGCGTGCACTGAATTCGGCATCGATCTCGAAGCGGATCGTTTGATTGCGGTCGAAAACACGCCTGAGGTCCACAACGTCATCGTCTGCACGCTGTGCTCCTGCTACCCGCGCTCGCTGCTCGGCATGCCGCCGACCTGGTACAAGAGCCGCAACTACCGCTCGCGCGTGGTGTTCGAGCCGCGTGCGGTGCTGCGCGAATTCGGCACCGTGCTGCCCGATAACGTTACCGTGCGCGTGCACGACTCGAATGCCGACATGCGCTACGTGGTGATCCCGATGCGCCCTGCCGGCACCGAAGGCTGGGACGAGGAAAAACTGGCGGAGCTTCTGACGCGGGATACGCTGGTGGGTGTGACGACGCCGGGTGTAGCGCGCTGAATCATTGAATACACCAGACCCGTAGGGCGGATGAGCGTAGCGCTATCCGCCGGATGTGATTTTTGACGGCTCTTACTTCCATGCGGCGGAATGCGCTGCGCTTTTCCGCCCTGCAAAACCATCAGGGCGTGAAGTAACCGATCAGTCGCCACCATACATACTCCAGCGGCATGAAGACCACGATGCCGGCGACCGCCAGCGGCACTGCGACGCGCATCGCGGTGCCGAGGGATACGCGTCCCGCATGCATGCCGACCACCACCGGCGGCACCTGATACGGCAACAGCATTACGTTGTAGGCAACAGCAATGGTCATGATGGCCGCCGTCAGCGGCCAGCCTGCGGCCGTCGCAAACGGCCCCGCCAGCGCGGTGGTAACCGCGGGCATCGCAGGGTTGGTGACCAGCGCACCGGTCAGCACATTCAAAACGCTCAGCAACATGAAGTTGGTGAAGTCCGCGCCATGCTGCAGATTGAGCGTTGTGAGCAGTGATTTGCCGAGCACGTCACCAAGACCTGATTCGTGCACCACCGCACCGAGGCCGATTGACGCGCCGGTGTAGAAAAAGGCGCCGAACTTGACGTCATTGAATGCCGCTGCCGGCAACACGCCGATACCGGGCAACAGGCACGCGAGGCCCGCCGCCAGTGCAACCCAGCCCGGACGCACGCCGTGCAGCGCATCGGTCATCCACAACAGCAGCGCCAGTGCGAGGATTACCGCGAGTCGCTTTTCGGCCGCACTCACCGGCGCAAACACCGGCGGGTTCTGCTCGGCCTGCACTGCCGCAGGAAACAATTTGCAGATCAGGGCCACCGCGAATGCGCCCTTCAATACCGCGAGCACAGGAAACATCACCCAGAAATATTGCGCGTAGATGAGTTGCACCGAATACAGCGTTTCAGTAGCGCCAGCCAGCACCAGATTCGGCGCGTTGGCCGGCAGGATCGCCGAACCGCTTTGGTAACTCAGAATGATGGCCGTCATGCACAAACCGTTATAACCATTGCTGCCATGCGCAAAACCAACCCGCTCGGCCAGCGCGATGACGATCGGCAACAGCAACAGCATGCGCGCCACCGTGGCCGGCATGAAGAAGGCGAGCGCGGTCGATACCAGCGCCACCGCGATCATCAGCGATGCGTAGTTGCCGGTGAAACGCTCGAACAGCACACTGGCAAAACGGCGACCGAGCCCCGTCGCGCCCACCGCCTCAGCGAGGATCAATCCGCCCAGTACCAGCCACATGGTCGCCGACGTAAAACTCGAGAACACGACCTGCGGCGATGCGATCGCCAATACCACCGCGAGCAGAAAAAACAGCAACGAGGTGATGTACTCGGGAATCACGCCGGTGGCCCACAAACTGACGGTGAGCAGCATGAGTGCGGCGGCGTGCATCACCACCGGCGCGGCGCTAGCGGGCGGCGGCAAAAAATAGACGACCGCCGCGGCGATACCGGCCAGCCATGCCAGTGAAGTGGAGAAGCGCGGCACTATGGTTTAGAGCACATCAAAGATACGCACATGCCCGGCCTGCGCTGCCGCGCATCAGCGCTTGAACTTGGCAGCAATCGCATCCGACGCGCGCACCAGTATGCCGGTGTCGGCTGCAACCGCGACGAACAGGAAACCCATGTCGAGACAGCGCTGACCGTCGGCTTCGCCGACCAGGATGCCCGGCGCCTTGCCGGCTTTGCGGATGCGTTTGGCGGCGTCTTCCATCACCTTCCACACCGCCGGATCCTGCCAGTTGCCGAGATAACCCATGTCGGCGGAGAGATCGTTGGGGCCGATGAACACGCCATCGATGCCCTCGACCTCGGCGATCGCATCGAGATTGGCGATCGACTTCCTCGTCTCGACCTGCACCAGCAGGCACAATTCCGACGCCGACTTCTTGTGATAATCCTTGATGCGGCCGTAACCCGCCGCGCGGCTGCCGCCGGCGACGCCGCGCACCCCCTCCTGCGGGTAACGCGTATAAAGCACCGCGTTCTTCGCTTCTTCGACCGTCTGCACATAGGGCACCAGCAACGACTGCGCGCCGATGTCGAGATAGCGCTTGATCAGCACCATGTCGTTCCACGCCACGCGCACCACCGGGTTGGCCGTACCGCTTTGCATGGCGTGCAATTGCTGCTGCACCATCGGCAGCTCATTCGGCGAATGCTCGGTGTCGAGCAGCACCCAGTCAACACCGGAGTGACCGAGAATCTCGGCAACGATGTGCGAGGACAGCGAACTCCAGATGCCGATCTGCGTTTTGCCGGCCTCGAGCGCATGCTTGAAATGATTGACGGGCAGTTCCATGACGACTCTCCTGTTGAGACAAGCGGCGATTTTACGCCAGCGCGCGGCAGCTTATTTGGCGACGCGCACCCGCGACAGCCCGCCGCGCGGCGACAGCAAAAACAGCGTCAGCGTCGCCGTCGTCAGCGCGATCAGCACGGTCACCTTTTGAATGCCGATGATGTCGGCGAGCAGGCCCTCGAGAAAAATGCCGAGCGAAATAAAGCCCGGATAGAGTTGCAGCAGGCTGGCGATGCGGCCGCGCATCGACTCCGGCACCAGCATCTGAAGCGTCGCCTGGTTGCTGGTGAAGAGGACCATTTCGCCAACGCCGGCGACGCTCAGCGCGGCGCACGCGAAGGCGACGCCCGGCGCGGCGGACAGCAGCAGAAAGCCGCTGCACATGCCGAGCACCGCGCAGCCCTGCACCACGCCCTGGCGCTGGAATTGCATGCACTTCGAAGCCACCCAGCCGCCGCAGACACCGCCGACGCCGACACTGGTCAGCAGCATGCCGAGCACCTCGGGACCGGCGTGGAACACGTCTTTCGTGTAGACGGGCAGCAGCCCGCCGAACACCGGCACCAGCAGCGTGAACGGCGTGACGCCGATCAGCAGCAGCACGCGCGCGGTCGGATCATTTACCGCATGGCGCACACCCTCGGCGAGTTCTGCGAATGCCGACAAGCCGCTGTGACGGCGCTCGCGATGCGGGATGGCAATCATGAATACGGTAGCCGCCGCAGAAAAATAGGCGGCGGCCTGCACGAACAGGTTGCCCGCGGCACCGACCCAGCCGATGAGGTAACCGGCCACCGCGGGACCGGTAATGCGCGCGATCGAAAACGCGATCATGTTGATGGCGACCGCCTGCATGGCGGCGTGGCGCGGCACCAGATCGAAAATGATGGTCAGGCGCAGCGGCCGGTCGAACACCGCGGAAGCGCCCGAAACCAGCACGAACACGAACAGATGCCAAACCTGCGCCTTGCCGGTGGCGAGCACAATACCGAAAGCGAGCGCGGTCAGCGCGGAAATCAGCTGGCTGCCCATCAGCATTGCGCGCCGATCGTAACGATCGGCGGCGACGCCGGCGATCGGCGCGCACAGAAACATCGGGATCGCGCGGATGCCCATGATCGCGCCGAGCAGGCTTTTCGAGCCGGTCATGTCGTAGGCCAGCCAGCCGATGGTCGCCTGCTGTATCCACTGCCCCGCATACGAGGCAAACGAACCGAGCCAGAGATTGCGAAAGTCGCGGTAGCGCAGCGTCGCCAGCAACTGGCTCAATGAATCTCCGGGTCGGGTGTCGGCGCGCCGCTGTCGCGATGCAGAAAGTCGAAATCGCAGCCGAGATTGGCCTGCGTGACACGCTGTTCGTACAACGCGCCGAAGCCGCGCGTGTAATGCGGCGGCGCCTGTTTCCATGCCGCGCGGCGTTTGGCGAGTTCGGCGTCGCTGACTTTCAATTCGAGTTTGCGCGCGGCAACATCGAGTTCGATCAGATCACCGTCGTGCACAAAGGCAAGCGGCCCGCCGATGAAGGATTCGGGCGCGACGTGTAGCACGCAGCAGCCGTACGAGGTACCGCTCATGCGCGAATCGGAAATGCGCACCATGTCGCGCACGCCTTTCGCCAGCAGCTTCTTCGGAATCGGCAGCTGACCCCACTCCGGCATGCCGGGCGCGCCCAGCGGGCCGCCGTTCTGCAGAACGATCACCGAGTTCTCGTCGATGACGAGTGCCGGGTCGTCGATGCGCGCGGCCATGTCGTTGTAGTTTTTGAACACGACCGCGGGCCCGGTGTGCTTCAATAAATGCGCTTCGGCGGCGAGCGGCTTGATCACCGCGCCGTCGGGCGCGAGGTTGCCGCGCAGCACGGCGAGCCCGCCGTCCTGCGCCAGCGCATTCGCGCGCGGCCTGATCACATCGGTGTTGTAGATCTTTGCGCCGTCGATGTTCTCGCCAAGGGTTTTGCCGTTGACGGTCAGGCAATCCGTGTTGAGCAGGTCGCGGATTTCGTTCAACAACGCCCGCAGACCGCCGGCGTAATAAAAATCCTCCATCAGGTACTTCTGCCCGGCCGGCCGGATATTAGCGAGTACCGGTGTGTTGCGCGCAATGTCGTCGAAACGCTCGAGTTCGAGCTTGACGCCGGCGCGGCCTGCCATCGCGATCAGGTGGATCAGCGCATTGGTCGAACCCGACAGCGCCTGCGCGGTGACGATGGCATTGTCGAACGCTTTGGCATCGAGAAAATCCGACGGCTTCAAATCCTCCCACACCATCTCGACAATGCGGCGGCCGCTGTAACTCGCCATGCGCGCGTGGTTCGAATCGGCGGCCGGTATTGACGCCGCACCCGGCAGCGTGAATCCCAGCACCTCGGCGATCGAGGTCATGGTCGATGCGGTGCCCATCACCATGCAATGGCCGGGGGAGCGCGCGATGCCCTCTTCGACTTCCTGCAACTCCTTGTTGCTGAGATTGCCGGCGCGGAACTCGGCCCAGTATTTCCAGGTGTCGGTGCCGGAACCGAGCGGTTCGCCGTGCCAGTTGCCGCGCAGCATCGGGCCGGCCGGCATGTAGATCGCGGGCAGATTGGCACTGGTCGCGCCCATGATCAGCGCCGGCGTGGTTTTGTCGCAGCCGCCCATCAGCACCGCGCCATCGACCGGGTAGGAGCGCAGCAGTTCTTCGGTTTCCATCGCCAGCAGATTGCGATACATCAAGGGCGAGGGTTTCATGAACGGCTCGGACAGCGTGATCGCCGGCATCTCAAGCGGAAAGCCGCCGGCCTGCCAGATGCCGCGCTTGATTTCCTCGGCGCGCACGCGAAAGTGCGCGTGACACTGGTTGATATCGCTCCAGGTGTTGATGATCGCAATTACCGGCTTGCCGGCGAAATCCTCGCGCGTGAAACCCGATTGCAGGGTACGCGAGCGGTGGCCGAAGGCGCGCAGATCCTGCACGCCATACCATTTATGACTGCGCAATTCTTCAGGGCGCATGCGGGGTCGCGACATGGGGAATCCGTGTTTGTGAATGGTTATTGTTATACGGCGGCGCCATCCGAACAGAACACCGGGGCACCGTGCGTCGATTATGCAGGATGCGCTTGCGCACCAGCAAGCCGTGGCGTGGCACGTGGTGTATTATTTGGCCTCTTCCCGCACCTCTTGCCCATCCGGAGAATCTCATGAGCACTGCAAACCGCATCAAGGGCGTGCTGTCGCCCGTCGTCACCCCGTTCAAGGCCGATTATTCGCCGGATACCGCGCGCTTTGTTGCGCATTGCGAATGGCTGATGTCGCAGAACTGCGGGCTGGCCGTGTTCGGCACCAACAGCGAAGCGAACTCGCTGGCCGCCGAAGAACGCATGAGCCTGCTCGATGCCGTGGTCGCCGCCGGCGTCGACACATCTCGCATGATGCCGGGCACCGGCTGCTGCTCGATTACCGAAACCGTGAAAATCACTTCCCACGCCGTCAAACATGGCTGCGCCGGCGTGCTGATGCTGCCGCCCTTCTACTACAAAGGCGTCAGCGAAGAGGGCCTCTACCGGCATTACAGCGAAGTGATCCAGCGCGTCGGCGACGACCGGCTGCGCATTTACCTGTACCACATCCCGCCGGTCGCGGTGGTCGGCATCACGCCGCCGCTGGTCGAGCGTTTGCTCAAGGCCTATCCGACCGCCATCGCCGGCATGAAAGACAGCTCGGGCGACTGGAACAATACAAAAACCTTTCTCGATGCCTTCGCCAAATCGGGCTTCGATGTGTTCGTGGGTTCAGAATCCTTCCTGCTTGCCAACATGAAAAATGGCGGTGTCGGCACCATCTCGGCCACTGCCAACGTCAACCCGGCGGCGATCCACAAGCTCTACACCGAATGGAAGAACGCCGATGCCGATGCGCAGCAGCAGCGCCTGAATCTCGTGCGCGACACTGTCGGCAAGAAATACGTGATGATCTCGGCGCTGAAGCAGACCATCGCGATCTACGCCGGCGACCCGGCCTGGGGCAAGGTGCGCCCACCGCTGGTGGAACTGACCGCCGAGCAATCAAAATCGCTGGCGGCGGAACTGAAGGAAATCGGCTTCACCATGCCGGGACTCGCCCGCACCGCAGCAACCGTCTGAGCGGTTTACCAACCGCGCGCGGTGCCGATGCTGCTGCAGCTGGTCAAATCGCTGGCTGCGCGCGGCTGGCACCGGAGCGCCATGATACTGCTGGATGGCGCGCTGCTCCTGAAACCGCGCGACCTCGGTCTGCTGCGCGAACGTCTGCTGCTGGCCGCGCGCGCCGGACAGCATCAAATGCTGGCCGCGGACTGCCGCCGACTGCTCGCGGTAGCGCCCAACGACGCGTCCGCACTCGAAACGCTGGCGGCAGTCGAACTCGCGCGCGGCAACAGCGATGCCGCATGCGCGGTGATCGACGATGCCCACCGGCGCGGTTTGCTGACTGATTTCAGATTCGCGCGCGACGCCCTGATCGATCCCGCGCGCGCGCGCAGCGAAGGCGTTTACGTGGCGACGCTGCGCGACGTCGAAATCGAGACCGCCGACTGGGCGATACTCGACGGCGGCAAGGTCTACAACACCGAGGCGCATAACCGCGCGCTGGCCAAGGGGCCGCATGTGCAGGGCCGCGCGACGCCGGCAAACGACGCCTACATATTCCGGCTGCCGCCGGTGTCGCAAACCATCGACGCGCGCTGCGTGCATCTCGGCGGCGATCACAACTTCTGTCACTGGATCACGCGCAACATGGTCAAGCTCGGCCTGCTCGAAGGCACGTCGTACGAATCGCTGCCCTATCTGATCAACGCCGATCTGCGCCGCCATCAACGCGAATTTCTCGAACTGCTGAATGTACCGGAAGCGCGCCTGATCAAGCTTGAGCGGCCGGCGCTCGTGCGCGTGCGCGAGCTGGTGGTGCCGACCAACGTCACCAACCATCTGAAAATGGGCATCGGCACCGAGTGGCTGCGCCGCCATCTCGCACACTGCATGGACGCCGCGCCACCACGGGATCTGATTTACGTTTCGCGCAGCGACGCGAAGGTGCGCCGGCTGATCAACGAAGACGAAGTGATGGCCGCGCTGGCGCCGCTCGGTTTCGAATGCATAATGCCGGGCGCGCTGCCGGTGCGCGAACAGATCCGGCGTTTCTCGCGCGCGAAGGTGATCGTCGGCGCGCACGGCGCGGCATTCGGCAATCTGGTATTTGCGCCGAAGACTGCGCGCGTAATCGAATTCACCAGCACCTTCAAGGCGCATATTCCGGATTTTCACGTGCTGGCCAAAATCTGCGGCTTTCACTTCAGCAGCATCGTCTCCGACGATTACGATTTCAGCCGGCCGGAACCGTATCAGGCTGACATCGATTTCCGCGTAGACGTGGCGGAAGTGCTGGCGACGCTGCGGCGCGACGCGCCGGAGCTATTCTGACGGCGGCGTGCGCGGTTTGCGCTGACGCTCTGCGCTCGGCGGGCTGAAAAACGGGGCCGCCTCGTCCGCGGAGTCGAAGTCGAAATGTTCGGCAGGGATGTCGTCCGGTGAATCGAGCAGATTTTGCGTCAGCAACACGACGACGATCGGCCCGAGCACGCACAGCGCCAGCAAGCCGACCACCAGTATCTCGTTCCAGTTCACGCCCGCCATGCCCGCGCCCGCCGCACCGCTATATCCATCGGCCTAACCTAACCGATGAACGCCACCGCGGATACCCGACCAATGATCTAGGACCTTGGTATTACTATTGAGAGTACGACCGCCAATAAAAAACGCCCTCACGGGCGTTTTTCATGATGCGAGCGGCCGTTTGAATGCCGCCCGCTTTGCGCGCATGTCAGGCAGCGACGTCCGCCTTGAGACCGGCCTTCTCGATGCCGAAGGCGCAGACCGCCTCGTCTTCATCGCCGGTGCCGCCGCTGGCACCTGCGGCGCCGAGCACATTGCCATCGGCATCGCGGATCAGCGCGGCACCCGGTTGCGGCAGAAAGCGGCCCTTCGAAGTCGCGGCAAGCGCGAGAAAGAAATTCGGGTTGTCCTTGGCGCGCTTGCCGAGCGCGCGGCTCGAACAGCTCATCGCCACCGCGCCCCAGGCCTTGCCGAGCGCGATGTCATAACGCGCCATGCTGGCATTGTCTTCGCGCTGCACGGCGACAATGTTGCCCGAATCGTCAAGCACGACCACCGTCAGCGGCTTGATCTTCATTTCCCTGGCTTTGACGAGCGCCTGCTCGATGATGGTGTTGGCTTGTTTCAGCGTGAGTCTGGACATGGAATTCTCCGTGGCATTCTGATGGGATTGCAAAATGGATGGGCCGCATGCGCGCGAAATCCGCAACAGGCGCCGCGACGAAAAGCGCGATGGACTATACAAGCGCGCCGCCGCCGGTGTCAATCAAGGCCGCGCGCGCTTTGCATGCCGGAATGGATATGCGAGACTGCTGCGGCGATCGGGGGATTACAGAATGTTTTACAAAACAGGCATGGTGCTCGCGCTGGCTGCGGCAACCGCGTCGGCGCAGGATTATCCGGCACGGCCGGTGCGCATGATCATCGCCAACACGCCGGGCAGCGCCAGCGACATCTACGGGCGCATCCTGTTCGCGCGCATGAGCGAGCGCATGGGCCAGCAATTCGTGGTCGACAACCGGCCCGGCGCCGGCGGCATCCTCGGCGTCGAGATGGCCGCGCGCGCGGCGCCCGACGGCTACACGCTGGCCACCGTCACCGCCGCGGTCGTGACGATCGCGCCGCATGTCTACCGCAAAATCGGTTACGACCCGCTAAAGGATCTCGCGCCCGTCTCGGTCTATATCAAGAGCGAAACGGCGCTGTGCGTCAATAACAGCGTGCCCGCAAAAACGGTGCGCGAGTTAATCGAACTCGCCCGCTCGAAACCCGGCACGCTCAACATGTCGTCGGCCGGCGTCGGCTCGACCAGCCATCTCGGCGGGCTGATGTTCGCCAGCGCCGCCGGCATAGCCAGCAATCATGTGCCGTACAAAGGCGGCGGCGCCGCGGTGCTGGCCCTCGCCCAGGGCGAAGCACAATGGGCGCTCGGCCCCTTCGGCGCCTATATTGCGCAGGTCAAAACCGGGCGCGTGCGCTGCCTCGCCACCGCCGGCGACCGCCGTTCCGCGGTGGCGCCGGACCTGCCGACACTCAATGAAAGCGGCATGGCGGGTTTTCGCTATTACGGCTGGAACGGCGTCGTCGCGCCGCGCGGTGTTGCGCGCGGAATCATCGAACTCGTCAACGGTCGCATGCGGGAACTGCTGGCGACGCCGGAGGTGCGCCAGGCCTTTCTCGCGCAGGGCGAGGAGCCCGCTTATACGACGGTCGAAGAATTCGCGCAGTTAATGCGCGACGACTACGTGCAAATGGGTCGCATGGTGAATCTCGCCGGCATCAAGCCGGAGTGATGCGCATGCGCCGCTCGATCGCCGCCCTGCTTGCACTGACCGCTGCCGCGACCTGCGGCGCGCAATCCGCGTATCCGCAACGCCCGATCCGCATCATCTCGCCCAACAGCGCGGCCGGCGCCAACGACACCATCGGCCGCATCGTTGCGCTGAAACTCGGCGAAGTGCTCGGCCAGCAGGTGGTGATCGACAATCGCGGCGGCGCCGGCGGCATCATCGGCGCCGAGATCGCCGCGAAGGCAACGCCCGACGGTTACACGCTGGTACTGGCCTCGCTCGCCACGCATTCGGTGGCACCGCACGTTCATCGCAACATCCCCTACGACGCCGTGCGCGACTTTGCACCGGTGTCGTTGTTTGCCATCGTGCAAAACGCGCTCAACGCCAATCCGGCCTTCGCGCCCAACTCCGTGCGCGAACTCGTGGCACTGGCTAAAGCCAGACCGGGCAGCATCAATTACGCCAGCGCCGGCCCCGGCTCGGCCAGTCATTTTTCCGGGCTGCTGTTTGCGAAAATGGCCGGCATCGATCTCGTGCACATCCCGTACAAGGGCGGCGCGCCGGCGGTTGCCGCGGTGCTCGCCGGCGAAGCGAGCTTCAATTTCGGACCGATGCCGGCGATGGTGCCGCTGATCAGGTCCGGACGCTTGAAGGCGCTGGCGGTCAGCGGATTCACGCGTTCGCGCGCCCTGCCGGAGGTGCCGACCGTTGCCGAATCGGGCGTGCCGGGTTACTCGTCGAGCAGCTGGTTCGGGCTGATGGCGCCGAAGGGAACGCCGAAAGCGGTGATCGACACGCTGCATGCCGCCGTCGACAAAACCATCGCCGCCCCCGACACTGCGCAGCAACTGCTTAACGTCGGCGCCGAGCCGCAATCGAGCACGCCGGCCGCGTTCGCAAAATTCGTCAGCGACGAATACGAACGGTACGGCAGGCTGGTCAGGGATGCCGGCCTCAAGATCGAGTAGCGAGCAACAACCGCCTCATCCGGCAAACGCGTGATGCGTATCCTGCAAAGTCACCACCAGCGCGCCCGCGCTGCCGGCGGCGAGGCCATGCGGCACGCCGGCGGGAATATGCACGACGCAATGTTGTCCGACGGAAAAAGTTTTGCCGCCGACCTCGGCCGTCAAGGCGCCTTCGACGACGAAACTGAACTGTTCATTGGCGTGCTCAGCAAGCGCGTCGCCGGCGCCTGCCGGATAACGCAGCACAGCAACGTGCAGGGTTTCACCGCTGACCAGAGATCCGCTCGCCACCATCCCGCGCCCGGGATTGAATTGCGGCGTCACCGCTGCACTCGACATGCGGCCGGGCTTTTCGGCAAGCTGAGCGAAATCGTAGATGTAGCGCGTTTTCACGCCGGCCGTGTCGCGGCCGCACGCCGCCATCAGTTCGGCGGTCGATTGCATGCGTTCGCCCGCGCGCGTGCCGAAGCCCGGCAGATAATTCGGACCGTCGTACTTGCCATCGACCGGCGGACCGACGATGCCGTGGCGCGTATCCTTCATCGCAAAAAATACCAGGTCCTCGTCGGGACAGGCCATGCCGGTGTGCACCGCACGCGCCGGCGTATGCAACAGCGTGCCGCGCGGCGCGAACACCTGTTCGCCCTCGATTTCGCCGGTCATCACACCCTGCACGATGAAATTGATCTGCTCGTTCGGATGCGTGTGCGCCTTGGCGCCGGAGCCGCGCGCCTGCCGGCCAAGCGTGACGATCAAATGCTCGCCCGCGAGCACCGCGCCGACCGTTGACGATTTGCCGGTCGCCAGCGTCGGACCCGACAACAGCCGTTTTGCCGTGACCCGCGCGCTGGTCGGCCCCGCCGGCACGCTGTCGAGCTGTGCAAAATCGTAAACGTATCGGATTGCGGGATGATCGGACAGCGACGACATCAGGCGCCTCGCGCGCAGTTTTCGAGCGCCCAATCCTAGCATAACGCCCGTCGCCGCCGCCGCTGCGCAGGCCATGTGTTTGCATGTAATAATCGGGCGGCAATGAAACACGATCTGCACTTTCTGACAATCGCCGAAGCGGCACGCCTGATCGCAGCGCGCAAGCTCTCCCCGCTCGAATATACCGACGCGCTGCTCGCGCGCATTACTGCGCTCGACACCCGGCTCAACGCCTTCATCACGCTCACCGCCGACGCGGCGCACGCACAGGCGCGCCGGGCGACGGAGGAAATTGCCGGCGGGCGTTACCGCGGCGTGCTGCACGGCATTCCGTTCGCGCTGAAGGATATCTACAACACCAAAGGCGTGCTGACCTCGGGCGGCTCCAAAGTCTGTATCGACAACGTGCCGGATTTCGATGCGGCCGCGACGCAAAAACTGCACGTCGCCGGCGCCATTCTTCTGGGCAAACTGCAGACGCATGAATTCGCCCACGGCGGACCGTCGTTCGATCTGCCGTGGCCGCCGGCGCGCAATCCGTGGAATCTCGAACATTTCAGCGGCGGCTCATCGAGCGGTTCGGGTGCGGCACTCGCCTCCGGCATGATCCCGGCCTCGCTCGGCTCCGACACCGGCGGCTCGATCCGCGGGCCGTCGTCGTTCTGCAATCTGACCGGCCTGATGCCGACCTCGGGTCTGGTCAGCCGTTACGGCGTGATACCCAACTCGTTCACCTTCGATCACTGCGGTCCGATGGCGCGCACGGTCGAAGACGTTGCGATTCTGCTGCAGGCGATCGCCGGCTTCGATGCGCGCGATGCCGGCAGCATGCCATCCGACATTCCGGATTACCGTGCAGCTCTAAACGGCAACATCAAGGGCCTGCGCATCGGCGTGCTGCGGCATTACTGGGAAAAGGACATGCCGGCGCCGGCGGATGTCGGCCGCGCAATGGATGCGGCGATCGACGTCTTCAAAAAACTTGGCGCCACTGTCGAAGACGCGCAGACGCGGCCAATGCAGGATTCGTTCGACACCAAGGTCATCATCGCCGAAACCGAAATCTATTCGATCCATTACGACAATCTGAAAACGCGGCCCGGCGATTTCGGCCGCGATTTTCTGGGTCGCGTGCTGCCGGCCTGTCTGTTTTCGGCGGCGGATTATGTGCAGGCCTCGCGCGAACACCGGCGCATACTCGCCGGCATGCAGTCGCTTTATGAAAAATACGACGTGCTGCTGACCGCCGGCTTCGGCCCCGCGCCGCGGCTCGACGCGCACAAGACCGCCAACTTCTGGCAAAAGACCAGCATCTTCACGCCATCGAACGTGACCGGCGGGCCCTCGCTCGTATTGCCCAACGGCACGAGCGGCGGTTTGCCGCTGGGCATGCAGATCATCGGCCGCCCCTTCGATGAAGCCACCGTGCTGCGCGCGGGCCACAGTTTTCAACTGGCCACCGACTGGCACACGCGCCATCCGCAATTGACGCCGGACACGCCGCAACCGGCGGTCGATCCGAAGGGCAACGAACCGCGCGCCGCCGACATGAACGGCGCGACGCGCGATTTCATTCTGCGCACCGCGGAGCGCGCCGGCCTCAGGCTTGACGACCGTCAAACCGATATCCTGCTTGAAACCGCGCCGTTCGCGCTCGCCATGGCGGAACGCAACCGCAAACCGCGCAACCGCATGGATGAACCCGCTCTCGTCTTCCGTTTCCCCGCATGAAAGAAGCAACATGACCGCACCGCTCTGGCAGGATCAAAAGGAAGGCCGCTGGTTCACGCGCATTCCCGTCACCACCATGCTGAACGGGGCGATGCTGACGCTGCCGCTGCATGTCGTCACCGGCAAACAGGCGGGGCCGACGCTCGGCATCGTCACCAACGTGCACGGCGACGAATTTCTGCCGACCACCGCGATCCGCACCATGATCCGGCAACTCGACACGGCGAAACTCAAGGGCCGCCTCGCCATCATTTCGGTGGCCAATCCGCTGGCCACCGCCGGCTTCGGCCGTTTGACGCCGGAGCAGCACGGCCGCACCGATCTGCACGAAGTGTTTCCAGGCAACGCGCGCGGCAACACGACGCAGATGATCGCCGCCGCGATCACCGCCAATGTGCTCGACCACGTCGATGCCTATGTCGATTTCCATTCCGGCGGCAGCGGCGGACGGCTGCAGGCACGCGTCGATTACAACAGCAAGGCGAGCGACGACGTGAAGGCAAAGAGCCTTGCGCTGGCGCGCGCCTTCGGCATGCCGTTCACGCATGAAAACGATTTGACCGGCACCGCGACGCATTACATGAATCTCAAACGCAATATTCCCGGCGCCAATCCGGAAATGGGCGGCTCCTATCTCGGGCCGGAGAACACCGCGCTCTACACGCAGCAGGCGATCGCCGGGCTGCACGGCATGATGGCCCACCTCGGCATGCTCGACGGCAAAACAAAACCGCCGCGCCAGCTCGATTTCAACCAGCAGGCGCGCCACGAAATCCGCCCGCGCAACAGCGGTTATCTGGTGTCGAATTACGAATGCGCCGACGACCTCGGCCTGTTGATCAAAAAGGGCAGCAAGCTTGGCGAAGTGATCGACCTATACAGCTACGAAGTGCTCGAGGAGATGACTGCGCCGGTCGACGGTTACCTGTTCTTCTCGCGCTATTCCGGCGTGGTCGGCGCCGGCACCCAAGCCTTCGCGCTGGCCGAAGAGGCGGCTTCGCGCTGGCTGGATTAAAATCGCGCCCTGAACGGCGGTGCCGCATGCATGGCGCCGCCCGCCTACCAGAGGAAAATACCATGTTCACACGCCGTTTCCTGACCGCCACTGCCGCCTTCGCGCTGTGGACGGTTGCCATCACCGCAAGCGCCGCCCAGCCGGCGCCGGTCGCCTTCCCTGAAAAGCCGATCCGCCTCGTCATCGGCAGCGCGCCGGGCTCCGGTCCCGACATCATTTCGCGCACGCTGGCCGACCGACTCTACGGTGCATGGGGCCAGCGCATCGTCGTCGATCCGCGCCCCGGCGTCGCCGGCGTCATGAGCGCGGAGCTGGTGCTGCACGCGCCGGCCGACGGCTACACCTGGATGATGCTGACCTCGCAACTGCTGGTCGCCACCGCCGTCTTCCCGAATATCAAATTCAATCTTGAAAAAGATTTCGCCTCGCTGAGCCTGATCGGCACGACCTCGTTTGTGCTGGTTGTCAATCCGGAAGTGCCGGCGAAGTCAATCAGGGAACTGATCGATTACGCGAAAAAAACCCCGCTCAAATACGGCTCGGCCGGCACCGGCGCCTCCGAGCATCTATCCGGCGTGCTGTTCACCAAACTGACCGGCACCGACATGCTGCACATCCCGTACAAAGGTGTGGCCGAAGCGGTGGCGGCGACCATGGGCAAAGAAGTGAACCTCACCTACGGCGTGGTGCCTGCGGTGATGGGAGCCGTCCAGTCCGGGCGCGTGCGCGCGCTCGGCGTGACCGGACCAAAGCGCAACGCCCTGCTGCCTGACGTGCCGTCGATCTCCGAAGCGGTGCCCGGTTATCAGACGCTGGCTTGGTACAGCGTGGTTGCGCCGGCCGGCATACCGGAGGCGATTCTGGCCAAAGCAAGCGCTGAAATCGCCAAGGCGGTGAAGGAACCGCAGTTCGGCGAACAATTGAAAGGCCTCGGCCTCGAAATCGTCGGCAGCACTCGCGCCGAACTCGACAAATTCCGCGCTGATCAACGCCGGTCGATTACCGAAATCGTGAAACTTTCCGGCGTCGATGTGAAATAGAACCGGCGGCATCGCTGGCGAGCAGCTGCCGGCGCGAAGATATTCAGCGGCCGCATCGGCATCGACACGGCCGTTTTTTGCCGCCGCAGCATGCCACCTGAAGCGGCAATTGATCGAACAAAGACATCGAATCAAGCGATTGCGACGATTTGCGGTCGGCGGCGGCGGATTGCGCCCGCGCGCAAAAATTACGGTAAACAGAAGAATCTGCTTGTCAAGAACGTCTGCAGCGTCCAAACTCGCGCCGTCAACTGGTTTTATTGGCAAGTTCCCCTGGCATCCGTTCCGGATGCTTCCGTGATTTTCCCCGTTGGATCAATTGATGCCGCGCTCAATATCGTGCGCGGCCTATCGCAGCACACCTACTAGGAACACAATGTCTACTACAGGCACCGTAAAGTTTTTCAATGCAACAAAAGGTTTTGGCTTCATCGCGCCGCAAGACGGCTCCAAGGACGTTTTCGTCCACATCTCGGCGGTTGAAAAAGCCGGCCTCTCGACCCTGAGCGAAAACCAGTCGGTTTCGTTCGACCTCGAGCGCGGCAACAACGGCAAGACGTCGGCCGTGAATCTGAAGGCTGTCTAAGCACAGTCCCGGGCAGGCGACCGCGCGCGGTCGCCTGTGCATCGCTCTACCATTTCCATCCCGCGCACGCGGAAAAACCGCAGCCAACCAGACCACGCGCCGTCCGGCGCCGCCGGTTTACTCCGTCGATACGATCCCCGCCCTTGCTGGGCCGGAAGCAGCCCCGGAAAAACCGCCGAAATAGCGACGACCACCGCCAAATACCGATTGGCCGGGCCCTGCCCTGTTTTTCAGGCAAAATGGCCTCCGCGAATGGCAAAAACCCTTTTCAAATGCGGCGGCGTGACCGATTCATTGAATTGCAATCCTGACGCGTCATGCAGGATCGAACAGCAGGAGTAATTTGGATGCAACGCATACTGGACTACCTGAAAAATCACGGCGAGCGCCTCGATTCCGAGATCGCGGCCGCCACCGGCATGTCGGTGGATAACGTGCGCACCTCCGTGACCAGCCTCGCCGCCAAGGGCGACGTCATGGTCTGCCGCTCGATCCGCTTCAAGGACGGCAAGCATATCGAAGCGATGCTCTGCCGCATTGCCGGCTACATCCCGCCCGCCGCGCCTGGCCGCAAACCGAAGGCGCAATCCGAAAAGAAGTGAAGATCCGCCGGTCGCCATGACCGGCGCCCAGTCACCGCCGGTGACTGGCGGCAACAAACCGCCTAACCCGACGCCGCCGTCTTCGGCCCGATCGCGCCCTCTTTTTCAAGCAGCGCGAATATTCCACCGGCCTTCAACAGATCGAGCAGTTTGGGCGGCAGCGCCACTGCCGGCAACGCTTGTCTGCGCGTGATGTTCTTCACTGTTGCCGCGTCGAAATCCACTTCGGCGATATCGCCTTCCTCGAACGCATCGAACACGCTCGCGCACTCCATCGCCGGGAACGCGAAGTTGACGCAGTTGCGGAAGAACAGGCCGTTGATCGACTGCGCAACGAGGCAGCCGATGCCGAGATTCTTCAACGAACGCGCCGCGGGGCGGCTCGAACCCATGCCGAAATTGCGCCCGCCGATGATGATGTCACCGGGCTTGACCTGTTCCGACCAGCCGGGGCGGTTGTTGCGAAACACCCACGGCGCCTGCTCGGCCGGGGTCAGATAAAACGCCTGAATCGGCAATATGAGATCGGTATTGATGTTGTCACCGAATTTCCAGACACGTGATTGAAATTTCATAAAGCCTCAAATCTCGCCACAGAGGACACAGAGTTCACAGAAAAATGCAAAATGAACCAATCATTTGACCCGATCCTGCTCTGCGTCCTCTGTGACCTCTGTGGCAAATGTTCTAACTCTTACTGCAAAAATTCACGCGGATCCGTGATCGTGCCGGTGATCGCCGAGGCAGCCACCGTCGCCGGCGAACCCATGTAGATTTTCGCGCTGGGGTCGCCCATGCGCCCTTTGAAATTACGCGTCGTCGCGGTGATGCAGGTTTCATTCGGGCCGAGCACGCCGAGGTGTCCGCCGCCGCAGGCGCCGCAGGTCGCCGGCGTGACCACCGCGCCGGCATCGATCAGGGTGGCGATGACACCGCTTTTCATCGCTTCGCGATAAACCGTCTGCGAGGCGGGCGTGATGATCAGGCGCACACCCGGCGCAACGCGACGGCCGTCGAGTATGGATGCCGTCAGTTCAAGGTCGTCGAGCGTGCCGTTGGCGCAGGAGCCGATAAAGGCCTGGTCGATTTTCGTGCCGGCCGCATCGCCCACCGGCCGCGAGTTGTTGACCACGCTGTCCGGATAGGCGACCAGCGGCTCGAGCGTGCCGAGATTGACCGTGCGCACCGCCGCATAATTCGCATCGGCATCGGCGAAAACCGGCTCGAACGGCGCCGGATTGCGCGTGCGCACCCAGTCGAGCATCACGTCGTCGGGCTCGAAGGTCGCAAATTCCGCCGACAGTTCGGCCGCCATCGTGGTCAGCGTTTTGCGCGCGTTGATGCTGAGGCTCTGCATGCCTGCGCCGCCGAATTCGACGTTCATCGTTGCGTGATCGCCGTACTCGCCGGCAATCTGCAGGAAGGCATCCTTGGCAGTGACCGCGCGCGGCAGCTTGCCGATCAATTCGTAGCGCACGGTTTCGCCGACGCGGAACCATGTTTCGTTTTTGCACGCAGCATAAACGATGTCGGGCTGGCCGACGCCGCGCGCGATGCAATTAAAAACGCCGCCGCTGCAGGTGTGCGAATCGCTGCACAACAACACGCTGCCGGGCAGGCCGTAGCCGTGATCGGCGACCAGTTGATGCGCGATGCCCTGCGCATAACCGACGTCGTGAAAACGCTTGATGCCGAAACGTTTGACGAACTCGCGGCCGATACCGTGCGCGGTGGCCGAGGCCTGGGTCGCCGCCGGCACGCGGTGATCGAACACCACGATGATGCTGTCCGGGTTGTCGACCTTCAGCACCTCGCGCCAGCGGTTCATCATGAAATTATTGTCGAACAGGATCACCGTATCGACCGCCACCGTGACGAGGTCGCCGGGGCCGACCTTCTGCAGGCCGCCCTTCTTCGCCAGTATTTTCTCGGCTATGGTCATGCCCATGATGATTCCCCGCGCTCAGCCGCCGACAAACTTCTTCTCGAGTTCGTCGAGCCGCTGCATGCCCATCAGATCGTTCAGTTCGTCGAACGAGGCCAGCAGATCCGGCCGGTCGATCACGCGGTTGTGCTTGACCACTTCCTCCTTGAACACCGCCATCGCATTTTGCATGCCCTTGAGTGCCGCTGTGGAAAGGATACGCGGATAGCTGACGCCGCCGACGCCGAGATCCTGCAACTCCTTCGGCGACATCAGCGGGGTGGTCGCGCGCGAGCGCATGCCGAGGCCCATGTTGACGATCAGCTTCTTCGGCACATTCTTCGCCACCTTGGCGATATCGTCCTTCGACAGCAGCGCGTCGGCATACAACACGTCGGCGCCGGCTTCGGCGTACAGATTCAAGCGGCGGATCGCCTCATCGACGCCGTGCGGACCCGCCGCATCGGTGCGTGAGACGATGCAAAAATCATCGTCGCGGCGCGCGTCGACCGCGGCCTTCACCTTCTGCACCATCTCTTCGGCGGGTATGCAGGATTTTCCCTTCATGTGGCCGCAGCGTTTCGGCCACACCTGGTCTTCGAACATCAACGCTGCCATGCCGGCCTTTTCGAAGGCGCGCACCACGAAGTGCACGGTCATTGCGTTGCCGTAACCGGTATCGGCGTCGGCGCGCATCAGAAGATGATCGGTGCAGTCGGCAAGGCGGCGCGCATTGTTGAGATTTTCGTCGAAGGTCATGATGCCGCGGTCCGGCCAGCCCATGCGGCTTTCCGAAACACCGGCGCCGGAAATCGATGCCGCCCTGAAACCGCTTGCCTCGACCAGGCGCGCGGTGTAACCGTCATAAATGCCCGGCTGAATCAGGATCTCCGGCGCATTCATCAATTCCTTGAACTGGCGGCCCTTGCTTGCCATTGCAATCTCCTCGAATGAAGCCCGCGCATGAGGTCATCAGGCGGACAATGTTATAGGGGGTAAGACGCGATTATTGCATATTCACGCAGCGGCTTTTACGGCGCGGCCGATTGCAGACCGAGCGCCCTGCTCAGACGCCCCCACTTGGCGAGATCCTCGCGCATGCGCGCGGCAAATTCCGCCGGCGTGCCACCGCCGATCTCGCCGCCGAGCGCGGCGAGACGCTCGCGCGCATCCGGCGTCTGCATGGCGGCGACGATCGTTCTGTTCAGCTGCGCGACAATTTCGCGCGACGTCGCCGCGGGAGCGAGCACGCCGAACCAGCCGCTCGCCTCATAGCCGGGAACGCCGGCTTCGGCAACCGTCGGTAATTCCGGCGCGAGGGCGGAACGTTTCGCGCCGGTCACCGCCAGCGCCCTCAGCCTGCCCGACTTGATCTGCGGCATCAGCGTAGCCGGATCGCCGGCCATCAGTTGAACCTGACCGCCGAGCAAATCCGCCAGCGCCGGCGCAACCCCCTTGTACGGCACGTGCACGAGATCGATCTGCGCCATCGATTTCAATAATTCGGTGGCCAGATGCGTGGTCGATCCGTTACCGGCCGTGGCGTAGTTAACCTGTCCCGGCCGTGCCCTGGCCTGCTGCAACAAATCGGAGAACGATTTCACCGGCAGCGACGGCTGCACGACGAACAGAAACGGCAGACTCGAAACCAGCGCGACCGGCGCAAAATCGCGCAGCGGTTCATAGGGCAGACGGCCTGCCATGCCGGGCAATATCGCCAGCGGCCCGGCGCTGCCGAGCAGCAGCGTGTAGCCGTCGGGCGGCGCCTTGGCGGCAAGTTCGGTGCCGATCACGCCGCCGGCACCGGCGCGATTGTCGGCGACCACACCCTGCTGAAACGCCGCGGAGGGTTTCTGGCCGACCAGGGGCGCGGCAAAGTCGACGCCGCCGCCGGGCGCAAACGGAACAATCAATCGGATCGGTTTTGCCGGATATCCCTGCGCCGCTGCGCCATCCGCAACCGCAAGCGCCGCCACCGTCACGACGAACCCAAGGCACCCGATCACGCTGGATTTCATGCGCGGATTTTACGTGGAACCGTTGCGCCCTTGGGAATCGGCAGGCCATGCAATAGAATCTTCGCCGGGCGCGTCTGAACGCGCGGAGGCAGCGGTTTGACATCTTCGGGACTGATCGTGGCGCTGGTGTCGATGCTGACACCGTTGTGCGTGCATGCGCAGAATTATCCGGCGCGGCCGATCCGCATCATCGTGCCGAGCACGCCGGGTGGCAGCGTCGACATGCTCGCGCGCACCATCGGCGCGCGGCTCGGCGAACGCTGGGGCCAGCAGGTGGTGGTCGACAACCGCTCGGGCGCCGGCGGCGTCATTGCCGGTGAACTGACGGCAAAGGCGGCGCCCGACGGCTACACATTGATCATGGCGACCATTTCATCGATGGCGACCAACGTCAGCCTGACGCGCAATCTGCCGTACGATCCGGTGCGCGATTTCGCGCCTGTCACGCACGTGGCCTCGCAACAGATCGTGCTGCTGGCGGGCGCCGGATTCTCCGCCAAGACCCTGCCCGAATTGATCGCGCTCGCAAAAGCCCGCCCCGGACAGATCGCCTTCGGCACCGCGGGCAACGGCACCGGCGGTCACCTCGCCGGCGAATTGCTGAAAATTCTCGCGGGCATCGACCTCACGCACATTCCGTACAAGGGCTCGGCGCCCGCGCTGGTCGATGTCATCAGCGGTCAGGTGCCGCTGACGCCGATTTCGATCAACACTGCACTGCCCGCGATCAAATCCGGACGCGTGCGCGCGCTTGCCGTGACCGGCGCGCATCGCTCGCCGGCGCTGCCCGACACGCCGACCATGCAGGAGGCCGGCGTGCGCGGTTACGAATCCTATACCTGGTACGGCCTGCTCGTGCCGAAGGCAACGCCACGCGCGATCATCATGAAGCTGAATGCGGAAACCATCGCCATCCTGCAGATCCCCGAGGTGCGCGAGCGCCTGCTCGCCGACGGCGCAGAACCGGTCGGCAACAGCCCTGAACAATTCGGCGCCTTCATCAGGTCCGAAATCGACAAGTGGGGGAAGGTCATCAAAGCCGCCGGCCTGAAAGCCGAATGAAGAACCCTATCAACAACACAACCCGGCCACAGGGAACGCAGAGGACACAGAGATCCGGTCCGCGCAAATTCCGGGATTGCGCCGGGACGTTTCACCGTGAACTCTGCGACCTCTGTGCCAAAAGCGTCTGCCGTGGTGAGCTTTTTCAGCGTGTCCCGCGAATCGTATCGAGCGCGGCGCACACTGCCGCCGCGCCCCGCAATACCCGCGGCGTCTGCCGCTGAATCGAATCCGGATCGATCCACACCACCGGCAGGTCGCGCAGTCCGGCGAGATTTGCATGCTGACGCCACAACGCCGCGAGTTCCTCGGCCGACATCGCCGAGCCGCCGCCGATCACCACAGCGGGCCGGCGCGCGATCACTGCTTCGAGCGAGACCACCGGCGTCAGCACCGGCAGCGCGGCGAAAATATTCTCGCCGCCGCACAGCCGGATGACGTCACTGATCATGTGCTGGCGGTTCACCGTCATCAACGGCTGATGCCAGATTTCATAGAACACGCGCACCGTAGATGCGCCGGCGTAACGTGCCTGCAATGCGCCGACAGCGTCCTCGAATGCGCGCGCCGCATTTTCAGCCGCCGGCGCGGTGCCGGCGAGCGCGCCGATCATGCGCAGCACGCGCGGCAGGTCTGAGAGCGCAGCCGGCTCGATCACCAGCACGCGCAGGCCGAGCCGTTCGATTCGCGCGATGTCGGCCAGGCGATTGCCGCTTTTCCAGCCGATGATGAGATCGGGCTTGAGGCTCAGCACGCGTTCGATATCAATGCTTGAGGCGTCACCGATCAGGGGCAGCGCCGCGGCTTCCGGCGGATAATCGCTGAAGCGCGGCACCGCGACCAATTTGCCGCCGGCGCCCGTCGCATAAACAAGTTCGGTGATCGAAGGCGCGAGCGCGACGATGCGTTCGGCCAGCGCATCGAGGCGCAACCGGACGCCGCGATCATCGGTGACGACAATATCGGCACGCGCCAGAGAGGCGGCAACGGACAACGCCGCGAGCAGCACCCGCACCGGACACTTCATGCCGTCATACCGCAATAATCAGGAGATGACCTGATAATAAAGATTTTGCGGATGCCGCGCCTGCGCAAAGAAAAACCAGCGTTCGGCGAGCAGCCCGGCAAACTGCACCGCGAACGCCAGCGTCAGCAGGCGCGGCGGCGCCGCGGTGAGCGACAGCGCGATCAGCAGCAGCGGCAGCGCGAAGGCTGCGGTCAGAAAAAACCATTTCGCCGATCGCACAAACTGCAGCGTGCGGCGGTGAAAAAACTCGCGCGTATTGAAGCTGCCGCCCATCGCGCCCTGCGCCTTCTGCGCGATTTTCGGGTCGCTAATGCCGATCGCGCTTTGCAATGTCGATGCGGGCCGCAGCAACGCGTTGCGCGCGAGCGTCATGCCGCGCGTGACAGCCGCCGCCGCGGTGACGATGCCGGCGACGAGCGCCAGCGCCGGCATCAGCAAGGGCCAGACAAAACCGGCGAGCACCGCAGCGGCGAGCAGGCCCGACGCGCAGCCAAGCAGGATGAAATTGACCAGCGTCAGCGGCGTATGCCATTCCTGCAGGAACTTGAGACAGATGTAGATCATCGCGGTGCAGATAAACAGCGCAATCGCCAGCAGTGCGGCGGTCGCGCCGATCCACAACGAGCAGCTCCAGCCGTAGAAGTGGGCCGCGCCGTACGCCGTCACGGCGGCGATGAAGGCCGGCAACACAATGACCTCGCGCGACAGCCACGATGTGCGCCACATTGCCGCGGCGCGCCACGCGCGTTCCGGATGCCCCAGATGGAAAAACGATGCGAGCAGACCGCCGCCAAGGCAGAGTACCGACAGCGCGCTGCCGGCAAGATAAAACACGGCGGCCGGCGCGCCGGTGAGCGCCAGGCGCGACGCGACTTCGACGCCGAACATGGCGAGCAACAAACCCTGACCTAGACCGATCAGCGTCGTCAGCAGAATCACCGACCAGGCGGGATTCATGGCTTCATCGCGCCGTCGATTGTGCGCGGGTCCATGCCGCGGGCAACCGTCGCTGCCGCCACCGATTGCTTCGGCTGCTTCGGCAGGTACTGGTTGGCGGGCCGCGTTCCCCATTCCGGCATCAGCGCATACCCGCCGTGTTCGGCAATTGCCTTCGATACATCGGACGCCGGGTCGTGCACGTCGCCGAACAGCCGCGCGCTGGTCGGGCATGCAATCACGCAGGCGGGTTTGCGTTCGGACTCGGGCAGCGCCGTGTCATAAATGCGATCGACGCACAGCGTGCACTTCTTCATGACCTGCTGCTGTTCGTCGATTTCGCGCGCGCCGTAGGGGCAGGCCCACGCGCAATACTTGCAGCCGATGCATTTGTCGTAATCGACCAGCACGATGCCGTCTTCGGCGCGTTTGTAACTGGCACCCGTCGGACACACCGGCACGCAGGGCGGGTCTTCGCAATGCAGACAGGATTTCGGAAAATGCACCGTCTCGGTGGCGGGAAACTCGCCGACTTCGTAGGTCTGCACGCGGTTGAAAAAAGTACCGGAGGGATCCTTGCCGTACGGATTCTGGTCGGTCAGCGGACCGGCCGCGCCGCCGGTGTTCCACTCCTTGCAGCTCGTCGCGCAGGCATGACAGCCGACGCAGACATTCAGATCAATGACCAGGGCGAGTTGTTTCATTTTGCAACTCCGGCGATCCTTGCCGCGGCGCCGAACTGCGGCATCGACAGCGCCGGTTCAGCGGCATCGGCGGCGCGGATGTTGACGCGCACATCGTACCAACCGGCCTGACCGGTGATCGGATCGGAATTCGAATAACGCACGCCGTACACCGGCGGCAGCTCCTCGGCAATCAGGTGATTGAGCAGAAAACCTCGCTGCGACTCATTGGCATCGCCGCTCAAGCCCCAGGCGCCCTTCGATTTGCCGATGGCGTTCCATGTCCACACCGTGCCCGGCTCGACTGCTTCGCTGTAGCGGCACAGGCAGCGCACGCGGCCATGCATCGACTCGACCCACATCCAGCCGCCGTCGGCAATGCCCTGTGCTTCAGCGGTGCGCGGATTGACGAACAGGTAGTTGTGCGTGTGGATCTGCCGCAGCCAGGCATTCTGCGAATCCCATGAGTGGTACATCGCCATCGGCCGCTGCGTCACCGCGTTGAGCGGATAACGCATGAGGTCGCTCGCCTGCGCCTCCAGCGGCGCGTAATAAAACGGCAGCGGATCGAAGTATTTGAGCAGGCGCGCGCGCGCCGACTCCGGCGGCCGCCGCGTATCCGGGCCGCGCCCTTCGGCGGCAAGGCGGAATTTCTGCAGCACTTCGCAATAGATCTGGATCACGACAGGATCGGGAAATTTGCGCAGCTTCATTTTCGCCGCCCACTCGTGATATCCCTGATTCCAGTTGCGCATCCAGTGATGCTCGGGCGGCATCTGATAATGAAACACGCAATTATTCTTTGCGTACATTTCCCACTGATCCGGATTCGGTTCGCCGACCAGCACCTTGGATCCGTCCTTGCCGCGCCAGCCGATCAGGAAGCCCTGTCCGGAGCCCGGTTCGGTTTCGAAATTGACGATGAAATCCTTGTAGTCGGCGAACTTGCGCGTGCCGTCGGGTTTTGTGAACGCCGGAAATTTCAGCCTTGATGCAAGCTCGACGATTACCTCCTGAAACGGCCGGCACTCACCCTTCGGCGCCACCACCGGCACGCGCACCGAATCGCAGGGGCCGTCGAATTCGGAAATCGGCCGGTCGAGCATCGACATTGTGTCGTAACGCTCAAGATAGGTCGTGTCGGGCAGGATCAGATCGGCGAATGCCGTAGTTTCCGATTCGAAGGCATCGCAGACGATGAGGAAGGGAATCTTGTATTCGCCGTCGGCATTTTTGTCGTTCAACATGCGCCGCACTTCGCTGGTGTTCATGGTCGAATTCCACGCCATGTTCGCCATGAACAGCATCAGCGTGTCGATCGGATAGGGATCGCCGCGCCACGCGTTGGTGATGACGTTGTGCATCATGCCGTGGATTGCCAGCGGGTAATCCCACGAGAACGCCTTGTCGATGCGCACCGGCGAACCGTCGGCGTTGACAAACAGATCGTCGGGCCGCGCCGGAAAACCGAGTGCGGCGCCGTCGAGCGGCATGTCCGGGCGCACCGCCTCGGCCTTGTTCGGATTGCGCGCATACACGGGCGGCGTGCTGCGCGGAAACGGCGCCTTGTGACGAAAGCCGCCGGGACGGTCGATAGTACCCAGGAGCGACATCAGAATCGACAACGCGCGCACTGTCTGGAATCCGTTCGAATGCGCGGCAAGTCCGCGCATCGCATGGAAGGCCACCGGATTGCCGGTCACGCTGTCGTGCTTGCGGCCCCAGCTGTCGGTCCAGGCGATCGGCAGCGTAATTTTATGATCGCGCGCGACGGCGCCGATTTCCTGCGCGAGACGCCGTATGGTCGCAGCCGAAATGCCGGTGATGGCCGCCGCCCACTCGGGCGTCGATTCGCGCAGGCGTTCGCGCAAGAGTTCGAACGCCGGCTTCACCGGCGTGCCGTCGGCGAGCCGGTATTCGCCGGTCAGCGCCGGATCCGCGCCCTCGGTGTGATTGACCACCACGCGGTTGCTGTGACGGTCCCACCACAACTGGCTGTGACGGCGGAACGGATTATTGACCGCGTCTTCGGCTTCGCAGGCCATCAGACCGAACTCATTGCTCGCGGTATCGAGGTTCACCAGATAACCGGCGTTGGTATAACGCGCGAGAAACTCGCGGTCGTAAAGACCTTCGCGCACGATCTCGTGGCACAACGCCATCAGCAGCGCGCCGTCGGTGCCTGGCTTGATCGGCACCCATTCGTCGGCCACCGACGAGTAACCGGTGCGCACCGGGTTGATCGAGACGAAACGACCGCCGTCGCGTTTGAATTTCGAGATCGCGATTTTCAGCGGATTCGAGTGATGGTCCTCGGCGGTGCCGAGCATGACGAACAGTTTCGCGCGATCGAGGTCGGGACCGCCGAATTCCCAGAACGAGCCGCCGATGGTGTAGATCATGCCGGCGGCCATGTTGACCGAACAGAATCCGCCGTGCGCGGCGTAGTTGGGCGTCCCGAACTGGCGCGCAAACAGGCCGGTCAGCGCCTGCATCTGGTCGCGGCCGGTGAAGAGCGCAAATTTTTTCGGATCGGTGGCGCGCAGTTTGGCGAGCCGTTGCTCGATGGTGGAGAGCGCCTCTTCCCACGAAATCGCTTCGAATTCGCCGGCGCCGCGTTCGGCCCCGGCTTTCCGCCGCAAGGGCCGCGTCAGCCGCGCCGGCGAATTCTGCTTCATGATGCCCGACGCACCCTTGGCGCAGATCACGCCCTTGTTGAGCGGGTGGGCCGGATTGCCGTCGATGTAGCGCACCTCGCCGTCGCGCACGGTGACGCGGATGCCGCAACGGCAGGCGCACATGTAACAAGTGGTGTTTTTGACTTCAACCGCGCCGGCGACGGCCTGCTGCAATGCGCGGGAAGCGGTCACCGGGATCGTTGCCGCGTTCAATTCGCAAACCGATGAAAATAGTCGATATTCAAGCCGTGCATGCTATCAACCTGTAATTGCAACCGGCTTCAGTTTTTTTTATGCATCCATAACCGCAACCGCTAAAGAAATGGCCGCGCCGACCGATAAAGATAACCAGCCAGCTTTTGTTTTCGAGGACGTCGATCATGCCCCATCATAACCTCCAATCCGCGCTCTGGCCGTGCCTCGCGCTGGCCTGCTGGTTGCAAACCGCGGCCGCCGAGGAGCCGAAACCCGCCACGCCGGCGCGGCCGGCAGTCGTCATCCCGGTGATCGAACGCGCGCCCGCCGATATCGCCGCCAGTCAGCGCCAGCGCACACGCAATGCCGGCACCCGCGTCGCCGCTGTCACGGCAACGCCGACCGCCCCCGTCGCCGAACCCGCCGCGCCGGCCGCCCCGGCGCATTCCTCCGAATGGGCGTACGAGGGCGAGAACGGCCCGCAAGCCTGGGCCAAACTGGCACCCGAATACGCCAAATGCGGCAGCGGCGAGCGGCAATCGCCAATCGATCTGCGCGACGGCATGAAACTCGATCTCGAACCGATCGCCTTCGAATACCGTCCGAGCGGCTTCAAGGTCATCGACAACGGACACACCATCCAGGCCAACATCGGCGGCTGGAACGCGATGCGCGTGATGGGCCGCCGCTTCAAGCTGGTGCAACTGCATTTTCACCGGCCGTCCGAGGAAATGATCGATGGCCGCCAGTTCGACATGGTGGCGCACCTTGTGCACAAGGACAGCGAAGGCCGCCTTGCAGTGGTCGCCGTGCTCATCGAAAACGGCGCGCGCCAGCCGGCAATACAGGCGGTGCTGAACAATCTGCCGCTGGAAAAAGGCGAGGAAATGCCGGCCGCGACAAACCTCGATCTCAACCAGATCCTGCCCGAGAACCGCCGCTATTTCACCTACATGGGTTCGCTGACCACCCCGCCGTGCAGCGAGGACGTGCTGTGGGTGGTCATGAAGCAGCCGGTGCAGGCGTCCGCCGACCAGCTCAACCTGTTCGCGCGTCTCTATCCGATGAACGCGCGCCCGGTGCAGTCCGCGGCCGGACGCATGATCAAGGAATCGAACTGATCGCTATTTGATGTACTGCAGCAGCTGCGCGCTGGTCTGGCGCAGACGCTGCGAGAGCAGCGTCACCAGTTTGATCAGGATTTTCGAGCCGAGCACCGGCTTGTCGTGAATGATGCGGCCCATGTTGTCGCGCGAGAGCACGCCGAAGGTGGTGGTGCGCAGCGCGATGCAGGTGGCGAATCGCGGCGCACCGTCGATCATCGACATTTCGCCCAGCGTGGTGCCGGCTTTCACCGCAGTCATGTACTGCTGCCCGCCCAGCAGATTGGTCTTGTAGATATCGACCTCGCCGTCGATCACCATCAGCATGAAATCGCCGATGTCGCCCTCCTGCAGGATCGTCTGCTGCGGCTTGGCGCGGTAGATGTGCATGTAGGATGCCAGCACATCGATATCCTCGCGCGTAAATTCGGTAAAGAACTGCGAGCGCCCGACGAGACCGAATATGGCGCCGGCATAGGCTGCGCCCTCGCCCAGATCTTCGAGCGAGGCGAGGCGTTTGCGATCCGTATCCTGTACTGCCATTTGCCCCCCCCGCGTTTGAAATTGCGCGGCTGTTACTGCTCGGCTTCGCCGCGCTTGACGCGGCGCCGGCGCACGCCGTCGGCCAGTGTGTCGAGCAGCTTGTGCGTGTCTTCCCAGCTGATGCAACCGTCCGTGATGCTCTGCCCGTAGGCGAGCGGTTTGCCCGGCACCAGGTCCTGGCGGCCGGACTTGAGATGACTCTCGACCATGATGCCGAAAATGCGCTCTTCGCCGCCTGCGAGCTGGGCGGCGACATCAGCGCCGACATTCATCTGCTTCTGCGGATCCTTGCTCGAATTCGAATGACTGAAATCGATCATCAGGCGCTGCGCAAGGCCGGCCTCGGCCAGACCCCTGGCCGCCGCATCGACGTTGGCCGCGTCGTAATTCGGCGCCTTGCCGCCGCGCAGGATGATGTGGCAGTCCTCGTTGCCGGCGGTGGATACGATCGCCGAATGACCGGCCTTGGTCACCGACAGAAAATGATGCGGCGCCGCCGCCGCGCGAATGGCATCGACCGCGATCTTGATGTTGCCGTCGGTACCGTTCTTGAAACCGACCGGGCACGACAGGCCCGACGCCAGTTCGCGGTGAATCTGCGACTCGGTGGTGCGCGCGCCGATCGCGCCCCATGACACGAGGTCGGCGATGTACTGCGGCGTGATCATGTCGAGAAATTCGCAACCTGCCGGCAGGCCGAGCTCGTTGATGTCGAGCAGCAGTTCGCGCGCGATGCGGATGCCCTCGTTGATATTGAAGCTGCCGTCGAGTTTCGGATCGTTGATAAGCCCCTTCCAGCCGACCGTGGTGCGCGGCTTTTCGAAATACACGCGCATCACCACCAGCAGATCATCGGCAAGGCGGTCGCGCTCGGCTTTCAGCCGCGCCGCGTATTCCTTGGCCGCCTTGATATCGTGAATCGAGCAGGGCCCCGCGATCACGAGCAGGCGGTCGTCGGCGCCATGCAGAATGCGATGGATCGCCTGACGCGTCTCGAAGGTCGTTTCCGCCACCTTGTCCGACAGCGGAAACTCGCGCAACACATGCGCGGGCGGCACCAGTTCCTTGATTTCCTTGATCCGCAAATCGTCTGTTCGTTGCATGCTCAATCCGTAAAATGTCCGTTCAAAGCCAGCAAAATCAGTCGATTATAGCCCAACTGCCGGCGTTGCCGCGGGCCCCTCGAGGGCGCGCATCGCCGGCGCCGCGAATCATTCCGGCGCGCCGGCATCGAGCGCGCAATAACGCACCGTGATCACCTCGAGTGCCTCGACACCGCCCGGCGTGCGCAGACTGACCACATCGCCTTCGCGCGCCCTGGTCAGCGCGCGCGCCACCGGCGAAATCCAGCTGATGAAACCGCGCGCCGGATCGACTTCGTCCTGCCCGACAATGCTGATCGTGCGTTCGACGCCCTTGCCGTCGGCATAGGTCACCGTCGCGCCGAAAAAAACCTGCTCGACGCCGCTGCGCGCCGGATCGACCACTTCGGCGAGATCGAGCCGCTTGGTCAAAAAGCGAATGCGGCTGTCGATCTGGCGCAGGCGCCGCTTGCCGTACTGGTAATCGGCGTTTTCGGAACGGTCGCCGTTGGACGCTGCCCATGCCACCGTCTTCACCATGTCCGGCCGCTCACGATCGAGCAGGTGCTGCAACTCGGCTTTCAGCCGCGCATGCCCCGCCGGCGTGATGTAGTTTTTGGCGCCGGCGAGCAGCGGCGGCAGCGCACCGGCTTCGTCCTCGTCAACGTCCTGCGGTTGCGCGCGCTCGCGCTCGAGATCGGCCAGCTTGCGCATTGTTGAAAAATTTCAGGCGGTGCCGCCGACGGTCAGACCGTCGATCCTGAGCGTCGGCTGGCCGACGCCGACCGGCACGCTCTGACCTTCCTTGCCGCAGGTGCCCACACCGGTGTCGAGCGACATGTCGTTGCCGATCATCGCCACCCGAGTGAGCACGTCGGGACCGTTGCCGATCAGCGTCGCACCGCGCACCGGATAGGTCACCTTGCCGTCCTCGATCATGTACGCCTCGGAGGCGGAGAACACAAACTTGCCGCTGGTGATGTCAACCTGCCCGCCGCCGAAATTCACCGCGTACAATCCGTGTTTGACCGAGGCGATGATCTCGCCCGGATCGCAACCGCCGTTCAGCAGATAGGTGTTGGTCATGCGCGGCATCGGAATATGCGCGAACGATTCGCGCCGCCCGTTACCGGTGACCGGCACGCCCATCAGCCGCGCATTGAGGCTGTCCTGCATGTAATTTTTCAGAACACCATCCTCGATCAGCACGTTGCGCTGGGTCGGATTGCCTTCGTCATCGATATTGAGCGAGCCGCGGCGCGAGGCAATGGTGCCGTCGTCCACTACCGTGACACCGGGCGCGGCAACGCGTTCGCCGATGCGTCCGCTGAAAGCGGAACTGCCCTTGCGGTTGAAATCACCTTCAAGGCCGTGACCAATAGCCTCATGCAGCAGCACGCCGGGCCAGCCCGGCCCGAGCACCACGGTCATGGTGCCGGCCGGCGCCGGACGCGCCTGCAGATTGGTCAGCGCCTGCTCGACCGCCTTCCTCGCGTAATCGTCGAGCATGGCCTCGGTGAAATAGGCGTAATCGAAGCGCCCGCCGCCGCCCGCGCCGCCCTGCTCGCGGCGGCCGTCCTGTTCGACGATCACCTGCAGCGACATGCGGGTCAGCGGACGCACATCCGCCGCCGTCACGCCGTCGCTGCGCGCCACCATCACCACTTCATATTCGCCGGCGAGGCTCGCCATCACCTGCGTGACACGCGGATCCAGCGCGCGCGCCTTGCGTTCGATTTTTTCGAGCAGTGCAACTTTGGCTGCATCATCAAGACTGACCAGCGGATCGCGCGGCACGTAGAGATCGTGACCGCCGCTGCGACGCGCGATTTGCGTGGCCGCATCGCCGCCCTGGCGCGCGATCGCGCGGGTGGCCTGCGCCGCCGAGGTCAGGGCGGCGAGACTAATGTCGTCGGAATAGGCAAAGGCGGTTTTTTCACCGGTGACGGCGCGCACGCCGACACCCTGATCGATGTTGAAACTGCCCGATTTGACGATGCCCTCTTCGAGGCTCCAGCCCTCGCTGCGGCTGTATTGAAAGTAGAGGTCAGCGTAATCGACCTTGTGCGCAAGCAGTTCGCCGAACACCTGTTCGAGCGCATGGTGATCGAGAGCGTGCGGCTCGAGCAGCGTGGCCTGCGCGGTCGCAAACACCTCTTCGGCGGTGGCAGTGCGGATTTCGGTCGGGCTGTTCATGAAGTTCCTGCGGTGACTGTTGGGTATATGGGGCGGCCGCGCGCGGATGCAAGGACCGCAACGCAATCAGATGCGGTGCAGTACGCGATGCTTGAGCGCCGGCAGGCTCTGCCGCAGACGCTTCAGATAGGCCGGATTAATGCCGGCACTGACCACGCCGGAGCCACGCGGCAGGCGGTCAAGCACCACGCCCCAGGGATCGACGATCATGCTGTCGCCGTGAGTTTCGCGCCCGTTCAGATGATAGCCGCCCTGCGCCGGCGCCAGCACGTAAGCAAGATTCTCGATCGCGCGCGCGCGGATCAACGTCTCCCAGTGCGCCTTGCCGGTGGTTTCGGTGAACGCGGACGGCACCACGATCAGATCAACGTCCTTCATCGCGCGATAGAGTTCAGGGAAACGCAGGTCGTAACAGATCGACAGGCCGATGCGGCCGAACGGCACATCGACCACCTGCACACTGTCGCCATGCTCGATCGTGCGTTCCTCGGAATATTGCTCGTCGCCCATGTTGAAGCCGAACAGGTGAATCTTGTCGTAACGCGCGACGCGTCTGCCCTTGTCGTCATACACGAGACAGCTGTTGCGGACTTTTTTCGGATCGGCGGACTCGAGCGGTATCGAGCCACCGATCAGCCAGATTTTGTGCTCGCGCGCGGTGTCGGCGAGAAACTGCTGGATCGGCCCCTTGCCGTCGGCTTCGCGCACCTTGACCTTGTCGGTTTCGTGCATGCCCATGATGGCGAAGTATTCGGGCAAGGCGACCAGTTGCGCCCCGTCGGCAGCCGCTTTCGCAATCAGCCGCCGCGCCTCATTCAGGTTGGCGCTGACCTTGGGGCCCGATGCCATCTGCACCGCGGCAACGCGCACGACCGGCGCCGGCGCGGCGGGGCCGGCGGGTGTGGACGGCCGCGCGCGGCCGAAAGAGGATGGGGGTTTGGCACTCATTTGACGACTTCGATTTTAAGCGATTCGCCGGGCTTCACGTCGTTGATCAGACTGATGCGCGCGGCGTCCACCGCCAGCGTCATCAGCCAGGCGCGCAACTCCTCGGCCTGCAACAGCGGATTCTGGCCGTATCCGTGATGAATCACAATACGTGAACCCGGTGCGGCAAGATGGGCGCGGATCGCGTCACGCACTGCCGGCTGCTCGAGCACCGCGCGCGCCGAGCGCGGGCGATCCCACAACTCCGGTGCCACTGTCGGCAGATCATCCGCCAGCGCGGTCGCCGCCGCGAAAAACAACAACGCCGCAACGTGACTCCGCAAGGGTCTCATTTCGATCTGCCCGCCTTGTCGGCTTGCGTAGCCGGCGCCGCATCGACCTTGGCTACCTGCGGATCGGCCCAGGTGCCCGTCACGCTGTACTCGTGCGACGCCATCTGGTTGATCGGGTCCTTGAGCAGTTTCTGCGCAACGAACGCGGCGATGCCGGCGACCGGCCCCGCCACCAGCGCGCCGGCGACCGACAGGCTGTCCGACACGCTGGGCAGGACCTTGACGCGCAATTTCTGCGTTTCCGCATTGAGATCGACGTCACCGCTCATATTGATCCGCACCGCCGGCCCGTCGATGCGCAGATCGTCGGTGGTGGCAACGCCGCGTTTGACATCGACCGAGCCGACGATTTCGTCGAAGGCCAGGCCTTCGCTGAAAATATCGCGAAAATCGAGCGAGAGCCGGCGCGGCAACGATTGCAGACTCAAAATGCCGAGCAGTTTGCCGACACCGGGATCGAGTTTGACGAACTGGCCCTTGCTCGCGCTGAAATTGAAATTGCCCGACAGCGTCGCATAATCGATCGCCGCCGGATTGCCGGCCCAGGACAGCGCGCCCTTGAGTTTGCCGGTGCCGCGACGGATGCCGGCCGGATAACCCATGCGCACCAGAAATTTTTCGATGTCGTTGACGTCAAGCTTCACGTTGTTGAGCGAGGTGCCCGGCTGCGCCAGCCACGACTGCCAGCGGCCGTCGGCCTGAAATGTCGCATCCGGATTGACGATTTGCAGGCGTTCGATTTTCCAGTCCTGCCCTTCCTGCTGCGCCGCGATTTCAAGTTTGCCAAGGCTGATTTTTCCGATCTGAAACTGGTCAGCGACGATATCGAGCGCGGGCAGTTCGTTCGGCGCCTCTTTGCCGTTTGCCGTCAACACCGCCGGCCCCGCGGTGGACGCCGGTATGACCAGATTTTTCATGCGTGCGGTGATCTTGCCGCGCCCCTGTCCGCGCCACGCCACTTCGCCGAGCAGTTCGCGGCCGACCAGCGAAGTCTGCCAGTTGCCGCCCTGCGCGGTGCCCGTCACGGCGAGATCGTTGAAATGGCGGCCCAGCACGTCAAGCCCGCCGAATTTGACATCGATCCCGGCCAGATCGACCTGCGGTGCGCCGCCCTGCGCGCCCTTGAACAGCGCCAGCCACTGATCGAGATCGAGACTCTTCAGATTGCCGGTAACCCACACGCCGCGACGGTCGGGCGCCGCTGCCGGCACCGCGCCGCCGAAATTGATCGCGCCGCGTTCGAACACGCTGGCTGTGCCGTCGCGCCGCCGCTGCAACTGCGCGGCAAGAATATTGCCGATCGAAAAATTGAGCCGGTCCTGCTGCGCGCTCGACACCACGCGCTCGAGCCGCAACGGCAGCGCTTCGGCCGCTGCCTTGGCAAACGGCGCCGGCAGGCTGGAGGCTACGCCCTGCAGCGACGATTCGAGCACGAAATCGGCGAACTGCTTGCGCAACAGCACGGTGGCGCGCCAGTCGGTGGTGCCGTTAAGCGCCTGCGCGATGAAAGAACTGGTGCTGCGCCGGAAGTTGTCCATGTTAACGCGACCGCCGATGCTGATGCGCGTGCTGCCGTCGCGCAGGGAGCCCGCGTTGATGCTGGCCGGACCGCCGAGGATATTGAGCGTGGCGTTTGAAATACGCAGGCCGGATTCGCTGAACTCAAGACGCCCGTTCAGCTGTTCGGCGGCCGGAAAGTACGCCTCGCTGCTGTCGATCGAATTATTCAAAAACTGGTAGACGCCGGAGACTTTGGTGTCGTGCGGGTTGCCCAGCGGAATCGTCAATTTCAGCGACAGCTTGCCGGCGCCCTCGGCGCGCATGCCGGCGGTGAAATGTTCGATCATGCCGGAGACCGGGCTCTTCTCGATGAAATTGAGAAATTCCGCGGTCGGCCCCTCGGCCTCGCCGTTGACGGTGAGCACGCGCGGCGGCGCCAACACATCGGGAATCTCGGCGCGCACGCGCGCCACTTTCGCCCCCAGGATCGTCCCCTCGCGCACGATGATATCCATGCGACGGCCGCGAAAGGTCAGGTCGCCCTCGATGTTTTCGATGCGCGGCCAGTTCGGCGCATAGTCGAGCACGCCGCCGTTGACGCGCGCCGCCACCTCGAACAGGCCGCCGCGCCCCTCGGGGAAGGGAAACTCGTTGAGGTTGCCGCGCAAACGCAGCTTGACGTCTTTCGAACTGCCGCCGTGAAACGCGCCCTGCAGCCACTCCCGCGTGTGTTCAGGCACCTGCAGCGGCAGGTAGCGCGCAACGCTCATTGCCTCGGCACGCGTGAAGCTGCCGGTGATATCCGCGGTGCCACGGCCCTCGGCGGCCGTCTGATAGCTGCCGCTGATGCTGCCCGACAGATCGGCATTGGAAAACGCCACCGTGTTCAACTTGATGTCGTACTGCGCGCCGTCGCGTTGCCAGCCGACCTGCGCGGTCAGCACGTCGAGGGCGAGTTTGTCGCCGAACAGCAACGGCAGATCGACGTTGGCGTTCTGGGTGTTCAGATAGAGCGTGCCGCCCTTTTCGCTGCCGTCGATTTGCCCGCTGACGCCCTTGAAACCGGGTTTGCTGCCCACCGCATTGATGCCCAGATTGACGAAGCGCGCCTTCACGCTGTATTGCGCGGGCTGCGGCCACTCGCCGTTCCACTTGACCGCCACGTCGTAAAGGCTGCCGCGCGGCGCGTAGATATCGAGTTCGCGGCGCAGTTCGGCGTTGATCGGCAGGTGGTCTGCAAATGCGAACAGCGGTTCGAAATCGAGCGCATTGACCTGCAATTCGCCGCGCGCCGGCTTGCCGCCGGCGCCCGCGCGGTAGCGCAGCAGCAGATCCATCGGTTGCAGCGTCATCGCGCTGGTCGACATGCCGAGCTTGGAAGTCGTCACCTCGAAACCGCCGTCGATCTGTTTCCAGCCGACGCGGCCTTTCAGTTCATCAAGCTGCAGATCGCCGAGATCGCGGCCGAGTTGGGTCTTGACCTGGGCGAGCTGCACATCGGCGGTGATTTCCGAAGGCTCGCCGTTGGTCAACCCCGCCCACACGCGCAGGGCGCCGACACCGTGCGGAAAATACACCGGGAAATCGATCCATTCGCGCCAGCCCGCGATATCGGTGTAATCGAGCTGCACGAACACCTGACCGTTCCATTGCGCCAGCGTATCGACGGTGCGGCCGGTCAGGTCGCCGCGCACGTCGAGCGGAGTCGCCAGTTTTTCCGGCGGCACCGCGCGCAGGCCGAAGCGGTGGTGCGAGCCGGAATTGTCGAGGCGGAAATCGACGCTGGTCAGCGCCAGCGGCGGCGCGCCGCGCAAGGCGTCGTTCCAGCGGATGGTGGCGCCGCGAATGGTGATCTCGTCCTGCCGCAGCAGCCAGTCCGAGAGGCCGCCGCCATCGACCTTCTTGCTCATCTCCATGCCGGCGACGGAGATCACGCCGTGCTCATCGCGCCGGATGTCGAGGTCAGGGCCTTCGATGCCGAGCGAATCGAAACGCGGCTCCCAGTTCACCAGCGACCACCACGACAACACGCTGCTGACGCGCTCGAGTTTGAGCGCGGGCACGCCGGCCTTGTCGTAGATTGCCAGATCGCTCAGTGTCAACTGAAGATTGACGCCGCTCCAGCGTCCTTCGAGCTTGCCGATGGTAATGCGCTGACCGACGGCTTTCGTCAGATTCTGCGCGATCGGTTCGCGATACTGTTCGATATTGGGCAGCAGCCAGAACCGCACGCCACACACGATCAGCGCAAAAACGAAGCTGAGAATCAGCAGCGCCCAGCTCACCACACGGTAAGCCCACAGCGTACTGACCCCCAACCATCTGAAAATTGGGATAACGGGCACGGCGCGCGCTAGAATTCCTGAAATTGAGGCAACATAATGATTTATTTCCTGATTGTAACCTGAAATGTCTGCCCATAACGGCTCGGCGGCGGCCTCGGATGACAGCTTGATCGAGCGCGCGCAAACCCTTTCGCGCTACGCGCGGCGCGTGCTCGCGGCCGAGCCGGCGCTGTTGACCGCGGCCGAGCTTGCCGGCGCGATCGGCGCCGCAGGCATGCGCGCGCGCGTCGTGGACAACGCCGGCGACGACGCGGAATTGATGCGATCGCTGCGCACCCTGCGCAAGCACGTCATGCTGCGCCTGATCGCGCGCGATCTCGGCGGGCTCGCCACGCTCGCCGAGGTGGTGGCGACGATCACTGCGCTGGCCGAAGTTTCGATCGAGCGCGCAGTGAGCCATATCGAACGGCGTCTCGCCGCCGATTGCGGCACGCCGCTGGGCACGGAGAGCGGCCGGCCTCAGCACCTGCATGTCATCGGCATGGGCAAGCTCGGCGGACGCGAACTCAACGTGTCCTCCGACATCGATCTCGTCTTCGCTTATCCGGAGGACGGCGAGACCGACGGCCCGCGACCGCTCAGCAATCATGAATACTTTATCCGGCTGTCGCGCCGGCTGATCACGATCCTCAACGAAAGCACCGCCGACGGCTTTGTCTTTCGCGTCGACATGCGCCTGCGCCCGCTCGGCGCGGACGGCCCGCTCGCCTGCAGCTTCGGCATGCTGGAGAATTATTTCATCACCCAGGGCCGCGAGTGGGAGCGTTACGCGTGGATCAAGGGCCGCGTCCTCTGCGGCGACCGCGCGGCGGAACTGGCGGCGCTGGCGCAACCCTTTGTCTACCGGCGCCATCTTGATTACAGCGCCTTCGAGTCGCTGCGCGAATTGCATCAGGAGGTGCGCCGCGAGGTCGAGCGGCGCGACATGCAGGACAACATCAAGCTCGGTCCCGGCGGCATCCGCGAAATCGAATTCATCACGCAATTGTTCCAGCTGGTGCGCGGCGGCCACGACAGCGCGCTGCGCATCATGCCCACGCTCGAAGTGCTGCCGCTGATCGCCGCGCGCAATCTGTTGCCGTCTACCGCGGTGGACGAGTTGATGCAGGCATACAGCTACCTGCGCAAACTCGAACACCGCCTGCAGTACCTCGACGACAAGCAGACGCAGTCGCTGCCGCAGAATGATGCCGACCGCGCGCTGATCGCAGACGCCATGGATACCGCGGACTACGCGACGATGCGCGGCGAACTCGATGCCCACCGCGCCAACGTGACACGCCACTTTGACGGCATTTTCGCCGACTCGCGCAGCGACGAACACCCGCTCGCCGGCCTCTGGCAGGGCGCCGACGCCGAAGCTCTGGGCGCCCGCCTGATTGCGCTGGGTTATGCAGAACCGGCGCGCGCGCTGGCCGCTATCGCCGCCCTGCGCAACAGCAACCGCGTGCGCCAAATGCCGGAGGCCAGCCACGCGCGGATGGCGCGGCTGATTCCGCTGGTCGCCGAAGAGGCCGCGCGCTGCGCCAACCCGGACGTGACGCTTGAACGCATGCTGCATTTGATCGAGAGCATCAGCCGGCGCGAATCCTATCTCGCGCTGCTGCTGCAATATCCGCAAACGATCGCGCGCGGCGCTGTGCTCGCCAGCGCCAGCCCGTGGGCGGCCGATTATCTGGCGCACCACCCGATCCTGCTCGACGAACTGCTTGATTCGCGCGACATGCACGCGGACAACGACTGGCCGCGGCTGGCGGCGATGCTGGAACAGCAGCTTGCGCAGGCGACCGGCGAGCGCGAACGCGAGATGGATGCGCTGCGCCATTTCAAGCACGCGCAGACGCTGCATCTGCTTGCGCGCGATCTCGGCGGCGAACTGCCGCTCGAGCGGCTGTCCGACGAACTCTCGGCGCTGGCTGATCTGATTCTCGCCGAGACGCTGCGCGTGACCTGGCGCGACCTGCCGGCGCGGCATTGCGCGGAGCCGCGCTTCATCATCGTCGCCTACGGCAAGTTGGGTGGAAAGGAACTCGGCTACGCCTCGGACCTCGATCTGATTTTTCTGCACGAGGACGCCGCCGCCGAGGCACCGGTCAACTACGCGCGTCTCGCCCAGCGCATGAACAGCGCGCTGTCGAGCGTGACGCCGGCCGGGGTGCTCTACGAAACGGATCTGCGCCTGCGCCCCGACGGCGCCAGCGGCCTGCTGGTGAGCCCGATCGACGGCTTCGCCGAATACCAGCGCAATCACGCCTGGGTGTGGGAGCATCAGGCGCTGACGCGCGCGCGCTTCGTCGCCGGCGACCGCGCGCTCGGCGCGCAATTCGAGACGATTCGCGTCGAAGTGCTGCGGCGCGAACGCGACATCGCGAAGCTGGGCGAGGAAATCGCCGGCATGCGCCGGACCATGCTAGACGGCCACCCCAACAACAGCGGCCGCTTCGACATCAAGCACGACCGCGGCGGCCTGATCGATGTCGAATTCATCGTGCAGTACCTGGTGCTCGGCTTCGCCCACCGTGACGCCGCGCTGACCGGCAATATCGGCAATCTCGCCCTGCTCAAGCTCGCCGCCTCGCTCGGCTTGATCGACAGTCAGCAGGCGCTGGCAGTGCATGATGCCTACCGCCGGCTGCGCCAGCTGCAGCATGCGCTGCGCCTGCAGGGCGACCGCTATGCACGCGTCGATGCCGGCGAACTGCGCGGCGAGATCGCGGCGGTGCAGACGCTGTGGCGGACTGTGCTGGGAGAAGCCGCGGCAACGTAATGCCGCGCGCGGGGCTTACTTGGGCAACGGCCCGAGCAGACGGTAGGCGGTGATCTCGCGATGCCCCTTCACCGTCAGCGGCTCGGGGCCTTCGAACTGGTACTGGCCGCGCAAACGGCGGTAGGTCGCGACATCGACCAGAATGCCGCCGGTGGTCGCTTCCGTGGTGAGACGGCTGGCGATGTTGACGGTGTTGCCCCACAGATCGTAAATGAACTTGTGCACGCCGATCACGCCGGCGGCGGCCGGACCGGTACCGATGCCGATGTGCATGCCGAGCGGGCGGCCGGAGCGGGTCTTGCGCTGCGGCATTTGATCGCGAATCTCCAGCGCCATCAGCGCGATACCCTCGGTGTACTGGGCGCTGTGGTCCTGCAAACCGCCGGCCACCATGTAAGCGTCGCCGATGGTCTTAATTTTCTCGAGGCCGTACTTGTCGGCGAGATTATCGAACCACGAAAAGATTTCATTCAGCAGATCGAGCATTTCGCGCGGCGGCATTTCCTCGGCAAGCCGCGTGAAATCGGTCAGATCGGCAAACATCACGGTGCAATCGGCGAGACTGTCGGCAATGACGCCTTTTTCGTGCTTCAGGCGTTCCGCAATATGGCCGGGCAACACGTTGAGCAGGAGCTGCTCGGAGCGCTGCTGCTCGGCCTGCAGCGCGTTATGCTCGCGGTCGAGCGCATCCTTGAGGCGGTCTTTTTCGCGCACGAAATAGACCACCAGCAGGTAGACGATGGTGGACATCGCGGCGAAATTGAGCACGAAGAACACCGCGATGGTCTGCAGCGGCAGGCCGGTCGCCTTGTCGGCGCCGTAGGCGAGGTAATAATCGAAAAATCCCGACACCGCCGTCATGACGATGTAGGCGAAGAACCACGGCACCGACTCCTTCGGTCCCTGGAAGATCATGACACCGATCGGCGCCAGCAATGCCCAAAGCATGACGCCCGACGAGGTTACATAGCTGCCGATCGACCACTGCATGATGAACGGCACGAACAGATACAGGCTGGTCTGGGCGAAGCGGAAAAACTCAAAATTCAGGTTCCAGATGTAGATGCCGAGCGTGGTCGCCGATACCAGCAGGTAGACCAGCGGCACCGTGGCGGAATACTTGATGCCCATCAAATGGTAGATCACCAGCCACAGCATGGCCGCCGCGCCCATCAGGCCGCAGGCAAAAATCAGCAGGGTCTTGTGCAGCTTCTGTTCGTCGCTGTCGTCCGGGCTGATGATGCGCGCGCTAATCCGGCCTAGCAATCTGTCAGCGGCTGCAACCATGAATACGTGAATCCTGTCAGTGGTGGGGGCGCGCGCTGGCTGGCCGGCGGACACCGCCTCTGTTCAAGGCAACGGCGAACCCGGTTTGCGTCGCCCCGTGCGGAATTGGCGATGTTACAGCAATCCGCTTTGCGGTCAAGGAACTGCGCGCTTGGATCGGCGCCGCCGGCGGACGGCGCGGCGCACGGCGAAATACGCTAAAATCAGCGCTTCCGAATCAAACATGGGAGCATCCGGCGATGTCGATGGCCGACCGCGACGGTCACATTTGGTATGACGGCAAGCTGGTGCCGTGGCGCGATGCCAACACGCACGTACTGACGCATTCGCTGCATTACGGTCTGGCCGTGTTCGAGGGCCTGCGCGCCTACAAGACAGACGCCGGCACCGCCATTTTCCGTCTCAAGGAACACACCGACCGGCTCTACAACTCGGCGCACATCTACATGATGAAAATCCCGTACGACCGGGAGACGCTCATGGCGGCACACAAAGAGGTGGTGCGCGAGAACAAGCTCGAGTCCTGCTACATCCGGCCGATCGCATTCTACGGGTCGGAAAAGATGGGCGTGTCGCCGAAGGGGGCGAGCGTGCACGTGGCAATCGCGGCATGGCCGTGGGGCGCCTACCTCGGTCCCGAGGCGCTGGAAAAAGGCATCCGCGTCAAGACCTCGTCGTATGCGCGCCATCACGTCAATGTCTCGATGTGCCGCGCCAAGTATTCCGGCACCTATGCCAATTCGATCCTGGCCAACCTCGAAGCCACCGAACACGGTTATGACGAGGGCCTGCTGCTCGACGTCGATGGTTTCGTCGCCGAGGGCTCGGGCGAGAATCTGTTCATGATCAAGGACGGCAAGATTTATGAGCCGGAACTGACCAGTGCCCTCATCGGCATCACGCGCGGCTCGATCATCACGCTTGCCGAAGAAATGGGCTACACGGTGTCGGCGCGCCGCATCACGCGCGACGACCTCTATATTGCCGACGAAGCGTTCTTCACCGGCACCGCCGCCGAAGTAACGCCGATCCGTGAAGTCGATGGCCGCATGATCGGCAGCGGCAAGATCGGTCCGATCACCGCCCGATTGCAAAAAGCCTTCTTCGATGTCGTCAACGGCAAGAACAGCAAATACAGCAACTGGCTCGCGCCGGTCGCCAAGTGAGCCGCCCATGAGCCAGACCGAGAACAAACAGCGCGAAATCGAAGTCACCGCCGCGGATCTGCCGCTGCATTGCCCGACCCCGTCGATGCTGTTGTGGAACGCGCATCCGCGCGTGTTCCTGCCGATCGAGAAAACCGGCACTGCGTTGTGCCCCTACTGCGGCACGCGTTACAACCTCAAGGGCGGCGCCGGCGCCGCGCATCACTGAGCGCGGCGCCGCCGCGCCGGTGCCCCGCTTGATCCGGTCGCCGGCGAGACAGCGGCCGCACACGGCTCCGACCCTCCGCGACTGACGCGGCACCCGCATGCCGGACCGGCAAAAAATCCTGATCGTTGCCCCCTCGTGGGTGGGTGATGCCGTGCTGGCGCAGCCGCTGCTGCGACGCCTGCACGAGCGCCACGCCAGCGCAGTGATCGAACTCCTGGCGCCGCCGTGGACGCGCGCGGTGTTCGAACGCATGCCGGAGGTCGCCGCCGTGCACGATCTTCCGTTCGCGCACGGCGAACTGGCGCTCGGACGGCGTTATGCGCTGGCGCGCCGGCTCGCCGCGCAGCACTACACGCAGGCAATCGTGCTGCCGAATTCATTCAAGTCGGCGCTGATCCCGTGGCTGGCCGGCATTCCGCGGCGCACCGGTTACACCGGCGAGGCGCGCTACGGTCTTGTCAACGATGCGCGCCGGCTCGACAAACAGGCGCTGCCACTGATGGTCGAGCGTTTCACCGCGCTGGCCGAGGACGCCGGCGTCTCGACACTGCGCCCGATCGCGCCGCTTGCGCTCAAGGTTGATGCTGCCGCGCGCGACGCCACGCTGAAAAAACTCGGCCTCACTTTTACGCCGCGCATTGCCGTGTTGTGCCCGGGCGCCGAATACGGCCCGGCCAAACGCTGGCCGGCCGACTTTTTCGGCGCGCTGGCGCAGCGCTTCGCCGCCAACGGCTGGCAGGTGTGGATCGCGGGGTCGCCGAAAGACGCCGAATGCGGCGCGGCGATTGTCGCCGCCGCCAACGGCATCGGCGTCAACCTGTGCGGCAAAACTTCTCTGGCCGAGGCGATCGACCTGATGTCCTGCGCGACTCATGTCGTCAGCAACGACTCCGGACTCATGCATGTCGCCGCCGCGCTCGATCGCCCGCTGACCGCGCTCTACGGTTCGAGCAGCCCCGCCTTCACGCCGCCGCTGTCGGCGCGCGCGCGCGTGGTCAAAATCGACATCGACTGCAGCCCCTGCTTCGAACGCGAGTGTCCGCTCGGTCACTTCAACTGCATGCGCCAGCTCACCCCCGACACGGTGTGGCGCGAAATCACGGAGGCCGCATGAAAAACGTGCTCTTCATGACTGCGCAGGATGCCGAAACCGCGTTTTACGAAGCGCTGGAAAAAGCCGACCTCGACGCGATGATGGCGGTGTGGGCCGACGACGACGACATCGTCTGCGTGCATCCGGGCGGCATGCGGCTCTCAGGCGTCGAGCAGGTGCGCGAAGCCTGGCGGCAGATCTTCGCCGGCGGCACCACCCTGCGCGTGCGCCTGCGCCATTTGCGCACTGCCGGCGGCATGACGGTCGCGGTGCACAGCGTCTACGAACAGATCGCGGTGGTCGGCGAATCGCAGGCGCGCCATCCGGTGGTGGCGACCAACATCTACATGCGCACCGAACAGGGCTGGCGCATGTTTGCGCATCACGCTTCGCCGGCACCGGCCAACCCCGACGGCGATACCAAGCGGCGCAAGGTTCTGCATTAGGTCCACGCGCGCCGCGCCCTGCAACGCCGCATCCGCGGCGGTATAATCCCTCATCCCCGCCTGGCATCCGCTCGCGGCAATCCGCGCCGGGACCCTATCGTACGAACGCTACCAACGGCAACAACGATTGATGAAGAGGACAGCATGAGCACTGACCAAACTGCAGCATTCGGCAATCCTGACGTAATCGTGATCGGCGCCGGCAACGCCGCGGCCTGCGCGGCATTCGCGGCGCGCGAAGGCGGCGCCAGCGTGATCATGCTGGAATCGGCGCCCATCGAGGAATGCGGCGGCAACAGCCGCTATACCGGCGGCCTGATGCGTTTCGTCTTCAACAATGTGGAAGAGCTGTCGAAGGTGATCCTCGACCTCACGCCGGAAGAGATGAAGCTGCACGACTACGGCACCTATACCGCCGACCAGTACTACGACGACATGGGCCGCATCACGCAGTACCGCACCGACCCCGAGCTGTGCGAACTGCTGATTACCCGCAGCTATGAAACGATTGTCTGGCTGGCGAACAAGGGCGTGCGCTTTCAGGCCAGCTACGGCCGCCAGTCGCACAAGATCGGCAACAAATACAAATTCTGGGGCGGGCTCGCGGCCGAAACCTGGGGCGGCGGCCAGGGCCTCGTCGAAAACGAACACAAGGCCTGCGCGCGCGAAGGCATCAAGATTTTTTACGAAACCCCGGCGATCTCGCTGCTCACCACCGACGACGGCGCGGTCTGCGGCGTGCAGGCCAGGCAGAAGGGCCGCATGATCGACATCCGCGCCAAGGCGGTGATCATTGCCTGCGGCGGATTCGAATCAAGTGCCGAGATGCGCGCGCGCTACCTCGGTCCGACCTGGGATTTGGCCAAAGTCCGCGGCACACGATTCAACATGGGTGCGGGAATCAAGATGGCGCTCGACATCGGCGCGCAGCCCTACGGCCACTGGTCGGGCTGCCACGCGGTGGGCTGGGACATGAATGCGCCGCCCTTCGGCGACCTCGAGGTCGGCGATGCTTTTCAGAAGCACAGCTACCCCTGGGGCATCATGATCAATGCCGACGGCGAGCGTTTTGTCGATGAAGGCGCCGACTTCCGCAACTACACCTACGCCAAATACGGCTCGGTGATCCTGCGCCAGCCCGGCATGTTCGCATGGCAGATTTTCGATAAAAAAATCATTCCCTCATTGCGCGACGAATATCGCATCAAGCGCGTGACCAAGGTGCGCGCCGACACGCTTGAAGACCTGGTCTCCAAGCTCGAAGGCGTCAATGCCGAAAACGCACTTCGCGAAATCAAGGAATACAACAAGGCGGTGCAGACGCAGATTCCGTACAACTCGGCGATCAAGGACGGCCGCCGCACCATCGGCCTCAAGGTCGACAAGACCAACTGGGCCAATACGATCGATGAAGCGCCATTCGAAGCCTATGGCGTGACCTGCGGTGTGACCTTCAGCTTCGGCGGACTCAAGATCAGCACGCACGAAGAAAACCGCGGCCAGGTCGAGGACACCGCGGGCCAGCCGATCCGCGGTCTCTATGCGGCGGGCGAACTCGTCGGCGGCATCTTCTATCACAACTATCCGGGCGGCACCGGCCTCACCTCGGGCGCGGTGTTCGGCAAGATCGCCGGCACCAGCGCCGCCGCCGGCCTCAAGAAATAAGGGATGGCGGTCGCGCGCAAACGCGGAGCCGGCGGCGCGGGTGGGAAAAAAAGCCCCGCCAGCAGAAAACCGCGCAGCGTGCGCGCGCAGGTCGGCGAGGAGGAATGGGCAACACGCGTAAACCTTGCCGCCTGCTACCGGCTGATGGCGGAATTCGGCATGACCGAGATGGTGGCCAACCACATCTCGGCGCGTGTGCCGGGCAGGCATGACGAATTCCTCATCAACCCGTACGGCATGCTCTACGAGGAGATGACCGCCTCGTCGATGATCAAGGTCGATATCAATGGCGACGTTTTATTCAATGCCAGCGATTACGATGTCAACCGCGCCGGTTACGTGATCCACAGCGCCGTGCACGCCGCGCGCCCCGATGTCGATTGCGTGATCCACACCCACACGCTGGCCGGCATGGCGGTGTCGGCAATGACACAGGGCATTCTGCCGATCGCGCAGAGTTCGATGCGCTTTGCCGAAATCGCCTATCACGACTACGAAGGCCCCGCGCTCAATCTCGACGAACGCGCGCGCCTGGTGGCCGATCTCGGCGACCGCGAAGCGATGGTATTGCGCAACCATGGCCTGTTGACCGTCGGCACCTCGATTCCGGAATGTTTCAACAGCATGTTCCGCCTCGAGCGCGCCTGCCAGCTGCAAGTGATGACGCTGTCATGCAATGCCGAAATCCGCCTGCCGCCCGACGAAGTCGTGCGCCACACCCGGCACAGCTATGCGCCGACCACACGCCGGCGCTGGGGCCTGATGGAATGGCCGGCGCTGCTGCGCAAACTCGACCGCATCGATCCTTCATTTCGCCAGTGAACACGCCGCCTCCAGGCGCGCGAAAAACCGGAACAACTCATGAGCCATCCGACCTTTACCGGCCAGCCGCCGCTGTGCCAGGGCCCCGATCCGCAACCGCGCAAGCCCCGCCACGCGATTCCCGCCGGCGCGATCGACTGCCATTGCCACGTGTTCGAAGACCAGACGAAATATCCGCTCACGCCGCTGCGCAGCTACACGCCGCCGCTGTGCACGCTCGACGATTACCTGCGCATGAGCGCCACGCTGGGCATCGAGCGCATGGTGCAGGTCAACGCCAGCACCTACGGTTTCGACAACACGCTGACGCTCGATCTCATTGCCAAGCTGGGGCAACAGCGCGCGCGCGGTGTGGCCGGCGTCGCGCCGGATGCCAAAGAAAGCGATATCCGCAAACTGCACGACGGCGGCATGCGCGGCGTGCGCCTGTCGACCATGGTAAAAGGCTACGGCGGCCCCGAGTTTCTCGGCGTCATCGCCAAAACCATCAAGCCCTTCGGCTGGCATGTGCAACTGCATGTCGACAAGGTTGCTGAAATCGCCACGCTCGAACAGCAACTGCTCGATCATCCGACCGCGATCGTGTTCGACCATCTCGGCCGCGTGCGCGGCAACGAGGGCGTCAACGCGCCGGGCTTTCAGGCGCTGCTGCGCATCCTCAGGCAGCGCAACGACTGCTGGGTCAAGCTGTCGAGCTTTTACCGCTTGTCCGATAGTGGTGCGCCGGCCTATGCCGATATGAAACCGCTCGCGCAGGCGTTGCTCGCCGCGCGCCCTGACCGCGTGGTGTGGGGCAGCAACTGGCCGCATCCGATCTGGGACGGCCACATGCCCAACGACGGCGACCTGCTCGACCTCGTGTGTGAATGGACGGGCGATGCCGCCACGCTCGAACGCGTACTGGTCGACAATCCGGCGCAGCTCTACGGGTTTGCCTGATCGCCCTGCGATGAACGCTGCATCAGCGGCAACCTATCGCCCCCCGCGCTGGCTGCCCGGCGGCCACCTGCAAACCATCTATGCATCCGTCGCCGCGCCGCGGCCGCGCGTGATTTATCGGCGCGAACGCTGGGACACGCCGGACGGCGATTTCATCGATCTCGACTGGGTCAAGACGACTTCTGCCGCAACGGATCAACCGCTTGTCGTGCTGTTCCACGGCCTCGAAGGCAATTCCGGCAGCCACTATGCGCAATCGATCATGGCGGCGGTGCGCGACGCCGGCTGGAGCGGCGTGGTGGTGCATTTCCGCGGCTGCAGCGGCGAGCCCAACCGTCTGCCGCGCGCCTACCATTCGGGTGACAGCACGGAAATCGACTGGATCCTGCGCCGTCTGCGCGGCGCAACAGCTGCTGCGCCGCTCTACGCCTGCGGCGTTTCGCTCGGCGGCAACGCGCTGCTCAAATGGCTGGGCGAACAAAACAGCGCCGCGCAGTCGGTGATCGATGCGGCCGTCGCGGTGTCGGCGCCGCTCGATCTGATGGCGGCCGGCAATGCGCTCGACCGCGGCTTCAATCTTGTCTACACGCACAACTTTCTGCGCACGCTGAAACAAAAGGCGCTGGCAAAGCTCGCGCGTTTTCCCGGCCTGTTCGACCGCGAGCGCCTGCTTGCCGCCGACACGCTGCGCGCCTTTGACAATCTGGTCACCGCGCCTTTGCATGGTTTTCGCGATACCGACGATTACTGGACGCGCGCGGCCAGCAAACCATGGCTCAGGCACATCGCGCTGCGTACGCTGGTGATCAATGCGCGCAACGATCCCTTCCTGCCTGCAATCGCATTGCCGCAGATCGACGAGGCGTCACCGTCGTTGCAACTCGAATACCCCGCCGCTGGCGGCCACGTCGGTTTTGTCGGCGGTGCAATACCCGGAAATCTCGACTGGTTACCGCAACGCGTGCTGGCCCATTTCGCAGCGGCGTCCTGAGTGCATGCAATAATCGGGCATTCAATGCGCAATACTTCGTCATGACCACACTCCCGCCGGAAATCTTCAAGGCCTACGACATCCGCGGCATCGTCGGCAAAACGCTCACACCGGAAATCATCGAAGTGATCGGCCGCGCGATCGGTTCGGAACTGCGCGAGCGTGGCCGCGACACCCTCGTCATCGGCCGCGACGGCCGCCTGTCGGGCCCCGCACTCTCCGTTGCGATGGCGCGGGGCATCCGCGCCGCCGGCGTCCATGTCATCGACGTCGGCCGTGTCGCCACACCCATGCTCTACTTTGCAGCCCATCATTTCGACACCCTGTCGGGTGCCATGATCACCGGCTCGCACAATCCGCCGCAATACAACGGCATCAAGATCATGCTGGACGGCGAAACGCTCGCCGGCGATACGATCCAGGCGCTGCGCGCGCGCGCCGAAACGGGCCGGCTCGCCGGCGGCAAGGGCAGTTATCGCGAAGCGGATATCCGCGCAGACTACCTCTCGCGCATTGTCGGCGACATCAAACTGGCGCGTCCGCTGAAAATCGCGATCGATTGCGGCAATGGTGTGGCCGGCGCGACTGCGCCCGAACTGTTCCGCCGCCTCGGCTGCACGGTGCAGGAACTGTTCTGCGAAGTCGACGGCAATTTCCCCAACCATCATCCGGATCCATCGGTGCCGGAAAATCTGCGCGACCTGATCGCCGTGCTGAAGAACGGCGACGCCGAAATCGGCCTCGCCTTCGACGGCGACGGCGACCGCCTTGGCGTCGTCACACCGCGCGGCGACATCATCTATCCCGATCGTCAGTTGATGCTGTATGCGGCCGATGTGCTTGCGCGCAATCCCGGCGCCACCATCATTTACGACGTCAAATCGACGCGCCATTTGAAACCGTGGATCGAACAGCACGGCGGCACGCCCCTGATGTGGAAGACCGGCCACTCTTTCATCAAGGCCAAGCTGAAGGAAACCGGCGCGCTGCTCGCCGGTGAGATGAGCGGCCACACTTTCTTCAAGGAGCGCTGGTACGGCTTCGACGACGGTCTCTACACCGGCGCGCGTCTGCTCGAAATCGTCAGCCGCAGCGCCGACCCGGGCGCGCTGCTGCAGGCACTGCCGAACGCCGTCAGCACGCCGGAACTGCAGATCAAACTGAATGAAGGCGAGAACTACGCGCTGATCGCCGAACTGCAGAAATCCGCGCACTTCGATGGCGCGCGCGAAATCATCACCATTGACGGCCTGCGCGTCGAATACGCCGATGGCTTCGGGCTTGCGCGCTCATCCAACACCACGCCGGTGATCGTGCTGCGTTTCGAAGCCGACAACGATGCCGCCCTCAAACGCATACAGGCCGACTTCCGCCGCGTCATTCTCGCGGCGAAGCCGGACGCGCAACTGCCCTACTGAAACGCCGCCGGCGATTTCGCCGCGCGCACCTTCTCCGCGAATTCCGGGTACGACGCCACCGCGCCGTGACCGCCGGCAAAGCGCTCGGGCTTGATGCCGGCCTTCTCGACGGCATCAACCAGCGCGCGCTGGCGCGCCGACCCGAACTCCGTGTCGCGCCCCGGCGCCCACAGGTCGGTGACGTAACCAAGTTTTGCATCGGGTATATAGGCAATCAGCATGCCCTCGGCATGGCCGTTGGCGATGCGAAAAAGCTCGATCGTGCGCGTGCCGTCGCTCAGCACCAGTTTGCCGGCAACCTCGACCACCTCGACCGCGCGCGATTTCCTCGCCAGCGCATCCTTGCGCACGTTGTGCGGCGAATCCAGCATGTGGCGGATATACGCGCCGTCGCCGGCGCCGACGATGATTTTGGCGCCCGCCGCGGCATATCCACGCGTGCCGTTGGCATGATCCATGTGATGGTGCGTCAATACCAGCACTTTGACCGGTTTATCAGGATATTGCGCCTGCACGGCGGCCAGCGTCGCCGCGGTGTGCGTTTCGTTGTTCGGCGCATCGAACACCACGACATGGTCCTTCATTTCGACCACCAGATTGTTCGGATTACCGCCGACCACCTGCTGGATTCCCGGCGCCAACTCCTCCATGCGCAAGCCGCCCATGCGCGGATCGAAACCGAGTTCGTTGGTATCGAGCAGGCCGCCGGCCAGCATGCGGCGGAAGATCCATTGGTACTCGACGTCATGCGTCGCCGGCGGCTGCGCGCACGCGCGCCGCGGCGCCGGAATGTCGAACAAATCCTTTGCCAGCGGCGGATTCAAGGTAATGCTGTCGATAGTCTGGTGCAGCACCACGCGCTCGTTCGCGGTGTAGATCTGGTGGAAGGCGAACTGCGCGCCGCCGACTTCGCGCCAGTCGGACAGAATCAGGTCGAAATCGATATCGCCCCAGGCCTGATCGGTATCGACGGTGCGAATGCGCGCAGGCAAACCGCTCGCCTGGTCGAACATGACGACAAAGCGCGTCTCGTCGCTCGCGTACGCAACCGCAGTGAGGCGTTTGCCGCCTGCGAAGGCGTCCGGCAGCGTCTTCAGTGCGAGCGGATCGGCGCGCATTGCAAACAGCAGTTGGGGCGAACTGCGCTGCAACTCGCGCAGCATCACGGCAAGACGCTGACCCGACATGGTGTGTTGGGGCGGATTGCTGTCGCGGCTTTGCCTGGTGCGGCCGCTGGAATCGATGCCCTTCACATATCCAGCCTCGGGCGTGACCACTTCGCTGAACGTGTAGACCCGCGCCACCGGCGTTGTCAGATGGCGCTCCCATTCCGTGCGCGCGCGGCCGTTGACCAGATCGAGCGTGGTCACGAACGACGAATCGCCGCCGGGTATCGCATCGCCGTCCGGGCGGTATGACTGCTGCGGTTCGAAAGAACTGTTGCGTCCGCGGATCGTGACCGCGCGAATATTGGCCAGCTTGTAGCCGCCCATCGCCTCGATCGCCCGATTAACCGACCGCATGGCATCAGTGTCCTGTGCGAGTGCGCTGCCGGCGAACAGCGCGGCGGCGGCCCAGACGGCAGTGATCCGGCATTTACTCATGGTTGACCCCCTCCGGTGTTTGCGGCAAGGCGCCCAGTCTAAAGCCATTGCAGTCGCGATCCTAAAACCGTCCCACTCGGTCGCAGTTTGCGCCTGTTTCAAACGCATCGCCCCCTCACTGCCGTGCAGGCAACGGCGCGTCGGCATACAATTGAATGCAGCAGCGGCAACCATAACAACAAGGCCGCGCCCGCCCTTTCCGTTTCAATCCAACGCACCGGGAGAACCGACTTGATCGAACGTCAATCCACCAAACTGCGCAAGCTGCTGCGCGCCAAAACCTTTCTGCACATGCCGTCGGTCTACGACGTCATCGGCGGCCGCCTCGTCGAATCGCTGGGCTTCGAAGCGGCCTACATCGGCGGCTATGTCACCGGCGGCTCGACCGCCGTCACCGAGCCGCTGCTGACCATGAACGAACAGGTTGCGCCCGCGCGCCTGATCGCCGAGAACATAAACATCCCGCTGCTCGCCGATGCCGGCTCGGGCTGGGGCGAGCCGATACACACCATGCGCACCATGCGCGAATTCATCCGCGGCGGCGTGGCCGGCGTGCATATAGAAGATGCGCTCTATCCGAAACGCGCGCATTATCACAAGTACGTGGTGCACGGCATTCCGATCGACGAGTTTGTCGAGAAGGTCGAGTATTCCTGCAAAGAACGCGATCGCAGCGACCCGGACTTCGTCGTCATCGCGCGCACCGACACCTGCCGCGCGCTGGGGCTTGAAGAGGCGAGCCTGCGCCTGAACCGCGCCGCCGATGTCGGCGCCGATTTCGGCCTCCTGTTCCCGCGCACGCGCGACGAAGCCGAACGCGCGCCGAAGGTCTGCCGTCTGCCGCTGGTCTACGTGCAAAGCCGCGGCAACCGCGACGGCCGGCCGCTGCTGACACGCCAGGAATTGCAGCAGATGGGCTATATCGGCTCCATCGAAGCGCAGGTCGTGTTGTGCACGGCCTTCCATTTTTTAAAGAAGGCGCTCACCGAACTGCGCGAGACCGGCGACTACACCGGCATGACGCAGGCGGATTACGTCGCCTCGCGCCAGCAGGTCGAAGACCTCATCGGCCTCAACGACTATTACGAGATCGAAGCGAAGACCGTCGAAGCGCGCCAGGCGAAGGACCGGAAATCGTGACCTCGTCAGTACGCGCCCCGGACATTCCGGGACCGGTCGCCACCGCGCGCAGACCAAAAATACGTTTCCCGGCCGGGGCCACCGACTGCCACGCGCATATCTTCGGCCCGCAGGAACAATATCCGCTGCTGCCGAAAACCCACTTCGTGCCGCACCTCAATCCGCTCGCAGATTACATCCGCATGGAGCGCATTATCGGTTGCGAACGCGGCGTGCTGGTGCAGCCGTCGGTTTACGGCCCCGACAATTCGCTGATCATCGAAGCGCTCAAGTCAAAACAATTCGATCTGCGGGCAATTGCCGTGGTCAACGCCGATATCAGCGACCGCGCACTCGAAGACCTGAACGCTGTCGGCTTTCGCGGCATTCGCATCAATACCGCTTCAGGCACCAAAGGGCTCACGCTGGCCGACGCGCCGCGACTTGCCGAGCGCATCAGGCCGATGGGCTGGCATTTGCAGTTCTACGTCGATCTGCGCGTGATGCCGCAGATCGAGCAGGAACTCGCCGCGCTGAAGATCGACATCGTGATCGACCACTTCGCGCGCATCTCGACTGCCGAAGGACTCGAAGCCGGCCCTTTCAAGGCCCTGCTGCGCCTGGTTTCGCGCGATAACTGCTGGGCCAAGCTGATGGGGCCGTATTTCATTTCCGACGACGTGCCGGCCTTCGCCGATATCGCGCCGTTCGCGCAAAAAATGATCGCTACCGCGCCCGATCGCATGCTCTGGGGCTCGGACTGGCCGCATCCGAGCGCGCGTGAAAAAATGCCCGACGACGGCCATCTCGCCGATCTGCTGGGCGACTGGGCGCAGGACGAGCAACAACGCAAAAAAATACTGGTCGATAATCCGCAGCGGCTTTACGGTTTTGAATGAGGCGGCAAACCCGCTCAAGGAGGAAGGCATGACCATCGCACGCATCGCCCTGCTCGTCGTCGCGGCGTTTTGCAGCGCCGGCATTCAGGCGCAGCAATATCCGGGCAAACCATTGCGCTTCATTGTCGGCTTTCCGCCTGGCGGCGGAACCGACATCGTCACGCGCATTGTCGCCGCTAAACTGACCGAGGCATGGGGCCAGCAGGTGGTGGTCGACAACCGCCCCGGCGCGACCGGCATGATCGCCGCCAACGCGGTCGCCAAATCGGCCCCTGACGGATATACGCTGCTGACGGCGCATGTCAACTCGCAGGCCATTGCGCCCAATGCAACATCGAAACCGCTTTATGACCCGACGCGCGATTTCGCCTATATCGCCTATCTAGGCTACGCGCCCAACGTGCTTGTCATCCGCCCGAGCACGCCGGCGAAGAATGTAAAGGAACTGATCGCGCTGGCGAAGGCGCATCCGGGCGAGCTCACCTTTGCCTCGCCCGGCGTGGGCAGCACCAACCACCTTGCCGGCGAAATGTTCCGCCTCGCCACCGGCATCGATATCGTCCACGTGCCGTACAAGGGCAGCGTGCCGGCCATCATTGACCTGCTGTCAGGCCAGGTCGGCATGAATTTCGACACCCTGTCGTCGGTGTCGGCCTACCTGCAGAGCGGCCGCATGCGCGCACTGGCGATCACCACCTCGAAGCGTGATGCGCAATTGCCGGAGGTGCCGACACTGATAGAGCTTGGCATCAAGAATTTCGAAGTCACCAATTGGTACGGTGTGGCCGCACCAGCCGGCACCTCGCCGGAAATCGTCAACAAGCTCAATGCCGAAATCAACCGCATCCTCGAATTGAAAGATGTCGGCGCGCGCTTCGACGAACTCGGCACGCGGCGCAATCCGATGTCGCCCGAACAATTCGGCGCATTGCAGCGCGCCGAACTGGCCAAGTACAAGGAGGTCGTCACCAGGTCGGGCGTGAAAATGGAGTAATTGATGCGGGGATCCATCGCGCGCGCAATGACCGGGATTTGCTTTTGCCGTGGTGTAGCGACTGCGCCGCGCCAACGACCATCCCGCACGAACAAACGGCCGCACAAGGCGGCCGCTTTCGCTGTTGTGAGGGAACGCCGGCCTCGGGTCAGTGCCGCCCCATCGAACCGCGGTTGAAATCCTTGTCGCCCGGCGGAACACAGCGGCCGATGCCGAAGAAGCCGCCCTGCGAACCGGGCGGGCAGCCCTGATTTTCCGGATACTGATCGGCGACCTTTTTCGCCTCGGTCTGCTTTTTGGCATCGATGAATTCCCAGCGCCCGTTAGGATGCAGCAGCACCTTGTCGCCTGAAGCGGTCGTCGCGGTGACATCTGCCGTCGCTTCTGCCGCCAGCACCGGCAGGGCCTGCACGGCAAGCAATAATATCCAGATCAGTTTTTTCATAGTTTCTGTTCGACCCATGCATTGACCGAGGCGAGCGCCTGCGGCAGTTTCGACGCGTCCGTGCCACCCGCCTGCGCCATGTCCGGCCTGCCGCCGCCCTTGCCGCCGACCTGCTGGGCGACAAAGTTGACAAGTTCGCCGGCCTTCACTTTCGAGGTGAGATCCGCGCTGACGCCGGCGAGCAGCGTGACCTTGCCGCCGTCGGCGGCCGCCAGCACCAGCACGCAGGACTTCAGCTTGTCCTTCAGTTTGTCCATCGCTTCGCGCAGCGCCTTGGCATCGGCGCCGTCCATCTGCGCGGCCAGCACTTTCGCGCCCTTGATCTCGGCGGCCTGGCCAGCGAGATCGTCACCCTGACTCGACGCGAGTTTTGATTTGAGGCGGGCCAGTTCCTTCTCGAGGCTCTTTACGTTTTCGACGATCTGGCCGATGCGCTGCGTCACCTCCGCAACCGGTGCCTTCAACGCCGCCGCCGCCTGCTGCAGACTGTCTTCCTGATGCTGCACCAATGCCAGCGCGCCCTCGCCCGTCACCGCCTCGACGCGGCGGATGCCGGCGGCAACGCCGCCTTCCGCAACGATCTTGAATAGTCCGATGTCGCCGGTACGCGCAACGTGAGTACCGCCGCACAGTTCACGCGAGGAACCGATGTCGAGCACACGCACTTCGTCGCCATACTTCTCGCCGAACAGCGCCATTGCGCCGACCTTGGCCGCCTCGTCGAATTTCATCACGCGCGCGCTGGTTGCCGCATTGGCGAGAATCTCGGTGTTGACGATCGATTCGACACGGCGGATTTCATCGGCCGTCATCGGCGCATTGTGCGAAAAGTCGAAGCGCGTCTTTTCGCCATCGACCAGCGAACCCTTTTGCGCGACATGGCTGCCAAGCACCTCGCGCAGCGCCTTGTGCATCAAATGGGTCGCCGAGTGGTTGCGCATGGTGCGCGAACGCGCGGCGGTATCGACCTGGCCTTTGAGCATATCGCCGACCGCCAGCGTGCCGGTGTGCAGCACGCCGTGATGGCCGAACACCTCGGGCTGGATTTTCTGCGTGTCTGACACATGGAAGGTGCCGTGCGGCGCAATCAGCTGCCCGCGGTCGCCGACCTGACCGCCGGACTCGGCGTAGAACGGCGTCTTGTCGAGCACGATGATCGCGGTGTCGCCCGCCTCGATCGCTTCCACCGCCGTGCCGCCCTTGTAGATGGCGAGTATCTTCGAACCGTCGAGGGTCAAGGTGTCGTAGCCGTGGAATTCGGTTTTGCCGCCGCGATATTCGACGGAAGTCTGCCCGCCGAACTTGGAAGCCGCGCGCGCGCGTTCGCGCTGCTGCCCCATCGCCGCCTCGAAGCCGGCGAAATCGACGGTGATGCCGCGCTCGCGCGCGATGTCGGCCGTGAGGTCGAGCGGAAATCCGAAGGTGTCGTACAGGCGAAACACGGTGTCGCCGTCGAGCATCTTGTCTTCGGACTGCAGCGCGCCCTCGAGCACCGCCATGCCGTTTTCCAGCGTTTCGGCGAAACGCTCCTCTTCCTGCTTCAACACCTGACCGACGCGCTCGGCCGCCTTCACCAGTTCCGGATAGGCGACACCCATCGCCTTGACCAGATCGGGCACGATTTTGTGGAAAAAGGTTTTCTTCTGACCCAGCTTGTAGCCGTGACGGATCGCGCGGCGCACGATGCGGCGCAGCACGTAGCCGCGGCCTTCGTTGCCGGGAATCACGCCATCAACAATCAGGAACGAACAGGCGCGGATGTGATCGGCAATCACCTTCAGCGAATTATTGTGCAGATCCGTGCAACCGGTTTCACGCGCCGCCGCCTTGATCAGGTCCTGAAACAGATCGATTTCGTAATTCGAATGCACGCCCTGCAATACCGCGGCGATGCGCTCCAAACCCATGCCGGTATCCACTGACGGTTTCGGCAGCGGATGCAATTTGCCCGCGTCGTCGCGGTTGAACTGCATGAACACGAGATTCCAGATTTCGATATAGCGGTCGCCGTCGGCTTCCGGCGTGCCGGGCGGACCGCCGGGAATTTCGGCGCCGTGGTCGTAGAAAATTTCCGTGCACGGCCCGCAGGGGCCGGTCTCGCCCATCTGCCAGAAATTGTCCGAGCCGCCGCCTGGCTTGTCGCCGATACGCGTGATGCGGTCGCGCGGAACGCGGATTTCATTGGCCCAGATGTTGTAGGCCTCGTCGTCGGTCTCGTAGACAGTGACCCAGAGTTTTTCTTTCGGCAGCTTGTAGATGCCGGTCAGCAACTCCCATGCAAAGTGAATGGCGTCTTTCTTGAAATAGTCGCCGAAACTGAAATTGCCGAGCATTTCGAAGAAAGTGTGATGGCGCGCGGTGTAGCCGACGTTTTCGAGGTCGTTGTGCTTGCCGCCGGCGCGCACGCATCGCTGCGAAGTCGTGGCACGCTTGTAATCGCGCTGCTCGTGGCCGAGAAAGAGGTCCTTGAACTGCACCATGCCGGCGTTGGTGAAGAGCAGCGTCGGGTCGTTGCCCGGCACCAGCGGGCTGGAGGCGACGATGGCGTGGCCCTTGCTCTTGAAGTAGTCGAGGAACTGCTGGCGGATTTCGCTGCTTTTCATGGAAGTGACACCGGGATTCAGGAAAGCGCGATTTTAAACGAAAGCCGGCGAAACAAGCAGTTAGGCGGCCGGCGTTTATTCGTCGTCGGCGCCGGCGATGACCTTGCGGATGATGTCCAGACTGAAGCCGCGTCCCTGCAAAAAACGCATCTGGCGCGCTTTTTCGCTGGCATTGGCCGGCGGAACGGGGAATTTACGGCGCCAAACCTCGCGCGCGGACTCCAGCTCGCTAACTTTCAACGATTCGCGCGCGCCCGCGATGGCCTCTTCGGAAAGACCTTTTTGCCGCAGTTCATGCGCAATTTTCTGGCTGCCGAAGCGGCGCCGGCGCGTCGCCATCACCTGCTCGACCACGCGTTTTTCCGACAACCAGCCGCGCTGTTCGAACTCTTCGATCAGCGGCGGAATTTCGTCCGCGTCTTCGGTGTATTGGAGCAGACGGCGCGCGAGTTCCTGTTTGGAATACTCGCGCCGCGCGAGCAGGCTCAGCGCCTGCGCGCGCAGGCTGAGTCCCGGCTTACTCTTCTTCGTCGTCGGCGGCTGGTTTGGATCCACCGGCGGCTCCAGCAGCCACGGCCGTGACACCGAGCGCAGCGCGGATCTTGGCGTCGATTTCGTTGGCCATTTCCGGATGGTCCTTCAGATAATCGCGCGTGTTGTCCTTGCCCTGACCGATGCGTTCCTTGCCGTAGCTGTACCAGGCGCCCGACTTGTCGATGATTTTCTGCTCGACGCCGAGTTCGATGATCTCGCCTTCGCGCGAAATGCCTTCGCCATACAGAATGTCGAAGTTGGCCTGTTTGAACGGCGGCGCCACCTTGTTCTTGACGACCTTGGCGCGCGTTTCCGAACCGATCACTTCTTCGCCCTTCTTGATCGCGCCGGTGCGACGGATGTCGATGCGCACCGAGGCGTAGAACTTCAGCGCATTGCCGCCGGTGGTGGTTTCCGGGTTGCCGAACATGACGCCGATCTTCATGCGAATCTGGTTAATGAAGATAACGGTAGTGTTCGAGCGGCTGATGTTGCCGGTGAGTTTGCGCAGCGCCTGCGACATCAGGCGCGCATGCAGACCCATTTGCGGCTGGCCCATTTCGCCCTCGATTTCGGCCTTCGGCGTGAGTGCCGCCACGGAGTCAACGACCACGATATCGACCGAACCGGAGCGCACCAGCATGTCGGCGATTTCCAGCGCCTGCTCGCCGTTGTCCGGCTGCGAAATCAGCAGGTCCTGCACGTTCACGCCAAGTTTCTGCGCATATTGCGGATCGAGCGCGTGTTCGGCGTCAATGAAGGCGGCGGTGCCGCCGAGTTTCTGCATCTGCGCAATCACCGACAGCGTCAAAGTCGTTTTGCCCGACGATTCCGGGCCGTAGATTTCGATGATGCGCCCGCGCGGCAGGCCGCCCACACCGAGCGCGATATCCAGCCCGAGCGAACCGGTCGATACAACCTGAATGTCTCTCGCGACGTCAGCCTCGCCGAGCCGCATGATGGAGCCCTTGCCGAACTGTTTCTCGATTTGCGACAGCGCCGCTGCCAGTGCCTTGCTTCTGTTTTCGTCCATGATGTGTCCCATTTGAGCCTCCTTGATTATCGCACACGCCAAGCAAAACGCAGCGCGGGGAGGTGCCGATGACGTCTAGTTCTTCCGTATTAATTAACCGCAACCCGCAACCGAACCGCACTGGCGCACAGGATGCGCCACCCGCTGGCTCACGGAATGAGCCAGTCGAATCCTTCAGCCGCCGGCTGCCAGGTCGAGCACGCCCTTAAGGGCGCGTATCACGCTCTGCCGGCGCACCGCTTCGCGATCGCCGTCGAAGCGGCAGGTTTCCGCCCGCACAGCACCGCCCTTGCGTGCCCAGCCGATGCAGACAGTGCCGACCGGTTTGTCGGGCGTGCCGCCGGTCGGGCCGGCCACACCGCTGACCGACACCGCAATCTGCGCGCCGCTGGCCGCCAGCGCGCCGGCGGCCATTTCGCGCACCACGGCTTCGGACACCGCGCCGTGTTCGCGCAGGGTCGCCGCCTTCACCAGCAGCATCTGCTGTTTGGCGGCATTCGTATAGGTGATGAAACCCCGGTCGTACCAGGCCGAGCTGCCCGAGATCATGGTCACCACTTCGCCGATCCAGCCGCCGGTGCAGGATTCGGCGGTGGTCAGCACCAGGTCTTTGCTTTTGAGCGCGGCGCCGACCTGCTCGCCCAATTCAAACAGTTCACGGTCCATCAGAACTCCGGAAGCAGACTACGTGCAACGGCCAGCACGATCAGGGTATAAAACGCCGCCAGCAGGTCGTCGAACATGACGCCGAAACCGGTTTTCAATTTACTGTCGAAATAGCGGATCGGCGGCGGCTTGACGATATCAAAGAGACGGAACAGCAGAAACGCAAACGCCTGCCAGACATAACCCGTCGGCGTAAAGAACAGCACCAACATGAAGGCGACGATTTCATCCCACACGATGGCGCCGGGGTCGGCTACGCCAAGATCGCCGCCGGTGCGTGCGCAGGCCCAGATGCCGAGCACGAAGGCGAACGCGATCACTGCAAGTTGCTGCGGTGCCGTGCAATAAACGGCAAGCACGGCGAACAGCGGAAATGCCACCAGCGTGCCCGCGGTGCCCGGCGCGCCGCGCACGAGCCCGGCGCCGGCGCCCAGCGCGATTACGTGCGCCGGATGCGCCAGCATGAAACGCCAATTCAGCGCGGGTGCCGCGTCAGATGAAGTGATCAAAACCGCCTGCCCCTTTCAATCGCAACGGCGTGCCGTCGGGTGCGCGCACCAGCAAGGCCGGGACGCCTTTGGTCAGCCGTTTGATGCGGCCGATCGCAGTCACCGCCACGCCGGCGCGTTTCGCCGCAGCCAGCACGCGCGCGCGTTGCCGCGGCGCCGCGGTAAAACACAATTCGTAATCGTCGCCGCCGGCCAGCAGCGCGCGGCAGGCCGCCACGCGGTCGAGGTGGCGGCACAGCACTGCTGAAGCCGGCAACGCCGCGAATTCGATTTCGGCCGCGCATTGCGAGCGCTCGAGAATATGGCCGAGATCGGCCAGCAGACCGTCGGAAATATCGATCGCGCTGTGCGCAATGCCGCGCAGCGCCAGACCCAGTGCGACGCGCGGCTGCGGCCGATGCAACCGGGATTCACAGGCTGCACGTTCGGCACGCGTAAGTTTAATTTTTTTCTGCAGCGCGGCCAGCGCGAGCGCCGCGTCGCCGAGGCGACCCGATACCCAGATCTCGTCGCCCGCGCGCGCGCCGTCGCGCCGCAGCGCATTGCCGCGCGGCAGTTCGCCCATGATCTGCACGCAAATGTTGAGCGGCCCGCGCGTGGTGTCGCCACCGATCAGATCGACCTTGTATTTGCGCGCAAGCGCCATGAAGCCGGCGGAAAATTCGCGCAGCCAGCGCGCATCGACACGCGGCAGCGCCAGTGCCAGCGTGGCCCAGCGCGGTGTCGCGCCCATTGCCGCGATGTCGGAGAGATTCACCGCCAGCGCTTTGTGACCGAGCGCGCGCGCATCGGCACCGCGAAAAAAATGCCGGCCCTCGACCAGCATGTCCGCCGAGACCGCAAGTTCGTGACCGGCACGCACGCGGGTCAGCGCGCAATCGTCGCCGACCCCGAGCACCGCACCGGGCGCGGGATGCGTGAAGTAGCGTGCGATCAGGTCGAATTCGGCGGTCACGTTTGCGAATTAACTTTCTCAAATTGAGAAGTGGATCCCCTTCCCCCTCGACGGTGGAAGGCAGGGATGGGGGTGAATGACGCGCACAACGACATCATGACTTTTCCCCCCCCCCCCTAACCCTCCCCCGTCAAGGGGGAGGGTTTCGTTTTTTCGCCCCCCGTCAATGGGGAGGGAACGTCACTCCGCCTCCGTCGATGGGAGAGAATTCTTTCACGACGCCGGCGAGCGTTCGTCGCTCTTCGCCGCTGCGTTCGCCGCCTGCATCTTCTTCTTCAACATCGAGGCCATGTAGAAATTGACCACGGTAAAACCGAGGAACACCAGCGAGAGCAGCTGCACCTTGTCGGCCGGCAGGGACGACGGCCCTTCGAACACGACATAGAGGCCGAACAGCGCGTTGAGAATGCCTCCGATGTAGAAAATGACAACGCGTTTCTTCAGTTTGTCCTGCACGAGCCCTCCGTCAGCGCGCGCGCACTTCGGCCGGCCGCAGCACCGCCGCCAGCTTGTCGAGCACACCGTTCACATATTTGAAGCCGTCGGTGCCGCCATAGCTTTTCGCCAGTTCTATCGCCTCGTTAATGATGACGCGATAGGGCACCTCGGGCAGATTGGCGATTTCATAGGCCGCGATCAGCATGATGGCCCGCTCGATCGGGCTCAGCTCGACGAACTTGCGATCCAGATGCGGCTGCAGCACTTCTTCGAGGCCCGCGGCGTGGTTGATAACACCGCTCAGCAACACGGAAAAATAGTCGCCGTCGGCGCGATCGAAGCCTTTCACCGTCGCCAGATGCTGTTTGATTTCGGTGATGCCGGCGGCCGCGAGTTGCCACTGATAAAGCCCCTGCAGTGCGAATTCGCGCGCACGGCGGCGCGCATTGCGCGGTTGCGGCTTGCGCTCCGCCGCGGCCTGTTCCGCCATCACGATGCACCGAGCACTTTGAGCAGATTCGCCATTTCGACCGCGGCGGCGGCGCAATCGGCGCCCTTCTGCATCATGCGCGCCTCGGCCTGATCGTCGTCCTCGGTGGTGAGCACGCCGTTGGCGATCGGCACGCCGGTTTCAAGCTGCACTTCGGTAATACCGCGCGCCGACTCGTTGGAAACGATTTCGAAATGATAGGTTTCGCCGCGGATCACCGCACCCAGTGCGATCAGCGCATCGTAGCGTCCGCTCTCGGCCATGGTCTGCAGCGCCAGCGGCAATTCGAGCGCGCCCGGCACCGTCGCGATCAGAATATCGTCGCTGTTGACGCCAAGCTTGGCGAGTTCGGCGGTGCAGCCGGCAAGCAGGCCGTCAGTGATATCGGCACTGAAGCGCGCGGCGACGATGCCGATGCGCAGGCCCGCGCCGTCCCTGTTGATGTCTATTTCTTCGATGGAGTCGTAATCGGACATTGGATTGCTTTCAATGAGCCGCGCATTGCGCCCGGCTTGCAGTAATTGTTCAGTTCGGCTCGTCTTCCGGCTGCAGATAACCGGTGACCTGCAGATCGAAACCCGCCATGCTCGGCATTCTACGCGGCTTCGACAGCAGCCGCATTTTCGTGACCTTGAGATCGCGCAGAATCTGCGCGCCGATGCCGTAGGTGCGCAGCGCATTTTTCGGATTCACCGGAATCGCTCCGGGCAGCGCACGCTCTGCGAGGTCGCCGGCCGTTTCCGGACGGTGCAGCAGCACGATGACGCCGCACTCGGCACGCGCCACCGCCGCCAGCGCGCGATTGAAATTCCACGAGTGGCTGGCGCTTTTGACGTCAAGCAGATCGATCACCGACAGCGGCTCGTGCACGCGCACCAGCGCCTCGCGCCCCGGCTTCAGTTCGCCGCGCACCAGCGCCAGATGCGTCGCATTGCCGATGCGGTCGCTGTAGACCACCAGTTTGAATTTGCCCTGTACCGTTTCGATGTCGCGCTCGGAGACGCGCTGCACCAGCGATTCGGTGCGGCTGCGGTATTGAATCAGGTCCGCGATGGTGCCGATCTTGATGCCGTGTTGGCTGCCGAACTCGATCAGATCGGGCAGGCGCGCCATTTCGCCGTCGTCCTTGAGGATTTCGCAGATCACCGCCGCCGGCGTGACACCGGCCAGTTGCGCGAGATCGCAGCCCGCCTCGGTGTGACCGGCGCGCACCAGCACGCCGCCATTCTGCGCCTTCAGCGGAAATATATGTCCGGGCTGCACGATGTCCGCCGGACCGGCGTCCGCGCGCACCGCCGCCCGCACCGTCCGCGCGCGGTCGGCCGCCGAAATGCCGGTGGTCACGCCCTCGGCCGCCTCGATCGACACCGTGAAGTTGGTGCCGAGCGGCGAATTGTTGTTTGACGTCATCAGCGGCAGATTGAGACTGCGGCATTTTTCCTCGGTCAGCGTGAGGCAGATGAGTCCCCGGCCGTAGCGAGCCATGAAGTTGATCGCCTCCGGCGTGACGAAATCCGCCGCCAGCACGAGGTCACCCTCGTTTTCGCGGTCTTCCTCGTCAACGAGAATCACCATCCTGCCGGCACGCATGTCGGCGATGATTTCAGTGGTCGGGCTGACTGCCATGTTATTCCTTGAATTGAGACAAACGCTCGGCGTAACGCGCCAGCATATCGACTTCGATGTTGAGTTTCATGCCCACGGCGAGCGCGCCGAAACTGGTCGTCTCAAGCGTGTGCGGAATCAGATTAACCTCGAATACGCAGCCATCGACTTCGTTCACCGTCAGGCTTACGCCGTCAACCGCGACCGAACCCTTGCGCGCGACGTATTTTGCCAGTTCGCGCGGCACTTCGACCGCCAGCGTGCGATTGTCGCCCACCGCGTCGAACCGCGTTACCGTGCCGACGCCATCGACATGGCCGCTGACAATATGGCCGTCGAGACCGTCGCCGACCCGCAGCGCCTTTTCGAGATTGACCCGCGCACCGGCAGTGAATCCGGTGACGCAGGCGAGCGTTTCGCGCGACACATCGAAGGCGAGCCGCGGCGCCGCCAGACCAACCACCGTCAAACAGACACCGTTGATGGCGATGCTGTCACCGATTCTGACGCCGTCGAGCGCCAGCCCGCCGCTGTCTAGCCCGATGCGAACGCCGCCCGCGGTGGGCGACACCGCGACGATCCTGCCGACTGCCTGAATGATGCCGGTAAACATCAGACGAACCTCGCCAGTATGCGCAGATCGCCGTGGATCATGCGCGTTTCGTGTATGACCAGTTGACGCCGTGCCGCCAGCGACGTCAATGCGGGCAGAGCCGCCATGCCGGCGGCCGTATCACCAAGCAGACAGGGTGCCAGATACAACAGCAATTCATCGACGCAGTCTTCATTGATCAATGAACCGTTGAGCTTGTGCCCGGCTTCGACATGCAGTTCGTTGATACCGCGGCGGCCGAGTTCGGCAAGCAGCGCCGGCAATTCAACCTTGCCCGCCGCGTTCGGCAACACCACGATCTCGGCGCCGCGTTGGCGCAGCGCTTTACCTTTAGCTCCGTCATCACGCGCGCAAAAAATCACTACGCCGCTGCCGTCGAGTATTTTCGCCGATGGCGGAGTCTCCAGCCGGCTGTCGACGATCACGCGCAGCGGCTGGCGCGTGGTCTCAACCTCGCGCACATTGAGTTGCGGATCGTCGTCCTTCACCGTGCCGATGCCGGTCAGCACCGCGCAGGCGCGCGCCCGCCAGTGATGAGCGTCGCGGCGCGCGGCGGCACCGGTGATCCATTGACTTTGGCCGTTCGCGAGAGCGGTACGGCCGTCGAGGCTGGCTGCAATCTTCATGCGCAGCCACGGCCGCCCGCGCGTAACGCGGGAGACGAAACCGATATTGAGTTCGCGCGCCTGCGTTTCCATGACGCCGCAATGGGTTTCAATGGTTGCCGCACGCAGCCGCGCCAGCCCCTGGCCGGCGGTGCGCGGATCCGGATCCTGCATTGCCGCCACCACGCGCGCCACGCCTGCGGCAATCAGCGCCGCGTCGCAGGGCGGCGTGCGGCCGTGATGATGACAGGGCTCCAGCGTCACATAGGCAGTGGCACCCCGCGCCCGTTCCCCCGCCGCCTTCAACGCGATGACTTCGGCATGCGCTTCACCGGCGCGCGCATGCCAGCCCTCGCCGACGACAGCGCCGTCGCGCACGAGTACGCAACCGACGCGCGGATTCGGCGTAGTCGTGTAAAGACCGCGCTCCGCCAGCGCCAGTGCGTGCGCCATGAATTGCCTATCTGCGGTGTCCGTCATCTCTGTTTTATCGTGCGCAAATAGTCGTGCAGCAAGCGGCTTGCGGTAAGTAAGCCTATTTGAGCTTGCCGACCGGGCCGCGCACTTCCTTGATGGCATCCTGGAAATCGTCGATGTCCTGGAAGCTTTTGTAGACAGACGCAAAGCGGATATAGGCGACGTCGTCGAGCTTGTAGAGTTCCTTCATCACCATCTCGCCGATGCGCCGCGACGGCAGTTCGCGTTCGCCGAGTGCGAGCACCTGATGTGTGATCGCGCTGACGGCGTCGTCCACCAACTGGGTGCGCACCGGACGCTTGTGCAGCGCGCGCATGAAACCGGTGCGCAGGCGCTCAATATCGAATTCGGTGCGGCTGCCGTCCTGCTTGACCACCTGCGGCATGCGCAGTTCGACCGTTTCGTAGGTCGTGAAGCGCTTGTTGCATTCGGGGCAGCGGCGGCGGCGGCGGATGCTGTCGCCCTTGTCGCTGACGCGCGAATCGATGACCTGCGTGTCGCCGGCTTTGCAGAACGGGCAGTGCATTCTCAGCCGTACACGGGGAACTTCGCGCACACCGCCTTGACCTCGGCGGCGACGCGATTGAGCACGGCCTCGTCGTTGGGCGCCTCGAGCACATCGGCGATGAGGCCGGCCAACTGGCGGGTTTCCGTCGCGCCGAAGCCGCGCGTGGTGATCGCCGGCGAACCCAGGCGAATGCCGCTGGTGACCATCGGTTTCTGCGGATCGTTTGGAATCGCGTTCTTGTTGACCGTGATGTGGGCACGGCCGAGCGCGGTTTCCGCATCCTTGCCGGTGATCTTCTTGGCTTGCAGATCGACCAGAAACAGGTGGCAGTCGGTGCGCCCCGAAACGATGCGCAGGCCGCGCTCTTGCAGTGCGCCGGCCATGGTCTTGGCGTTATCCAGCACCTTCTGCTGATAGGCCTTGAACTCGGGCTGCAGCGCCTCCTGCAAGGCCACCGCCTTGGCCGCGATCACATGCATCAGCGGCCCCCCCTGGGTCGAGGGGAAGATCGCCGAATTGAGCGCCTTCTCATGCTGCGCGCCGGCCAGGATCAAGCCGCCGCGCGGGCCGCGCAGCGTTTTGTGCGTGGTGCTGGTGACGAAATCGGCGATGCCGACAGGCGACGGATAAAGGCCGGTAGCAACCAGACCCGCGTAGTGCGCGATGTCGGACATCAGCAGCGCGCCCACGCTGTCGGCGATGGCGCGGAATTTTTTCCAGTCGATCGCCAGCGCATAGGCCGAAGCGCCGGTGACGATCATCTTCGGCTTGTGCTCTTTCGCCAGACGCTCGACCTCGGCGTAATCGATCGCCTCGGTTTTCGGATCGAGGCCATAAGTGACAACGTTATAAAGCTTGCCGCTCAAATTGACCGAGGCGCCGTGCGTGAGGTGACCGCCGTGGGCGAGCGACATGCCGAGGATGGTGTCGCCCGGCTTCAGCATCGCGGTATAGACGGCGAAATTGGCCTGCGAACCCGAATGCGGCTGCACGTTGGCGTATTCGGCGCCGAACAGTTTCTTCGCGCGATCGATCGCTAGCTGTTCGGCGATATCGACGAATTGGCAACCGCCGTAATAGCGCTTGCCGGGGTAACCCTCGGCGTATTTGTTGGTCAGCACCGAACCCTGCGCTTCGAGCACGCGCGGGCTGGCGTAGTTCTCGGAGGCGATCAGTTCGATATGGTCTTCCTGACGCTGCACTTCGCTTGAAATGGCGGACCACAGCTCGGCGTCGAAGCCGGCGATTTTGTCGTTGCGTGAAAACATGGCGGCGGTTCTGTCTTTGGTTTGTAAACGCTTGATTTTAGCATTGTTAGTACCCGGCCATCGACGGCCGCTGCCGGCGCTTTTTTGCCCGCGGGCATGCAATTTGCGTATCATGGCGGGCGTTTGGATCACCGCAATTGCGCGGTTCGGGGAGAATATCGATTGGAAAAGCTGCTGGCGTTTTCAGGCGCGATCGACCACCTGAATGAAAAAGTCGCCGTGTTCGCCGACTGGCTGGTGCTGCTGTCCTGCCTGATCAGCGCCGGCAACGCGTTTTCGCGTTATTCCTTCAGCCTGAGTTCGAATGCATGGCTGGAAATCCAGTGGTACATGTTCGGCGCCATGATCCTGCTGGGCGCCTCGTACACGCTGAAGAAAAACGAGCATGTGCGCGTCGATATCGTGTTCGGCCACTTGAGCACCCGCACGCAGATCTGGATCGATATCGTCGGCGGCGTGCTGTTCCTGCTGCCGGCGACCATCGTCATCGGCTGGATGGCGTGGCCGATGTTTCACAACTCGTTCGTGCAGAATGAAGTCTCCAGCAACGCCGGCGGGCTGCTGCGCTGGCCGATCAAGCTGATGATCCCGCTCGGCTTCTGGCTGCTGACCCTGCAGGGCCTCTCCGAAATCATCAAACGCGTCGCCATGCTGACGGGGCATCTGACCGCCGACGTGCACTACGAAAGGCCGCTGCAATGACGCGCGAAGTCATGGCCCCGCTGATGTTCGGCGGGCTGATCATATTCATGCTGATCGGCTATCCAGTGGCGTTTTCGCTCGCCGCGGTCGGCCTGTTCTTCGGCTTCATCGGCATCGAGCTCGGGTTCTTCCAGACCGCGCTGCTGCAGGCGCTGCCCGAGCGGGTGTTCGGCATCATCTCCAACGATCTCCTGCTGGCGATTCCCTTCTTCACCTTCATGGGCGCAATTCTCGAGCGCTGCGGGCTGGCCGAGGATCTGCTCGACAGCATGGGCCAGCTGTTCGGGCCGGTGCGCGGCGGCCTCGCCTACGCGGTGATCATCGTCGGCGCCATCCTCGGCGCCATCACCGGCACCGTTGCGGCCTCGGTGATCGCGATGGGCATCATCTCGCTGCCAATCATGATGCGCTATGGCTACAACATGCGGCTTGCCACCGGCGTGATCGCCGCCTCGGGCACCATCACGCAGCTGATACCGCCGTCGCTGGTGCTCGTGGTCCTTGCCGACCAGCTCGGCCGCTCGGTGGGCGACATGTATGCCGGCGCAATCGGCCCCAGCATAGTCCAGGTGCTGCTGTTCTGCGCCTATATCGCGATATTGAGCATCGTGCGCCCGCAGGACATGCCGGCGCTGCCGCCGGAGGCGCGCACACTCACCGGCTGGCCGCTGATCCGCAAATGCCTGTGGGGCATGGTGCCGTCGATCGTGTTGATCTTCCTCGTCCTCGGCACCATCCTGATGGGGCTGGCCACACCGACCGAGGGCGGCGCGATGGGCGCGGTCGGCGCAATCGTGCTGGCGGTTCTGCATAGCCAGAATTTTTCGACGCGCGGCAAATACGCCGCCTTCGTCGCGCTGGTGGCGATGGTGCTGATCGCGCTGCTCTCGCTACTGGCCGGCGCACCGTGGCTGCCCGCCGCGATCGCCGACGCAGCGACCGCGACGCAGGGCTTTGCCGAAAAGCCGCTGTTCGTGGTGTTCTACATCGGCCTCGTGCTGGTGCTGCTCGAAGCGGTGATCATCACCAGACTGCGCGGCCTGATCACCGAAGCGGCGCAATCGACCATGCGCATCAGTTCGATGGTGATTTTCATCCTCGTCGGCTCGACGGTGTTCGGCCTGGTGTTCCGCGGCGTCGATGGCGACCTCTGGATCGAGCATCTGCTGACTTCGCTGCCGGGCGGCGTGGTCGGCTTCCTCATCTTCGTCAACCTGTTCGTGTTCTTCCTCGCCTTCTTCCTCGATTACTTCGAGATCGCCTTTATCATCATCCCTCTGCTGGCGCCGGTCGCCGACAAACTGGGCATCGATCTGATCTGGTTCGGTGTGCTCCTGGGCGCCAATCTGCAGACCTCGTTCATGCATCCGCCGTTCGGCTTCGCGCTGTTCTATCTGCGCGGCATTGCGCCCAAGGAAGTGAAGAGTTCGGATATTTATTGGGGCGCGATTCCCTGGGTGGTGCTGCAATTGATCCTGGTCAGCATCGTCATCGCCTTCCCGGGCCTCGTCACCAGCTTCATCGACAAGGGGCCGACCGCGGCGCCGGGGACATCGATCGAAATCCAGATGCAAACGCCGTCGCCCGACACGCCGGGCGCGACCGACGCCGAGAAAGCGACTCACGAGCGCAGCGAAGAAGACAACGCCGCGGCCGATCTCGAGAAGGCGATACGCAACAGCAAATAAGCCGCTGCACGCGCAATAAAAAACCCCGCCGCAGCGGGGTTTTTTATCGTTTGTTGCCGAACTAGCTCTTGCGCGGCGTATACGCAAACGAATCGAAGCCGTATTCGGCGACACGGAACCACAGATACTGCTCGTCGCGGAATTTCTTCCACGCCGGATAGATGCGCTTCCAGTGCGGGCTCTTCGCCGACAACTCATCGTAAAGTTCGAACGCCGCTTTTTCGCAGGCCTCGAGCACCGGCCGCGAAAACGGCCGCAACTGCGTGCCGCTCGCAACCAGCCGTTTGAGCGCCTCCGGATTCTTGGCGTCGTAACGCGCCAGCGTATGCATGTTGGCCTCGGCGCAGGCTGCCTCGACCGCCGCCTGGTAATGCTTCGGCAATTCGGCCCATTTCTTGTCGTTGATGAACAGCGACAGTTCGGGGCCGCCTTCCCACCAGCCGGGGTAGTAATAAAACTTCGCGACCTTGTTGAAGCCTAGTTTTTCGTCGTCGTAGGGGCCGACCCATTCTGCGGCGTCGATGGTGCCGCGCTCGAGCGCCGGATAGATTTCGCCGCCGGCGATCTGCTGCGCGATGACGCCGAGTTTCGACAGCACCTGGCCGGCGAGTCCGCCGATGCGCATTTTCATGCCCTTCAGATCGGCCACCGACTTGATCTCCTTGCGGAACCAGCCACCCATCTGCACACCGGTGTTGCCGCAGGCGAAGTGCTGGATGCCGTAGTCCTTGTAGAGCAGCCCCATCGCCTCATTGCCGCCGCCATAGAGTTTCCACGCGATGTGCTGACGCGCGTTCATGCCGAACGGCAGACAGGTGCCGATGGCGAAGGCCGGATCCTTGCCAACGTAGTAGTAAGGCGCGGTGTGGCCCATCTCGACGGTGCCGTTCTGCACCGCGTCCAGCACCTGGAGGCCGGGCACCAGTTCCCCGGCAGCGAACACGCGAACCTGGAATTTGTTTTCGGTGATTTCAGCAAGCGTCTTTGAAAACACCTCGGCCGCGCCATAGATGGTGTCGAGACTTTTCGGAAAGCTCGATGCCAGCCGCCACTGGATAGTCGGGCTCGACTGCGCCGCAGATTGCGCAATTGCCGGCGCCGCCACCGCACCCGCGGCAACCCCCGCCGCCGCCTGTTTCAGAAATGCACGTCGTTGCATATTCTCCTCCCTTGTTATATGTCACAAATTCGCATCGGCGAATTTGTGCTTCCCTCACCCTCTCCCTCGGGGAGAGGGTCGGGGTAAGGGCGCACATTTCCATTAGTCTAATTTGTGTCCTGCAGCAGCGCCAGCCCAATCAATCGCCGGCGATGGTCATGCGGTCGATCAGGATCGAACCGCATTGCCGCGAGCCGCGCGCCAGAATATCCGAGCCGGCCGCACTGATGCCGCGGAAAATATCCTTGAGGTTGCCCGCGATCGTGATTTCCTGCACCGGGTAGGCGAGTTCGCCGTTTTCCACCCAGTAACCGGCAGCACCGCGCGAATAATCGCCGGTCACCATGTTGATGCCCTGCCCCATCAATTCGGTCACCAGCAGGCCGCGTCCCATCTTTTTCAACAGCGCGGCGAAATCCTCGCCGGTGTCCTTCAGCAGCAGATTATGACTGCCGCCGGCATTGCCGGTGGTCTGCATGCCGAGCTTGCGCGCCGAATAGCTGCCGAGGAAATAGCCGTTGACCACGCCGGCCTCGACGACATTGCGACGGCGCGTGGTGACGCCCTCTTCGTCGAAGGGGCTGCTTGCCAGACCGCGCGGAATCAGCGGATCCTCGGTCAGCACCACCTGCGGCGCGAACACCTCGCGACCGAGGCTGTCGACCAGAAACGACGACTTGCGATAAAGGCTGCCGCCGCTGACCGCGGAGACGAAGTGACCGAGCAGTGTCGCCGCCACCGGCGCTTCGAACAGCACCGGTGCCTGCGTGGTGGCGATTTTTTTGGCGCCCAGCCGGCGCACCGCGCGTTCGCCGGCGGTCCGGCCGATGGTTTCCGGCGCGTCGAGCGCGTCGGCGTTGCGCGCCGAACTGTACCAGTCGTCACGCTGCATGGCCTCGCCCTTGCCGGCGATCACAGCGCAGCTGATCCAGTGCCGCGAACTCGGATAGCCGGCGAGAAAACCCAGCGAATTGCCATAGATGAAATGCGAGTGCTGCAGTGAAACCGTCGCTCCCTCGGAATTATCGATGCGCTTGTCGACATCGAAAGCGGCGTTTTCGCAGGCCTGCGCCATTTCGATGGCGCGCTCGACCGGCAGATCCCACGGATGATAAAGATCGAGATCCGGAATTTGTTTGGCCAGCATCGCCTCGTCGGCGAGCCCGGCATAGTCGTCGCTGGCTGTAAAACGCGCGATCGAAATGGCGGCATCGACAGTCGCGCGCACCGCCTGCGGCGAAAAATCCGAGGTGCTGGCGTGGCCGCGGCGCTTGCCGAAGTAGACCGAGACGCCGATGCCCTTGTCACGGTTGTATTCGATCGTCTCGACTTCTTCGCAACGCACGGTGACCGTCTGGCCGACGCCCTCGGACACTTCGGCGTCCGCCGCGCTCGCCCCCTGCGCGGCTGCGTATTTCAGGATATCGGCGACGATTTCGCGCAACTGCGCGTCATCGTGCGCCAGCGCGCTGCCGCCCTGCGGCCGGGTCTTCAGTTCAGTGGTCATCAACGGCGCCTGCGTAAAAGCCGTTATGATACCAGCCTTGTTACAGGCGGCCGCAGAATGAATGACGAAGAAAATTACGACGATCGCCCCAGCAAATCGCAAAGAAAACGCGATGTCCACGCGCTGCAAAAACTCGGCACCGCGCTGGTCGAACTGAACCGGGATCAGCTCGCGACCTTCGAACTGCCAGAAAGGCTGGCCGAGGCCATCGCCGAAGCGCAGCGCATCCGCAATTTCGAGGGCCGCCGCCGCCAGATGCAGTTCATTGGCAAGCTGATGCGCGAAGTCGATGCGGCACCGATCCAGGCGCGCCTCGACATCATCCGCGGCGTTGCGCATGAATCGACCGCCAAACAGCACCTCGTCGAACGCTGGCGCGAGCGCCTGCTTGACGAAGCCGAGGCGCTCACGCTGTTCGCCGCCGAATTCCCGCGCGGCGACCTGCAGCACCTGCGTTCTTTGATTTCGAGCGTCAAACGCGACCGCGCGAACAACCGGCCGCCGAAAAACTATCGCGAATTGTTTCGCGCCGTGCGCGACATCGTCGCGCCCGCGCAGACACACGCGGGCGGCACGGAAAAGGCCGGCGACGATGACACCGGCGCCGACGCCTGACGGCGGCACTGCCAGCCCGCGTTATAATTTGCGCATGAAAAACGAACTCTTGATCGGCCTCGTTTCGATCAGCGACCGCGCCTCCAGCGGCGTCTATGAAGACAAGGGTCTGCCCGCCTTGCAGGAATGGTTCGGCGCCGCGCTGTCTTCACCCTGGAAAATGATCACTCGCCTGATTCCCGACGAACGGCCGGTGATCGAACAGACGCTGCGCGATCTGGTCGATACCGATAAATGCCATCTCGTGCTGACGACGGGCGGCACCGGCCCGGCGCCGCGCGACGTTACGCCCGAAGCCACGCTGGCGGTGGCCGACAAGGTGATGCCGGGCTTCGGCGAACAGATGCGCCAAGTCAGTCTCAAATACGTGCCGACGGCGATTCTGTCGCGCCAGGTCGGCGTGGTGCGCAAGCAGGCGCTGATTCTGAATTTGCCGGGCCAGCCCAAGGCAATCAAGGAAACGCTCGACGGCGTGTTCGCCGCCGTGCCCTATTGCGTCGATCTGATCGGCGGACCCTATATCGAAACGCATGAACACGTCGTGAAAGCGTTCCGGCCGAAGTCGGCAATTAAACCCCAAACCCAGCCATAGAGGGCACAGCGGAAAACCAAACCTTGATTTTTCTGCTTTTGAATTTTCGCTCTGTGTTCTCTGTGTCCTCTGTGACAAATGATTTTTAAGACGATGAACAAACTTCTCGAAACGATCGAAATCGAAACCGCGCCGAATCCCGCGGCGGCGGTGATCTGGCTGCACGGCCTCGGCGCCGACGGCAACGACTTCGCGCCCATCGTGCCGGAACTGCGCCTCGCCGGCGCGCCGGCGGTGCGCTTCGTATTTCCGCATGCACCGATGATGCCGGTAACCATCAACAACGGTCATGTGATGCGCGCATGGTATGACGTCAGCTTCGGCGATCTCGAAGGCAAGACGCGCCAGGCCGACGAAAAGGGCGTCCGCGCCTCGCAGGCGGCAATCGAGCAGCTGATCGCACGCGAAAACGCGCGCGGCATCGCCGCCGATAAAATCGTCATTGCCGGATTTTCACAGGGCGGCGCGATCGCGCTGCAGACCGGGCTCAGGCATGCGGACAAACTCGCCGGCATCATGGCACTGTCAACTTATCTGCCGCTGGCGACCACACTCGCCGCCGAAGCGTCGGTGGCAAACCGGGCGATCCCGATTTTCTACGCGCACGGCACTCACGATCCGGTGATCCCGATGGCGATGGCGACCGCATCGCGCGCGGCACTGACCGCCGCTGGTTACGCAATTGACTGGCACGAATATCCGATGCAGCACTCGGTGTGCGCCGAGGAAATTGCCGATATCAGTGCGTGGCTGCGGCGCGTGCTGCGCTAGACCGCAGGCCGCGGCCTCAATCGCGCTTCATCACCCTGAAGCGCGCGTAGTCGAAATCCTCGCCGCCCTCGACCAGTTTCGACGGCATCAGATAGTAGGTCTTGCCGCGCACGCTCATTTCCAGGGCCTGTCGCGGCGAATAACTGCCCTCGCGCAACAGCAGCGCGATCTCGCCGTTCTTGTCGGGCGCGGTCGATAGCAGAATGCCGGGCTCGCCGCCGCGCGCGGCGTTGAACGACGATGCGGAGCCGTCCACCGTCAGCATCACGGGAATCGCCGCCTTCGACAACACTTCGATGCCGACGCGGCGCTGCTGGAATTCATCGCGCGTAATGCGGCGGATCACGCCGGCGCCCCAGAATTTCGAGGTCTCGGTCTGCAGGCCGATCAGGCAACCCAGTTTGATCCAGTCGCTCTTGACCTGCGGAATGATGGCGCCGAAGCCGCCGTCGCTGACGTTCTCGACGATCCAGCTCTCGCTGCCGTCCTGCTGGTGAAAGTCGAGCGAATCCTCCTGGCTGGCCGGATCGATGTTGGCGAAGGTTTCGCGAAAGCCGTGCACCACTGTCAGGCGCGTGGCAATCTTGCGCCGCTCGGAACTGCGCGCCGGCGGCTTGTCCGACCAGTAGCGCGCCAGATGCTGCATGACCGACAGCACCGTTTCCGGGTCGTAGGTGCCGCCAAGATTGATGTCCGAGGGCACCGCGTTCTGCGCCTTCACCGTCTGCGCCATCTGCACCAGCCCGGCCATCGCCTTGCCGGCACCGAAGTAGCGCGTGGTCGCCGAAGGCTCGAGATTTTTCATCACGCGCGCGGCCGGCTTGCGCATCGACAGGTCGAAAAAGAAATTGCAGCCCGGCGCCGGCTTCGTCTGCATCGTAAAGAGTTCGCCAAAATGGGCGATGGTGCGCTCGGCGATTTCCTGGCTCAGGGGCACCAGACCGTCGGTCGAGGAAACGCTCAGCATCAGCGCCTTCAGCATTTCCTGCTTGATGGTGCCGCCGCCGTGCTGGCCCGGATAGATCTGCAACGGCAGCACCGCCATATTATGCGTTTCGGCAAACAGATACAGGCGGCCGATATCGTGCCACACGCGGTCCTCGAGCGGCCCGTAGCGCAGCAGCCCCCATTTGAGCTGCAGCGTCAGCGTGCGCAAGGCGCGCGCGATCGCCGATGGCAGATCCTTCTTGAATCCGCCGGAGCCCGACGCGCCGGCCTGAAACTGTTCCACGCACTGGGTGTACGCACCGCCGAGAGTCTTCCAGAATTCGAACGAGGCGTGCCACAGCTTGCTCTCGCGGAATTTTTCCTGACGGTCGGTGGCGAGATATTCCTGCGCGAGCTTGCGCGGATGAAACTTCGCCGCCTGGTCGAGCGCATCATAGAGCTCGAAGCGGTAATCGACCTTGAAGCCCTCCTCGCGCATGATCGAGTCGAGCCAGAAGGTGACTTCCTCCAGCGCCTTTAACGAATCCCCGGCCGGCAATTCCGCGATCAGTTTCTTCGCGCTCTTGCTGTCGGCCATAGGGTGATCGGGCTTGCCGCCCCCAAACAATGCCATCTCCCGCCTCCGCTTGCTTTCCCCGTTACAACCGTCAATCCGTGCACGGCATCAAGCGAAAAGTGTCGCAAGACCCGTGCCAACCGCCATTGTCGCGGTCAACGGGCACCCAAAACAGGACTTTATTCACGCGACATACCGCCGGTCGCAATGCATCGACCGCCCGCCACCGGCTGCAATAGGGCGATATCGACCGCCCTGACGACGGCCGCGAGAGCGAACGCGGGAGAATTCGTCGGACCCGCCGCGATTCCGTCGGCGCCCTACTTGAGCGGTTCTTCGCCTTCCGGCCAGTTCTTGATATAGCGCTTGAGCAGGCGGTTCTCGAAGCTGGTTTCCTTGATTACCGACTTGGCGACGTCGTGAAAGGAAATCACGCCGAGCAACTGCTCGCCCTCGCGCACCGGCAGATAACGCACGTGATTTTTGGTCATCACTTCGCGCAGGTGTTCGAGCGAATCGCCGGGACTGCCGCACACCGGTTCAGCAACCATCAGGCTTTGCACCCTGAGATCGGCGAGATTGCCGCCCTGCGCATCGAGCCCCTTCAATACCTCGCGAAAGGTCAGCATGCCGGCCATGCGCGTGCCGTCCATCACCACCAGCGATCCGATGTCGTGCCGGACCATCAGCTTGACCGCATCGGCCACCTTGCCGTCGGGGGCGATGCTGAAAATCTGCCCCCCCTTCATGTTCAGAATGTCGCGAATGATCATGGCGCCTCCCCGCTATGAACGTTCATCATAGCCGAATTGGCGCCGGACGGTGGGGCACGCGGATGCAGCTACAGCGGTTCGGTCTCGCCCTGCGCCGGCCGCCACACCAGCAGGCGGTTTTCAAGAACGCTGACCGCGGCGTCGAGCGCCAGCGCAAACGCCGTCAGCACGACGATGCCGGCGAACACGGTGTTGATGTCGAAGGCGCCCTCCGCCTGCAGGATCAGGTAGCCGACGCCGCGCGCGGCGCCGAGATATTCGCCGACCACCGCGCCGACGAAGGCCATGCCGACCGAGGTGTGCAGGCTGGAAAACACCCACGACATCGCCGAAGGCACATAGACCGTGCGCAGCAACTGGCCGGCGCCCGCGCCGAGCATGCGCGCGTTGTTGAGCACCACCGGACTCACTTCACGTACGCCCTGATAGACATTGAAGAACACGATGAAGAACACCAGCGTGATGCCGAGCGCGACCTTGGACAGTATGCCGAGTCCGAACCAGACCGCGAAAATCGGCGCAAGGATCACGCGCGGCATCGCGTTCATCGCCTTGATATATGGATCGGCCAGCGCCGAGGCGGTCGGCGACAGCGCCAGCCACAGGCCGACGCCGAGGCCCAGTGCGGTGCCGAAACCGAAGGCCAGCAGCGTCTCGGCCAGCGTGACCAGAAGGTGCTCGTAAATCTTGCCGCTGGCAAACCAGTCCCAAACGCGCTCCAGCACCACCAGCGGCTTGCCGAAAAAAAACGCGGTGTTCTGCGCAAATTCGGCCGACACCAGCAGGGGATTGGTCATCAGATGCCAGACCACGAACACCGCGCCCAGCAGCAGCGTGTGATACAGCGCGAGCCGGCCGCGCGTGACGCGCATTTCGCGTTTGCGGCTAGCTGCCATTCAAGCACCCGCCGGTTTGCGCCTTGCTCATGCGTGCTCCGCGTCGGCGCGCTGGGTCTGCGCGTAACCCTTGAGCACTTCGTCTTTCATCGCATGCCAGATCTGCGTGTGCAGTTCGACGAAACGCGGGGTCAGGCGGATTTCGTTGACGTCGCGCGGCCGCGGCAGGTCGATCACGAATTCACCGATCGGTCTGGTCGCCGGCCCCGCCGACAGAACCACCACGCGGTCCGACAGTGCGATGGCCTCTTCGAGATCGTGGGTGATGAAGACCACCGACTTGCGGTCGGCCGACCACAGTTCGAGCAATTCGTTTTCCATCAGCTGACGCGTCTGGATGTCGAGCGCGGAAAACGGTTCGTCCATCAGCAGGATTTTCGGATCGAGTATCAGCATCTGCGCCAGCGCAACGCGCTTTTTCATGCCGCCCGACAATTGATGCGGATAACGCTCGCCGTGCGCGGCCAGCCCGATACGGCCAAGCCACTGCTGCGCGCGTTCGTGCACCTCCGCCGCGGCGACGCCGCGATACTTGAGCCCAAGTTCGACATTGGCGCGGGCCGACAGCCACGGCAGCAGCGCGTCGGCCTGGAACATGTAGCCGGCGTCGCGGTTGAGGCCCGCAAGCGGCGCGCCGAGCACCCGCACGCTGCCCGAGGACGGCTCGAGCAGGCCGGCGGCCACGTTGAGCAGCGTCGATTTACCACAACCGGTCGGGCCGACAATGGACACGAATTCGCCGGTGGCGATTTTCAGCGTGGTATCGCCGACCGCGGTGTAGGTCCTGCCACCTGCGCCGCGCGCCGAAAAGGTGACGGTAATGCTGTCGAGCGCGAGTGCGACGCCGGCTTGATTGGGCATCGCGTTACTTGGACTTCTTCAGCGCTTTCTGCGCGAAGCTGTTGTCGTAGGTTCTGGCGAGATCGATTTTCGCCGCCTGCACCGTCGGCTCGAAGGAATTGAGCACATTGAACACGTTCTTCGCGCCCTCAGCCGAAAATAACCCGTCGGGCGAGAAACCCTCGGTGTTTTTCAGCAGCGCGACCTTGTAGAGCGTCGGATCGTCGCCGTAATACTCGGGCGGCACCGTCGCCACCACCTCGTCGGCGCGCGCCGTCTGCAGCCAGCGCACCGCGCGCACCATCGCGTTGACCACCGCCTGCGCGGTGTTCGGATTCTTCTTCAGCCAATCGGCCGGCGCGTAGATGCAACCGGCATGATAGGCGCCGCCATAGACGTCTTTCATGCCCTTGGCGGTGCGCGTATCGACCACCGTGATCATGTCGCCTGAGGCCTCGAGCCGCGAAATCACCGGATCAAGGTTCGACATGCCGTCCAGCTCGCCCTTCCTCATCGCCGCCACCGCGCCAGCGGTAGCACCGACACCGATGATGGACACCGCATCGGGCTTGAGTCCGTCCCTGGCCAGCAGACTGCTCACCATCATGTTGGTGCTCGAACCGGGCGCGGTGACGCCGATCTTCCAGCCCTTCATGTCCTTCGGCGACTTGTATTGAGCGATCCGGTTCTTGTGCACGCCGAGCACGATGCCCGAATAGCGGCCCTGCAATGCGATGCCGACGATATTGATGCCCTTGGCCTGCATGTTGATCGTGTGCTCATAGGCACCGGAGACGATGTCGGCGCTGCCGCCGACCAGCGCCTGCAGCGCGCGCGCGCCGCCCGGAAAATCGACGATCTCGGCAGTAAGGCCCTCGTCGCGGAAAAAGCCACGCCGCTCGGCAATCGTCAGCGGCAGGTAATAGAACAGGTTCTTGCCACCGACGGCGATGGTGATTTTGGTCTTTTCGAGCGCCTGCGCCATCGCGCCGCAGGACGCCAGACCGATCGCGACGAATGCGAACAGAAAACCCCAGACGAATTTGCGCATGATCCCCTCCATACCGCGAATGGTGCGGGCGATGCTCACACGCGACACCGGCAGTGTCAAGCCGCAGCCTTGTCCAATATGGTTTGAGCCTGAAGGTAGGGCCGTGTTTCCAACATGGTATGAGCCTGAAGGACTGAGTTTGGGTCGATCATCCGAGGATGGTGATCGACATGAACGAAACGAAGCTAAACACGATCGCCCAGATC
>CAISYC010000017.1 GCA_903889565.1 uncultured beta proteobacterium
GATCGGCGTCTACGCCGGCCTCATCCAGAACAGCGGCACGATCCAGGCCAACGGTGTCGTCGTCGGTGAGAACGGCGAAATTCTGCTCAAGGCCACACAGAACACCACGCTCGCCGCCGGCAGCACGCTGAGTGCGAGCGGAGCGCAGGGCGGCAGCATCACCGTGCAGTCGGGCGACACCACGCTGGTGTCGGGCACGATCGCGGCAACCGGTTCGCAGGGCACGGGCGGCACGGTGCAGGTGCTCGGCAACCAGGTCGGCCTGCTCGACAACTCGTCGATCAACGCTTCGGGGCAGACAGGCGGCGGTTACGTCATGGTCGGTGGCGATTTTCATGGCGCGAACGCGGCCGTGCAGAACGCCACCGCGACCTATGTCAGCTCCAGCGCGACGATCAACGCGGATGCGATTCAGTCCGGCAATGGCGGCAATGTTGCCGTATGGGCGAACGAGGCCACGCGCTTCTACGGCAGCATCAGCGCCCGTGGCGGCGCAATTGCGGGCAATGGCGGGTTCGTTGAAACGTCGGGTAAAGGCTTTCTTGACGTTAACGGTTTAGGCGTTGATTCGGGTGCGACGAACGGATCAGGCGGTACTTGGCTGCTCGACCCCAGCAATATTACTGTTACTCACGGTTCCGCCGGATCACTAACGGGAGGGATGTTTGATCCCGGCGGCCCGAGTTCAATTGGTGACACGCAAATTAATACCGCGTTAAACGGCGGAACCAGTGTAGTTCTTCAGACATCCAGCGGGACCGGCGGATTGGGCGACATTACCTTTAATGGCACCGCGGATTCCGGCGGTGCAGTTGCCATTCTCAATGCCAGCGGCGGCACACGCTCACTGACGGTTAAAGCGGACCGCAATATCGTAATGAATCCCGGAGCGTCGATTTCCGGAAGCGCAAGCAATTCGCTGAGCGTTACCTTCAACGCCGACTCAACCGGCAGCGGCGCGGGCAATATCCAGATGCTCGCTGGGTCTTCGATAAACACCTTCGGCGGTAGCGTAGTGATGGGCGGTAATGTCGATCCGACAGTTGGATATGCGTACGGTATCGGTGGTTCGCTTCCCGGAGCAAGCGGCATCTATATCGCGGGCAATATCACAGCTGGTGCCGGCAACGTCACCATGAACGGTCAAGGGGCCGCAGGAGCGGGCGACGGTATTACATTCAATGGCGGTACGCTTACCAGCGATGGCAGTGTCACGCTAAACGGTATTTCGAATGCGTTCGCCGGTGGCTCCAATTTTGTGGCGGGTGTGCATTTTCTGAATTCGAGCACTCTGACCACGGTGAGTGGCACCGTCAATGTGACGGGGTACAGTTACGGATACGGCGATAACGCACAGGGCGTGCTGGTCGATGCATCAACAGTTCAGACGACGGGCAGCGGCACACTGACATTGAATGGTACCAGCAGTTACAACGGCGGAAATTGGGGGGTCGGTGTCACCAACAACGGCATTGTGCGTACGACTGCCGTTGGCGGCGGCAGCATTGCCCTGAATGGCACCTCGCTGGATGGCGATGGCGGTGTCGTCATTTATGGCGGAAGTGTGACCTCGGGTGGTGGTGAAATACGAATCAAGGGACAGACCACCAACGGCGACTCCATCGATTTGGCCAAAGCAACAATAGGTGGTTCTTCCAGCGGAAATATTTTGCTTGACGCAGTTGGCTACGGTTCATATGGCGTCCAGATATATTCCGTCGGTGGCATCGGTACTTCAGTCAATGCCGGCAGCAATGCGCTGACGATCGTGGGGACAGGGACATCGAACACCGATCATGGCGATCCATTGAATTCGATTACCGCCGGCAGTCTGCGACTGCTTGGCAGTGGAAGTTTTGATTTAAGCAGTGCCGGCAATAACGTCGGCACGCTGGCCGCTTATGTGTATGGCAATCTTATCAATTACCGCAACGCGGGTAGTCTCACAATCGGCAGCGTTACCAGTTTTGACGGATACTCATCTTCAACGACCAATGGTGTTACAGCCAACAATTCCTCGTACGGTTCTGCAACGATTTCGGTGATTGCGGCGACCGGAAGCATTTCGGTTAACAATGCAAAAGTATGGGCAGATGGTGGCGAGGGAGGGCTTGCCAACGTCACCCTGACGGCGCCGAGCGGAATAAATGTCATTGGTGACGGTAGTGCCGGATTGATGGGCGTATTTGCAAACGGCGGCAGCAGTTCCATCATGGACGGCGGTTCGGCTACGATCAGTTTAATAGGCGGTGCTGGGGGCATCTTGCTGAACAGCGACGCCCAGGTAATAGCATACGGCGGAAGCAGCCAATATAACGGCGGGGCCGGCACGATCAATCTATCAGCAACGGGCACCGGTGTTATCAGCTTGCAGAACAGCAGTTATGTCAACGCGCAAGGTGGTATCGGCGGTAGTGGCGGCACTGGGAATGGTGGCGCGGCCAACATTTCGCTTACGTCTGGTAATGGCGGTATTCTGATTAACGATGCGAGTGTCGAAGCTGTTGGCGGGGTTGGTGGCACATATCATAGTCTTGGCAATGGCAATGGCGGTAATGGCACGATTACCCTAACGACGACCGGCCCCATTACAGTTCAGAACGCCAGTTGGCTCGAGGCCGATGGCGGTAACGCCGGTTACTCCAACAGTAGCGGCAACGGCGGAACCGGTACATTGTCGATGACCAGCGGCTCAGCGGGCATTGCGATTGACGGCGCGGAAGGATTTGCCGGTCCCGGAAACGGCGGCCGGTACGGCGGCAATGCCGGCGCTGCGAACATTACGCTGAATGCCGGCGGTGGCGCGATTTTGCTGGGCGCGACCACGGTCGCCAATCTCAATGCTAATTACGACGCTTATAATGGTAGTGCCAATAACGGTACAGGCGCGTCTGCGAACATTACGTTATCGAATGCGAGCAGCATTACTCTTGATCATGGAAGTTGGTTGTCTGCCAGTGGCGGTTATGGATCTCAGGGCGGCGGCGCTTCATCCATCAGCCTCACGAGCGGTGTCACTGGCATAACACTTAATAACTCGGCCTACATTGACGCTTACGGCGGACAGAGCAACTCCGGCGATGGCGGTGGCGCAACGGTAACGCTCAATGCCGGCGGTGGCCCGATATTGCTGGATAACAGTGCCAATATTCTGGCCAGCGGCGCTTACTCGTCCGGCGGCAATGGCGGTGCCGCAAGCATCGTTTTGACGAATGCGAGTTCGATCACGCTGAACAGGGGGGCGCATCTGAACGCCGACGGCGGGGAGGGCGGGTATTACGCCGGCGGCAACGGGTCCGTATCGTTGGCCAGCGGCGCCGGTGGCATTTTGTTCGACAATGCCGCCTACATACATGCTTCCGGCGGAACCGGCGACTATGCCCAGGGCGGCGACGCGACCGTTACGTTGAATGCCGGTGGCGGCACGATATTGTTCGACCACAACTCATACATTCAGACTTACGGCGGGTATTCCTACAACGATGCCGGTGGGGCGGCCAGCATCGTTCTGAATAACGCGAGTTCGATTACGCTTGATAACGGTGCGCACTTGAGCGCCGATGGCGGCGAAGGCTGGTACAACGGCGGCAATGGCTCGATATCGTTGACCAGTGGCGCCGGCGGCATTCTGGTCGATCACTCCGCCAGCATCAGCACCTATGGTGGCGTAGGCGGTGACGGCGGCGAAGGGAGTTCATCTGGCGGCAATGGAACCATTAATCTGACGGCAACCGGGACCGGTGGAATCGTTATTCAAGGCGCTGCCAACCTCTGGGCGCAGGGCGGCAATGGCATTGATAACGCGGGCAATGGCAGCGTGACGTTGACCGCGGGGAGCGGTGGAATTTCGCTGCTTGGTTCTGCCCAGGTGGCGGCGGAGGGCGGCGATGGCGCCGCGGTGTATAACGACTACACCGGAATTGGCGGCGACGGAACGGTGACGCTGACTACTACCGGCGGCATTACCATCCAGAATTCCTATGTCACTGCTTATGGCGGTGGCGGCGGTGTGGCTAATGGCTGGGGTAACGGCGGCGCGGGCACGATCAATCTGACCAGTGGCAGCGCCGGCATCACCGTAGATGGCGGCGAGGGCTACGTCAGTGGCGGCTCGGGTGGGTATTACAGCGGCGATGGCGGTACTGGGACGATCAATTTCAATGCTGGCAGCGGGGCAATTTCATTTATTAATTCCGCGACGCTTTACGCGTACGGCGGTTCGGCGCAAAACAATGAAGAGTCCTATGGTGGACTCGGCGGGATGGCGACGATCAATCTGACTGCGGCGGGCAACATCAGCCTGCTCAGTAATTCCAGCATTTATGCGCAGGGTGGCACCGGACTCTACGATTACAACGGCATCAATACCGTCAATGTAACGACGACTGGCGGTAATTTTACGTTGGGCAGTAATACCACAGTCACAGCAGACGGTGCCGAAGGTGCTTGGGGTTCGTATTCCGGCTCAGGAATTCAAATCGGCGCCTCTGGCGGCGCGCTTATCGGCGCTGGTGGCGTATTGAGCACGCCGGGCATCATCAAACTCGGTGCGTTGACCGGCGTTGGCGCGATCGGCAATCCGATCCAGTTCACCAATTCGCAGCAGACGCTTCGCGTTTGCAACGGCGGCGATTTCACAAATTGTTCCGTGGCGCAGTCGGGCCGCTCCGGCGATGTCGTGCTGGCGGTGACCAGTGGCAACGTAACGCTCGACAACGTTTCCAACAGTGTCCGGAATTTCGCGCCGAACGGCGGCTTCGATTTCACGACCATGAGCGGCAACATGGAACTGACCAACAGCCAGGTCATTACCGCCAATGGCAGTGGCATCATCGGCCTGCATGCGCTGGGCAGCGGCAATACGCTGACACTTGATGCCGGTACCGGCGTGGCCACCAACGGCGGCACGATTACGCTGCAGGGCGATAACATCGTGCTGACCGGCAGTTCGGTTACAGCCGGTTCGTCGGGCACTGTTGCGTTGAAGGCGTTTACACCTTCCCAAGTAATTGATCTGGGCGCCACAAATTCTGTCGGCACGCTGGGCATCAATGCAGCCAATCTCGCCGCGATCAGCACAGATACGCTTAAGCTTGGTGACACAACCAATACCGGCGGCATCAACGTGAGCGGCGCAGATGTGCATTTGGCGGCGAATAAACTGTCACTGGTTACCGGCGGCAGCATCACCAACAGCGGTCTGCTGACGGCGCCCAAGCTTGCGCTGAATTCCGGCGGCACGATTAATCTGGCAACAGCTTCGGATGTCTGGTTGCTGGGGGTGGCGGCGACCGGAAATATCGACATGACTTCGGCCAAAGCCATCAGCAACGGAGCGACCATAGCCAGCACCGGCGGCGGGATTACGTTGCAGGCAAACGGCCCCGTGAACGATGGTTATTTGCAACTGGCCGTCGGTAATGGCACCACAATTACCGCCGCTGGATCGGTGAGCCTGACTTCGACGAACGACTATATCGCCGCGCGGAATGCCAACGAATACTCGAATATCACGGGTAGTTCGGTCGCGCTGACTGCGGCCAAGTTTATTCAAACCGGTGCGGTGTCGGGGCAGGGCAATATCACCGCCACTTCGGGCAACATCAACATTACGACGACCGGCGCGGCCGTTGACGGGATCGTCGGCGGCTGCGCCGGCGGCTGCTGGACCGGCAGCGTTTCCGCGCCGAACGGCAACGTTACAGTGACTGCGACCGGGTGGGTCGAATTCGATGGCGGGGTTACCGCGAACGGTTCCTTTGGCGCGATCAACATGAACGCAGCCGGAATTTACGTCGGCGGCAATATGAGCGCCAACAATATTTCGCTTCACAACAATGCGATCGGCGGTTCGGACAAGATCTCCATCTACAACAGTGCGCTGTTGAGCGCGCCGACCATCTGGCTGACCAGTACCGACATCATTGATATGCACGGCGGCGCCACGCTCAGCGGTGCCTCGGTGACTTTGAGTGCGACCAACGGCATATCGGCCAAGGTGACTGGTAACGGCGCGGGATTGAGTGCAACTAACGTAACGAGCGGGGATATCGTGCTCACCGGAACCGGCCCGACATTTACAGTGGGCGGCGGCGGCGCAACTTTCAGCAATGGCGGCGGCGGGGGATATTACGTCACCGGCACCAACAACCTTGTGGTGAATCCCGGTACAGCCAACGATGCCTATGCGGCATTCGCGGCCGGCGGTACGCTGACCTCCAACGGCTACAGCAACACCAGCGGTTATGGCGTGCAGTTGATCGCCAATAACGTTACCTTCAATGGTTCGCCGGCTACCATCAGCGGCGCGCTCGGCGTCATCTCCGGTGGCGCGGTCAATGTCTATTCGCCCGTGACTGCGGGCAGCATCAATGTCGTCGGCGGTTCGCTCAACGTCAGCGGGTCGGGGGCGAGTTTGATATCGAGCGGCGCCAATTTTGTCGGCTACACGACCGGCGATGTCACGGTCTCCTCGGGCGGTTTGATTCAGGGTAATCCGGACGTGATGCTGACCGTGGGTGGAAATATATTGATTAACGGTACCCTGGCTTATCCATCCAAGATTGCGGCAATCTCTGCGACGTCGGTTCATGCAACCTTCCCGACGCTGTCGTCGGGCGGCTATTCAATCAATGGAGTGCCCGGCGTGGTTTACGATTCGGCCACCAATACGGGCTTTTTCGCCGGCGGCGCAGGGGCGGCGTTGGGGGCCGGCTTTGATGTTCAGTATGGTGCGATTACGAACGTCACATCGGTTCCGGCCGTGGTCGCAGCCATTAATACCGTCATATCGGCGACGAATCAGAGCGGCAATACCACGACTACGACGGATAGCGGCACGAACAACGACAACAACAATAACAACGGTACTGGCAATAACAAGCCAGGCAGCAAGAACGCGAACTCCAACGGCACGCCTGACAAGAGCGTGTCGAAGGGCCTCACCATGCAGTGCAACTAGGGCGCGGGCATGAACACGATCGCGGATGGAGCAGCTTCAACGATGCGTAATTGCAAGACCTTGACGGCAGGTTCGATTGCTTTCGCGATCGCCTGCATGTTCGCTGGCACGACGGCGTTGGCGGCCGGCGGCGGCGAGGTGACGCATTTGAGCGGCACGCTGTCGGTGCAGCGTCCGGACGGCACCATACTGGTACTCGCCGAAAAGTCCGAGGTGAAAGCCGGCGACTTCCTGATGACGCAACGGGACAGCTACGCGCAGATCAACTTCGTCGACGGCAGTTCGGTGACGATGCGGCCCTTTTCCCAATTGAAGATCGAAGCGTTCAACTATGCGCAGGACAAGCCGCAGGAGGACAACGCGTTCTTCCGCCTGCTGAAGGGTGGGCTGCGCACGGTCACCGGCCTTGTCGGCAAACGCGGCAATCAGGACGCCTATCGTATCGGCACCGCCACGGCGACCATCGGTATCCGCGGCTCGGTGGGTGACACTGTAGCCTGCGAACCGAGCTGCGCCGGCGTGATGCCGGGCGGCGAGGGCCTAGCACCAGGCACCCATCACCAGACCTACAGCGGTACCTATGTCATGCAGAGCGGTGGCCAGACGGTGGTGATCAGCGAAGGCAACACCGGCTTCACCAACGGCGGGGAAATCAAGATCACGGTCGGCGCGATCGGCGGCGGTTCGGTCAATCTGAACATTCCGGTCGGCGGCAACGGACTCAGGGGCGCGTCCTGCAAATAGGCGAAGCGAAGGCTCGCGGCAATGAACAATACCTGTCGTTGCGTTCGGTCTTTAGTCGCCAGATAGGGCTTACATTCGTTCCCAGTCATTGGGCAAGGTCTGATAACCGCGTGGGAGTCGCTTTGTAGAAATGCTTTTGGACAAGCTGTGATACGACAGGTATGCACGCAGCAAAAAACGGCCTGCACCTCTGCAGGCCGTTTTTTTCTGTGATGCTTGCGCTTTCCGCTGTCAGGCGGAGGCTGGCTTGTCGGTGTCGGGAATCCTGCGATGCCCGTTGAGGCGCCGGTTCAGACGGTCCAGATACAGATACACCACCGGTGTGGTGAACAGCGTCAGCATCTGCGACACCGCGAGCCCGCCGACCATGGCGAGACCGAGCGGGCGGCGCAGTTCGGAGCCGGTGCCGGTGCCCAGCATCAGCGGCACGCCGGCCAGCATCGCGCACATGGTCGTCATCATGATCGGCCGGAACCGCATCAAACAGGCTTCAAAGATCGAGGCTTCGGCGTCAAGCCCGCGTTCGCGCTCGGCGGTCAGCGCGAAATCGACCATCATGATGCCGTTCTTTTTGACGATGCCGATGAGCAGAATGATGCCGATCAGCGCAATAACGCTCAGGTCGAAGCCGAACAGCATGAGAAAGAGCAGGGCACCCACGCCGGCCGAGGGCAGCGTCGAGAGAATGGTCAGCGGATGCACGTAACTCTCGTACAGCAAGCCGAGCACGATATAGACAGCGATCAGGGCGGCGGCGATCAGGTAGGGCTGAGAGGCCAGCGAACTCTGGAATGCCTGCGCCGTGCCCTGGAAGCCGCCCCGGATGGTGCCCGGTGTGCCAATGCTGGGCACCGCCGCCTGGATCGCGTCCACGGCGTCGCCAAGGGCTGCGCCGGGGGCGAGATTGAACGAGATCGTGATCGCCGGAAACTGGCCCTGATGGCTGATCGACAGGTAGTTGGTCTTGCTGTTGTCGATCTTGACCAGCGTCGACAGCGGAACCTGCTTGCCGTTGGCCGGCGCGGTGATGTACAGCTTGTTCAGCAGATCCGGATCTTCCTGCAATTTGGGCGTGACTTCGAGAATCACGTGATAAGCGTTCAACTGCGTAAAGTACTGCGCAATCTGACGTTGGCCGATGGCGTTGTAAATGGTTGCGTCAATCAGTGCGGGCGAGATGCCGTAACTGGACGCGCGATCGCGATCGATCGTCAGATTGACCGCGGCGGCATTGGTCTGCTGGTCTGAGACGACGTCGATCAACTGCGGCAGCTGGCGCAGCCGCTCGAGAATACGCGGCGTCCACGTGCTCAGTTCGTTGATGTCAGCGTCGGTCAGCGTGTATTGGTACTGGGTGCGCGACGGGCGCCCGCCGACGGTGAGGTCCTGCGGCACCTGCATGTAGAGATTGACGCCCTGCACACCGGCCAGTTTTTTGCGCAGACGCGCGATGATGTCCTCTGCGCTGGTTTCGCGGCCGGCTTCGCGCGGCTTGAGCGTGATGAAAAAATTGCAGTTGTTGAGCACCGAATTGCCGAGGCTGGCGCCCACGCTGTAGACATCGGGATCCTGACGCACGATGTCGGCGACAGTCAGCACGCGTTCGCTCATGGCCGAGAATGAAATATCCTGCCCGGCCTCGGCGATGCCCTGGATGAAGCCGGTATCCTGCTGGGGAAAGAAGCCTTTCGGCACCGCGATGTACATGGCGACAGTGGTTGCGACGGTGGCGATGAATACAAGCAGGGTCAGCGCCTGGTGCCTGAGCACGACGACCAGCGCACCGCGGTAGGCGGCCAGCATCGCGTCGAAGACACGCTCGAACAGCATGAACACGCGGCCGTGCTTCACTTCCCCGACATGCTGTTTAAGGAAGCGCGCGCACAGCATCGGCGTTAGCGTCAGCGATACAAGGACGCTGATCGCAATAGTCGCCGTTACGGTAACGGCGAATTCGCGGAACAGGCGGCCGATGATGCCGCCCATCAGCAGCAGTGGGATGAATACCGCGACCAGGGACACGGAAATCGAAATAATCGTAAATCCGATTTCCCCGGAACCCTTGAGCGCCGCTTCGCGCGGGGTCATGCCCTGTTCGATGTAGCGGTAGATGTTTTCCAGCATGACGATCGCGTCGTCGACAACGAAGCCGACTGAAATCGTCAGTGCCATCAGCGACAGATTGTCGAGACTGTAGCCGATCAGGTACATCGCCGCGGCGGTGCCCATGATGGCGAGCGGCACGGTGACGCCGGGAATCACCGTGGCCGGGACATTGCGCAGGAATACGAAAATCACCATCACCACGAGTGCGATGGTCAGCACAAGCGTGAATTCGACGTCGTCCACCGAGGCGCGGATGGTCTGGGTGCGGTCGGACAGGATGCCGACCTTGATTGCAGGCGGAATCGCCGCCTGGATGCGCGGCATCGCAGCCTTGATGCGATCGACGGTATCGATGACGTTCGATCCCGGCAGCTTGTCCACCGAAAGCAGGATGGTGCGCCCGTTCGCGAGGAGTTCGCCGTTGGCGTCGGCACTCGGGCCGGAAAACCCCCATGCGGCGAGTTTGATGTTTTCCGGCGCATCGACCGCGACGCCGATATCGCGCACGCGAATCGGCGCGCCATTTCGATAGGCGACGATGACGTCGTTCCACGTTTCGGCGGCGAATATCTGGTCGTTGACATAGACCGCGGCATTTTGCTTGGGACCGTCGAAAAAGCCCTTTGGCGCATTCACGGTCGCATTGACGAGCTGTCCGCGCACGTCATCGAGCGCAAGGCCGAGCAGTGAAAGCTTGGCGGGATCGATCTGAATGCGCAGCGAAGGTTTCTGCTGGCCGAAGATGCTGACCAGGCCGACGCCCGAAATCTGCGAAATTTGCTGGGCAACGATGCTGTCGGCGTAATCGGATACCTTGGCGATCGGCAGTGTGTCGGAACTGATGCCCAGAATCAGGATCGAGCGGTTTGCCGGGTTGATCTTGCGGTAGGTCGGCGGGCTCGGCAGGTTGGCCGGCAACTGGCCGCCGGCGGCATTGATCGCGGCCTGAACGTCGAGCGCGGCGCCGTCGATATTGCGATCGAGATCGAATTGCAGAACGATCGTGCTGCTGCCGAGAAAACTCGTCGATGTCAGCTGGGTGAGGCCGCCGATCTGCGAGAAGTAGCGCTCCAGCGGCGTCGCCACGTTCGAGGCCATGGTTTCAGGGCTGGCGCCCGGCAGCGTGGCCGACACCTGTATGGTCGGGAAATCAACCTGCGGCAACGGCGCGACGGGCAAGAGCGGCCAGGCGACGACGCCGACCAGAAATAACGCGGAGGCCAGCAGCGACGTGCCGATCGGCCGGTTAATGAAGGCGGCGGAAATATTCACTTGCTGTCAGGCTTCGCTGCGGCGGGGTCGGTTTTCGCCTGTGCCTTGGCCGGCTTGCCGGCAGGCTGGACTTCGGTCACTTTCACGCCGGGCCGTAAGCGGTATTGACCCTCGACTACCACGCGGGTGCCGGCGGCGATGCCTTCGGTGATGATTGCCTTGCCGTCCTGCACTTGCGCAACAGCAATTTTTTGCACGCTGACGGTGTCGTCAGCGTTAACGACGAACGCAAACTCGCCCTGCGGGCCGCGTTGTACCACCGGTGCGGGCACGGTGATCGCGCGCTGTCGGGTGCCCAGGACGAGACGGGCATTGACGTATTGCCCGGGCCACAGCGTGTGCGACGGGTTCGGAAAAACCGCCTTCAGCTGAAAGGTGCCGGTCGAGGTGTCGATCTGGTTGTTGACCAGACTCAGGCTGCCTTGTCCGATCACGGTCGCATTTTCGCGCGCGTAGGCCGTCACCGGCAGTGCTTTTTTGTTGCTGCGGAGTGCCTGATTGACGGCCTGAAATTTGTCCTCAGGCAGCGTAAACACGGTCGCAATCGGATCGATCTGATTGATCACGACGATGCCGGTGGCATCGGCGGCATGGACGATATTGCCCGGATCGACCAGCCGGGCGCCGGTGCGGCCGCTGATGGGCGCGCGGATGGTGGTGTAGGCGACCTGAACCTTGGCGCTGTCGATCTGCGCCTGATCGGCCGATACGGTGGCCTTGATCTGGTCAACCGTGGCTTTCTGGGTTTCATATATCTGTCGCGCCACCGAATCCTGCCGCCACAGCAATTCGTAGCGATCGAGATCGAGCAGCGCGTTCTTAAGCTGAGCCTCATCGCGTGCTTTCTGCGCGATTGCGAGGTCGAGTTGTGCCTGATAGGGACGAGAATCGATCTGGGCCAGAAGGTCGCCGGATTTGACGTCCTGCCCCTCCTTGAATGCGACGGCGTCGAGTTGCCCGTCGACCCTGACTCTCACGGTTACCGAAAACAGCGGCGAGACCGTGCCGATGCCCGACAGGGCCACTGGTACATCTTCTTCGATAGCCAGTGCAGTGATCGCAGGCACCGGTGCGGCGGCGGCGCGCGGTGCTGTACTCCTGCCGCTGAAAAAGATCCGGTACGCGATGACCGCCGACAGCACCAGCAGTGCCAGCGCAATCCAGTACAGTCCGCGTCTGGGGGGGGGCGGGTTTTCGATCATGGGAACTTTGCCTGTTCGTTTGCCTGGTGCCGACAGCGTTTCGTTACGCCATTTTGTTTTTGCGGGGCCGGCCGATGTATAAACGGCAACCTTAAAGGAGGCGGTGTCGGCAAGTCAACGACTGTATTGCAAAATCTGCACCGAATTGCCGGGCGGTGAAAGTATTCTGCCGGAATTGTAATTATCCGGTCACTTTGTTGTAGCTTGATCTGCGTGGATTTCAGCCGGGGTCGTGATCATACGTCGCCAGTGAGGCGACAAAGCCGCCATCGATTCGCAATTCGTGCAGCGCGCATTTTGCGATACGGTCGAGCGTGGTTGAAAGCACACGGGCGGGCGCATCCACGTCGAGACTGACCTCAAATTGATCAAGCGGCAATGAGAGTCCGTCGCCGGTCGCTTTGAGGATGGACTCCTTGCGTGTCCAGCCGGTCAGAAACGCGTGCTTTTGGAGATCTGCGGGCAGCGCACTCAATGCGGCGCGTTCGGCCGCCGAGAAAAAACGCCCTGCAAGCGCGGCGAAATCAAGGTTGCGGTTAAGGGATTCGATATCCACGCCGACCGGCCGCCTGCTGGAAATGGCGATCAATGCCGTGCCGCCTGCGTGCGAGAGATTGAACTGCGGCGGCGTAGCGCCGCGCAGAAACGGCTTGCCGCGGGGGCCGTATTCGAATTCGATCGCGGACGGGCGGGTGCCAAGCCAGTCCGCAAGCAATTGGCGCAGGCTGCCGCGCGCAACGAAATAGCGGTTGCGGTCGATCGCGCTGCGCAGGCGTTTGGCACGTTGTAATTCGTCGCCGGACAAAAAGGCTGCGCATGCGGCAACGGTCGCATCGTCGCGGTCTAGGTGGACGCGCCAGATGCAAACGTCGTCGGTGCCGCAGGCGAGTGGTTCGAGCGGCGGCGCGGCGTTGCTGCGCTTGCCTGACTTCGGCAAGTCGCTTACGCTAGCGGCCATTCCTGTTGCGCCGCCCCGTGTTGTGTGCGCGTGATCCACGATCGAGTGACTTCCGGTGTTCATTCTCAAACTGCTGTCCCGATTACCGCTGGCGGTGCTTTATCTGCTGACCGACGTCCTGTATTTGATTATTTACCACATCTGGCGTTTTCGCCGCGGATTGTCGCTGACCAACCTCACAAACGCGTTTCCGGACAGAACCCCGGTGGAAATTGAGACCATCGCGCGACAGTCCTATCGCAGCGCCTGCCATTTAATCGCCGAGGTCCTGAAAGGCGCGACCATGGAAGCGGCCGAATTGCGGCAGCGGGTCAAGATTACCAATTTGTCGCTGCTGGAACCGTGGATCAAACGCGAGCAGCCGGTCGTATTGCTGGCATCGCACCATTGCAATTGGGAGTGGTTGTTGCAGGCGAGTTGCCTGGATCTCGGCATCAGTGTTGACGCGGTTTACAAGCCGCTGCGCGTCGCTGCGATCGACCGTTTCATGCTGGAGGCGCGGTCGAGATTCGGCGGGCATCCGATTCCGGTCAAGGATTTCCTGATGGAAGTCCTCAAACGCCGCAAGGGTGCGCGCATCATTGCATTGGTGGCCGATCAGACACCGCTGGCGACGGAAGAAAAGCACTGGACCCGCTTTCTCAATCAGGACACGGCGTTTTTCGTCGGCGCCGACAAGATCGCACGGATATTGAAGTCGCCGGTATTTTTCGTCGGCATGCGGCGCAGCAGCAGGGGGCATTACGAAGCCACACTGCAACTGCTTGCCGAACCGCCTTACAGCCGCGACGGCAGCGACATTATCGAAAAATACGCGCGCGCCGCCGAATTGCATATCTCGGCGTATCCGGCCGACTGGCTGTGGATGTACCGCAAATGGAAATACCGCAAGCCGCTTTACGGTTAGGCGCCCTGCAGTCTCGATTCCAGATATTTCGACAGTTCCGCGATCGTCGGGTAATCGAAAAAGTCGGTCACTTCGAGTTGGCCCGGATAAATCGCTTCAATTTTTTCGTAAATCTGTGCCAGGGTCAGCGAACTGGTGCCCAGTTCGAAGATGTTGTCGTGCAGACCGATCGCCTTGTCCTTCAGCAATTCATCGCAAATCGCCTTCAGATTGCGTTCGATTTCGTTATATCCGCCGGCATCCGCCGCGCCTGACGGCTGCGCCAACTGATGCAGTGCGGCGAGCGCCGGAGCAAACTCGCCATCGAGATAGCTCCCGGCGAGTTTGTAACGCTGGATCTTGCCGCTGGTGGTTTTCGGCAAACGCGCAATCGGAATCACCTGATCAACCGGAATGCCGATGATCTCGTTGACGGATTTCCTGACCAGCGACACGACCGGCAGAAACTCCTGTTCGCTGCCTCGATGAATGACAAAGACCAGCACTTCGTCGGCAGCCTTACTGGGGGCGCGCGCGCCGCAGACGGCGACTTTGCCCAGTCCGATTGCGGCGTGCTGTTCGAGCATTGCTTCGATATCGTGCGGATAATAATTCTGCCCGCTGACAAAAATAATATCTTTGGCGCGTCCGGCAATCACCAGTCCTTCGGCAGTCATGAACCCGAGATCGCCGGTGTCCAGCCAGCCGTCGCGCAGGGCAGCCCGCGTCGCGGCGTCGTCGCGGTAGTAGCCAGCAGTGACGTTCTCGCCTTTGATCAGAATATGTCCGACGGCAAGTTCCGGCAATGCGCCGTCGTCGTCATTGGCAATGCGCACGCCGCAGCCGGTTACCGGATGGCCGACGAGTGCAAACGTGGCAGCCCCGGGTGTTGCTGCGGAAACGGGCTTGACCGTCGATCCGACGGTCAAGGTGCCGCGCTGTGCGGCAAATGTGGCGCAACCTGAAGTAGGAAGTGGAAAGGTCACGGCCAGGCTGGCTTCGGCCAGCCCGTAAACCGGAAACATGGCCGAGTCTTTTAGGCCGAAGGGCGCCATCGCATCGGTAAATTCGCGGCATAACGCAGGGGAAATCGGCTCCGCGCCATTGAACAGGATGCGCACACACGAGAGATCGAGCGGCAGGCCGGAACCCGGTTTGAACGCTTTCAGAAAATGCCGATAGCCGAAATTGGGCGAGCATAGAATGCTCGCGCGGTGGCTCGCGGCCTCGGCAAGCCACAGTTGCGGCCTGCGTACGAACAGGGCGGTCGGCATCAGGTAGTGTTCGATGTCGCACACCAGGGGCGTTAGATGGAATCCGATCAGTCCCATGTCATGGGTCAGCGGCATCCAACTCAGACCGATATCGTTGTCGGCGAGGTTTATGCCTCGCGCGATCGCGCGAATGTTCGACAGCAGGTTGCGATGCGTCAGTGCGACGCCCTTGGGTTCGCTGGTCGAGCCGGAGGAATACTGGACAAACGCGATGTCGTCTGGACTGGCGGCGCGGGCATCGCCGAGCAACGAGATGTCCTCGATACGATCGAGCAACACAGTTGCGGGTCGAATTTTTTCGACGGCATCCGTGAGCCCATGTGCAGCGGCAAACGTTGCCAGCCGGTTGAATGTTGCGGTATCGGTGCAGAGGCCGGGCCGCGCCAGTTTGGCCAACACGCGAAAAAATTTCATGCGGTGTTCGTTGGTATTGCCCGGTGCCAGCGGCACAAGAATGATGTTGCCGAGCACGCCGGCCCAGAACGCGTCGATGAACTGCTCGTTGCGTTCGACGAGAATGATCATTTCGCTGCCCGCGCGCGCACCGCTTTTCTGAAAATGCTGCAGCAGTCCCAGCGCACGCGCATGCAGATCGCCGTATGGCCGGCGGCGTTCGAGGTTTTCGCCCTCGATGAAATGGACGGCGTGCGTGCTCTCGCGGCGGGCGGACAGCGCCTCGCCCAATGTTGAAAACTGATTCACTGGCGTTCTTCCACTTGCATGTAAATATTCTGTCGCGGCCGCAGATTGACCTGGCATTCCATCGCCACCGGCTGCGGTCGAAGATAGCGCAGGCGCAGCTTGCGCGCCAGCAGCGCGGCGTGTGCCGCCATCTCGACGAGCGCGAATTGTTCGCCGATGCAGGCGCGCGGACCCAGCGCAAACGGCAGGTAGCAGAAACGGTTGCGCTGTGCGGCTTGCGCAGGGGCAAAACGATCCGGATCGAACGTTTCGGGATTCTCCCAGAACGCCGGATGGCGATGGATCAGATAGGGCGACAGAAAAACATTGGTGCCTGCAGCAATCGGATGTTGGCCGACGGTATCGGCGCCGATCGATCGCCGCGTGAGCAGCCAGCCGGGCGGGTAGAGACGCATGGTTTCGTCGAGCACCTGCCGTGTATAGGTAAGCTGGGCGACCGAATTGAGATCGGCGCCGTCCTCGTTCCAGCGATCAACCTCGTCATGCAGGCGCATTTCGACTTGCGGATGGCGTGCCAGCAGGTACCAGAACCAGTTCAGCGCGCTGGCGGTTGTTTCGTGGCCGGCGACGACAAGGGTCAATACCTCGTCGATCAAAAGCTTGTCGGACATCGCGTCATTGGTGCGGCGGTCGCGGCCGGCCAGCAGCATGCCGAGAAGATCGTTGCCGAGTTCGCCTTCGCGACGGCGATTCACGCACTCCATAACGAGTTTCGAGAGAGCGCGGAATTTATAGGCGAATTGCAGATTGCGCTCCGAATCCTCGGTCAGCAGGGCAAACGGATGGCGGCCGTCGGTTGACGCGATCGCCGCCATGTCATCGCCGAATATTGAATTCACCACGACATTCAGCGTGACGTCACTCAGATCCTGCGTCAGATTGATTTCGCGTCCGTCGCGTGCATGCGCAAGCCACCGGTCGCGAAGTGCGATATTGCCGGCGCGGATATGTTCAAACATACGCGCGATGACGCTGCGGTGGAACGCGGGTTGGATTAATTTGCGCTGGCGGCGCCAGGTGTCGCCCTCGCTGGCCATGATGCCGTTGCCCAGCAGTATGCGTACCCGTTCGATACCGATGCCTTTGGTGTAGTTGGCGTGGTTATCGACGAACACCTGCCGCACGTGATCGGGGTGGCTGAAGACGCCAATGTAGGCGTTGATCTCGGGGGAAAATATTTTGAATGCGTCTCCATAGCGGGTAAAAGCCGCGCTCAGGGTGTCTAGTGCATCCTCGTTGAAGCTGATATCAAGTGGTTCGGCAGGACCGGGCAGGTCATTCATGATGGTGATTTATTCAATCGGTGAGGGGAAATGGTCGAAAGTCCAGCCGCATGACCATGGTCCCAAGGGGCGTAGGCCGGTATTTGAAGATATTTTACGATTAGTGTTGCAACTTTAAAAAACCTTCCTTATAATCTTCAGTCTTTCGGGGCATGAAAATTTTCATGTTCCAGCGCTCTTTAAAAATATACAGCCGATAAGTGTGGGCACTTGGTCTTGGGGCCGCCCAAAAACCGTTCGCGGATTTTGGGCAACTTTCAAGTCAGAAGTGCTCGCATGAAGTTTTAAAAACGTCAAGCGAGAGTAATAACATTGCAGTGATTAAACTGAAGAGTTTGATCCTGGCTCAGATTGAACGCTGGCGGCATGCCTTACACATGCAAGTCGAACGGCAGCATGACGTGTAGCAATACACGTTGATGGCGAGTGGCGAACGGGTGAGTAATATATCGGAACGTGCCCTGTAGCGGGGGATAACCTATCGAAAGATGGAC
>CAISYC010000018.1 GCA_903889565.1 uncultured beta proteobacterium
ATACTGAAGGACCCACCGATCCTGCTGCTCGATGAGGCCACCAGCGCACTCGATGCCGAGTCCGAGCGCCTGGTGCAGGCGGCCCTCGGGCAGCTGATGCGCGGCCGCACCACGCTGGTGATCGCGCATCGTCTCGCGACCGTGCGCGATGCCGACCGCATCATCGTCATGGAGCGCGGACGCATCCACGCCGTCGGCACGCACGACGAGCTGATCCGCGCCGACGGGCTTTACGCCCATCTGGCGCGTCTGCAATTCGCCGCGCTTGACACGGCAACCTCTTAACCATCCAATCAACGGGGAGCAGCAATGCCAAAGCTGGCGCTGGCGGGCGGGGAGATCCATTACGAAATCACGGGCGAGGGCGAGCCGCTGGTGTTTGTCAGCGGTTTGAACGGCGTGGCGCGTTACTGGACGCCGCAAGTGCCGGCGTTTGCCAAACGCTACAAAGTCATCACTTACGACCAGCGCGGCACCGGCGGCAGCGATCAGCTGCAAAAGGAATTCTCGGTCGATCAGATGGCGCGCGAACTGGTGGCGCTGCTCGATGCCCTGAAAATCGAACGTGCCCATCTCGTCGGTCTTTCAACCGGCGGCGCTATCGGCCAGACGCTGGCGATCGAGCAACCGCAGCGCCTCGACAAGCTGGTGTTATGCAGCACGTGGACGCATTGCGATCCGTGGTTTCGCCGCCTGTTTGAGGCGCGGCGCGAGATGTACCGCCAGTGCGGCCCCGATCTGCATGCCATGTTCCACCCGCTGTTTCTGTATCCGGCCGATTACGTCAACAGCCACGATGCCGAGATCACCGAAGAACAGAAGAACGCGCCGACCAAGAGTTCGTCGGTCGATGTTTCGATCGGCCGCATCAACGCACTGCTGGCCTTCGATCGCCGCGCCGGCCTCGCCGGCATCAAGGCGCCGACGCTGGTGATGACCTGCGACAACGACTACATCACGCCCAGTTACCACGCCGAGTACATCGCGCGCACCATCCCCCGCGCGAAGCTGGTAATCCCGAAGGGCGGCGGCCACTCCTACTCGCGCACCAATCCGGAAGAGTTCAACCGCATCGTGCTCGATTTTCTCGCGGCCTGATATCGGCGCGCACAAACAACAGCGGCAAAATGCCGCTCCGAATGCGCGCACTTTTGCATGGAGGGGTTTCACGCATGATGATCGTCGATGCACAGGTTCATATCTGGGCCGCCAGCACGCCGGAACGGCCATGGGCGTCGCGCCATGCGCCGCATCGCGCGACGCCGATCACCGCCGAGGAACTGCTCGGCGAAATGAAAATCGCCGGCATCGACCGCACGGTGCTGGTGCCGCCGTCGTTTGAAGGTGATCGCAATGACGTGGTGATCGCCGCGGCCCAAAAGTATCCGGAAAAATTCGCCGCCATGGGCCGTTTCGATCCGGAGTCGCCGGATGTGCTCGAACAGATCGCGACCTTGAGGCAGACGCCGGGCCTGCTCGGCATGCGCTTCACCTTTCACCGCCCTTCGATGCGCCCGCTGCTGGTCGACGGCAAGATGAACGCGGTGTGGGCCGCCGCCGAAAAAGCCGGCGTGCCGATCATGATGCTGGTCAAGCATCCGGATCTGCATTTCATTGACGCGGTGGCCGGGCGCCATCCCGGTCTGCGCCTGATCATTGATCATCTCGGACTCAACGGTACGAAGGATGAAGCCGGCCTCGGCGAATTCGACCAGCTGCTGGCGCTGGCGAAACGGCCTAACGTTGCAGTCAAAACGAGCTGTCTGCCGGAGTTCACGACCGACAAATACCCGTACAAGTTCTGGCACCCGTACCTCAAGCGCGTGCACGAAAGCTTCGGGCCGAAGCGCATGTTCTGGGGTTCGGATCTGTCGCGCCTGCCGTGCCCGCTGAAGGATTGCGTGACGGCCTTTACCGAGCACCTGCCGTTCTTCTCCGCCGCCGATATGGAGTGGATCATGGGGCGGGGGATTTGCGAGTGGATTAACTGGAAGGTTTGACCAGCCTGGATGAAACAATAACGGGGCGCGATGCGCCCCGTTTTTATTCCGGCTTGAGTCCCGTAGCCTTGATCACCTTTGCCCACTGCGCGGTTTCGGCATTCAAAAACGCCGCGAATTCCTGTGGCGTGCTGCCGACCGGCTCGACGCCCTGCGCGAACAGTTTTTCGCGCACCTCGGCCTGCCTGAACATCCTGCCAATTTCCTGCTGCAGGCGGTTGATCACCGCGGGCGGCGTGCCGGCAGGTGCGAGCAGGCCGAACCAGGAACTCATTTCATAGCCGGGCAGTCCCGATTCGTTGATGGTCGGAATGTCCGGCGCGATCACGGAGCGGCGTTTGCCGCCGACGCCGAGGGCGCGCATGCGGCCGGTCTTCACGTACTGCAGCGAAGTGGCGATGTTCGGAAACATCAGCGACACCTGCCCCGCCATGAGGTCGGTGTAGGCGGGGCCGTTGCCGCGGTAGGGAATATGCGTGATGTCGATATGCGCCATCGATCTGAACAGTTCGCCGGCCATGTGCGGCGGCGTGCCGTGACCGGCCGAGGCGAAGGTGAGGACGCCGGGCCTGGCTTTCGCCAGCGCGATCAGCTCGCGCGCATTTTTTGCCGGCAGCGAGGGATGCGCAACGAGCAGCGTCGGCCCCGACAGCAGCAGCGAGACCGGCGCGAAATCCCGGGCCGTATCGTAGGGCAGCTTGGGATACATCGCCGGGTTGATGGCGTGGCTGCTGCTCACTACCAGCAGCGCGTAGCCGTCGGCTTTCGATTTGGCAATCGCTTCGGTGCCGACGATGCCGGCCGCACCGGGCCGGTTGTCGACGACAAAATTCGCGCCGAGGCTTTCGCTCAGCTTTTGGGCAATGATGCGCGCCGCCAGGTCGGTGCCGCCGCCTGCTGCAAACGGCACAATGATTCTGACCGCGTGATTCGGATACTGCTCGTTCGGAATTGAGGCCTGCGCAAGTAACACGGCGGGTGCGGCCGACTCGCGGACGTTCGCATCCCGCAAGCGGGAGCCCTGCTCACTGCTCGCGTCCAGCCCGCCTGCTGCAAACGGCACGATGATTCTGACCGCGTGATTCGGATACTGCTCGTTCGGAATGGAGGCCTGCGCGCACGCGAGGGAGGTTGCGGCAGCCATCACATAAAACAGCCGGTGACAGCTGCTATTCCGCTTTTGCACCGGAGTCCTTCACGACCTTTGCCCATTTGACGATTTCGCTGTCGATCAGGCGCGCAAATTCCTCCGGCGTGCCGGTGCGCACTTCAACGCCCGACGAAAACAGGCGTGCTTTCACGTCGCTCGTGCCGAGTACGGCGACCGCCGCCGAGTTAAGCGTGTTGACCGTGTTTGGCGGCAACGCCGCCGGGCCGGCGATACCGTACCAGGCCGCGGCGGCGTAACCGGGCAACCCGGCCTCCGCCATCGTCGGCATGTCCGGCAGGGACGGCGAGCGCTGCGCGCCGGTGACCGCGAATGCGCGCAGGCGGCCGGCTTTGATCAGCGGTATCGAAGACGACAGACTGGCGAACATCAGATCGAGTTGTCCGCCCAGCAGCGCGGTCAGCGCCTCGGTCGCGCCCTTGAACGGCACGTGCACCATGCGCACGCCGGTCATGCTCGAAAACAATTCGGCTGAAAGATGCACCGAGGTGCCTGCGCCCGACGAGCCGTAATTGAGCTGGCTCGGACGCGCTTTCGCCAGCGCAATCAGGTCGCGGATCGATTGCGCCGGCACCGAGGGGTGAATCACGAGCACGTTGGGACTTTCGCCCACCAGCGCAACCGGCGTGAAGTCGCGCTGCGGGTGATAGGGCAGCTTGGGATAGAGCGCGAGGTTGATCGCGTGCGTGCCGATGGTCGCCATCATCAGCGTATAGCCGTCGGGCGTGCTTTTCGCGGTCATTTCGGCAGCGATGTTGCCACCGGCCCCGCCGCGGTTGTCGATGACGAGGGGCTGGCCGAGCCGCTCGCGCAAGGCGGGATCCATGGCGCGCGCGATGATGTCGGCGGCACTGCCCGCGGTGAACGGGATGATCATGCGGATCGGGCGCGCAGGATAGTTCTGCGCTGTTGCCGCCACCGCGTCCAGCATCAGTATCAGCGTCAGGTAATTTCGTGTCGCCAACATACGATGGTCCTCCAGATCCCGGTGCCTAGCCTAACATGACCGTCGCTCCGTAGCGGCATCGACGCAACAGCAATGGAACGCGATAGACTACGGCGGTATTCCGGATTCATGTCGAAGGGGCGGCTGTGTACCGATTGTTTTTCATTGCCGGCGCATTGCTGTGTTCGTTTGCGGCGGGCGGGGCGCAGAGCGACGGCGGTGACGCGGCACAATTTCCGCGGCGGCCGATCCGTTTCGTCATCGGCTTTACGCCGGGCGGCGGTCCCGATATCACTGCGCGCTTCATCGGGCAGAAGCTCGCCGGGCGCTGGCATCAGCAGGTGGTGACCGACAATCGTCCGGGCGCCGGCGGCACCATCGCCGCCAATATCGTCGCCACCGCGAACCCTGATGGCTATACATTGCTCAGCGTATCGAATGCGCACGCGGTGGCGGCGGCGATCTATGCGAAGTTGCCCTACGACACGGTAAAGGATTTCGCCGGCATTACCATGACTGCCAGCGGGCCGGCGCTGTTGCTGGTGTCGCCGTCGATCGGCGTGAAATCGGCGAAAGATCTGATCGCGCTGGCGAAAACCAGGCCCGGCCAGTTGAATTATTCCTCGGCCGGCGTCGGCAGCGGCGCGCATTTCGCCGCCGAGCTGTTCAAGAACATGGCGGGCATCGACGTCGTGCACGTGCCGTTCAAGGGCATTCCCGAGGCAATCACCGAAACCATCAGCGGCCGCGTGCAGTTCTTCCTGTCGCCGCTGGCCAGCGCGCTCAATCTGGTGAGGGAAGGGCGTGCGCTGGCGATCGGCGTGTCGGGTGTAAAGCGCGCGCCGCAACTGCCGGAGCTGCCGACCATCGCCGAGTCGGGTCTGCCCGGCTACCGCTTCGATTATTGGTACGGCATGCTGGCGCCGGCAAAGACGCCGCGCGCCGTTGTCGAAAAACTCAATCGCGAAATCACCGGCATCATGCAATCCGAGGACGTGCGCAGCCGCTGGAGCGCGCTCGGTGTCGAGCCGGCACCGATGACGCCGCAGGCCTTCGACCAGTGGATACGCGATGACATCGCGACGTCGGTCAAACTGGCGCGCGCGGCGAATATCAAGGCGGACTGATTCATCGATGAGGCGTCAGGCGCGAGGCGCGAGAGGGAATTGCAATATGGCGATGCGAAGCTGTTTGCACGCGCAGGCGTTGTTCATTGTGATGGCGGTTGGAACGGCGCAGGCGCAGACCTATCCGGCGCGGGCGATCCGGCTCGTCGTGCCCTCGGTGGCCGGCGGCGGCACCGATATTTCGGCGCGCCTCATCGCGCCGAAGATGGGTGAACTGCTGGGCCAGCAGGTGGTGGTCGAAAACCGCGCCGGTGCGGCGATGATGATCGGCGGCGAAACGGTGGCGCGTGCTGCGCCCGACGGCTACACGCTGCTGATGGGCATCAGCACGCTGACCATCAATCCGGCCATACACAAGAACATGCCGTTCGATGTGCTGCGCGATTTCGCACCGGTATCGCAGGTGGTGTCGCAGCCCAACCTGCTGGTCGTTCATCCTTCGCTGCCGATAAAGAACACACGCGAGTTGATCGCGTTCGCGCGCGCGCGGCCCGATCAGCTCAATTACGGCTCGGCCGGCGTCGGCTCCAATCCGCATCTGACGATGGAGCTGTTTCTGTACATGGCGAACATCAGGATGGCGCACGTGCCGTACAAGGGCCTCGCGCCGGCCATCATCGATACGCTGTCGGGGCAGCTGACGGTCATGATGTCCACCATGCTGACCGGCATTCCGTACACGCGCGACGGCCGCCTGCGCGCGCTGGCGGTGAGCGGCGCGCAGCGCTCACGCGTGCTGCCCGAGCTGCCGACCATCGCCGAGTCGGCGCTGCCCGGTTACGACGCCGTGCAATGGTACGGCGTGCTGGCGCCGGCGGGCACGCCGCGCGAGATCGTGATGAAACTCCACGACGCGATTACCCGCTCGCTGCGCGAACCCGCCGTGCGCGACCGCTTTCAGGCCGACGGCGCGGATATCGTCGGCAGTACGCCCGAAGAATTCGGCAGCTATATCGCGGGTGAAACCGCAAAGTGGGCGAAGGTCATCAAGGCGGCCGGCATCAAATCCGAATAATCCACAGGAACAGACATGGCAAAGGCAGTCAATGCAGCGGCACTGCGCCGCAAGGGCGCTGCGCGCGTAATCGGCAACGCAATCGCGCGCGCGCTTGGCATCAAGCTCGTCTCGGTCGGCGCGAAACAACTGCGCGCCGAAATGCGCGTCACGGCGCTGCACATGAACAACGCCGGGCGCGTTAACGGCGGCGTGCTGATGGCCTACGGCGATGTCGTCGGCGCGGCGGCGACGGTGGCCAACCTGAAACCGGGCGAGCGCACCTCGACGCTCGAATCGAAAACCAATTTTTTCGCCGCCGGCATGGGGCCGGTGCTGAAAGCGACGGTCGATCGGCTGCACGCCGGACGCACTACCATGGTATGGCAGACCACCATCCGCAACAGCGACGGCAGTCGCGTCGCCATCGTCACGCAGACGCAGATCCGCCTTTCGGCAAAACCGGAGTCCTGATCGGCCTGGAACGCGGCGGGTTCAGTTGTCCCGTTGAAACGAGCGTTCCGGCGGCGTGCCGGCTTCGTATTGCAGCGGCAGCAGCGCGGGTACTTCAATGCGCTGGCAGACCTTGCGCACGTGAAAGGTGTCGACTGGCGGCTGCCAGTCGGGCTTGTGCCGGCAGATCACCTCGACGCAGGCGATGCGTTTGAGCCATGCGCAGACATCCGAGGCGGAGCCATCGGGGTTTCTGATCTCGGTCAGAAACCGGTTATCGGAAAAATAGGGTTTGTTGGCGCCGCTCTCGCTGCGCACATCTGTCAGTACCGTAAAGAAATCGCCGTTCGGCCGCAGCAGATCGAGCACGTTGCGCATGAACAGCGCGAGGTCGCTCGTATATGAAAAGCCGCCGACGACATCGGTGATGAGTTCGAAGTGGCCGAGTTCGCCGGGGCCGTATTCGCGCAGTCGCTTGCCGGCGCGGTATTGCAGGCGGTTTGCGCCGAGCGCGTCGGCCGCCTGCTGCCACGCCGGGGTGCGCCGGTCTTCAATCGATATCGCCACCGCCTGTGCCCGGCGATCCGCCTGTTCGTGCCCGGCATGGTGCATGCGGTCGAAGCGCGGCGAAAAATAATCGAGCACCGCCTGGCCGCGGCCGGCGCCGATGTCTAGCCAGCGTTCCTGCGGGCCCAGTTTTGCCAGCGCGGCATCGAAAGCCGGCGATAGTGTGTGCACGTAGGACAACAGCGATCGATCGACGACGTAGCCGTCGGGTACCTGCGCGCCGCGGCTTTGATAAATGGCATCCTGACGCGCGCGTTCCCGATCGAGACGAATCGCAAGCTGTTCTGCTGCAGGCGCGGCGATGGCAGCGGGCAGCATCAGCATGCCGATGGCGACAAAAGAGCAATGAAGCCAGTGGCATCGACGGTCGCGTTGCACAGTGACGCTGTACGGGATATCGTGGCTGCAAACGGTCTGCATTTCTGCGACTGCGCAAGGAAACGGCTGATCAATGTAACGGGTCCCGGTCGCCGCGCGTATCCGCAAAACCACTTAGGGTTCTGTACGTATAGGCGCCGCTACAGCGGCGCGGCAAGACTATGCAGCGGGTTTGATTTGGCTCAAAGCGCGACCCGGCAACGGCACTTATAGTAGCGCCGTATCCTTTCCTACTCCTCCAGTGGAGGGATATCGCAACTGCAACATGCGGATCGGGCCGCGACTCCAACGCGCCCGGTCATTTGCGGAGCGATGGGACGACAGCGCCTCCATCGTTCCGCATTCTTTTTGTACGGCTCTCAATACGCCGTCTTGACGACGCGCCCGCTGGCTTCGACAAACCAGCGTTCGCTCGCGAACGACTGCGCCTTGAGCCGCGCGTCCATCCAGTCGGCGAGCAGCAGAGTCGGCGCCGGCCCCAGATGCGCCGAGGGCACGTTGCCGACCGAGTGGCGCGAATCCTGATACACGACCAGCTGTTTCGGGCAATTCAATGTTTTCAGCAGACGTTCAGTGTGTACGAGCGGCGAGAGTTCATCGGCTTCGCCGACCACGCACAGATAGGGCGCGCGGATGCGATCAATGTGGCCTTCCCAGGTGAGCGATTTGCAGAAGGCGTCGAATGACGCTTCGTCGCTGTAACCGGCCATCCACATGAAACGCTTTTTGAACGTCGGCGAGGCTTCCTGAAAAATCGTGTGGCAGGTCGGCTCCAGACAGGTCGAGGTCACCGCGCAGGCCTTGAAACGCGGCTCGCTCGCGGCGGCCAGCGTGCCGAAGTAAGAGCCGAAGCTGCTGCCGCCGACACCGATACGACTGCCATCGACTTCGGCGCGCGCCAGCAGCCAGTCGGCCACTACATTCGCGGCGTCAAACCAGTTCGGCACGGTTACCGTCGTGCCCATGATGCGCGACTCGTACTGGCCCGGGCCTTCGAGCGACAGCACGGCGATGCCGCGCGCGAGCCAGCGGTCGCCGTTCAACGCCACATTGGCTTCCTTGAAGCCGTCCATGCCCGGTATCCACCAGATCGCGGGCAGCTTGCCGCCGCTGTAACCGGGCGGCAGATGCCACCAGCCGGCGAGCGTGCCGCCCTTGAACGGAATCAGCACCGGCTCGACCTTGTGATCGGCGAGCCGTGCGTAGGCCAGATAGCAATCGCGTTTGGCTTGATTGAGCGCGCGGTTTTTTTCGCCGCAGTCGTCGAACGGCCATTGCGACGCTGCGTACTGCACGGCGGCGATGAAATAATTGTTGCGTGCGGTTACCGGCTGCTGGCTGGCTTCCGCTTCTTTTGCCTTGGTTTCGCGGCGGCGCGCGGCGGCTTCAAAGGCCGGGCTCAAATCGGCGAACTTCTGCACGCGCTGGCGGATGCCGGCAAAGTCGGCGTTGGCCTCGACGCCGCAGGCGGCGTTGTAATTGATGGTGCGCGGCTGGTCCCAGTCGGCGCCGTTGGCGCGGATGATATTGTCCACCAGCCAGCGCTGTTCTTCCCAGCGTTTGACATGGGGCTCGCTGCTGTCGGCGGACGGTTGCTGCATGGTGGCCACGATGCATTTCTCCTGATGGTGATGAATGGTGATTGAGCGGATGTGCCGATTTTACTCAGGGCGGATGTTGGCGCCGCGCACCAGCTTCGCGTATTTGTCGATTTCGCGGCGCACGAAGGCGTCGAGTTCGGCGGGCGTGCCGGCGACGATCTCGGCGCCCGAATCGCCGATGCGGCGGCGGTAGTCGGGCTGGTTCAGCGTGCGCACGGCTTCGGCATTCAGGCGCGCAATGATGTCCGGCGGCGTGCCTGCAGTGACAAACAGCGCGAAAAATCCGACCAGTTCGTACCCGGGCAGCGCCGCCTCGGCGATGGTCGGCACCTCGGGCGCGGAGGCGAAACGCGTCGAGCCGGTCATGCCGAGCGCGCGCAAGCGGCCGGCGCGCACGAATTGCAGCGCGTTGAGCGGGCCGCTGAACGACATCGTGATCTGTCCGCCCAGAAGGTCGGCGATCGCCGGCCCGCCGCCCTTGTACGGCACGTGGGTGATTTTGATCCCGGCCATGGTGTTGAGCATTTCGCCGGCGATATGCGCGGGGCTGCTGATGCCGGCCGAGCCGTGCGTGAGCTGGCCCGGGCGCGCTTTCGCCAGCGCGATCAGATCGCGCATCGAGTGGGCCGGCACCGACGGATGCACCACCAGCATCAGCGGCGTGGTGGCGATCAGCGACACCGCCGCGATGTCGCGACGGAAATCGAATGGCAGATTGGGATACAGGCTGACATTGGTGACCGACGCCGAATTGGTCAACAGCAGCGTGTAGCCGTCGGGCGCGGCGCGGGCAACGAGTTCGGTGCCGATGTTGGTGGCGCCGCCGCCGCGGTTGTCCACCACCACGCTTTGATGCAGACCCTCCGAGAGACCCTGCGCAAGCGTGCGTGCGACCGTATCGACCGCGCCGCCCGGCGCGAGCGGCACGATCATGCGCAATGGTTTCACCGGATAGTTCTGCGCCGCCGCGAATGGTGTGACGCCGGCGAGTATGCAGAACCAGCCGGCAATGCGCGCAGTCGTCATCGCCTATTCGCCCTTGAGTCCGGCGTCCTTCACCAGTTTGACCCAGCGGCTGTGATCGTTGCGGATGCGCCGGCTGAACTGCTCGGCGCTGCCGCCGACAATGGACATGCCTTCGCCTTCGAGATTTTTTTTCACTTCAGCGTCGCGCAGGATTTTGTTGGCCGCCGCATTCAGGCGTTCGAGCACCGCCGGCGGCACGCCTTTCGGCATCACAATGCCGAACCACGATTCTACTTCGTAGCCGGGCAGCGCCTCGGCCATCGCCGCAACATCCGGCAGCGACGGCCAGCGCTTCGCGGTGGTGACGGCAATCGCGCGCAGGCGGCCCGACTGTATAAAAGGCTGCAGCGGCACCAGACCGCCGAGAATCAGCTGTGTGCGTCCGGCGAGAAGATCGGTGGTGGTGGCCCCCGTGCTCTTGTACGGCACGCTCAGCAGATCAATCTTCGCCATATACACCATCAATTCCATTGCCAAGTGCGTGACGCTGCCGATGCCGGGCGTGGCGAACGCGAGTTGGCCCGGACGCGCCCGGGCCAGCGCGATCAATTCGCGCGGATTTTTCGCCGGCACCGAAGGATGCAGCGACAGCACCAGCGGGTTGTAGCCGATCTCGATCACCGGCGCGATGTCGCTGACCGGATCGAACGACGGTTTCGACAGCGCGGCGGCGGTGCTCCAGCTGCTGGTCGAAATCATGATCGTATAACCGTCGGGCGGCGATTTGATCAGCGTTTCAAGACCGACCACGCCGCCCGCGCCTGGACGGTTATCGACGATGAACTGCTGGTTCAGTTCGGCGGTGAGGCGCTGCGACATGTTGCGCGCGGTGATGTCGCTGCCGCCGCCGGTGGCGAAGGGCACGATCACGCGCACGGCTTTCGACGGGTAGTCCTGCGCACCGGCTGGCACGCAGTTGAGTGCGATGGTGCCGGCGAGCAAAACGCGGCCAATGTTTGTTTGCATGTTTACCCCTCGGCCGCGTCCTCACCGTCTGCGCGGGAGTGTTTCGGCTAGAATCGAAATCTCGTTTCGAGATTACCACAACCATTTTTCAGGGGAGAAACCGCAATGCTGTACATGCTCAAAATCGTGGTGCGCCTGCCGGGCGACCTGCCGCCGGAGAAGCTCGCCGAAATCAACAAGCGCGAAACCGCGCGCAGCATGCAGATGGTGCGCGAGGGCAAGTTGAAGCGGATCTTCCGCATCGCCGGCCGCCGCGCCAATTTCAGCATCTGGGATTGCGCCTCACCGGAGGAACTGCACGCCACGCTGACCGCGATGCCCCTGCATCCGTATATGGATATCGAGGTGACGCCGCTGATCAAACACACCACGACCGAAGCGTGGGAGAAGGAATTCGGGGAGATGCCGCACTTTCAATAAGGATGCGTAGGGCGGAAAAGCGAAGCGCATTCCGCCGGATGTATCGATATGAAAAATACACACCGCTTGCGTTCAACGCGCGGGTCTAACGCCTTCCCCCCTTGAGGGGGAAGGCAGGGATGGCGGTAAGTGGCGCAGGCGCCTCGCCTGCGAACTGCATTGAAAGGTGCGCAGCGCGCACCACTCTTAAGATCGCCGGGAGCGGCCCGGCGGCCGGTCACTTTCTTTGGGCGCCCAAAGAAAGTAACCAAAGAAAATCGCCCCCGGTTCGCCGGTCCTGCGGACTCCCCTGCGCTGCTCGCCACATCGGGCGGCTGCGCAACTCGCCCTCGCAAAGGCGCGATGGCCCAGACAGTGCTCGCCGACTGCCCCCGATGTGTCTGCGCTGCTCGGCGGCCCTCAGGGGGGGCTAGTATTGCGGAGCCTGTTTAAAAGGGCGTTTTACTTGGTGCGACGAAACGGCCACCAGCCAAGCAGAAGCAAAGGTAAAGCGAGTAACACTTTAAGCGCTGCAAAGTCGGTTTCATCCAGCGTTGGTGCAGCAGCAGGACTAACAGAACCACCTTGCGCCAAAAAATGGCGGCGGAAATCCGTAACGTCTGTTGCATTGAACGAGGCTGGACACCGACACGTTGAGCATTCAAACGCTTCGGCGTTGTTCGGATTGCCGCAAGCCGGGCATGACCAGCGGTAGGTTGGCATCTGTTTAACTTATATCAAATGTCAATTTAGAGGCCGATTACGTTACGACGTCAGGTAATTCAAAGCCGGTTCGCAGCGCCCGCTTACTTCCCCAGCGGTTTCAACGCCGGCTCTACACCCGCCGGCAGCGGCGTCTTATCGACGTTGAGCAGGAAGGAGATCAGCGTGTAGTAGCCGTTGACGGCGATGAGATCGACTACGCCGCGTTCGCCGAAGCGGTCGAACATGCGCTTGTAGAGTTCATCGCTGACGCCGTGATTCTGGTGCAGCGAGCGCGAGAATTCGTATATCAGGGTTTCATCGGCGTCCATGCCGACCGGTTCGCGGCCTTCGGCGATGGCTTGTGCGATGGCGGGATCGAGTCCGCCTTGCAGCGCGAGTTTGCAGTGGGAGTGCCACTCGTAATTCGCGGTGTGCTGGCGCGCGGTGATGATGATCGCCAGTTCGTTGAGTTTGCCCGAGAGCACGCTGTTGAAGCGGATTTCGCCGCCGAGTTTCTGGATCAGCATGCCGATGCCGGGGCTGCGCAGCATGACGTTGAACGGTCCGCCGATCGGACCCGGCTTCGAGGCCGATGAGGTCGGCAGTTTGCTGCGCGGGCCGGAGCGGATGTTGTCGACGATCGCGCGCTGCTCGGGGGTAAGTTTGTCTTCGGGGATGACGGGAAAGCGGCGGTCGGCGGCGGGGGTGGTCATGCGGTTCTCCTGTGGATGGTGGCCGGGCGGTTGTTATGACGGAATGGTTTTGCGCCGGCCAAGGGTGAATTATTGTTCAAATACGCGCTGCGCGCACAGCCCCAGGCCTTTGCCGACGGTGCCCAGCATGTCGCTCGAGCGGAAGGGGATGTGGTTGCCGACGACATCGGCAACCGCGTCGGCGACGATCGGCGAGATCGCCATGCCGCCGGTGAGGAAAACGACGTCGGGTTGCACGCCGGCGGCGGTGACGGCTTCAATCGCGAGTTCGCGGATTTTTTCAATGAGACGCGCAGATGCATCGGCAAGGCCCGCGCGGTCCACCGCAATCGCCAACTCGGGTTCGATGTAATCGAGCGGCACCAGCCATGCTTCGCGCTGCGACAGCGTGACCTTGGCCGCCTCGGCGCTATGCACCAGCCGGTGCTGCAGCTGCTGCGTGTTGAGCGTCAAAAAGCGCTGCAGTTTTTCCGGCTCGACCGCCTGCTGGATCAGTTCCTGGATTTCGCGCCGCGATTTGGCGAAGCGCAGTTGCGCCGGCAGATTGCGGATCGAGATCGCGTCGTAGAGCAGCGAGTGCGGCACCGGAAAACCGTTCGTGCGCATGGTGTCCTTGCCGAACGCACCCATGAAGGCATGCCATGCCAGTCCTTCATCGAAGTCGGTGCCGCCGACGCGGTCGCCGGAGACGCCGAGGATGTCGTCGTCGCGATTGGCGCGGCCGGCTTTTTTCGGACTCACGCGGATCATCACGCAGTCGGTGGTGCCGCCGCCAACGTCCACCACCAGCAGTTTCTGTTCTGCCTTGATGGTGGTTTCGTATTCATAGGCCGCGGCCAGCGGTTCGAGTTCGTAGCGCACATCCTTGAAGCCGGCGCGCGCGGCGGCGCGCGACATCACATCGAGTGCCTGGCTGTCGCCTTCCTTGCCCTGGGTGCCGTGATAACGCACCGGGCGGCCGAGCACCGCGCTTGAGATCTCGCAATCGTGCGCCTTCTCGGCGACGCTGCGGATATGCTCGAGCATCGCGGTGACGATGTTCTCGAAGTGACTCAGATAATTCTGGCTGATCTTGCTGCCGAGAAAGGATTTCGGCGATTTGACCAGTACGCCGCTCAGCGGGTCGGCGAAATAGGCGCGCAGCGCGGGCGTGCCGAACAGAATGGCCTGACCGTCTTTCAGGAGCGAGAAAAAGGTCTGATCCCAGTACGCCTTGTTGGCTTCATCGGCGGCTTCGCGCCGCATGGCGTCGCGGATCGCGCGCTCGAGGCCCGCTTCGTCGATGGCGGTGCCGCTGCGGCGCCCTTCGGCGCGCGCATGCCGGAGGCGCTTGTCGAATTCGCTGTCCTCGATCTGGCGCTGCGCGACTTCACGCCGTGCGGTGAACACCACCGACGGCAGTGTCAGCGCGCCGCTTTCCAGTTCGACTGCAGAAACGGTAGTTGAAGTTGCAACGTGGGCGAGACAGTTGGATGTGCCGAAATCAATGCCGATCGACGTCATGCGCTGCCCTGCGCGGGTGCCGGCCGGATGCGATGCGTCACGCCGGCGCGCGCGAAAACGCGCGGAATGTACGAGTCGCGCAGCCATGCCCGACAGTTGTCGCGGCCCTCTGCGGGCAGGTTGTAGCAGGTGATCCAGAAGCCGGTGTTGATGACGTGCCCCTATGCTGATTGAGATGGTTTCGCTTTTGTGGCGCAGTCGGGTGTCGAATCAAATGCGGCCTGCGAGCATTGTATGCAGGCGAGGCGCCTGCGCCACTTTTATCTGCCGACGAATTTCGGTTTGCGTTTCTCGACGAAAGAACGGAAACCTTCCTTGACGTCTTCGGTATCCTGAATGTCGTAGAGACGCTCCCAGGTCCACGGAATCCCGGCGACGGGGCCGCGGTCGATCGCGCCGAGAATGGCTTTCTTCGAGCCCTGCACCGCCAGGGGGGCTGCATCTTCGGCGATGTGGGTGGCAATCTCCCACGCCTTCGCCATCAGGTCGTCTTTCGGCACCACTTCAGAGACGAGGCCCCATTGCAGCGCCTGCTGCGCGCTCAATTTGAAATGGCGGCCTTCGAGACACATGCGCATGACGATGCCGACCGGCATCTTGAAGGCGAGGCCGGCGGATTCAACACCGTTGATGAGGCCGATGTTGACATGGGTGTCGAAGAAGCAGGCGTTGTCGGCGGCGATGATGATGTCGCTGTCGGCAACCAGATGCCAGCCACCGCCGATGCAATAACCGTTGACGGCGCAAATGAAGGGCTTGTTGATCGACTGCATCATGTCGGTCCACGGCTTGAAGATCGTGTAGCCCTCGGTGCGGCCGCTCGCTGCCGTCTTGTCGGCGGCCTCGGTCACGTACATGCCGCTGCAGAATGATTTCTGGCCGGCGGCGGCGATGATCATCACCCACTGCTCGGGGTTGTCGCGGTATTCGGTGAGGACTTCCAGCATTTCATTGCCGGTTTCCACACTGATCGAATTCATGCGCTCCGGCCGGTTCAGCGTCATGCAGACGATGCGGCCTTTTTTCTCGACCAGAATATCCTTGTATGCCATTTCTTCTCCCTGTGTTCTCGTAGTATCAGTGGCGCAGCATGCCGCGGCCAATAATTGAGCGCTGGATTTCGGAAGTGCCTTCGTAAATGCGCGTAATGCGCGCATCGCGGTAGAAGCGGCCGACCGGATTGTCGGTGATGTAGCCGCTGCCGCCCTGAATCTGCAGCGCCGAGTCGGCGACAAAGGCGAGCGTTTCCGAGGCGTATAGTTTGGCCATCGAAGTGTCTTTGGCGGTGACGCGGTTTTCGTCAGCGAGCGTGGCGGCGCGGTAAGTGAGTAGCCTTGCGGCTTCAGTGCGCGTGGCCATGTCGGCAAGCATGAAGTGGATGCCCTGAAATTCGCCGATCGCCTGACCGAATTGCTTGCGGGTCTTCGCGTAGTCGGTGGAAATTTCGAGCAGGCGTTCGCAGGCGCCGACGCAGCGCGCGGCCACCACCGGGCGGCCTTCCATCAGGGTCTTCGTTGCGGCGAGCCAGCCCTTGCCTTCGGCGCCGAGCAGGTTTTCGGCCGGCACCTCGCAATCCTCGAACAGCAGTTCGGCGATCGGATGGCCCTTGCAGCCCATGGTGTCGTAGACGGTGCCGATGCGGAAACCCTTGAACGACGGTTCGACCAGAAACACGCTCATTTCCTTCGAGCGCGGCGCCGGGTTGGTGCGCGCCACCACGGTGAGCAGGCCGGCTTTGGTGCTGCCGCTGATGTAGTGCTTCACGCCGTTCAATATATAGCGGTCGCCTTTTCTGACGGCGGTGGTGGTGATGCCGCCGGCATCCGAACCGGCGCCCGGTTCGGTCAGCGCGAAACAGCCGCGCAGTTCGCCGGTCGCCATGCGCGGCAGATAACGTTGCTTCTGTTCGCCTGTGCCCATCGATACCAGCGCCTCGGCGCCGATGCCGCCGTGGGCGGCGAACACGCCGGCAAAACCGAAACCGCTGCGGCCGAGCATCTGGTGCACCAGCACACGTGAGAAGCGGGACAGATCGCTGCCGCCGTATTCCTCGGGGATGCTGATGCCGAAGAGGCCAAGTTCCGACGCCTCTTTCAGCAGTTCTTCCGGGATTTTGTTGCTGCGTTCGATTTCCGGCATGCGCGGCTCGACCCGTTCATCGACGAAGGCTTTGACGGAATCGGCCAGTGCGCGCTGTTCGTCGGTCAGTTCGAAGTCCATGTGGTCTCTCCCAACTCAGTGCTTCGGTTCGATGCGATCGAGTTCGGCAAGGATGTCTGCGCGATGTTCATCGACGCCGGGAATGCCGAGCACGCTTTGATTCAGCTCTTCGTTGATCTTGAACGGCACGCCCCAGGTCGGAATTTCGCGGCCGCTGGGCAAACGCGCCGGTTTGATCATGGCGCGCGCGCGCACCTGCTCGTCGGCGGCGACGTCTTTCATGCTGCGCACATGGGCGACCGGCACGCCGGCATCGGCGAAGGCCTGTTCCCAATCCTGTGCCGTGCGTTTCAACAGGTAATCGCGGATCAGCGGGCGCAGTTGATCGCGGTTTTTCACGCGCAACGGATTGCTGGCGAAACGCGCGTCAGCGGCGAGTTCGGCAGCACCCAACAAATCGCAGAAGCGCTTCCACTGGTGCTCGTTGCTGACCTGCACGAGACAATATTCGCCATTCAAGGTATCGAAAGCGCCGAGCGGATAGATGCCCATGGTTTCCGAACCCATGCGCACCGGCAAGGGCAGATCGACCAGCGCGCCCTGAAAGTAGGCGTGCATGAAGCCGAGTGCCGATTCCATCAGCGACACTTCGAGCAGCACGCCCTTGCCGGTTTTTTCGACCGTATGCAGGCCGGTCATGATGCTGCCCCACGCAAGATAGGCGGTGGCGATGTCGATCGGCGAGCCGCCGCAGCGCACCGGCGCGCGGCCGGCTTCACCGGTGATGCCCATGATGCCCGTGTAGGCCTGAATCATCGAATCGTAGGCCGGCGCTTTCGCGCGCGGGCCCTTGCGGCCGTAACCGGTGACCGAAACCCAGACGAGTTTCGGATGTTTGTCCTTCAGATTTTCGTAACCGAGGCCCATTTTTTCGAGCGTGCCGGGCCGGTAGTTCTCGATCATGACATCTGCAGTGGCGAGCAGGCGGTGGAACAGTGCGCGGCCTTCGTCGGATTTGAAATCAATCGCGATGCTGCGTTTGCCGCGGTTGCAACTGACGAAGTAGACGCTCTCGCCATCGACGAAGGGCGGCCACTGGCGCATTTCGTCGCCGCCGGGCGGCTCGACCTTGATCACATCGGCGCCCATTTCGGCGGCCAGCATGGTCGCCACCGGGCCGGCGATGTTGCGCGTGCAATCGAGGATGCGGATCCCCTGGAGGATGCCTGCGGTGGTCATTGCGGAAAACTTTCGGACGGTTTGATCGGATTGTGCGCTGCGGCGCCTGTGCGGGCAGACGGCGTACGGATTGGATTCTCTATGCCGATTTTAAACCATAGTCCATGGTGGAGCCGTTTTACAAGGCGGGGCGGGCGTCGTCGTCCACCGGCGCGATGTCGAAGGCATTGACGATCACGCTCATCATCATGATGTAGCCGACGGTGGCGGCAATCTGCACCGTAAGCGGCACGCCGAATTGATCGACCGCCGCCTGATAGGTGGCGTCGTCGACATGATGATTGCCGCGCAGCAACTGGTGACAGAAATCAAACAGCGCTTTTTCATTGGCGCCGAGTGCAGACGGACGCTGATCGATTTCGATGGCTGTTATCAGCGCGTCGCCGACGCCGGCGGCGCGCGCGGCGTGGATGCCCGCGCGCCAGGCGTAGTTGCAATCGAGATCGCGCGCGGTGATCAGCCAGGTCAGCGCGCGCAGCTTCGGCGGCAATGCCGTTTCGTAGAGAAAATAGGCGCCGATGTGGGCAATGCGCGCGGCGACGTCGGCCGAATGCAGCAGCACGCCGAAGGCGCCGGAGATCCAGCCGCGCGTGAGAATCACGCGATCGAGAAAATGCTGGTCCGCAGGCGGCAGATCGTCGTGACCGGTCAACAGCGGCAGGCGCCGTGAAGCGCCGTTGCCGGTTGCGATCGGCGGCAGGTTGACCCGCGGTGCGCCCGCGCCGTTCGACGGCGTGCCGTTGATTGCCAGCGGTGCGAACGGTTTACGCTGGGTTTTCTGTGCCGCTGACATTTCGATTTCGAAGGCGTTGAGCGGCAGCGCGATCATCGCGAAATACCCGAGCGTGACGACGAGTTCGACCACGCCGCGAGCGCCGAAATGTTCGAGCGCAGCCTTGAAGGTTCTGTCGCTGACGCGGTGGTTGCCTGAAATCAGCTGCATGCAGAAGTCGCTGATCAGCGCATCTTCGGCGGTGAGGTTTTGCGGCGCGCGGTTTTCGCGGATCGCGTCGACGGTGTCCTGCGGCACCCCGGCCTCGAGCGCCCAGTTGACCCAGGCGCTCCATTCATAGGGCGCGTTGAGCGCGCGCGAGCCGATCAGCGAGGCAAAGCCGCGCACCCGCATCGACAGGATCGATTCGTCGGCCTGACCGCGCGAATGAAAGTAATGGCCGAGATGGGCGAAGCGCGCCGCGAGATCCGGGCTGCTGTTCATCAGCACGATGAAGGGGCCGCTGATCGGGCGGCGCCGGATCGCTTTCACCGCGTCGTGAAAACGTCGCTGGTCGGCGGGCAGCGCATCGCGCTCAACGGTTTCAAGTCTGCTCACGCAAAACTCCTTAAGTCCATTGCCGCAGATTATAGCGGTTGGGTCATGCGCGGCCGTTGCGCGCCCGCTTGATTGCCGCCGCGATGGAAGGGTTTCCGCAATGCATTCGATACGTGATAATGCGGATGGTGCCGGCAGCGGATTCCGTTGTACGTGCTCGAGGAGAATTCCGTTTGAAAAAAAGCACGGCCCTTTCGATGGCGGCGGGCGTATGGATGCTGGCAGGCGCGCAGATCGCGTCGGCGCAGTCGTATCCGAACACGCATCTTCGCATCATCACGGCGGCGGCCGGCGGCGGCAGCGACTTTGCGACGCGCCTGATCGCGGGGCCGCTCGGTGCCGCGCTGGGCCAGCAGGTCATTGTCGAAAATCGCGGCTTGCTGGCGGCGGATATTGCGGCCAAGGCGCCTGCCGACGGTTACACGCTGTTGCTGAGCGGCCAGACGCTGTGGCTGCTGCCGTTCATGCGCGAAAATGTTGCGTCAAACGTCGGCGATTTCGCACCGGTGACGACGGCGACGGAGACCTTCAATATTCTGGTCGTGCATCCGACGGTGCCGGCCGCGTCGGTGAGGGCGCTGATCGATCTGGCGCGCGCGCGGCCGGACGCGCTCAATTTCGCCACCTCGGGCAACGGCAATTCCGTGCATATCGCCGGCGAACTGTTCAAAGCGATGGCCGGCATCAGAGTGCTGCGCATCAATTACAAGGGCGCTTCGCAGGCGCTGACGGAATTGATTGCGGGGCAGACGCAATTCATGTTTGGCGTGCCGGGCTCGGTCATGGCGCATATCAAGGGCGGCCGCCTGCGCGCGCTGGCGATCACCTCGGCGCGGCCGTCGGCGCTGATGCCGGGCCTGCCGACCGTCGCGCAGGCGCTGCCGGGTTACGAGGCCGTTTCGCGGCTTGCCGTGTTCGCGCCGGCGGGCACGCCGGCGGCGATCATCATGCGACTCAATCGGGAACTCGTGCGCGTATTGAATCTGCCGGAGGTCAAACAGAAATTTCACGAATCGCAGATCGAAGTAGTCGGTGATACGCCCGAAGCGCTGGCCGCGCTGATCAACGCCGAGATCGCGACCACCGCGAAGGTGATCAGGGACGCCGGCATCCGCGCCGAGTGAACGCAGGCAATGTGAACACCGGCTGCGAATGTCCGGCTGCTGCCTGTTGTATATTCAGGCTTCATTTCAGAGAGGAGAATGCGCATGGCCAAAGGCTACTGGATCAATTGTTTCCGTTCTATCAAGGACGCTGCCAAGGTTGACGCTTATCGCAAACTCGCGGGGCCGGTGATGGAAGCGACCGGCGCGAAGTTTCTGGTGCGCGGCGATCCGGCGAAGGTTTATGAGGCGGGCATCGTCGGACGCGTCGTCGTCATCGAATTTCCGAGCGTGGAGGCGGCGGTGGCCGCCCACGACAGCCCCGGCTATCAGGCCGCGCTGAAAGCACTGGGCGACGGCGCCGAACGCGATCTGCGCATCGTCGAGGGGCTGGCCTGAGCCGGTAAAACCGTGTTTGCGCGGAACGGCGGCACCGGCCGTCGGTCCGCGCAGGGTGTTACTTCAGTTGGTCGGCGATCTTGTCGAGGCCGGCCTTGACGCAGGCTTCGTCCTTGTCGCCGCCGGGTGCGCCCGAGGCGCCGATGCCGCCGATGGTGTCGTCGCCGACCTTGATCGGCAGACCGCCCTGATTGGCAATGATGTTGCTCAGATGGATCAGCGGAAAGGTCGGATCGTTTTTCAGGCGCGTGACGATTTCACCCGAAGGAACGCGGAAGGTGCGTGCCGTGTAGGCCTTGCGCAGGCTGTTCTCGAAGGCGTGCGGGCTGGTGTTGTCGCCGCGCACCTGCAGTATGACCTCGCCGCTGCGGCCGACCACCGTGACCGAAACGGCGTAGCCGTTCGCCTTGCAGGATGCGAGCGCCGTTTCCGCCATGGTCATGGCCATGCCTGCGGTCAGATCCTTGTGTTGCAGCAATTGGGCGCTTGCCGGCTGGGCCATTGCGACGAGCCCGAGGCCAGCAAGCAAAATCCCGGTCATTTTCTTGTTTGATGACATTGTCTTCCTCCGTGGTGTGAGTCCGCCGGCCGGCGGACCCTGCGACAAAACTATACAGCATCGCGCGGCGCGCCTTCAGTCGGCGCGCATGCCGGTGGCCTTTGCGACCTTGATCCATTTTGCCGACTGTGCGGCGAGAAACGCGCCGAACTGTTCGGGCGTCTGCGTTTCGAGATCGGTGCCCTGCGCCAGCGCGCGGTTTTTGACGTCGGGATTTTCGGCGATGCGGTTGAGTTCGCGGTTGAGCAGCGCGACGACTGCGCGCGGCGTGCCGCGCGGCGCGAGGATACCGTTCCATGCGCTGACATCGAAACCGGGCAGGCCGGATTCCGCGACCGTCGGCAGTTCGGGCAGGGCGGCGGAACGCCTGCGGCTGCCGATGGCGATGCCGCGCAGACGCCCGCTCTGGATCAGCGGCACGCAGGGCGGTACCGTCAGGAAGGCAAGCTGCGCCTCGCCTGCAATCAATGCGGTCAATGCGGCGGCCGTGCCTTTATACGGCACATGCGTGATCGGTGCGCCCGTCATCAGCTTGAACAATTCACCGGCGAGGTGGGCGGTGGCGCCGGTGGTGCCGCCGGCGTAGTTCAGACCGCCCGCGCGCGCTTTGGCCAGCGCGATCAGTTCGGTCACGGTTTTCGCCGGCAGGTTGATGTTGGTCACCAGCACGCTGCCGGTAAGACCGGTCAGTGCGACCGGCGTGAAATCGCGCACCGGATCGAACGAGAGGTTTGCATGCAGCGTCGACATCAGCGAGTGGCTCAGATTGGCGAGCAGCAGCGTGTAGCCGTCGGGCGCCGCGCGCGCAACTGTCTCGCCGGCGATGACGCCGCCGCCGCCGGGTTTGTTATCGACCACCACGGGCTGAGCGAAATGGTCGGCGAGGCGCTGGCTGAAAGCGCGCGCCAATGCGTCGGTGGTGCCGCCGGGCGCGGAGACGACGACCAGGCGCACCGGCTTTGCCGGATAATTCTGCGCGGCGGATGCGGCCGGCACGCCGATCGCCAGTACGATCGCGAGCAGATTCGATGCTAAAGGCCGCATTATTGCCGCCCTCCGCGCCGATCAAAGCAGTGATTCATCGATATCGTCGAAGTGCACGAGGTGACGCCGGCCGTCGAACTTGTAGCCGCGTTTGCGGCTGCGCGGGTATTCGGTGATGTCGATCGGCTTGCGCGTGCCGCCCAGCAGATAGACCAGTTCCTGTTTGTGCGGATTGGTCATGCCGTGCGGCAGGGATTTTTTGGTAAAGCCCATGAAATAGCCGGGGCCGACCTTGATTTTGCGGTTGCCGATTTCGGCGATGCCATGGCCGGACAGGATGTAGACGAACTCCTCGTCGCAAAAGTGCGTGTGGATTTCGGTGCTGTCGTCGCCCTGCTGGAGGCGCACGAGATGCACGCCCATGTCGGACATGCCGACCGCATCGCCGAGCGATTTGTTCAGGCGCAACACGTTTTTGTTGACGAAATGACTGCGCCGCTCGACCGGCATGCGTTTGATCGCGGCCGCGGTCAGCAATGGGAATGGTTTTGCTTTCGCTTTGGCCTTGGGCATGAGAGGGTTCCTCGCGGGCGACGGATTGACAGCCGACATCATACATTTTGTTGCCGCGCCGGATGGCCAGCGGCAGGGGGCGGGACTAAAATAGCCGCGCAATCCAAGAGGGGTGCCGCATGCAATTCATGGTCCGCATCGTCGTCCGCCTGCCGGGCGACTGGCCGAAAGAGAAAGTCGATGAACTCGCCGCCCGCGAAACCGCGCGCGGCATGCAATGCATCAGGGACGGCAAGCTGAAACGCATTTTCCGCATCGTCGGCCAGCGCGCCAATTTCAGCGTCTGGGAGGCCGACAGCCCTGAAGACCTGCATGCGACCCTGCTGTCGCTGCCGATGCACCCGTTCTTCGAAATCGAGGTGACGCCGATTATCGAGCACAGCACGACGCAGGCGTGGAACGCCGCCCACGGCGCAATGCCGCCGTTCTGAGCATGCCCGCGTCCCTGAAAATGCTGTTCTGTGCGCTGCTGCTGCTCGCTGGCAGCGCGCAGGCGCGCGTGCCGGACGGCTGGCCGTTTGTCGAATACAACGAGGCAGTGCGCATCGCGAAGCAGACCCGCAAGCCGCTGTTCGTCTATTTCGGTTTCGAAACCTGCCCCTATTGCGCATGGCTCAATGAACACACGCTGTCTTTCGGTACGCTGCGCAGCCGCTACAGCGAGCATTACGTGCTCGCCTACTTCGACATACGCGGCAATCCGGCGGACGTAATGACGCTGCCCGACGGCGAGCAGATGACGCGCGGCCAGGCGATCCGCCGTCTCAAGGGCAGCCCGGTGCCGGCGTGGGCATTTGTTGCGCCCGACGGCCGCGAGATCCTGATGCGGCGCGGTTCGCGCACCAGGGTTGATGCTTTCATGAAATTCGACCAGTATGTCATGAGCGGCACCTGGCCGCAGACCAGCTTCGAGGATTATCTTGCGCAGCGCGGGTTGCGCGAGGATAAAGTCGAATAAGCGCGCCGGTGCACAAGGCGCGACCAAAAAACGTTTCAACCAATGGGGGGTAACACCATGAATGCAACGCTACGCACGGCGGCCGCCGTCATTGCCGCCTCGGTACTGGGCATGGTTTCAATGCCGTCGCAGGCACAGGCGCCGCAGCCGCTGCCGCTGATCAAGGAGGGCGCCACGGTGAAAGTGTCCGAACACGTGTGGGTGATTCCCGACGGCGGCGTGCCGGTGGTGCCGGATGTGGGCATCATCGTCGGCAGCCGCGCGACCATGATCATCGACACCGGTCTCGGCATCCGCAACGGCGAGGCGGTGCTGCGCGAACTGGCCAAGGTCAGCACCAACAAGGACGTCTATGTGGCGACCACGCATTTTCACGCCGAGCACACCACCGGCGGCGTGGCCTTTCCGCCGAACTTCAAGTTCGTGCGTCCGATCGCGCAGCAGAAGGACGTCCAGGAATTCGGCAGCTCGTTCTTCGCCATGTTTGAAAAACGTTCGCCGGAATTCGCCGAATTGATGAAAGGCTCGACCTATCCGAGCGCGGACATCATGTTCGAACGCGACTACTCGGTCGATCTCGGCGGCGTGCGCGTGCAACTGACCTGGCTGGGACCGACGCACACGCGCGGGGACACCGCGATATTCGTCGAAGGTGACCGCGTGCTGTTCTCGGGCGATCTGGCGATGAAGCAGCTGTTCCCGGCATTCGCCAGTCCGTATTCCGACGGCGTCGTATGGCTCGCCAGCCTGGACACGCTGGCTGCGATGCAACCCAAAGTGGTGGTCGGCAGCCACGGCGGCATCGGCGACGCGTCGCTGATCAGCAGCTATCGCGACATCCTCAAGACCGTACAGGCGCGCACCCGCGAACTCAAGGCGCAGGGCAAGTCGGAGGAGGAGATCGGCAAGCTGCTGACGGACGAAATGGCGGCGAAATATCCGGACTGGGTGGCGCCCATTCGAATTCCCGGCGCGGTGACCGCGTTTTACAAGCTGCCCTAGCATCCGCTTGCATCGCGACTTCAAGCCGGCGCGTTGATCACGCGCCGGTTTGCTTTTGCGCCTGCGGATATTACTTTGCCGCGAACTATGCGGCATTGGCTGCTGCGCCGCCGTCGCGGATGTGACTTTCATCCGCATCTTGCCGGCGCCCGTAGCGCGGCGGCGGTAAGATGCGGGTTCGTTGGAAACGGGAGGATAAGCGAAACATGGATCTCAATCTCAAAGGACGCAATGCCGTCGTCACCGGTGCGAGCCGCGGCATCGGCCGCGCAATTGCACTGGCGCTTGCCGCCGAGGGCGTCAATCTGGGTCTGTTCGGCCGCGACACCGGGCTTTGCGAAAAACTTGCCGGCGAACTGCGCGCAAAATTTCCGGGCATCAAGGCGGTGGTTGTTCCGCTCGATCTGGAAAAAGGCACAGTTGCGGTGAAACCCGCGGTCGAGGCGGCGGCAAAGGCGCTGGGCGGTATCGACATTCTGGTCAACTGCGCCGGCGGTGCCTACCGCGGGCGCCTCAATGAAATTCCGGACGAATCCTGGGAACGCTACTTCGCGGTCAAGCCGCTGGGCCTCATCCGCATGACGCGCGAGGCTTTGCCGTACCTCAAGCAATCGCCGCAGGCGCGCATCATCAATATCTCCGGCACGCGCGGACGCGAGCCGGGCGGCGTGTCGGTGATGTCGGGGCCGATCAACCTCGGCACGCTGTCGATCACCAAGGCGCTGGCCAACGAGTTCGGCCCGCACGGAATCACCGTCAATGCGATCTGCCCGGGCTCGACCGATACCGGCCGCTGGACCGAACTCGTCGAGATCACCGCGCGTGAAAAGAAGCTGTCGATCGAGGCGGCGACCAAACATCTGGTCGCCGACGTGCCGATGGGGCGCGTGGTCGTTCCTGAAGACATCGCGAATCTGGCGGTCTATCTGGCGTCAAAGCAGGCCGGTATGATCACGGGCACCGCAATCAACGTCGATGGCGGACGCACGCGCGGCATCCCGTGACAATCGCCTGAGCGTTTGCGCGTAACAATGTTCCGCAATCTGCCGCACTACCCCTGTTGTCGGCTCGCAGCGGTCCTGTTGCTCGGCGCCGGAAGCGCCGCCGTCGCGCAGGATTATCCGGCGAAGACGATCCGTTTGATCGTGCCGCTGGCCCCCGGCGGCGGCAACGACACCGCCGCGCGCGTGGTCGGCCGCAAACTCGGCGAAGCCTTGGGCCAATCGGTGGTGGTTGACAACCGGCCCGGCGGCGGCAGCGTGATCGCTTCTGAAATTGTCGCCCACGCGCCGGCCGACGGTCACACGCTGTATCTGTTCAGCACCAACGTGACGGTGGCGCCGGCGCTGCAGAAAAATCTGACTTTTGACACGGTCCGCGATTTTGCGCCGATCACGCGCCTGACCATCGCGCCCGGCGCATTGATCGTGCATCCGTCGTTGCCTGTGAATTCGGTGAAGGATCTGATCGCGCTCGCGCGCGCGAAGCCCGGCCGGGTCAGCTTTGGCTCGGCCGGCCTGGGCAGCGGCTCGCATCTCGGCGGCGAGCTCTTCAACATGCTGGCCGGCGTCAAGCTTCTGCATGTGCCGTACAAAGGCAGCGCGCTGGCGACTGCATCGGTACTCGGCGGCGAAACCTCGGTCGCCTTCACCAATCCGATTGGTTCGCTGCCGCATATCAAGGCCGGCCGCCTGCGCATGATTGCAGTGACCACTGCGCAGCGCTGGCCGCTGCTGCCCGATCTGCCGACGATTGCCGAATCCGGCGTGCCCGGCTACGAGATCATGATCTGGAACGGGCTGGCGGCGCCGGCGGCAACGCCGCAGCCCGTGCTCGAGCGGCTGCATCGCGAATTGATGCGCATACTCGCGATGCCCGATGTGAACGAACTGCTCGCCGCCGACGGGGCGCGTACTTATCCCGAAACGCCGCAGGCCTTCGCGGCCTTTATCAAACATGAAGTCGAAAAATGGATCAAGGTGATTGCGCAGGCGCGCATTACCGCAAACTGAAACCGGAAACGGGAGATCAACGATGAAATTATTCGGCACACCGGGCAGTCCGTTCGTGCGCAAGGCGCGTCTGGCGCTGGAAGAAAAGGGCGTCGACTACGAATACGTGCTGGCGCCGCGCGAGACGCGGGCGGCGCTGGTGTTTCCGCTCAATCCGCTCGGCAAGATTCCGGTCCTGCAGCGCGATGACGGGCAGGCGGTGTTCGACTCGCCGGTGATCGTCGAGTACGTCGATGGCCTCAAACCGGAGCCGCGCCTGATTCCGGCGGCATTCGAGGACCGCATCGCGGTCAAGCGCTGGGAGGCGCTGGGCGACGGCATCGCCGAAGCGACGGTGCTGATCACGCACGATCTGCGCGAGCCTGCGGACCGGCGCCAGCCGGAAAAATGGTACGAAGCGCAACGCGGAAAGATTCGCCGCGGGCTCGCCATGATGGAGCGCGAACTCGGCGACGGCGCGTTCTGTTACGGTAACGCGTTCACGCTCGCCGATATCGCCGCAGGTTATGCGCTCGGCTATCTCGACGCGGGCATACCCGGTTGCAATTGGCGCGCGGCGAGTCCGCGGCTCGCGCGGCATTACGACAAACTGGTCAAGCGCGTATCGTTCATAAAGACCGACCCGGCGACAACGTAGCGGCGCGGGACTGATTGCGAGGGCGCCCGGCGGCGGTCGCTCTCCCGGCGTTTATTTTTCGCCGCGTTTCATGCGCAGCCATTGCGGGTAGCTGATGCGCGGCATTTCGAAGCGGTCGGTGATCCGCGCATAGCCGCCGTTGCCGGCGAGCCGGCCGATCGGGTTGACGCGGCCGACATCGACGTGGCCGCGTTCGTTGGCCAGTCCGTCCGCGAAGTGGTAGTAGAGCACTTCGCCGATCACAAGGTGATACGGCCGGCGCCCGAGCTTCAACATCTGCACGAGTCTGCATTCGAAGGCGGCCGGCGCCTCCTTGATGCGCGGCGCCCGCACTTTCGCAGCGGATACTGCGGTAAAGCCCGCCTGCCTGATTTCGTCGACGCCGCGCGGGAATTCCACCGCACACACGTTCATGCGGTCGCTCATGTCTGCGCTGACGATGTGAATCACGAATTCAGGGCACCAGGCGATGTTGGTTACGGTGTCCTTGGCGCCGTCGTCGCGGTCGCTCACGGAAAACATCAGCATGCCGGGATCGGTGCAGGCGACGTTGAAGAAGCTGAACGGCGCCGCGTTCGGTCCGTCGGGGCCCAGGGTCGTCACCAGCGCGATCGGGCGCGGCGTCACCGCGCCGTGCAGCAGCCTTGATTGCGTCGCCTGGTCGAGCGTTGCGGCGTCGAATTCCACGCGCAATCAACCAGCGTTGCCGTACATCAGGGCGTCTCTTTGTAAACGGCATCGACGGCCGAAAGGACGCGGACCGGCTGGTCCCACGCCGGATACTGCGCCTTGAATTCTTCAACCAGCAGCCTGCCGGCGGCGTTCGCCGATTGGCCTTCGCGCTTGAGCGCGATGGCGCGGCGCTGCAGCGCGGCAAGCAAGGCGCGATTGGCGCCGATGATCGCGGCATCCGCGAGGTCGCCGTGCGAACCCACGACTTGCGTGGCGCCGAGGCGGTCGAGCAGGTCGAGGCTGGCGAGCCATGTGCGCATGCTCGACTGCGGCATCGCGAACGCAGGGAAGATGTTCTTCATCGCAAGGTCACCGGAGAACAGCACCTTGTCTTCCTCGACGAAAAGCGCGGTGTCGCCGAGCGTGTGTGCCGGCCCGACATAGATCAGGCGCACGCGCACGCCGCCCAGGTCGATGGTCTTTTCCCTGTCGAAAATCTCGTCCGCCTTGCGGATCGATGCGCCCTTCAGGATCTCCGCGAGTTCAGGCGAACGTTTGGCAAAAATGCCGATCCACTCCATGCCGGCTTCGTCGATGTCTTTTTGCGCGGCTGCGGCACGTACGATCTTCGCGTCGGGAAACGCCATGCCCCCGGTGGTGTGTTCGGGATGCAGATGGGTGGTGAAAAGGTAGATCCGGGTGTTCCTGCTGACCTTCGCCGTTTCGCGCGCGACCGCCTGTCCGCTCAAGAGTCCCATGCCGGGATCGACGATCATGGTGGCCGTCTCGCCGACGATGATGCCGACGTTCGGCACCCGCGGCACCGATTCGCTGGGGATGACGTAGACGTGCGGCGAAATCCGGACCGTCGTGCCTTCCTTCACCACCGGCCATTCCTTGTCGCCTTTGGGCGGCCGCGTCGTGTTGAAGACCTGCGCCGCGGCCGTTGCGCTGACGGCCGCGAGCAATACGATCACCGCGTATCGAAGTCTGCTCCGCATGCCGGTCTCCCCCTTTGAGCGGACGATTATCGGTTCGCCTGCAGCACTTCGGCGACCCAGTCGGCCATGTAGGCCATGCCGATGCTGACGTTATCAACCTGGCAGTGGTGGTAGCCGCCTTCAGCGCGCCTGAAGATTTTCATGTGCTTGTTGGCAGAGCCGCAGGCGTTGATCATGTTCTGCGCGTGATCGAACGGCGCCTGCTGGTCGCCCTCGCCGTGCACCAGCAGGTAAGGGCAGCGCATTTTCTGGATCACGCCGTCGAGCTTGAAGCCTTCGAGTTTTTTGAACGCTTCTTCTTTTGTTTTGACGCCGAATACCCACAGCAGGTGCTGCCACGGCACCGACAGCGAAAGAATCTCGCCGCGCTCGATGCGCGCGAGGCGCTGCTGCCACTTGGTGTGGTAGTCCCACTCCGGGCCCCATGAAATGCAGCAGGCAAAGCGCGGGTCCATCGACGCCGCGCGCGGCGCGTAGTAACCGCCGAGCGAGAGCGCCATGATGCCGATTCTTTTCGGGTCGAATTCGGCGCGCGCGGCGAGAAAATCATAAGCGGCGCCGGCATGGCGTTCGGTTTCGTGATGCAGCAGCAGATTGCGAAAGCGGATCGCTTCGCCATTGCCGGGGCCGTCGAGCAGCAGAACCGAGATGCCGCGCTTGACCATTTCCGGAATGCCGCGGAAATACTGAATCTCTTTGGTCACATCGAAGCCGTCGAGGAACAGCATGACCGGGCCTTTTTTGCCCGCCTTTTGCTCCGCGTGGACGATGATGCCGGGCAGGCTGGTGCCTTCGTACGGCACTTCGACGTGTTCGAGATGCAGCGCCTTGTTGAGTTCCGCGGCCTTGCGGAAGGCATCGACGCCGCGTTTGTAGGCGGCCTGCGTCTCCCCGGTCTTCGGTTGCGAGAAGCGCTCGCCGACATGATAGTAGTGCGCGGCGCGCAGCAGATAAGACGATGCCGTAATGTCGTGTCCCTTGGCCGCCTCGGCGTGGCCGATGTTTTCGATGCGCTCGGCTTCGCCCGCCCATTCGTTGAACCAGGCGATGTCGTCGCCGACATGGTTTTGCAGGCGCAGACCGATGCGGTTGATCTCGTCGATCTCGGCGCCGCCCCATGGCGCGCCGCCCAATGCGATCAGCACGCCGTGCGACCAGCGGTAGTTGTCGGGGAAATAGCTGTAGGCAAGCTCGCCGTCAGGCAGCTTCGAGCTGGGCATTGCATTCTCCTGTTGTTTGAATGGACGCGACGGCTACAGTCGCGGGATGCCGGATTCGATGATGATCCTGCGGAATTTTTCGACGTCGCGGTTGACGATGACACGGAATTCTTCAGGCGTGTTGCCGACCGGCACGAGGCCGAGCTGGCGGAAACGTTCCGCCACCTCGGGCGATTGCAGGGCGATGACAATGGCCTTGTAGGCGGCGCGCACCGCGGCGTCCGGCGTTTTTGCCGGCGCGAACAGGCCGTTCCAGAATTGGAAGTCGTAACCGGTCACGCCCTGCTCGGCGAGTGTCGGCACGTCGGGCATCACCGGCGAGCGCGTCGCGCTGGTGATGCCGTAAACCTTGATGCGCCCCGATTGCATGTTTTTCAGCGTCGCCAGCGGCGTCAGCAGCGAAATGTCGGCCTCACCCGAGACCACCGCGAGTTCCGACGGCGCGCTGCCCTTGTATTGCACGTTGGTCATTTTGATTTTGAGCGCCGACCACAACGCGTCGCCGGCGAGTTCGCCAGTGGCGCCGGGAATGGCAATATTGAGTCCGCCGTTGCGCGTTTTCGCATGGGCGGCGAGTTCCTGAATCGAATTGCCGGGCAGGCGCGCGTTCGCCGCCACCACCATGCCGGTGGTGGCGAACTGGCTCACCGGTGTGAAGTCGCGCACCGGATCGTAGGGCAGGTTTTTGTACAGATAGGCATTCACGGCGTGGGTGCCGCTGTTGCCGACGGCGAAGGTGTTGCCGTCGGGCAGGGACTTCGACGCGATCTCCATGCCGACGATGCCGTTGTTGCTGGCACGGTTGTCGACGATGATGGTGACGCCCATCGCCTCGGTCATCTTCGGCACCAGCAGACGGATCTGCACGTCCGAAGGACCGCCGGGCGCCGAGCCGACGATCATGCGCACGGGGCGGTTCGACAAATTCTGCGCGAGCGCGGCGGTCGCGAAGCCGCTTGCGCAAAGCAGCACCGCAGCTGCGTGCACGAATGTTGTGGTGAGTGTGTTCATGACCCGAAAGTATATTCCATCGGCTATGCTTTTTCCGTTGCGCGCGAGTGCTGAATGAAGTCGCGCACCGCCTGCGCGCAGCGGTCGGAGTCCGTCGCGGCGACGTGAAAGGAGTCGCCCGCCAGCGCGAGCAGGGTGGAATGCGGAATCTTCCGTTGCCATGCGGCAGTCTCGTCAACCGTGCCGAGCGCGCTGCCCTCGGTGGTGATGACCAGCGTCGGGCATTGGATATTCGGCAGATCGGCGGCGACATCCCAACCGGGGATGGTGCCGACAAAACCCAGGGCCGTCGATTGCGGCGTCGCTCCCATCAGCTTCGCCCACCATTCGAATCCCGCCGCCGGAAACCGGCTGCCGAGCCGGCCCGCCATCGTGCCGCGCGCCCACGCCTCGACGCCTTCGCGTTCGATCTGTGCGAGCCATTTGTCGAGCGTGCCCGGTTTATGATCGCGCCGCGGCGGCGGCGTGCCGATCAGCGTCAGCGTCTGCACGCGCTCGGCGTAGCGCGCGGCAAAGCGCCGCGCGATGGTGCCGGCGATTTTTGCGCCAACGACGTGATAGTGCGCGATGCCGAGCTGCTGCATCAGGCCGGCGAAATCATCGACGACATCGTCGAGCTTCCATGGGTAGTCGCGCGGCATCGGCGTCGATTGACCCATGCCGCGCATGTCCGGGCGCACTACGCGGAACTGCCGCGCGAGATGCGGCACCCAGCCGAACCACATCGCGCCGCTCTCGCTGCTTCCGTGCAGCAGCAGGATGGTTTCCGGCGTGCTCCACGGGTCGGTGTAATCGTCGATCAGATAATGCATATCAAGGTCGGCGGCAACGGGTGCGGTTGGCATGCTGATGTTCCCCTCAGATTAATCATGCAATTGCCTCTCCCCGCTAGCGCGGGGCGAGGGAGCATTTTTTGATCTGCCGCTACTTTACACCCGCCGACTTGACGACTTTCGACCAGATTGCGACTTCGCGCGCGATCAGTTTGCCGAATTCTGCCGGCGTGGTGGTCACCGGCTCGGCGCCCTCGGCGGCGAGGCGCTCGCGCATGTCCGGGCTGCGCATGGCCGTCGTCAGCGCTGTACCGAGCCGGGCGATGATTTCAGGCGGCGTGTGCGCCGGCGCGGCGACGCCGAACCAGTTCGGCACCACGTAGCCGGGCACACCCGCTTCGACCACCGTCGGCAGGTCCGGCAGCGCCGTCGAGCGTGCTTCGCCCGTCACCGCCAGCGCGCGCAAACGGCCGGTTTTGATATGCGGCACGGCCGCCGTGATGTTGGCGAACATGAGGTGTATTTCGCCGGCCACCAGTGCGCTCACCGCGGGGCCGGAGCCTTTGTAGGGCACGTGCACGATGTTGATGCCGGTCATGCCGCGGAAATATTCGGCTGCCATATCGCTCGAATTGCCGTTGCCGCCGGAGCCGAAATTGAGCCGGCCGGGGCGCGCCTTCGCCAGCGCGATGAGTTCTTTCAGCGTATGCACGGGCAGCGACGGATGCACGACGACGATGTAGTGGCCGGTGGTGGCCTGACCGACCGGCGCGAAATCGCGGATCACGTCGTACGGCAGGTCGCGCTCGTAACTCGCCGAGATCGTGAACGACGGCGCCACCATCAACAGCGTATAGCCGTCGGGCGCCGCGCGCGAAACGAATTGCACGCCAAGCGTGCCGCCGGCGCCGGCGCGATTCTCGACGACGATGATCGCGCCCAGGGATTCGCTCATGCGCTGCGCGACGATGCGGCCGACGATATCGACGCCGCTGCCCGGGGACGACGACACCATGAGACGAACCGGTTTGGCCGGATAGTCCTGCGCGGTTGCGGTTGCCGCCACCGCCATGGCGAGAGCGATCGCGAGCGTGCCGTGCAGGGTGGGGAAGCAAAGCGCGTGGCCGTTGATGCGGATCATGTTTTGAGTGTAGCGCGGATGAAATGTAAAGTAATCCGGGGGTCGGATATCGCGCATGCACTGCGTGCAGCCGCCGGATTAGCGGTTCCGCGGTGCGCTGCCCGGGAGTATCCTGCGGTATTCATATCGCCTGATTCGCGGAGCGCCGCCATGACCTACGAACTCTATTACTGGCCCCACATCCAGGGCCGCGGCGAATTTGTGCGCCTCGCACTCGAACAGGCCGGCGCCGCTTACATTGATGTCGCGCGCGAACCCGAATCCGCCGGCATGGGTGTCGCCGCGATCCGGCGGCTGCTGGCCGATGAAACGCCGGCGATGCCGCCTTATGCGCCGCCGATACTGAAGGTCGGCGATACACTGATCGCGCAGACCGCCAATATCCTGCAGTTTCTCGGCGCGCGTCATGAGGTGGCGCCCGCCGATGAAGCCGGCCGCCTGTGGGCGCACCAATTGCAGCTGACGGTGACCGATTTCGTGGTGCACATTCATGACACGCACCATCCGATTGCCGGCAGCCTGTATTACGAAGAGCAGATTCCGGAAGCGAAACGGCGCGCCGAAAAATTTCACGCCGAGCGGCTGCCGCGTTTTTTGCATTATTTCGAGCGCGTGCTGCGCGTCAACCCGGCCGGCGGCGGTTTCATGGTCGGCAACCGGTTGACCTATGTGGATCTGTCAATGTTCCAGTTGGTCGCCGGCTTGCGTTATGCATTTCCGCGCGCGATGAAAAAAATCCAACCGGCGTTGCCGCTGCTGACCGCTCTTGCGTCGCGCGTCGAAGCGCTGCCGCGCATCGCCGCTTATCTGCAATCGAAGCGCCGCCTGCCGTTCAATCAGCAGGGCATTTTCAGGCATTATCCGGAGCTCGATCTGCGGCCGCCGCGCGCCGCGGCGAAACGCAAAACCGTCGTGAAGAAAAAGAGTGCCAGAAAACCGGCGCGCAAAGCGGCGAGTACAAAAGCAAAAAAGAAATGAATAGCCCATTCAAAGTAGAGACCCCCTCGCCCCGCGCGAGCGGGGAGAGGGCAGGGGTGAGGGGTAAATGGTTGCGCGGAAATACGCGCCCTCTCTTCCCCTTGTCAGGCCTGCCCATGATTTCAATTATCAGCGTTGCACGCGCTGCCGCATTCATTTTCGCCGCTTGCGGCATCGCGCACGCCGATAACTGGCCGTCGAAACCGATTCGCCTCATCTCGCCCTTCGTGCCCGGCGGCGGCGCCTCGCTGGTGGCGCGGCTGGTCGGCCCCGATCTCACCGAAGTGCTCGGCCAGTCGATCGTCGTTGACAACCGCGGCGGTGGCGGCGGCGTGATCGGCAGCGAGATCGCCGCGCATTCGCGGCCCGACGGCTACACGCTGGTGATGGGCACGGCAAGCAACATCTCGGTGCGGCCGCTGGTGGACCGGGTGCCGTACGATCCCTTGCGTGATTTCGCGCCCGTCATTCAAACGACAACAGTGCCGCTGGTGCTGTGCGTGCATCCGTCGATGCCCGCAAAAACCGTGAAGGAGTTCATTGCGCTGGGCCGCGCGCCGGATTCGAAGCTGAATTTCGCGTCCTCGGGCGAGGGCACCATCAGCCATCTTGCCGGCGAACTGTTCAAGATGTCGTCGGGCGTGCGGATGTCGCATGTGCCGTACAAGGGCGGCGGTCAGGCCATCATCGACGTCATCGCCGGCCATGTGCAGGTCGGCTTCATCAATATTCTCGAGGCCTCATCGCAGATCAAATCCGAGCGCCTGCGCGCGCTGGCGGTGACCACAGCCGAGCGTTCGCCTATCCTGCCCAATGTGCCGACCGTCGGCGAATCGGGGCTCGCCGGTTATGAGGTTACGCAGTGGAGCGGCATGTTCGCGCCGGCCGGCACGCCGGCGGTCATCATTGCGCGGCTCAACGCCGAACTCGACAAGATTCTGCGCAAACCGCTGACGCGTGAACGTCTCGCCGCTGATGGCGCGCAGCCGGGCGGCGGTTCAGCCGAAACATTCGCCGCTTTCGTCAAGGCTGATATCGAGAAGTGGAGCAGGGTGGTGAAGAACGCGGGACTCGCGAAATAGCAAATACACCCACCACCTCAATCCTCCCCCTCAAGGGGGGAAGGCGGGGATGGGCGGTAAAGGTTGTTTGTCGCAAACAATAAAAGGAAAACAATGGATTTCCGTTTAACCGAGGAACAACGAGCGTGGCAACTGATCGCGCGCAAATTCGCTGACGAAGAAATCAGCAGGATCTCGATCGCGCGCGACACGATCGCCGAGCCGCGCGAGACCTTCGACTGGGAGATCATCTGCAAGGGCTCGCGCCTCGGTCTGCGCACGCTCGGCGTGCCGAAGCAGTGGGGCGGGCCCGGGGTCGATTTCACCACCCAGGCGATCGTCATGGCCGAACTCGCGCGCGGCGACAGCGCGATTGCGAAAACCTTCAGCCAGTGCTGGAAGTGGTGCCACCTGATCATGGACCGTTGCACGCCCGAGCAGCAGGAGCGTTTTCTCAAGCCCTTCATGGCTGACGACGGTTTCGTGCTGGGCGGCGGCATCACCGAACCCAACGCCGGCTCCGACAACCGCCTGCCGCCGGCGATTGCGCCGAAGAGCGGCCTGCGCCTGTCTGCCAAGTGCGAAGGCGACGAGTGGGTGCTCAACGGCGAAAAATGTTTCATCGCCAATGCCAACATCGGCAAGCTGATCTTCGTATTCACGCGCACCAACCCGGATGTCGCGGTGCGCGACGGCACCACCATCTTCGCGCTGCCAATGCCGGCCCAGGGTGTCCGTGTCGGCAAGGTCTTCAATAAAAGCGGCTGGCGCTTTTATCAGAACGCCGAACTCATTTTCGAAAACGCGCGCGTGCCGCACTGCAATCTGATGGGCGTGCTCAACGGCGCGATGAAACACCAGGGGGGCAAGAACGCCAAGTTCGCCGAGCTCGAATATTCGGCGAACGCGGTCGGCGTCTGCGACGCCGCCGTCGACATGGCGATGAAACATGCGAAGACCGAAAAACGCGGCGGCCGTCCGCTCGCCGACCAGCAGGTCGTGCAGTTGCAGTTGGCCGAGATGCACATGCGCACCGAAGCGCTGCGCTCCTTCATGCTGCGGGTGGCGACCGAAAGCGACGATGAAGGGAACGAACATTTCGCGCACAGCCACTTTTTGATGAACTTCGCCACCGAAGCGATCCAGCGCGTGTGCAATCTTAACCAGACGATTCACGGCTACGCCGACGGCCGCCATCGTGCCGGCGCCGACAAGCTGGTGCGCGACGCCATCATCTGGACGCATATCGCCGGCGACGCGGTGCAGCGGATGAAGGCGGTGAGTTTTCTGCTGAAGTAGGGTTGTATTGCCCGCCTGAACGATTGCCGACTCTCGGTTAGAATCAAGTCTACAAAAACAGAAATCCACGGGGAGCGGCAAGTGAATATCATAGTCACGGTCAAGCAGGTGGCGGATCCGAATATTCCGCCGGCGCACATCCAGCTCGATCCCGACGGCAAGCGCATTATTTCGCCATTCGGCGTGCCGCCGGTGATCAACGGCTACGACGCCAACGCGCTCGAAGAGGCGATCCGTCTGAAGGAGAAGCACGGCGGCAAGATCACCGCGGTCTGCCTCGGCGACGACAGCAGCCGTGAATCGCTGAAGTACGCGGTGGCGATGGGTGCGGATACCGCGATCCTGATCAACGATCCGGATCTGGTCAACGGCGACAGCGCCACGGTGGGCCGCGCGCTGGCCGCCGCAATCAAGAAGATCGGCGGCTGCGATCTGGTGCTGTGCGGACGCCAGGCGTCCGATACCGACGGCGGGCAGGTGCTGCACTGGATCGCCGAGGCGCTCGATTTGCCGACGGTGGTGCCGGTGACCAAAATCGAAGCGGTCGAAGGCCAACAGCTCACGGTGCACCGCCTGATCGAAGACGGCTATCAACGGATCAAGGTCGAACTGCCGGCGCTGCTCGGCGTGTCGAGCGAAATCAACGAGGCGCGTCACCCGAGCGTGCGCGGCACCATGGCGGCGGGGCGCGCGATGATCGCCGGCTGGAAGGCCGCCGACATCGGGCTCGCAGCGCAGACGCCGAAGGTCGAATTGCGCGAACTGCAGATCCAGGTGCGTACCACCAAGGCGGAACTGATACCGGGTAGCACGGGCGCGGCGCAGGGCGCGGCACTCGCCGACAAATTGCATGAACTGGGGTTGATCTGATGGCCGGCGTACTGGTGTTTGGCGATACGGTCGGCGGCGCGCTCGCGCCGGCGTCTCTTGAAATGGCGGTAGCCGGCGCGGCGTTGGCGCAGGCATTGAACGAACCTCTGACCGGCGCATTGATCGGCGACGATCTCGCCGCGGTGGCTGCAGAATTCAACGGCGGATTCGCGACGCTGCATCTGATTGAAGGCAAGCATCTGCGGCCATACACGGCACGCAGCGCGATCGCCGCGGCGAAAGCGGCGATCGACGCCGCCGCGCCGTCGGTGGTGCTGTTTCCGCACACGCTGGAAACCCGCGAGTGGGTGCCGCGGCTGGCGGCGATGCTCGACACCGGACTGGTGATGGATTGCACCGCGCTTAACGCCGAAGGCAGCGATCTGGTCGTCAGCAAACCTGTTTACGGCGGCGGTGTGACGGCGCAGTACGTGGTGCGCGGAAACATCCGTCTCGTGACGGTGCGCACCGGCGTGTTCGAGGCGCGCGCGGGCGCGGCGACGGGGGCGGTCAACAAGATCGCGGCGGTCGAGCCGGCGGCGGGTCGCGTCACGCTGATCGACGAGGCCAAAGCAGCTGCAGCGAGCGGCGTGCGTCTGAAGGATGCGAAGGTGATCGTCTCCGGCGGGCGCGGACTCGGCGGACCGGCCAACTGGCATTACATCGAGGAAACCGCGGCGGCGATCGGCGGTGCGGTCGGCTGTTCGCGGCCGGTGGCCGACTCTGGCTGGGTGTCGTCGGCGCATCAGGTCGGCTTGAGCGGCACCAGCGTCAAGCCCGACTTGTATATCGCGGTCGGCATTTCGGGCGCGGTGCAGCATCTCGCCGGCATCAGCAATTCGAGCACAGTGGTGGCGATCAATCTCGACGGCGACGCCGACATGTTCACGCGCGCCAACTACGGCGTGGTCGGCGACTACAAGGACGTGCTGCCGGGCTTCATTGAACGCGCCAAACAGTTGCGCGGCTAGCGACGCAGAACAGACAGGAGTGCGGTGATGCCGGGAGCAGCGGACGGCGCGGCGCCGTTAGTGGCAGCGAGTGCGGGGACGGCGGGTGTCACCGCCGTCATCGCGCAACTGGTCAGCGGCTTCGATGGCAGTCGCATCCATGCGGAGGCGCTGACGCGTGCCAAACACGGCATGCTCGACGCCCTCGGTGTGGCGCTGGCCGGCGTCAACGAACCGGTGTCTAAAATCATGCTCGATTACGCGGCCGAATTGCCGGCGGGCGCGGGCGCGACGATCTGGGGCGGAAGGCGCAGGGTTTTATTGACGGAAGCGGCGCTGGTCAACGGCACGCTGGCGCATGCGCTCGATTACGACGACATGAACCGCTCCATGCTCGGGCACCCGAGTGCGGTGCTGACCGCGGCGCTGCTGCCGCTGGCGGAAACGCTCCGATTGCCCGGCCGCAAGGTTGTCGAAGCCTACATCGTCGGTCTCGAGGCGATGGCGCGCATCGGCCGCATTTTCGGACTCAAGGCTTACGATTACAGCTGGCATCCGACCGCGGTGCTGGGCACACTCGGCGCCGCCGCGGGCGCGAGCTATCTCCTGCGGCTCGATTACTCGCAGACCATCAACGCGCTCGGCATTGCTGCTTCCGAAGCGTCGGGGCTGAAGAAAAATTTCGGTGCCATGATGAAGTCGGTGCATGCGGGGAGTGCTGCGCGCAAAGGCATCTGGGCGGCACAGTTCGCGCGGCGCGGACTCGCAGCCGATGCCGCAGTGTTTGAAGGCAAATTCGGTTTTCTCGACATGTTCAACGGCATGCCGGATGCGCACGAAGCGCCGGATGCGGCATCGCGGCCGCTCGACATCATCGCCGCCGGACTGGTGTTCAAGCAGTATCCCTGTTGCGGCGGATTGCATTCATTGCTCGACGTCATGCTCGATCTCGGCGCAGGCAAGGGGCTGCATGCCGACGACGTGGCGGAAATCGAATGCCGTGTGCATCCGCAGAAGGTGGCTTATCTCGACCGCCCGCAGCCGGCGGATCCGCTGGCGGCTAAATTCAGCATCCAGTATTGCGTTGCCGTCGCCTTGCTGCGCGGCAAGGTCGGTCTTGCAGACTTTACCGTTGACGCAATTGTCGATGCTTCAGTGCGCGCGCTGATGAAAAAAATCCGCATCAGCGGGCGCGAGGACTTTGCCGGTTTCGAATGCGAACTCGTCGTGCGCACAACCGGCGGCAGCGAAATCACGGGGCGCGCACGCGAAGCGCGCGGTTCGATGAGCAACCCTTTGTCGGAGGCGGAGCTGCTGCGCAAGTTCACCGACTGCGCGGAAGCGATTTTGACGCCGGCGCAGGCGGCCGAGGCCGGTGCTGCATTGCTCGCGTTCGATTGCGAAAGCGATCTGGATCGTGTGCTTGGGTTGTTGTGTCCGCGTTGAAGGGGGATGTTTTGGGGTTCGGTAGCCCGGATGGAATGAAATGAAATCCGGGGCCGGAATCCCGGAATGCGCTGCGCTCATGCCGGGCCAGGGGTTGTTAACAATGCGGACGGGAAAATATCAATGCTGATAATACGCATGATGATCGCGGGTTTGTGCGGTGCCGTTGCCGCCTCGGCGGGCGCGCAGGGCTGGAAACCCGAACACAACGTCGAAATTTCCGTCGGCACCGCACCCGGCGGCGGCGCCGACCGCACTGCGCGTTTCATCCAGAAGCTGATTGCCGAACGCAAAACCATGCCGTATGCAGTGATCGTGACCAACAAACCGGGCGGCGGCGGCACCATTGCGATGCGCTATCTGAATTCGCATCCGGGCGACGCGCATTTTCTGCAGATGTATTCACCCAATGTGCTGGCCGGCTATATCACCGGTCAGGTCTCGATCAATTACAGCGAAGTGACGCCGATTGCGACGCTCTATTCGGAGCACATGCTGGTCGCGGTGCGCAGCGATTCACCGGTGAAGGACGGCCGCGATCTGATTGCGCGCCTCAAGGCGGATCCGAAATCGCTGTCGATGACGGTCGGCATCGGACTCGGCAACATGAACCACATCGGCGCGGCGCTGCCGCTGCGCGCCGGCGGCGTCGATGTGAAGCAGGTCAAGGCGGTGGTGTTCAATACCGTGGCCGAATCGGTGACCGCGGTGATCGGCGGCCACATCGACATCGTCGCTGCCACACCCTCGACCGTATTGGCGCAGGTGCAGTCAGGCCGCCTGCGCGTGCTTGGCATCACCGCGCCTGCTCGCGTGCCCGGCCTGTTCGCGCAATATCCGACCTGGCGCGAGCAGGGCATCGACAGCATCGCCTCGTTCTGGCACGCGGTGGTCGGCCCTGCCGGCATGACGCCGGCCCAGATCCAGTACTGGGAGGAGCAACTCGCCGCGCTGGCAGCGACCGACGAGTGGAAAAAGCAGCTCGAAGAAAATTACCTGACCGGGCAGTTTCTGAAATCGGCCGACAGCACCAAGTTTCTGCGCGGGCAGTACAACGAGATCAAATCGATCCTCACCGAACTCGGCATGGCCAGACAGTAAATTCATATCGAATCACACAGGGAGTCTGCATGAACCTTCAACGCATGGCGGCGCTTGCCGCAATCTGTTTCGCTGCGCCGGTGTTCGCGCAGGACGTGGTCAATCTGTCGTCGGTGCCGGTCAACGTGGTGCGCGGCCACATTCCGGCCGACCGCGCGCCGGTGCTCAGGATCAAATCGGGGCAGACCGTCGCCATCGACACGATTTCGCATCAGGGGGTGAGCACGCCGGAGGGCGCGGTCGCCTTTTTCGGCAAGGGCGGCGTCAAGCCGGCCGACGTGCTGCCCGATGCGATCGCGGTGCAGAAGGAAGTGCAGATTCCGCAGGGCGGCGGCACGCATGTGCTGACCGGGCCGATCTTTGTCGAGGGCGCCGAGCCGGGCGACATGCTCGAAGTGCGCGTGATCAACGTCGAGCTGCGCGTGCCGTACGGCGTCAATGCGTCGAACAAGGGCACCGGCGTGCTGCCGGACCAGCTCGACTCGGCGATGTTCCGTGTGATTCATCTCGATCCGAAACGCAATGTCGCGCTGTTTGCGCCGGGAATCGAAGTGCCGCTCGCCCCCTTCATGGGCATCATGGTGGTGGCGCCGCCGCCCGGCGACGCGATGGTGAGTTCGCGTCCGCCCGGCAGCTATGGCGGCAATCTCGATCTGAAACAACTCACGCGCGGGGCTTCGCTTTATCTGCCCGTCTATAACGCCGGCGCGCTGTTCTATACCGGCGATGCGCACACCGCGCAGGGCGACGGCGAAGTGGACGGCACCGCGATCGAGACCTCGCTGAAGCCGACGCTGCAGTTCATTGTGCATAAGGGCCAGGGCGCGGCAATGAAGTCGCCGCGCGCCGAAACCGCCACGCATTACATCGCCATCGGTCTGGACAAGGATCTTAATGTCGCGCTGAAAAACGCGGTGCAGGAGGCGGCGAATTTTCTGATGCGGGAAAAGGGGCTGGATGCCGGCGCCGCCTACGCGCTGTGCAGCATCGCGGTTGATTTTCGCGTCGCCGAGGCGGTCAATCTGGTGCAGGGTGTCTACGGCATGATTCCGAAGGCGCTGTTCAAAGACAAACAGGACTACTGGTTCAAACCCTAGGCGCTGCGCACAGCAGTTTGCGCAGATCAAAGCGCCAGGCGGTGTAAACGCGGCGGAGGAAAACATGGCAACAATGCGATGCTGTGCGGCGCTGCTGCTGGTCGCGGGCGCGGCGTTCGCCGCCGGTGCAGCGGCGCAGGCTTATCCGTCGCAGCCGGTTCGCATGCTGGTCGGTTACGGCGCCGGCGGCGGCGCCGACACGCTGATACGCGCGCTGGCGCCGGAACTGGGCGAACTGCTGGGGCAACAACTGATCATCGACAACCGGCCGGGCGGCGGCACCGTAATCGCGACGCAACTGGTGGCGGCGAGCAAGCCCGACGGTTACACCCTCTACGTCGCGGACAACGCCTATATCGTCAATCCCTTCCTGATGTCGAAGTTGCCGTACGACAGCCTGAAAAGTTTCACACCCGTCATCGCGCTGTCGTCGGACAGCCAGGTGCTGGCTTTTGTTCACCCTTCGTTGCCGGTAAGGACGCTGAAGGAGTTGATCGCGCTGGCGAAGGCGCGCCCCGGGCAGCTCAATTTTGCCTCGGGCGGCAACGGCACGCTGCCGCACATCATGGGCGAAATGCTGCAATCGGCGGCGCATATCCGGCTCGCGCACATTCCCTACAAGAGCACGGCGGCGGCGATCTTTGCCGTGACCAGCGGCGAAGTCTCGATCGGCTTCGGCGGGATTTTTGCGGTCAAGGGTCTGGTGCAGTCGGGCAAGCTGCGCGTACTGGCAATTGCCAGCGGCGTGCGCAATCCGCTGATGCCGCAGGTGCCGACCTTCATCGAGGCCGGCGGTCCCCCGCTCGACGGCACCGGTTATCGCGGATTGCTGGCGCCTGCAGGCACGCCGCGCGAAGTCATCATGCGGCTCAACGCCGAGGCCAACAAGGCGCTGAAGATGCCGGCGGTGCGGGCGCGCTTCGCCGATCTGGCGTTGACTCCGCTGGGCGGCACGCCCGAAGACTTTGCGCGCATCATCGCCGCCGAAATGGACAAGTGGGGCGGTATCATTCGCGACGCCGGCATTCGCGTTGAATGAGTGCGGCTGCCGTCCGTTTTCACGATTGGAACAGTGCATTGCGCGCATTAACTGCCCGTAATTTTCGCCGGGTTCCTGCAGCAGCGCGCGCCGCAACCGGCGCGTCGATGATCTGCTGCGTGATCGCCGGCGTGATCGCCGGCGTGACCGCCGCATTGGATGCGCGGGCAGCGGATTCCCGCGCTGCCGGCGATAACTATCCGGTCAAACCGATTCGCATTGTTTTGCCGCTGGTGTCCGGCGGCAGCGGCGATACGATTGCGCGCGCGGTCGGTGAAATGCTGTCTGAATCGCTGGCGCAGCAGGTGGTCATCGACAATCGTCCCGGCGCCAACGGCATCATCGGCATGGAACTGGTGGCGCGCAGTGCCGCCGACGGTTACACGCTGCTGCTGGCTTCAGGGGCCAATGCGGCGATCAACCCGGCGGTCTATCGGGACAAACTGCCCTTCGATATCGAGCGCGATTTCGTGCCGGTGACGGAAGTCGCCGCGCAGAGTTTCGTCGCGCACGTGGCCCCCGCATTTCAGGCCAAAAACATCGCCGAGCTGATCGCGCTGGCGAAGAGCAAACCCGGCGTCATCAACTATGCTTCGGCCGGCACCGGTTCGACTGCACACATGCTGGCGGCACTGTTTGCGAGCATGACCGGAACGCGTTTCACCCACATTCCCTATAAGGGCGCGCCGCAGGGGCGCGTGGCGGTGATGGCGCGCGAGTGCGATTTCATGTTCGATGGTTTGCTGGCGACGCTGCCGTTGATCAGGAGCGGCAAATTGCGCGCCCTCGGCGTGACGGGGAGCAAACGCTCGCCGGTGGCGCCGGAGATTCCGACCGTCGCCGAAGCGGGCGTGCCCGGTTACAGCGGTGACGCCTGGTATGGTCTGTTTGCGCCGCGCGCGACAGCGAAGGCGATTGTCGTCAAACTGAATGCGGTGGTCGTGCAGGCGCTGCAACAGCCGGAACGGCGCGAACGGCTGCTCGCACAGGGCGTCGAAGGCGTTGGCAGCACGCCGGAGGTGTTTGCAGCCTTCCTCGGCAGCGAATTGAAAAAATGGGCCCGCGTGGTCGGCGATGCCGGCATCAAGCCGGAATAGAATCGGCGCACATTGCTTTACAACTATAACGGATTGAGCAAAGAATGAAGCCGGGGCAATTCACTTATCACGCGCCGCGCAGCGCCGACGAGGCGGTGGCGATGCTGGCGGCGCTGTCGCCGCAGGAAGGGCGCGTGATCGCCGGCGGCCAAAGTCTGGTGCCGGCGATGGCGCTGCGGCTGGCGATGCCGGCCCATCTCGTCGATATATCCGGCGTGGCCGAATTGGCGCGGCTTGCGGTCGAGGGCGATGAACTGGTGATCGGCGCCGCGGTGACGCACAGCCGGTTCGAGACGAGCGCAGTAGCGGGGCCACTCGGCCGGTTGCTGGCCGGCGTAGCACGCCACATCGGCCATTATCCGATCCGCACACGCGGCACCTTCTGCGGCAGCATCGCCAATGCCGACCCGGCTTCGGAATGGTGTGTGGTCGCGGCCTGCCTCGGCGCAACCATGGTCGCGCGCAGCGCGCGCGGCACGCGACGCGTCGCCGCGGCGGATTTTTTTCAGGGCATGCTCGCCACCGCACTTGCATCGGACGAACTGCTGATCGAAGTCCGCCTGCCTCGGCTTGCAGCGGCGGCGCGCTGGGGTTTTTATGAATTCAGCCGGCGCCCCGGCGACTTCGCGGTGGCGATGGCACTGGCGACGTATCAACTCGCCGATGGTGTCATCGCCGCGCCGCGCATCGCCGTCGGCGGCGTCGAAGACCGTCCGCGCCGCATCGCCGCGGCCGAAGCGGCGATCGTTGGCGCGTCGCCGTCGGCCGCGCTGTTGCAGGCGGCGGCTGATGCCGCGGCGCGTGCCGTTGCGCCAATCGACGAAAAAGCGGAGACCGTGAATTACAAACGCGATGTCACGCGCGCGGCGGTGCGGCGCGCGCTCGCTGCGGCGGCAATCGCGGAGGATCAGCGCGCATGAGCGGCGAGATCGACATCAACTTGAACGTCAACGGCCGCAATCATGCGGTGCGCGTCGAGCCGCGCCGCACGCTGGTTGATACGCTGCGCGAGCAATGCGGCCTCACCGGCACCAATGCGGGCTGCGAGCACGGCGTGTGCGGCGCCTGCACCGTGTTGCTCGACGGCGAGCCGGTGCGTGCCTGTCTGATGTTTGCGGTGCAGGCGCAGGGCCGCAGGTTGCGCACAATCGAGGGCTTGGCCGAGGGTGACAAACTGCATCCGCTGCAACAGGCGTTCATCGATCATCACGGGCTGCAATGCGGTTTCTGCACGCCGGGGTTTTTGATGCTGGCCGCGGGCGTGCTCGAACGCCGGCCCGATATCAACGACGACGATCTTCGCGAGGTGCTGTCGTCGAATCTGTGCCGCTGCACGGGCTACAAAAATATCCTGAAGGCCGTTCGCGCGGCAGCCGATCAGATGCGCGGCGCGAAGACATGAACGCGCCCGCAACCAGACAGAAGTTCATCGGCCGCTCGGTCACCCGCCTGGAGGATCTGCCGCTGGTGCAGGGCCGCGGCCGTTACGCCGCGAGCATTTCGTTTCCGCACCAGTTGCACATGCGGGTGGTGCGCTCGGCGCATGCGCACGGCAAAATCGTTTCGATCGACACGGCGGCCGCGCTGGCAATGCCGGGCTGCTTCGCAGTATGGACAGCGGCGGATGTCGCGGCCATTCCGCCGATTGAATTCCGGCCGACTCACATCAAGGGCCTGGAGCCGTACCGGCAATACGTGCTGGCGCGCGAGCGCGTGCGTTACGTCGGCGAGCCGGTCGCGGTGGTGTTCGCGGAAGATGCCTATCAGGCCGAGGACGCCGCCGATCAGGTGGTGGTCGAGATTGCGGAATTGCCGGTGATTCTTGACGCCGAACAACTGCCCGGCGAATTCGAACCGGGGCGCGACACCGAGCCGACGGTGATCCGCAAGAAATTCGGCGATGTCGAGGGCGCATTTCGCGAGGCTCAATCGGTCGTCGAACTCGATCTGATTATCGGCCGGCATTCCGGCGTGCCGATGGAGACGCGCGGCGCGATCGCGCGCCACGACGCGACGCGCGACGTGCTCGAACTGCACGGCGCGACCAAGCGCCCGCATCCCAACCGCGATCTGCTGGCCAAAATGCTCGGCCGCAGCCCCTCGTCGGTCCATCTCTACGAATGTCATATCGGCGGCGGCTTCGGCGTGCGCGGTGAAATTTATCCCGAAGACGTGCTGGTCTGCGCGGCCGCATTGCGTTTCGGCCGGCCGGTCAAATTCATCGAGGACCGGCGCGAGAACCTGATGGCCTGCAATCATTCGCGCCAGCAGCGCCATCACATCCGCGCCGCCATCGATGCAGATGGCCGCATTCTCGCGCTCGATGACGAGTTTTTTCACGATCAGGGCGCCTATATCCGCACGCACGGCGCGTCGGTGGCCGATGGCACCGCCACCATGCTGGCCGGGCCTTACAACGTGCCGGCGTATCGCGTGGTCGCGCATTACCGGCTGACCAATAAAACGCCGGCGGCGACTTATCGCTCGCCCGGCCGCTTCGAATCGACCTTCGTCATCGAACGCGTGCTCGATGCCATCGCCGCGAAAGCCGGCATCGACCGTGTCGAGGCGCGGCGCCGCAATCTGCTGACGACCAGACAAATGCCGTATACGCGGCCGCTCGATCTGCACGGCAGCGCGATGATGATCGATTCCGGTGATTACGCGCTCCTGTTCGACAAGACGCTGGAACGATTCGGCTGGGCGCAGTTGCAGCGCGATCTCGCGCAGCGCCGCGCCGCCGGCGAACTGGTCGGTGCCGGGGTGGCATTTTTTCTGGAGAAAAGCGGGCTCGGGCCGGTCGAAGGCGTGCGCATCATTGTCGATACCGGCGGCACGGTCGAAGTGGTGACCGGTGCGGCCTCGGTCGGGCAGGGCGTTGAAACGGTAATCGCGCAAATCTGCGCCGATACGCTGGGTGTTGATTACCGTCGCGTGCGCGTGACGCATGGCCGCACCGACCGCATCGATTACGGCACCGGCGCGCATGCGGCGCGCGTGACCGTGATGACCGGCTCGGCCACGCATATCGCGGCGCTGAAAGTGCGCGCAAAAGCGCTGGAGATCGCGGCTTCAGACATGATGGAAGCGGAGATCGACGCGCTCGATATCGTCGACGGTCGCGTCGTGCGCAAGGACAGTCCGGACAGTCCGTCGGTGTCGCTGGCGCAGATCGCCGCGGCGTTGACGGCCGCTTCGGCGGTGGCCAAGGGGCGCGAGCCGGGCCTGTCGGCGGACGGCGTGTTTCATTGCGAGCACGAGGCTTATCCGTACGGCGCGCACGTCGCAGTGGTGAAGGTGGATGCTGAAACCGGCGGCGTGAAGATCGAGCGCTATCTTGCCTCGTACGACATCGGCGTAGCGGTCAACCCGATGCTGGTCGAGGGGCAGATCGTCGGCAGCATGGTGCAGGGATTGGGCGGCGCGCTGTTTGAGGAATTCGTCTACGACGAGAGCGGCACGCCGCTGGCGGTCACCTTCGCCGATTATTTGCTGCCGACGGCGCTCGATGTGCCGCCGGTCGATGTTTTGCTCACGCAGGACGCGCCGAGTCCGCTCAATCCGCTCGGCATCAAGGGCGGCGGCGAGAGCGGCATCACGGCGGTCGGCGCCGTGATCGCCTCGGCGATTGACGACGCCATTGGCCGCGCGGGGGCGGTGACGCAACTGCCGGTGACGCCGCAGCGGCTGCATGCAATATTGAAACGCAGGCAACAGAGTCCGCAGTAAGCGGGCCGTTCTTGGTTCAACGACGGAGGCTGCTATATGAAACTGCGCGCAGGAGCAGGCTGTTTTTGCGTTGGTCTGATTGGCTGGCTGTGTTCGCTTGCGGCGAGTGCACAGACGCCGGCAAACTATCCGGCCAGAACGGTGCGCGTGGTGGTCGGCTTTGCGCCCGGCGGCGGCACCGATGTGATCGCGCGGTTTTTCGCGCAAAAGCTCGGTGAATCGTTCGGCCAGTCGTTCATCGTCGAGAACCGCGCCGGTGCCGGCGGCAACATCGGCGCCGAGTACGTGGCGAAGGCCGCCCCCGACGGTTACACGCTGATGATGGCGATCGCCTCGCTCGCCATTAACGTCACGCTGTACCGGAATCTTGCCTACGATCCGGTGAAAGACTTCACGCCGGTCGGCACCGTCGCGATCACGCCGAATTGTTTCGTGGTGCACCCGTCGCTGCCGGTGAAATCGTTGCGCGAATTGATTGCGCTTGCCAAGGCGAAGCCGGGCGAAATTTCCTATGCGTCCGCAGGCAGCGGCACGCCGGTGCACCTGTCGGTGGAGCTGTTTCAATTGATGGCGCATATCAAACTGCTGCACGTGCCCTATAACGGCAGCGGACCTTCCACCGTCGCGGTGCTCGGCGGCCAGGTGCCGATGCTGGCAACCACGCTGCCCGCCGGCCTGCCGCATGTGCGCGCCGGCAAACTGCGCATGCTCGGCATCACCAGCGCGGAGCGCACGGCGCTCGCGCCCGAATTCCCCACCGTGGCCGAGGCGGCCGGATTGCCGGGTTATGAAGCCGGTGTCTGGTACGGTTTTCTGGCGCCGGCCGGCACGCCGGCGGCGGTCGTCAACAGGCTGAATGCCGAGAGCGAGCGGCTGCTGCAACAGCGCGAGGTGCGCGAGCGGCTGGCGGCGCTGGGTTTCGACCCCTACCGTCACACGCAGGTGGAGTTCGCCGACATTATCAAGTCCGACATCGTGAAGTGGGGCAAGGTGGTGCGCGAGTCGGGCGCAAAAGCCGATTGAGATCATTGTATGATCAATCGAAAATAATGATCGTTCGTAGAGGGGGAATTGCCATGACAGAAATGACGCGTCGTCAAATGCTGGTCGGCACGGCCGCCGCGGCAGTCGCCGCCGCCGTGCCGCTTGTTCAATCGTCATCCGCGCGCGCAGCGGCGCCGCAATTCGGCAAACAGGCGCCGGGTTTTTATCGCTACAAGCTCGGCAGCTTCGAGATCACGGTCGTCACCGATGGCAAGAGCCGCGTGCCGATCACCGACGCCTTCGTGACGAATGCGAGTCAGGCCGAAGTGAAAGCGGCGCTGGCGGCGGTTTTCATGGATACGGAGACCTTTTTCGGGCCGTATAACCCGATCGTGGTCAACACCGGTGCGAATCTTGCCGTCATCGACACCGGCAACGGCGAGGCGGCTTATCTTTCCACCAAGGGCCTCAACGGCCAGTTCCTGACCAATCTCGCCGCGGCCGGCATCGATGCGAATGCGGTCGATACGGTGATCATTTCGCATTACCACGGCGACCATATCAACGGCCTGCTCAAGGCCGACAACACGCTTGCCTTTCCCAATGCGAAGGTGCTGGTGCCGGCACCCGAACATCGTTACTGGATGAGCGATGCTGAAATGAGCCGCGCGCCCTCGCCGCGCATCGACATGCTGTTCAAGAATGTGCGGCGCGTAATCAGCGGCGAGGTGTTGAAGCGTCTGCACACTTACGAGTGGGGCGAGGAGGTGATACCGGGCATCTCCGCCGTTGGCACGCCGGGGCAATCGCCCGGGCACACGTCCCATGTTGTCGCCTCGGGCAACAGCAAGGTGTTCGTGCACGGCGACGTCACGCACGCGCCCTATCTGTTCGTGCGCAATCCGGGCTGGCATCCGTTCTACGATCACGATCCCGTGCAATCCGAGGTCACGCGCCGCAAGGTGCTGGAAATGCTGGCCAACGAAAAAATGCTGGTGCAGGGCTATCACTTCCCGTTTCCGGGCGTAGCGCACATCGAGAAGACCGCGACCGGTTATCGTGAAGTGCCCATTCAGTGGGATCCGCAGATTTGAGCGTGGCGTTGTTTTCAGCGTCTGCCGCCGTTGCGCTCTTGATCGCGAGCGCAGCGGCGCCCGCCGCCGAGCCTGCGGGCAATGCCTATCCGAATCACCCGATCCGGCTGATCGTGCCTGCCGCGCCCGGCGGCGGAACGGACAATGTGGCGCGCACCTATGCGCCGACGCTGTCGCGCATCCTCGGCCAGCAGATTGTCGTCGATAACCGCGCCGGCGCCGGCGGCAGTATCGGTGCCAGCATCGGCGCGCATGCGCCGGCCGACGGCTACACCCTGGTGGCGACGTTTGCTTCGCACGCCACCAATTCCGCGGTGATAAAAGATACCGGCTACGATCTGGTGCGCGATTTTGCGCCGGTCTCGCTGACGGTGCTGCTGCCGAACATGCTGGTGACGAACCCGGCGTTTCCGGCGCGCGACGTCAAGACGCTGCTGGCGATGGCGCGCGCCCAGCCCGGCAAGATCCAGTTTGCCTCGGGCAGTTTCGGCGCCAGTTCGCATCTGTCGATGGAGTTGCTGCTCGGCATGACGCACACGCAGATGCAGAACGTGCCGTACAAGGGCGTCGGGCCGGCGCTGATCGCCGTCGTTACCGGCGAAGTGCAGTTGATGATCGGCAGCCTCCTGAGCGCACTGCCGCATGTGCACAGCGGCAAGCTCGTCGCGCTTGGCGTGACCAGCAGCAAACGCGTCAGCGCCGCGCCCGATGTGCCGACCATCGCCGAAGCCGGCGTGCCCGGCTATCAGGCCGACAACTGGTCCGGCGTGCTCGCGCCCGCGGGCACGCCGCGGCCGATCGTGATGAAACTGCACGCGGCCATCAGCGAAGCCCTGCAGGATCCGTTTGTGAAAAAACGCTTTCTCGACGAGGGCGGCGAGGCCGCGCCGAGCCGCACGCCGGAGGAATTCGGCGGCATGATCAGGAATGAATTGCAGAAGTGGAGCAGAGTCGTGAAGGACGCCGGCATTCAGGCGCAGTAGTCGAACCCCAACCCGCATCCATGACGAAAGTGAAAACAGCATGAGCAATGCCGCCGCAGTCAAGCCGCGTTATATCGCCGGATCGATTTCACCGATCGGTCCCGACCGCCATCCGATGTCGCAGCCGCAGCCGCTGCTGCCGCCGGACATCAAGCGCATTTCCATATCGATCGAGATTTCCGATTACACCCGCGCCGGTGTCGACGAGGCGATCGGCGAGCGCTACTGGCAATGCGTAGACGAACTCATCAAGCAGGGCGCGCAGAGCATCACGCTGGCGGGCTTTCCGATCGCCTCGCAAATGGGCCGGCCGCGCGTGCTCGAATTGTTGAAGGAAACCGCCGCCAGAACCGGCGTGATTGCCGACGCGCATTCGGAAGCAACGATCGCGGCGATGCGCCACATGGGCATGCAACGCATCGCGATTGCCAGCCGCTGGTCGCCGGAGCTCAACGAAAAGCTGGTCGAATATCTGAAGGCCGCCGGTTTCGAGGTGTTGACCGTTACCGGCGTCGGTCAATGGGCAAAGCAGGCGTTCTCGATGAGTATCGAGGAGGGCGTCAAGCTGGCTTTCCAGCTCGCGCGCGAAGCCATGAAAAAAGCGCCAGACGCCGACGGTCTGCTGCTGCCCGGCGGCGCGTGGCGCAGCCTCGCCGCGGTGCCCATACTTGAAGACGATTTCGGGATTCCCGTGATCACCAATCCTGTCGCGCAGGCCTGGCGCCTGATCGCCGCCGGCATCGCGCCGCCGGTGCAGGGCTGGGGGCGGCTGCTCGCAACGCCGTGAACGATTGTTCCGCTAGGCGGTTCAGCGTTGCTTGCGCGGCATGCCGGCGATCATGCGGCATCAAACGCGCCGGCAGAACCCGCGATCAAACATCGAGCCGGTAGACGCGAGCCGCGTTGTCGCGATACAGCGCCGCCTTCTCGGCTGCCGAATAATTTTGCGTGATCCGCTTGAGCGCGTTCCACAGCACGCCGTAGCCGCAGGATTGCTTGTCCACCGGGAAATTGCTTTCCATCATGCAGCGGCCGACGCCGAAGGCCTCAATGGTGGCCTCTACATAGGGCCGCCACGCCGCCGCCAGCTCCTCCGACGACGGCGGCACGTCGCGCAGGTGAAAGTCCCAGCCGCAATAGAGCATGCCGAGACCGCCGACTTTCGCGCTCAAATTGGGAAACTGCGCGAGTTCGCGGATGTGGCGGTGCCAGATCGCAAATACCTCGTCGCGGTTGCCGTCGTGCGGCGGAATGCCGAGGGGGCCGCCGACATGATTGAGAATGACGCTGGTATCGGGAAACGCGCGCAGCAGATCGGCGAGGTCGGGCAGCTGCGGATGAAATTGCCACGATTCGAATGACAGGCCGTGCCGCTGCAGGTGGGCGAAGCCCTTGCGGAACGCGGGGTCGAGCACCTGGCGGGGCGGCGACTGGTGGCGGCCGAATTTCGCCGCATTGCCGGTGTCCCAGGTCACGCCGTGGCGGATGCCGCGCAGGCGCTGGTTGCCGGCAGTGGTGAGCGCTTCCAGCACCGGCTGCACCGCATCGCCGAGCGTGAGATCAACGTGGCCGATGATGCCGGCGCACAGCCGGGTCTTGCCGTAGCGGCCGCTCGCGCTCATGGCGGCGACGCCGCTGACGAACTCGACTTCGCCGACCGGCTGCATGGCGACGGGGCCGCCGGCGCGGTACATCGCGCCCGCTTCGATGAATATCGTGGCGATGATGTTGTGGCCGCTGCCGTTGACGTCCTCCGCGAGTTCGTGGATCAGATAGCGGCCGCGTTCGTCGTCCCAGACATGATGGTGCGGATCGAGTATCGGCAGCTCCGGTTCGAGCGGCGCCTCCTGCCGCTGCCTGGCCCAGTTGTTCAGATCCTCACCCTTGCGATAACTGTTGCCGCGGAATTCGTATGGTTTTGCCATTGCCTGCCTCCGACGATTTTATTTTTTGAAAGTGCGAAAGTTTCGCATTTTTTTGCGGCGAAGTCTTAGAGCCCATAACATCATGAAACGCGTGTTGGCGGTGTGCGGTGGCGTCTGCTAACGATTGCGATTGCCCGGCACTGGATGCGCATCGAGCAGTTCCGGCATGTGGGTGCCGGCCCACACGGCAAATAGCTCGCCCAATAAAAGGCTGCCATGTTCCGACAGATGCCCGTGATCCCGGAAAAGCGGTCTGCCGTCGTCAGTCAGCCGGCAATGCCGTTCTGTGCAAAACAATTCGTTCTGCTCAAAGAAAGCGACCTGCGGATGGGTGGTTTGAATGCGCTGCTCAACAGCGAGAAAACGTGCGGCGTAGCGTTGCCTGATGCCGGTATCGAAATCGCAATTGACCGCGCTTTGAAACGGCCTGCCGGCGAAACAGGTTTTGATGTCGAATCCCGGCGTCGCGGTGATGTCTTCGACTTGAAGATGGGGCGTGAACACGATCACCTTGATGCCATGTTGTTCAAGGCGATCGATGCGTTCGATCAGCCGCTCGACCTCCGGCGATGCGATATCGATGCCGAGCCCGGCGATGATGGCGAATTTGACCGAGCGCTCCCGTTCGATCAGCTCGTCGATGAAGCGCCGCTGACGCAGGCCATAGTCGGCGCCGCAACTGCCGCGGGAGGTCGCGCCGCAATCGCCGATATTCAGAATGCTCTGTGCCGTGAAGTGCGCGTTTTGCGCGAGCCCCGGATACAATTGATTGGCGAACGAATTGCCAAGCAACAGCAGCGTCGGTTTTGCGTCGCTGCTGGCCATGCAATAGGGCGGTTCCGATGCTTTGGCGTCGGTGAGCGGATAGCGCTTGCGGCAGAGATCGTTGCTGGCGTATTGCCAGGCAAATTCCGCGTCGATGCGCTCGCGGGTGGCAAGGTAATTCTGCAGGTCGGTTCGGGCAATCATGCGGTTCTGCCCGAAACCGGTGGTGCCGATGAGTCCGATCGCTGTCATCATTGCGAGCAGCACGATTGCCTTCGCTTTGGCATGCGCGCCATAGCGCAGCGGCCGCTCGACCCATGCGTTCGTCATCGCGGCCAGCCCGATCGCAGCGGCAATGATGGAAAGACGTACGGACCACCCCGGCGTCGCGCCATTGACGATATGCGCAAACGACAATAAAGGCCAGTGCCACAGGTAGAGCGGGTAGCTGAGCAGCCCCGCCCCTGCCAGCAGGCGGTGCGAAAGCACGACGCGATTGATCCACGCCGCTTTGCCGGATGCGATGATGAGGGCCGCGCCTGCAGTCGGGATGACGGCCCGCCAACCCGGGAAATCGGGCGGCGTGACATTGATCGCCATGCCGACGAATATCAGCGCGGCGCCAAGCGCGGATTGAAGGTTGCCGCGCGCATTGATTGGTTCGTTGAATGCGCCATTAGCGGCAGTCCCGGGCGGCCGCAGGCAGGCCAGCATGGAGCCGATCATCAATTCCCAAAAGCGGGTTTGCGGCGCGTAAAAAGCGCCTGCCAGATCATCCGGCAATTTGAGGATATTCAGAGCGAACGACGCAATGCCGACGACGACAATCATTGCCGGCAGATTGAGCCGCCATCTCCATCCCAACCACAGCAGCAACGGCCAGACGATGTAATACTGCTCCTCAATACCGAGAGACCAGAGATGGAGCAGCGGTTTGGTCACCGCCTCGTTGTCGAAATAGCCGCTTTCGCGCTGCAGAAGAATATTCGACGCGAAACCGGCGCCGTAGGCGATGTGTTCGGTGAGTTGCCTGAATTCATGCGGGAACAAAACGATCAGGCCCGTTGCATAGACGGCGACAAGCATCAATGACAGGGCGGGAAATATGCGGCGGATGCGGCGCATGTAAAACCCGGTGAAGCTGAACGCGTCGCGCTTCAGGCTTTCAACAATCATGCCGGAGATCAGAAAGCCGGAAATGACGAAGAAAATATCCACGCCGGTGAAGCCGCCCCTGAAAAAAGCCGGGAAGCTGTGATAACCGACGACGCCAACGATCGCCACGCCGCGCAATCCATCAATATCCGCGCGATGCGCGGAGTCGCGCAAATTTGAAAAAGAATTCATGGACGGGCGGGCGCCGGCATGGCGGGTTCGAGGGGCTGGTGCGTGTTGAGGCCGATCATTGTGCCGGCTGGCCTGGCAAAAGAAAACATCGGCCGTTTTGCGACGGGTCAACTGTTTGCGGCAGTAGCCCGGGATGAATGCCGGGGCGGGTTTGGCGATTACGCGCTTGGCCAAATTACAGGAAGTTCGCGGGATGGCCAACGGCTGCCGGTCATTGTTACTCCTGTATTTGAAGGTTTATCGGCATTAAACAGTGACCGGGCCAGGCCACTTTGAGTAATGAAAATGCGCTTGGTAATGTTGCGTTGCGGGAAGACTACCGCTTCGGGTCAAATTTCGCTCGATGGACTTAAGTCACTCAACCATCAATTACATGGCTTCGCCGGACTTCGAGGCATCAACAATCGCCTGATCGGACTGTCCACCGTTCGTGGGTAAGATCATTTATTGCCCTTCGACCGGCGGTCAAAGCTCATGGTGGCCTGCTGTGCCGAAATTGCAAAGCGTCAGCCAACACGCTCCCGCTGCTAAATGCGCACCGGCTTGCCAGCGGCATTTACAGGCATAATCGCCCGCTGGGAGGGGTCAATGCACAATCGCCGCAAACTCATTGTCGCGCTGGGCGCGGGTACGCTCGCCGGCGCGTTGCCATCCGTGAACATGGCCCAGGAGGTAAGGCCTGCGTCGAAAACGGCGAAGCCGCCGTATCGAATCATCATGGGCGGTTACAGTCCGGCCACCACCGGCTTCAGCCTGGCGATGAAGCGGATCGGCGATCGGCTGGAGGCGAAGTTCGGCAACGATGTGGATGTCAAATACGTCTACAACATCCTCAGCCTTGGTTACAAGGGCGAGGACATTCTCTGGCTGGTCGAAAACGGCTTGTTGACTCTGGGTTACCAGTCGAGCAGCTACCTCACGGACCGCGTGCCCGATCTCGGCATCGCCGATCTTCCTTTTCTTTTCTCCGACGGGGCACAGGCACGCGCCGCCATGGACGGGTCATTCGGCGCCGCGCTGGCGCAGCGTATCGAAGCGAAGATGGATTACCGGATTCTCGGCTGGTTCGAAAACGGTTTTCGCCACATCTCGAACCGGCTGAGAACGATCCGCGTTCCCGCAGACATGAAGGGGATGAAGATCCGCGTGCTGCCCAGCAAGGTGCAGGAACGCACCTTCGAGCTGATCGGCGCGGAGCCGAAGATCATGGACCTTTCGGAGGTGCTGCCGGCGATCAAGGCCAGCACCATCGATGCCCAGGAGAATCCGTTCTTCAACACGGTCACCTACGGCATCCACAAATACCACCGCTTTCATTCGGCGACCAACCACTTTTATCTTTCGCGGCCGATCTTTCTGCACCGTCCGACCTTCGACGCGTGGCCGCAGGCGCTGCAGGACGAAATGCGCGCCGCCGTGCGCGATGCCGTGACGTTCCAGCGCGGACTGCACGTCAGGGAGGAAGAGGAATCGATGGTCGCCATCCGTAACGAGGGCGGCGAGGTCGTCGAAATCACGCCGCAGCAGCGCCAGGCCTTCGTCACTGCGGTGACGCCGATCTATGCCGAGGCGCGGGCCCAGTACGGACGCGATCTGCTGTCGCTGGTGAATCTTTAGAGGCGGCGAATTCTCCAATCGGGCGTCGGCAACCGGGGTTCAGGGGGGGTATATGAATATCGTCAAACGGATTTGCAGCATCGTCATCGCGTTCACGATGGTTGCCGCGCTGTCGCCGGCACAGGCGCAGGACAACGCGGCCGCACGCGCCGCGCGCGAATGGCGGACAGCGCACGAACGGCAGATACTCGACGATTATTTTGCGTTTCTGAGAATTCCAAACCTGTCGCGCGACCTGCCCAATGTGCGGCGCAATGCGGAATATCTGATGCAGGCGATGGACAAGCGCGGACTCAAGGCGCGGCTGCTCGAAGTGCCGGGCGCGCCGCCGGCGGTCTACGGCGAGATTCTGGTGCCGGGCGCGAAACACACCTATGTGTTCTATTCCCATTACGACGGCCAGCCGCTGGATCCGAACGAATGGGCGACGCCGCCGTTCGAACCCGTGCTGCGCACCGCAAGGCTCGATCTCGGCGGGCAGCTGCTGCCGTTCCCCGCGCCCGGGCAGCGCATCGACGCCGACTGGCGCATTTACGCGCGCTCGGCGTCCGATGCCAAGGCGGCGGTGTTTTCAATGCTGACCGCGGTGGATGCGCTCAACGCCGCGGGTTTGAAGCCGCGCGCAAACATCAAATTCATATTTGAAGGCGAAGAGGAACTCGAATCGCCGCACTTTGCGCAAATTCTCGCCGCCAACAAGGAACTGCTCAAGGGCGATCTGTGGTTCATCTGTGACGGCCCGGAAGACCCGAGCGGCCGGCTGACTATCAAGTTCGGCGCGCGCGGCATCCAGAAACTCGAGCTTACGGTGTTCGGCCCGAAGCGCCCGCTGCACAGCGGCCACTACGGTAACTGGGCGCCCAACCCCGCGCTGATGCTGGCGCAATTGCTTGGCTCGATGAAAGACGCCGAAGGCCGGGTGCTGGTCGAAAATTTCTATGACGGCGTGGTGCCGCTCAATGCGGTCGAGCTCGCCAGCATCGCGGAGGCCGGCAATGACGACGCGCAGCGCAAAGAGCTTGGTCTTGCGCGCGTCGATGGCGGCGGCAAATCGCTGGGCGAACTCATCAATCAGCCGTCGCTCAATATCCGCGGCATGTCGAGCGGGCGCATCGGCGAACAGGCCGCCAACATCATTCCATCGACCGCGACTGCGGCAATCGACCTGCGTCTGGTCAAGGGCGTGACCAAAGAAGGGCAGGTCGCGCGCGTCATCGCGCATATCCGCAAGCAGGGCTATTACGTCGTCGATCGCGATCCCGACGACGCCACGCGCCTCGCGCATCCGCGTATCGCCAGGGTGGTGGTGAGTGCGGACGGCTACAACGCGGTGCGCACGCCGATGGATCTGCCACTTGCCGCCAACGTGCTCGCCACCGCGCGCAGCGTGCGCAGTCCGATTGCCGTACAGCCGACCTCCGGCGGCAGCGTTCCGCTCGACATGATCGTCGATGTGCTCGGCACGGAAACGATTTCGGTCTCGACCGCCAATTACGACAACAATCAGCACAGCAACAACGAAGACATCAAGCTGCTGAATCTGTGGAACGGCTTCGAAACGCACGCCGCGCTGATCATGATGGAATAGTTGGCGCGGCAGTCCACAGGGGCGCGCAGCGGCAATATCCGGCAGCGCAAAAGGATATGTGCAGGGCATTTATTTTTTCGGCCTGATCGTCGCCGGCACATTTGCGCTGATGCCGGGCCGTTTGCTGCAACAATGCCTGTTTCAATAAGCCGCCGGGCGGTGAAACTTCCAATCACTCGTCGCCTTTGATCCCCGCGCGTTTGATCACGTCCGCCCATTTCGCGGTTTCGGTTTTGACGTGCGCGGTGAAACGTTCGGGCGTGCCGCCGACCGGTTCTATCCCCAGCGCCAACCAGCGTTCGCGGATCGCGGGTGATGCGATTACCCGGTTGAGTTCTGCGTTGAGTTTGGTGACGACGGCGCCCGGCGTGCCCGCCGGTGCCATGTAGCCGCCCCAGGCGGTAATTTCGTAGCCCGCAACGCCCGCTTCGGCCACCGTCGGGATGTCGGGCGCGAGCGGAATGCGCCGCGGCCCGGTCAGGCCCAGCGCGCGCAGGCGGCCTGACTTGACCTGGGGCAGCACGGAGGTCACGTTGTCGGACATCAGTTGCAGGCGGCCGCCGACGATCTCGGTAATGACCTGCTGCATGCCCTTGTAGGGCACGTGCACCATGCGCGTGCCGGTCATGAGCTTGAACAATTCGATGCTCAGGTGCATCGTGCCGCCGCTGCCGGAGGAACCGAACAGCAACTGGTCCGGATTGCGCTTCGCGTAGGCAATCAGTTCCGCAATCGAATTGACCGGCAGCGATGGCGTGATGGCGATGATGTTGGGCGAGATGTTGGTCAGGATCACCATGCGGAAATCCTTGTTGACGTCGTACGGAATTTTCGCGAGCAGGGTCGGATTGGTGGCGAGCGGGAACCCGCCATAGCCGATCGTATAGCCGTCGGGCTGCGCTCTGGCCACCGCCTCGAACCCGATTGAACTGCTGGCCCCCGGCCGGTTGTCGACCACCACTTGCTGACCGAGCTGGCGGCCGAGTTCGGCCGCAACCAGGCGCGAATTCGTATCCGGCTGGCCGCCGGCGGCCGAAGGCACGATCATGCGAATGGGCCGTTCCGGATAGGCCGCCAGAGCGGGGTGAGTCGCCATGTATAACATCAGGCCCACGGTCAGCTTCAGTGCTGCGTTGCTCATCACGGATCCCTGTGCTGGATTGCGCTCGCCGAATCTGCGCATAATAGCCCGCTTCAGGGAATCGAACGCAGGGGAGCATGCATGTCAAATCATGGACCGTCCGCCGCAGGTTGCGAACTCGCCGGCCGGGTCGCGCTGGTCACCGGCGGCGCGAAGAATATCGGACGCGCGATTTCGCTCGCGCTCGCCGCGGCGGGCGCGGCCGTCGCGATCAACACGCTGAGTTCGCGTGAAGATGCCGAAGCAGCGGTGCAGGAGATCCGCGCGGCGGGCGGCGATGCCGATGTGTTCCTCGCCGACATTGCCGACGCCGCGGCGGTGCACGCGATGGCGGCGGGCGTGATCAAGCGCTTCGGCAAGATCGACATTCTCGTGCTCAACGCCTCGCAGCGCCGCGAGATCCCGTTCAAGGACATGACCTTCGACGACTGGCGGAACACCATGTCGATCACGCTCGACGGCTCGTTTCACTGCATCAAGGCCTGCCTGCCGTCAATGCTCGCGAACGGCGGCGGCAATATCATCACCCTCGGTGGCGACGCCGTCCTGCTCGGCGGCAATCGCAAGGCGCACAACACGACGGCCAAGAACGGCCTCGTCGGTCTTACGCGCGCGCTCGCGCAGGAGCTCGCCGAAGACGGCATTCGCGTGAATTGCGTGTCGCCCGGCAGCTTCAACACGACGCGGCCCGCCCACCGCAGCGCGCGCGGCGATCCGAAGGGCAAGATTCCGCTCGGGCGCAGGGGCGAGCCCGAAGAAATCGCGTCGGCGGTGCGCTTTCTGTGCGGTCCCGGCGGCGGCTTTATCACCGGCCAGACCCTGCATGTGAATGGCGGCGCTTTTATTTTTGCCTAGCGCGTGCTCGCCGTTACCGTGGGCCTTCGGGTGTGCGCTGCTCCTTTGCCGTCATCGACGTCGCAATGTCTGCTGACGACAATGCAATACGCGGACTGCCGTAATACTTACTCGGCTCTGGCGCCCGAAGCGCGGACCACCTTGCTCCATTTCGCCAGTTCCGATTTGATGTAAGCCGCAAATTGCGCGCGCGTGTCGCCGATCGGCGTGAAGGCGAGCGTGTTGAAACGCTCGCGGACGTCGGGCTGGCTGAGAATTTTCACCATTTCCGCATTCAGTTTGTCGAGGAGCGCCGTGGGTGTTTTGGCCGGCGCCGCGATGCCGACCCAGCCCACCGCTTCGTATCCGGGAAAGCCCGACTCGGCAATGGTCGGCAGCCCCGGCAGCAGCGGCGAGCGGTTCAGCGCGGCAAGTGCCAGACCGCGCAGTTTGCCCGCCTTTACCTGCGGCAGGACGGCGGGCAGCGCATCGGACATGACCGGAACCTGGCCGCCCAGCAGCTGGGCATACATGTCGGAACTGGTTTTGAACGGCACGTGATTCAGCTCGATGCCTGCCGCGCTGCGGAACATTTCCATCGACAGATGATTCGTCGAGCCGATGCCGAGCGACGCATAATTGATGAGTCCCGGTTTCGCTTTCGCGGCGGTGATGAATTCCTTGAGGGTTTTGAATTCGGCGCCGAGGCCGGCCACCAGCATTTGCGGCGTGGACACCAGATTTGCGATCGGCTCGAAATCCCTGAGCGGGTCGTACGGCGGTTTTTCATACAGGCTGGGCGCAGTGGCGAAAGCACTCGATGGTGCCATCGTCAGCGTGTAGCCGTCGGCAGATGCCCTGGCAGCGAGTTCGGTGCCGACGACACCGCCGGCGCCGGGCCGGTTATCGACGATCACCTGCTGTCCCCAGTCTTCGGTCATTTTCTGCGCGATCAAGCGCGCCGTGGTGTCGGTCGAGGACCCCGCCGCAAACTGCGCGATGACGCGGATCGATTTGACCGGATACTCCTGTGCCGCGGCGAATCCCGCAACGGCCAGCCCTGCAACGACCGCAATCATTCCGCGTGCCGGCGTTGATGCGACAGCCATGTTGATGCACCCTCCTGTTTATTACTGGTTAAAATCTGCGCCCATCATGATGAACGCCATCTGGCTTGTTTCCCGCGGGCTGCTCCACGCATGCCAGCTGCCGACCTGCACCACGATGTCGCCGGGATCGAGCCGGTATTCGCCGTCGTCGAGGACGAGCACGCGTTCGCCTGAAATCAATATGCCGTAGTTCAATGATTCGGTTTTGTGCATGCGCGTGGTAAAAAAATTCTGTCCGCCGCGTTCCCAGGTGCCGCCTTCGGTTCTGCGCGGCGGGTGCGGCGGCACGATGCAGCTGTCCTGCGCCGGATCGTAGTCCGCAGGTTTGGGGTCCGACTGCACGATGCGCAGGTGCCCGCCGGTGTGCGGCGGTTCCGCGTGATACGGCAGCATTCCGTCGTCGCGTTCCCCGGCGATGGGGGCCGGGCAGGCGTGGAAGACCCAGATCTCCGTCATGCCCGTGCCTTTTTTGTTCGCGTTTTCCCTGATGTTGGGCGCTGCGCTGTCGAACAGCACGCGCGAGCGGCCCTGTGCATCGTTGCCGGTGACGACGCGGCGAATCGGCGTGAGTTTACTGGTCATGGTTTCACAAATTGCTATTGAATCGACTTATCCGGATCGGGGCGGCGATACCAATTCGATCATGGCGGTGCGCCCCTGTTCGCAACCAATGGTCAGTGCTTGTGCCGTTGTCAGGGCGCCGCCCTGGCGACCGGGGTCCGCTTGCTTGCGGCGTGTCCGCTGCCGGTGTCGCGCAGAACGAACAAGCCCCATTGCTTGTCCGTGATGTAAATATTGCCGCGCGTATCGACCAGCACATCTTCTGTTTGCGTGACGAGTTTGTCGTAGGGCAGGGGGCCGTAACGTTTGGTCGGCGTTGGCGGAATGAACCAGCCCGCTTCTTTCGGCCGCCGCGCATCCTTGATGTCGTAGACCCGCAAGCCGGCATTGAAATAAGTGATGTAAACGAGGTCGCCCTGTTTCTGCACGTCCGGCAGGTGATATTCGAGATTGGTGTTGTGCGGGCCGTAGCGGCCGCCTTTGTCGCAGAAATTGTCGTAAGGCAGCCCCTTGGGCGGCGACGGTTCCGGAAACACCGACACCAGTCGCGGCTTTTTCGGATCCTTGATATCGATCATCGCTGAAATCGTCAGCGGGCTCGAACAGGCAAGTGCGCCGTTCGGTTCGTCGCCGCCGCCGGTCGCCTCGCCATGCACGTAGAGCATGTTGCGGCCCGGGATCGGCAATACGTCATGTGCGACCAGTCCGCCGAACGGCGGGCTGAGATTGAGTTGGCCGACCGGTTTTGGACTCGCAATGTCGCTGATATCGAGGATCACCACGGCTGGGCCGTAGCCAAGATAGGCGGTCTTGCCGTCTTCGCTGATGATCGCCGGGCCGTGAAACGAAATATCGCTGCGCGCAGGTTCTTCGCCTTCTTTTTGTCCGGGCATCCACCAGCGGCCGGCTTCCTTCGGATTCGCCGGATCGCTGATGTCGAGGAAAACCAGAATCTGTCCGCGGTAGCCCGCTACCCTTGCCGCGAGATTGGCATATTTGCCGCCGGGGTAGCCGACGCGATGCACACCGGTCGAGCCGGTTTTCCAGTGCGACAGTTGCTTCCAATTGACCGGATCGCTGATGTCCCAGATGAGCAGGCCTTCTTCGAACGGTTTGCCGGCATCGCCGCCCCACACCGGGGCTTTGCGCGCCAGCGCGGTGACCATGATGTTGTCGTGAAATTCCATCTGGATGGTCCAGGTGTTCTCCGGCCCGGCAATGAATTTGACGAACTTCGGGTCATTCGGATTGGTGACATCCAGAATCGTCCAGCCGGAGTGCCACAGATGCCCCATGTAAAGGTACCAGCGCTCGCCGACCCGCCGTATGGCCAGCTTGAATGCGCCGCCGCGCCCCTGCAAGTCGCTGTAGCCGATTGCTTTCAACCGCGACATCGCCGAACCGGCGGGAATCGGATTGGCGCTCGCGGCGGTTTGCCAGGCGAACAGCGCAACGGCAATCGCTATCCATAACCCCGTTTGCAACGGGCGGACAAATGCGGAAAACAATCTGTTGAACACGATGGCCTCTCCCTGGAATGTTGTTGCCGTGTCCGATGAGACATGGTCACCGGACTACGATCTTGTCATGCTACAGCGCATTGTAGGCCGTATGGCGCGCGCCTTGAAAGCTTCGATGGTGCGCAGAAATTTTCGCATACGGATTGCGTAATCCTGCGCGATTGGTTTTTACAACGGTGCCGTTCGCCGCCGGTGCGGGATTCAATTTTTCACGCGCTCCGGATTTGCATTGCGCGCTGCGCTTTAATTATTTCGGCGTGAGATGGAACAGCCCGCCGGGATTGGCGTCTTCCAGCATCCAAAGCGAGCCGTCCGGCGCCTCTTCGATATCACGCACGCGTTTGCCGATGTGCCAGCGCTGCGCTGCGGTGGCACCGCCCTTGCCGTCGAAGGTGACGCGGATGAGCGATTGGCTGACCAGTCCGCTGATCAGGGCGTCGCCATTCCATTGCGGGAAAACGCTGCCCTTGTAGAACATGATGTTGCCCGGCGCGATTACCGGCACCCAGTAGATCACGGGCTTGGCGAGATCGGGGCGCGTATCCGGGCTGGCGATCGGCACGCCGTTGTAGTTCATGCCATACGAGACCAGCGGCCAGCCGTAATTCCTGCCGCGCTCGATCAGGTTCAGCTCGTCGCCGCCGCGCGGGCCGTGTTCGACTTCCCACAGCCGGCCGTCGGGACCGAAGGCGAGGCCGTAGGGCGTACGGTGGCCGCTGGTCCAGGTTTCGGCCGGCGTCAGGTTGGGGCCGGGAAACGTATAGGTGCTGACCACCGGCGCGGTCTTCGCCGCTTCGGTATCGGTCGGCGGATCGATCAATGGAATGGTGGCGTTACCCGTTTTGCCTTCCAGCGGATTGCCGGGCGCGGGTTTGCCATCGAGCGTCAAGCGCAGGATCTTGCCTTCCGGCTGGCTGGGATCCTGCGCGGGCGTGAAGCGCTGGCGATCGCCCACCGTGAGAAACAGATAGTTGCCATCCGGCGAGAACGCGATCTGCGCGCCTTCCTGACCGCCTTTGCCTTTGGGCATCTGGCGCCACAATACCTGGAATCCGTCGAGCGTGGCGCGGTCACCGTCGAGCACAAGCTGGCCGCGGCCCAGCGCGAGGCCGCCACCGTAATCGCCCGGCTCGGCATAGGTCAGATAGACATTGTGATCGGTGGCGTAATGCGGCGAGACGAAAACGCCCAGCATGCCGTTCTGGCGTTGATAATAACTGGGCGGCACGCCGCCGACTTCGGTCTTGACACCCTGCGGTGTGACCAGAATGACGCGGCCGACCTTTTCGGTTACCAGCATGCGGCCGTCGGGCAGGAACGCGATGCGCCACGGCAGATCGAAACTCGCCACCTGCGTCATCGTGAACGGCAGGTCGGGATCGGATTTCTGCTGGCCGGCATTGATCTGCGCGGAGGCCGCGCCTGACAGCAGGACTGCAAGCAGCGCTGCGCTCGCCAACTTCAACATTTGTGCGTCTCCCTCGTGCCCGCATCTGCCAGCCGGGATTTTTAATCCGGATTTTAATTTTCCCTATCCTAACATCGACCCGCGTAAAAGAACCGGGCAGGGGAAAGCGACAGGCAATCGTGCGAGAGCGTGCCCGCAACCATGCATAATTATCCCAAAAGTCGCATTGCAATTTATCCCAGATCAATAATCATCGATTGCAATCAAAAATTTTGCGGGAACCGGACTCGCAGGCGTAGAGTGCTGATCATGGGGATCGCGCTTTGAAATCACCCCGATTCGACCTATAACCCAGGCAGGCCCATTGCCTGTTCATATAAAAACGCCCGGTCCGGGAGCGTCACGCAGGCGAAACGAGCGATTGATCGATTTCCGGATTCGAGTTAAAAATTTCCTGTCGCTGACCGAATTGGCCTGAATATTCCACGATTGGCATCGGCATTGGAGAGGAGCAATGAATGGCCGCTGACATTGGAAGTGCGCATACCCGGGACGATGACCTGCCGCATCTCTCCCATATCAATGTCGATGCGACGTCCGAGGCGGTTTTTTGGATCGCGCCGGACGCCCATTTCGTGGACGTCAATTTGGCGGCTTGCCGTTCCCTTGGCTATACGCGGGAGGAATTGCTCAAGCTGGGTGTGCCCGATATCGATGCCGAGTTCAGCGCCGGGAAATGGCGGGAACACATGACTGAGCTCAGGCGGCAGGGTTCTTTCCGGTTTGAATCAACGCAACGGGCCAAGGACGGGCGCCTGTTTCCGGTCGAAGTGGTCTGCAATTACGTTCAGATCGGCGGCGACGAACGAGCGAGCGCGTTTGTCCGCGATATCACCGAGCGCAAGCGCGCAGAGGCGCTGACCAGACTGGAGCACTCGGTAACGCGCAGCCTCGCCGAAGCCGGCAGCAGCCGGGAAGTCGTGAAGGCGGTTTTGCGCATCATCTGCGAATCGGAGCAATGGGAGTCGTCAGGGTATTTCCGGGTCGAGGACGATGCGGGCGCGACACGATTGATGATCGGGTGGAGCGGGCCCGGCGCACGGCAAAAAACCATCGACTATTACAAGGGCGCCATTGGCACGGTCATACCGCCCGGCGGGTTGATCAGCAGGGTAATCGCCGAAGGCAAACCAATCTGGATTGCCGATTTGAACGAGTCCGAGACGACCTGGCACCTGCGCATAGCGCGGACCGGTCAGCGCGCCACATTCGCTTTCCCTGTCGTTGCGGACAAAAAGATTCTGGGCGTGCTCGCCTTCTCGAGCCCGACAATCCGCAAACCGGATGAGGGATTGCTGCAGGCAACGCGGGCGATCGGCGAGCAGGTGGGGCAGTTCATCAAACGCAAGCAGGCCGAGGAATCGCTGCGCGAGAGCGAAATTCAGCTGCAATCCATACTCGGCTCGACTGCGGACGGAATTCTTGCGGTTGACAACGACGGCAAGGTAATCCGGACAAACCGTCGGTTTACAGATTTGTGGCGCATTCCACAGGCGCTGCTCGATGGCAAGGACGACCGGCAACTGCTTGATTACGTCGTGAGCCAGTTGGCGGAGCCGGAAGCTTTTCTGGGAAAAGTGAAAATGCTTTATCAGTCGGATCTCGAGCTGCTGGATGTTGTCAATTTCAAGGATGGCCGGATTTTCGAACGTTTTTCCTCGCCGCTGATGCTGGAACACTCAATCATCGGGAGGGTATGGTCTTTCCGGGACATCACCGAACGCAAACGCAAGGAATCGTTGATGCGTCTGCTTGAAACACTTGCATGCGCGGCGAATGAAGCCGAAACGGCGGAGGCGGGCTTGCGGGATTGCCTTGAACAAATCTGCGCCTATGGCAACTGGGCCATTGGCCACGTTGGTTTGTATGGTTTCAATCAGCCCGCGGATACGTTTCCAATATCGCAATGGTGCGGTAATGATCTGTCCCGTGATCAGGAATTCATACGGCAGTCCGAAACGTTTATTTTCGGCACCAGCAAAGGCGGATTTGTCGGGCGCGCCAAGCGCGAGCGAAAACCGGTGTGGATTGAAGACATCCGGCAGGCCGGCGACATACGCCGGCAGAAAATCGCGCTGGAAGCCGGCTTGCGCTCGGCATTTGTATTCCCGGTTTTCGTGGGCAGCGACATCGCCGGATTTCTCGAGTTTTTTGCCGCCGATGTGCGCACGCCGGACACGCTGTTTCTTGACTCAATCAACGTCGTCTCCGGCCAACTGGCGCGATTGATAGAACGCGCGCGCGCGGCCGAAAATCTTTCCCGACTGAACGCCGAACTCGAAATCCGCGTCGCTCACAGAACAGCCGAACTCGAGATGGCCAACAAGGAGCTGAATTCATTCAGTTACACCATCGCCCACGATATGCGGGCGCCGGTCCGCGCAATGAACGGGTTTGGCGAAATGGTGCTGCAAAAGAATCGTGGAAAGCTGGATCCGGAATCCGAGGGGCATTTAACCCGGATCGTCGCCAACAGCAGGCATATGAGCAACCTGATCGATGATCTGCTTAATTGGGCGAGACTGGGCCATCAGGACGTAAGGCGGCGTGAATACGGGTTCAGTCAACAGGCGGAGAATGTTGTTTCGACCCTGCGGAGTCTGGTCCCGAGTCGAGTGGTCGAGACCTGGATTCAACCGTCAATGCGAATCATTGCCGATGAAGACCTGATGCAAGTCGTGCTGAACAATCTGATCGGCAACGCGTGGAAATTCACGTCGAAATCCGGATCGGCGCGCATCGAGTTCGGCATTGAGCGGCGTGATGGTTTCGACGTTTTTTATGTCCGCGACAACGGCGCCGGATTTGACCGGCAATATGCACACAAACTTTTTCTGCCCTTCCAGCGGCTGCATCACGCCAGCGAATTCGAGGGCACGGGAATCGGGTTGGCGACGGTGAAAAAGATCATTGACCGTCATGGCGGAAAGATCTGGATCGACAGTGCCGTCGGCGAGGGCACCACCGTATATTTTACGGTTGGCCAGCCGTTGTAGACCGGCTTGCCCGGAACCCTCGGGATAAGAGCAGAACATAAGTGTTGCAGATCGCCGGGAGGGGGAATGAACAACCGATGCAAACTGGCCATGGCGCTTGTTGTGGCCGCAGCCTGCTGCGCGCATCAAGCCGTAGCGCAATCCTATCCAAACAAGCCGGTGAGGTTGATCGTCGGCTTTACGCCGGGTAGCGCGACCGACGTTACTGCGCGGATCTTCGCGCAGAAATTGTCCGAAGCGTGGGGCGTTGCGGTCGCGGTCGATAACGTGCCCGGCGCCGGCGGCACGGTCGGGGTTGCGCGAGGCGCGAAGTCGCCGCCCGACGGCTACACCCTGACCTACGCGGCCAATGGCGCGATGACCATCGCCCCCGGCCTGCAAAACAAACCGCCCTACGACGCAGGGCGTGATTTTGCGCCGATCGTACTGATGGTCACGATGCCCAACATCGTCGCTGTCAACAATGCGGTGCCGGCAAAAAGTTTTCAGGAATTGATCGCGTTGGCGAGGGCGCGGCCGGGCGAGCTTTCCTATGCGACCCCCGGTGCCGGTACGCCCCAGCATATTGCCGGCGAGTTGCTGAAGAGTCTGGCCGGAGTCAACATCATCCACGTGCCCTATCGCGGGGCGACGTTCACCGATGTGATCGGCGGCCGCGTCACCATCGCGATACAGAATACCGGTGCGATACTGCCGTTCGTCAGAGACGGCAAGCTGCGCGGACTCGCCGTCACCTCGCTTCGTCGATCGTCGAACATACCCGGACTGCCGACGGTGGCGGAATCCGGTTTCCCCGGTTTCGAAGCCATCTCGTGGTTTGCACTCGTTGCCCCGGCCGGAACGCCGGCTTCCATCGTCGCCAAGGTGCACGATGATGCCGTCAAGATTCTCGCGCAGCCGGACATACAGGCCAAGCTCGCACAGCTCGGCGTCGAAACCGCAGGCAGTTCGCCCGGCGAACTCGCGGCCGTGATCAATTCGGATATCGAGAAATGGGCGAAGGTGATCAAGGAGGCGGGGATCACCGAAGGCGATTGAGAGTGGCGCCGCTGCCGCAACGGCGCATTGCAAAACCGTTGGCGTGTAACGACTGCAACAGCTACTGCGCAATATCGAGATGCGCGTCTTTGATCAGCCTGCCCCATTTGGCATACTCGGCGCGCACGAACGAGCCGAACTGTTCAGGCGGGCTGCCGACGATTTCCATCGCCTGATCGGTCAGCTTGCCCCGGATGTCGGCGTCCTTGAGCATGGTGGCAGTCGCCGCCGAGAGCCGGGCGACGATTGGTTTCGGCGTTCCTGCGGGCGCGAGGAAGCCGACCCAGGAACCGGTGTCCAGTTGGGGATATCCGGATTCGGCTGTGGTCGGCACGCCGGGGAGCGCGGCCGAGCGCTGACTGCCGCTGACCGCAAGCGCCTTCAGCCTGTTCGCGCGCACGTAAGGCACGGTAACGCTGGTCGCGATGAACGACAGCTGAACCTGTCCGCCCAGCAGGTCGGCAATCGCCGGTGCGCCGCCCTTGTACGGCACGTGCACAATGTCGATGCCGGCGAGCAATTTGAATTGCTCGGCGGCGAGATGGCCCGCCGTGCCGGCGCCGCCCGCGGAGGCGTAGGTCAATGTGCCGGGTTTGCTTTTGGCAAGGGCCACCAGCTCCTTGAGCGAATCCGCCGCTACCGACGGATGCGCGACGGTCACCAGCGGAATCTTGACGACCAGCGCAATCGGCGCGAAGTCCTTAAAAATATCGTAGCGGAGATTTTTGTAGATATGCGGATTGACCGCGTGCGTATCGACCACCATCAGCAGCGTGTAACCATCCGGCGCGGATTTTGCGACGATCTCGGACCCCAGCGATCCGCCGGCCCCGCTGCGATTGTCGATGACAACAGCGAGTCCGCGTTGACCGAGCGTTTCCGCGAGTCTCGATGCGATCTGCCTCGCGACGGTGTCGACGAGTCCCCCCGCCGGGAACGGCACGACGATACGAATGGGCCGGTTCGGATACGGCTGGGCGGCGGTTGCGGCGGCGAAGGCGAGGGCCGCAAGCGCGAAACAGCAGCGGACGGTTGCTTGCAGAGCCGGTGCCGGCGGTTTCATCATTTCAAATATCCGTAACGATCAACGATCAATCCGCACGCGCGCCCGATTCCCGCACGACCTTCGTCCACTTCACGACCTCGGCCTTGAGATAATCGGCAAACACGCGCGGCGAATTTTCCATTGACTCGAACCCGATGCTGGAGAGCCGCTCGCGTCCGTCGGGTGTTTTGAGCACGCGTGCGATGTCAGCGTTCACTTTGGCGACGATCGCCGGCGGCGTGGCCGCCGGTGCAAAAAATGCAATCCAGGTGTAATCCGAATAACCGGGGAAACCCTGCTCGGCAACCGTCTGTACGTCGGGCAGCGCCGGCGCGCGTTGCTGGCTCGTGACGGCGATGGCATGCACGCGCCCGCTTTTGATCATCTGAAACACGGTCGGTATCGCAGTGATGCCGACCGGCGTTTGTCCGCCGACCACCGCAATCACCGCGGGACCGCCGCCGCTATACGGAATATGCGCGATATCCGCGCGCGCCAGCGTTTTGAACAGCAGTTCGCCGGTCAGGTGCGGCGTCGTGCCGATGCCGGCTGAAGCGTAAGACAGCGGTTTTTGCTTCGCCAGCGTGAGCAGCGCCTGCAGTGAATTGACCGCGACGGAGGGATGAACGAATACGATGTTGGGCGCGATGCCGGCAACGATGACGGGCGCGAAATCCCGCAGCGGATCGTAGCCTGCATTTTTGTACAGGCCCGGATTGACCGCGAACACGCTCGAGTTGGCCAGCATCGTATAACCGTCCGGGGTGGCTTTGGCGACGAGTGCGGTGCCGATATTGCCGCTGGCGCCGGCGCGGTTATCGACGATCACCGGCTGTCCCCACAGTTCGGTCAGCTTCTGCGCGACCATGCGCGCCATGACGTCGGTTGATCCGCCCGGCGGTTGCGGCACGAGCAGACGAACCGGGCGATCCGGAAAGACGGATTCGGCAGCCTGCGCTGCGCACGCGATCGCCGCACACAACAGCCACAGCAGTTTCATGGCAACGCCGCTGCGGTTATCGCGTTCATGACAGGCGCACCACGATCCGCCCGATCTGCGCGTTGGATTCCATATGATCCTTTGCCGCCGGCAACTCAGCGTAGCCAAACACGCGGTCGATCACGGGCGCAATGCGGCCGTCGGCGAATGCCGGCAGCAGGTCACGGATGAATCCGTTGACCGTCTGCGCGCGCTGCACGGAGGTGGTGAATTTGTTCGACACTCCGAACAGTTCCAGCCGGTTGGAATGCAGTGCTTCGAGATCGAGTTCGCATTTCATCACGCCGTCGATCGTTCCGACGGTCGCGAGCCGGCCCTGAAATGCCAGCGCGCGCAGGCACTCCGGAAACACGCTGCCGCCGACATTGTTGACGACGAGATCGACGCCTTTGCCGCCGGTTATGGCGCGCGCCTGTGCGGCAAAATCGGGGCCGCGGGTGCAGATGCCTGCATCGAGGCCGATCATTTTCAGCTTCGCCAATTTGTCCGCCGAGCCCGAAGTGCCGATTACTTTTGCGCCGAGCAGCCTGGCCGTCTGCAGGCAGGCCACGCCGACGCCCGACGACGCGCCGGTGATGAGCAGCCACTCGCCGGATTTCAGCCTGCCGTAGGAGCAGAGCATGTCGTGGGCGACCAGAAAGGCCAGCGGCACTGCGGCGGCCTGCTCCCAGCTCAGACACGCCGGCACCGGGATCGCATCGTGCGCATCCAGCAACGCATACTCGGCAAAGCCGCCGCGCGCCCGCCCCATGATGCGATCACCCGGTTTGATGCCTGCGACGCTGTCGCCAACGGCCTGGACGATGCCGGCCGCCTCGATGCCGCCGGGCTTGATGCCGTCCGCATGATAACGGGGATTGAACTCGCCGCGATTGAGCGCGGTGGCATGCACGCGCAACAGGATTTCACCGCTTCCAGCCTGCGGCACCGGAACGTCCCGCGCCTCGAGGCCGATGATTCCGTTGCGTGCCCGAATCCACCACGATTTCATTTGGGTTCGACCCGTCGGTTTGGCGGCACGCAACGAAACCGGCAGCGCGCTTTCGGAAAAACAGGGGTGCTCCGGCGCGCCCGCTGCGCGCCGTCCGTGGTTTGCATTACCTGGGCAGAAGGGCAAATGTCCAGACCATGCCGCCGAGCGGTACTTTTTCCCGCAATTCGGGCGGCGTATTGACTGCACCACCGCCGCGACCCGACAGCACGCTGACGTACTGGCGACCCTTGTAGGTGAAGGTTACGGCGGGGGCATTGATGGCGGATCCGGTTTGATATTGCCAGACGATTTTTCCGTTGTCTGCGTCGATGGCGACGACCTCCCCGGTCTGCTTGCCGGAAAACAGCAGGCCTCCGCCCGTTGAAAGCATGCCGCCCCATTGCATGTAGTCCATGAGCGGTATTTTCCATTTCGTTCTGCCGGTCAGCGGGTCGATCGCCATGTAATAGCCGTCGGGCGTGCCCGGTTTGCGCGGTGGAACCGAGGTCTGCACGCCGGTATAACGCTGGCCGGGTTTGTATTCTTCGATCGGTGTGAATTTGAAAATGCGCGGATGGTTTGCCGCATTCAGATAAAGCAGTCCCGTATTCGGATTGAACGCCATCGGCACCCAGTTTTTCCCGCCGCGCGGCCCCGGCCAGAATTCCACCTCTTCGCCCGCCAGCATGCGTTTCAGGAGGTCGGTAAACACCGGGCGACCGGTGGTGAGGTCGATGCGCTCGGCCCAGTTCTGTCTGGCGAATTCATTGGCGGCGATCAGCTGGCCGGTTGCGCGATCGATCACATAAAGAAATGCGTTCTTGTCGGCGTGCATCAGAACCTTGCGCATCGTGCCGTTGATTTTGATGTCGGCGAGAACGTTTTCATTCACCGCATCGAAATCGAAAGGATCGCCCGGCGTGAACTGGTAATGCCAGACGATTTCACCGGTTTTGGGGCGCACCGCGATGACCGAGGCAATGTGCTGGCTGTCGCCCGGACGGTCGACCGGATTCCACGCGCCGCCGTTGCCGGTGCCCCAGTACGTCAAATCGAGTTCCGGATCATAGGAACCGGTAACCCAGGTCGTGCCGCCGCCGTGTTTGTAAGCCTCGCTATCCTTCGGCCATGTTTCGGATCCGGGTTCGCCGGGGCCGGGTATGGTGTAGCGGCGCCATAAATGTTTGCCGGATTCCGGATCCCAGCCGTCGAGGAATCCGCGCACACCCAGTTCCGCGCCGGACATGCCCGAGATCAGAACACCGTTCGCAATCAGCGGCGCCGCTATACCGGAAATGCCTTCCTTCCATTCGGCGAATTTCTGCCTCCAGACTTCCTTGCCGGTTTTCAGGTCAAGCGCGCGAACCTGCGCATCAAGCGTGACGCGGAACAGCCGGCCGTTATAAATCGCCGCGCCCTTGTTCGATACGCCGCAGCAGACGACGCGAATCGTCGACTGATCCCATTCCTCGGCCGTGCGCCAGACCTGGCGGCCGGTTTCGACATCGATTGCGGCAGTCCACTTCGCGTTGGTGACATACATGACGCCGTTGTAGACCAGCGGCTGCGCCTGTTCGCCGAAAATGTTTTCGGTGCTGTAGCTCCAGACGGGGACAAGGCGACGAACGTTGCTTCGATTGATCTGTTTGAGCGGGCTGTAGCGTTGCTGCCCGTAGCCCATGCCATAGGTGGTGATGTTGTCGGTGTTTTTGCCGTCATGCAAAAGCTCGTCGGCGGTCTGCGCATGCACTGCGGCGCAAAATGCCAATGCGGCGGCGGCAACAATCAATTTTGACTTCATGGGCTTCTCCTCGCAGCATGGTTCGTTATGGTTATGGTTATTGCGGTGCCGGGTATTAGCGGTAATTCTGCGCAGCGGCGGCCTGAAACGCGCGCGGCATCAAACCGAAAATTATTCTACCTCTATTTTCGGCGCCTAATCTTGATGCGGTGCGGATTCGAGCGCCGCAAACGGCGCGGCGGCGTAAACGGTGCGCCCGCCCACCATGGTCAACAGCGAAACGATGCTGCCGATCTGTGCGACCGGCACGCCGAGATAGTCGCGGTCGAGCACGGCGAGATCGGCGAGCCGGCCGACTTTGAGCGCGCCGCGGGTATTTTCTTCAAAACTGAACCACGCGCTGCCTTGCGTATAGAGGCGCAGCGCGTCGATCCGCGCCGGCAGTTCCTCCGGCGCGCGCATCGCGACGCCGGAGACGGTTTTGCCGTCGAGCATCCATTGCAGCGAAACGAAAGGGTTCGGCGCCATCACGCGGTGTGCGTCGGTGCCGCCGCCCACCGGCAGTTTCATCCGCAGCGCGCTGACCAGCGGCGGCACCCGGCGCGCGGCTTCGGCGCCGCGCTGGCCGAGGAAGGCTTCGCCGCGGAAATAGAACGCGTTCTGCACGAGCCAGCCCATGCCCATCGCCTGCAAACGCCGCAGCGTGTCGGGCGACGCGTCGTTGAGATGCGCTACCGACCAGCGCAGATTTGCGACCGGCGTGCCGGTGTTGACGCGTTCGATCACATCAAGCAGATGATGTGCCGCGCCGTCGTTGTGCCAGTGAAATGTTGCGGTCATGCCGCGCGATACGGCCCAGCGCAGCACGGCGGCGAGCTGCTCTTTCTGGTTATCGTTCGGCGTATCGTTGTTGTAGAAGCCCCAGGTGACGTTCTCGCCGATGCCGTTGAAGCGCAGCCAGTCGTCGCCGAAGCCCATCGGCAGCAGCTGCGTCAGCGCTTTGAAGTCTTCGAGTTCGCGATCGCGGCGCGGCGCACTCAAGCTGTAGCGCACGCGCACGGTCAGCCCGTGCTCGCGCCAGACCTGAAACAGCGGCAGATAGTCCTCGACTTCGATGTTATAGCCGCCCGGATCACTGACACCGGTGATGCCCATGGCATTGAGAGCTCGGAAAAAGGCACGCGTGCCGGCGAGCTTCTGTGCGTAGTCCGGGCGCGGCAGCAGGTTGAATAGATCGCTGATCGCGCGGTTGTCGCCGGTGAGCCAGCCGGTCGGCTTGCCGTTGCTGTCGTTTCCATCGCGCTCGACGGCAAGGCGCGCGGCCAGTTCCGGCCGGCCGGCAAGACCAAGTGCCGCGGCACCGCCCGCGTCGAGCAGCACGGCGCTGTAGAGCAACTGGATGTAGACATGATGATCCGGCGCGGCAGCGGCGATCTCGGCTTGCGTCGGCCGGCGGTCTTCGGCGAACTGCCGGTCGGTCCAGCCGCCGGCCACCACCAGCCATGATCCTTTCGGCGCGTTCTTCGCCGCGTTGCGCAAACGCATGAGCGCTTCTTTAAGTGTGCGCGCGCCGAACCAGTGCACTTCGGTGGTGTAGCTCAGGCCGGCGCGAATGGCGTGGATATGCGAATCGATCAGACCCGGAATCACGGTGCGGCCGCCGAGATCGATGATTTGCGTCGCCGGACCCGCCAGCGCGCGCAGGCGTGATGTTTCGCCGATCGCCGCGATTTTTCCGTCGCGCACCGCCAGGGCCTGCGCCGGCGGACCGTCGAAGACGACGAATTTGCCGTTGATGAGGAGCGTGTCGGGCGCCGCGATCTGCGCGCGCACGGCACTGCCGCAGAACAGCGCACAGGCGAAAACCGCGGCGACGCCGGCGCGCGTGTACGGGCTGCGCCTTACTGGCGCTGCATCGTGCATTCGGTTTCGATGAACATCGCAACGGCGCCGGGCGGCGCGCGGCGGGTGGTTTTGGTCTGCTTGTAGCCGGCTTTCGCGCAGGAGATCTGCACGTCCTTGGGCAGCACGTCCTTGTTGATGTGGCCGCGATAGAGCCCGAGTGCATTCGATTTCAGCAATACGGCATTGCCCTTCGCCGGCTGCAGCGTCACCTGCGCGTCCACGAGCGGCGAGCCGCGGGTATCGCGTACGAATCCGAAATAAGCGGGGCCCGCGCCCATGGTGTCGTTGGCGCCTTCATAATCGTCGCCGCCGGCAAACAGCGGCGTGCTGGCGAGCAGGCCTGCGGCCAGCATCAGTATTCGAGTCAGCATGTCGACCTCGTGATCAGTGAAATCCTCGACGGCACGGCGGCGCTATTCCCAGCGCCAATAGAACTTCAGCGAATAGAGCAGCACCGGCAGCAGCACAACCGGAACCACCCACGCCAGCGCCAACGGAATTTTGTCGCGCAGCGTTTGCGGCAGCGCGGCGGCAAGCGCGCCGAGCAGCCCGGCGCCGAGGGCCGAACTGGCGATCCAGCCGTACCAATACATCGCCGGTCCCTCGTCCGGGCGCGGCCGCACAAAGCCCGCATCGATGCGGTCGGTGCCCGGGTGATAGGTGAACAAGGGCAGGGCAGCCATGTCGCAGATCACATAAAGGATCGCAAAGCAGACGCCGAAGACCAGCGCGAAGCAGCCGAAACGCGACGTCGCGGTGGCGTTGTCCTCGTTCATAACCCGAAACCGCGCACGTTGTTGACGACATGGCCGGTCAGAAACGCATACCAGCAGATTGCGGCGAGCACCACGGTCAGCCATTTGCGCGCCCGCTCGCCGGCCGCAGTGCGCGCGCTTTTCCACAGATGCCGGTAGAACGGCAGCAGGCCGAGTCCGATCGTGGTCAGGTGTTCCTTCAATTCGAACGCGCCGAGGGTTTTGAAAAATCCCTCCTGTTCGATCGGAATGCGCACGTAGATGCGGTACTTGGCGTAGATCCAGCCGCCGAGAATGAAGGCAAGAACCCACAACACGCAAACGGCGCCGGCATAACGCGGTCCCGACACCGAGCGGAAATGCGTGACGAAACCTCCGTCGCTGCGCGCGCGTGCCGGCATCAGAACGGCAGCCGCCTGATGCGTCAGCGCGCCGAGCAGCGCAACTGCCAGCAAGGCATGTGCGATGGACAGAATGGTCCAGAAGGTGTTGACGGAAATGTAATCGAACAAGAAGTCCATCACGCTTCCACGATCGAAAACGACGGCGCGGGACTGTTACCCGCGCCGCCGCTGTTTCAGTGCGCCAGCGGATCGGGTCTCAACTGGAAGTGCGCGGCGAGCGGCTTGGTGCCCTTGCCGCCTTCGATCATCCACGGCACGCGATCGCCGTTGGCGGCCCACAGGCCGCGGCCTTTCCAGCCGGCGTTCGGATCGTCGATGCGGCCGTCAAAACCCTTGGCGTAGAAGCCGAGCGGATAGGGCACGCGGATCGATACCATCTTGCCGTCCTTGTTGAGCGCGACCAGGCCGTCCATCAGGTTGGCGGTGGACATCGGAACGTCGTCGCCGAGGCCGAAGGTGTTGTGCTGATCGACCCACGAGTAGTAGCTCGACTCGGCGCTGTTCTCGCCGATGCCCTTGAAGCCCGGGCCCGGATACTGGAAGAATGCCCAGCCCTCGGGGCACTGGTCGCCGGTGGCTTTCGGGCCGTTGAGCGGCCCTTTGCACAACCGGCGGTCGAACATGCCCATGTGACCGCTGGCGAGCGAAACCCACACGCGGCCCTGCATGTCGATGTCGCCGCCGCGCGGGCCGAAGCCGGGCAGCGGCACGTTGTACATTTCAGCGAGCGACTTGTGCGGATTCTTGGTCGGATCGATGCGCACGATCGCGCCCGGATTGCCGCGCAACGTTCCCCACACCGAGCCGTCGACCGGGCTCGGCATGATCGCGTAGAAGCCGCCGCCGATGCGCATGTCCTTGGTCGGATCCAGCGGCTTGCCCGGCTCGGTGTAGGCGTCACGCACGCCGTTACCGTTGGTGTCGAGCACGATCGCGGTCCAGCCCTGAGATTTCTGGATATCGCCGGTTTCGTCGAGCATCTTGGTGTTGAGCCAGCCGACGTAGCCGCCGCCGCCGCCAGTGCTCGCCCACAGCGTCTCGGTGCCGTCGTAGCCGAACTGCAAATGGTGCGAGCCGAAACAGGTCTGATACGGCGTGTACTTGCCGGTCTTCGGATCGTACATCGTCACGCGGCGATTGGTGCTGTCGATCGGAAATTCGACCGCCGACGGATGCGTCGAGCCTTTTTTGCAGAAGTCGGGGTTGTCCGGTTTGTGGCCGGTTGCCGCCAGCCACAGACGACCCTGGCGGTCGAACATCGAGTTGTGGTTGTTGGCCTTGCTGTTCCAGATGTCCTCCGCGCCCCAATAGGCCGAGGTCTGCAGGATGTGCACCGAGCCGGCGTTGCCGGGCCCGAGCGCGAGCGGCATGTCGGCGGTGGTCGGCAGCACATAATTGGTCGCAACGTTTTTCACCGGGTCGAGAATCGGCATGTCGTTGCCGGCGTGTTCGCTCTGCCCGTAAAGCGGACCGTAGCCGTTGACCGTCGGATAGCGTTTGTCGGTCGAGATCAGGTCGTGCAGATACTGTTTCGGGTTGTGCCAGTCGCGCAGCGTGACGACGATATTGCGCTCGACGCCCTGCGGCCGCGTCGGTTTCGCCCACGGCAGTTCGCCCTTGGCGACGCGTTCGGTCCAGTCGGCCAGATATTCGAACGGCATGCCGGCGAGCTGGCCGGCGGCGATCAGCACCATGTTCTCACCGGCCTGACCGGACTGGATGCGGCGCACCCATGCTTCCTGAAAGGTCCTGCCTTCCATGTGGTACTTGGGAATCGTGCGAGTCGCCAGCTGGCCCAGCTGGTGGCAGCCGACACAGCCATTGTTCTTCATGCCGTTGAGGTAATCGGTGAGCTTGATGTTGCTCGGCGCATCCTTGCTGCCGAAGATGCTGGCTTCGGGGATTTTCATCATCGAGTACCAGTAGATCGCCGGGTAATATTGCGCGGCGGCCGCTTCATTCGGCGCCGGCACCGCTTTGAGATCGAGCAGTTTGCCGGGCGCGCTCTTCACCTTCGGCGAATCGACCAGACCGTAGCCGCGCACCCAGATGTCGTAGGTGGCCTTCGGCAGATCGGGGATGACATAGCGGCCCTGATCGTCTGTCACGACAATGCGGATAAAACGCACTGGCAGATCATGCGTTTCCGCAATCACCCAGACGCCGGCTTCCGGTCCCTTCGGGCCACTGACCACGCCGCCGATATCGTCGTTATCGATCGTTACCGCAGCCTTCGACTGGGCCTGCAGCGTGGCGGGTGCAATCAGACCCAGGGCGGCAATGGCGATCGCGGCCGCGCCGTTCAAAAGAAATTTGCGCATGATCATGTCTCCTCCAACAGTAGACGATCCCGGTCGGGAATCACCCGTCAGTCGCGATTGTCGCGGCGTCGATGGTGCCGGGCCCATTACCCACCCTGCGTCCGCTCACAGATTTCCCTCATTGCGCGCCGTGGTCGATTGAACCAATGCCGCGCCGATTGATGCAGGAAGGACTGTTGCAGGTGGGTTGAATTATTGGCAACTTATTTTTCCCAGCCGCACCATATCACCGCCTTCATGTGTGGTCAAACCGGTGCGTATGCCATCGTAAAACCGCCGCTTGACCGGCGCGAAGAGCGCTTGCCTCAGCGAGGCAGACCTGCTTCGCTGCGCCGTTGATCAGGTCGGCAACCGGCGATATCGAAGGTGCGGTTTTATTCCGGCTTGATGCCGATATCCTTGACGAGCTTGGTCCACTTCGTGACTTCGGCGCGGATGTGCGCGGCGAATTCGGCCGGCGTGCTGCCGAGCACATCAAAGCCCTGTGCTTCGGCGCGGGCGGTGACTTCAGGGTTCTTAATGGCAGCGACCACTTCCTTGTGCAGTTTCGTGACGAGGGCTGCCGCGGCGCGCGGCGGCGCGAGCACGCCGTACCATTGATCGGTGTTGAAGCCCTTCAAGCCGGATTCGGAAACGGTCGGGATTTCCGGCAACTGCGGCGCGCGCTTGAGGCCGGTCACCGCCAGCATGCGCAGCCGCCCGCTTTTGCCGTGCGGCATTGCCGAAGGCATCGAGGCGAAGGTGAGTTCGATGTGGCCGCCCAGCAGGTCGGTGAGCGCGGGGCCGTTGCCCTTGTAGGGCACGTGGATCATCGTCGTGCCGGCCATGTAGTTGAAGAGTTCGCCCGACATGTGCGGCGCGCTGCCGCTGCCGGCCGACGCATAACGCAACTGGCCGGGGCGGGCCTTTGCATAGGCGATCAGTTCCTGCACCGATTTCACCGGCACTGCCGGATGCACCACCAGCAGATTCGGCGCGGTCGCAATCAGCGAAATGGGCGAAAAATCCGTCACCGGATCATAGGGCAGTTTCGACAGCGCCGGATTGATGCCGTGCGAGGCGGTGTAGCCGAGGATCAGCGTGTAACCGTCGGCATCCGCCTTTGCCACCGCCAGCGCGCCGATGCTGCCGCCGGCGCCGCTGCGGTTATCGACCACGAAGGGCTGGCCGAGATTGTCGGTGAGTTTCTGCGCCAGCAGGCGGCCGAGGAAGTCGGTGCCGCCGCCGGGCGCAACCGGAATGATCAACCGCACCGGTTTCAATGGATAACGCTCGCTTTGCGCGACTGCATTGATGGCCCATAGCGCCGTCAGCACCGCAACGATTGCGCGAGCGCGCTTCATCAGAAGGCGAAGCGGTACATGCCGCCGTCAACCGGGATCACCGTGCCCGTGATGTAGGCGGCAAGCGGCGAGGCGAGGAAGATCGCGAGATTGGCCAGTTCCTCCGGTTCGCCGAAGCGGCCGATCGGAATTTCTTCGCGCGAAAACTTGAGTTCGTCTTCGATTGTCGGGTAGCGTTTCTTGATCTGCTCGCTGCGGATGCGGCCCGGCTGTATGCAGTTGAGTGTCACCCCTTCGGCTGCCACTTCGCGCGACAGGCCTTTCGACCACACATGCACGCCGGCCTTGGCCGAAAACGCCGCATTCAGCGCGCGCGGTTCCGAGGTGCCGGTGATGCTGATGATGCGACCCCAGCGCTGTTTGCGCATCTGCGGCAGCAGCGCATGCGACAGTTCGCGCAGGCGGAAAAAATTCAATGTCATTGCCTCCATCCAGTGCGCCTTGCCGGATTCGACCGGGATCGGCCGGCTGCCGCCGGCGGCGTTGACGAGAATATCGACATGGCCGAGCTTTTCGATAGCGGTAGCGGCGAGTTGTTCGGCGGAATCCTCGGGATACAGATCGGCTGCAATCACAATCGGCGCGCGGCCGCCTTCGGCGACAATCTCCAGGGCCAGGGCGTCGAGCAATTCGCGCCGCCGCGCCGCCATTGCCACCAGCACGCCCTGTTTGGCGAGGCCGCGCGCGGTGGCGCGGCCGATGCCCTGACTGGCGCCGGTGACGAGCGCGGTCTGCCCGCTGAATTCGAAATTCATGCTGTTCCTCCCGATGACTGGTGCATCTGCACGCGATAGCACATTTTACGAAACCTTAACACGTTGGCGCTGCCGTGCATTGCATGACGCCGTGGCGCGCCTGTATGATCGCCCGCTCGACGCCCATGCAAAGGAAATACCGTGTACGAAGGATTCAGGAAATTCGATATTCAGACCTCCGACCCCGAGGTCAAGATCACTGGTGTCGTCGGCGGTTCAGGTCCGGCGGTGCTGCTGCTGCACGGCAATCCGCTGACGCATGTGCACTGGCATCTGGTGGCGCCGCAACTGGCGAAGAACTACACGGTGGTGGCGACCGATCTGCGCGGTTACGGCGACAGCGGCAAGCCGCGCGGGAAAGACGACCACAGCAACTATTCGTTTCGCCGCATGGGGCAGGACCAGATCGATGTGATGGAACATCTGGGCTTCAAGGAATTCATGGTTGCCGGCCACGACCGCGGCGCGCGCACCGCGTTTCGCATGGCGCTCGATCATCCGGCGCGCGTCAAAAAATTCGCCAGCTTCGACATCCTGCCCACGCACCACATGCTGACGCACGCGACCTATCAGTGGGCGCTCAATTCCTCGCACTGGTTTTTCATGGCGCAGGCCTACGATATTCCGGAAAAGCTGATCGAGGGCAAGGAGGATTTCTATATCCTCAATAAACTGACCAAGCTCGGCATCGGCAAGGGCGGCTTTTCCAAGGAAACGCTGGCTGAATATGCGCGCTGCTGCACGCCGGCCAATATCCACGCGGTGTGCGAGGACTATCGCGCCGCAGTGACGGTGGACATGGCGATGGACACGGCGGACTTCGAAGCGGGCCGCAAGATTGCCTGCCCGGTGGCGGTGTACTGGGGTGAACTCAGCCACACCGAAAAGCATTTCAAGCCGCGCGAAGCGTGGCCGCAGTATGCCTCGAACATTGCGCGGATCCGTTCGCTGCCCTGCGGCCACTATCCGGCCGAGCAGGTGCCCGAGCTGGTGATCAGCGAACTCGAGAGTTTTCTCAAGGGCTGAACGCTCAGGCGATTTTCCAACCCAGCCATGCGCAAACGCCGCGCCCCATCGTCCATTCGAGATCGGTCGCGGAGAGCCACGGCAGCTCTTCGGTGAACAGCGTCTGCGCCTGCCTGTATGTGCAGGGCAGGCGCGTGAGATCGGTGCCCCAGAACACACGCTGCGCGCCAAAGGCCGCGAACACCTCGCGCAAATACGGATGCAGCGCGCGATACGGATACGCATCGGTGGCGATCGCCGGAATGCCGCTCGCCTTGACCGCAATATTCGGCCGCGCGGCCAATGCCAGCAACTGTTTGATGTCGGTGAAGGCGTCCACGCCCTTCGGGCCCGGCGGCACTGCCAGATGATCGATGATGATTTTCAATGCGGGATGCTGTTCGGCAATGCGATCGACCAGCGGCGCATGCTTTTGATGAATCAGGATCATCAGCGGCACGCCCGCCGCTTCGGCTGCCGTCCACAGCCATTCGAGTTCGCCGTTGACCAGCATCGGTTCGAACGGCGGCATGTGGAAGGTGAAGCGGATGCCCAGCATGCCGGGCCGGGTGCGCCAACTCGCAATGCGCTCGCACACATCCGGCGCCGCCATGTCGAGGCGGCCCATGATGGCGAATTTGTCCGGGTGGGCTTTCACAGCAGCAATCGCGAGGTCGTTGCGTTCGCCCTCCCAGCTTGGCGGCACGATGATGGTGCGATCGACGCCGGCCGTCTGCATTTCTTTCAGCAGGTCATCCATCGTGAACGGCACCGGCCGATGCGGCGCATGGCGCGCCGGCCACGGCCGCTCCGGTGTGCTGGCGGCCCAGATGTGAACCTGCGAATCGACGATGAGCATGTGTTCGAACTCCCTTGAATCAACGTCTGCGCAGGGTGAACGCGGACAGCGCGCCGATCGTCGCCAGCAGCATCAGCGCCGACAGGGCGAGCGACCAGTGGATGCCGATCAGGCTGCCCAGGAGGCCGACGGTGACGCCGGCGAAGGCGCGCATGCCCAGGCTCGACATGTTGTAGAGCCCGATTACGCGCCCGCGGATATTGACCGGCGCTTCCATCTGCACCAGCGTCTGCGCCATCGAGGCGAACGACAGTTGCAGGAAGCCGGAACAGAACAGCAGCACGATCGCCAGCGCGTAGGAACTCGACGCGGCAAAACTGCCGATGGTGCAGCACCACAGCATGGCGAGGATGAAGGCGGTGCGCGGTCTGGCCTGCAGCAGGCCGCGGCTTTCGAGCACGAAGCCGGCGATCAGCGCGCCGGCGGCGTCGGCGGCGAGCAGCATGCTGTAGGTGAAGTCGGCGTGGCTGGCGCCCAGATCGTGCGCGAAACCGGGCATCTGCGCCTGATAGGCGTTGCCGACGAACAGCGAGGCGCCGCCCGCCAACAGCGTCATGGCGACGATGGTGCGGTTGCCGGCAACGAGACGCATGGTCGGCACGATGTCGGCGAGCCCGCGCGCGACCGGCTTCGGCGTGTCATCGTGCTTGCGGTGGAACGGCGCTTTCCACAGCCAGAACATGAATGGCAGGTAGATCAGCGCGTTGACCAGAATGCCGTGCGGCGGACCGAAGGCGAGCATCAGGCCGCCGCCGATCGCCGGCCCCATCAATTGTCCGAGCATGCGCGCGGTGGCCGACAGGCGCACCGCGCTTTGCAGTTGCGCCGGACCGACGATGTCATGGATCAGCAACTGGCCGGCCGGTCCCCACAGCACGCCGGCAAAGCCGTGCAGCACCAGCAGCACCATGGCGTGCCACATCTCGAGCGTGTCTGTGATGAACAGGTAACCCCAGCCGGCCGAGGCGGCGATAAAACACAGCAGGCCCAGCTGGATGATGCGGCGCGGATCGAAGCGGTCGGCAAGCGCGCCCGAATACACCGAGAACAGCAGGAAGGGCAGCCAGTGCGAAACCACCGCGAAGCCCGCCAGCGCCGGCGAGTGAAACTTCTCGAACATCATCCAGTAGCTGATGACGTGTTCGATGTTGTCGGCCATCATCGACAGCGCCGAGACAAGAAAGTAGGCGCGGAATGCGGGCTGGCGCAGCGCCGCGAAGGATTTCTGCGCCGTCGGCGGTGTGCTGTGTTCGTGCGTCTTCATGGCGCGCCGCGGTGACGGGTGGGGTTCATTGCGTGGATGTATGACGAAACGCCGGCGCGTCTGCGATAATCGGCAACCGGGCCGGCGCCTGGCTGCGATGTTAACGCATGCCGGCGTTGCGCGCCCGCCGGCAAACAATCGGCTGCCGCAGGCGGCGCGGAGAAGAGGAGATCATGGCGACTGGGAGGAAAGCCCGTGTAGGCCTGTGCGGGCTCGGTTCGTTTTCGGTGGTGATTGCGAACACCGTTCAGCGCAGCGCCAAAATCGAAATCGTCAGCTGTTACGATCCGGTCGCCGAGCGGCGCCGCGCCACCGCCGCGCGTTACGGCTGCGCGCAGGAGGAGAGCTTCGAGGCAATGGTAAAACGTACCGATCTCGACGGCGTGCTGCTGGTGTCGCCGAATGCATTCCATCGCGAACAGACTGAGCTTGCAGCGCACTACGGCAAGCATGTCTATGTCGAGAAGCCGATCGCCAATACGCTGGACGACGGTCGCAGAATGATTGCCGCCTGCGAGAAGGCCGGCGTCAGCCTGCTGATCGGCCACGTGCACCGCCGGCACGCCGCCAATCGCAAGGTCAGGCAATTGATCGACAGCGGCGCGATCGGCCAACCGGTCATGGTCGAGGCCAATCTGTCGAGCGGGCAGGGCTGGGAACTGAAGCCCGACGAATTCCGCTGGCGCGATGACGACACGGGTTGTCCCGGCGGCGCACTGATGACCATCGGCGTGCATCAGGCGGACACCATCAATTACCTGTTCGGACCGGTGAAGACGGTATTCGCGTTCTTCAATCACTTGCACATCCCGGCACCGGTCAACGATGTGACGACGACGATTTTCAAATTCGAGTCGGGCATGCTTGGTTACATCGGCGCCAACTTTGCCTCGCCGCGCACCAACTGGATGCAGGTTTACGGCACCGAAGCGAACCTGACGCGCACGGTGGCGCGGCCCGACCGCCAGTTCGACAGCGAGCGCAGGGTCGGGCCCGACGAGTCGACGCGGCTCGAGATGGTAAAAAAAGGCAGCACCACGCCGCAGCGCGTTGAACTGACCATCGGGGACCCGATGCTCGAGGAGATCGACGAATTTGCGGATTGCATACTGACCGGACGCCGCGCCGAAACCGACGGCCGCGAATCGCTCAAGGCGCTGGCGCTGATCCGCGCGGCCATCGAATCGTCGAAAAGCGGGCTGCCGGTGGAAGTCGAACGTTGAGCATCGATTTCGTGTAAGGGGAAAATAGCGATGAAATTCGTTTTGAAAATGGCTGCGGTTTTGTTGATGGGAGCGACCTGCGCCGCGGCGGTTGCGCAGACCTATCCGACGCGTCCGATCCGCCTCTTGCTGGGGCCGTCGCCGGATCTGCTGTCGCGCCTGGTCGGACAGAAACTGGGCGAACGCTGGGGCCAGCAGGTCGTGATCGATCAGCGGCCGGCCGCCGGCGGGATCATCGCCGGCGAGACGGCGGCGAAATCGCCGCCGGACGGCTACACCTGGTTGCTGTCGACAGCCTCGTTCCTGACGCTCGCCGGACTGTATCCGAAGCTGCCGTACGATTTTATGCGCGATTTTTCACCGGTCACCCTGATGGGCACGCTGCCGTGGGTGGTTGTGGTCAATCCGGCGGTGCCGGCGAAGTCGCTCAATGAGTTCGTCCAGCTCGCGCGCGCCAAGCCCGGCCAGTTCAATTATGCTAACCCCGGCAACGGCACCTCGACCCATCTGGTCATCGAGATGTTTTTGAACGACGCCAAAATCAAGGTTGTGAACATCCCCTACAAGGGCGTAGTGGCGTCGATCACCGACGTGCTTGGCGGCCAGGCGCAGATGACGTTTGCGATCACGCAGGCCGGCGTGCCGCATGTGTTGAGCGGCAAGCTGCGCGCGCTGGCGGTCAGCAGCGCCAAACGGCTGTCGGCGCTGCCCGAGGTGCCGACCCTCGCCGAGTCCGGGTTCAAGGACATGGACGTGGTCGGCTGGAACGGCGTGCATGTGCCGACCGGCACGCCGCGCGCCATCATCGATCAGATCAACAAGGCGATCAACGAGGTCCTGTTGACGCGCGACATGCAGGAGCGCATGGCGGCGGCGGGTTTCGAGCCGGCCGCCACCACGGTGCCGGAGTTCGACGCCTACGTGAAGAAGGATTTCGCGCGGTACACCAAGGTCATCCGCGAGGCGCACATCCATGTCGACTGAGGCTGCGGCCGGCGACGGCGGCGTTGCGCTCTCCGCCGAGGCGGGGCTGGCGTTCGGCACCGCGGCGCTGCAGCGCACCGGTTTCGGCGCGGGTGAGGCTGCGGTGATTGCCGCGCATCTGGTTGACTCCGAGTTGTGCGGCTATCCCGCGCTCGGCCTCGCGCGCATCCTGACGGTCGCCGAGCACGCGCGCATGCGCAATCCGCGCCGCCCGCTTTCGATCGTGCATGAAACACCGGTGTCGGCGCTGATCGACGGCGGTAATTATGTCGGACTCTACGCGGTGTATCGCGCCGCTGAAATCGCCATCGAGAAAGTCAAAGCCGGCGGCTTTGCGCTGGTTGGTTTGCACAACAGCTGGCTGTCGGGCCGCAACGCCTATTACCTCGAGAAAATCGCGCGCGCGGGCTACGCGGGCATACACCTCGCGTGCAGCCGGCCGGTGGTGGTGCCGCACGGCGGCCGCGCGCCGGCGCTGGGCACCAATCCGATTGCGTTCGCGCTGCCCGGCACGCCCGATCCGGTGATTTTCGACATGGGCACGTCGGCGACCAATCACGGCGACGTCATACTTGCCGGGCGTCTGGGCAATCTGTTGCCCGAAGGCGTGGCGGTCGATCAGGCCGGATTTCCGACACGCGATCCGCAAGCCGCATTGAAGGGCGGCATCCTGCCGTTCGGCGGCGTGCATGCGCACAAGGGTTACGGACTGTCGTTCATGGTGCAGGCGATGGGGCTGCTGGCCGGCGCCGCGCTGCCGCAGGGGCAGGTGCAGGATTTTGCATTCCTGTTTGTCGTGTTCGATCCGGCGCTGCTGATGCCGCGCGCGCAATTCGACGCACAACTCGCCGAGTTGATCGCGGCAGTCAAGGCGACCCCGCGCCAGCCCGGCGTCGAAGAAATCCGCATTCCTTCCGAACAGGCGTTTCGCACCCGCGCGAAACGCCGCATCGACGGCTTCGTGCTGGAGCAGCGCATACACGCGCGCATCGCCGCGCTCTGAGCGCGCAGCGGCAGCGGCAGTACATTCCAATTGAGGTATGAGCCTGAAGGGGTGGTTTGAGCGGTGGGTTCAGGCGGCTGTTTTGGATCGATTTGAAATTGTTTTAAACAGAGTTGTGCGTGCTTTGTTCAGTCGCTCTGCGGCCTCATTATCGCTCA
>CAISYC010000019.1 GCA_903889565.1 uncultured beta proteobacterium
TACAACCGCAGTCGCCGTCATTCCACGCTCGACTACCGTTCGCCGGTTCAGTTCCTGCAGGACTGGATCACAAAGCAGCATGGGCAGAAAATGGCGGCTTAAGACCACGACCTTGGAAGACGAAAAACCGAGGGAAGCTCAAAAACGACCAGCGCATCACGCGGCTCGGCGCGTTTCTGCGCAAATCCTCGCTCGACGAGCTGCCGCAGTTCATCAACGTCATCCAGGGCCGCATGAGCGTGGTCGGGCCGCGTCCGCACGCGGTGGCGCACAACGAGCTTTACCGCAAACTGATCAAGGGTTACATGGTGAGGCACAAGGTTAAGCCCGGCATCACCGGCTGGGCGCAGGTCAACGGCCTGCGCGGCGAAACCGAAACGCTGGACAAAATGAAGGCGCGCATTGAATTCGATCTTGCCTATCTGCGCAACTGGTCGCTGCGGCTCGATCTGGCAATCATCCTGCGCACCGTGCTGGTCGTATTAAAAGACAGGCACGCCTACTAGGACGGCAAAAGAACAGGCGGGCAGCAGTCGCAGCAAGGGGAGCAGCATGGCGGCAACCATACTCGTCGTCGAAGACGAGCCGGCGATCCAGGAATTGATCAAACTGAATCTCGAGCAGGCCGGCTACCGGATCCTGCAGGCGTTCAACGCGCAGCAGGCCTCGGCCATGGTGCGCGCCGAGCTGCCCCACCTGGTGATTCTTGACTGGATCCTTCCCGGACAACCGGGCATCGAGTTCGGCCGCGGTCTGCGCGGCGACAAACGAACGGTGTCGATTCCCATCATCATGCTGTCGGCACGCGCGGCCGAACAGGACAAGCTCGCCGCCTTCGAGATGGGCGCCGACGATTACGTCACAAAGCCGTTTTCGCCGCGCGAATTGTCGGCGCGCATCGGCGTGCTGCTGCGCAATGCCGCGCCCCAGTTATCGGATACGGCAGTCGAATACCGCGGATTGCGCATCGATCCGGTACGTCGCCGCGTCATCGGCAGCGGGCTGTCGCTGAATCTCAACCCGACCGAGTTCCGTCTGCTGCATTTCATGATGACGCATCGAAACCGCGTCTATTCGCGCGCCCAGCTGCTCGACAAAGTTTGGGGCGATCACGTCTACGTAGAGGAGCGCACGGTCGATGTGCACATCCGGCGTCTGCGCAAAGCGCTCGCTCAGAGCGGCCACGAGCATTTGATCGAAACCGTACGCGGGTCCGGTTACCGGTTTTCCGCCTGAGCCGGCGCTGCGTTATTCAGCGGGGGCGCGACGCTCGACAAACAGGCTCGAGCCCTCGCTGCGCTTGGCCATTTTTTTGGCCTCCGTCGCGTGTGCGGCAACCTGCAGGTGCGTGAAAAACCGGCCTGCCGGCACAATCACCGCGCCGATGGCAAGGCTGGTCAGAGGAAACATCACCTTCTGTCCGCGACGATCCTCGCCGCTGATGCCGCCGCGCGCCAGATCCGCCGGATCGAACAGCGCGCGCGCATTGCGGTCGAACGAGGCCAGCGCGTGGTTGCAGCGGCGCTCCCAGTCCTCGCTGCGAAACAGCGCGATGAAATCGTCGCCGCCGATATGGCCGATAAAATCGGCGATCGGATCGATCGCATCGACCAGTATGCGCGCTGTCAGCTTGATCATCTCGTCGCCGACCGAATAGCCGTAAACGTCGTTGAAAGCCTTGAAGTGATTGAGGTCGCAATAGGCGGCGACAAAGCGCGTGCCGGCGCCGAGCAACTGGTCGATCTCTTCATTGATCGGCACGTTGCCCGGCAGGAGCGTGAGCGGATTGGCATAACGCGCCGACTCCAGACGCAGCCGCGTCATTTCGCGGATCAGGTCCTGGCTGCGGCCGAGGCCGACGAAATGACCCTGCTCACAGATGATGAAACCTTCGGACAGATAGCGCTGATCCGCCTCGACCAGCGTTTCGCTCAGTTCTTCGAGCGTCAGCGATGACTCGATGATCAGCGGATGCGGATCCATGTACAGCGTGCAGGAACGCTTGCCATGCACCTCGCGATAATACGGGCGCACGAATAACTCGACAAAGCGGTGACGGTGAATCATGCCCTCGGGAATCGCCTCCTGCACCACCGGCAGCGCGTAAAACTCCGGATGGGATTCAAAAATCTGCAGCACTTTATCGTTGGTGGTGGCGGGACTGACATGCGGCACGGTGACCAGCAGCTTGGCAACGGTTTCAGTGCGGCGCTGCACCTCGCGCACAAGACGGCTCGCCGCACTGGTCGATCCGGCTGTTTCTACAATATCTTCCGTCGTCATGTCCGGGCCGGGCATCGTGTGCAATTATTCGAAACGTGCAATTGAGCATCCTTGCGCCATCGTCGATGCCGCAGCAAAGTTCATGTGCGCCGACGTTTGCCGCAGCGCGGCGCCGGTATCAAGCATCGTCGGGGAAAACACCGCGGATTCGGGTCATCCGTATCACGGCCAATCCCGGCAGGCGCGGTTTGCAGCCGCCATGATGCGGTGCAACCGTTAAGAAAATATTTCCAGCGGCGCGGGCATGGTTCAAACGGCCCATGTCGTCATAAATTCACAACAAGTCACAAGCGCTCAGGCGGCCGTCCTCACCGCACGGCGGGACGACGCACCCAGTGCTGCCACCGTCTGCCTCCAACGCGGCGTGGCAAGTCCCAGCGCGCACAAAGCAGTATCGGTCAGTGCGGCGGCGCCGATAAAGCGGAATGCACCGGCAGTTTCGGTCCAGCGCAGATCGAGCAGGAAATAGCAGCGTGACGCCGGATCGAATTCGACAAAGCTTATCCGCGTCGGCTGCAGCGGAAACAGAAACCGGCGGTAGATGCGCGTAGGAATCTCGCTGACGGCCAGCGGCACCAGATGATCGGCCATCAGCACCAGCGCATAGTCGCCGCGGATCTGATAATCGAAATGGCCGCCAAAGATGACTTCACGGCCCTCGGCATAGCGATAACTGTAGCGTCGCACAGGCTGCCTTTCACGATTCCGGCTGCGCAGAGATTAGCCCGCGAATATGACAACTTTGCGGCGCGCGGGAACGTGCGACCGCGGCGTATTTGCGCGAATTCATCATCGCGTCATTTCAATGTGAAACGCTCGCACTTTCGCCAATGAGGACAACTCATGACTCTACTCAACAACCGTCAATCGGCGCGGGTGCGCATGCGCAATAACGCCGTGATCCTGCTGCTGTTGCCGCCGGCCTATATCGACGCCACCGTCATCGATCTGTCGGCGAGCGGTGCGCTGATCGAACTGGACAATCCGCTGCAACTACCGCTCGGTGCGCATTGCGCGCTGCGTCTGCTGTCGGACAACGGGCGGCAGCTGGTCGAATTCGGCGCCACCGTTGCGCGCCACGACGGCGACCGCCGCATCGCTCTCAAGGCCACCTTCCTGAGCCCCGGCGCACGCGGCGCGCTGCAACGCCTGCTCGAGGGCGGCGCACCCGCTGCGAGAACTTCGCATCGCGAGGTCTGCGCGTTGTTGCGGCCGGTCAATCAGGCCGATGTGCAACACGCTGCCGCGGCCAACAGCGAAAGGCAGTTTTCGCGGCAATCGATCTAGACGCCACACGCCCGAAGGACGTCACCATGCGCACTACATTGACCGCGCTGGCTTTGTTCGGCGCAGTCGTCACCACGCCGGCAGTGGCCGCCGACATCGTAACCATCCGCAACAACCTGCGCGCCGCGATGCCGAAGGTGGAGATCGGAGAAATCCGTCCTTCGCCGATTCCCGGTCTGCTTGAGGTGGTCGGCAACAAAAAGAACGTTTTTTATATCACCGAAAACGGCAATCTCGTTTTCACCGGCCAGATATTCGATCTCGCCAAAAAGCAGAACCTCACGCAGCAGCGCGCCGATGAACTCGGCAGGATTGATTTTGCCCGGCTCCCTTTCGACATGGCGATCGTCAAGGTCAGGGGCAGCGGCGCACGCAAGCTTGCCTTGTTCTCCGATCCCGACTGCCCGTATTGCAAGCAGTTGGAGAAGGAGATGACCGGTATCACGGACGTGACGATATATACCTTCCTCTATCCGTTGACTTCGATCCATCCGGATGCACAACACAAAGCGGAACTGATCTGGTGCGCGAACGACCGCGCAAAAACCTGGGACGAATGGATGCTGACAGGCAAGGAACTGCCGGACTCAGCGGCGAAATGCGAAACACCGATTGCGGCGATTGAAGCGTTGGGGGTAAAGCTGGGGGTCGCGGGAACGCCGGGTATCGTTTTTGCGAACGGGCGCCTGGTCGAAGGTGCGATGCCCAAAGCGCAAATCGAATCGCTGCTCAGCGCGCCCTGACCATGCGTGACGGGCGTTACACCGAGCGCAGGCGCTGTCCGCGATTTGCCGTCGCGATGCGGGCAATCATCAGCGCGGACGGCATCCGTTACGATGTGCAAATCGGCAATATCTCGATGCACGGCGCGCTGGCCGCCGCGACGGTAATGTTCCCTGCAGGATCGACATGTGTTGTTGCTCTTGCCGGCTGTTACGGAGAACGGTTCGAACTAGGCGCAACCGTCATCGCGCGCGGCGACGCGCAGACATCCGGGCTGGTCTGGCAGGCTGCATCGCCATCGATTCAAAAACAATTACGCCGCCTGATCTGGGCGCAATTGGGCGCATTCGAAGCACCTACCACGGCCCGGCCGCAGCTGCGCATCGTGAGGGCTGCGCCGGCAGGCGTCGCACGCCGCATTCCGTCAGGCCCGGGAGCCAGCTGCCTGTTAGCGCAGCCGCCCCGCAAAATACCGCATCTGAAAATTCTGCGCGGCCTTGCCGGCAGAAATTGAATCAGGCTGTGCGCGCCCGCTTCGCGCGGCGCGCTACACCGCCCAGCAGACCTAGACCGGCCAGCAGCATTGCCCAGGTCTCCGGTTCCGGCACTGCGGCGACTCCCGAAATCGTAACGTTGTCAAAACGCCAGTTGCCCGAGCTATTGTTCAAGGCGGTGCCCTGTGTGCTGACATTGTCTGCGCCCGTCGATGCGTTCACCAGTTCAATGGCAAAGAGCGGATCGTTCACTGCATTGGGATCGTTGATGGTCGCCGTCAATCCGGTAAACCAATCCTGCCCGGCCTTCGATCCGTTAGTCAGCAGATTGTCGCTGATATACGAACCGTTAACCGTATTGGCGGAAATCGAGTTCGTCAATACAGCCAATCCAAGCGAGCCATTCGCGCCAATGTTGATCGGGGTATTGATCCAGTTGACGCCATCCGTGGTGTATTCCAATTGCAAATTGGCCTCACCCTGAGTCGTCGCATACCAGTCGAAGCTGACATTAATACCGGTGTAGCCGAGGGTGCTTGCGGAAAACACGGCACCCTGCGTGCCGATTGGCGCAAGGCTGGACCAGCCGTTGGCCGCTCCGTTAGCGCCGGCCTGCGCGCGGACGCGCCAGGTCTGAGTGGTGTCGGCAACACCGTTCGCTCCCGTGTCGGAAGACTTCCCCACAAGGACGTCATTGGTGGTTACCCCGATATTCGGCGTTGCGTAGATATTCATACCGATGGATTGCGCGGAACCCGATCCCGTCGAAGGTGCCGGATTGTTATTGACCGCTATCGAATTGTTCTCGAAAGTCCACTGGGTGATCACACCAGCGTGAGCAGACGGCACTGATGCCGCAACTAAGGCTGCAATGGATAAGATTTTTTTCATTTGAGGTTGCTCCGTTTTGCCGAACATTTAACAATCAACGGTCAATAGCTATTGCGCTTCTGCCTGCAGCTCGCTAGGCGGCTTTCTGCTTTTTACGACGAGCCGCAAATCCAAGCAGACCAAGACCGGCAAGCAGCATCGCGTATGTCTCGGGCTCGGGAACCGGTGCCGCCAAGGCAACACCACGGTATGCCTGCCCAAGGGCCGCCGTATCGAGCACCGTAAAGTCTTCCGAGGCAGCCTGGCTCGCTGTGGTGTCGGCGAGAGTATCGGTGATCGAAACTACCTGATTTGGATCAGCGCCTGAATCGCCAAGCGCACTACCAGCCGTCGACGTCGCCGCGAAGAGTGTGACGGTTCCGTCGGCGTTCACCTGGCCCGTCAGGTTCCTTAGGCCATCGGTAAAAGTGGTCAACGAATGACCGTTGCCATCATTGACAGTAAAGGAACTGCCGATCAGGCTGCCCCTCAACGTGTAGTTGAGGACCCACGTCCCGTTGACCAGACTCCATTTCTGCAGTCCGCCAGCCAGTGTCGTCGCATTTGACCCGAAGTCGGTCGTGGCCCCCGACCCTTCGTCAGCGACATACAGCGTGGTCGCATTCGCAAACCAGATACCAAACGGGTGCGGAGTCATGGTGTCTGTTTTTGCGAGCAGGGTATTGAATCCGGGCAGAATCGACACGGTTGTATTACCGGCGCCCGGCAAAGATCCCGCGTTACCGACCTGGTAAACCGTATCGATCCCGTTGCTGCCGCTGCCCTTCGTCACATAAAGAGTGCCGTTATAAACGGTCTCGCCACGGTAGTTGCTGTCCTTGGCAGTCTTGTCGGCTGCGTAGCCATTCTGGGTAATGCTGTAAGGCGCCACATTGCTCAGCGTTGTGGTACTAGGGTTGGAGCCCGGCGCGATTCGCTGCACACCGGTACCGTTCGTTATGCCGGCGCCACCATTGCCGTTACCGGCGTTTCCGGTCGTGTAGTAATTCCCGTCTGCGCCGAGGATCGCAGCGCGGCCGTTGTTACCCGAGTAGGCGTTGGTGTTGGTAACTTGAACCGAGTTGTTGTTGAGGTTCAACTGGCCGATCGAACGATAGGACGCGGTTGCCGTGTCGGTGTTGCCCGCCTCGGCCACCCCGGGTGTCGCCGAATTTGAAACATCCAGAAGACCGGTCGTAGACGCGTAGCCCATGAATGTCAGGGACTGTCCGTCCGGCGTCAGGTTGATCGCGAGTTCGGATTTTGACGCAAAACTCGTAACCAGATTGATGCCCTGGCTGGCGGCCTGAGCCGTGACATTCACCGTGTTAAGGACCGCACCCGTGCTTGCATTGATATTTTGCATCACTACGTTCGCCGTTATCCCGAAATTGGCGTCAACGCTGGCGTTGTTCCAAACGTTCACGGAGCAATTTGCATTGGCGCAAAACGAGCTTCCGGCGACCGCGTTTGCACCAGTGCTGATCGGCAACGATGCACCCACGGAAAATCCCGGATCGACGTAGGACGCGCTGCTGACAATCAAACCGCCGGCGAAACTGCCGAGAGCCGATTGCGCGAATGCCGGTGCTGCAATAAACGAACTGGCGGCAAGAATGGCGGCGTAAGCAACGCTGCGCCGGAAAGGTACGAAGTGCGCCGCCTGTGCTGCCGTACGCGCACGGCTGAATTTCTTGTTCATGGTTGCCTTATCTCCAGTTGGGCTGAGGCCCCGATGACCATCAGCCGTTGTCGATACTTTTTACGCTGGATGTATTACGGGAGACGTAGTCAATGAGGTGCGAAACGTAGCCTTATTGGACTACGTACGGGATTTCCGGCGCCCTAACAACTTTCCAGTGCGATAAGGCACCTTCTTGAATTGGCAAGCGGATTAATCGCTGCTTCAAGCTGGCTGGGCGCGTCGACCGAACCGCGCAAGGCGAGCCAAGGTCAGCGCTGCAGCGCGGCGACCAGGGCGTTGGAAAACTCCAGCCGGTCGGCGACGGTCTTGACCACCATCGCGTGGAAGCGCGCCGCCACCCCGGGATGGATGGCTTCGATTTCGCGCATGGCCTGAACATTGAGCTGATAAACCACCGCCGCTTCCTGAATCACGACATTCGCGCTGCGACGGGCTGCCCTGTAAAGCCCCATCTCACCGAGTATGGTTTTCGGTCCCAGCGTGCGCAGACGGCGCGCAGTCGAGCCCTCGACATCGAGTTCGATCGCGACGCGGCCGCTTTCGATGAAATACATGTCGTCGGCGGCTTCGCCCTGCCGGCACAGCACTTCACCGGCCGCCAGCGAACGTCGCTGCATATAGGTCAACAATGTGGTCGCGCTGTCGCCGACCTCGGCATGCAGCCAGTCGCGGATCACGCCATCGGCGCCCGCCTGCGTGGTGCGACGCGCATTGATGACGGCGCTCTCGCACCATTCTGCGCCGGTATCAATGGCGGCAAAATGCCGGATTGCGGCGAGATCCGGATCGGCGCGTCCCTGCCATTCAGCCACCTGCTCTTCGCGCATGCCGGTGATCACGAGTTGTGCGCCCGTCGCGCGCGTGCTGAAACTGATTTTCTTGAAACTGGCGATGGCCGAGGCATCGACGCCGTGCACCAGCTTGAGATCGAGGATAACGAAACGTGCCCTGGCGCCGGCCGGCGGAAACGCCGTGTCGAGCACTGCGCGATAGAGGCGGTCGGCCATGCCGAAAAAAATAAAGCCCTGCAGTACGAATATCCGGATGTCTTCGCCGTACTCGGTGAGCAATGCCTTGTCGTCGGCCGAGCGCTCGTGACTGCTGCGGTATTCGCGGCCGGTAAAACTGAATTTGACAACGCGGATTTTGCTATAGGTCACGGCGAACAGCACACAGCCGACCAGCACGCCGAGGATCAGCCCGTAGCCGAAACCGAACACCACCGTCACGCCGAGAATGAGCAGCAGCGTCAGGTGTTCGGCGCGTGGCAATTGCAGTCGCGTGTCCACCGCCCATTTTCGCAGCAGCGCGATACCGAAGTAGAGCAGCAGGCCCCCCAACAGCGAACGCGGCAGATAGCCGATCAGACCCATGCCGGACCACGCAAGCATGACGGCGACCACGGCAAACACGATCCCGCTCAATCGGCTGGTGGCGCCGAGCCGGAAATTCATCAGACTGCGGTTCATCGACAGATAGCCGAGAAATCCGCCCAACAGCGGCGCCACGATATTGGCTGCGCCCTGCACCGCGAGTTCGCGGTCAAGATTGGCGTCGGTGCGCGTTTCCATCTCGAGTCCGGTGGCGTTGATCAGCACGGTCAGCGTCGTTACCAGCACCAGCGTGCCGATGTCGCCGGCGCGTTCCAGCAATAACGACCACTGCGTCTGCACGAAACCGGCGCTGTGCCACGGCATCCACGGCGCAGTATCGGCAGGTGCACCGAACAGCCAGCCATCGGCGCGCGCGGCATCGATCGAAATGCCCGCAGCGAACAAGGCAATATGAAAAGCGAACATGCCGCCGATTTGCAACAACGGCAGCGCCACCGCGCTCTTGAGACGCGGCAGCACGATGAACAGCAGTACGGCCCAGATCAGGCCGACGCCAAACTGGAATTGCAATTGCGGATCGACCAGCAGACCCAGTGTACGCGGTGTCACCGGCACGCCACCGATCACGCGCAAGGCGCCGAGCACGGTCAGCGCGCCAGCCGCCGCGATCAGACCACCGACGACCGGATAGGGAATGAAACGGATCCAGCGTCCGGCGCGCGCAACGCCCATGGCCGTCAGGCAGACGCCGGTGATCAGCGTGCTGACGGCGAGCAGGTAAAGCACATTGCTGGTCGCGACCGCGGCAGTCACGCCGACCGACAGGTCTTTGGCGATTGCCGCCGCCATCGCCGCCATCACCGCACAGGCATTGGCATCCGGGCCGGATACGGCGAAGCGAAACGCGCTGAACACCGCCACCGCCAGCGCGGTAACGCCGGTGCCGATCAACAGCGCGCTGATGCCCTGGGCAAAACCGCCCGCCGTGGCGCCCGAAAAAATCAGCGCCGCAAAACTCAGGCTGTAAACCAGCGATATGACGGAGGTGACCGCACCGCTGGTGACGTCACGCGTGACTTGCCGGAACGATTCCAATGAACTCGCTTAAAAATGTTGCCGGTGGCATGCCGGCCGTGCCGAGATCGCGAAAAACCGCGTTTCCAGTTTAATGGCGAATGCTTGCAGCGTCCACGCGGGTGCCGCGGCCCTAGCGCTTGCGCAGCGCCTTCAGGTGCGCCGAAAAACCGCGCGCCGTTTCCGGATGCCGCAGTCCGTAGGCGACGTTGGCCTTGAGGTAACCCAGTTTGCTGCCGCAATCGTAACGGATGCCGTCGAAGGTATAAGCAAGCACCGATTCCTCGGACAGCAGCGCAGCGATGGCATCGGTCAACTGGATTTCGTCGCCGGCGCCGGGCTTACCGTGCTGCAAATGGTGAAAGATGCGCGGCGTCAGCAGATAGCGGCCGACCACCCCCAACGTGGAAGGCGCATCGGCCGGCTGCGGTTTCTCGACGATTGCATCGACTCGGCTCAGCTTGCCGCGGCGCGCACCCGGCTTGATGATGCCGTATTGCCGCGTTTCCGCGCGCGCCACCTTCTGCACGCCGAGCAGCGAGCATTGCTCGTGCTCGAAGACATCGACCATTTGCCGCATCACCGGCGGTTTGCCGTCGATCAAGTCGTCGGCCAGAATCACCGCGAACGGCTGTTCGCCGATCACCGGCCGCGCGCACAGCACGGCATGGCCGAGCCCTAGCGCCTGCGGCTGGCGCACATAGATGCATTTGACGTGCGGCGGCACGATTTCACGCACCGCCTTGAGCATGATGGATTTGCCGCGCGCTTCCAGTTCGGATTCGACTTCGAACGCGCGGTCGAAATGGTCCTCGATCGCGCGCTTGCTGCGGCCGGTGATAAACACCATCTCGGTAATGCCGGCGGCGACCGCCTCTTCGACCGCATACTGGATGAGCGGTTTATCGACCACCGGCAACATCTCCTTGGGACTGGCCTTGGTCGCCGGCAGAAATCGCGTGCCCATGCCGGCCACCGGAAAAACCGCTTTCTTGATTGTCGCCATAAAATCTTTCATTCCGCGTTATGGGGAGTCCGCGCCGTCGCTGTCCGCCGGCGCTTGCGCCTTGAGACAATAACGAACGGCCAGCATGGTGATGTCGTCGGCCTGCGGCGCGTCCAGCACGAACGTGCCGATATCGGCACGCACCTCGTCAACGAGGCTGCGCGGCTCGCGCCGGGTGGCGCGACGCACCGTTGCCAGCAGCCGCTCCTCCGAATAAAAATCGCTCGCCATGTTCATCGCCTCGGTCACCCCGTCGGTATACAGGAGAATTGTTTCGCCAGGATTTAACTGGCGCGAATCGACCGGATAACGCGCGTTGTCCATGATGCCGGCGACGAGCCCCTTCTTGAGTTTCAGAAATTCGGGCCGGCCGTCGAGCCCGACGAACAGCGGCGGGTTGTGGCCGGCGTTGGCAAAGCTGAGTTGCCCGCTCTCGGTGTCGAGCACGGCGCAAAACAGGGTGACGAACATGCCCTCGTCGTTGCCTTCGCAGAGCGCCCGGTTGACCGCCTCCAGAACGGCGGACGGCGAGCGCCGGCGCACCGCCTCCATCCGCAGCTGGGTGATAGTGCGCGCCATGAACAGGGCCGCCGGCACGCCCTTGCCCGAAACATCGCCAACAGCGACGAACAGCCGGTTGGGCGCGGCGAAGAAGGCATCATAGAAATCGCCGCCGACGTTTTTTGCCGGCTCCATGATGGCGTAGGCCTGCACTGCGGCATGGTCGGGAAACAGGCGCGACCCCGGCGGCAGCATGCTGACCTGAATGTTGCTGGCGATCGACAGTTCTTTCTGCAGGTGCTCGAGCGCGAGCTTGTCCTTCATGCGTTCGAGGATCATGTCGCGATTCAGCCGCATGCGTTCGGACAGCACGTTGAGCAGGTTGCGCGCCACCCCGGGCTGCGGAATCAGGCGTTCCCAGAACAGCGTCTCGTGTATCGCCAGCACGCGACTGGCAACATCGGCCACCACGTAGGCGGAGACCGGACGGCCGTCGATAATCGACAGTTCGCCGAAACAGCCGCCCTCTTCGATCGCGATGTAATCGGCCGAATCGGCCCGGTCGAGGTGAATGCGCAGGCGCCCTGACACCAGCAAGTGAATCGAATCGTTGCGCTGCCCCGGCTCAAGCAGAATGGCGCCGGCCGGCACATCATGGGCGACGCACGCCGCCAGCACCGCTTCCACCGCCTCGTAGGGGATGGTCGAGAACAGCTGCAAATGGGAGATGAACCCGTTGCGCCGGCGATCTTCACCGGCACGGCGTTCCGCCGGCAGCCCCAATGCGATGCGCGAGGTACCGAGAAAGGCCTTGCGGCGGTCGGCGCCGCGGCTATGCATCGCTGGGCTGGAGTGTACGCTCCGTTTCCAGACTCAACACGTTGACGCCGTTTTCGCGCCGATAATAAAGGCGCGTAGCGAGGCGGCGGATCAACCTGATACCGAGTCCGCCGACCGCGGCCTCCTCCAGGCTCGCCGGCGCAGCAGTAGCCGGCGCCGCCAGCAGATCGAAGGGTTTGCCGTCGTCGCGAATGACCAGCGAAGCGCCGTGCGGCGTCGCATTCAATTCGACGGTGATCTCGTGTCGTCGCGTGTCTTCGTAGGCGTAGCTGATGATGTTGATCAATGCCTCGTTGGCGCAAACATCAAGCTTGTGCAGTATCTCGGCGGGCAGCGCAGAGGCCGCCGCACTGGCGCGCAACCAGTCGGTCACGCGTCGCAGTTCGGACACGTCGTTGTTTATTATGAGGCGTTCGACTGGCATGGCGGATGGCATGCCACCTGTAACGGCCGTCAGACAGCGACGGCCGAGCGCGCCTCGTCGAAGCTGCGGCAGATCGGGATCAGGGTGTCTATTCCGGCCATCTCGAGCACGTGCGACACGTTGGTATCGGGATTGAACAATACCATTTTGCCGCCGCGGCGGGAAATGGCCTTGGCCACCAGCAACAGCGTGCGAATGCCGATCGAGGCCAGAAAATCCACCGCCGTCATGTCGACAATCACCGCCTTTTGGTTCGCCGTGTAGCCGTTGAACTTGAGATCGATTTCCTGCGTGCCTTGCACATCCATGCGGCCGGCGAGGCTGATTTTCAGCACGCCGTTGTCCAACGTTTCGCTCTCAATATTCATGTGTGTGTCGAGTATGCCGGAGGGTCAATCAAGTCCATCATCGTAGTCGTGCAATGTTACGTTTCGGTTACAGCGCATTCTGCATCTTTCACTGGGCAGGCGATTGTCGTAATGTGTTGGACTGCCAAAAAATGCGTTCAAACAAAATGTCGCAGACATCACCCGGGAATTTTTACGATAACCACTCAAGATTGCGCGAGCGTGGTCGATACCAGCCATTGGGGTCCATTGGTTTCGACCGGAGCGTGTCATGAGTAAATCGATCGAATTGAGCCAGACCGGCGCGTCTGTCGCCGTGACACCGGTCGCCGGCAGTGGTCGGCTGCTGCGCCAGTTCATTTTCATCGACGAAGGCCAGTTGCAGGAAGCGCCGACGGTGCAAGAATTGCTGCGCCCGCTGGCACCGGTGCGCGACGATGAACTGTGCGAAACCATCCTCGCCCGCTTCCTGGATGACGACGCGCTCTACGCATTGCCCGTGATCGACGCCGAGAACAAACCGCTGACGCTGATCGACCGCAAACACTACATCGAATTTTTCAGTAAACGCTATACCCGCGAAATCTTCGGCCGCCAGAACGTGCTGCAATTGCTGGCTTACGAAGACTACCGCAACGGCAAACCGACCGTCGTCGAAGATACCTGCACCGTCGAGGATGTGGCGAAGATCATCATCGATGCCGGCATGCAGCACATGGTGACCGGCTTCATCGTCACCCGCGACCACGGCTACGCCGGCGTCGCCAACGGTCACGATCTGCTCAACATCATTACGCAGCGCAAGCAGGCCGAACTCTATTATCTCGCGCACTATGACGCGCTCACCGGCGTTCCCAACCGGGTCCTGCTCGCGGACCGCCTGGAGCAGGCCTGCCGCGACGCCGAACGCAAAGGCAAGCTGGTTGCCCTGCTCTACATCGACGTCGATCGTTTCAAGCAAATCAACGATTCGCTCGGTCACAGCGCCGGCGATGCGGTGCTGCGCAAGGTCGTGGACCGCCTCAAGACCTGCGCGCGACGCGCAGACACGGTGGCACGGCTGGCCGGCGACGAATTTGTCATCCTGATGGAGAACCTCGCCGATGCCGGCGATGTCGAGATCGTCGCCCGGCGGCTGGTCAAGTTGATGCGCGAGCCGATCGAACTGCATGGTCATTCGCTGGTTGCCACTGTCAGCGTCGGCAGCGCGATTTTCCCGACCGATGACACCGCAGTCAGCGCGCTGCTCGCAAAAGCCGATGCCGCGATGTATGACGCCAAATCAAAGGGCCGCAATGGCCATCGCCGTTACCTGCCCGATACGGCCATGTACAACCCGGCCAAGATGCTGCTCGAAAACGATCTGCGCCAGGCGATCGAACGCAACGAACTGGTACTGCATTTTCAGCCGCAGGTCGATCTTGCAACGCAGACGATTCCGGGCGTGGAAGCGCTGGTGCGCTGGCGGCACCCTGCCCGCGGTCTGGTTCCGCCCGGACAATTCATCGCCATTGCCGAGGAAAGCGGCCTGATTGTGCCGCTGGGCGAATGGGTGATCTGCGAGGCGTTCCGGCAATTGAAGGCGTGGCAGGCCGCGGGGCTGCAGGCGCTGCGCATCTCGGTGAATATTTCAGCGCTGCAGTTTCATCAGCGCAGCTTCCCCGCATTTCTCAAGGCGCAGCTCGCGGAATACGGCGTCGATCCGGGACTGATCGAACTGGAACTGACCGAGAGCGCGTTGATGCAGAACCTTGACGAGGTGTTGCAATCGCTGAAGGAGATCAAGTTGCTGGGCTTCAGCCTTGCCATCGACGATTTCGGCACCGGCTTTTCAAGCCTGAGTTACCTGCGGCGGTTCCCGATAGATCGCCTGAAAATCGACCAGTCCTTCGTGCGCGACATCGAACGCACCCCGGTCAACGAATCGATCGCGCGCGCGATTGTCGCGCTCGCCAACAGCCTGTCGCTCGACATCGTTGCCGAAGGCATCGAAAATCCGCTGGAAAAAGGCGTGCTGGCCGGAATGGGGTGTACCGAGGGGCAAGGCTATTTATTTGCAAAACCACTTGCCGCGGATGACTTCGTGCAATGGCTTGCCGCGCATCGCAGCAATAATGTGGTCAGACTCGCCGACCCGCGCGCGGCGCAACGGGTCTGAGCGCGGCGTATCCGCTCAGGCGGGTTCGCGTGCCTGTTCCTGACGGGGCGTCTGGATCGCCGCGGATGCCGGCATACGCGCAAGCGAACGGTAACTCGGTTTAGCGCCCATTTGCGGCCATACGTGTTCGTTGCTGAGCGAGTCGCAATAATCGACCCAGCTCATTTGTTCCGGCAGTTGCTCATCTTTTCTGTCCATCGGACACCTCTGGGTAAAACTGAATTCGGGATTGCAAGTTTCAGCAGCCATCCGCGATGACGCGATGGCGACACGCACACAAGCTGTAGTTTTGTTGAGTCGATCCGGCACCGGATCGGGCGAAAGGAAGAAAGAACCTGTTTTCATGGACTTGAACGATGATCGACGGCTTCATGGCGGTAAACGCAACGGGCTTGAGAAGTACTCTAGATCAACCCGGTGAAGCACTTCAAGCGGTTTTCCCGGTGCATTTTGCAATCCGATCACAATCCTTTTTGTCCCGCCGGCGACCCGCCCAGAGAACACCGCTGTAAGACCAATGTAATACAGGGGTTTGGCGTCAGGCCCGGGCCGGGAGCAGAAAAGTTATCCACAGATTTTTTGCGCGAAAAAAAATGTGCGGTTTTCTGCTTGCCAAAGCGTTGATTGGCGGGGTGAACCGGCGGTAAAAGCAGGACGTGCGCGCAACGCTAAAACGACGGCGTAACCTGCCCTCGCGGCAGCGCCGAGGACGCGCGCTCGCGCGCCGCTTTGCGTAAACGCAATTGCGGCGCCGGCGCATGCACCAGCGCGATGCTGAGCCAGACGGCAACGCTGAAGTAAAGAGACATCCACGCAACCTCGTGGCGCCAGTCCTCCCAACGATGAGAAACCACCCAGCGCTGCGAAACATCGGTCAGACCCTGCGCGATGCTGAGATAAACGCGACCATGCGCCTCATCCGCAATCCAGCGCGCCCAGTACATTGGCACGTCCACCATGAACATGAAGCAGACATAGGCGACACCCGCGGCACACCATGCCGCCAGCAGCGTTCTCATGCCGGCGCCGCAACGCGGCCACACCGCGATGAAACTCATGACCAGCAATCCGCCGCACAGCCCCCACAGGGATTCCTCGAATACGTGACCAATATTCGCGGTGGTCAGCACCGAATACCACGAGCAGGTTTCGGCGATGACAATCAATGGCACCACCAGCGCCGAAACCGATTTGCCGATGGCGCTGCCGGTGGCATGCGCGATTTCTCGCAATAGCAACGCCCACTGCGCGACAAAACACAGTTCCGCAAAGGTGGCGACCGAACGACCGACGATCACGCTCGACAGCCAAGTATCGAACAGACACAGCCGCGGCACGTCATAGACCGGCAAGGTGGAGCGGAAGGCGCAACCGAATACGTAGCCAGCCGATAACAGCAGTTGCAACCGCCGGTTGGCATAAACCTCGGCCGACATCGTGCCCTGACGCCGCCGCAGGGCGGCGGCCGACAGCGACCAAGCGAGGACATTAAGTCCGCTCACCGCGCAGAGGAAGACCCACCAGAGATAAACGTCGGCTGACATAATTTTGTAATACTGCCATGGTATGCGAAAAGCACCAACTTTTATGACAGCCCACCGCTCAAGCACATCGCCTCCGGAAACGAGCGGCCGCCTCGTCCCCTCTGGAACTCCGCGTGCCTGAATTCGTTCACACCGTCGGCGCCCGCAGCCATCGCTTCGCCGACCTGAAGGCCCTGCTGGCAAAGGCCTCGCCCGCGCGCGCGGGCGACCGGCTGGCGGGCATTGCCGCGTCAAACGCGGAGGAACGCGTCGCCGCGCAGATGGCGCTGGCCGAACTGCCGCTAAAAACCTTTCTCGATCAATCGGTGGTCGATTACGACGCCGACGACATCACGCGCCTCAGCATCGACAGCCATGACACCGCCGCCTTTGGGCCGGTGGCACATCTGACCGTCGGCGATTTCCGCAACTGGCTGCTCGCCTATGAAACCGAGGCGGCGGAATTGGCCGCGGTGGCGCCGGGGTTGACGCCGGAAATGGCCGCGGCGGTATCGAAAATCATGCGGATTCAGGACATGGTGCTGGTGGCGCGCAAAATCAGCGTAGTCACGCGCTTTCGCAACACGCTGGGTCTGCCGGGGTGCTTGTCCAACCGCTTGCAACCGAATCACCCGACAGACGACGTCAAAGGCATCGCCGCCAGCCTGCTCGACGGACTGCTCTACGGCTGCGGCGACGCCGTGATCGGCATCAACCCGGCCACCGACAATCTGCAACAGGTGATCCGGCTCAACCATCTGCTCGCCGATGTCATCGCGACCTATGCCATCCCGACCCAGTCATGCATCCTGACCCACGTCACCACGACGATGCAGGCGATGGCGCAGGGCGCGCCGGTCGATCTGGTGTTTCAGTCGATCGGCGGCAGCGAGGCCACCAACCGCAGCTTCGGCGTCACGCAGTCGATGTTAAGCGAAGCGGCGGCGATGGCGCGTGCACTCCAACGCGGCAGCGTTGGCGACAACGTCATGTACTTCGAAACCGGACAGGGCAGCGCACTCTCCGCCAACGCCTATCACGGCGTCGATCAGCAGACGATGGAAGTGCGCGCCTACGGCCTCGCACGCGCATTCTCGCCGCTGCTGGTCAACAGCGTGGTCGGCTTCATCGGACCCGAATATCTCAACGGCCGCGAGATCATTCGCGCCGGCATTGAGGATCACTTCTGCGGCAAGTTGCTCGGCCTGCCGATGGGCGTGGACATCTGTTATACGAACCACGCTGACGCCGATCAGGACGACATGGACACGCTGTTGACGCTGCTAGGCGCCGCCGGCGTTACCTACATCATGGGCGTGCCCGGCGCCGACGACATCATGCTCAATTACCAAAGCACGTCATTTCACGATGCGTTATATCTGCGTCAACTGCTGAATCTCAAACCGGCACCGGAGTTTGAGGACTGGCTCGCGGCGGGGTGCATCGTCAGCAATGGCATCACGTTGCAACCGGCGGTCGAAAACCACCGGCTGCTGCAACTCGTTGAAATGGACAATAACGAAACCCTGCCGTGACCGACGACGCAAAACGCGGCAGCGAAATCGGCCGTCCCGACCCTTGGCACACCCTGCGCAGCCTCACCGCAGCACGCATCGGCTTGGGACGCGCCGGGGGCAGCCTGCCGACACGGCCGCTGCTCGAATTCCAGTTAGCGCATGCGCGGGCGCGCGATGCCGTCCTGCACGAACTCGATGCGGCAGCGCTGGCGCAATCGCTGACATCGCCGAGCGATGATATTTTTCAACTGCACAGCGCGGCGGGCGATCGTGCCGCCTTTATCGCACGCCCCGATTGCGGACGCATACTCGACGACACTTCGCGCAAACTGCTCGAGAAACGTACGGCCGCGATAACACCGTACGACTGCGCCTTCATCGTCGCGGACGGACTTTCCGCCTGCGCCATCGAACATCACGCAGCAGGGCTGCTCGCGGCAATTTTCGAAAAGCTCGCCGGCGACGACTGGCGTCTGGCGCCGCTGTCGATCGTGCGCCAGGGACGGGTCGCCATCGGCGACGAGATCGGCGCCCTGCTGCAAGCGCGCATGACGGTGCTGCTGATTGGCGAACGGCCCGGCCTGTCCGCGCCGGACAGCCTCGGCATATATCTTACGTATGATCCGCTGCCGGGCCGCAGCAACGCCGAGCGCAATTGCATTTCGAACATCCGCGAACCCGGTGGGCTGTCATACGCACGCGGCGCGCACAAACTGGCCTACCTCATGCGGGAATCGCGCCGGCGACATCTTTCAGGCATTGACTTGAAGGAACAGGCAGCTGCGCTGGACGATGCCGGGTCTGCCGAGAACGCCTAATAAATTGCCGGCACGTACATTTCCTTGGGCACCGGCCCGCGCAGATAATTCGGGTTGTGCACGCGTTCCGGCAGCGTCACGGTCTCGCGCGGCACTTCTTCATACGAAATCTGGCTCAGCAGGTGGTTGATGCAGTTCAGGCGCGCGCGCTTCTTGTCGACCGCCTCGACCACCCACCAGCGCGCCTCGGGAATGTGCGTGCGCTCGATCATGGTTTCCTTGGCTTTGGTGTACTGCTCCCAGCGGCGGCGCGACTCGAGATCCATCGGACTCAGTTTCCACTGCCGCAGCGGGTCGTGAATGCGCATCTTGAATCTGAGATGCTGCTCGTCGTCGGTGATCGAGAACCAGTATTTGATCAGGATAATGCCCGAGCGCACCAGCATCTTCTCGAATTCCGGCACGGTGCGGAAAAATTCTTCGTATTCGTCATCGGTGCAAAAGCCCATCACGCGCTCGACACCGGCGCGGTTGTACCAGCTGCGATCGAACAGCACCATTTCGCCGCCCGCCGGCAGGTTCGAGACATAGCGCTGAAAATACCATTGCGTGCGCTCGCGTTCGCTGGGCGCCGGCAGCGCGCACACGCGGCAGACGCGCGGATTCAGGCGCTGTGTGATGCGCTTGATAATGCCGCCCTTGCCGGCGGCGTCGCGACCTTCGAACACGACCACCACCTTCAGTTTTTTGTGGACGATCCAGTCCTGCAGCTTGACGAGTTCGCCCTGCAGGCGGAACAGTTCGTTGAAATAGATCTTGCGGTCGATCGAGTCCGGCGCCGGATGCTCGGCAAGGTCGCCCAGCATATTGGCAAGGCGTTCGTCGTCGATCTCCATCTCGAGTTCTTCGTCGAAACTGTCAATCATTTCGCCATGCACCCGGCGGTAGAGCGCGCTGTGATCCTGATGATCGTTGCTCATTTGACGATTTCCCCTCGATTCGCCGGCGAAACCATGAGCAGAAACGGAATGTCGCCGTGCGCGAAAATCAGCGAACCAGTCGCCATCACGACCTGCTTCTTGCGTTTTTTGATCGCCGAGTTCAATTCGTAGTGCAGCGGCACCGGCCGGCCGCCCGCGCTCGACATCGAAGCGACAAAGGCGCCGACGATATCGTCAGCGGGCTTGCCGAATAGGTCGTCGGCGCCCTCGAATTCGTAGTTTTGACTGCCGCCGGTTTCGGCGTCCATCATCGCGGCAAGATATTTGGTCGCCATGGGCCCCCTCTTTAGCAAGGACGCATTGCACCGGAACCATGTTACGAATTCATGTATGCTGCCCGCCGGCGTCTTCGCGATGGCGAGGTTTGATATCGCCAATCGGGGACAAGTTATTGTTTTGGCAATAATTGCGTAACAAGAAGGCGCAAGAATGCGCGTGCTAAGATTGCCCAGCAATTAGGCAAGCTGTGTAACATTTGAATATGGCCCTTGCGGCGAAACCTGCCACGCTACTTGTTCACAGACTTATCCACAGAATTTGTGGATATTTTCAGCCGCGCTGCCGACGTAAAAAAATTCGAACCGCTTAGGAAAATTCATGAAAACGGTCAAGGTCACGCGCGGTCAATTCCAGGTGCTGCAGAAGCTGACACGCAAAGAAGTCGGCACTCTGAAAAAGTATCCGAAAATTCTCGTCGAATCCAAACACCTGCTGCGCACCTGCAAGAAGGTGATCAAGAAAATCGAGTCGCTGCCGGAACATGCCAACAAGCACAAACGGCAAACCGCCTACAAGCGCATCATCAGCCTCTGCCAGAAGGCGGTTGACTCGGTCGAGAAGTAGCCGTCAATCAACCGCCTTGCGGGCGGACTAGGCGTGGCGATGTTCCGGTTCGATCGGATCCAGCCACTGGCCGCGCAACAATGCCAGTGGTGAACGCCAGTAGATGGCGATGTTGTGAAACGGGTCCGTCAAAATCTTGCACGCCCAGGCCAGTCCCCACGCCGGGCTGCGCAGGAAGAACAGGTGAACCGTGCGGAATATGATGCCGGCAATGCCCAGTGCCAGCCAGCTCATGCCGACGTCGTGCACATAGCCTTTGGCCCCGGCTGCCGGTTCGATCAAGCCGAACAGGCTCGGGCTCAGATAGAGCAAGACCGGCATTGATAGCCAGACCGCGATCAGGATGGCCTTGCGGCGCATGTTGTAACCGACCTTGATCGACTCCTTGTATTCGTCGCTGGCGTTGTTGATGTGATCAAAGCAGCGCGGCTCGAAGAAGATATGCCCGGACTGGCGCGTCACCATCCCAACTGCCCAGCCAACAATGCCGGCAGCAGCCGGATTCACAAACAGCAGCGCATAGGCGAACAGAAAACTGACCGCGCTCACCAGATGCAGCGTCTGGTTGATACGGCTCTGATGGTAATAGCGGTGGTCGTCCCAGCGCAGCGTACGGATTTTCGACAAGAATTCACGCATGGTTTCGCTCCTGTAGTCGATTGCGTGACGCGAGCGTGACAATCACCCATGACGGCGAGGTTACGCATCGGTTGCAATTTCGCGAAACCGCATGCGAGTTTGAGATGGATCAAACTTCACGCAGGCGCTGCCGGAGAAACGAATCAGCAGGAAGGCGCGGACAAGCCAACCCAGCGCGTGCTCGCCTCCCACAGCGCCTCCTGCAACGCGACGTCTTCGGCCGTAGCGAGCGCCGGGCGAACCATGTGAAATTCGTCGAAGTATTTTCCGCTCTCTCGCGCCACCGAAGTGTCAAGCGCGAGAAACAGCGTGGTTTCCGCGCCACGCTCGACATCGAACGTCTGCGGACTGATCAGCGGCTTGATCAAGCGCAGCCAACGCGGCAGCAGATTGCTTGCCACCACGCCCGGATGCAGGCAGTTTGCGGTCACCGCAGTGCCGGCAAGCCGGCGCGCCAGTGCAAATGTGTGCAGCACATTGGCAAGCTTCGACTGTGCATACATCGCCAGCGAGTTGAATCGCCGGGGCACACTGCGAACGCCGGCCAGATCGAGTCCGCCGCGCAGATGAACCCGCGATGCGACGTTGATGATGCGCCCGGGTGCGGCCATGCGTTCGCGCAGCAGCTCCGTGAGCAGGAAGGGTCCGAGATGATTGATGGCAAAGTTCAGTTCGAAGCCGTCTACCGACAGCCGGTGCTTCATGGTGGTAATACCGGCGTTATTGATGAGCAGGCGGATCGGTCCGTAGCGCTCGCGCACGATGGCCGCAGCTGCGCGCACCGAGGCAAACGAAGCAAGATCGCAGGTGATCGGGTCAATCGACGCGCCCGGGATCTTCTGCAAAATTTCGTCGCGCACTTCGTGCGCGGCCAACAGATCGCGGCAGAGCATGACCACCGCGTAGCCGGCGCCGGCAAGTTCGCGCGCGGTAACGCGACCGATGCCGTGCGTGGTGCCGGTAATGACAGCCAGGTCAGGCACGTTCAGTCACCCCCTGGATGGGAGTTACGCGCCACTCTCGGGCAAGCCAACGCAACAACCGGAGTTATGACACTGCCAGAACGGTGTCCGCGATGCTGAGGCCGACCAGAGCGCCGGCCAGCACGTCGCTCGGATAATGCAAACCGAGAATCACGCGGGAGGCGGCGACGAGCAATGTGAAGGGCAGCACCAGCCAGATCAGAACGGGAAAGTAGGCGACGGCCACGACGCTGAAGCCGACCGCGTGCAGCGTGTGACCCGAAGGGAAGCTGAATTGATCGAGCGGCTTCGCCGAGCAGATGATGCCGCGGTGAATCTGGTACGGGCGCGGCCGCGAGGTCTTGTGCTTGAGCAGTTTGTAGAGCGTGGTGCAAACTAGTCCCGCACCGATCATATGCAGAACCGCCGGCACCGCCTCGCTGCGAAAAGCCAGCAACAACGCCAGCATCAGCGCATACCAGAACACGCCGTCGCCGAGCCGGCTGATTGCGCCGAAGGCAACACGCATGAATCGATGGCGGCTTGCGCGATTGACTCGAATGCACAGCGACTGGTCCCACTGGTTCAAACGCTGCAGGGGGTACGGAATGTTCAAGGCATGCTCCGCCGGTTGCGTTAGGTCGCAACCTTACAGATCGCATGCGCAATTTTTATTAAGTGAACTTGAAGAAATTTTTACAGCGGGTCGCCGCAAACGGTCCGACTCATACCGAAACAGGAATCATGGGCAGAGCGTGCCGGCTACGCGGTGTGTCGGGCGACTGCGATCGCCTTGACAATGGGTTGGCCGGCGGGCGCCATGCCCATGTTCCATAGGCGAAGCATCGCACCGACTGCCTCTCGTTAATTCGACGAATTCGACAGAAAAACCGACCCAATTCCACCTTCACCCCATTCAATGCGTCAAAAGCGCTGGAATGGTCGTTTGGCGTAGTCCGAATGGACTACTCGGTCCGGGCCATTGCGCCCGATGGATTGACTCACTTGGCTGCTACATTGGTTCTCATCGAAAACGTCCGGCAAACCGGCAGGGATCATGCTGCACATCGACCTCACCATGAGCGACCGCGAAGTGAGCCTGTTTGTCGCAGTGCATTGCGCCGAACTCGGCACGGTCAAATCGGTGAAAATCCACCGCCAGCCGAAACCGTTTGCGCTGGTGGACATGGCGACGCATGACGAATCGCAGCGGCTCGCCGCGCAAACCGGCAGGCCCGCCTTCGGCACCTGCGTGCTGTTTCATCTAGAACAGGCGCAAAAGTCGAATTAGTCCGCGGCGGGTTTCATGGCCGAGCGCGCAGCAGACCGTCACATTGATCCGGCATCATCGGCCACCCGATGATTTAAGCGGTCGCGGCGACGCGCATACCTGCCACAGACGCAATGAACACTTTATTTGCCGGCGGCGCGGCTTTGATTCTGCACTCGGCACTTTTCAGCAGCGCACTGGCGGACGATTTCGCAGCGCGCTGTGCCGAACTGCCGCAGCAGGCCAGAATCGACGTGACGTTCCGCGACCGACCGGTCGATCGTGACGATACGCGCAGCGTCCAGGATTTAAACCGCATCGCCGGACGGCCCGCCGGCGATTATCACAACGTGTATGGTCTGACCCACGCCAGGCCCGAATTCAGGCTGCAGGCGGCGCCACGCGTGCTGGCAGACGATAACGGGCGCGTCTGCGCGGTGCCCGATATCGCGATCGAACTCGGCTTCTCGGCCTTTGTGGTGTACCTTGCAAAGGAGCTGACCGACCCCTGCCCTCAGGACATCATCCGCCAGCATGAGCAGGAACACGTGAATACCTGGAAGTCGCACCTGCGCGCCAGCGCCCAATTGCTCGCCACCGTGCTTCGCCGCAACCTCGGCGAAGCACGCAACTATGCCTCGCGCGAAGACGCCGTTGAAGGCGTGCGGGCATGGGCCACCGAACTGGTCGCCCCCTGGCCCAAGCGCATAATGGATTCGGTCAGCGCGGCACAGGAGGCAATCGATACCCCGGTCTCTTACGGCATCGTAACGAGCCGGCTGCGCACCTGCGGTCAGAGCCTGCGCGGCGGCAGCCGTTGAAGAACAACACCTGAGCATGCGGGGGAAAAAAACGCGGATTCACACCGCTGAGGCGCCGTCGTTGAGTCTGGACGCGTTGATGCACGGCGATATTGCAGGCACGCCGGCGACCGTCGTGCTGATCCTGCTCAACCTCGGGGTTTTCGTCGCGATGCTGATGCACGGGGCCGGCCTGTGGCACTCGCCGAACGATGTGCAACTCGCGTGGGGTGCGGGCTTCGGTCCCGCCACCAAAGACGGTCAGTGGTGGCGGCTGGGAACGGCATTGTTCCTGCATTTCGGGCTGCTGCATCTATCGCTCAACATGTGGGCGCTGTGGGACGGCGGCCGGCTGGTCGAACGACTCTACGGCACCGCGCGTTTTGTCACGCTGTATTTCGCCAGCGGCCTCTCAGGCAATCTGGTTTCGTTGCTGGCGCAGGGCGACCACGCCGTGTCCGGCGGCGCCTCGGGCGCGGTGTTCGGTGTCTACGGCGCACTGCTGGCCTGCCTCTGGATCGAGCGGCAGCGCGTGCATCCGGTCGAATTCCGCTGGCTGTTCGGCGCCGCTGCAATCTTTGCGGTGGCCAACGTCATTTTCGGCCTGCTCGTGCAGGGGATCGACAACGCGGCCCACCTGGGCGGGCTGTTCTCCGGCATGGTCGCCGGCGTCGCACTGCTGCCGGCATCGCCGCATCCCGACGAACGGCGGCGCAGCGCAAGCCGCATCGCCGCCGCTGTTTACGCACTGGCGGTAATCGCATTGGTAGTGGCGATCCCGCCGCCCAGCTATCGCTGGCGCGAAGAATTGCAGGCACGCGAGGAAATCCGCCGCTTTCTCGATGATGACCGGCGCATCGCCGAACGCTGGCAAAAAATTCTCGACGAAGGCAAGCAGGGCAATGCGACCTTCGACGAACTGGCCGGGCAGATCGATACCGATGTCACGCGCGAATACCGCGAAAGCTTCGAACAGCTCTCCGCTCTGCACCTCGCCCCGGCCGCGCCCTCGACACCGGCGCTCGACGCCCTTAAAAAATACACGCAGTTGCGGAGCGCAGCGTCGCAATCGCTCGCTGAGGCCCTGCGCCAGAAAGATCCTGCGCGCATTCGCGCCGCACTGGAAATGGCGCACCGCGCACCGGAAACGGCACGAGAACCCTCATCCACGCGCGCCGCGCCGGCTCACTGAGGCTGGATACGATGCAATATGCGTGGGCAGCCCTCTCTTCAATCCGTTTGCGTCAGCCGTCACCGTGATGGATACTTGTCATTCAAGCCGACACCGTCGATTTAATTTCCCTTTCTGCGCTGTGCAGGGCGCAGGTTTGCATTCGTGACCGAACCAACACCCCCGGACTTTTTACCCATGGCATGGACCACGCCCAACGATACGGCGCTGACCCTGCGGCAGATTCGGGCGGATGACGTCGCACTTCTGACCGCGTTTGTCGGCGGGCTGTCGTATGGCGCGCGCTACTTTCGCTACGGCCGCGGCGATATCGAGTTCACAGCGGAGGAGTTCCGGCATATCTGCACGCCGAACCCGCGCGAATGCGTGCATTTGCTGGTGGTGAAGAGCGACGGCGCTGTAAGCACGGTAGTAGCCTCGGCAAGGATCGTTTTTGCGGAAGGCGACACGGCCTGCGAGGTGGCGATCACGGTTGCCGATGCCTGGCAATTGCATGGCATCGGCAAACGCCTGATCGATGCGCTGTTCGATCAGGCGCGCGTGCGGAACATGACGGAAATGCACGGCCGGATACTCGCCAGTAACCGGCGCATGATCGAGTTCATGCGTCGCCGCGGCTTCGCGATTGCCGACAGCGCGGAGGGACCGTCTTTGAAAATTGCCCGCCGGGCGATCCTGAAAATGTAACGTTGGTCGGCCAGCCTCGCGGCGAAGCACCTGCCGACGCGCCGCGTTTCGGCTATGCTGGCAGCCTGCCCGGCCATTATCATCCAGCGAGAAACCGTGCCGCAAACACCGAACGCCGAATTCGACCGCCTGACCGAGTATCTGAACGAGGCACAGCGCCTGTTATCGCGCCACCGGCTGGTCGAAAACCTGGTCAACCGCCAGGAAATGCCCAAGCACAAACTGGTCGAGAGCCTCGTTCACAAGCAGAACCTCGGTGAACTCGGTGCTCTGCTCAACCGCCTCGACGCAGTCGATACCGCGCGCATTCTCGAGGCGCTGTCCGGGGAAGACCGCCTGCTGGCGTGGGAACAGATCAATCAGGACCGGCTCGACCCGATCCTGTTGCTGCTTCTGGATGAAATCCGCGAAGAACTGGTCAACGCATCCAGCCACCAGAGCCAGAAAGTATTGCTCAACGCCTTCGATCTGCATGAGGGCCGGCTGCGCCAGGTCAGGATCAGCAACAAGGCCGACCTCGCTAGCATCAAGCCGATCTGGGTCGATCTGGTGGCGCCGCCGGCCGAGATGCGTTTCTGGGTCGGCGAATTTTTCGGGCTCGACCTGCCCGATCCCGACAGCCTCAACGATCTCGAGGCCAGCGCCCGTTTCTATGTCGAGGATGACGGCGAAATCCACCTGCATTCCGATTTCCTGCTCGATGCTGATAACGAGGCGCATAACATCGCAGTCGCCTTCATTCTGCACAATGACATTCTCTTCTCGGTGCGCAAGGAGGAACTGCCGGTATTCCGCCTGCAACGCCTGCGCGCCAGCAGCCAGCCGCATTACGTCACCGAAGGCAAGGATGTGCTGCTCGACCTCTACGCGGCAGACGCCGAATACTCGGCCGACGTCCTTGAGGAGGTTTATTCCGATCTGGAAACCGTCGGCAAGAGCGTGCTGAATCCGGAGCTCACCGATGACGCAGCGGCACAGGTGCTGTCGGAAATTGCCCGCAGCGAAGACTCGAACGGCCGCATCCGCCGCAACGTGCTCGACACGCGGCGCGCTTTGTCCTTCCTGATGCGCACTAAATCGCTGTCGGTGCAGCAGCAGGACGAAACGCGGCAGATCCTGCGCGACATCGAATCGCTCGACGGCCACACCAACTTTCTGTTCGGCAAGATCAACTTCCTGATGGATGCGACGGTCGGCTTCATCAACATCAACCAGAACAAGCGCGTGTCGAAGCTGACCAGCATCAGCCTCATCTTCATGCCGATCAATATCCTCGCGGGCATCGGCGGCATGTCGGAATTCTCGATGATGACCAAGGATTTCAATATCGACTGGCCGGTGGCCTATAGCGGATTTCTGATCTGCTCGGCGCTGATCGGCTGGGGTACCTATCACGTGCTGAAGTTCTTCGAGGCACGCGAGGCGCGGCGCATTCTGGAGGCGAAGAGCCAGTAACGGACGCATCACTCGCGGGCATTCCCGCGCGGCGATATTCACGGCTTGTTGCTGTAGCCCTGCTGCAATGTTGCTAGGGCACAGTAAGCCAAAGCAGGCTGCCACCAATACCGATGCAGTCGACATCCAAACAATGAATCAGCGTCTATTCAGCTTCGCCGGCGGCAATGCCGGCCCATGGCGGATCAATTCGATTACCGCGGTAATGGGTGAGCCGGTTCCCGTAACCAGGCATCTCAGCGTAATACCCGGAGATGCGACCCCGCAGGACGCATCATGGGTACTTCGCGGCGTCACCAGCAACGAGCGCTACGTCATGCGCGAGGAGAAAAAGCAACTGGTCAACCGCCAGCCCTTTCTTGCGCGCACCGAAGCGACGCACGCCGCGCTGATTCCGATTCGCAAATCGCAGGCGTGGTGAGCGTTGTCGCAGGACGACCGGCGCCAAATATTCGAGGAGCAGTCGGCGCACATCAAGGTCGGCATGAAATACCTGCAAGAGGTGGCGCGCCGCCTACACCACTGTCGCGATCTGGGCAGGCCGGAACCGTTCGATTTTCTGACCTGGTTCGAGTTCGCTCCGGAACACAGCGCCGCGTTCCACGCCCTGCTTGCCGAACTCCGCGCCTCGCCCGAATGGCTTTTTGTCGAACGTGAAATCGATATCAGGCTGCAGCGCGTAGCGGCCTGATGATCGTGGCAGAACGTTATCGCCGCAATTAATCCAGCCGATGCAGTGCGGCACGCCCCCTGCCCCGCGTCACCTGTTTTGTCCCCGGCTTGGCGGAGTCTCGTCATAGTCCGTTCGGCCCAGTCGGACGTAAACAAAATTCAAATTGAGACTCTCCAATCATGGTCTACTGTACTTATGCCGCTTTGACCAAAGTGGCGCCAGCCCGACAACCATCGAAGAATGACGGCCATGTTCAATTCCTGGAAATTCGCCGCGATTGTTCTTGGAACATCCGTGGTCATTTCGCCGGCCCACGCGCTGACCTTCAATAATGAATTTTCCAGCCTGTCGAATCTGTCCGGTGCGACGCAAAGCAGCTGGCTGACTGATATCTCCACTGCGGAGGCGGCTTTCACCAGCGTTTTCAGCGACCCCATATCCATCAATATCAGCTGGAACGCCGATCCAAACCTGTCCTCCGTCGGTGCATCCGCGAGTTACATCAATCTGGAGAACTGGTCGGCGCTGAAGACGGCCGCCGTAAAGGACGCGACGAGTGCGGGCGATTTCACCGCGATCGGCACAGGCGGGTCGCTAAACGGCAGCGGCCCCAACAACAACGCAAGCCTTTACATCACAACGGCAGACGCCAAAGCGCTTGGACTGGTACCTGCCAATGCCGCCGCCTCGGACGGGACCATCACCATAAACTCCAGCCTCGTCTTCAACGGCAGTAATGCGGTCGCAGGGCTGTACAGTTTTATCGGTACCGCCGAACATGAAATCTCGGAAGTCATGGGTCGCATCGGGCTAAGCGGTGGAAGTGTTAGCGGCGTAGCCGGGGGCCAATACAGCCTGCTTGATGCCTTTAGTTATTCGGGCGCGGGTTCGCGCAGTCCCGGCAACGGCAGCGGCAACTATTTCTCGATAGACGGGGGTAAAACACTGCTGAAGGCCTACAACAATCAGCAGGGACCCGGCGGAGATTCCCGCGACTGGGCGTCGAGCGCGACGCCCGACCAGTTCGACGCCTTCGGCACGCCGGGACAGGCCTACGCAGGCTTATCTGCAATCGATGTTGAAGAACTGGATGTGCTCGGTTACAACCTGATCACGCCTGTTCCCGAACCGGAAACCTACGCGATGCTGCTTGCCGGTCTTGGCGTGCTTGGATTTTCAGCTCGTTACCGGAAACACACAGACGCCTGATATTTTTTTTGCTGCAGTGACAGAGATCCCGCTTCGGCGGGATTTTTGTTTGCGGGAGCGGGTGCCTGCTCTGTTATTTAACCGCAATGTCAACATGCAGCCGTGGCGACGGATAAATCACGGCAAACCCCGATCCCGGCGCCAATTCGGGACCGCGTAACGTAACGGTAACAACCGCCTGTTAATTTTTGCCGGCAGTCCTCTTCAAACCTCCGGACAACCCGTCATGCATCTTCGTCCCGTTCTTTTCGCGATTGGCTGTATCGCGGCGATTTTCGCGGCCCACTTCGCAAGTGCCGCAGAACAAGCGCACAACGTTATTCTGTTTGTGCCGGACGGGCTGCGCGCGGGGATGGTCAACGCGGAGAACGCGCCGGCTATGGCGGCTCTGCGCTATAAAGGAGTCGACTTCAGGAACAGTCATGCGTTGTTCCCGACGTTTACGATGCCGAATTCATCGGCCATGGCAACCGGTCATTACCTCGGCGATACCGGCGTTTTCAGCAACACCATATCCTCCGGGTTTCCGGTCGCCGCAGCAGACGGCAGTGTCACGCCATTCATTGAGAACAATGCAGTGCTCGGCACGCTGGATGAACATTTCAGCGGCAATTTTCTGAACGAAACCACATTGCTCGCGGCGGCACGCGCTGCCGGTTACAGCACGGCTGCCATCGGCAAGGTCGGCCCGACGCTGGTCTTTGACCATACCGCCCGGGCCGGCGACAACACCATCGTCCTCGATGATTCGACCGGCACGCCGAACGGAATACTGCTGTCGAAAGCGGTCATCGATGCGTTGGAGGCGAGCGGATTTCCTGCCGCACCACCGTCGCGCGGCGAGAACGGCAAGGCCGGCGATGCGCAAACGGCAGGCACCACGGTGGCCAATGTCATCCAGCAGGACTACTTCGCGGATTTCGCAGGCAAGGTCGTTCTGCCGATGTTCAAGGCGCGCGGCAAACCGTTCCTGCTGGTGTTCTGGTCACGCGATCCCGACGGCTCCCAGCACAACCAGGGCGACAGCCTGAATCAGCTTACCCCGGGAATCAACGGCCCGACCTCGCTGGCCGCAATACGGAATGCAGACAACGATCTGGCAAAGCTGCGGGCCGCTCTCGAGGCGCAAGGACTTGCCGAAACCACCGATATCCTGATTGCTGCCGATCACGGGTTTTCCACGATATCCAAAGAAAGCAAGACCAGCGTTGCGGCCAAACAAACGTACGCGGACGTGCCGGCAAATTTTCTGCCGCCGGGCTTTGTCGCCATCGATCTCGCCAACGCGCTGGCGCTGCCGCTGTTCGATCCCAATGCGCGCAACGCCCCGGTGGTCGAAAACAATCACCCGAAAGCCGGCAACGGTTTGATCGGAAAAGACCCGGATCACCCCGATGCCATAGTTGCCGCCAACGGCGGCTCCGATCTCGTCTATTTGCCCAATCGCGACAGCAAACTGGCGGCAAAAGTCGTTGCGGCGCTGCTCGAGCAGGATTATGTCAGCGGCTTGTTCGTTGACGAATCGCTGGGACAATTCCCCGGCACCCTGCCACTGGCCAGCATCAACCTGAGCGGTTCTGCATTGACGCCGAAACCGTCGATCGTGATCAACTTCCGGAGCTTCACAACCGGTTGCAGCCAGTCGACCAACTGCGCGGTCGAGATTGCCGACACCACCTTGCAGCAGGGCCAGGGTATGCACGGCAGCTTCAGCCGCGGCGATACCCTGAACTTCATGGCCGCGATCGGCCCGGATTTCAAAAGCGGGTTCGTCGATCAGGCGCCCGTCAGCAATGCCGATATCGGGCAAACCATTGCAAAAATTCTTGGCCTGCCCGTATCGCGCGAAGGCAAGCTGGCTGGTCGTGTGATTAGTGAAGCCATGCCGGGTGGCAAGGCGGTCAAATTCTTCCGCCAAACGCAGCGGTCAAAACCCGCGGCGAACGGGCGCCGGACCGTGCTGCAATACCAGATGGTGGGCGCGACCCGCTACTTCGATGCGGGCGGGTTCCCCGGACGAACGGTCGGGCTGCACTAAACCGTCCCGACAAATTCTTTTTTGACCTTTCGGGATCGCCATGCGCCTTGTCCGGATCGCGCGGTTTTTTGCCGCGGTACTCGTCGCATCGGCGATTGCATTGCCCGCGCTCGCCGACAGCGAACGCTTCAGCTTCATGGCGATCGGCGACATGCCCTACAACCTGCCCGGCGACTACGCCGCGTTCGCGCGCCTGATCACGCGCATCAATGCGTTGCGGCCGGCGTTCACCGTCCACGTCGGCGACATTATCAGCGGACAAACGCGTTGCGATGACGATCACTTCGTGCGAGTGCGCGACATGTTCGCCACCTTTGACGGCCCGCTCGTCTACACGCCGGGTGACAACGAATGGACCGACTGCCACCGCCCGAACAGCGGCGGCTTTGATCCGATCGAGCGACTTGCGCGCGTGCGCGGGCTGTTTTTCCCCGACCCCGCGCAATCGCTCGGCAAAATGCCGCTGCGCGTAACCTCGCAGGCTGCGGATGCGCGATATTCAAAGTTTGTCGAAAATGCGCGCTGGGAACGAGCCGGCGTCGTGTTCGCGACGGTACATATTATCGGCAGCAACAACAACCTGCAGCGCGATCAGGCCGCGGTCAACGAATACATCGAACGCAACGCCGCCAATCTAGCGTGGATCAATGCCGCCTTCGCTCGTGCCCGCGAATCTGGCGCGAAAGCCGTGGTGCTGGCATTTCAGGCGAACCCGCGGTTCGAACGCGAACCGCCCGACACCGACCAGCGCTCCGGCTTCAACGACACGCTCGACGCCTTGAAGCGCAACGCCATTGTCTGGGGCAAACCGGTGCTGCTGATTCACGGCGACTACCATCATCTTGTAATTGACCAGCCGTTGTTCGGACCGGGGCGGCGGCGCATCATGAATGTCACGCGCCTGATGGTGCATGGCGAAGACGAGGTCCACGGCACGCTGGTTACGGTTGATACCGGCAACCCCGATCTGTTCAGCTTTACGCCGGTCTACATTCACGAAAACATTCCGCCGTTCAAGCCGGCGGCCCAGCCCTGACTTGGGTCAGTAGCAGCCCCGTCTAGGCAATTCATTCCAAAACCCAAAAAACGCCCTAAGTCAGAGGAACAAAGGGCGCTGAAAACCACCACTGCGGAAGCGTGGAGAGGTATTTAAATTAAGGAAACTCTGATTAATTTACAGGGCGACAATTACGGCCTGAAAGGGAAATCGCTAACGAGGCTCCAATAAAACATTCGGGGCTTTTCCGGATACTGGCTGGTTAACGACTCCACCACCGAACCAGAAAATGCGCATTACCAAGGGGACAGTTCTGCGCAAATGATCACCTACACATTGCAGTCGCAATTTCCGCGCTTCACGAATGAGATTCTCGTGATCGTGGTTGATTTTTACCGCTGACTTTTCGGTCTTCACTGGGCGTTCGCTTAAGGTGCCAACTCGATATCAGCACCGGACTGCATGAGTTCAACTGACGCCACTATGTCCGCGTAAGCAAAACAAACCGCAAGCAAAACGCAGATTGCGACCTTTGTCCATTTGGTAAATGCTAACGCCTTGGTGATTTTGGACGTATCTAAGTTCGATAAGAGTTTGCGATCATGTATCAATAGCATGGGGGGCCTCTATTAAGTCTCGTTACCTCCAATACATTTATTATTTCGGCATTTTATAAATCATACGATTGCAGGTTGATGAAGCATCACTTTACGGTAGCGGTGATTTCTGTCGATAGTTCAAATGGCGTAGATATCTCTTTACAACTAAGGAATCTCTGATTAAGTCATCCGATCGAGTGTCTTGTACGTTGTAGAGCAAATACGAGACGAATCGAGGGAAGTATAACGATGAAACAAATGACACTGGCTGCTGCGGGTTTCGAGCGCTACGCGAAGACGACGCGGCGGGCGGAGTTTTTGGCGCATATGAATCAGGTGGTTCCGTGGGGCACGTTGTGCGCACTGGTGTTCCCTGTGTATCCCAAAGCAGGTGACGGCCGCCCGCCCACCGATCTCGAACTGATGATTCGAATCCACTGTCTTCAGCACTGGTTCAATCTGTCGGACCCGGCAATGGAGGAATCGCTGAACGATTCGGTGTCGATGCGCCAGTTTGCGGGCATTGATTTGGGGCGCGAGCCAGTGCCCGACGAATCCACCATCTGCAAGTTTCGTCACCTGCTGGAGAAGCACGATCTGGGCAAGCGCATATTCGAAGAGATCGGGCGCCACCTGCAGGCGTGCGGCTTCCAGGTCGCGAAGGGCACGATCGTGGACGCCACTATCATCAGCGCCCCATCCTCGACCAAGAACAATGACCATGCGCGCGACCCCGAGATGCGTCAGACCAAGAAGGGCAACCAGTGGTATTTCGGCATGAAGATGCACATCGGCACGGACAGCCAGAGCAAGCTCATCCATTCGGTAGCGTTCACCGCCGCCAACGTGCACGACAGCCAAGCACTGCCGCAACTGCTGCACGGCCAGGAAACCCGCGTCTGGGGCGACTCGGCATATACCGGTCAGACCAAAGTCATCAAGGCGCATGCACCCAACGCGCTGGACTTCACCCACCACAAGGCCACGCGAAACAATCCGCTCTCCGCAGCCGAGAAGTCGAAGAACACCACCAAGTCGAAGGTGCGCGCCAAAGTCGAGCATGCGTTCCTGATCATCAAGCGCATCTTCGGTTTCGCCAAGGTGCGCTATCGCGGTCTCATGAAGAATGCCAATCGATTGTTCGTAACCTGTGCGCTGGCCAATCTCTATAGAGTTCGGCATCGTTTGCTGCGACTGCAACGGGATACGTGTGTCCAGTGACACGAGCATTGATACTAAAAAAGGGTTCAGAGAACCTCTGAACCTCAGCAAACGGCTTCATTTTGATCAATTCGCTCATGCGTTCACTCACTCAACAGCATTGCAACTACTTAATCAGAGTTTCCCTAAGCAAATCGGATGCCTGCCATATGACGCCACTGCATTTGAACGGAATCAGGGGATTAGCCTCGTCTTAAGGACAAGAAACCACGACGGAGAGGAACTACTTTGGTGCCCCGGACATTTTCTGCACCGGTTAGGATCACACAGCCGACTTGACCACCCGCCGCGCACCAAAAAAAACACCACCGGGCTCATGATACCGAGGGTGTTGAGGAGGAAAACCATGCGGGATTGCTCCCGATTTAACTTATCCGGGGAATGTGTGACGTAGATGTGACGTTCAGCTTGTAAATCATATTGGGATTTGCTAACGGAATAAGATAACGAGAAGGACTATGAGCACAAGAGTGCCGATGCCGATATACATATAAACCTCCATCGCACGCCCGATCCTCAGCGAGGATGCTTAAGCAGGCATTAGAAGATTTATTGAAGCATTCCAGAATACCGCCGTCCGTGCGGTAACCGACTCAAATAAAAGGTTTCGCTGTTTTCCTCTGTTCGCTATCGCACAGACCGTAGGTGGGAACACGAGGAAAAATACCGCGCAGATACAATCATTGAATCAATTTTTACTTACACTGCCCCCACTACCCGGAGATACCAAATGATCAAGAAACATTTCACTTCGCTTTTTGCTGTGCTGTTCCTGGCCGGAGCGTTTGGTTCACTTGCAGGCTGCAACACCGTTGAGGGCGCAGGTAAAGACATTCAGCAGGGCGGTAAAGCAATGTCGGACGAAGCGCGAGAACAAAAAAACAAATAGCGATTTCGGGCCAGGAATGGCATGGCCCTGATTCTTAGTGGCTCACCATTAACCAAACCCGCGACCTAACGTTCAGCAAGGTTCCAGAGGTCACATTGATCTTCTGGGTCACAAAGATCGCAGCCACCACCTTGGGTGAGACCGGCGGTGATGCGGTATCGATGTCGATGGGCCTTGGCTACCTCGTGGCTACTGCAATTTTCTCGGAGAAGTGGCTCCGGAAATTTGAACAACGCTATAAGTGGAAACTCCGGTCACAATGCTGGTCCGAAGACGGACTGGCGAAAAGGAGTTTTCGATGGTCAAGAAATCAGCACGACGCACCCGCCGTACACATACCCCGGCA